>CAVPGM010000048.1:0-15506 GCA_963703945.1 uncultured beta proteobacterium | reverse complement strand
GTGATCGCAGCCGACATGCCAGCAGAACCTGCCCCGATCACGAGTACGTCAGTGTCGGCGTCCATGTCAGGCCTCCGCCTTCCGTGCCGCGTGCTGCGTGCGGATCCGCATGCCATCGCGCACCGACACCATGCACGCCTGTACGTTCGGCTGACCGTCGATCTCAACGAGACATTCGAAGCAGACCCCCATCATGCAGACCGGCGCGCGCGGGGCGCCTGACAGCGGCGTGTGTCGCAGCGGCACGCAGCCGGCAACCAGCAGCGCGGAGGCGACCGATTCGCCCGTCCGGGCCTGGACAGGGCGGCCGTCGACCTCGATGTCGACGACACGAGCTTCAGTGGTGGCTAGTCGCTTGAACATGCTTGAGGCGCGCGGCCACGAAGGGCGCGATTTCCTGCGGCTGGCTGCCGCCGAGTATCCAGTTCGACAACCCGTCCGCGTGCGCCGCGGCGAGCGTGATGCCGCTGTGACACGTGACGACGTAAGCGCCCGGATGCGTGGCGGACGTTTCGTAGATGGGCAGGCCGTCCGCGGTCATCACGCGCAAGGCCCCCCACGCACGCACGACGTTCACGCGACTCAGCAGCGGAAACATGCGCACGGCCCGATCGGCGATGTGCGCGAGTTCGGCGCGGGCGGTGCGATCGTCGTAGCCGACATCCTCCTTCGAGTCGCCCAACTGGACGCCGCCGTCGCCGGTCTGACGCACGTGAGCGGTCGGGTGATCGAGGAAGGGTTGCAGGCGTTCGCTGACTAGGATCTCGCCACGGTTGGGAACCACGGGAGCGTCCAGCCCCACCATCGGCGCCAATTCGCGGTTGCCCAGTCCGGCCGTCAGCACGATGCGAGGCGCGCTGAAGCGACCGGTCTCGGTGACCACGTCGAAGACACCGGCGTCATGCGTGATCGACTTCACCCGATGCCCGGTGGCAAGTTGACCACCGCGTTGCGCGAAGGCCTGCAACAAGGCGCGCAGCAGTCGCAGCGGGTTGACATGGCCATCGAGGGGGCCGAACGAGGCTCCCACGACCTCCGGTCCGATGTGCGGGCAGAGCCGCGCCGTGGCGCCGCGGTCCAGCAGTTCGAACGGGTACTCGATGTCGAGCGACGCGCGCAGGCCGGAAAGTATCGTCTGCCGCTCGGCCAGTTCCGACTCGTGCAGGCAGAGGTGGAGCCCGCCGGGCTGCGCGAGTTGCACGTCGATTCCGGTTTCATCGGCGAGGTCCCGGGCCAGCGCTGGCCAGTCAGCGGCGGAGCGCATCGTCCAGCGCGCATAGTGCGGCGCACCGGGCCCCTTGCCCTGCACCCACACGAGCCCGAAGTTGCCGCGCGACGCACGGAACGCGTCATCGCCCTCGTCGAGCAGCAAGACGGAGCGCCCCTGGCGCGCAAGTCCGTAGGCGATGCTGGCGCCGACAATGCCGCCGCCGATCATGATGACGTCTGCGTCGTCGGAACGGCTCATGTCTTGCCGGCGAGGATGCGATCGAGTCCGTACAGGCGGTCGAGCGCGAGCATCAGGACCAGCGTCAGTACGATCAGCACGGTGGAGATGGACGCCAGCAGCGGATCGATCGTGTGCACGATGTGGTGGTACATCTTCACCGGCAACGTCTGCGTCGCCGGCGAGGCGACGAACACGGACATCGTGAGTTCGTCGAAGCTGTTGATGAACGCGATCAGCCAGCCGCCTGCCACACCGGGCATCAGCAACGGCAGTTCGACTCGACGGAAGACCGTCCACCGCGACGCGCCGAGCGACTCCGCGGCCTGCGCGATTGAGCGGTCGAACCCCGTTGCAGCGGCGATCACGAGCCGCAGCACGTACGGCACGACCAGGACGATGTGTGCCACGGCCAGCCCGCTGATCGTTCCCTGCACGCCGAGCATCGTGAAGAACTTCAGCAGCGCGATGCCGAGCACGACGTGCGGCACCATAAGCGGCGACAGCATCAGCCCGAGGATGGCCTCGCGTCCCGGGAAGCGGTACCACGCGATCGCCATGCCCGCTGGAATCGACAGCAGGGTCGCACCGGTCGCGGCGGCGACGGCCAGTCCGTTGCTGCGCCAGAAGGCGTCGACGAAGTCGGAATTGGTCAGGATTGCCCGAAACCAGCGGAACGACGCCCCATCGAACGGCAGCGCGATAAACCCCTTGTCGGTGAACGCGACGAGCACCACCATCACCAGCGGCGCCAGCATGAACGCCGCGAACAGCAGGTGGAAGATCCAGAGCACTGGCCCGATGCGGCTCATTGGAACACCTGCTTGAAGCGGCGCTCGACGATCCGATTGGCCCCGAGTGTGATGGCCAGCACGGCAATCAGCAGCAGCACGGCGATCGCCGCACCCAGCGGCCAGTTCAGTGCGCTGATGAATTCGTCGTAGGCCGTGGTCGGCACGACCTTCAGGCGGCGTCCCCCCATGATGGAAGGGGTCGCGAACGCGCTGGCGGCCAGTGCGAACACGATCAGCCCGCCGGACAGGATGCCAGGCATAACCTGCGGCAGGACGATGCGGAACAGCACGGTCGAGCGCGAAGCGCCGAGCGATTCGGCCGCGTGTTCGGTGGCCAGATCGACCTTCTGCAGCGAGGTCCACACGGCGAGCACCATGAACGGCACCAGTACATGCACCAGTGCGACCAGCACGCCGCCGAAAGTGAACATCATGCGCACAGGAGCGTCGACCAGGCCCAGCGCGCGCAGGGTGTTGTTGATCACGCCTTCCGATCCCATCAGAACCGCCCAACCCAGCGTGCGCACCACCACCGAGATGAGCATCGGACCGAGGACGATGACGATGAAGACCGCGCGCCAGCGTGCCGGCAGCTGCGCCAACACGTAGGCCTCCGGCACGCCGATGACGATGCAGATCAGCGTCGTCAGCAGTGCGAGCCACGCCGAGCGCAGAAAGATCTCGTGGTAGTAATCGTCGGTTAGCACCGACAGGTAGTTGTCCCATGTCAGCTTGTCCGTGACGCCGCCAGCGGCCGGGTCGAAGGCATAGAAGCTGAGTGAGAGCGTCACCAGCAGTGGCAGGGCGACCAGAGCCAGCATCACCAGCGTTGCCGGCGATGTCAGCCAGTACGGTGCGCGGCGCGCCTCGGCGCTCATGCCGCGGCTCCCGCGCCGCGCTGAAGCACGCGGGCGTGCTGTGCGGACCATGTCAGCCCGACACTGTCGCCTTCCTGGACGTCCGGCAGTCCTATGTTGGGAAGCGTCACCTGAACGTTGCCAAGTTCCGTGGTGACCTGGAACAGCCAGTAGTTACCGAGGAACGCGCGCGCCTGCACCTTGCCGGTCACGATGGCCTCGGCAAGCGGCACGAAGCGCAGCTTTTCCGGTCGCACCACATAGTCGACGTCACCCGTGGCGCCTCCGGCCGCCGGCAGCTTCCATTGCGCGACGTGCACATCCGAGTCTGCGGCACCGCGGTGTCCGGCGAAGAGGTTGGCCTTGCCGAGAAAGGTGGAGGCGAAGCGCCCGTTGGGCTGCTCGTACATCTCGTACGGCCGGCCGATCTGCTCGATGCGACCGAGATTCATCAGCACGACGCGGTCGGAAAGCGTCATCGCTTCCTCCTGGTCGTGCGTGACCATGATCGTCGTCACGCCGATGTGATGCTGCAGCGCGCGCAGTTCGATCTGCATGTCGTGCCGCAGCTTCGCGTCGAGAGCGCCGAGGGGCTCGTCGAGCAGCAGCACCGGAGGCTTGATGACGAGCGCGCGGGCCAGCGCGACGCGCTGCCGCTGCCCACCCGACATCTCGCGCGGATATCGCAGCGCGAACTCCTCGAGATGGACGAGCGCCAGCGTTTCCTCGAGGCGTTGCTGCCGTTCCGCCTTGGCGATGCCGCGCATCTCGAGACCGAAGCCGACGTTGTCGGCCACCGTCATGTGCGGGAACAGCGCGTAACTCTGGAAGACGATGCCGAGGCCGCGCCTGCTGGGCTTGATCCCGGTGATGTCGTTGCCGTCGAGCCGGATCGAGCCTTCCGTGGGAGCCACAAACCCGGCCACCATTTGCAGCATGGTCGTCTTGCCGCAGCCCGATGGGCCGAGCAGCGACACGAACTCGCCGCGCTCGACGTTCAGGTCGAAGTCGTGCACGGCGACGACCGCGTCATACCGCTTGGTCAGCCCGCGCAGTTCGAGGAAGCTCATCGCGTGTGTCCCCCGCAGCGCCGCGGGCAGGTGGCCCGGCGGCGTTCTCGATGAACGATCGAAGGAGAGGCCCCTGACAGGCACCCCCGGCGCCTAGCGCTCGATGGTGCGGTTCCAGCGCGTCGTCCACTCAGCGCGCTTGGCGTTGATCACGTTGTAGTTGACCGACACGAGCTTGTCGACCTTCTCGGGGCCAAACACGACGCGCGACGCAATCTCCGGAGAGATCTTCGTCGTCTTGTTGACCGGCCCCCAGCCCTGCTTGTCGGCCAGTTGCGCCTGCACTTCCGGCGACAGGACGTACTGCAGGAAAGCCTGGCCGAGCGCGGGCTGCGGGGCACCTTCGACCACACACATGGCAGTCATCAGCGCAATCGCGCCTTCCTTCGGATAGACGAATTCCACCGGCGCGCCCTGGTCGATCACCGCCTGCACGCGGCCGTTGCCCCAGACCACGAGGCCCGCCTCGCCCGTCTGCAGCATCTGCGCCATCCGACCCGGCGAGCCTTCCCACACCAGGACGTTCGGCGCGATCTTCTTTTGCACCGCGTCGAAGCCCGGGTCGATCTTCTCCTCACCGCCGCCGTTCATGCGCGCCGTCATCACGAGCGTCAGCAGACCGTAGCCGTTGGTGATCGGCGGGATCACCACCTTCCCCTTGTATTTCGGGTCCGAAAGGTCAGCCCAGGAGGTCGGCGCCGCCCAGCCGTTCTTCTTGAACACGTCCTTGTTGTAGGCGAGCCCGGTGGCGATGAAACCGACGCCGATCGAACGGTCGCCGATCATGCGGGCGTTGGCGTAGATGTCTTTCAGCACGGGCGCGTCGGTGATCGGTGCGCAGAGCTTCTGCTCGACAGCCTGGTACATCGGGCCGTCATCGATCAGCGTCACCGACAGGTCCTGTTTTCCCTTCTGCGCCGCCAGCTTGGCCAGCGTGTCCGTGGAGTTCCCGGGCACGTAGACGACCTTGACGTTGTGCTTCGCTTCAAAGGGGGGAATGATCTTCTCGCGGAACAGTTGCTCGGTCGAGCCGCCGAAGCTGCCGACGTACAGCGTGGTCTGGGCGGAGGCCGCCATGGATGCCGTGGCGATGGCGCACAGCATTCCGATCTTCGTGAACGGGTTCATCAGTCGTCTCCTAATGTGGGGCCCTTGGCGGTTGTGTCTCCGCTCTTCGGATCTGTGCAAGCTACAGAAGGGCGTATATGCTTTCCAATACAATTTATTAAGCTGTAAATGTTGAAAAGACATAGATGGCCACCAACATCAGTCTGCGCCAGATCGAAGCGTTTCGCGCCACCATGCAGGCGGGCACTGTGGTCGCGGCCGCCGGCCTCCTCAGCGTCACGCAGCCGGCGGTCAGCCGGATGCTCGGGCTGCTGGAATTGCGTGTCGGCTTCGCACTCTTTGAAAGGCGAGGCCGGCGGCTGATCCCCACTCCGGAGGCCCAGCAGTTGTATCGCGAGATCGAGCGAATTCACCTCGGGGTTGAGCGCATTGCCCACGCCGCGCTGGATATCAAGACCCAACGCGCAGGGGCCTTGCGTGTCGCTGTGCTGCCGGCAATCGCGCAATGGCTGGCCCCTCGCGTGACACAGGCGTTCCTTCAACATCGGCCCTCGGTGCGTGTACTGCTCGACAGTCTTCCGTCGCGGCAGATTGCCGAACTGGTGGCCACGCATCAGTACGACATGGGCGTCGTGGAGATGCCCGTTCTGCAGTCATCACTCGAGGTCGACCTGATCGAAGGCATCGAGGCTGTGGTCGTGCTCCCGGCTGGACACCGCTTGGCGGAGCAGCCATCGATATCTGTCCGCGAACTCGCGAACGAGAGGCTGGTGCTGCTTTCACACCTCAGTCTGCAGCGACATCGCATCGAGGACTGGTTCGCCCGGCGTCGAGTCATTCCGAACGTGGTCGTCGAAACGCCACAGTCGACTATTGCCTGCGCGCTGGTGGCAGCGGGCGCCGGGATCGCCATCGTTTCCCGTGTCGCCGCCGCTTCGTGGTCCTTCGCCTCCGATACGTTGGTGATCCGGAGGTTGAAGGAGCCGGTCACCACGGACGTGGCCCTGGTCTTTCCGCTGATCGGATCGAAATCGAAACTCGTCGAGGCATTCGCGCGAGAAATGCGCACCGAGATTCGAAGGGTGCTACGAACGCCAGCCCCAACTGCGTGATGCTCGCTATGCCGATCAGCCGCTAAGGTCAGTCGTGATCAAAGCGTGTGGCGTTTTGCGATCATCTGTCCGGCGTTTCCTTCCAATCAGCAAGGGCTGTGCACCACCTAGTAACGTTGTTCCTGATCACGCGATGAGAATTCATCTCGATCATGCCCGTAGGATTTATTCTGATCGGGCCCCAGGTTCGTCGTTCTAGCTTTGTCGAACCTCCAAGCCGATCTTGTGTATAGGATCCCAATGGCATCGACCCCTGTGTATTCATCATGAGAGGCACGATGCCAGGGATTTGAAGGCTTGGTAAGCGCTCCCACTCTGTGGCGGCCCGACCAAGAACGCGTGCCCCTTCGCTGACACTCGTCACGGGGTCATCGCTATCAAGGTGATAATTACCGGTCCGGCGGCAGCTTCCGCCCGCTGTTGAAACGATCAGTTCCCCATGGCTCGTTCCTCAGCTACCTCGGCCCCTGTGCGGGTTCACTTCAACGAGTTCCAACTCGATGAAGCGAACGCCTCGCTCCTTCACCGCGGAACGCCGGTTGCACTCGCGCCGACGCCCTTCGCCCTTCTCTGCGCGCTGGCCCGGCGGCCCGGGACTCTGCTCACCAAGCACACTTTGCTGGACGACGTATGGGGTCACCAGTACGTCTCAGACTCGGTGCTCAAGACTGCGATCAGCGATCTGAGGACGGTGCTTGGCGATGATCCTCGCCAGCCGCGCTTTATCGAAACGGTGTCTCGCCGAGGCTATCGGTTTATTGCCGTTCCGACCGCCGTACCGGCAGCCGGAGCGGTCGCGCAGGTGAAGGGCGCCCCGGCTGGTCGGGAGGCCGAGTTGTGGTTCATCGGTCGTACTGAAGAGGTCGCGCGGTTGCACAGCCTCTGGGACGGTGTGCTCGGCGGCAAACGTGCAGTGGTCTGGATTGCCGGCGAACCCGGGATCGGCAAGACCACGCTGATTGAGCACTTTGTCGCGGGCCTTGGCGACGTGGCTTGCGCGCGCGGTCAGTGCGTCGATCTGTACGGTGCCGGCGAGCCCTATCTCCCGGTGCTGGAGGCACTCGCGGAGCTGTGTCGCAGAGACAGCGAGGTTCCTGCACTGCTGCGCGCGGTCGCGCCCACCTGGCTGTTGCAGCTGCCATGGCTGAGCACAGCCGACGAGCGCGAGGCGCTGCGCCGAGAGCTGGTGGGTGTCCGCCAGGATCGAATGCTGCGCGAGATGGGCCAGCTGCTCGACCGCTACGCCGAACGCCGGCCGCTGCTGCTGGTGACCGAGGACCTGCACTGGAGTGACCGGGCGACGATCCAGCTCATCGACTACGTGGCGCGGCGGCGCGGCAGCGCCCGCCTCATGTGGCTGGCAAGCTTCCGGCTGGCCGAAGTGGTCGCCCTGGACCATCCGCTCAACCCGATGCGGCACGAGTTGCGGCTGCACGGACTGTGCGAGGAAATCGTGCTCGACCCGTTCTCGGAAGTCGAGGTGGCTAAGTACGTAGCCGAGCGTTCACCGTCGATGGCCGGCGACGAGTCTTTCGTCCGCGCGTTGCACGGGCGCACAGACGGGGTGCCGCTGTTCGTCGCCTCAGTGATGACCGAGGCCATGACGCGCACCGACAGCGCAAGCGACATCGGCGAGGCATTTGCCGTTCCGGAGAATCTGAGGGCGCTCATCGATCATTACATCGCCAAGCTCGGGGATGAGCAGAGGGCCATGTTGTCGGCGGCCGCCATCTGCGGCGCTGAGTTCCCGGTCAGCACGGTTGCGCTCGCGCTCGAGCGCGACGCCGCCTGGGTCGACCAGACATGCGAGGAGCTCGCCCGCATGCAGTTTTGGCTCAAGCGCACCGAGCAAGGAGGCGATGCGTCAAAGCCCAGCTACTCATTCAGACATGCGCTCTTTCGCCAGGTGCTGTACGAGCGCACCGCAGCAGCCGTCCGCAGACAGTTGCACCGCAAAGTCGGCGCCGCGCTCGAACGGGAGCGCGCCGCAGGCCTGCCGGTTAGCCCAGCGGAACTGGCGATGCATTTCGAGCGAGGCGGCGAGCCGATGCACGCATTGCGCTACTACGCCGAGGCCGCCGAGGCGGCGCTGCTGCACCTCAGCCCCGGCGAGTGCATGGACCTCACCGAGAACGCGATGCGCCTGCTCGATCTCGCGAGCAAGGGTACCGAGCGCGACTCGCTGGAGATCGACCTGACGACCCTGCGCGGCCTGGCGGCATTCCATCTGCTTGGGGTCGGAGCCGAAGCCAAGGACGCCTTCCAGCGCGCGTACTCGCTGCTTGACGAGATCCCGCAGCATCCGCGGCGCGGCATGTTGCTGCACAACTTCGGTTTCGTGCTATGCCTGCGCGCGGAGTATGCCGAGGCGCTTGCTCTAGCCGACCGGGCCCAGGTACTCGCCTCAGCGACAAACGAGCCGATCCTTCAGCTCGCCGCCAGTACCGTGCAGGCAGAAGTTCTCCTATTGCAGGGGCAGCCTCATGCTGCCCGCACAGTGATTGAAAGTGCCCTGCCTGCCATCGAGTCGATCGACGTTGGACCGGCGCACAGCTTTGCTCAGGTCACGCTGCTCGCGCTGCTTGGCATCCATCTGCTTCACCTCGGTCTGGTCCAGCAGGCGCGCGCGCGGATGCAGCAGGCATACGCCCGCGCGGCCCTGCTGGGACAGCCCATGGGGAAGATGGTGGCGATCTGGTGCGACGCCTTGATGGAAATTCGCCTTGGCAACTCTGACCGCGTTTCACGCCTCGCCAACGACTTGCGGGCGCTGGTCGAAGAGTCTGACCTCGGGCATGGCCGGGCAGCGTGGCGTTGGTTCAGTGGATGGGCCGATGCGCGAAACGGAGAGCCGCGCGAGGGATTCCGTCGGATTCGAGAGGCCTATGAGGACAATACGCGGCGCGGGATGCTGGCGGGAGGGAGCGAGACTTTGGGATATGCCGCGGAGGCGCTCCTGCTGGCCGGCGAATGGGACGCGGCCCGGCGTCAGGTCGAGGAAGCACTCCAGATCGCGGACAACCGCGGGGAGCGCGTGTATCTGCCACAGCTGTTCATGATCGAGGCGGCGATCGCGCGGGCGCGCGGCGAGGCGGCCGCCGCCGACGCCGCGGCTCGGCGGGCGGTTGCTGAAGCGCGGGCACAGGAGGCACCCTGGCTCGAGTTGCTTGCACTCGTCGAACTGTGCGAGCACAAGGGTGCCAGAGCCAAGGACCGCCAAGCGCTCGCCGCACTCGTCGAACGCCTCCCTGAAGCCGTCGACACGGATGCCGTGGCACGAGCACGTGCGCTGATCCGCGGCGCAAGGGCGGCTTCGACCTAGCGCATCACGGTTCAGCCCGATCGGGACGCGCTGCACCCACGGTTTCCGCGCCGTTGCCTTGCCACGCGTAGTGCTCTGCTTCGGGTTCGAACCGGCAAGTCGATCCAGTACGGTCTGATATTGCACAGCCCGTGCGAGGGCTATCGGCCGGCTCACTTCCACCAGACTGCGACCGAACGGCGACGGTTTGCTGACGACTTTTCCGATCGCGGCGCCTAACGTGCGCTGCATGGTTGCTTGTAAATGGAGTGAAGCCGCATGAAGAAGACGATGATCGTACTGATGCTCTGTGCAGGCGCGGTAACGAGTCCGGCTATGGGCGCGGACACGGTTGCTCTTGCCTGGGATAAGCAGTGTTTCATCTGCCACGATGGCAAGTCGGAATTGATGATCGGGCCCCCATTCAGGGACATCGCGCGACGCTACAAGGGAGTGAGCAACGCCAAGACGACGCTGGCCGAGGTCATCCAGTCCGGAACTGAGGGCCACTGGGCAGCGAGCAAGATGCCTGCGGCATCTGGCCGAGTACCAGTGAGCAAGGAAGAGGCCGAGGTGCTCGCCGAGTACGTGCTGAGCTTCGAGTAGGTCTAGCCGGCTGCAGCGACCCTGATGGCCCTTCACAAGACTCCGACGATCGGACGATGAAAGCGCGGAGCGTCAGCGGGGGCGGTCGAGCGCGTCCCCGAGGGAGCGAGCCTGAAGTGCTGCTTGTAAAAGGAGTGAAGCCACATGAATAGAACGATGATCGTAGTGATGCTCTGTGCAGGCGCGCTAACGAGTCCGGCTATGGGCGCGGACCCGGCTGCTCTTGCCAAGGCGAAGCAATGTTTCACCTGCCACGATGCCAAGTCGGAATTGATCGGGCCCTCATTCAGCGACATCGCGCGACGCTTCAAGGGAGTGAGCAACGCCAGGACGACGCTGGCCGGGGTCATTCAGGCCGGATCAGATCGCCCGGGTGTTGTGTATCACTGGGGAACGACCAAGATGCCTGCGGCATCTGCGCGGGTACCAGTGAGCAAGGAAGAGGCCGAGGTTCTCGCCGAGTATGTGCTGAGCTTCAAGTAGGTCGGGCCGGCCGCAGCAACCCTGATGGCTCATCACAAGACGGCGATGAACGAACAATGAAAGCACGGAGCGTCAGCGAGGCGGTCGAGCGGATTCCTAATGGAGCGAGCCTGATGATCGGCGGCTTCATGGGGGTTGGTACGCCGGAGCGGCTGATCGACGAACTGGTGCGTCAGGGCAAGCGCGGCCTGACGGTCATCGCCAACGACACTGCGATGCCGGGCCGCGGCATCGGCAAGCTGATATCGGCAGGGCTGGTCGCGCGGACGATTGTCAGCCATATCGGCCTCAACCCGGAGACCCAGCAGCGGATGATCGCTGGCACTCTGGCCGTTGATCTCGTGCCACAGGGCACGCTGATCGAACGCATCCGCGCGGCAGGCCACGGACTCGGCGGTGTGCTGACACCGACCGGAGTCGGCACGCTGGTCGAGGAGGGCAAGCAGGTGATCGAAGTGGACGGGAAGGCCTACCTGCTCGAAACCGCGCTGCGGGCCGACTTTGCGCTGATTCACGCGATGATGGCCGACTACTTCGGCAATCTGCGCTATGCGCTGACCGCGCGTAACTTCAATCCCGTCATCGCGCTGGCCGCCGACACCTGCATCGCGACAGCGGACCACATCGTTCCGGTGGGTGTCATCCCCCCAGACGACGTCATCACGCCGGCGCCAGTCGTCGACATCCTCGTCGCGAATACCTGATCCCCCATGGAACCGCAGATCATCATCGCCCGCCGCATCGCGCTCGAGCTGCGCGACAACATGCTGGTGAACCTCGGCATCGGCATCCCGACGCTGGTCGCCAATTTCGTGCCGAAGGACCTGCATGTCTACTTCCAGTCGGAAAACGGCCTGATCGGCACCGGGCCGGTGCCGGAGGAGGGCTTCGCGCACCCGATGCTCACTGATGCGGCTGGTCGCTCGGTCGGAGCCCTGCCGGGCGCCTCCACCTTCGACAGCGCGTTCTCGTTCGGCCTGATCCGCGGCGGTCACGTCGACATGACTGTGCTCGGCGGACTGCAGGTGGACCAGCACGGACGGCTCGCCAACTGGATGATTCCGGGCAAGATGGTTCCGGGGATGGGTGGCGCGATGGATCTCGTCACGGGTGCGAAGCGCGTGGTGGTCGCGATGCAGCACACCGCGCGCGGTGCGCCGAAGATCGTCCGCCAACTCAGCCTGCCGCTGACGTCGATTCGGCTCGTCGACTTATTGGTAAGCGAACTCGCGGTGATCGCGTTTCCGAACGGTGAGGCAACTCTGCTCGAAACCGCGCCGGGCGTGGACGTTTCAACCGTGATCGCGGCGACCGAGGCCCAGCTCGCGGTCAGCCGTGAGCTTCGCGTCATGCCGCTGTAGCGCAGGAGCATGCATCGGCAAGTCTCCGGAGATTTCATGGAAGGCGGTTGCCAGCTCCCACATGAACTATGCAAACCCACGCCGTACGGCGCGCCAACTGCTTGACTGTTGCATCGGCGCCCTGTGCCTGGCCATCTTTGCAACGACTGTGCAGGCGCAGGAGCCAGGCCAGCCGGCCCCGGAGTTCTTCGAGCTTCTGGCGGGGAGTTGCGCGCTATGCGCGTGCGGTAATCCGTCGCCCATGACTGGTGACGACGATTCGTTCAAGCGGCAATCCTCTTACCTTCAGCCGCCTGCGATGCTCCGTTCAATGCTTCAATGCTCCAGTGCTCCCCACCACTGCCGGTCCCCTTAAATTTCCTGTCCTGCCGACGCACCGGAGCCCAAGGCGATGTCCCCGATCGCGCCCGCGACCTCCCCGGCCTTGCCGCCGCGCGGACCGCTCGAACGGTTCCTGCAGCTATTCACCGAGGTGCGGAGCGGCGAGGGTGCACCGCTCCTGCTGCTCACGCTCAACGTTTTCCTGATCCTCGCCGCGTACTACGTGATGAAGCCGGTGCGCCAAGCCCTGATCCTCGACCAGCCCGGCGGTGCGGAGCTCCAGAGCTACGCTTACGCCGCCCAAGCCGTGCTGCTGGTCGTCCTGGTCCCGCTGTACGGCGCGCTTGCGACACACCTTCCGCGACGCCGGCTGATCAACGTCGTCACCGCGTTCTTCATCGCCTGGCTGCCGGCGTTCTACGTGCTTGCTGAAGCGAGGGCGCCGATCGGATTCGTGTTCTTTCTCTGGATCGGCGTGTTCAGCCTGATGGTGATCGCCCAATTCTGGGCGTATGCGAACGACATCTATACGCCCGAGGCAGGCAAGCGGCTGTTCGCCGTGATCGCCTTTGGCGCTTCGAGCGGAGCGGTGTTCGGGGCCTGGATTTCCAGCCATCTGATCCGCTTGATCGGCGTCAGCCCGCTGCTTCTCGCTGCGGCCGCGATCCTGACGCTGAGCCTGATGCTGTTCAATGTCATCGATCGTCAGGGCCCGGTGTCGCGACAGAGGATGGCGCAAGGTCCGAAGGCGGACGTGCCGATCGGCGCCGGCAACGCGTTCGCGCTGGTGCTGCGCAACCGCTACCTCCTGCTGATGGCGCTGCTGATCTTCCTGCTGAACTGGGTGAACTCCGCGGGCGAATACATCCTCGCTGTGATCGTGAAGCACGCGGCCGACGCGGACGTCGCGGCCGGGACGCTTTCGGCGGGCGAAGAACGACGGTTCATCGGCGCGTTCTTCGCCGATTACTTCCAGATCGTCAACATCGCCGGCATGCTGCTCCAGCTGTTCGTCGTTTCGCGGGCGGTGAAGTATCTCGGCATCCCGGTAGCGCTCTGCATCGTTCCGTTCGTCGCCCTCGGGAGTTACGTTACGGCGGCGTTCATCCCATCGCTCACGATCATGCGGTGGGTGAAAACGGCCGAGAACTCGGTCGACTACTCGCTCATGAACACGGTTCGTCAGATGCTGTTCCTGCCGACGACGCGCGAGGAGAAGTACAAGGCGAAGCAGGTCATCGACAGCTTCGTGGTTCGCGCCGGAGACGTCCTTGCTGCGGTAACCGTCTATCTGGGTACCACGTTCTTCGCCCTGAGCGTCTCGCAGTTCGCGTGGATCAACGCGGCGCTGGTGCTGGTCTGGCTCATTGTGGCGGTGCTGACCGGACGAGAGTTCCAGCGCCAAACGGCAGCTCGGCAGATTTCCGCCGCGTGACCGATGCTGCGTCCGCTGAATACACAAGGAGCTCCCGGAATGTCGCGAACTTCCCTGTTGAAGGCCCTCACGGTCGCTCTTGCGTCCGCGGCGCTGCTCGCTGCCGGCGCCTCCGCGGCGTCGCGCACCGGCGAGTACCAAAAGTGGATCGTCGAGATGAAGGAAAGCCCGCGCGGTCCCTTCGCGGCGATCAAGTGGTTCTGCAAAGACGGCCGGATGCTTCCGCCCAGCGACTACGCCTGCGCCAACAAGGGCCAGGGCTGGCAGCACGGCGAGTGGAGCGACCGCACGAAGCAACTGCGATCACAGGGCTACAAGGTCGCCAACGTGCTCGCGGGCATCGACGCGCAGAAGGCGGTGGCCGCGCCCGACTTCGCGGACACCTATGCGCAGCTGCTGATCGAGAAGTTCCTGATCGCAGCCGACGACGGGTGGATCATGCGCAAGGCGCAGTTTTACCGCGGCGCGATCCAGGAAGAGGACGAGCGCGAAGCGGCGCGAAGCCTGCTTGCCGCGATGGCGGCACGGGAAGACTGGATCGGCTATCGCTATCCGGCGCTGCGGGCCGGCGTGCGCCTGCTACCGCATGGCGCCGATACCGCGTCGGCGCAAAAAGTGCGGAACATGGCCGCAGCAATCGCCGATCGAGACCCCGCCTTTCAGACACTGCGGGTGAAGATCCACGGCTCGCCCGACGCTTCCGACGCGGCGAGCGTACGTGAGTATGCCGCGAAAGTTGCCGATCCCGCGCTGAAGCAGCAGGCCGATGCGCTTGCCGCCGAGATCGACCGCGTGTACGCGCCGCGGCCGCTGGGCGACGTGCTCGAGGAGAATGCGAAGGCCTTCAGCGCCGCGCCCTGGCTGCAGAAGCTGTTGCGCGACGCGCGCGCCGACTACGCCGCGGCTAGCAGGCCCGAGCACCGATACCAGGTGACGGCCAGGCTCCTCGCAGATCTGCGCGACGCCCTGCCGAAGATCCAGTCGCCGGCCGGACGGCTCCGCGTGCTCGACCTGTCGCTCGCCGTCGACGCGGAGAACTTCCGCGCTTCAGCCGAAGCGCGGTCCGCCGTGGCAAAGATGCCGCGCGGGTCGGCCGTCGTCGTCCTCGCCGCGGGCGCCGAGGCCGCTTACGGCGCCGGGATGATCAACGCCCGCGAACGCGCCGAGCTCCGCAAGGCGTCCGCGAAGCTGTCTGCCGACCAGGTCCCGCTCGCCGGCTACCGCCGCGAGTTGCGCTATCTCGGCCTCGTTCCGGGATGGGGCACGCAGGCGCTGCGCATGCATTTCGGCGAGGCGATGGACAAGCTCGGCGAGATCGAGCCGATGGCCGAGTTGTTCATCCAGGATCAGCTGCGCGGCAGCCCGCTCCTTTTCTACTCGCAGACGCTCGACGGCCTATCGCGCGACGCGAACCAGCTCGCGGGCGTGCAGCACAAGCTGCTGGGGAACGACGTCGGCACCGGATTCAATGCGCTGAACCCCGGGCTGGCCCGTGGATTCCTGCGCGCATCGCCCGATATGAAGCGTGTCGAAGACTTCCGACCTGACGGCATCTACGTGCTGCCGGAAACCGTCGCCGACCTTCCGCCGCTGGCGGGCATTCTGACGGCGGGCGCCGGCAATCCGCTCTCGCATGTCCAGCTGCTCGCGC
>CAVPGM010000047.1:0-62971 GCA_963703945.1 uncultured beta proteobacterium | reverse complement strand
GCGGGAATTGAACCCGCGTCCGCGAATGATCCAGATCCAGTTCTACATGCGTAGCCGGTCTATTTGAGTCTCGCCGCGCGCTTGGCCGATCGGCAGGCCGGCGCGCAGCCAGTCACTGGATCTCGATGCCGCCGTCGTGACTCCACCGGCATCCAGCTTCCGTGCATGTCGCTGCTGCCGGTTACCCGGCCTGGTCCGGAAGCGAACCAGTGCAGCGTCTAACCGGTATTAAGCGGCTAGAGCAAACGCGTCTTCGTTGGCGTTTGTAGTGTTCCAGATGGATTTACGAGGTCACTGGTCCTCGGCATGCCCTGAGATCCTTCACGACCCGCGTCGAAGCCAGGTCGCCCCCAAGAAAACGGATTGTACGACCCAGGTGGGTCACTTCAGCGAGAAATCAACCCGGGTCTTCGCCCCCTTGTCCTGGATGCCGTCGGTCGTGAGCTTGGGCTCGACCAGGAACAGTCGTTCGCGCGACACCTTACCCTGAGATTCGAGGTGGTTGCGGACCGCGGCGGCTCGCTCGGTGGCCAGCGCGCGCAGGTCCTCGGGGGTCACCGCCAGATTGGTGAGGATCAGCACTTCCATTTCAGGTGCCGGGATCGATTTCGCGATGCCGATGAAGTTGCGCGGCTTGCCCGGGATGTCCTCATCCGAGTACACGGCTTCAATCAGGGCCGGTCGTTCTTCGGCGCTGATCGTCACGGTGGCAGGGTCCACCGCGTCGCTGCCCCGGCGCACCAGATTCTTGACCTTGGCCGCCTTGAGCTTGGCCTCGTACTTGGCGCGCTTGACCCCGTCGGTATCGGCGGTCGGATCGACGCGCCCGATGATGTCCAGCTTCAGTCCGGGTCGGTCGTTCAGCGCCTTGGCCAGGGTATCGAGACGCTTCGTCTGGTCAGCTGCCAATGCTGAATTGCCCGGTGCGAATTCGATGTAGCCGAGTTCCTCGCTGCCACCGAATGCAGCCGCGAGCAGCGTGAACGGCGCGGTGACGACCTTGGTCAGCAGGTTGACGATGACCTGGATAATGATGCTGCCGACCGAGAACTTGGGATCGGTCAGCGTGCCGGAGATCGGGAGGTTGATGTCGATCTCGCCCTTCGAGTTCTTCAGCAGCGAGACCGCGAGCAGCACCGGCAGCTTGGTCGCGGTCGGGCTTTCGACTTTCTCGCCGAAGGTGAGCTGGTCGAGGAACAGATGATTGTTCGCCGCCAGTTTCTCATTCTCGACCTTGTAGCTCACCTCCATCGACAGCTTGCCCTTGATGATCGGATAGCCGGCGTACTTCACCGAGTACGGCGTCAGTCGCGGCAGGTCCACCCCCTTGGTGCGGCCCTCGATGTCGAGGAAGAGCTTCGGTGCCAGCGGATTGAGGCGGCCGTTGATGTCAACCGGTGCGTCGTCATCGATCTTGCCCGCCAGGGACATCGTCGCGGGCTCGGCGCTGTCGGACGCAAGCGTCGTGACGGTTCCGCCCAGGCCAGTCATGTTCGCGGTGTAGTTGGGCTTGATGAAGTTGTCCGTGAAGTTGACGTTGCCGCGCGTGAACTCCATCTGCCCGATGCGGATCACCGGCCGAGGCGTCGAAGGCTCCGGCGCCGCGGAAAGCGTGGCCGTCGCCGTGCGGCCGGACTCCTCCTTGGCCTGCGGAACATTGCCAGCCATATCGCGATCGACCGGCATCGAGGGCTCGGCCTTCGGCGGGGACGCCGATGACTCCGCGGGCTTCGGCGTTGCAGCGTCCTTGGTGTCGGACTCTGCGGGCGCATCGCCGCGCTTGAAGACGTCGACCAGATTCAACCGGCCCTGGTCGGACACGATGACTCGCGCGTAGAAGTCCGACAGCGCGATCTTGCCGACCGTGACTTGCGGAGGACCTTCGCCCAACTTCGCGTCGATCTGGTCCAGGTCGAGCACTTGCCATTTCAGCAGGTCGCTCTCGCCACTTGCGTCGAGCAGGTGCAGGTTGCCGAGTCGGGTGCTCCCCTTGTATTCCATCCGCATCGGCGCCTCGTCCGACGCCTTGCCGACCGTCACGCGACCCCGCCCCGACAATTCGGCGCGCGCGAGCGTCGCGTTGAGGTACTGGGCGAGATAAGGGCGGACTGCCGACACATCGAGGCCGCGTGCATCGAGCCGCAGGTCCGAAGCCAGCGGCCTGGCGCGCGCGCCACCGGTGACGGAAAGCGTGCCGCCGCTGCCGAAGCGCGTTCTGAGCGCGATCTCGGCGCGTTCGCTGCCGTCGCTCACCACGTTGCGCACCGAGCCCGAGATGTCCGACGCGCGCAGCCTGACGTTCGGGTCCACCGCCAGATCCTCCAGGCGCAGATCCCCTCGCTCGATGCCGACTTCCTTGACCACGACCTTCCAACGGGGTGCCGATGTGTCGGCAGCGTTCGGCTTGGCTCCTGCCGGTTCGCCGGCGGGCTTCGCGCGCATCACCTGCATCCAGCTGATCTCGCCGTCGGAAAGCCGGCGAACGGTGGCGCGCGGCCCTTCCAGCACAAGCTTGCCGAGGGTGATGTTGCGCTCAATCAGATCGATCACACCGTCATCGAGTTGCAGTCCGGTCAGTTCGAAGTCGGCGCCGCTGCCCTTCGGTCCATGCAGGGAAATGTCCTTTCCGCGGATCGCGATGTCGCGCAGGACGACCTTCATCGCAGGCTCGGCAGCGGCAAACTCCAGCACGGCACTGACTTCACTGCTGCCGTCCAGCTCGCCGTTGACGATGTGTGCCAGATAGCGCGCTGCTGTGCGCAGTCGCGCTTCCTGCATCCTGACCGAGAGGCGGCCGGCGACCGGCGCAAGGCCGACGTCTCCTTCAGCGCTCAGCGATCCGCCGCCGTCGGCGACGTCGAGCTTCACGCTGACCTTGCCGTGTTCGGACGATGTCGTCGTCAGGTTGCCGGCCTCGGCGCTCAGGTTGACCAGTTGCA
Organism: uncultured beta proteobacterium; assembly: GCA_963703945.1. Taxonomy (GTDB): domain Bacteria; phylum Pseudomonadota; class Gammaproteobacteria; order Burkholderiales; family Burkholderiaceae_F; genus JALORV01. Next base: position 60,032 of record CAVPGM010000047.1, on the reverse strand, counting down.
GCGTGAACCTGCCTGCCGAGTCGTCGGTGATGTTGACGGTGCCGTCCCGGACCGAAGCGTGCTTCAACGTCACGGCCGACGGCGATGCGGATGACTTGGGTGACTTGGCTGCCTCGGCAGACGAGCTCTCGGAGGCGGCCGACAGCAGTGGCTGCTGGAGAAATTGCTGCCAGTTGAGCGCGCCCGCGGCATCGACGAGCCGCCTCGACCGTCGGTGCGACGAGGGTTACATCGGCGATTACGGCGCGTCGCGCCAGCAGTCCGACCTCTTCGAGCATGACCGAGAGTGACTTCCAGCCGATCAGCGGCCTGGGTTGGGCGGCGGGCGCAGCGAGCGCGAAGTTCGTGACCTCGATCAGACCCGAGACGAGCACCTTCGCGTCGGTTGCGGGACGATCGCCTCGTGCCGGGGCTGCGCGCCGGAAGACGATGCTCAGGTCGGTACTCAGTGTTCCGCTCGGCAGCGTGAAATTGAGCCGCACGGGCGAGTAGGCCAGGTATCCGCGCAGGTCGAGGCCATCGAGCCTCAGTTCGACCAACGATTCGAGCGTCTCGGCGAACGGCCGCGTCTCGCCCTTGACTTCGAGTGGCGTGCCGTTGACCCGTGCCGAGAGCGCCGGCTGCACGTCGATATCGACATCAGTCGACAGGTTCGACAGGAACGGTATGCCGAGCGCCAGTTCGCTGACGACATGCTTCCGCCCCACCGGCCGATCGTCGAAGTTGATCGTGCCGTCGCTGACGCGGATGTTGTTCACCGAGAACCGGGCCGGGGCGTCATCGGTCTTCGGCTTCGCCTGCAGCCGCTCGATGATGTCGCTGAAGTTGAAGCGCTGCGCGTCGAGCCGCACCAGATTGGCCGTGAGCCCGTCGACAGTGAGTGCATCCAGCACGGGTGCCCGGTAGAAGAGTGACGCCGACGACGCGTTCGCCGTCAGTTCGCGCACCGTGAGCAGCGGTGCGCTCTCGCCCGCTGCGCCGTCGACCGTGAGTCCACGGAGGGTGACGCGCAGAGTGAAAGGATTGGCGCCGATGGACTCGACGCGAACAGTGCGCCCGAGTTCGCGCGTGGCAACCGTTTCCAGCCCCCAGCGCACCGCCTTCGGAATTGCGAAGTAGCCGACCACGCCGAACAGCAGCAGCGCGATCGCAATGCCGATGGCGATCTTCCGCAGCAGCGGGATCCATCGCGCAAGCGCCGGGGTCATGGGAGGTAACGAAGGCCGCAGACGCAACGAACGATAGCGCGTCGGGAACTAGGATCTGATGAAATCGCAGCAGCTCGGCTGGGGTCGGCGATCACGCCGTCCGCGCCCCAGTCCTCGATCGGAATTCCGTCGCCCAGATAGCCATAAGCCGCGACGACGGTGCGGACACCGGCTGCCTGTCCGGCCTGCACGTCGCGCAAATCGTCTCCGACGTAGATCGCCTCGTCGCGCAGAGCGATCGGCCTGCCGCAAGGCGTGCAGCAGCGGTGCCGGATGCGGCTTGGTATAGGCCGTCGTGTCACCGCTGACGACGCAGGCGGCGCGCGTTCGCCAGACCGAGGGCACGAACCAGCGGATCGGTGAAGCGCGCAATCTTGTTGGTGACAATGCCCCAGAGGACACCGCCGGAATCGAGCGCAGCCAGCGTTTCGGGCATCGCGGGAAACAGCGCGCTGTCTTCGCACAGTGCGGACTCGTATTCGCGGAAGAATTCCTGGCGCAGTGCTTCGTAGCCGGTATCGGCCGGCACCAGCCCGAACGCGCGCCCGATCAGCCCGCGCGCGCCGTGCGATGCCACGGGCCGCAGCGCTTCCAGCGGCACCGGGTCGCGGCCGCGGGCAACCAGCATCCGGTTGACCGCGCCGGCGAGGTCGGGCGCGGTATCGGCCAGCGTACCGTCGAGATCGAACAGCACGAGCCGCACAGGGCTCACGAATGCCGCCCAGGGTGACAGTGCGTGCAGCGGCCGGGCGAGCTCATGAACGCGTCGGCTTGCGGAATGCCATCAGATAGTTGACATCGGTGTCGCGCCCGAGAGCGGCGGACTTCGTCAACGGGTTGTAGGTCATGCCGACGATTTCGTGCACTTGCAGCCCGGCGCTCCGCGCGAAGCCCGACAGCTCGCTCGGCCGGATGAACTTTGCGAATTCATGAGTGCCGCGCGGCAGAAGGCCTAGAACGTATTCGGCGCCGACGATCGCCAGCAGGAAGGCCTTCGGATTCCGGTTGATCGTCGAAAAGAACACCCAGCCGCCCGGGCGCGCGAGCACGGCACAAGCCGCGACGCTTTGCGCCGGGTCCGGCACGTGCTCCAGCATCTCCATGCAGGTCACGACATCGAAGGCGGCTGGATGCTGCTGCGCCCATTCTTCCGCCGAGCCTTCGTGATAGGCGACGCTGGCGCCGCTTTCCAGCGCGTGCAACTGGGCCACCTTCAGCGCCTTGCTGGCCATGTCGATGCCGGTCACCTCGGCATCGCAGTCGGCCATCGCCTCGGCGAGCACGCCCGCGCCGCAGCCGACATCGATCACGCGCTTGCCCTTCAGGGTAGCGAGGCGATCGATCCACTCGAGTCGGACCGGGTTGATCTCGTGAAGCGGCCGCATCGGTCCGTGCGGATCCCACCAGCGGGCGGCTATGTCGCCGAACTTGCGCAGTTCCGCGGGATCGATGTTCGCTTCCATCGGGCAGATGTTACTGGGCCGCCGATGCGGCCCCTCCGAGAGCGCAAGCAAAAAAAAGCCCCGCCGAAGCGGGGCTTTGATCAGCGAGAGGCTCGCTTACTTCTTGACCGGGCGGGTGCCCACGACCTCAACCTCGACGCGACGGTTGGGCTGCAAGCACTCGATCAGCTGCTTCTGATTCTTGACTTCGCCCTTGGCCGACGGATCCGGACACTGCTTGACCGGGTTCGCTTCGCCCTTGCCTTCCGTATAGATACGGTTCGGCTCGATGCCCTTGCTCACCAGGTAGTCCTTGACCGCCTGCGCGCGCTTCTGCGACAGGGTCAGGTTGTACTTGTCGCTACCAATGCGGTCGGTGTAGCCCACCGCAATGATCACCTCCAGGCTCACGCCAGCCATCTTCGACACGAGGTCGTCTAGCTTGGCCTTGCCCTCCGGACGCAGCACCGCCTTGTCGAAGTCGAACAGGGCGTCAGCCGCGAACGTCACCTTCTCGCTCGTCGGAGCGGGCGGTGGCGGCGGTGGCGGTGGCGGTGGGGGTGGCGGCGGCGGTGGCGGCGGCGGTTCGCAGACCGGTTTCGGCATCAGCGCCTTGTCGCACTCGCAGCCGGCAGTCCAGTTGGGGAACGGCGCGTCCTTGATCGCTGTCTTGGCCGCGCGCTCGACGCTCCAGAAACCGTTACGCCAGCACAGGCCGAACGGATCGCGGACGATGACTCCGCGCTGGTCGATGACATATGGGCTTTCGCGTGGATCGACGACAGTGACGTCCTTCATCTGGGCGGAGACCGTCCCAGTGATGGCCATCAGTGCCGAGGCCACGAGGCCCAGCTTGATGGATAGCTTCATTCGTACTCCTCACTCGAGATTACGGAGACCGGCCGGGGTACCCATCCGACCGGGACGGCATGTCCGCATCGGCCGATGAAGGTGATCCGGCATACCGCGCCCGGATCAGACCAGCCCCGCCGTCTGCAAAACCTGCCGGCAACGATTCTGCCACGCGAGCACGGTGTCGGCCGCAGCTTCCTGTGTACCTCCTTGCGCTTCGACAAGTACCTGTCTCGTCCTGACAACAGACTGTCCGGCAACCCAGACGTCGGTCACCTGTTCGCGTCCGGCGGCGTAGGCGATCTGCGATACCGCATCGAAGACGGGCTGGGTCTCCGCACTGGCCAGGTCGAAGGCTGTCAGGTCCGCCTCCTTGCCAGCCTCTATCGAGCCGATCCGACGCTCGAGGCCGAGTGCGCGCGCACCCCCGAGGGTCGCGGCCTCCAGCGCAGCGGCGGCCGGCAACACGCTCGGATCGCTACTGGCACCCTTGGCCAGGAGTGCGGCCAGTCGCAGTTCGGACAGCATGTCCATGCGGTTGTTGCTGGCTGCACCGTCGGTGCCGATACCGAGGTTGACGCCGGCCGCCAGCAGTTCGGCAATCGGCGCGATCCCGCTGCCGAGCTTGAGGTTGGACGCCGGGCAGTGCGCCACCGTGGACCCGCGGCGCGCGAGCAACCGGATCTCGTCCGGCAGCAGATGTACCGCATGCACGCCGATCAGGCGCTCGCTGACCAGTCCGAGGCGCTCGAGGCGGGCCAGCGGACGTTGCCCGTGCGCCCTCTGCGATTCCTCGATTTCGTGTTGCGTCTCGTGCAGGTGCAGGTGCACCGGCAGATCGAGTTCCTCGGCCAGCGTCGCGATCCGCGCCAGCGTCGAATCGCCGACCGTATAGGGCGCGTGGGGCGCGAGCGTAAACGTCACCAGCGGATCGTCGCGCCAGGCATCGCGCGTAGCCAGGCCCTTGCGAAGATAGTCCTCGGCGTCGGACGCATAGGCCGTGGGAAATTCGATTGCGATGATTCCCGCGACGGCACGCATGCCCACTTCGCGTAGCGCCTGCAGCGCCGCGTCCGGGTAGTAGTACATGTCCGAACAACAGGTCGTGCCCGAACGCACCATCTCGACGGCGGCGAGCCGGGTGCCGTCATGGACGAATTCGGGTGAAACGAGTGCCTTTTCGAGCGGCCAGATGCGCTGCTGCAGCCATTGCATCAGCGGCAGGTCGTCACCGATTCCGCGCAACAACGCCATCGCCGCGTGGGTGTGCAGGTTGACCAGCCCGGGCGTCAGGACATGCGTGGGCAACTCGACGCGCTCACGCGGCGCATAGCGAGCCCTGGCCGCTTGCGCCGGCAGGACCGACACGATACGTCCGCCGTTCACGACCACGGCGTGGTGCTCCAGCACAACGGCGCGGGGGACCACCGGGACCAGCCAGCGCGGCTCGATGATGAGTTCGACGGACTCCATGTGCGCAATCGGATTTCTGGCGGCCGTGGATCAGAGCACAACCGGCGCGGATTGGCGAGCGCGGCGGTCGGCGGGGAGGCCGACTGAATCGGAAACGTGAGCCGGGACTGGTAGAATTTTCGATTAATTTTTCCGAGTGACCCGACGCGTCGCTCCGGTTCTCCGCCTCCCGCCTCGATGGATCAATTCGCCAAGGAAACCCTGCCCGTCTCGCTCGAAGAGGAGATGCGGCGCTCGTATCTGGACTATGCGATGAGCGTGATCGTCGGGCGTGCGCTGCCCGACGTGCGCGACGGACTCAAGCCCGTCCATCGCCGCGTCCTGTACGCGATGCACGAGGCCAACAATCACTGGAATCGTTCGTACGTGAAGTGCGCACGCGTGGTCGGCGAGGTCATGGGGAAGTACCACCCGCACGGCGACAACGCCATTTACGACACGCTGGTGAGAATGGCGCAGGAGTTCTCGCTGCGCTATGTGCTGATCGACGGCCAGGGCAATTTTGGCTCGATCGACGGCGACAACGCGGCCGCGATGCGTTACACCGAATGCCGGCTGGACAAGATCGCCGCAGAGTTGCTGGCCGATATCGACAAGGAAACCGTCAATTTCGTACCCAACTACGACGGCAAGGAACGTGAGCCGTCGGTCCTGCCGTCGAAGATCCCGAACTTGCTGATCAACGGCTCGGCCGGGATCGCTGTCGGCATGGCGACCAACGTTCCGCCCCACAATCTGTCGGAGGTTATCGGCGGCTGTCTGGCCCTGCTGCGCAATCCGGACATCGGCGTCGATGACCTGATCGAGCTGATTCCCGCTCCGGACTTTCCCACCGCCGGGATCATCTACGGGCTCGATGGCGTGCGCGAGGGCTACCGCACGGGCCGCGGACGCGTCGTGATGCGCGCCAAGACCCATTTCGAGGAGATCTCGCACGCGCGGGACGCCGGCGCTCGCAGCGCGATCATCGTCGACGAGCTGCCCTACCAGGTGAACAAGCGCGTGCTTCTCGAGCGGATCGCCGAGATGGTGAACGAGAAGCGGCTCGAGGGTATCTCGGACATCCGCGATGAATCCGACAAGTCGGGCATGCGGGTCGTGTTCGAGCTCAAGCGCAACGAGGTCCCGGAGGTCGTGCTCAACAACCTCTACAAGCAGACCCAGCTGCAGGACACGTTCGGCGTCAACATGGTGGCGCTGGTCGACGGCCAGCCGAGGCTGCTCAACCTCAAGCAGATGCTCGAGGCGTTTCTCGCGCATCGGCGCGAGGTCGTGACGCGCCGGACGGTCTTCGAATTGAAGGAAGCGCGCCGGCGCGGCCACGTGCTCGAAGGCCTGGCCGTGGCGCTGGCGAACATCGACGAGTTCATCGCGATCATCAAGGCGGCACCGACCCCGCCGGTGGCGAAGACCGGGCTGATGGAGCGGACGTGGGATTCGGCGCTGGTGCGCGAGATGCTGACCCGCTCGGGCGCCGATATGGCGGCCTATCGGCCGGACGGACTCGAAGCCCGCTACGGCCTGCAGGCCGATGGTGAGCAGGCGGGGCTGTACCGGCTGTCGGAGGAACAGGCCGAGCAGATCCTGCAGATGCGGCTGCAGCGCCTGACCGGGCTCGAGCAGGACAAGATCGTCAACGAGTATCGCGAGGTGATGGAGACCATCACCGACCTGCTGGATATCCTCGCCCGGCCGGAACGCATCACCCAGATCATCGCGGACGAGCTGCTGGCCCTGAAGAGCGAGTTCGGGGATGCGCGCAGGTCGGAGATCGTCCGCAGCGCGCAGGACCTGATGACCGAGGACCTGATCGCGCGCGAGGACATGGTCGTCACGCTGTCGCACACCGGCTACATCAAAAGCCAGCCGCTGGCAGATTACCGCGCGCAGCGGCGCGGAGGCCGCGGCAAGCAGGCCGCAACCATGCGCGAGGACGACTGGATCGACCAGCTCTTCATCGCGAACACGCATGACACGATCCTGTGCTTCTCCAACCGCGGCCGGCTCTACTGGCTGAAGGTCTGGGAAGTGCCGCAGGGCGCGCGCACCGCGCGCGGCAAGCCGATCGTCAACATGTTCCCGCTGGCCGAGGACGAGAAGATCACGGTGGTGTTGCCGATCTCGCAGTACGACACCGAGCATTTCGTCTTCATGGCGACCTCGATGGGCACGGTCAAGAAGACGGCGCTCGCCGAGTTCAGCAATCCGCGCAAGGCCGGCATCATCGCGGTCGACCTTGACCCCGGCGACTATCTGATCGGCGCCGCCATTACCGACGGACAGCACGATGTCATGCTGTTCTCCGACGCGGGCAAGGCCGTGCGCTTCGACGAAAACGATGTCCGTCCGATGGGACGCACCGCGCGGGGCGTGCGGGGCATGCAGCTCGAAGACCGCCAGCAGGTGATCGCAATGCTCGTGGCCGAAGACGAGCAGCAGAGTGTCCTGACCGCCACCGAGAACGGTTTCGGCAAGCGCACGCCGATCGCGGAGTACACGCGGCACGGGCGCGGGACCAAGGGGATGATCGCCATCGCGACCAGCGAGCGCAACGGACGCGTGGTTGCAGCCACGCTGGTGCGAGGCGACGACGAGGTCATGCTGATCACCACCGGCGGCGTGCTGATCCGCACGCGTGTTTCGGAGATCCGCGAAATGGGGCGCGCCACGCAGGGTGTCACACTGATTGCTCTGGATGATGGGACCACGCTGTCCGGGCTGCAGCGTGTGGTGGAGCGTGACAGCGAGGCGGGCAACGGCCATGACGTTGCTGCCGCCGACCCTGGCTCCACCGGTCCGGCCCCGGACGACGCTCCCCACGAAGGCGAGTGACGGGGCCTCATTGACGCGCGTCCACAACTTCTCGTCCGGACCGGCGATGCCGCCGGAAGCGGTGCTGCAGTCCGCGCAGCGGGAAATGTCGGATTGGCACGGCGGTGGTTACTCCATTAAGGAGACCAGCCATCGCAGCCCGGAGTTCGTGGCGATCCTCGAGGAGACCGATGCACTGCTGCGGTCGCTGCTCGTGATTCCGCCGAACTATCGCGGTGACTTTGAGCGTCGCCATGGCTGAGTCGCTCGACCAGCGGCTGCAGCCCCTGCGGGATGCAATCGATCGCATCGACGAGCAACTGGTGCAGCTGCTGAACGAGCGCGCCCGGCTCGCCAGCGATGTTGGACGGTTGAAGGGCGAGGTCGACGCGCCGGTACTGCGGACCGAACGCGAGGCCGAGGTGCTACGGAAAGTGGCGGCGATGTCGCGCGGTCCGCTGCTGGCAGAACCCCTCGCGAACGTGTTCCGCGAGATCATGTCGGCGTGCCGCGCGCTCGAGCGGCCGCTGACGGTCGCGTTCCTGGGACCGGCCGGTACGTTTTCCGAGGCTGCGATGCACCGGCAGTTCGGCACCAGCGTGACCGGGCTCGCCTGCGCGACGCTTGACGAAGTGTTCCGGGCGACCGAAGCGGGCAGCGCGGATGCGGGGATCGTGCCGCTCGAAAATTCCTCGGAAGGCGCGGTAAGCCGCACGCTCGACCTGCTGCTCGCCACTCCGCTCCGGCTGCTCGCCGAGATGTCGCTCGCGGTCGAGCACAATCTGCTGACGCGCAGCGGTTCGATGGACGAGGTGCAGTCTATCTGCGCGCATTCGCAGGCGCTGGCGCAGTGTGCCGGGTGGCTGGCGCAGCACTATCCGGCGATCGAGCGCCGCGCCGTTGCGAGCAACGCCGAAGGCGCACGGCTGGCCGCCGCCGACTCTTCGATCGCCGCCATTGCCGGAGAGCGGACCGCGCAGCGCTACGGCCTGGTGACCGTCGCCGGGCACATCCAGGACGATCCGAGTAACCGCACGCGGTTCGCGGTGCTTGGACGGCAGGCGACGCAACCGTCGATTCCGCCCGGGCGAGACAAGACCTCGCTGATCCTCTCGGTACCCAACAAGGCGGGAGCGGTGTTCCAGATGCTGGAGCCGCTGGCGCGTCATGGCGTCTCGATGACCCGGTTCGAGTCGCGGCCGGCCAGGGTCGGAACGTGGGAGTACTACTTCTACGTCGACATCGAAGGACATCAGGCAGAGGCCCGCGTGGCCACAGCACTCGCCGAACTGCAGCGGGCCTGCGCGTTCTATAAGTGCCTCGGCTCCTACCCGGCCGAGCGCCAGTGACCGACGTATCTCCGATGCCGGACCCCGCTGCGCAGGCACTGTCCACCCTCGCGCACGTGCGCGCTATCGCGCCCTACCAGGCGGGCAAGCCGATCGAGGAACTGGCGCGTGAGTTCGGGCTCGACCCCGCAAAGATCGTCAAGCTGGCGTCCAACGAGAACCCGTTGGGCGTGCCGGAGTCCGCCCGCAAGGCGATGGCAGCCGCGGTCGCCGATCTCGGACGCTATCCGGATTCGAACGGTTTCGAACTGAAGTCGGCGCTGGCAGCCCGCTATGACGTGCCGATGGACTGGATCACGCTGGGCAACGGCAGCAACGACATACTCGAACTCGCCGCCGCTGCAACGCTTGCGCAGGGTCGCAGCTGCATATACGCGCAGCATTCGTTCGCCGTCTATGCGCTCGCCACGCAGGCCCGCGGTGCCCGGGCGATCGTGGTGCCGGCAAGGAAACTCGGCCACGACCTCGACGCGATGCTGGCCGCCGTCGAAGCCGACACCGCTCTGGTCTACATCGCCAATCCGAACAACCCGACGGGTACACACCTTGCGGCCGGGGCGATCGAGGATTTTCTGGCACGCACGCCGGCGCGAGTGGTCGTCGTGCTGGACGAGGCCTACAACGAGTATTTGCCGCCCGACCTGCGGGTCGACAGCACGCAATGGGTGCGCCGGAATCCGAATGTGATCGTGTCGCGTACCTTCTCGAAGGCCTTCGGCCTGGCCGGGCTACGGGTCGGCTACGGGCTCGCCCAGCGCGAGTTGACCGATCTGCTGAACCGCGTGCGCCAGCCGTTCAACGTAAACAGCGTCGCCCAGGCCGCCGCCGTCGCGGCGCTGGCCGACACAAGCTTCGTCGCCCGCAGCTATGAACTCAACCTGCGGGGCATGCAGCAGCTGACCGAGGCGTTTCGCTCCCTCGGTCTTGAGTACGTTCCGAGCGTCGGCAACTTTGTTCTGGTCAAGGTCGGGCGGGCGGCGCGCGTGTACCAGGAACTGCTCAAGCGCGGCGTCATCGTTCGGCCGGTGGCCAATTACGGCCTGCCCGAATGGCTGCGAATCACGGTCGGGCTGCCCGAGGAGAACGCGGCTTTCCTGCGCGCCTTGCCCGACGCCCTGGCTGCCGCCGCATGAAACTGGCTCTGATCGGGGTCGGCCTGATTGGTGGTTCCTTTGCGTCCGCATTGAGAAGCGCGGGCGAAGCCGACGAGGTGATCGGCTTCGATACCGATCCGCGTGCCCTGGACACTGCGATCGAGCGCGGCATCCTGACACGGCGCGCGGCCAGTGCCGCCGCAGCGGCGGCTGGGGCTGACCTGGTGGTGATCTGCACGCCGGTCGGCGCAGTGCGGACCACGCTCGCCGGGATTGCGCCGGTACTACAGGCGGAAACGATCGTGACCGACGTCGGCAGCACCAAGTGCAGCGTGATCGAGGACGCGCGCGCGACGCTCGGCGCGGCCGCGGCACGCTTCGTCCCCGCCCACCCGATCGCGGGCGGAGAACGACCGGGCGTCGAGCATGCCGACCCGGACCTCTTTCGCGGGCGGCTGGCGATCACGACGCCCGTTGCGACGACCGATCCGGCGGCGCTCGCCCGCGTCGAGCGGTTGTGGGCTCGCGTCGGCGCGCGGTTGGAGCGGATGACCCCGGAGGAACACGACCGCATCTTCGCCGCGGTCAGTCACCTGCCGCACTTGCTGGCGTCTGCGCTGGTCGCGATGATCGCTCGGGCGCCCGACGCCGATGCCAAGTTTGCGCATTCAGGTGCGGGTTTTCGTGATTTCACACGCATCGCGGCGTCCAGCCCCCGGATGTGGCGCGATATCTGTATGGCCAACCGAGAGCGCCTGGCCAGCGAGTTGCATGCCTACCGTGCAGCGCTTGACGACCTGCTGACGATGATCGAGTCCGGCAATGCCGAGGCACTGGACGAGGTTTTTGGAACGGCCGCCAGCACGCGACGCGCGATCGCTGTGGGCAACACGGACGGTTGATACTCGACGACCTCGTCCGGCCGGATTAGCGCGTGCCGGGTCGCAAGCGCCTTCGATCCGTCGAATTCCACCACTCGGCGTAGCCAATTCCCGCCGGCTCTCACCGGAGAGCGCGTCCTCGCTCGCAGTCCCTCCGCTCGTCGCGGGTTCGGTTCCATTGAGCGGTACCTGCGCGATTTGTCTTGCGGCTGTGGATAAGCTTCGTTCAGGGAGTGGAATCCAGTAATGGCACAGCGCGGCTTCACCTTGATCGAAATGCTGACCGTGATCACGATCTCGACGATCCTGGTCGCGCTCGCCGTGCCGTCCTTCCAGTCGATCATCCGCTCGAGCCGGGTTTCAGGCGGCACCAACTCGCTGATCGCAGCGCTCGATATCGCCCGCTCGGAAGCCATCCGTCGCAGCACAGTGGTGACGGTCTGTCGCAGCACCAACGCAGATCAGCCGAACGCCAACTGCAGCAGCGGCGCTGCCAACGGCTATGCCGGCACCGACTGGGCCGCCGGCTGGATCGCTTTCGCCAAGGCCCCGGGCAACCTCGTCAACGCAACCGTCGAGGCGAACGACGAGATCATCGTCCGGCAGCAACGGTTCCAACCGATGTCGCCGGAGCGGCTGATCATCGAATCGACCGCACCCAATCCGCAGAGCCGCTCGTACGACCCGCGCGGCCTCACCCTCGGTGGCGGAGCCGCCGTGATTCTTTTCTTCGACCACCGCGATACGCAGGTTGCCGTTCGCTCTGATAAGGCGCGCTGCGTGGAGCTGACCATCTCCGGTCGCTCGCGGGTCGCGCGAGTCGTTAACGACGCCTGTCCGATCGCATGAGAATCCTGCAGTCTCACTCGTCAGAGCGGTGCCTCGATGATCGAGGTGCTGGTGTCGCTGATCATTGTCGCGTTCGGGCTGCTCGGACTCGCCGGACTGCAGGCACGGTCGATGTCGTTTCAGAAGGATTCGTTCGACCGCAAGGCCGCCGCCGAGACGGCCGCACAGATCGCCGAGCGGGTCCGGGCCAATTACGACGGTTTCAGGGCGGGCAACTACAACCTTGCCATGCTGCCGGGAGATCCGACGCCGGGAGCCATTCCGGCGTGCTTCGATCCGCTGAACTGCACGACCGCTGAAGTCGCGGCCCGCGACTGGGCGATGTGGCGGATCGACCTCCGCCGCCGGCTGCCGACCTCCGGCGCCTATCTGGTCGCACCGGCGAACGCGCACCAGATGACGATCACGCTGGCCTGGCAGGAAGGCCAGATGACCGATGGCGCCGTCGACCAGATCTGCGCGAACGTGCTGAACATCATCGACAACCAATACCGCTGCTTCACCTGGATCCTGCATCCATGAGTACGCGTACCTCCTCAATCGTTCGGCGTCCGCCGGCCGCAGGCTCGCAGCGCGGACGGACACTGGTCGAACTGCTGATCGCGATCCTCTTGAGCCTGATGATCGTGGCGGCGGTGGGATCGCTCTACTACTTCACCAGCCGGTCGTCCCAGACTTCGCAGCAGCTGGGCAGCGCCGAGGAGAGGGGGCGTCTGGCGATGTTCTTCCTCAGCGAGCCGATCGCGCTCGCCGGATTCGGCAACATCAACTCGTCGAACATCGGGCCGCGCCTGGCCAATATCGCCACACAGGGCCCTCATCTGCGGGCCTGCACCAACGGTCGTTTCCAGAATCCGATGGCCGGAAACTTCACCTGCCTGGCGACGGCGGCCCCGGGTGACAACCTCTTCATCAGCTACCAGTCGGAATCAGTCGCCGGCCTCGTTCCGCAAGGCGGGATGAACGATTGCCTCGGCCAGATTGTGCCGGTCGTCCCGGTGCCGATCGTCCAGAACGTCTACTCGATCGAGCAGACCGCAGGCGGCGCGCTGGAGTTCGGCTGTACGGGCAACGGCGCTCCTCTCGCTCCAGGGGGTTTGGTTCGCGATGTCGAGGATTTCAAGGTCTACTTCGCATTCGACAGCCGCAGCCATGCGTTGAGCATCGGCGGTGGCTACAACCCGACGATCCGGCCGTCGCAACTGCTGACGGCGACGCAGATCGAGGCGCTGCCCGGCGCGACCGACGACGCCGCGTCGGAGGGCAATCCGTGGAACCACGTGATCGCCGTCTATGTCTGCGTTCAGTTGCGGACCACCGATGCCGGCGTGACGCCGGATGGCGTGTCCTACTACCACCCGTGCCCGCAAAATGAAGTCGAGGCCGGCACCGGTACGGCCGAGGTCGCCATCGCCGACGGCGTCGCCCGGCGCAGCTACACGCAGGTCTTCACGGTGAGATCGCGCGCCCAGGCGGGCGCCGGCTCCCTGCTCCAATAGGGTCCGACGACCATGGCAACGTGCAAACGGGCAAGTGCGGAGCGCGGCGTGATCCTGCCGATCGTCCTGGTGGTGATGATGGTCGTCACGACGCTGGTGATCACCCAGGTGCGGCGCGGCACGGTCGACGAACGCCTCGCCGGCAACTGGGGCCGGGTCATTTCCGGCCAGACGGCGGCGGAATCCGTGCTGCGCTGGTGCGAGGCAATCGTGCTCAACCAGGAATCGCGGCTGTGGGACAACGTCCTGCCGTCGACGCAATTCGTCGCCACTCCGGCCTGGCGAACCAACATCGCCGCGAACCTGATCAAGACCGTGCCGGCCAATGACCTGCCGGCGGGAGCGACCGGCGCGGTGTGCATCATCGAGGATGCGACCACCGAACTGGGCGGAGACCAGTTTCAGGGCAGCAATGACCTCGGAACTGCCGGCATTAGGGACCGCTATTTGAGGAAATTCCGCTTCACGACTGCGGTGACATTTGCAGAAGCAACCGCATTCGGAAACGTGACCTACCGTTCACAAAGTGAAGTACGCAATCTGATTCAGTGAGTGAGCGCGTTCCGCCCTGGGGGGCCTGGCGGACTGCGTATCGGAGCTCGACAATGAAGACGAAACGTGAAGACACGGCTGGATCCAACGCACGCGGCGTCCGTACAGGACCACTGGCGCGGGCGGTGGTCTTCCTGCTGATCCAGGCCCTGGTGCTGCAGCCCGCCGCGTTCGCGGCCACCTGGGCAGTAGCCCAGCAGCCGCTGTTCACGATCAATCCGGTGTTCCCCAACGTGGTGTTCATGCTCGACGACTCCTGGTCGATGAACGACTACCGATTGCCGCCGCCGACCTTCTTCTCGTTCAACAACCGCTGGCCGGTCGCCGGGCAACGTGACCGTCAAGTACGGTGCTGGCACACGCGTGGTCGCGGCGCACAACGAATTCACGCTGCGGTCCAGCGTCCACAATCCGCTCGCTTACGATCCGGCGATCACCTATACGCCGTGGAACGACAACGACAAGCCGAAGGCGGCCCAGGGCACGCGTCCGACCCGCGCCCAAAACTTCCCGGATGCCGACATCGCCGGAACCGGCGCGGTAGCAACGGTCGGCCGCTTTACCGAGCGCGACATGCGCTTCCGCGGCTTCACTAACGGCGGCCCGAATGCCCCCCGCAGGTGGATCACGACCTCGCGCGGCAGCGTTGGCGGCAACGGCACCTACGCAACCGGGTCAGTCGCCAACGACCAGTGGGCATGGAACGCCACCAATGTGCGTTGGGAGCAGCCGATCGCGAACCCGGCCGGAACGGCCATCTACAACCCGCTGGCCGGCGATGGCCCGCAGGCAGCCGATATCTTCACCAACCCGCCGGTGGTCTGCACCTCGCAACCGCCGTGCATCCAGTGGAACTACACGACCACGAACCAGTGCGTGCAGACCCAGCAGGTTCAGACAGGCACGACGCAGCAGTGCGATTCGTACTCCACCGTCCCGGTGTTCGGCAATGTCTGCACGCAGTATCAGCAGGTGCAGACCGGCTGGACTAACGGTGCGTGTAACACCTGGCAGCAGCAGCAAACCGGCTGGATGAACGGTGCGTGTAACACCTGGGCGACGATCCCGCAGTACCAGCAGCAGTGCCAGCAGGTCACGGTGGTCGACGCGACCTCCGAAACCGGCTACCGCCAGGTCCAGCAGTGCCAGCAGGTGTACATCGGCGACATCCAGCAATGCACAGCGTATGACCAGATCCCTGTCTTCGCGCAGGTCTGCACCGCGTATGACCAGGTGCCGGTGTTCGGACAGCAGTGCGTGCAGTGGCAGAACCAGCAGACGGGGACGACACAAGTGTGCGATTCATGGAGCACTGTCCCCGTCTTCCAGGACCAGTGCGTGCAGTGGCAGCAGGTGCAGACCCCGACGACCTGCGCTGTGTTCGATCCGAACTGGGTGTGCCCGCAGGCCAACATCACCAGCGACAACCTGACTCCGGCGCGCTACTACCGGTACGAAGGCTCGGTCCCGGCAACCGACGATGATCTGGCGGTCATCGGAAACTACCGGCTGGTCGAAGTCGACCGCGCCGGCGGCAACAACTTCCCGGTGCCGGTCGATCCGCGCACGGGAGCGGTGCGAAAACGCAGCGACTGCGCGGCGTCCACGACCTGCACGCTCGCGGAAGAGATGCAGAACTACGCGAACTGGTTCACCTATTACCGGCACCGTCTGTTCGCGGCGATGGCGGTCACGTCGCAGGCGGCGTCCGACCTCAAGGGCGACCTGTCGGCCATCCGGCTGGGCTACGGACGCATCAATTACTTCGACAACGGTCCGGATCCGTGGAATCCGTACGGAGCGCGGCTGAACGGTGCGACCTTCCCGAGCCTCGACAATGATCCGCAGCCACCTCCGCATCCGGGTGCCGTGGTTCGCGGCGTGCGCGATTTCACCGACACGGCGGGTAACCAGGAGCGCCAGGAGTTCTTCGACTGGATCTTCTCGCTCAACTGGGTCGGTTCGACGCCGAACCGGGAGGCGATCGATTCGATGGGCAACTACTACCTGGGCAGCGGCGACTTCGGCCCGTGGTCGGACAACCCGGGCCACGGCGGTGGCCGCAGCGGCGACCAGCATGCGGCGTGTCGTCGCAGTTTCGCGATCCTCGCGACCGACGGCGAGTGGACGGCCATTCCGGACAACCCGCCCAATCCGCCGGCACAGCCGCTAATCACCACGCGCGCGGCCGATCCGGTCGGCGCGGGCGGCGGCACGGTGACGGCGTCGCTGGCGACCACCGGTCCGCATGATCCAGGGCGCAGGGCTGTACCAGAACACCAGCTACACCTACGACCCGGGGGTCGAGGTGCAGTACTCGACCAACAACGGCGGCGTCACGCAGACGTTGACGGATGTTGCCCTGTACTGGTGGAACCGCGACCTGCGGCCCACAGTGCCAAACGCTGTTCAGAAGCGGCCCAACCGGAACGACGACTCGTTCTGGCAGAGCATGACGACCTTCGTCGTCGGTTATGGCCTGAATGCATCGATGGACACGCCTGCGGTACGTGCGCAAATTGCGGCGGGACAGGCGGTCAACTGGCCGATCGTCGACATCTCGCCGGCGCTGATCACGGGCGGCGAGCGGGTGAACGACACCATGCGCGCCGCATTGGCGACGCGCGGTGACTTCTACTCGGCGAACGACCCTGATCAGATGCGTGGTCGGGTGCGCGGCGTGTTCCGCGCGATTGCGCAGCAGGCGTTCTCGGGAACGGGTTTGGGATCGACGAGTGCCCAACTGACCGTCGGCTCGATCCTGTACCGCGCGTCGTTCACCACGCAGATATGGACCGGAAGCCTGAGCGGCCTACGACGCGATGGCGATGGCCTCCGCCGCCAAGAACCAGACTCCCGAGCCCGCGCCGCTGTGGAACGCCAGTTTCCCGGCGTGGAATGCGCGCAACATCGTCACATCGACCGGACGCGAACTCGGCGACTCCGTTCACATCGTTCAACAACCTGACCGCGCAGCAGCAGACCGACCTCGGCTCCGTCGACGTGATGGACTACATCCGCGGCAAGCAGCTGGGCCTGGAAGTCAGCCAGCCGCTGCTTGGCCAGACCCTGGGCTTCCGCGATCGCACGACGCTGCTCGGATCGATCGTCTCGTCGAGCCCACGGTACTCAAAGGCGCCGAACTTCGGCTACCAGCTCAATCCGGCGGCGGGCGGTGGTTCGACCTATGCCCAGTTCGTGGCGAACAACCAGAACAATCGCCGAGCTGCGGTGTACGTCGGTGCCAATGCGGGCATGTTCCACGCTTTCGATGCCAATCCGAACGCGAACCAGGGCGGCGGAGCGGAACTGTTCGCCTATGTGCCGCGCAGCGTGTATCCGTACCTGAGCGAGCTGACCGACGTCAACTACACGCACCGCTACTTCGTCGACGGGCCGGTCGTGGAAGGTGACGTCTATCTCAACGGCACGTGGAAGACCGTGGTCATGGGTTCGACAGGAGCGGGACCGGCGGGGCTGTTTGCCCTCGATGTCACGACACCCGACCAGTTCGATGCGACCAAGGTCCTGTGGGACATCACGCCGGCCGAAGAGCCCGATCTAGGCAGGGTGATGGGCTACGGCTACATCGGCAGCGTCAAGGACGGCCAGAACGCCGGCAAGTACGTGGCGATCGTTCCGAACGGCTACCAGAGCACCAACAACCACGCCGTGCTGCTGGTGATCGACATGCAGACCGGACAGACCCTCAGGAAGATCGATACCTGCAAGAAGAACAACGGGGTGCCGTTTGCCGCCAACGAGCAGGGCGGCCGTTGCGATCCGGCGAACGAGATCAACGGGCTGGCCAATGTCAGCGTGATCTTCGACGCCAATCGCAACGTGGTCGGCGCCTATTCGGGCGACTACCAGGGCAACCTGTGGAAGTTCGACCTGAGCAACGCGGATCCGACTCCAATGGCGCATCGAGACCGAGGATCCGAACGACGCGTCGGGCAATACGCCGATACCACTGTTCTCGGCCGTCAACGGCGCAAATCAGCGGCAGCCGATCACTCGCCGCGCCGCGCGCCGCCACCCACCCGTTCGGCGGTTCGTACGTGGTGTTCGGCACGGGCAAGTTCTTCGAGTACCCGGACCAGACCAGCACCGAGGTGCAGTCGATCTACGGGCTGTGGGTCAAGCCCGGCGACAAGGCGCCGATCACCAAGGCGCAATTGCCGGGCTTGGGATTCTCGGAGACCACGCAGAACAACGTGACGACGCGCACGCTCACCGGTACCGCAGGATTCTCGTGGCGGACCAAGCGGGGATGGTATGTCGATCTGGCAGCGAACAACGTGTTCGCGGGGGAACGCGTGATCGCCGACCCGGTGGTCGAGCGCGGTCTGCTGACGATGACTTCGTTCCAGCCGACCTCGACGGGCGATCCATGTGCAGGCGGCGGTACGTCGTACTTCTACGCGATCCCGATGGATGCGTCACTTACGGGCATCGACGGAACGCAGATCAAGGGCGTGGTCAGCAGTATCCTGCCGCTGATCGACGAAGCGCCGATCTTGGGCCAGCGTTCGACGACGCTCTCGAAGAACGAGGCCGAGGCGGCGCTGCAGACTCCTAACCTGCTGCGCAAGGATGACGGCACCTTCTCGACCGCAAACCGGGTGCTGGAATGCGTGAAGCTGTACAACCAGGTCAACGTGCAGACCGGATTCGTTCCCAAGGATTGCGCTGGAACCTATCCGATCCGGACCTGGCGGCCGATCAGGTGAGCGATGTGACTGCATCGACCAGATTCGACCCAATTGCCTCCCGTCAATCGTCTGGCGGGAGGCTTCACGCTGATCGAACTCGTGACGGTGATGGCGATCATCGCGATCCTGACGGCGATCGCCGTTCCGTCGTACTTCCAGTCCATCGCCCGCGGCCATCGCAGCGAAGCTCGCGCCACCCTGACACACGCGGCGCAGTGGATGGAGCGCTGGCGTACCGAGCGCGGGACCTATCGAGACCCGCTCAATCTGCCGAACCCGCCGGCGTTGCCGGCGGCCTTGCTGAACTCGCCGGCCTCCGGAACGCCGATCTACAACATCACGGTGGCGACGCCGACCGCCGCGACCTACACATTGACAGCAACTCCTGCCAATCCCGGCCCGATGATCAACGACATCTGTGGCAACCTCATGTTGGACAATACGGGCCTGCGCACTATCTCGACCGCAGCCGACATCAACCTCTGCTGGGGCCGCTGAAAGCTCGCGGGCGCCGCGTGGCATCATCGCCACGTGACTTCCTGGCCGGCCGTCCTCACCGTTGATCCGATCCACCGAGCCGCGGGCTCGGTGAAGCTGCCGGGTTCCAAGAGCATCTCCAACCGGGTCCTGCTGCTCGCCTGCGCTCGCTGACGGTGAGACGCTGATCGAGGGCCTGCTCGATGCCGATGACACGCGGGTGATGCGTGCAGCGCTCGCGCAGCTCGGGATCGCGGTCGAGCAACTCGGACCGGACACATTGCGCCTGTCGGGCTGCGGTGGCTCGCTTCCGGTGAAGAAAGCAGACCTCTTCCTCGGCAACGCCGGCACCGCCTTTCGTTCACTGACAGCCGCGCTGGCATTTTCAGGTGGGCAATACATCCTCGACGGTGTGGCACGCATGCGCGAGCGCCCGATCGGCGATCTGGTCGATGCCCTCAATGCACTGGGTGCGCAGATTGTCTACGTCGGTGAACGCGGCTATCCACCTTTGCGGATTGAACCGGCCACGCAACTGGAGGTGGAAAACGCGTCGGTGCGGGGCGAGGTGTCGAGCCAGTTCCTCACCGGACTGCTGATGGCGGCCCCGCTGGTCGCGCCTGCGCAAGGCCTGCGTATCAGCGTCGACGGACCATTGATTTCGCGTCCGTACGTCGACATGACGATCGCGCTGATGGCACGCTTCGGCGTCGATGTCGTACGCAGCGGCGATGAATTCGTCGTTCCGCGCGCGATCTATCGCGCGCCGGGGCGGATCAGGGTAGAAGGAGACGCTTCCGGGGCCTCGTACTTTCTTGCCCTTGGTGCCATTGCCGGCGGACCCGTGCGTGTGCAGGGAGTCGGCCGCGCGAGCATCCAGGGTGATCTCCACTTCGTCGATGCGCTCGAGCAAATGGGCGCGCGGATCGAACGCGGCGAGGACCATGTCGGTGCCGCCGCGCCTGCTGACGGGCGGCTGCGCGGCATCGACATGGATCTAAACCATATCCCCGATGCTGCAATGACACTCGCCGTCGTCGCGCTGTTCGCTGACGGTCCGAGCGTCTTGCGCAACATCGGCTCCTGGCGTGTGAAAGAGACCGACCGCATCGCAGCGATGGCAACCGAACTGCGCAAGCTCGGAGCGAGTGTCGAGGAAGGCCAGGACTGGTTGCGCGTGAGTCCGCCTGAACGCCTGCGCGAGGCCACGATTGACACCTACGACGATCACCGTATCGCGATGTGCTTCGCGCTGGCAGCAGCGGGCGGGGTGCCGGTTCATATCCGCAACCCCGGCTGTGTGGCGAAAACCTTCCCGGATTTCTTCACTGCGCTGGGTGGCCTGGTCGTGCCGTGATGACACCGACGCGTTCACTTCCGCCCGTTATTGCGATCGATGGCCCGACTGCATCGGGCAAGGGAACGATCGCCCAGGCCGTGGCAAAGCAGCTCGGATTTCGCTACCTCGACAGCGGCGCACTGTATCGGCTGGTTGCGTTGCGATCGCTGCAGGGAAAAGTCGACCCGGACGAAGTCCCTGCACTGGCGCAGCTCGCTGCAACGATGTCGCCCGAGTTCGCGGACGGTCGAATTGTCCTGGAGGGGCTCGACGTCTCGGAGTTGATCCGCAGCGAGGAAGTGAGCCGTGTCGCATCGCAGGTAGCCGTGCACCCGCCGGTGCGACAGGCGCTGCTCGACCTGCAGCGGCGTTGCCGGAAACTTCCCGGACTGGTTGCCGACGGGCGTGACATGGGGACTGTGGTTTTCCCCGACGCCGCGCTGAAGGTTTTCCTGACGGCCAGTGTTGCCGCCCGAGCGGACCGTCGACATAAGCAGTTGATCGAAAAAGGTTTTTCGTCTAACATTTCCGATCTTTCGCGCGACCTCGAGGCACGCGACCGCCGGGATGTCGAGCGGCCGGCCGCGCCGCTCAGGCCGGCGGAGGATGCCTACCAGCTCGATTCTTCAGCGCTCACGATCGACGAGGTCGTCGCGCAGGTCTTGAGCTGGTTCGCTGCAGCGCGCGCTGGCGGCCCGGAGCAGGGAGGCCGGCGGTAGTCGGAGCAGGGAGTAGCGGAGAGCAGTCATTTCACAGCAGTAAAGGGTGCAGCGGGACGTCTTTGTTTGCGGGCGCCAGCCCCGTTCAGGTTTTCCCGCTGCGTGTCGTCAACTCCGCCGAGGCGCAATGCCGAAGCGTGATTGCTAAACATTGGTATCCATCAGGTCCACACATGTCATCTGTCGCAACTCACAGCAGCAACAAGCCCGAAAGTTTTGCCGCCCTCTTCGAAGAGAGCCTGAATCGTCAGGAAATGAAGCAGGGCGAGGTGATCACTGCCGAGGTGATCCGCGTCGACTACAACTTCGTCGTCGTCAACGCCGGCCTCAAGTCCGAGGCGTACATCCCGCTCGAGGAGTTCAAGAGCGACACCGGCGAACTCGACGTCAAGCCCGGTGACTTCGTCTCGGTCGCCATCGAGTCGCTGGAAAACGGCTATGGCGACACCATCCTCTCGCGCGACAAGGCCAAGCGCCTTGCTGCCTGGATGAACCTCGAAAAGGCGCTCGACAGCGGCGAACTCGTCGCCGGCACGATCACCGGCAAGGTCAAGGGCGGCCTCACCGTCATGACCAATGGCATTCGTGCCTTCTTGCCGGGTTCGCTGGTCGATACGCGTCCGGTCAAGGACACGACGCCGTACGAGGGCAAGACACTCGAGTTCAAGGTCATCAAGCTCGACCGCAAGCGCAACAACGTCGTGGTCTCCCGCCGTGCGGTGGTCGAGGCCAGCATGGGCGAAGAGCGCGCGAAGTTGCTCGAGAATCTGAAGGAAGGCGCGATTGTCAAGGGTACCGTCAAGAACATCACCGACTATGGCGCGTTCGTCGACCTGGGCGGCATCGATGGCCTGCTTCATATCACCGACCTGGCATGGCGCCGCGTGCGTCACCCGAGCGAAGTCGTGCAGGTCGGCCAGGAGATCACCGCCAAGGTTCTCAAGTTCGATCAGGAGAAGAACCGCGTTTCGCTGGGCGTCAAGCAGCTCGGTGAGGATCCGTGGGTGGGTCTCGCGCGCCGCTATCCGCAGGGCACACGGCTGTTCGGCAAGGTCACCAACATCACCGACTACGGCGCGTTCGTCGAGATCGAGGCAGGCATCGAGGGCCTGGTGCACGTGTCAGAAATGGACTGGACCAACAAGAACGTCGACCCGAAGAAAGTCGTCCAGCTGGGCGACGAGGTCGAAGTCATGGTGCTCGAGATCGACGAGGAGCGCCGTCGCATCAGCCTCGGCATGAAGCAGTGCAAGCCCAATCCCTGGGACGACTTCGCCCACTCGCACAAGAAGGGCGACAAAGTCAAGGGCCAGATCAAGTCGATCACTGACTTCGGCGTGTTCATCGGCTTGAATGGCGGCATCGACGGTCTGGTGCACCTGTCGGATCTCTCGTGGAGCGAGACCGGAGAAGACGCGGTCCGCAAGTACAAAAAGGGCGACGAGATCGAGGCGATGGTGCTGGCGATCGACACCGAGCGCGAGCGCATTTCGCTGGGCGTCAAGCAGCTGTCGGGCGATCCGTTCACCAACTTCGCGGCCGGCCACGAGAAGGGCTCGCTCGTCACGGGCAAGGTCAAGAGCGTGGATGCGAAGGGGGCAGTGATCGACCTCGGTGGCGACATCGAGGGCTATCTCCGCGCTTCGGAAATTGCGGCCGACCGCGTCGAGGATGCCCGCAACCACCTGAAGGAAGGTGATAACGTCAGCGGCATGATCATCAACATCGATCGCAAGAACCGCAACATCAACCTGTCGATCAAGGCGATGGATTCCGCCGAGACCTCGGCCACGATCGAGCGCATGCAGGCCGAGGCGCAGACCGGGACGACCAACCTTGGCGCGCTGCTGAAGGCGAAGCTGGATACCCAGACCAAGTAATCGGGCAGAAGAGCTGCGGAGTCGTGCGTTGAAGACGATGACCAAATCGGAGTTGATCGCGCGCCTGGCGGAGCGCAACCCCCGCCTGGTTGCGCGCGACGCCGATGAAGCCGTCAATGCGATGCTGGAGGCGATGACCGAAGCGCTCGCCGGAGGCCAACGCATCGAGATTCGCGGCTTCGGCAGTTTCGCGCTCAACTACCGGCCGCCGCGCGTGGGGCGCAACCCCAAGTCGGGGGATCGCGTCCAGGTGCCGGCCAAATATGTGCCTCACTTCAAGGCCGGCAAGGAATTGCGCGAGCGGGTCGACGGCGAGGAAGACTCTGTGGCCGACGGAGACGACGGACGCTGAGGCGCGATGCGCCACAACTGTTGACCGCGCCCGGCGCGGTCTTTTTTTGCACGCAACGACGGTCGCGGGGCCCTTGCCTACAATGACCGGCTGATTGCGGCGACCGCCCCCGGAGGCGCGAATGACCTTGCTGTCGTGGATCGTCAAGCTGGGCTTCTTTCTGCTCGTGCTGTGGTTCGCCCTGAAGAACACGACGCCGGTACCCGTCCGGCTGACGGCGGACATCGCGTGGGACCATGTTCCGCTGATACTCGTCATGCTGGCCTGTATTGCTCTCGGAGCGCTGCTTGGCGCGCTCGCGCTCGCGCTGCCCATTTACCGGATGAGACGGGAGGTGATGCACCTGCGGGGCTCGTCCCCGAAGGACGCAGGCGCGGAGACAGAGGCCGATCGCATGGCGACGGCTGCGCGGCAATCGGGTGCGGTGGTCGAGGTGCCGGGAAGCCCGGAGCGTCGCTAATGGAGTTCGAACTCTGGTACCTGGTGGCGCTGCCGCTGGTGTTTGTCGCAGGCTGGTTCGGCCGCGGGTTCGAATCGCGCACGCGCGCGACCGACCATGCAGCGCTGCCGCGTTCGTACTTCCGCGGGCTCAATCTGCTGCTCAACGACCAGCACGACAAGGCGATCGACGCCTTCATCGAAGTCGTCAAGCTCGACCCCGAGACGATCGAACTGCACCACGCGCTCGGAAACCTGTTCCGCCGGCGTGGCGAGTTCGACCGCGCGGTGCGCATCCATACACATCTGTTGAACCGCTCAGACCTGCCGGCCCGCGAGCGATCGCAGGCGCTGGCGGAACTCGGACAGGACTATCTGAAAGGTGGTCTGCTCGACCGCGCTGAAGACGCGTTCACACGGCTGCTGGAGGACACGGGTCACCGCTTCGACGCGCTGCGCTCGCTGCTGCGCATCTACCAGATGGAGCGCGAGTGGAGCAAGGCGATCGATTGCGCATTGCGTCTCGAACGCGAGGCTGGCGAAAGCCATCAGGTGGCCATCGCGCACTACCACTGCGAGCTTGCGGACCTTGCGCTCGATGCTGGTCGCCTGGATGAAGCCCAACGCGCGATCGATGACGCCCTGACCGCCGATCGCAAGTCGGTGCGCGCGCTGATCCTCGCCGGTGATGTGTGCGCGCGTCGTGGCGACCGCGAAGGAGCCCTGCGCCACTGGCAGCGCGTCGAGTCGGTTTCGCGCGAACACGTGTCGCTGATCGCCGACCGCGTCACGGCGACCCTCGGCGAGCTGAATCGCCGCAGCGATGCCCTGAACTGGCTGCAACGGGCGCTGCTCGATGCCCCGTCGATCGACCTGCTGGACATGGCCTACCAGCGCACACTCGAATGGGGCGGTCCTGCGGCGGCCGAGGCGCTGGTCGCCGACGAGCTGAGGCGACATCCTTCGCTGCTCGGGTTCGAGCGGCTGGCCGAGGCGCGCCTCGCCATCGCACCGGGTGACGAGGAACTGACCCTGTTGAGTACGCTGCTCAAGGGGCATGCGCGCAAACTGGCGCGCTACCGTTGCAGCAAGTGCGGCTTTCGCGCGCGCGAGTTTCACTGGAACTGTCCAGGGTGCACCAACTGGGACAGCTACCCGCCGCGTCGGGGCGAGGAGGTGGACGGCGTCTAGGCTAGATTTCCCGCTTCGACCTTGATCCATCCCATGGCGCTTTTGCCTAGCGCGACCGCCTTCATGCAGTCCACGACAATCGACCAGACCATCGGCAATACCGCGCTGGTCCGCCTCCAGAGGCTCCCCGGCGACGACAACACGCGGCGCGGCAACCTGATCCTGGGAAAGCTCGAGGGGAACAATCCGGGTGGATCGGTAAAGGACCGACCCGCCTATTCGATGATCACGCGCGCCGAGGAGCGTGGCGAAATCCGGCCGGGAGACCGCCTGATCGAAGCGACCAGCGGCAACACTGGGATCGCGCTGGCGATGATTGCGGCGATGAAGGGTTACCGGATGACCCTGATCATGCCGGACAACCTGAGCGGTGAGCGGCGCGCCAGCATGGGCGCCTATGGCGCTGAGTTGATCCTGACGCCCGCCAGCCTGGGTGGCATGGAATACGCCCGCGACCTTGCGATGAAGATGCAGTCCGAAGGACAAGGGCGCGTTCTGGATCAGTTCGCCAACCCGGATAATCCGCGTGCGCACTACGAAACGACCGGGCCTGAGATATGGCGTGACACCGAGGGCCGCATCACGCACTTCGTCAGCGCGATGGGCACGACCGGAACGATCATGGGAGTCGGCCGGTTCCTGAAGGAACGCAACACAGCGATCCAGATCATCGGCGCGCAACCGGCCGAAGGCTCGCACATTCCTGGCATCCGCAAGTGGCCCGACGCGTATCTCCCGCGCATCTACGATCCTGCCCGGGTTGACCGGCTCGAGCTCGTCACGCAGTCGGACGCTGAAGCGATGGCGCGACGGCTGGCCGCAGAAGAAGGGATCAGCTGCGGTCCATCGGCGGGAGGTGCCTGCCTGATCGCGCTGCGCATCAGCGCTGAAGTCGAAGGCGCGACGATCGTGTTCGTCGTCTGCGATCGCGGCGACCGCTATCTGAGCACGGGACTTTTCGGCGGCTGAGAGCGCCTGCGAGGCGTGCCGCCGACCGGCCACGTTCCGGACTTCCAGAAACGGGTCAGCGACGCCACGGCAGGTGTCACGTCGAGCCCCTGGTCGCGCAGCCAAGCGTCGTCGTAGCAGGTTCCGAGGTAACGCTCACCGCCATCGCACAGCAGCGTGACGACCGCACCCTTCGCGCGCGCGTGCTTCATCTCCGACAGCAGCTCGGCACAGGCGATCAACGCGGTGCCGGTTGAAGGACCGACCTTCCGACCGAGCACCTGCTCGAGAAAGCGCGCCGCGGCGAACGAGGCTGCGTCGGCCACCCGGATCGAACGATCGATGACGTGCCGGTTGAAACTCGGCTCGACGCGCGGCCGGCCGATGCCTTCGATGCGCGATGCGGTCGCCAGCGTCAGTGCGGCGTCGCCATCGAGCCAGTACTCATGGAACACCGAGTTCTCCGGATCGGCGAGACAGATCTGCGTCGGATGCCGGCGATAGCGGACATATCGGCCGAGCGTCGCGCTCGTTCCGCCGGTGCCTGCGCCGACGACGATCCACTGCGGAACCGGAAACGGCTCCTCCCTCATCTGGGCGAAGATCGATTCCGCGATATTGTTGTTGCCTCGCCAGTCGGTGGCACGCTCGGCATAGGTGAACTGATCCATGTAATGGCCGTTGGTGCGCGCGGCCAGCGCGGCAGCCTCGGCGTACACCGCAGATGGACGATCGACCAGGTGGCACCCGCCGCCGTGGAATTCGATCAGCCCGATCTTTTCGCGCGAGGTCGTGCGCGGCATCACTGCAACAAACGGCACACCGATCAGCCGCGCGAAATACGCCTCGGAGACCGCGGTCGATCCCGATGAGGCCTCGACCACCGTGGTGCGCGGGCCGATCAACCCGTTGCACAGGCCGTACAGAAAAAGGGAGCGCGCCAGCCGGTGCTTGAGGCTGCCGGTGGGATGAACCGACTCGTCCTTGAAGTAGAGCGGACAGCCGGGCACGCCGGGAATGTCGACGCGCAGCAGGTGTGTGTCAGCCGAGCGCGCGAAGTCGGCGTCGATGCGCCGGATCGCCTCGTCGCACCAGTCGCGCGGCTGCGACGGGCGGTGCAGGGTGCGAGGAAGCGGCACGCTCAAGCAGCAGCCACCGGAATCTTGCCGATCTTCGTCTGCCACTCCCTGGGGCCGGTCTGGTGCACCGACGTGCCGTCGGCGCTGACCGCGACCGTCACCGGCATGTCCTTCACATCGAATTCGTAGATCGCCTCCATGCCGAGGTCTCCGAAGCCGACCACCTTCGAGGCCTTGATTGCCTTGGCGACGAGGTAGGCCGCACCGCCGACCGCCATCAGGTAGGCACTCTTGTGCTTGCGGATCGCCTCGATGGCCACGGGTCCGCGCTCGGCCTTGCCGATCATCGCGATCAGTCCGGTCTGCGCCAGCATCATCTCGGTGAACTTGTCCATGCGAGTGGCCGTGGTCGGGCCGGCCGGGCCGACGACTTCGCCGCGCACCGGATCGACCGGGCCGACGTAGTAGATCACGCGGTTGGTGAAATCCACCGGCAGCTTCTCGCCCTTGGCCAGCATGTCCTGAATGCGCTTGTGCGCCGCATCGCGGCCGGTCAGCATCCTGCCGTTGAGCAGCAGCGTCTGGCCGGGCTTCCACGACGCAACTTCTGCTTTGCGTCAGCGTGTCCAGGTTGACGCGCTGGCTCTTCTTCACGTCTGGCTGCCAGTTGACGTTGGGCCAGGTGTCCAGCGGTGGCGGGTCGAGGTACACCGGCCCCGAGCCGTCGAGCACGAAGTGCGCATGGCGCGTGGCGGCGCAGTTGGGGATCATCGCCACCGGTTTGCCGGCGGCGTGTGTCGGGTACATCTTGATCTTGACGTCGAGCACCGTGGTCAGTCCGCCGAGGCCCTGCGCGCCGATGCCGAGCGCATTGACCTTCTCATAAAGTTCGACGCGCAGCTTCTCGGCGTCGCTCTTGGGTCCGCGCGCCATCAGCTCGGTCATGTCGATGTCGTCCATCAGGACTTCCTTGGCCATCGACATCGCTTTTTCCGCCGTGCCGCCGATGCCGATGCCGAGCATGCCCGGCGGGCACCAGCCGGCGCCCATCGTCGGCACCGTCTTCAGCACCCAGTCGACGATCGAGTCCGACGGGTTGAGCATGACGAACTTGCTCTTGTTCTCCGAGCCGCCGCCCTTGGCCGCCACCGTCACTTCGACCGTGTTGCCCGGCACGATCTGGACATTGACCACCGCGGGCGTGTTGTCCTTGGTGTTCTTGCGGCCGAACTCCGGTCGGATCCACCACCGAGGCCCTCAGCTTGTTATCGGGATTGAGGTAGCCGCGGCGCACGCCCTCGTTGATCGCGTCCTCGAGCGAGCCGCTGAAGCCTTCCCAGCGCACGTCCATGCCGACCTTGAGAAACACGTTGACGATGCCGGTGTCCTGGCAGATCGGTCGGTGGCCCTCGGCGCACATCTTCGAGTTGGTCAGGATCTGCGCGATCGCATCCTTGGCCGCCGTGCTCTGCTCGGCCTCGTAGGCCCGGGCCAGGCTGCGTATGTAGTCGGCGGGGTGGTAGTAGCTGATGTATTGCAGCGCGGCCGCAACGCTTTCGATCAGGTCGGCCTGGCGGATGGTTGTCATGGGTGCCTATTCGGTTGGACGCGGCCTTCCCGGGATTTGGGTGTCTTCTCGGCACGGAACATGGTGCAGTCGGTCGACGCGATCGCTACTGCCGACAGCAGGAACGTGTGTGCATCGCGGTCTGCACGATCAGCCCCTTGTCCGAGGAGTTGGCCGCGTTGATGAAACTTTCCAAGCGAAAGCTTATCCCGACAAAGGCGGTGTCCAGTTTGACTTTGAGCACACTTGCATTGACGTGCGACAGTCGCTCCGGCACCGGCCGGATCGGACGAACGTTGGCGGTATTGGCACTCGAAAGAGCCATGAACCGGGTGTCCTGTCGTCAAAGCGCATTGTAGACAGCGCTCAAAACGGAGCTGCGGCCGCGTCGGTCAGGGACCGAGCGCGCGCGCCAGCTCCAGGGGCGGCACGATGCGCAGCCCGGACGGCCGCGCGCGTTGCGCCAGTTCCAGCAGGGCGTTGTCCCGTGTCACCAGCCATCCTGCGCGCGACGAGTGCGCCAGATCGATGAACTTCTGATCGTCCGGATCGCTGCAGACAAGCGGGGCAGCTTCGATCTCTTCCATCGGTATGGCCAACCGATTCCAGCGAGCCAGAATCTCCTGCCGGAGGATTTCAGTGACGCCCAGTTCAGCGCGTGCCAGCACGTCGGCCAGTTCATCGACGCATGGCGCGCTGCGCACCGCGCCGACGTCACCGCGTTCCAGCGCGGCGAGCAGCGGCAACGCGCGCGGGTCGCCGAACACCCAGAAATCGAGCAACACGTTGGTATCGATCACTGCGAGGATCGCCGCACCCGGACAGGGCCCGGAGTCACCCGGCGTCGAAGGCATGACGAGTCAACTGGGCCAGCGTCACGACCTCAAGCGCCTTCATGTGCGTCGACGCAAGGATGACCGGGGGAGCCACACCAGCCTCGAGCGCCTCGCGCCAGCGCGCAACGCACATGCACCAGCGGTCACCGGGGCGCAGGCCGGGGAACAGCAGGTCGGGGCGCGGCGTCACGAGGTCATTGCCCTGCGAACTGCTGAACGACAGGAAGTCGTCGGTCATCCGCGCACAGACGGTGTGCGATCCCAGGTCGTCTGGACCTGTATGGCAGTAGCCGTCACGGAAATAGCCGGTCGCTGGGTCTTCGCAGCACGCCTGCAAGGGTCCGCCCAGCACGTTGAGGGCAGATGACGGGCGGTCGGCGTCGCGCATCGCCCGCTCCTGCTATCAGCGAATCACGGCGGCCGGCGCCGCCTGAGCCTCGACCCAGCGCACGAGTTGGTCGAGCACATCGCTGGTGGCACGGCTGAGCGCCTCGGCGGCGGACGGTGCATTGCTTTGCTCGAGCGGCGCAGCCGCTGTGAAACGGCCGCGCGCGATCAGCTTGCGGGCGTTGCGGTCGACCAGCTCGACCGCGACCTCGACACGAGCGGTACCTGGGCTGCCGGATGCGTCGTGGTAGAAGTCCTGAACCGCTAGGTTCAATTGAAGGTCACCACTGACGCCGTGTCCGCTTAGCGCGACCGAGGTGAAACCGCCACGCGCAGTCAGCCGGTCAGCCAGCAGTTGCGCAAGCCGGGACGAAGGGCGGTCGCTCCACCCCGCAAACTGGTACGCGGCGCGCTGCTGCGGCGCGCGCGAATACGCGAGCGCGAACGAATCGTCGATCGAATTGCCCGGCAGCGGCGAGATCAGCAATTCGCGGCCCGGCGCGCGCGGCTGTGCCGGCGCTGGCGTTGGCGCAGGCACCCGGACGTCAACCAGCTGATACTGCGACTGCAGCCCGGTGGCATTGCCCACTTCGACCGACACGCACGCGGTCAGCAACGACGCTGCGACCAGGATCGCCAAAATGACTGGCGTGCGTACCCTCATCTCATTCTCCCGGGCCGCGCTGCTGCTTGTTCGCCCCAAGCAGAGCGGCGCGCGGGTCCTGCAGCCGATCGAGCACGCGGTTCAGCGCCGCGCTGGTCGCCCTCAGTTCGGTCACGACCTCCGTGAACTGGTCACCACTGTTGAGCGCCGCGGAACTCAGCGCCTGTGACAGTTCGCCAACCTGCCGCTCGAGCGCCAGCGCGACCTGCGAGATGTCCTTCATCGTCTTGTCGGCCTGCTGCAGGGCCGGTCGCAGGTCACGGCCGGCGCCTTCGGCCGCATCGGCGATGCGAGTACCGGCCCGACTGAACTCCGAGGCCGCGGCATTGAACGTGGCAAGCGTCCGATCGAGCTCGGCCAGCCGCTGGTTCAGTCCGCCGGTGAAGTCGCGCAGGTTGGCCAGCGTCTTGTCGATCGCGGCGCGGTTCTCGGGCCTGAGCACATCATTGAGGCGCTCCAGCGTCTCCGCGGCGGTCTCGCCGACGCGATTGAGGCGGTTGGCGATCGCATCGAGGTCCGAAGTTCCCTCGGCGATCACCGGATAGGATTCCTCGGCCAGGATCTCGACGAGCGGCGGTCCGGGGGGATCGGGCGTTTCGAGATTGACTTTCGCGATATTCGTGACGAAGTTGCGCGTCACCACCGCCACCGTGTTGGTCCGCACCGGCGTGCGGCGGTCGACGCGAATCAGCACCCGCACGCGGTTGATGTTCTGCACGGTCAGTGCATAGTCCTCGACCCGGCCGACCTTGATGCCGCGCATCAATACGTCGGCGCCGATCTGCAAGCCATCGAGCGGCTGCCGCTCGAAGTAGATCGTGTAGTAGTTGAAGTCGTTGCGACCGCCAGTGTGCTTCAGCCAGATGATGCCGGCGATCAGTGACGACACCAGCGCGAGGACCGCGATGCCCACATAGGTGTACTTGGCGTCGGCTTCCATGGCCCGGCCATTTTACGGTGGGTCCGGCCTCAGCCGGCCACCATCGTGCGAACCGAAAAGTAGGACCGTATCCACGGATCGTCGACCTGCATCACCTCACGCGGCGCGCCGTCGGCCAACACGGTGCCGCGTCCGAGCACAACGATGCGGTCGACGACAGTCAGCAGCGTATCCAGATCGTGAGTGACGAGGAACACGGTGATGCCGAGGTCGTCGACCAGCTTACGCACCATCGAATCGAATGCGCGGGCGGTCGTCGGGTCCAGTCCAGATGTGGGTTCGTCGAGGAACAGCACCTCGGGTTCGAGCGCGAGCGCGCGCGCGATGGCGGCTCGCTTGCGCATGCCACCCGAGAGTTCGCTCGGCATCTTGTCGGCCGCATCGGATCCGAGACCGGCCTGTGCCAGGCGCAGGTGCACCAGCGGAGTGAGCAGGGCAGGCGGCACAATCGCGTGCTCGGTCAGCGGGACGGCTACGTTCTGCGCGACGGTGAGCGACGTGAACAACGCACCGTCCTGGAACATCATTCCGAAACGGCGCCGCACGGCGTTCAGTTCGTCGGGCGTCGCGCTCCACACATCGGTGCCGAGGAGCCGGATCTGCCCCGAGGTCGGCCGCTGCAATCCGATGATCTCGCGCAGCAGCACGGATTTTCCGGTCCCGCTGCCGCCGATCAGGCCCACCAGCGTGCCGCGATGCACGTCGAAGGACACGCCGTCGTGGACAACCTCCTCGCCGAAGCGCGTGACGATCGATTCGACCTCGATGACCGCGGAGTCCGCCCCCATCAGATCCCGATCTCCTCGAACAGGACCGCGAAGGCCGCGTCGAGCAGGATGACCGCAACGATGCTCTGCACCACCGTCGACGTCGTCGCCGTGCCGAGCGCTCGCGTATCGCGTGCCACCGTCATCCCCATCCTGCAGCCGATCACCGCGATCACCAGTGCGAACACCGGCGCCTTGGCGAGTCCCGCGTACACATGCTTGATCGCCAGGTTCTCCTGCAGGCGGCCCAGAAAGGTGGTCGGCGTGATGTCGAGCATCGGACCGGCGATCAGCATGGCCCCGGTCAGGCTCATCAGGTCGCCGACGAACACCAGCAAGGGCAGTGCAAGCATCAGCGCGATGACGCGCGGCAGGACCAGCACGTCGAGCGGCGACAGCCCGAGCGTGCGAATCGCGTCGGTCTCCTCGTTCAACCGCATCGATCCGAGCTGTGCCGTAAACGCCGCTCCGGAGCGTCCGGCGACGATGACGGCCACGATGATCGGCGCGAACTCGCGGGTGGCGCCAATGCCGACACCGTCGACTACGAAGATGTTCGCACCGTACTGCTCGGCCTGCAATCCGAGCAGGTAAGCGACCACGACGCCGATCAGCAGCGTCACCAGCGCCACCACCGGGATCGCATTGAGGCACACCTGTTCAAACTGCACCGTCAGCTCACGACGTCGCAGGGAAGCGGGTGACAGGATTGCGTTGCCGAGGCCGACGAACACCATGCCGAAGTAGGTCATGTGTCCGACGATCAGCGCATAGATTTCCAGCGTCTGACGACCGATGTAGGCGACCAGACCCGAGCGGCGCACGCGTGCTGGAGCGCTGACTTCATCGAAGCGTCCGCGCACCTGCTCGACGATGCGGGCTTCGTTGTCGGAAAAGCCGGTCAGAGGCACCCGCGTCGGATCGACGCCGGCCGTATGCAGGCGGGTCAGCAGCGCGAGCGCCCCAGCGGTGTCGATCTCGGTCAGCGCGCTGCCGTCGATCGAGAACTGAGGGGGCAGCGCGAGCCCGGTCAGGGCATCGTCGATCGCGGGCAGCGCCGCCAGTCGCCAGGCTCCGCCCAGATGAAGTACGGCCCCACCCGCACCGTCGGCAAGTGTCGCAACGGGAGGCAAAGAATGGCGCGCAGAGTCGACTGGCATGCTCGGCCCGGGGTGGTGCCGCGGCAGGCTAGCACAGCGTGTCAGCGAAAAGGCGCCTTCTGGGCTCAGCGCGGCGCGCAGGAATGCAGCAGCATCAGGCCGAGCAGTGCCAGCAGCAGCAGCGGCAGTGCGCTCGACCAGGGCTGCGCAGAATCGCTGCGGGTCTCAATCGGAGGAACGATCGGCGGTTCGGGGTCGTCGAGCATGGGTGCCGCGGGCTCAGCCATCGATCGCTCTCGTCGGTGCGAATGCGCCGCGCGAAGGCGCGGCGCACCGTGAAGCAGTGACTGCCGCCTTGCTCACGCAGCCAGCAGCTGCCTGAGCACGTACGGCAGGATGCCGCCGTGCTTGTAGTACTCGACCTCAATCGGTGTGTCGATCCGCAGCTTGAGCGGTATCTGCTTCTCGCCGTCATTGCCAAACACCAGAAGCGTCACGGTCATCTGCGGCCGGAGATCCTCATCGAACTCGATGTCGTACATCTCGGTGCCGGTGATGCCTAGCGTGTCGGCGCCCTCGCCGGGCATGAACTGCAGCGGCAGGACTCCCATGCCGACCAGGTTGCTGCGGTGGATCCGCTCGAAGCTCTTGGCGATCACGGCCTTCACCCCGAGCAGCTGGGTGCCCTTTGCGGCCCAGTCGCGCGACGACCCGGTGCCGTATTCCTCACCACCGAACACCACCGTCGGAACGCCGTCCTTGATATAGCGCATCGCCGCGTCGTAGATCGACATCTGTTCACCGCTCGGCTGGTGCAGCGTGACACCGCCTTCGACGCGCGAGCCGTCGGGCTTTGCCGGAACCATCAGGTTCTTGATGCGCACATTGGCAAACGTGCCGCGCATCATGACCTCGTGGTTGCCACGCCGCGCGCCGTAGGAGTTGAAGTCCGGCTTCAGCACCTTCTTGTCGATCAGCCATTTTCCGGCCGGCGAGGTGTCCTTGATCGATCCCGCCGGAGAGATGTGGTCCGTGGTGATCGAATCCCCGAAGATGCCGAGCGCGCGCGCGCCGTCCACGCCGATTTCCGCGTGCTTCGGCTTCATCGTGAAGCCGTCGAAGAACGGCGGCTTGGCGATATAGGTCGAAGTCGGCCAGTTGTAGACCTGGCCCGACACGCTGCCGACCTTCTTCCACAGGTCGCCCGGATCGGACTTGACCTTGCTGTAGTTCGCCTCGAAGGCCTGCGGATCGAGGGCGGCCTTCATCAAAGCATGGACTTCGTCGGAGGTCGGCCAGATATCGCCGATCCAGACATTCTTGCCGTCCTTGCCGGTGCCCAGCGGCTCGGTCATCAGGTCCTTCAGCATGGTGCCCGCGATCGCGTAGGCCACGACCAGCGGCGGCGAGGCCAGGAAGTTGGCCTTCAGGTTCGGGTGGATGCGCGCCTCGAAGTTTCGGTTGCCTGACAGCACAGCCGCGCAGACAAGGTCGTTCTTGATGATCACCTCGTTGATCTCGGGTGCAAGGTCACCGGCGTTGCCGATACAGGTGGTGCAGCCGTACGCCGCCACCGCGAAGCCCAGCTGTTCCAGATACGGCAGCAGGCCCGTCTTCGTCAGGTATTCGGTGACGATGCGCGAACCCGGCGCCAGCGAAGTCTTGACTTGCTTGCGCACCGTCAGGCCGCGCTCGACCGCCTTCTTGGCGAGCAGGCCCGCAGCCAGCAGCACGCTGGGGTTCGACGTGTTGGTGCAAGACGTAATGGCGGCGATCAGTACGTCACCGTCCGCGATCGAGCCTTCCTGCACATCCTTGCCGCGCACCGGCGGCGTCAGCGGCCGGTTGGCCTTCATCTCCGCCAGGTCGAGCGGTGCTCCGGGCGGCGTGTCGGGTGCAACGCCTGCCGCTTTGCCATCGCGCGGCGGCAGATCGAAGCGCTGATTCAGCCGCGCCGCCGGCTGGTTGAATCCGTTCTCGCTGACGGGCTTGGAAAACAGCGCGGTGAACTGCTTCTTGACGTTGCCGATCTCGATCCGGTCCTGCGGCCGCTTCGGACCGGCGAGCGACGGCGCGACGGTGCCGAGATCGAGCTTCACGACCTGCGAATAGTCGATCGAACCGACCTTCGGGCACGCCGAACAGGCCCTGCGCGCGGAAATACGCCTCGAACGCCGCGATCTCGTCGGGTGTGCGTCCTGTGCCCTCGAAGTAGGCGATCGTCTTCTCGTCGACCGGAAAAAATCCCATCGTCGCGCCGTACTCGGGCGCCATGTTGCCGATGGTCGCGCGGTCGGGCACCGCCAGCGATGCGGTGCCCTCGCCGAAGAACTCGACGAACTTGCCGACCACCTTGGCCTTGCGCAGCAGTTCGGTGACGGTCAGCACCAGGTCGGTGGCAGTGACGCCCTCGCGCAGCCGGCCGGTCAGCTCGACCCCCACGACATCCGGCGTCAGGAAGTACACCGGCTGGCCCAGCATGCCCGCTTCGGCCTCGATGCCGCCGACGCCCCAGCCGACTACGCCGATGCCGTTGATCATCGTCGTGTGGCTGTCGGTGCCGACCAGTGTGTCGGGATAGACGACGCCATCTTTCCGGTGCACGCCGCGCGCCAGGTATTCGAGGTTGACCTGGTGGACGATCCCGAATCCCGGGGGCACCACGCCGAACGTGTCGAATGCCTGCATGCCCCACTTCATGAACTCGTAGCGCTCGCGGTTGCGCTGGAACTCGAGCTTCATGTTCAGATCGAGCGAATCCTTGCCACCGTAGTGATCGACCATCACCGAGTGGTCGACCACCAGATCCACCGGCACCAGCGGCTCGATCGTCTTGGGGTTCTTGCCCATCGCGTCGGCCACGTTGCGCATCGCTGCGAGGTCAGCCAGCAGGGGAACGCCGGTGAAGTCCTGCAGCACGACGCGCGCGACGATGAACGGGATCTCGTCGATCCGGTCTGCGTTCGCCTTCCAGTTGGCGAGCTGCCGCACGTGTTCCTCGGTGACCTTCACGCCATCGCAGTTGCGCAGCACGGACTCGAGCACGATGCGGATCGACACCGGCAGCCGGGACACCTTGCCGACGCCCGCCTTCTCCAGCGCCGCAAGGCTGTAGTACTTGGCCTTTTTGGCGCCGATTGTGAAGTCTTGCAGTGAGTTGAACAGGTTATGAGCCATGGGATGCCTCGCGATGGTGGTTGCTGCTAGATGACCATCAGGTCGACGAACTCGTTGACAGGCGTGGCATCGAGCCGCTTGGCGTCGAGGCACAGATCGAGGATCTCGGCCGCCTGCTTGGATGGGAATACGCGCGCCAGGTTGGTTCTGAACTTTTCGACCAGCACCGGCATGCCTTCCTTGCGGCGACGCTTGTGGCCGATCGGGTACTCGACGACGACTTCCTTCAGCTTCTTGCCGTCGGTGAACTCGACGGTCAGCGCGTTGGCGATCGAACGCTTGTTCGGGTCGTGGTAGTCCTTGGTGAACGCCTTGTCTTCGACGCACTCAATCTTATCGCGCAACACGTCGATGCGCGTATCGGCGGCAACAGAATCCTCGTAGTCGGCGGCGGTGAGGCGACCGAAGATGATCGGTACCGCCACCATGTACTGGATGCAGTGGTCGCGATCCGCCGGATTGTTGAGTGGCCCCTTCTTGTCGATGATGCGGATGCAGGCCTCGTGGGTGCGGATCGTGATCTTCTTGATGTCCTTCTCGCTCTTGCCGAGCTTCTTCATCTCGCCGTGAATCGACATCGCGGCCTCGACCGCGGTCTGCGAATGGAACTCAGCAGGGAAGGAGATCTTGAACAACACGTTTTCCATCACGTAGCTGCCGTATGGCCGCTGGAATTTGAACTCATTGCCCTTGAAGAGCACGTCGTAGAAACCCCAACCCTTGGCAGACAGCACCGAGGGGTAGCCCATTTCGCCGGTCTTGGCGATCAGCGCCAGCCGCACTGCACGGCTGGTCGCGTCGCCCGCGGCCCAGCTCTTGCGCGAGCCGGTGTTGGGCGCATGGCGGTAGGTGCGCAGTGACTGGCCGTCGACCCAGGCGAGCGACACGGCGTTGATGATCTCGTCGCGCGACAGACCCATCATTTCTGCGACGACGGCGGTGGACGCCACTTTGACCAGCACCACGTGATCGAGGCCCACCTTGTTGAACGAGTTCTCAAGCGCGATGCAACCCTGAATTTCGTGCGCCTTGACTATCGCGACCAGCACGTCAGCCACGGTGAGCGGTTTCTTCCCGGCCGCGACGGCGCTGCGGCTCAGCCAGTCGGCGGTAGCCAGGATGCCGCCGAGATTGTCCGACGGATGGCCCCACTCGGCCGCGAGCCAGGTGTCGTTGAAGTCGAGCCACCGGATCATGGCGCCGATGTCGAACGCCGCCTTGACGGGGTCCATCTGGAACTGCGTTCCGGGCACCTTGGCCCCGTTCGGCACCACGGTGCCCTGCACGACCGGGCCTAGCAGCTTGGTGCACGCCGGGTATTCGAGCGCCTCGAAGCCGCAGCCCAGTGTGTCCATCAGGCAGTAACGCGCGGTGTCGATCGTTTCCTTGCTCTTGATCTTGTACTTGATGACGTAGTCGGCAATATCGACCAGCACTTTGTCGGGCTTCCGTCGGACGGTGCTGATGTGGCTGCCCATGAGGCGAAAATTCCTTTGTGTTCCGGTTTCAGGTGAGGGTTACAGGTATCACGACGATCGCTATGCTTTACTCGGCGGCCTCGCGCCGTCAGGCTGTTGAGCGTCACCTCGGCCATCAGCCCCGTTTTGCCAGCGGCACGAATTTAAGGTCATCCGGGCCGATGTAGTTGGCGCTTGGCCGGATGATTTTGTTGTCGAGGCGCTGCTCGATGATGTGCGCGCTCCAG
This sequence comes from uncultured beta proteobacterium, assembly GCA_963703945.1. Taxonomy (GTDB): domain Bacteria; phylum Pseudomonadota; class Gammaproteobacteria; order Burkholderiales; family Burkholderiaceae_F; genus JALORV01. Next base: position 21,741 of record CAVPGM010000047.1, on the reverse strand, counting down.
CCGCTGGTGCGCGAGATCGCGAAAAGCGGCGTGAACATCGACGTCGGCACACCCATCATGTGGTAGCTGATCGCGCTGAACCAGTCGAGGTTCGGAAACATCTTCTTGATGTCCCACATCACTCTCTCGAGCCGCTCCGCGATCGCGAACATCTTCATGCCGCCGGCATCCTTCGACAGCGTCCGGGCGACTTCCTTGATCACCTTGTTGCGCGGATCGGAGACGGTGTAGACGGGGTGCCCGAAGCCCATGACGACTTCCTTGGCTTCGATGCGGCGGCGAATGTCGGCTTCGGCTTCGTCCGGCGTTTCGTAGCGCTTCTGGATCTCGAAAGCTACTTCGTTGGCGCCACCATGCTTGGGGCCGCGCAGGGCGCCAATCGCGCCGGCGATCGCCGAATAGAAATCCGATCCGGTGCTGGCGATCACGCGCGCGGCAAAGGTGGAAGCGTTGAACTCATGCTCCGCGTACAGGATCAGCGAGGTGTGCATCGCCTTGACCCATAGCTCGCTCGGCGGTTTGCCGTGCAGCAGGTGCAGGAAGTGGCCGCCAATCGTTTCGTCCTCGGTCTCGACCTCGATGCGTCGGCCGTTGGCGCTGTAGTGGTACCAGTAGAGCAGCAGGGACCCGAGCGAGGCCATCAGTCGGTCGGCGATGTCCTTCGCGCCCGGGGCGTTGTGGTCGTCCTTCTCCGGCAGCACGCAGCCGAGTGCCGAGACGCCAGTGCGCATCACATCCATCGGCTGGCTTGACGCCGGCAGCCATTCGAGCGCGGCCTTGACGTTGGCCGGCAGCCCGCGCAAAGACCTGAGCTTCGCCTTGTAGGCCGTGAGCTCGCTCCTTGTCGGCAGCGTGCCGTGCACCAGTAGATGCGCGATCTCCTCGAACTCGCAGGTGTCGGCAATGTCGAGGATGTCGTAGCCGCGATAGTGCAGGTCGTTGCCGGTGCGGCCGACGGTGCACAGCGCGGTGTTACCGGCAACTACGCCAGACAGTGCGACGGACTTCTTAACCTTGGGCGCCGCAGTTGGCGGGTCTAGCACTTCGCTCATCTTCTTCTGGCTTGTTCCGCTATTTCTTCTTGGCGAACAATGCATCAAGGTCTTGTTCGTACTGGTGATATCCGATCACGTCATACAGTTCCATCCGCGTCTGCATGGTCTCGACAACGGCTTTCTGCGTGCCATCTCGGCGTAGCGTCGTGTAGACGTTTAGCGCAGCCTTGTTCATCGCGCGGAAGGCCGAGAGCGGGTACAGCACCATTGCCGCGCCGGCGCTCTTCAGCTCCTCGACAGTGAAGAGCGGTGTCGAGCCGAACTCGGTGATATTGGCCAGTACCGGCACCTTCACCGCGTCGACGAAGCGTCGATAGGTCGCCAGGTCCTTCGCCGCCTCCGCGAAGATGCCGTCGGCTCCCGCCTCGACGCACGCGATCGCTCGCTCGATCGCCCGGTCCACGCCTTCGACCGCGATCGCGTCGGTGCGCGCGATGACGAAGAAGTCGCCATCGGTCTTTGCGTCGGCCGCGGCTTTCACCCGGTCCGCCATCTCGTCGGTCGTGACGATTTCCTTGCCCGGCCGGTGACCGCAGCGCTTGGCTCCGACCTGGTCCTCGATGTGGCACGCCGCGGCGCCAGCCTTGATCAGCGACTTGATCGTGCGCGCGATGTTGAAGGCGCTCGGGCCGAAGCCGGTGTCGATGTCGACCAGCAGCGGCAGGTCGCAGACGTCGGTGATGCGTCGCGTGTCGGTCAGCACGTCGTCGAGCGTGTTGATGCCGAGGTCCGGCATTCCCAGCGATCCCGCCGCCACTCCGCCGCCGGACAGGTAGATCGCTCGGTACCCGGTGTGTCGGGCCATCAGCGCGTGGTTGGCGATGATGGTACCGACGACCTGCAGTGGCCGTTCGTCCTTCAACGCCTGGCGGAAGCGGGCCCCCGCAGAGGGGATCATCGACAGGGCTCCTGTGGTCGCGTCATCGATCAGCCGGATCAGCCGAGCAGGTGCTTGACCCCGTCCCGTTCCTCGAGCAGTTCCTTCAACGTGTTGTCCATCTTGCCGCGCGAGAAGTCGTCGATCGCGAGGTTCTTGACGACCTCGTACTTTCCGCCGGCGCAGATACACGGGACGCCGTAAATGACCTCCGCAGGCACTCCATAACTGCCGTCGGACGGAACGCCCATCGTCACCCAGCGGCCGTTTGTGCCGAGCACCCAGTCGCGCATGTGATCGATCGCTGCATTGGCCGCCGACGCCGCCGACGAGAGTCCGCGCGCCTCGATGATCGCGGCCCCGCGTTTGCCGACGGTCGGCATGTAGGTATCGCGATACCAGGTTTCGTCGACCATCGGTTTGGCCGGCTGTCCACCGATCGTCGCGAAGCGGATATCGGGATACATGGTCGGCGAGTGGTTGCCCCACACGATCATCTTCTCGATCGAGGCGACCGGCTTGCCAGTCTTCGCCGCGAGTTGCGACAGCGCGCGGTTGTGGTCGAGCCGCATCATTGCGGTGAAGTTGCGGGCCGGCAGCGACGGCGCCGACTTCATCGCGATATAGGAGTTGGTGTTCGCTGGATTGCCCACCACCAGCACCTTCACGTTACGGCTGGCCGCCTTGTCGAGCGCCTTGCCTTGCGCGGTGAAGATCTGCGCGTTCGCGGCGAGCAGGTCCTTGCGTTCCATGCCCGGGCCGCGCGGCCGCGCACCGACCAGCAGCGCGATGTCGGTGTCCTTGAACGCGGCGTTCGGGTCGCTGTGCGCTTCCATTCCGGCCAGCAGCGGGAAGGCGCAGTCGTCGAGTTCCATCATCACGCCCTTCAGAGCCTTCTGTGCCTTCTCGTCCGGAATCTCGAGCAGTTGCAGCAGCACCGGCTGATCCTTGCCGAGCATTTCGCCCGACGCGATGCGGAACAGCAGCGAATAGCCAATCTGGCCGGCGGCGCCGGTGACGGCGACGCGAACGGGAGCTTTGCTCATGGTCGTGATCTCCAGGGATTGCGGGTGGCAATAAGGAATCGGAACGAAGTCGACGGCGGCATGGCAACCGTTCAACAGGCGGTGCGGTCTGAAGCGCGCTCTGCCGTTGGCAGGACGGAAGAGTGTACTGCCGGGCAAGTCCGCGCGCAGTGACCGCGCCCTCCGAAGCGACGCGTTGCCGGGCAGCCTGGCGAAGCCCCGGGTGCGGGCGACCATCTAGCAGCCGCGTTCCCGATGCGGCCGCGCACAGCCGGGCCCCTGCAGCGAGCACTGAATTCCGGGTGGAGAGCGGGGTCGTGCGGCTCAGCGACATGAAGCCGGATTGTATACTCTTATATAAGACATATGATTTAATGCAAGTCAGTCCTTTGGCAACTGTGCTCAAATTCCCCGATGGGAAGTCCGGACGTTCCCGCCACTGCCCCCGACCGCGCCGGCGGCTCGGCGGTCTTCTCTCCGCTCTACCGTCAGATCAAGGAGTTGCTGCTGCGCAGCCTCGACCAGGGCGAGTGGAAGCCGGGCGAGATGATCCCGAGCGAGATCGAACTGGCCGGACGGTTCCAGGTCAGCCAGGGCACCGTGCGCAAGGCTGTCGATGAACTGGCGGCTGAGAACCTGCTGGTGCGTCGGCAGGGCAAGGGCACTTTCGTCGCGACCCACCATGAGCCGCGTGCCCAGTTCCGCTTTCTGCGCATCGCTCCAGATGCCGGCGAGCCCGCGCCGCCACAGAGCAAGTTCCTCGACTGCCGCCGCGTGCGGGCGCCGGCCGATATCGCGCGGCTGCTCGATCTGCGCACCGGCGACGCGGTGGTCTACCTGCGGCGGCTGCTGACCTTCGGCGGCGAGCCGATCGTGCTCGATGAAATCTGGCTGCCGGGGGCGCAGTTCCGGGGCCTGAGCGCCGAGCGACTGGCCGAGTACAAGGGGCCACTTTATGGCCTGTTCGAGACCGAGTTCGGCATCCGCATGATCCGTGCCGAGGAAAGGCTGCGGGCGGTCGGTGCCGATCGCGCCGCAGCCCAGTGGCTGGGCGTGGCCGAGCGGTTTCCGCTGTTGCTCGTCGAACGGGTGTCGTATTCCTATGGTGAGCGGCCGGTGGAAGTCCGGCGCGGCCAGTACGTCACCACGCACTACACCTACCGCAATACGCTGTCCTGATTTGGTTCACCACACCAATTCGTTCAAAATAGCCTGTCCAGGGCAAGCAGAAAGTTCCATCGTCCATGAGCACGCCATTCACCGCAGGCAGACACCGCCCTGAATTCCGCAACATCCACGTTCTTCAGCTGCTGAACTACCGGCTGCCGGCGCCTGGACTTGTCTCGATCATGCATCGGATCAGCGGCGCCGCCTTGTTCCTCGCCTTGCCGCTGGTGCTCTGGCTGTTCGAACTCAGCCTGATGTCCGAGCTGAGCTACGCGCGCCTGCGCGACGTGGCTTCGCACTGGGCGATGAAGTTGCTGCTTCTGGTGCTCGCGTGGGCGATCCTGCATCACCTGGTTGCCGGAATACGCTACCTGATGCTCGATCTGCACGTCGGGCTGGACCGGCCCACGGCGCGCAGGAGCGCGCTGGCGGTTTACTGGATCAGCCTGCCACTGACCGCGCTGGCGGCGCTCAAACTGTTCGGAGTCTTCTGATGGCCGACACTCCTGTCCCAGCCGGCATCGGCTCCAAGCGCCTGGTGGTCGGCGCGCATTACGGCGTCGGTGGTTATCTGATGCAGCGGCTGACCGCGGTGGTGCTGACTGCATACGTCGTGCTGCTTGTCATCCGGATACTGGCGGCCGGCGATCTCGACTACGACAGCTGGGCCGCGCTGTTCGTCCCGCTGTGGATGAAGGTCGTGACGCTGGTGGCGCTGCTGGCGCTGCTCTACCACGCGTGGATCGGAGTACGCGATATCTGGATGGACTACGTCAAGCCGACGTGGATCCGTGTGTCGCTGCAGACGCTGACCGTGCTGTGGCTGGCGTGCTGCGCGGTGTGGTCCGTGCAGATCCTGTGGAGAGTCTGAACCATGCCCGATGCGTCCAGGATGGCTCGCCGTCGGTTTGATGCGGTGATCGTCGGTGCCGGCGGCGCAGGCATGCGCTGCTCGCTTCAGCTGGCGCAGGCAGGGCTGAATGTCGCGGTGCTGTCGAAGGTGTTCCCGACCCGCTCGCACACGGTCGCCGCCCAGGGCGGAATCGGCGCATCGCTCGGCAACATGACCGAGGACAACTGGCTCTGGCACATGTTCGACACCGTCAAGGGATCGGACTACCTCGGCGACCAGGATGCGATCGAATTCATGTGCCGCGAGGCGCCCAAGGTCGTCTACGAGCTCGAGCACTTCGGCATGCCGTTTGACCGCAACGCCGACGGCACCATCTATCAGCGGCCGTTCGGCGGTCACTCGGCGAACTACGGCGAGAAGCCGGTGCCACGCGCGTGCGCGGCAGCCGACCGTACCGGTCACGCGCTCCTGCACACGCTTTACCAGCGCAATGTCGCGTCGCGCACGCAGTTTTTCGTCGAGTGGATGGCACTCGACCTGGTCCGCAATTCCGAGGGCGAAGTGGTTGGAGTCGTCGGCCTCGAGATGGAAACCGGCGAGCCGATGATCTTCGAATCCAAGGTCACTGTGCTCGCGACCGGCGGAGCGGGGCGCATTTTTGCAGAGTCGACCAACGCGTACATCAACACCGGCGACGGGCTCGGGCTGGCCGCGCGCGCCGGCGTTCCGCTCGAAGACCTGGAGTTCTGGCAGTTCCACCCGACCGGCGTGGCCGGCGCCGGCATCCTGATCACCGAAGGCGTGCGTGGCGAGGGCGGCATCCTGCTGAACAGCCAGGGCGAACGCTTCATGGAGCGTTACGCGCCGACCTTGAAGGACCTGGCGCCACGCGACTTCGTTTCGCGGTCGATGGATCAGGAAATCAAGGAAGGGCGCGGCTGTGGTCCCCACAAGGACTATGTGCTACTCAAGCTTGATCATCTAGGCGCCGAAACCATCATGAAGCGGCTGCCCGGGATACGAGAGATTGCGATCAAGTTCGCCAATGTCGACCCGATCAAGGAGCCGATCCCGGTCGTGCCGACGCTGCACTACCAGATGGGAGGGGTTCCGACCAACTATCACGGGCAGGTGGTCGAGCCGCGCGGCGGTAACCCGAATGCGGTGGTCCACGGGCTGTATGCGATCGGCGAGTGCTCCTGCGTATCGGTCCACGGAGCGAACCGGCTCGGCACGAATTCGCTGCTCGACCTGATCGTCTTCGGCCGCGCGGCCGGCAATCACATCGTCGAGCAGAAGGTTCGCGACGAAGGACATCGCGCCTTTCCGGCCGACGGCGGCGAGCAGACGCTGGCGCGCCTCGCCGAGCTGGATGCGCGGTCCGGTGGCGAGCGCGTGCAGGACGTCGCCAATGACATCCGGCGCACGATGCAGGCGCATTGCGGCGTCTTTCGAAATGCGCAGCTGCTCGACGAGGGCGTGGCGAAGATCCGGGCGCTGGCCGAAAGGGCGCGGCATGTGTCGATTGCCGACAAGTCGAAGGTCTTCAACACGGCGCGGGTCGAAGCGATGGAGCTCGAAAACCTGGTCGCGACAGCCCGCGCGACGATCGTCTCCGCCGCCGCACGGAGCGAGAGCCGCGGGGCGCACGCCCGCAGCGACTTCCCGGAGCGCGACGACGTCCAGTGGCTCAAGCACTCGCTCTATTACCTGCAGGGCGACCGCCTCGACTACAAACCGGTCAATCTGAAACCGCTGACGGTGAAAAGCTTCGAGCCGAAGCGGCGCACGTTCTAGACGCACAACCCGAGGGCACAGCATGACGGCCAACAGCAATGCCGAAAGCACCGCGGTCGCGGGAACGGCCGCGGGCGTCCGTACGCTGCGGTTCGAGATCTACCGCTATGACCCGGACAAGGACGCGAAGCCCTACATGCAGAAGCTCGAGGTCAAACTGCAGCCGCACGACAAGATGCTGCTCGACGCGCTGATGCGCATCAAGGCAGACTTCGACGACACGGTCTCTTTCCGGCGCAGCTGCCGGGAGGGCGTCTGCGGTTCGGATGCGATGAACATCAACGGCAAGAACGGGCTGGCCTGCATCACCAACCTGCGCGACCTGAAGGAGCCGATCGTCCTGCGACCGCTGCCCGGCCTGCCGGTGATCCGCGACCTCATCGTCGACATGTCGCAGTTCTTCAAGCAGTACCACTCGATCAAGCCGTATCTGATCAACGACACGCCTCCGCCTGAAAAGGAGCGCCTGCAGTCGCCCGAGGAGCGCGAGGAGCTGAACGGCCTGTACGAATGCATCCTGTGCGCCTGCTGCTCCACGAGCTGCCCGAGCTTCTGGTGGAACCCGGACAAGTTCGTCGGCCCGGCCGGCCTGCTGCAGGCCTACCGCTTCATCGCCGACAGCCGCGACCAGGCGACCAACGAGCGGCTTGACAACCTGAACGACCCGTACCGGCTGTTCCGCTGCCATACGATCATGAACTGCGTCGATGTGTGCCCGAAGGAGCTCAATCCCACCCGGGCGATCGGCAAGATCCGCGACATGCTCGTCCGCCGCGATGTCTGAGGATGGCGGGCCACACCCCACCCTTGGGGAAACTGAGCTCCGGCGGCTGCGCTGGCGCGCCCGGCGCGGCCTGCTCGAAAATGACATCCTGGTTTCCCGGTACCTGGACCGGTACGAGCGGGACCTGACGGTCGACGAGGTCGTGGCGCTGGAGGCCCTGCTTGACCTGCCGGACAACGAACTGCTCGACCTTTTGCTGGCGCGCAAAGATCCGGCCGGCGGGCTCGATAACAATGCCGTACGCAGCGTCCTGGACGGACTGCGTTCCGTCTGAAACGGTTCAACCAACTCGTACCGGGAAGAGACCATGGCACTGACCCCTTCGAATGAAAAAGCCACACTGACCTTTTCCGACGGCACGCCGACGATGGAGCTGCCGATCTACAAAGGGTCGGTCGGGCCGGATGTCATCGACATCCGCGTGCTGTACGGCAAGTCCGGCAAGTTCACCTACGACCCGGGGTTTCTCTCGACGGCGTCGTGCAACTCGACGATCACCTATATCGACGGTGACAAGGGCGAGCTGCTGTACCGCGGCTACCCGATCGAGCAGCTCGCGACCCAGTGCGACTTCATGGAGACATGCCACCTCCTGCTGTTCGGCGAGCTGCCGAATCCCAAGCAGAAGGCCGACTTCGTCAAGCGCGTGACCAATCACACGATGGTCAACGAGCAAATGCAGTTCTTCCTGCGGGGTTTCCGTCGCGATGCGCACCCGATGGCCGTGATGACCGGCCTGGTGGGCGCGCTCTCGGCGTTCTACCCCGACTCGATGAACCTGAACGATCCGTGGCAGCGCGAGGTGTCGGCGATCCGGCTGATCGCGAAGATGCCTACGCTGGTCGCAATGGCCTACAAGTACACCCTCGGGCAGCCGTACATGTACCCGCAGAACAATCTCTCGTACGCCGCCAACTTCATGCGCATGATGTTCGCGACGCCGTGCGAGGAGTACAAGTCGAACGACGTGCTGGTGCGGGCGATGGACCGCATCTTCATCCTGCATGCCGATCATGAGCAGAACGCCTCGACCTCGACCGTGCGCCTGTGCGCGTCGAGCGGAACCAACCCATTCGCCGCGATCGCGGCCGGCGTGGCCTGCCTGTGGGGGCCGGCGCACGGCGGCGCCAACGAGGCCTGCCTCAACATGCTGTACGACATCCAGAGAAATGGCGGGGTGGCCAAGATCGGCGAGTTCATCACCCGTGTGAAGGACAAGAACAGCACCGTCAAGCTGATGGGTTTCGGGCACCGCGTCTACAAGAACTACGATCCCCGCGCGAAGCTCATGCGCGAGACCTGCCACGAGGTGCTGGAGTCGCTCGGGCTGCACGACGATCCGTTGTTCAAGCTCGCCATGGCGCTCGAGAAGATCGCGCTGGAAGACGAATATTTCGTCGGCCGCAAGCTTTATCCGAACGTCGACTACTACTCGGGCATCGTGCAGAAGGCGATCGGAATTCCGGTGCCGCTTTTTACCGCCATCTTCGCGGCGGCGCGCACCGTGGGCTGGATTGCGCAGCTGAACGAGATGATTGCCGATCCCGAGTACAAGATCGGCCGCCCGCGGCAACTCTACGTCGGTTCGCCTCGCCGCGACGTCATTCCGCTCGCAAAGCGCTAGGACTCCACGCGGCAACGAAAACGGCGCCTTCGGGCGCCGTTTTGCTGTGGCCGGTCTACTTCCTAGCGCCGCGGCCGCAGCGGCGCGTCAGGGATTGCCGGCAGATCGATCGGCACCATGGGCTTGGCGATCGGCTGCTCGGGCCGCGGGCGATCGTTCGGCTCCAAAGGACGGACGCGGCGCGGAGGGTAGCCATAGTCGGCCGCGTAGGCATCGCCGTACGGTATGTCGTCCGTCGGCGCGGTCGCCAGGACCGCCGGCGCAGTCGCCGCCTCGTCGGCGTCCCGCCGGACGCGTTGCGCCTTGCGTTGCTGATCGCGCCCGCGCATCTCCTCCATCTGCTGCCTCGGCACGCCAGCGATGACGGTGACCGTCCCATGGGTAACGGGCAGAACCTTGACGCCAGACGGCGGCCAGTCGCCGTAGTTGACCACGCCGCCTTCGTCGACCCACTTGAAGAGCTGCGCTGCCGCGGGAGGCGCCGCGCAGGAAAGAACGAGTGCGAGGGTGCTAACGGCCGGGACGCGCATGGTGGTGGCACGATGCACCGGGGTCGTGCCGCTGTCAAATCATGACAACGTTCGAAGAAGGGCGCCTTCGGTTGCCGGCGCCAGCGGGTGCTGACAGGCCTTTGCACGCTTTCCGACCGGCGGCGTGCGGTTGCGCGCTCGCGCTGATCCACCAGGTTGACACGGGGTTGTCCGCGGAGCATCGTGTTTTGATGAACCGACGGTCTGCTTGCCAGCTGATCTGTGCGCTCGCCTTGGGCTTGCCGGCAGTCGCCTCGGCCGAACTCTACAAGTGGATCGACGAAACGGGGGCCGTCACCTACGGGGATACGCCGCCGCCGCGCGCGAAGTCGCTTCGGGTGCTCGGCAAGGATGCAGGCAGCCTGTCCGTCGTGCCGGGGATCCCTCCGGAACAGATGGAGCGCCTGCGCGAGCGGGAGCGCGAGCTTCGCGTACGGCGTCTTGAACTCGAGGTCGAGGAACTCCGGCTGCGGGAGCAGGCCCTGGCGCAGGCCCAGCGCGACCTGGCTTACGTCGAGCCGGCGCAATCGGTAGTCTGGGGCGACGGGTATTGGCCGGGCGGGTACCCGATCGGTTCGCAAGTGCGGGACAAGCGCTTCTGGCCCAGACCCGCGCATCGATCGCGTCCCGACCTGGACTTGCTACCGTATCAAAGGGCTCGACTCCTCAGCGCCCCGCCCATCGTTGATCCGCGCTCCGTCCGGCGCTAGCGCCACGGGTTCGATCAGCAGGTCGCCGCCGCTACGCCGCATCGGCATCGCGAAGCTGAACCGGTCCGCGGCCGCGCACAGGTCGAGATCGGCCCGCGACAGGTGCGGATAGGCCGGATCACCGAAACGCCTGCCGAAATCCGATCGGCGCACGCGCAGTTCGAAGTCCTCCAGCCAGGGCCACTCCCCGCAGAGGTAGGCTTCGATCAGGTCGGCGCACGCATGATCCTCGTCGCCGTCGCGATCGGTCCAGAGGCCCGTGATCACGAAGGTCACGCGCTCGGGGCGCAGTTGCCGAATGTAGTCTGCGGTCGCTCGGGCGCAGACGAGGCTGCCCGCGAGAACCGCCGAAGCGTGATCGCAATCGATCAGTCCGCGGACTCCGCCCGCGGTGTACTCGATGACGGTCGTGCCTGAAAGATTCAACGGCGCGACATCGGCCGGCGAGTTGCCGAGATCGAGTCCGACGATCGGCCGGCCGCCCACCTGGGCGCCAACGGTGATGTTGGGGACATGGCGACCTCGCAGCGCTTCGATTTCGGCAATCGAGTGCGCCACCACCATCGCGCGCGCGCCGGCCGCGAAGGCGTAGGCCGCCGTCGAAAACGCGCGCAGTACGTCGACGACGACGACTACGCCTTCCAGCTCATGGCCGTGCGAAAGGTCCGACCGAACGATTCGCATCGCTCGCGTGCCGTGGTGGGCCTACAGGAACGGCTTGGCTCGCTCCAGCAGTTCTTCCAGGCCCGGCTCGTTCGGATTCTTCGGCTTGCCCGGGTGGATGACCGCCACCTGGCAGGCCTCGGCCGCCTCGATCAGATCCTTGTAGGTGCCGGCGTTGATGTCCTTGATGTAGGCCTGCTTGTTCTCGTCGTAGCCGAACAGCTTGTCGTTGATGTTCTGGCACTCGTTGCAGCTCGAGCAGCGCTTGGTGTCGATCCACGCCTCGTCCGACGGTGGCGGTGCGGCTGCCGCAGAGGCCTCCGCGGCCGCAGCGGGCGCCGCCTCGGCGATCGACCTTGCTCGCCGTCTCGGCGACGGGAGTTGCGGAGACTGCCTGCTTCAGCGCATCGATCTCCTGCTGCTTCTCGGCCTCCCATGCCGCCTTTTCGCGTGCCAGCGCCTGCTCAGCGTACGAGTTGTGGATGCCGCCGTGCTCCTGCAGCCGATGCCACAGCAGTACACAACGGCGCGCGGCCTGCATCAGGCGCGTATCCACGATCACACGATGCAGGCGATCCGCTCCGTCGACCGCAAACACGAACGGCACGCGATCGGCGGCCTCGCCTTCGGGCAGAGCGAGCCAGTCCGCGACCGGCACCATCGCCGCCGTCCACCGTTCCCGCGGGACCACCGCGAAGTGGTGCGAATGACGCTGGTCGCACAGCACGAAATCGGCATACGTGAAGCGGATGCTTTCACGCACTCGCTGCAGGTTCTCATCCGCGAATTCGAACTCCTCGACCGGCCAGTCGTCCTCCGGATTGCGGTTGTTCTCGAACGAGAATCGTGTTGCCCAGTTGGTGCCGGCATTGGCGTCGTAGGTGAATGCCGGGAAGGCCCGCGACTTCATCGCCGCGGCCGCCGTCAGATAGGGTGGCAATTCGCTGGCGGCCTCCGGCGATCCGGAAAACACGCTGAACAGCGCCGGCCCGCGGCAGCTCATGCCGCGGCGTACACGGTCGCGCAGCGCGTACAGATTCGAGCTGCTCGATTGGAGCACGAACATGCCCCCGAGGCCCATCGCAGTCGTTGCCAGGCGAGCGCTGCGGACACCGAATGCGAAGCGCCCCTGCCCGATGGCCGCTTCCTCCAGCAGGTCGGTCAGCTGTACCAGCACCTTCACCGGCATGCCGGCCGACAGCATCTCCATCAACGACGCGTTTTCGGGCGCTTCATTGCGATCGGCCGGGATGCAGACGAGGTAGTCAGGGAACTGTGCGAGATCGTCGGCCGTCAGTGCGTTCTCGTCGTAGCGCTCGAAGAAGGCATCGTGGCTGGCCTCGACATAGCCGCCGCGCGCCTCGAGTTCGGCGATCGCGATGGCCTTGACGAGTTCGACCAGGCCTGGCAGTCGTGCGCGATGCGCCTCGATCACCGCCGCACAGTTGTCGAACACGAACTCGTACGGCGCGAGATCCGCGGGCGAACTATTCGGGTCCGGATAGAACGGCTGGCGGCGCAGCACTGACAGCGCCCATTCGATGCGCTCGCGCCGCCTGGCAGGCAGCTCGTCGATCGGCACGTTGCGCGCCACCAGATGCGACATCGCCGAAAAGTCGAATATGTCCGCGTGCAAGGAACCGAAGCCCGATTGCAAGGCCTTGGGCTGCTGGCCTGCCAGCGAATGCACGAACGCCGCACGCAGGATGTCGGACAGCCGGCGGATCAGGTGATCGACGTGGGTGCGGAAGGCACGGGATTTGTCGGCGTGCACGTTCTGCCAGGCGCGCGCCAGGAAACGCTCGGTCAACGCGCGGCTGCAATCGAGCACCTCACCATCGACCCGCAGCGACTCGGCGGTGCTCATCAGGACTTCGCGCATCTCGTCGTCGGTCCCCGCCGCCTTTGCCACCGCCTCGGGCCACAGCTCGGCCAGAGTGCCGGTCGATCCCGCGGCCAGCAGCACGCGGATTTCGCGCTCGAGCCGCAGCAACTGCTTGCGCAGGCGTTCCCCTTCGATTCCGCGCGGGGCAAGCTCGGCAATCAGGGTGCCTATGACCGAGGACAACGACTGGACATACTCGGTGCCGTTGTCGCGCTCGAGCAGCACGACCGGATAGTCGTAGCGCAGACGGGTCAGGTCGCGGTAGGCAGCCAGCAGCGCCGGGCGGAAGCCGGCGTCCAGCGCGGCGAGACCGCCGCCCGCGCGTTTGCCGGTCATGTGAAAGACAGTCTGGTCCTGGAATTTTGCGGCCATGTCCATGGCGAGGTGAGCCTCGAATGTCGGTGGAGATCAGGCGGCGCGACGCACGCGCTCCTCGTCCGGCCAGATCGTGAACTTGTCGAATTCCTTGTCGAGCCCGGCGCGGATCGTCTCGACCGTACGCGGGGCTCCCGCACCCTTCAGGTCTTCGTAGCAGGGCACGCTCGGGTCGTGATACAGGATGCCCACCGGGATCGGATCCTCGCTCGAGGCGATCTCGCGTGCCTGGTGGATATTCAGCGGGTCGTGCTCGCGCTGGTTCTTGTAGACGCGGCTGGTATCGGCGCTCGGCTGCAGACCGTTCCTGTGGGTCAGCAGCAGCGTCCTGCCCGGGTCATGCAGCCACGGTTCGAACATCTTCGGCAGCCACTCGGGGCAGCGCTGGATGATGCGCACGAACGAGAAGCCGCGATGCCTGAAGGCCTGCGAGATGATGTCGTAGAGCATCTCCGGCATCCAGTCCACACCCTGCGCCACAAACGAGACGTTCTGCACACTCAGCGTGACCGTCAGCGGGTTCAGCGCTTCGAGCACGCTGCCTTTCGGCGTCGTGTTGCTCTTGAATCCGATCGGCGAGGTCGGCGACGCCTGCTTCTTGGTGAGTCCGTACACGTGGTTGTCGTGCAGGATCACGGTGAGATTCATGTTGTAGCGGATCGCGTGGATCCAGTGCGCCGCACCGATGCTGCAGCAGTCGCCGTCACCGGTGTTGACGAACACATTCAGGTCCGGGCGCGCCATCTTCACGCCCTCCGCGAGCGGGAACGCGCGACCATGAATCCCGTGGAAGCCGTAGGTCTTCATGTAGTGCGGAAAGCGGCTCGAGCACCCGATCCCGGACACGAACACGGTGCGCTCGGGCGCCAGCTCCTCGTCGCGGCACAGCCGCTGGACCGCCGCGAGAATCGCGTTGTCGCCGCAACCGCTGCACCAGCGGGGAACGCCGCCCTGGTAGTCCTCGAGGTTGTACTGTTCCTCGTGCAGCTTGATGATGGTTTGGCTGAGTGAAGAGCCCATCGTCAGTTTCCTTCGCCCTTCATTCAGCGAGCTTGGCACGGATCGCATCGACCACCATGCCCGGCTTGATCGGCTGGCCTCGCGCTTCGGTCCAGCAGTCGACGTCGACCAGCGTGCGCGCGCGCAGCATCATCGCGAGCGGGGCATAGCGGCGGTTCTCCTGGTCGATCAGTTCGTCTTCGTCCGGGCGATCGGCCCAGGTGCCCTCGACGGTCATCACCTTCTTGAAGCGCTTGAGGATCTCCGTGATCCCCGACGGCATCGGCTGGATGAATCGGATCTGCAGCGCAGAGATCTTGAGGCCTTCATCGCGCAGGCGCTGGACGGCTTCCTCGATCACGCCCTGCGTGCTGCCCCAGCCGACCACCAGCAGATCGCCCTCGGCATCGCCATAGATCGGCGGCGTCTTCAGCGTCTTTTGGAGTGCGGCCAGTTTCAGGCTGCGCATGCGCAGGCCTTCCTCGTTGGTCTGCGGGTCGTAGGCCACCTTGCTCGCGCGGTCGTGCGCGAGGCCGGTGACCGTATGCATGCCGTTCGGCTGCCCGGGCGAGAAGCGCCGCGCGATGCCGGTGACCTTGTCCCAGTCGTAGGGCTTTGCGCCCTCGGGCAGCGGCGACTGGTCGATCGGCGGTGCCATCCACTCCTCGGAAAGCACCGGCCGGGGGAACGGCTGCTGGGCGGTCGCCAGGCCCGCATCGGAGAGCACCACCACGACCATGTTGAACGTCTCGGCGATCTTGCGCGCAGTGATTATCGAGTAGAAGCAGTCCTCGATGCTGGTCACGGCGATCACGACCTTGGGCGCATCGCCGTGGCTGCCGTAGATCGAGGTGAGGAGATCCGCCTGTTCGACCTTGGTCGGCTGGCCGGTACTTGGCCCGCCGCGCTGGACGTTGACGACCACCAGCGGAATCTCGGCCATCACCGCGAGCCCGATGCCTTCCTGCTTGAGCGAGTAGCCCGGTCCGGAAGTGACCGTCACCGCGCAGCGGCCGGCGTACGAGGCGCCGATCGCGAAGGCACACGCGGCGATCTCGTCTTCCGCCTGATGCACGATGCCGCCGACGCGGTCGAACACCTCCGACAGGTAGTGCGACACGGACGTCGCCGGCGTGATCGGGTACATCGCGCAGATATCCATCCCCGAGGCCAGCACGCCGAGCGCGATCGCGGTGTTGCCGTTGACGACGATCTGGGGAACCTTGGCCTTCTCGGCCGGAATCTCGTACTTGAAATCGAGGTTGGCTTCGCCCCACGCGTGGCCCGCTTCCATCAGGCGCACGTTCGAATCGATGACCTTCTGGTCCTTCTTGCCGAAGGTCAGCGCGATCTGGTCGCGCGCGAGTTGCAGGTCGAGGCTGTAGATGCTGGCGAGCACGCCCAGCACGAACATGTTCTTGCCGCGTCGCGGGTCGCTCATCATCGAGCGGCACTCGCGCTCGAGCGGCAGGTCGATCACCCGGAAGCCCGACTCCTTCAGCGCCTTCAAGGTTTCGGTGAACGATTTCGCGATCACCGGGTCACGGTGCTCGGCCCACATGTTCTCGAGCAAAATGGTGGCGCCGGCTTTCAGTTCGCCGGCGCGCACACGGCCGAGCAGCACCTGCTCGTTGAAGGCGACCACAAGATCGGTCTCGTCGCCGCCGTTGGTGACCTGATTGGATCCCATGCGGATGCGGATGCCGCTGGCACCTGCGACGCTGCGCGCCGGCGGCTGGATCTCGGCGGGAATGATCTCCACGGTCCAGATGCCGTTGCCGCTGCGCGCGGCGATCGACGCCAGCGCCTGGCCGCAGCGCTGGGCTCCTTCACCTGAATCGCTGATGACTTCGACGATGTGCTCGGGCAGCCTGACGGCCCTCTTGCTTCCGGCATTGCCCTTGGAGGCAGGGCGATCCAGGACTGCTGCGTTCATGCTCATTCCTTGCTCTTTCGTTGTCGTCAGGCGACCTTGATCCGCGCGAGGCCGTGCTCCGCGCGCGGAATGCCGAACAGCGAGCCCTCGGTGCCGGCGTCATAGACGGAGCCGCTGTCGCGCAGCCCCAGGTAGGCCTTCATGCTGCGCGCCGCCTTGCGGCCGGCGCCCATCGCCTGGATCACGGTGGCCGCGCCGGTGACGATGTCGCCGCCCGCGTATACGCCGGCGATCGACGTCGCGAGGTTGTCGTCGGTGTCGATGTAGCCCCATTTGTTGAGCTTGAGCTTCGAGGTCTGGCCGAGGATGGGGTTGGCGTTGGTGCCGATCGCGAACACCACCATGTCGGCCACGAATTCGAACTCGCTGCCCGGTATGACGACCGGACGCCGGCGACCCGATTCATCCGGTTCGCCGAGCTCCATCTTCACGCAGCGCAGTGCGCGCACGTTGTTGCTCGCATCGCCCAGGATCGCGACCGGGCTCGTGAGCCAGTTGAAGTCCACCCCTTCCTCCTCGGCGTGATGGATTTCCTCGACGCGCGCCGGCGCTTCCTTCTTCGAACGCCGGTAGATGCAGTGGACCGTGTCGGCGCCGAGGCGCAGCGACACGCGCAGCGCGTCCATCGCCGTGTTTCCGGCACCGATGACGGCAACGTGCTTGCCGGGCTGCAGCGGCGTGTCGAAGTTCGGGAAGTCGCGCGCCCGCATCAGATTGCAGCGGGTCAGCAGTTCGTTGGCAGACAGCACGCCGTTCAGCGCCTCGCCCGGGATGCCCATGAAGCTCGGATAACCCGCGCCGGTGCCGATGAAAACCGCGTGGAATCCCATCTCGGTCACCATCTGTTCGATCGTGAACAGGCGCCCGACCAGGGTGTTGCACTCGAAGCGCACGCCGAGGTTGCGCAGCTTCTGGATCTCGGCGTCGATGACATCGTTCGGCAACCGGAAATCCGGAATGCCGTACTTGAGCACGCCGCCCGGCGTGTGGAACGCCTCGTAGACGATCACCTCGCAGCCGGCCTTCGCCATGTCGGCCGCGCAGGCCATGCCCGCCGGTCCGGCGCCGACGATGCCGACCTTGTAGCCCGACGGCTCGATGTACGGGACGTTCTCCCAGCCTTCCTTGATCGCCATGTCGCCGACGAAACGTTCGAGGCGTCCGATCGCGACCGGCTCCAGCGTTTCACCCACCGTGCACACGCCTTCGCACTGGCTCTCCTGCGGGCACACCCGCCCGCAGACCGAAGGCAGCAGGTTGGTGTCGGTGATGACCTCGTAGGCGCCGTTGTAATGCTTCTCGGTGATCTTCTTGATGAATCCGGGGATGTCGATGCCGACCGGACAGCCGCGCACGCACGGTTCGTCCGGGCATTGCAGGCAGCGCTCGGCTTCGCGCTGCGCGTCCTCGACCCGGTAGCCGCAGGCAACCTCCTCGAAGTTGCGCGCCCGGACCTTCGGGTCCTGCTCGGGCATCGGCGTCCGCTCCTGCGGAATGGTGCGGATCGTCTTCTTCTTCGCGGTGGCCATGGCATCGCCTCCTTCGCTCAGCCGTCGGTGCTCGGCTGTACGTCGATCGGCACCTCGGGCTCGGCGCCGAGCACGGCAGCCTTCAGCCCGAGCGCGTCGCTTCCACGAATCCGGCAGGTCTCCTGCCAGCGCTCCAGCGCCTCTTTCTCGGCGCGGCGATAGCGGACCAGGCGCGACATCAGGTCGTCGAAGTCCACCTGGTGACCGTCGAAATCGGGCCCGTCGACGCACGCAAACTTGACCTGCTCGCCCACCTTGACGCGGCAGCCGCCGCACATGCCGGTGCCGTCGACCATCACCGGATTCAGGCTGACGATCGTCTTGATGCCGAGCGGCCGGGTCGCTTCCGAACAGCCCTTCATCATGATCGGCGGGCCGATCGCGACGACCTCGTCGATGTCCGGGTGTTTTGCCGCGGCCTGCTTGATGCCTTCGGTGACGAGCCCCTTGATTCCGGCCGAGCCGTCGTCGGTGCAGACGATCAGTTCGTCGCACACCGCGCCGAACTTGTCCTGCCAGAACATCAGCTCCTTGTTGCGGAACCCGACCACGCCGATCACGTAGGCGCCGCTTTCCTTGTAGGCGCGCGCCTGCGGATAGACCGGCGCGACGCCGAGGCCGCCGCCGACGCAGACCACTTTTTTCGCCTTGCCGATGTGGCTCGGAATCCCCATCGGCCCGACCATCGCAAAGAGCGAGTCGCCGGCCTTGCAGCCCTTCTGCATTTCCTGCGTGGTCTTGCCGACCGCCTGGATGACCAGCGTGATCGTGCCGCGCTCGCGATCGAAATCGGCGATCGTCAGCGGAATCCGCTCGCCATGCTCGTGCTCCATCACGATCACGAACTGGCCGGGGCGGGCCGCCTTCGCCATCTGCGGATGCGCCACCTCCAGCATGTAGGTGACGTCCGAGTAGTCCTCGCGCGCAACGATCCGGAACCCGGATCCCTGCTGGACTTGCGCCATGGCTTGTCTCCCTGCGCTACCGGTGGTCCCGTGTGCTCATCTGCGGGAGCCGTCAGCGGGAAGCGAGGCAAGCGGCCTCACGTAGTTGAAAGCATTCGCCTTGAACGCGGGCAGGGCATTGATCTGGGGCAACCGAGCCCCACGGAGTGCACGCGCATACGGCCAGTCCGCGGCCTTGTCCGCGCCTCAGGACAAAACCGGAGTGTGTTGCTCGGATTCCCGCGAATCAGCGGTGGCCTGACGGCATGGCCGGCGGCAACCGCGAAGTCCAGTTGCCACTTCTTGGACCAGGCCGACTAGCGGTCACAATCGGCCAAGCCGGTCACAATCGTGCTCGGTCCAGAACTGCTCAAGCCGGACACTGAGGGCAGGTCCGCATTGATACTGTAAGTTGCGACAGAGCAAACGCAACATCTCCGGAGAAATCAACGCGCTGGAGTTAAAGTGACCGCCCAACTTATCCTGCAGCGCGCCAAGTTATCCTGCAGGTCCACCGAAAACTAACGAGTTCGGCGGCTTGCTTCTACTTCGGAGGCAACTATGGCTCTTGACTCGATTTTCCTGTCTGGATGGGAATACAACCGAGTCCTCGCCCCAACGCCAACTACCCCGCTCGTTTCAGGCCTGCCGGCACCTGTCCTTTGGTCGGGCGGTGCGCAGTTTTGGCTTTTCAAAAACGTTTACTGCACAGTCGAAGCTTTCAATGGTGACTATGCTGCATATCAAGACTTGGGATGGAGTACTGGTTTCATCTTCGCTGAGTTAAAGCGTCTGGGCTTTGTCAAGACCGTAGATCTACAAGCACTCGTTGACGATGACGCGCAGATCCGAACAAAGCTGAACGCTCGCCATACGCAACTTCAATCTGAGTACAGCGAAGCCACGATTCTTCGACTTCTTGAAACTGGTCAGGATAGCGAGCTAGAGCGCATCAAGCTGCGCCTTCTAAGGCCGGTCCTTGAGCACCTCAGATGTGTTCAGAATGTCTCACCGAACAGCATTCAGAACTGGATAACTTCCCACCCGACGAATCTGCAGACGCCGGCGTCAAATAGCGCGCTCGCACTCCTCGCTGGATCGATAGCCGACGCGACAGACCAGTATCGAGCGGGAGCGAAACTATGCCGTCCGCCAGGCAGTGGACTACCCGACCATGTGCTACTTGCCCAGCGCAAGGTTGAGCAGGAAGTACAGAAGCCGCTCATCCCAAGCCTCCTCGTCGGTCGACTTCCCCAGGCTGAGTACCACACGGCCCTCCAGGGCACACGCTCGGTCTACGAGGCGATCGATAAGCAACTTCTGGCCGACTTTAGACGGCACATCGGCAAGCTGCAGGACTTACGTGCTTTGGCGGAAACGCATATCTGGAAGGACCTTCACGGCGAGTGGCTACCGAAGCTTGAACGCGAACCAGCATTTCTTCCAAGGTTCAAGTTGCTTCTTCGGGATGCGCTGATGCAAGCGAGATTCGATCCATTGCTTGAACACCTGTCGACCATTGGAATCGCGCTGGCCGGTCTTGCCACGGGATCTTCTCTTGGACCGGCGATCGGCGTGGCGATTGGAGGCACATTGCATGTAGCTCATAAGCGCCGTCGCGAAGAGACTAAACCGTACACGATGTTCTTTCAGAAGGTCATTCAAGCGGCGCAATAGCAATGACGCCGCCGAACCCTTTGTTGCTCCGGACGGGCCGGGAGCGCAGTGCCAGGCGGCGGACGTCGGCCCGCCGCAGAACAACACGTTAGGTTTCAGAATGTGTATTGGCCAGCTTGTGGAATTGTCGAAAGCATTACTGACACCAGTGATCGCCATTGTTGCCACGTACATCGCGTGGCAACAATGGAAGACAAATCAGCAGAAACTAGTTCTCGACCGCTACGATCGTAGGCTCAAAGTCTATGAAGAAGTGCGCAAGATACTCAGTCTGGTGATGCGTGACGCTCAGGCGAGTTACGAGGATCTTTTGAAGTTTAGGACATCAGTATCCGAAGCAGATTTCCTGTTCGGACCGGAGATTCCGAAGTACATAGACGAGATCTACCAGCGCGGCCTTAAGCTTCAGTATTGGACGGGAGAATACCGCGACTACACGCAGCCAAAGCCCGAAGGCTACGATCATCAAAAGGTCGTGGATGGGAAACATGCGGAACTGAAGTGGCTATCGGAGCAGTTCGAACCGGCAAAGGAAAAATTCCGCAAGTACCTCGACATTAGTCGGTAGTTGTCTGTGAAACCTAACAAGTTCATCAAGTTCGCTCCCGCTGGTCGCCCGACTCGCAAGCGATGCTCTTTGCTCGCAGCTTATGAACAGCGTTGGCCCGCCAACGCGGTTGGTAAGGGCGACCTACCCATGGTCTGGATGTCTGGCTGCGCGCGGTGACCCCTTTGCTGCGGAGGCCGAGGTGATCAAGCTCATGATCCCTGGTTTTGGACCGCTGGAAATACATCGGGTCGTGACCGACTACACCGGCACACACTCTTTCAAGGGGGTTGTGAGGAGGAGTGTCAGAACCCGCCTCGCACGACTTGCTCGGTTGGTCGAGGTCCACGTTCTTACCGTGGACACTTTCGGTACCGCGCGCCGCGAATTCGCGCGACTACCGATCGAGCTGCACTTCTTGAAGAACGACAGACGTAACGACAAGGAGAAGCAACGATTCGTGCTGAGATATGAGCCGAAGTACGTGGCGGCGTTCGGTAATGGAACAATAGATCGCTTGCTGATGAAAACTGTGCGCGATGCGGGAGGCCTCGCAATGGCTGTCGACAATGGCGAAGGTTGCGCGCTTGATGCGATTCGCAACGCGAATATTCTCGTCCATGGCTCTGAGCAAGCCTTGGATCTATTACTTGAGCCGAACGGCTGTAAAGCAACTCTTCGTTTCTGATGCTCCGTGGCATCCAACTTCGCAGTGCGCCTGACCGGTGCACGCGATGCTCGCTCCGGACGGTCACCGCGGGCGT
>CAVPGM010000046.1:0-395744 GCA_963703945.1 uncultured beta proteobacterium | reverse complement strand
GGCGCAGGGACGCCGTGGGTCGAACGAGCTGCAACCGCACCAGCATGTGGACCGTCCGGTAGACGGACACGATGTGCGCCTGGCGACCACCGAGCCGCGCGTGGATCTCCGGCACCGTCAGCGGCATCCGGCTGTCCGCCAGGACGTCGAGGACTGCGCGCCGCGGGCCGGTCAGTCGCAGCCCTCGACGCGCGAGGAGGTGCGGCAGAGTCTGTCTGGCGTTGACCGATGCTGCAGAGTTCATACGCAACTTACTTGCATCTTATGCCGAGGCTCCGGATCGGTCAAGGCCACCGATTGTGCTGGCGCGCGACCCTGGGAGCGCGGCTACGGGGATGCCCAACCTTCCATCGATCACGTACTTCGCGCGTTCAGCAGCCACTGCGGGAGTCGAGGGCCGGAGTGTCGTACATTCACGCCCGGGGGTGGTGCTATACTGCGCCCGGCGATGGGTTGGACGGCGTTGCGGCACGCTCTGGCGGTAAGCCTCTCGCTGATCCTAATGGCCGCGGAGGCCCCGGTCCTCCATCGGCATGGCGGCGACGCCCCCGCCATCTACGATGACGCGTGCCCCCTCGCTCAGCTCGTCGCGAGCGGGAGCGAGGCCGGCCTGACCCGGCGAGTCGACCTGAGTCAGCCGCTGCCCGCGATCGACCTCGCCGTGTGCCCCGCGTCCCCGGCGGACTCGTCGATCGACGTCCTTCCGTTCGAGCCGCGCGGCCCTCCGTTCGTCGTCTGACAGCCTCCGTTCTCTAGCGCCGGGCGATTCATCGCCTGGGTATCGCGGATTCGCAGCCGGGAGTCCCTGTGCGCGGTTCCTGTCGCCCCGCGCGTTCGTACCCAGTGCGCTGGACACGTGTGGACCCCCCGCTCCAGAACCGTCGCAATCAGCCGGAGGGCCCGTGGCCTTTCGGAAAGGAGAGAGTGGGCGATGAGTAGCAGGTTAGGCCGGTAGTGTGGCCAGGACAGGTCCCGCCCGTGTCGACGCGGTAGCCCGGATCGAGCGCCTGCTCCTAGGCGGTGCCGAGGCCGCGCTCGGGATCGCCCTCGTCGCTCTCGGCGGGCAGTACCTGGCTGGCTACGGCGTGCTCGCTCCGGTGGCCGTCTATCAGCTCCTTCTGGCCAGCATCCTCTATGTCAGCCATGTCAGCGCGCGCTCGGCGGATCGGCCAGGGGTGCCGCCACCCAGACCTGCCGAGGAAGAGGCGGTGCGCGGCGAGACGGCCGAGCCTCAGGCTTCTGGCACTGACGCGGAGAGACCGCGCGCACTCAGGCGGCGACATCCGGAGGCATTCGTGCTCCCGGTGGCGGGCGCCGCAGGACTGAGCCTGATCGTCGCATCGCTGTGGGGCAACCTCGCATCGGGACCTGTCGGGCGGATCACACTGCTGCTGGCCATCAGCCTCGGAATCCTTGCGTTTCTGCTTCTGGTCGCCGCTCGGGCCGTCGTGGCCTCCGCTACGTCGCTCCCGGACTCCGTGGCTTTAGGGGAGTGGCTGCGGGGTGGCCAGTGGGTGGCCGCGCTGACCGGTGCCGGCCTGCTCGCGCGGGGTCTCGGTCTCGCAGCGGTGGACGTCGGCTTTTGGATCGCGGTGGTCTTGCTCACGGGATGCGCCGCGTGCGCCAGCGAGCTCTGGGTGCGGAGCGCGGTTGGCGCGGTTCGTCCAGGGGATGCTCGACCGAGCGTCGTCCCTCCACGGCTCGTTACGCTTCAGGTGCTGCTCTACGACGGGGGCGTTTCCCTTCATGGTCTGGCGGAGCTCGCGGAGCAGCGTCTCGGTCTCTCGCTGCGATCGACCTGGGCCATCTCCGTCGTGCGCCGAAGCGCGGGCGCGCTCCTGGTGAGCCTCGTCGGGCTCGTCTGGCTTTCGACGATGCTCGTGGTCGTGGGCCCGCAGGAAGAGGGCATCCGGCTCCGGTTTGGGCGCCTCGCCTCGCGAATGCCCGTCGGCCCCGGCCTGCACCTCATATGGCCGTGGCCTCTGGAGACCGTCGATCGGTACCCGGTGACGCGCGTTCAAACCCTGGCCCTCGGCTATGCCGGACCTCCGAAGGATTCCCTGCTGTGGGCGCGGACGCATGCGGGGGAGGAGTATCAGCTGCTTCTCGGTGATGGCCGGGAGCTGCTGTCGGTCGACGCGACGGTGAGCTATCGCATCCGTGACGTCGTCGCCTTCGCCTTCGGGTCGCAGAACACCCGGGAGACCCTCGAAGCGCTGGCGTACCGGCTCCTCATGCGGGAGACCGTCGCTAGCAATCTGGACCGCCTGCTCACGGCCGACCGGACCGAGTTCGGCCGCCGCTTCGCGGTCGCGCTCCAGCGGGCGTGCGACGAGCAAGGGCTGGGCTTGGATGTGCTCCACGTGGGCTTCATCAGTCTCCACCCCCCGGTGCGGATCGCCACCGCCTACGAGGACGTCGTGAGCGCGGAGATCGAGCGCGAGACGCGGGCCGCCCGGGCACGCACCTACCAGGAGGCCACCGTACCGGCGGCCCAAACTGAGGCCACGCGTCGGGTCCAGGAAGCCGAGGCCGAGGGTGCCCGGCGTCTCGCCGAGGCGAAGGGTGCGGCGGTCCGATTTCTGGCCACGCTCGGCGCCTCCCGGACCGGTCCCGAGCTCTTTCGGTTTCGCCGCCGGTTGGAGGCCCTGGAGGAGGGGTTGGCCGGCCGGAGCCTGTTCATCGTCGACCACCGGCTGCGGACGGGCGCCGGTGAGCTCTGGATCGACGTGCGGCCCACGACGCCGAAACCCCGACAAAGGGAGAATCCATGATGGGGCGCTCGCTCGTCCGCTGGATACTCGCGGCTGGGATCCTGACCACGATCGTCGCGTCCAGCGTGGTCGTGGCCGTCCGCGAGGGGCAAGTGGCCGTCGTGACTCGGTTCGGCGCGCCGCGGACGGTGTGGCCTGACGCGGGCCTCCATCTGAAGTGGCCGTGGCCAATCGAGCAAGTCTGGCGGTTCGACGCGCGCCAGCGGCTCTTCAACTCGCGCTTCGTCGAGACACTTACGCGCGACAAAAAGAACATCGTCCTGCGCACGTTCGTCATCTGGTCGATCGGGGAGCCGCTCACCTTCCTGCAGTCAGTGGGGGATCTCGCGAGCGCGGAGGATCGACTGGATGGGCTCGTGACCAACGCGAAAAATGCCGTGCTGGGCCGCTATGAGCTCGTCGCGCTCGTGTCCACCGATCCCACCCGGCTCAAGGTCCCCGAGATCGAGGCCGACATTCTCGCCGACGTGCGCGGCACGGCCCGCGAGCGCTTCGGGGTCGACGTGCGCCAGGTCGGGCTCAAACAGCTGGGTCTGCCTCCGGAGAACGTCCCCTTTGTCTTCGAGCAGATGCGGACCGAACGACAGCAGTTCGCCGCTCGGTACCGGGCGGAGGGCGAGCGCGAGGCGGCCGCGATTCGCTCGCAGGCCGACCTCGATGCTGCTAAGGTGCGCGCCGAGGCGACCCAGAAGGCCGCCGAGATCGGCGCGCGGGCCGACGCCCAGGCCGCTCGCATCTACGCCGAGGCCCAGAGCCGGGACCCTGAGCTCTATCGGTTCCTGCGCTCGCTGGATTCGCTGAAGATCCTCCTCGGCCAGCGCGCGACGGTCATTCTCCGAACCGATGCCGCCCCCTTCAGTCTGCTGACGACCCCAGGCCTGACCGAGGGAGTCGGCTCCACGCCCGGTCAGCAGGCGAAGTAGGCATCATGACGCCGTCCGCGTCCGCGTCGCGGCTGCTGCTCGACAGTCTCACCAGCGTCTTCCGCCTCCTCAAGTGGGTTACGACGCTGGCGGCCATCGCCGTCCTGGTTTCCGGGGTCACCGTGGTTAAGCCTGACGAGGTGGCGCTCCGGCTGCGGTTCGGGAAGCTGACGGGCCAGACACGGGCCGAGCAGATCCATGGCCCGGGGTTGCTGATCGCCCTCCCGTATCTCATCGACGAGGTGATCCGGGTCCCCGTCAAGCGTGTGCAGGAGATGCGCATCGAAGCACTGACCGGGGGCGAGGCGGGTGGCGACCGCCTGGACGTCACGGCCACCGGATACGCGCTCACGGCGGATCACAACATCGTCCAGCCGCGCGCGGTGCTCAAGTACCAGATCGCCGATCCCGTGGCGTGGGCGCTCCGGGCGGTGGCACCGGAGCGCATCGTCCAGGATGCTGTGGTTTCCGCCCTCACCCGGACGTTCGGTGAAACGACGGTCGATGCGGTCCTCGTCGAGGGCCAGAAGCAGCTGGCCGCTCAGGCCCTGGGGCGCGCCCAGGCTCGGCTGGATCAGGACGGACCGTGGGTCCGGCTGCTCGCCCTCGAGTTCACGGCTCTCCGGCCGCCACCGCAGGTGGCGCGTGACTTCGATGCCGTGCAGAGCGCGTTTGTCGAGCGCAAGACCCGGGCCGACCAGGCGCGGAGCTACCGTGAGCAGGCCTTGCCGGGAGCGGCGGTGGACGCTCAGAACCAGGTCCGCGCGGCCGAGGCCGACGAGGCGGCCCGCCTCGCCGAGGCCCGGGGCGCGGCGGCCGCATTTCTGGCGATCCAGACGGAATACCGCCGCAGCCCCGCCGTGGTGCGGCAGCGGTTGTATCGCGAGGCGATGGAGCAGGCCCTGGCGGGGGCCGGAGGCCGGATCCTCGTGCCCCCCGGCCGGGACACGGGGCGGATCCTCATTCCGACCGATGCTAGGTCCAGCGAGAGCGCGGGACCGGACGAGCCATGACGGTCCTCGCGATTCACCCTCGCCCGCTCAGCAGGCACCTCCAGGCCGCCCTCGAATCCGGGCTGACGGCGGACGAGCGCCGCCGGATCGCGCGGCGGCTCGGGGGCGCGTTGGTCGCCGGAGTCCTGCTCGTCGCCGGCCTGGCGCACCGGTACCTCGTGCCAGGCCAGGCGGAGATCACGGCGGTGCTGCTGGCGCTCGGCGCGGTGGTCGCGATGGCCCCGGTCCTGGTGGCCGGGGTCCGCGGGTTTGTCACGCGCGACCCGAACTCCGCCGTGGACCAGCTCGTCAGCCTGGCGTTGCTCGCCGCCGCGGCGGTCGGAGAGTTCGAGACCGCGATCCTCGTGCCCCTCGTGATGGAGATCGGTCACTTCTTCGAAGAGCGCAGCATCCTCGGTGCCCGCGCGGCGATCGAGGGGCTCAAGACCTTGCGGCCGGACACGGCCGCCAGGCTGGGGGCTCGCGGCGAGGAAGCGGTGGGCGTCGAGGACCTCCGTCTCGGAGACCGGATCGTCGTCCGCCCGGGCGAGGCCTTTCCGGCGGATGGTCGTGTCGTGCGCGGCCGCTCGGCCGTGGACCAGAGCACGATGACGGGCGAGGCCGTGGCCGAGGAGGTCTCCCCCGGTTCCCAGGTGTTCGCCGGGACCCTCAACCTGTCGGGTGTCCTCGAGGTCGAGGTGACCGACCTCGCCGAGGCGACCGTGCTCGGCCGGATTGTCGAGCTGCTCCGGGCCGCCGAGCAGGCCAAGGCGCCGATCGTCCAGCTGATCGAGCAATACACCGAGTACTATCTGCCCGCGGTACTCCTGGTCGCCGCCGCCGTGCTGACTTTCACTCAGGATCTCACCCGCGCCATCGCGATCCTGGTGGTCAGCTGCCCGTGCGCGCTCGTCCTCGCAAGCCCCTCGGCTATGACCGCGGCGCTGGCCGTCGCGTCCCGTCTCGGCGTCCTCATCAAGAGCCCTCGGGTCCTGGAGCGACTCGGGGACGTCGATACGCTCATCCTGGACAAGACCGGCACCGTGACCACCGGCCGGCTCGAAGTACTCGCCGTGCGCCCGCTCGGCGAGCAGCTCCCTGACGAGGTGCTCCGGGCGGCCGCGGCGTGCGCGATCGGATCCCGCCACCCCGTGTCGCAAGCCATCCTGGCGGCGGTCGGGGGCACCCACGCTCGTGAGGCGGACGCGATCGAGGAAGCGCCCGGGCGCGGCGTCGCGGCTCGCCACAACGGGACGATCGTGCGTCTCGGGTCCGCCGCGTGGCTCCGGGAATCGGGACTCGAGCCGCCGGAGTCAGGTCCGCCACACGCCGGGCCAGTCGTGTGGGTCGCGCGCGACCGGGAGGTGCTCGGGCTGGTGCTGCTGGCCGACCGCCCGCGACCGGGGAGCCGCGACGCCATCGCAGCCCTACGAGAGCTCGGTGTGGCGCGCACCGTCTTGATGACGGGCGATCGCGCCGACGTCGCGGAGCCCGTCGCCCGCGACCTCGGCGTCGACGAGTACCTGGCCAGCTGCCTCCCGGAAGCCAAGCTCGCGGTGGTCGAGCGCGAGAAGGCGAGCGGGCATCGCGTGATGGTGGTGGGCGATGGCGTCAACGACGCGCTGGCCCTGCACGCGGCTGACATCGGCGTCGCGATGGGTGCGATGGGGTCGGACGTCGCCGTCCAGAGCGCAGATGTGGCGCTCATGGGCACCGACCTCGGACGTCTCCCCCAGACGATGCGGCTCGCGCAGCGGACCCGCGCGGTCGTCAACCAGAATGTGCTGTTCGCGATCGGCGGCAGTCTGGCCATCATCGTCGTCGCGGGTCTGGGCCTGATCAGCCCAATCATGGGCGCGGTGGTACAGAACGTCGGCACGTTCATCGTGATCGTGAACAGCGCGCGACTGCTCCGCTTCGATGATGCCTCAGAAGGACGGTCTTGGAGCGAAGGGCCGGATGCGCCCGGGAGTTGATTGACCATGAACGAGCACGGGATGCGGGGGATCCTTCGCGAGGCCTGGGGGATCGCCAGGCCGTACTGGGTCTCGGAGGAGCGGTGGAGGGCGCTGGGCCTCCTGATCCTCGTCGTGATGCTGAGCCTGGGCCAGGTCGCGCTCAACGTGCGGTTCAGCTATTGGTACAACGCCTTCTACAACACGCTGCAGAATCTGGACGCGCACGGCTTCTACGTGCAGATCGCGCTCTTCGCCGGCCTCGCGACGCTGTGGGTATTGATCGGCACCTCCCGCGGGTTCCTGAGCCAGATGCTGCGCATCCGCTGGCGACGCTGGCTCACGGATCTCTACCTCAAGCGCTGGCTGGATCACCGCGCCTACTATCGGCTGCAGCTGACCGGTCTCTCGACCGATAACCCGGACCAGCGCATTGCCGAGGACGTGCGCGATTTCGTCGACAGCGCGCTGGCGCTGTCACTCGGCCTGCTGAGCAGCATCGTGTCGTTCTTCTCATTTGTCTTCATTCTGTGGTCGCTCTCGGGGCCATTGACGATCCCGCTCGGGTTCCTCGGCGCCGTGACGATCCCCGCCTACATGGTCTGGCTCGTCATCGTCTACGTGGTCGTCGGCACGTTCGTGACCACGAAGATCGGGCGCCCGCTGATCGGACTCAACTTCAACCAGCAACGCTACGAGGCGGACTTCCGCTACAGCCTGGTGCGGCTGCGCGAGAACACCGAAAGCGTCGCCTTCTACCGCGGCGAAGACCGGGAGTTCGACATCTCGAGCGGCCGTTTCCGCCAGGTGGTCGCGAACTTCTGGGCGATCATGTGGCGGAGCCTCAAGGTGAACGGATTCACCTTCTCCTTCGGGCAGGCGTCCGTGCTGTTTCCGTACCTCGTGCAGGCGCCGCGGTTCTTCGCCAGGCAGATCAGACTGGGCGACCTGCAGCAGACCGGGAACGCGTTCAATCAGGTGGTCGAGTCCCTGTCGTTCATCATCAATGCCTTCGGCGACATCGCGATGTGGTTCTCGGTCGTCCGTCGGCTTTCGAGCTTCGACGCCCACGTCGCCGAGATCGCCAGGGAGCCCCAGGCGTCCGGGACCTTGCCGATCGCCCGCCAGGGCACCGGTCTGACCGTGAGCGATCTCGCCCTCGACCTGCCGGACGGCCGACCGCTGATCTCCCAAATCGAGCTGAGCGCGGAGCCCGGCGCCGCGGTGCTGGTGGCCGGCCCCACGGGCATCGGGAAGAGCACGATGCTGCGCGCGATCGCGGGGCTCTGGCCGTTCAGCCGCGGCAAGGTGCGGCTCGCCCAGGGCCGCACCTTCTTCGTGCCGCAAAAGCCCTACATTCCACTCGGCAGTCTGCGCCAGGCGCTGGCCTATCCCGAGGATGGGACCGCGATCCCCGACGAGCGGCTCAGAGAGGTCCTGCAGAAGGTCGGGCTCGCCGGCCTCGAGCCCGAGCTCGACCTGACCGATAACTGGTCCCAACGCCTGTCGGGAGGCGAGCAGCAGCGACTGGCCTTCGCGCGGCTCTTCCTGGCCGAGCCCGCCGTCATCTTCCTCGACGAGGCGACCTCCGCGCTCGACGAGGCCACCGAAGCGCGGTTCTACCGCATGCTGCGCGAGGCGCCGTGGCGTCCCGCGATCATCAGCGTCGGGCACCGCAGCACCCTGCGCGCCTTCCACGACCGGGTGCTCGATCTGACCGCAGTCGCCGATCATCCGGCCGCCGCGCCGGCCGTACCGTGACCAGGCCCGCGTGGGACAAGAAGGGTCGGGGTGTGGTGTATACCATCGCCCTGCTCGCGTTCGGCGGCTGCGCGACGCCCTCCGGGACGGGATCGGGAAGCCTGACGCCATATACCGTCGACGGTCGCCGGTACGTTCCGGTGCGGCAGTGGCAAGGGTTTGTGGAAGATGGGCTCGCCAGCTGGTACGGCCGGTCCTACCAGGGGCAGCCGACCGCCAGCGGCGAGCCGTTCGACGCACACGCGCTGACGGCCGCCCACCCGGTCCTCCCCATGCACGTGTGCGTGCAGGTCACCAACGCCGAGAATCACGAGACCGTCATCGTGAGGATCAATGACCGGGGACCATTCGTGCCCGGCCGCATCATCGACCTGTCCGAAGCCGCGGCGACCGGCATTGGGATGCTCGACGACGGTGTCGCCCGGGTGCATCTCGTGGCGATCGCGAGCGCCGACGCGCGGGGAGCCTGCCCCAACGCTCCGGAGGCGCCCCGCCCGTCGACCGATCCACGCGGACCCTGAAGGTGGTGCGGCTCCGGGAGCGCGTTCGAGGGAGGGTCACGATGCGCGGGTTCCCCGAGCCGGGATACTCTCGGATGTCACGAGTGTTCGAGGAACCGCGGGTGATACACGGGTGCCGCGTCCGATTCGCGATTGCGGTGACGCGTGCCTACGGCGTGCCGCCGAGCAGCGCCTCGATCCCTTGGCGGAGGGCGGCGTCTCGCGCCGCGTCTTCGCTGACGCCGCGAACTGCCCATCGCGCCCGACCCAGTCGACCCCCGGGGCCTTCTGAAGCTCGGCAACCCCACGCGACCGCGAGTCGGGAGGCCGTAGCCCCACGCGGCCCGCAGCGTCGTGGTTCGTGCCCTAGCGGGCGCGAAATGCGGTCAGATCAGCGGCGCGCTTGCGGGGGGAGGGGGACGTGTTCGGGATTGCCACATTGATCGCAGGAGACTCTGGTCGTCGCCGTCATGGCACACCCCTCCAAGTCGGTTTCAACACCGAGCGTTAGGGTAGCACGCTTCTCGCTCCGATGGCACGCTCGTGCAACACTCACATCTGCCGCGCGCGAGGATTCGGAACTTCGCCTCGGGCGGCGTGCCGCTGTCGATGGTGCGGGATACGGAGGCAGTGATGTGCGCTCCGCTCCGAGCACGGCGGTAGAGGTCGCATGGCGATGGTCCGACTGAGGCTGCTCCGTGTTCTCACGTCGGGCCTCACACTGACGCTCCTCGCCGTGGGGACACCGGCGCTCCACGAGCACCGCGCGGACACCCCCGCCCTCTACGACGACGAATGCCCCCTCTCCATGCTCGCGGCACGCTGGGACCAGAGCGGGTTGCCCCAAGTGGTTGACTGGATTGAACCCCGGCCATCCGTGAAGATCGCAGGTGTACCGGCGCCTCGAGGCTGGTTCGAGGCTTCATCCCCCCCTTTCAGCCCGCGCGGCCCCCCGACCACCGGCTGATTCGTCGCTCGTCGTAGGCGCTTGGCAGATCGGCACCGGGCATGCCCGATGCCGCCGCTTGCCGGGCTCGCGGTGGGCCGCACAACCGACGCCGACGCTGACCACGAGGGCCTTCGTATCGCCGCAGGCGTCAGAAGGGGGACACATGACGCGCACAGGCACGGTTTCCGCACGCAGGCTCGCGGTGGCGCGCATCATCTTGATGGTCGTCGCACTGGTGTTCGGATGCGTCGGCTGCGGAAAGAGCAGTGCCAGCGGACCTTCCGGCAGCAGCGACCTGCTGATCGCGCTCAACGCGCGCTTCAATGACGGCCGGACCGTGCGCTGGGCCGCCCTGCCGATCCCAGTGTTCCTGAACGGCATCGCCCGGGCCGACGAGGTGAACGCGTGGGCGGCCGCGACCGGTGGCGCCGTCACGTTCACGTTCGTCGGGAACCCTCCCGCGGCGGGCATCGCCTTCCGCTTCGGGGGCGGCAATGACGTCTGCGGGTCAGCGCTTGTCGAATACGAGAGCGATGGGCGCATCACCTCCGCGGATATCCAGGTCGTCCAGGCGATCTTCCGGGGACCTCAGTGTCAGCGGACGGTGGTGCACGAGACTGGGCACGCCATCGGGTTCCTGGCCCATACGGCGGATGGTGGACTCATGGACCCGGATGGTGGTGACGGCGAGATCACCACGGGGGACGTCACGTTCATCCGTGACCTCTACGCGTTGGCGCCCGGCACGTTCGTGGGTCTCGGCGAGCGAACGCGGATTGCGCTCGCGCGGTCCGGCCGGCGCTCGGTGACGATCGTTGATCCGGTGCGCCGATGATCCGGTTGATTCCGTCGCTCACGCTCGTGTTGACGCTTGGCGGGACGGTGGCGGCTGACTCCTCCCGCTGCGCCTGGTTGTGGCGGACGTCCCGTACGCGCGAGTCTGGGCCGTCGCGCAGGAAGCCGTCCGAGACTATCCGCTGGAACGGATCGCCGACGGAGAGATCGTGACCGGATGGCGGGAGCGATCAGCGCGCGCGGACGAGGGGAACTTCGAGCGAGTCGCGGAGCGCGTCCAGCTTCGGGTCGAGGCCTTCGGCGAACGGATCACGCGGATCACGGCCACTGTGGAAGTGCGCGGCTGGCGCGATGGCGGCTGGGTGATGATCGAGGAAACCGGGCCGGTCGCTCGGGACCTCCTCGCGCGTATTCGGATGACCCTCGGGTGACCGGGCAGAACGTGGGGAGTTGACGCCGTGACGCTTCGCGGGACGGCACGTCACAGATCTTCCACCAGACCGATCTGCAATGCTGGCTTCACTCGCGATGTCCCCATGATCTTGGCGGCCGGAAGAGCGAGAAGATGATGCGCCGCAACGTTGCGGTCATGGTCAGCCCTTCGGGCTGCTGCCAAAGCGGTATCGGAGCCCGAACGCCTGCCAACGAGTAATCCGCCCGCCGATCGGCAGCACAGCGTCCTCGCGCCGCGAGCGATGCTATACTCACCGTGGCGTCATGGCGTGGCACAGTCTCGGTAACCTGAGCCAGATCGGCGCGTGTACCCTCGCTCTGCTGCTCGGCCTCCTGAACACTGTCGCGCCGACTTACCACGCGCATCGCGGCTCACGCGACGCGCTATACGACGACGCGTGCCCGGACCTTCGTCTCGCCATGAGCGCGGACAGTGCGGGGCCGAGCTCCCGGCCACTGACCGAGAATGGTGTGCCTGTACCCGTCGGCGAGTCGCTCGCCGGCCTGGACCCGTCCTTCATCCCGGACGCCCGACCCGCCCAGACCGACGCGCGCGCCCCTCCGCTTCCCGCCTGAGTTGACAGCCGTCGGCTAACAACCCCGTCAGGGGTCGCTGGCTCCGGGGTTTGCGCTGGCCGATGTCCGACCCTGGGTCCCATCCGGGATTGGGCCGTTGAGCCGGGTTGGTTCCTTGGTCGAGTGGATCACCAACCGGCCACGAATGATCCACACAGGGGGTCTCACGAAGCGATGACTGCGGCGTGGTTGCCTCACCCCGGTACGGAGGTCGGGCCGGTGCGTCCATCTCGCTGCCGGTCCCTCGTGCCTGGGATTGGGGCCCAGATGGCGCGTCGGTTGCGTCACCCGTCCCGCGGGGTGGGGGTCCTCCTCCTGGCGTTCGGTGCCGCGTACCTGCCCGTGACGGCAATGGCCCATCCCCATGTGTTCATCGACTGCGGCGTGGACCTCCTGTTCAGCGCCGATCGCATCGACGGCGTCCGGCTCACGTGGACCTTTGACGACTTGTTCAGCGGCTTCATCCTGCAGGAGTTCGACCGCGATCGGAACAGATCACTGTCGCCGGCCGAGGTCCACGAGATCGAGGCGAAGCATCTCGCCGAGTTCCGCCGGGTCAAGTTCTTCACGGTGGTGACCCTGAACGACAAGGACGTCACACCGGGCCCGGCGCGTGACTTCACGGCGACCGCGGCGAAGGGTCTCGTCACCTACCAGTTTACCCTGCCGCTCGGAGCGCCGCTGGCGTCGACGACGGCCATTGAGGTCGTGGTCGACGATCCGGCCTACTACATCGCGTACATGGCGACGGGGGCCCGTCCGCAGTCCCAGACGGTCGGGGCCTTCGTGGTGGAGTGTCGCGTGGCCCACGACAAGACCGGTGTGACGCCTGACGCCGTCCGCTGTGGAGTGCGTCGCCGATGAGGCGCAGCGTGACCGGGTTCCTGATCCTGGCCGTGTGTGCGTCCGTCGCGGCGTTCGGGACCGCCCGGGCGCAGCCGGCCCTCGGAGTCACGGGTCGAACCGGCGGTCCCGCGGGAGGTGTGGTCGCGGAGGCGCAGCCAGAGTGGCTCCGCGGTCTCCTGAGCGGGGTCAACCGGGGACAGCGCCAGTTGAACCAGGCACTCTCCCGCGAGCTCCGCCAACTGCGCGAAGGCGATGTCGGTCGCGCCGCCGTCGCCATCGCGTGGATCGCCTTCCTCTACGGCGTGCTCCACGCGGTCGGCCCGGGTCACGGCAAGCTGGTGGTCTCCTCCCTGTTCGTCGCCCGCGATGTTCGGCTCCGCACCGCCATCGGCATCTCGGGGCTCGTGTCGCTTCTCCAGGCGGTGTCGGCGATCGCGCTCGTGTCCGTGGTCTCGCTGGTCCTGGGCCGGGGAGGGTTCGACGTCCTTCGTGATTCCCGACACGTCGAGCTGGTGTCGTATGGCCTCATCGTGCTCATCGGTCTGGCGATGCTCGGCGGGGCACTCTATGAGATCTGGGATCACCGCCGTCGAGAGCCGTCGCGCGAGCACCCCGCAGCACTTCGGGGAGTGGAATCGATCCCGCCAGGCCTGGTGCTCGCGACCGGGGCGACGCCCTGCGCGAGCGCCGTGATCATCCTGCTCTTCGCGCTGGGGCAGGGCGTCTTTCTGGTCGGCGTCGCCGCGGCCCTCGTCATGGCCGTCGGGATGGGGCTCACGGTCTCGCTCGTGGGACTGCTCGCCATCGCCGTGCGGCGTGGCACGGTTCGGGCGGTCGGCGCGTCGTCGGGCGCCGTGCACTGGGTCAAGGATCTGCTCGGTGTCGCCGGCGCCACCGCGATCACGGCGCTCGGGCTCGTGTTGCTGCTGGCGGCCTGGACCGGCGCGTGAGTGGTGCCGCTGCCTTTGGCCGAGGCCACGGTCTCCTTCCTCGGGTTCGGGATCGCGCCGCCGACCCCGACCTGGGGCAAATCTGCTCGTCGGCGCGCAGCACGACGTGTACACCGTGCTCTGGCTGGTCGTCGCCGCCCGGCGTTGCGATCACCGCGACGCGGGCCAGCCGCGTCCTACGGTATCCCGGCGAGCAGCAGCTCGAACGCGTGGCGGAGCGCCGCATCGCTGGCCTCGCCCTCGCTGACGCCACGAACCCTGCCGTCGCGCCCCACCCAGTAGACCGTGGGGTAGCGAAACACGCCCAGCGCCCGGGCCAGCGTGTTGTCGACGTCGTCGAGGGCGACCGGGAATGAGAGACCGTGCTGCTCGACGAATTCCCGAGGGGTTGGGCCGCCATAGCGCCCGATCGACGTCGTCACCGTGAGCATCCGAACCGCTGGATAGTCTCGGGCGACCCGCACGAGCGGAGGCAGCAAGCGCTGGCAGTGGAGGCACCAGGACGCCCAGACGACGAGTACCGTGGCGGAGCCGTCGCGGTCCCGCCAGCGGACGACGCCACCGCCAAGGCCTGGCGCGACGAAGTCCGGGACTGGCTCACCGACGGCGAGGGTGTCGGACCGGCGTGGTCCGCCGGGTCGAACCTCGCTGCGCTCCGCCGGAGACCGGACATCGAGGGTCGCGCAGGCGGTCGCGAGCATACAGACCAAAAGCGCGGCCAGCCGGCCGGTTCCGAGGCCGCGCGGCGGCCGCTTCGCGCCGCGACATGGGACCATGATCGCAGCGGTCGTGGCCCCCTCGGATCGTGTGCCCCGTGTCACGTGGCGATGCCACGTG
The DNA here is from genome assembly GCA_963703945.1 of uncultured beta proteobacterium. Taxonomy (GTDB): domain Bacteria; phylum Pseudomonadota; class Gammaproteobacteria; order Burkholderiales; family Burkholderiaceae_F; genus JALORV01. Next base: position 381,433 of record CAVPGM010000046.1, on the reverse strand, counting down.
TCTGGATCACGTCTGGGGACCACGGAAGCCTCGTTGATGTGCCTCCGGGGTGCTAGGGTCATGCGGGGCTCGGTTGACCATGGGCGCCGATCCGAGGGTACCGAAATTCCGGGCGTCAGGCACGCCTGCACGATCGGCTCCGGGAGACGACGGACCGCTGAGCGATGACACCTGGATTGCGCGTTGACGACCCCGCCCCCCGGCGCGCGGGCCAGCGATTCAGCCTGGCGGTTGCTCGACTTCCCGGACCCCCTCTCTATCGTGAGGGCCATGCGGGACCAGGGCACACGGGCTCACGCGCGGGTGCTGGGGATCTGTGGGGTCGCGCTGCTCCTCGTGCTGCTCGGCGGGACGTCGACGGTCGAGGCCCATTCGGGCATGCCTCCCGCCAGCCCGCCAGCGCTCGAGCTCGACGCGGTCGACACTCAGAGCGTCCCACCGTCAGCGATTCCCGCGCCGTCGATGTCGTGGGTGTTCGCGGCCCTCGGCGATCGGGGCGACCATCACGGGCGCGGGCTGGCTGCGGCGCCCGCGGCGGCTGGCTTGGCGCTGTCGCTCTCGCTGGCGATCTTTGCGTGTGAGACCGCGCTCCATTCGGCCCACCATCTGAATGACCCGAAGCAGGCGGAGGCACTGCGTCGTCTACTCGGCGTCGCTGCACCTCAGCGGCCTGGCAGCGGCGGCGGCCACGCCGGAACTGCTGCGCCCGTTGCCGACCTGCGACCCGCAAGGAGATCAGCTACCAGGTGCTGGCAGCCGGGCCGGGCGAGAAAGGGACTCGCCTGGTGTGGCTGGTCAGTGAGAAGGGACAAGGGAGCTGGTCTTGGATCGAGCACTTCGGCGAGATCGAGATCGACGACCGCGGCCGCATCGTCGCTGGCACGCCTGCCTCGGTGCTGTTTGAGCATGAAGAGGGCCTTTCCGTGGTGCCGCTGGTGCCGCCAGTGTTCGATGCACCTAAGCCCCTGGAGCCGGGACTCGCCTGGCGAGACGATCGTCTGCAATTCGAAGTGCTCAAGCCGGAGGCGCATCCGGATGAGAAGATGTGGAACGTCGAGGTCCGCACAGCGATTGGCCACAAACGGACGCTCCGTGTGCGCAAAGATTTGCCGCTGATCGCCGAGCTGGATGAAACGGTCTTCATGGGCCCCGGCAAGAAGCACACGCTGACGCTGGTCGCCGAGAAGGAAACGAAGCTCGACGCCGCGGCGCGACGCCACGTTGAAAGTGCTCGATTCGCTATCGGCACTGCGGGCCGATCTCAAGCATGAGCCGCAGCGACCGAAGGTCTCGTGGAACGAAGACCAACTGAAGCTTCTCAAAGAGCGGATACCAGAAATCATGAAGCAGGCCGCGGATACGCCGCTGGCCGCGCACCTGCTGCGGGCCGCCGGCGATGCGAAGCTTCAAGACGGCGTCGCCGATGCCGTGGAAAAGCTGCGGGCCGAGTTCATCGGCAAGGCGGCGCCTGCCCTCGACTTGCCTCCGCCACCCTTTCTGGCACGCCGCTGAAGTCAGGCGATTTGAAAGGGAAGGTCCTCGTGCTGCACCTGTGGTCCTATAGGGATCAGCCGCTAGTGTGCAAACGTTGGCGCAGCGCCGCCGTGCCCACTGACCTGCGCTCGATCCTCTTAAGAAGTGCCGCACAGTGCGCCTTGAATAGCACCGCCTGCGTCGCGGGTGCCTGCGGAAGCAGCATTGGGTGGGACTGTTTCTGCGGACTCGTGGTCTTGTCCTTGAAGTAGCAAAACCAGTCCCACCGGTCCAGCGTCGCACGCCATCCGTAGGCCCCACAAGCCCGCGCGCCGCTGGCGAGCGCAAACAGGAAGGCTGAATAGAGCGCGTAGCTGTTGTGGAACCGCCTGAGCTGCGCGAATCCCGCGTTGCGCCCCGCGGGCCGTCCGGCGAACGCGCTCCTAAGGTGCCCACCGGCTTCACGCACGGCCAACGCCGTCGGCGTCGTGAGTGATCCGATCCAGCGTTCGCCCATGGCGTTAATCCCAGCCGAGAGTTCCGTAGAGATGGTTGAGAGCCTCGTCCACCATTGACTGTGAATAGACGACGTACGAGTGATTGCTCTTCGTCCCGAGGCGAAAGTCGAGCAGTGCTGCGGAGGCGACGATCGGTGCGACGCCGGCGTCGAGCAGGATCGGACCGAGTGACCGGCGGTAACGCGAGAGCGTCGACTTGAGCCGATAGCCCGGACCCGGCATGACACCCGTCCTGCCCTCCCACTCAGGCCAGCCGGTCAAGTCGCCGAGGTGTGTCGCCGAACGCGTGCGTTCGCGCCGCCTGCGAAGCTCGTCCGACAGGAAGCCCGGCAGCGGCACCAGAACGATGCGGGACGCCGGCTGGCAGCTCGGGCCGGTGCTCTTCTGGGCGGGCCCGACCACCCGATTGAGGTCATAGCCGGCACAGCCCTCATCCAGGTCGAAGCAGAACGCAGGGCCATCTTCCTGGCGGGCCTTGCCAAAAACGATATCCGGCGCGACAGAGGGATTCAGTCCCACGATGCTGCCCAGGCACTCGAGCGCCGCCAGCGCCTCGCCGGCCATGACACTCCGTCTCAGGTCCGCAGCCACCTCTTTGGCTTCCTCGACAAACATGGCACGCGCGTAGACCACGCCCTGCCGATGCCGTGATGCGCGCGCCAAGTGGTTCCCCCGTAGAGCGGCCAGTACCCGCGCCTCACGGCGACAATCGCGCTCCGGGTCCTGAGTGTCTGCTGCCTCGGCCCGTATCGATGCCTGATCTCTCAAGTCGTTCAGCACGTTCTGGCCCTCCAAAATCAGCGAACCTGCATGTCGGCCTTCCAGCGAATCGCCGGTGACCACGCGGATTCTTCAAACCACAGCACGCCGACAGTGTCGTGGCGTATGACGGCGCGCGCGACCGGCAAATGGCTTCAAAACAGGGGCATTTCGGGGGGAAGTCCCGATGGGCCACGCAGGTCGCAGCGCGCACAGAGGACGTTGCCACCGGAGGAGAAAATTGCCGCCCGACAATCCCCCCCAAAAGTGGCCGCATTGACGGGTAGCGGCTCCACGGTCGGCGGCGTGGCTTGGCAGCCCGAAGGTCAGGTTGGCTGTGGTAGAAAGCGCTCGCGGCAAACGTGATTCGGAACGTTTCTGGCGAGTGGATGTGACAAAGCGGCCTCAATCGGCTTCAGGCTCTGTCCAAGCCCAGGTGCGGACCGGCATCCGCTAAGCCATTGAAATTGATTGATACGGGCCGAATGGCACCGTGTAGCAACGAAGGAGATCGCTGCACCTACGCAACGATTTGCGAGAGCTCATAACCCGGTCGAAGGTTCAAATCCTTCCCCCGCAACCAGTCAAATCAGGTAGTTGCATCGCAAAGAGCCGCCGAATGAGCGGCTCTTTGCGCTGCAGCCCACTTCGAGGAGATCCTGGCTTTCCGAAGCGCACTGGCCGAGAAGGCCGGCCGCAAGGAAGGGTCACGCCTGCCCAACAAGCGGATCAACTCGATCATCATCGCCATCCTGAAGGACGCGCTTGATGAGGCCGCCCTTCGGCACCGCTTCATATCGCCTGCAGCGGGGCTTCGGCGACTGAAGGTGCAGCGGTCGGATGTGCAGCCTTTCTTGCTTGCCCGGTCACAGTGCGAGCCGGTTACAGAACCAAGCCTGATCCGAGACCGATACCCCACAGCGGGAAATCCAGGTGTCGTCGCTCGTGTATGCGGCGCTTCGGCGGTTGGAGCGATCGTCGCGCGCCATCCCAAAGCACGTGTTCTGCAGCCGCGAGGGCAACCCGATCGACATCGAGAACTTCATCGAGCGGATCTGAAGTCCGTTGCTCCGAGCACTGCCGCTTCTCACATGGTCGGAAATCTTTACACTTGAGAAGAGGTGCCCTGACAAATCAGATTTTCGAAAGGCTTGGTCTTGAATAAGTTATTGTTTCATAAGAATTAATTAAGAACCAAAATGGCTGGCATGACTAGTGCTTTCATCATGAGCGCAACCCATCTTGTTAGTGAATCAACTGTTCGGGGAAGACATGAAGAACATAAAACTAGTCTTATCTACGGTTGCTCTCGTCGTCACTTCTTGCTTTGCGTACAGTGCATCAGCTGCGCCGTTGCCAGCCGGATGGACGTGCACGGGCAACTGCGGCATGAACACCGCTGCCGATGGCGATGTACCCCTGCCGCCCGGCCTTGGTTCCTATCAGTGGATATCGACGAACGGCGGCCCCGACGGTGCCGGAATGCTGCCCGTTGGCCCGACCGGCGATGAAACCAACGGCTCAGGCGCGCACACTCCGACCTTTACGGTCAATGCCGGCGACAAGTTGAAGTTCTTCTTCGACTACATTACCTCGGACGGCGCGCAGTTCACCGAATACGCTTGGGCCGGCCTGTTTAGCGGCGCCAGCACCTTTGATTCGTATCTGTTTACGGCGCGCACCACGACCTCCGGCGACACGGTGCCGGGCAACGGGCTGCCCGGGCTTGGCGCGGGCGTGACGCTGGTACCGCCGACCACGGCAATCATCCCTGGTGCCACGCACTTCTCCCCCCTCGGCTCCTCGTCGGGCAGTTGTTTCGCCGGTCTCGCCAAGGTTGCGGCAACACCGGCTGGATCGAGATGGACTTACGTTTACCACGGGCGGGACCTACTCGTTGGGCTTCGGTGTCACGAATGCGCTGGATACAGCCTACGACACTGCGTTTGCCATTGCCGGTGTGTCGATCAACGACGTGCCGATCGATACGGTCCCCGAACCCGCTTCCCTCGCTCTTCTGGGCATCGGTCTGGCCGGTTTGGGTGCGATGCGCCGGCGCAAGGCCTGACGGCTAAGTTCTTACTCCTAACGGCGGCGCCAGCCGCCGTTTTTGTTAGGTCTCCTGATCCCTTCCCCGTTTTAGGACCGCTCTGAGGTAGAGATTTCCGGTCCTTTGGTCGTCAGTAGGCGCGCAGCACGACAGGCGTACTCGGCCGGTGTGGCCCAGCCGAGCGACCCGTGGGGACGCGTCTCGTTATAGCCCCGTCGCCACGCCTCGATCTTCTCGCGTGCGTCGTCGTTGTCGGTCGGCTTGCCGGGCCGCGAGAAGCTCAGTTCGACACCGTGCTTGTAGGCCCAACGAATCAAGCCCTCGAGATGGGCGCATATCCTCATAACCCGGTCGAAGGTTCAAATCCTTCCCCCGCAACCAGAAGAATCGAGGGCTTCCCAACGGAAGCCCTTGTCATTTCTGGGCTCGTGCCCTCGGGTATCAGGCGCTTGCGTGCGCGACGGCCGACGCTGCTGCCCCGCGCCGCCCGCGGTCGGCTCGCAGTGCGCGCACGAAGCCATCGAGCTTTGCGGTCGCGGCCGCTCCGATCTCATGGTCGGTCAGTGCCAGTGTGGCGACAGGCGCGTCGCCGGCCAGCTGCGTCATCGTCGAGAACACGCAGGACGCACCCGAGCCGCCCATGGTGCAGAAGAACCCGAATCGCCGGCCCACGAGCGGATGTCTCTCGAGCCAGCTGCGCACCGGGCTCGCAAGACTCCAGAACCACACGGGTGTTCCAACCACGATCAAGTCATAGTCGGCCGGGTCTTTGCGTGCCGGTCTGAGCGCTGGCGCGAGGCCAGCCATCGCCTCGATTGCACACATCGCGTAGCCGATCCGGCCCTCGAGTGGCTGCACGATCTGGATTTCGTCGAGATCCGCATTCAAACGGTTGGCCAGGATGCGGGCTACGCGCCGTGTGTTGCCCGTCCTGGAGTGATAAGCGATCAGCGTCTTCGTCATTTCGTCCTCAGCCTGGATTCCTTCACAGATCAAGTCTGGTTCGCGGCGAGGTGTCAGACTTGAGCATCGTCAACGCGCGACACCACTGCGGGCGGCCGGTTATCGATCCTTTACGGAACAAGGGCAGTGCATGAGCATCCCGGCGGCCGTCGCGGCTTTTCTTGCCGGCAAGCCAATTGTTGTCGCCGGTGTCTCGAGGTCGGGGAACGCGCCGGCCAACGCGATCTTCCGCCGGCTCCGCGACCGCGGCCACGAACCGATCCCGGTCAACCCCAAGGCCGCTGAGGTTGACGGCCAGACCTGCTATCTGAATGTTGAATCCGTACCGGGATCCATTCACGGCGTGATGGTGGTGACTCACCCCAGTGACTCAGTGGAAGTAGTGCGCGCAGCACTCGAACGCGGCGTCAGGCACATCTGGTTCCATCGGTCGTTTGGCGAAGGCAGCGTTTCAGCTGCGGCAGTCGAGGCCTGCCGGGCTGGCGGGGTCGAGCCCATCGTCGGTGGCTGCCCTCTGATGTATTGCCCGCCTGTCGATCCCGCTCATCGCCTCTTCCGGTGGTGGCTGCGAAGACAGCGCCGAGTGCCGGGCTAAGCGTTGCCTCCAGCTTCACGTTTAGATCAGAAGCGGACAGAATTGAGGCGCCTCAATTGTCGATGCCGATGCTTGCCACCTGTCACTGCGGCGACGTTCGTATTCAGACCCTCTGGAAGTACATCGAGTAACGCAAAAGATGGCTACGGTCCGTTATCTTGTCAATGATGTCGACGCCGCGTTGCCTTTCTACGCCGCCCTCGGCTTCGCTGAGAAGGAGCGTTGGGGTCCGCCCTTCGCGATGCTGCAAAGGGACGATCTGCTGCTGTGGTTGAGCGGTCCCGGGAGTTCGGCGTCACGCCACCTGGCGGACGGTTCAGTCCCGTTGCCTGGCGGTTGGAATCGGCTCGTGATCGAGGTGCAGGACCTGTCTGTCGCAATGGCTGCGCTGCGCTCGACAGGCGCTCGGTTTCGCAGCGACCCTGTCAGAGGTCCGGGCGGGCAGCAGGTCCTGGTGGAGGACCCATCTGGCAACCCAATCGAGCTCTTCGAGCCGCAGACTCAATCGTGAGTCAAAACCGGTCATCGGCGACGGCCGGCAATCGGGAGCAGAAGCGGTCTCTGTTCAGGCTGCGTTCGCTATTGCTATTGATCCTCGTGTGCATCCTGAACACCGCCGTAGCCCAGAATCAGATATCGCCAATGTCGCTGGTCGGAAGATGGTCGGCGTCGGCCGATCATCCAGGTGGTGCCACGACGGTTACCCATGTGGTCTTCACGCAGAACATGCACTTTTTCGGATCCTCGACCGTCGATGGCAAGACGTTCATCGATTTTGGCGGTACCTGGTCGGTGTCCGGCAATACGCTTGCTTGGCACTATGAGACCAGTTCCGGGTTGACGCCTGCGCCGGGCACCACGGACACGGATGAAATCGTGTCCGTTGATGCATCGAGGCTCGTTCTTCGATCAAGCCTGTCGGGCAAACAGCACGAATACATTCGAACCAGGTAGTGCTAGCCGCGAAAGTGGCAGGCTACCCAGTGGCCTTCGCTGCTCTGCTTGAGTTCCGGCTTGTCGCGCGCGCACTCTGGCCTGGCGATCGGGCAGCGCGTATGAAAATGGCAGCCCGACGGCGGCCTGATCGGACTGGGGACTTCGCCCCTAAGCATGATCCGCTTGCTCCTGAACTTCGGATCGGGAATCGGCACGGCCGACAGCAGTGCCTCGGTATACGGATGCAGCGGATGGTTGTACAGCTTCCGCGCCGGTGCGATCTCGACGATGCGGCCGAGGTACATCACAGCCACACGGTCACTGATGTGCTCCACCACCGAGAGATCGTGCGCGATGAACATGTAGGTCAGGTTGAACTTGGCCTGCAGGTCCTCGAGCAGGTTGATGACCTGGGCCTGGATCGACACGTCGAGTGCCGATACCGCTTCGTCGCAGACGATGAACTTGGGATCGACCGCCAGGGCGCGCGCGATGCCGATGCGCTGGCGCTGGCCACCCGAGAATTCGTGCGGGTAGCGTCGCATGTGGCCGGCGTTGAGCCCCACGGTCTCCAGCAGTTCGACGATCCGGTCTTCGTACTCGCGCCGCGTCTTGGTGAGCTTGTGGATCGTCAGCGCCTCACCGACGATCGCGGTGACCGTCATTCGAGGGTTCAGCGACGCGTACGGGTCCTGGAAAATGATCTGCATGTCGCGCGCCATTTCGCGCAGCGCGGTCTTCTCGAGTGCCGTGACGTTCTTGCCCTCGAACCAGACCTCACCCGAGGTCGGCTCGATCAGTCGCAGCACGCAGCGGCCCGTCGTGCTCTTGCCGCAGCCGGACTCGCCGACCACTCCCAGGGTCTCTCCGGCAGCGACATCGAAGCTGACGCCGTCCACCGCGTGCACCTGCTCGAACGTGCGACCCAGCAGCCCGCCCCTGATAGCGAACCGCTTGACGAGATTGCGGACGCTCAGCAGCGGCGAGCGCGTTGCAGGTTCGTCGCTCGATTCCACCGTTGCCCGGATGGATTGGCTCGCAGCGCTCATGCGATCTGCTCGGCGCGGATACAAGCCACCTTGTGATACGGGGCGATCCCGCGCAAGGGCGGATCGGCCGCCACACAGGCCGCGATCGCGAACGAGCAGCGCGGCGCGAAGCGGCAGCCTTCGGGCGGCTCGATCAGCTTGGGCACGGTTCCCGGTATCGCTTCGAGGCGAACCTTTTTTTCAACGGCGGCGTCGATCCGCGGAATCGAACGGATAAGCCCCTGGGTATACGGGTGCCGCGGATGCGCGAACAGCTCGCCGACCGGAGCCTCCTCGACGACCTTCCCGGCGTACATCACGACGACGCGCTGCGCGACGCTCGCGACGACACCCATCGCGTGCGTGATCAGCAGCACCGACATGCCCAAGCGTTCCTTGAGTTCGGCCAGCAAGTCGAGAATCTGCGCCTGGATCGTGACGTCGAGCGCGGTCGTCGGTTCGTCGGCGATCAGTAATTGGGGGTTGCACGCCAGCGCAATGGCAATCATCACGCGCTGGCGCATGCCGCCGGAAAACTGGTGCGGATAGTCATGGACTCGCTGCTCCGGCGTCGGTATGTGCACGAGCCTCAGCATCTCCACCGCGCGATCCATCGCGTCTTTTCGCGACAGGCCCTCGTGCAGCCGCAGGCTCTCGGCGATCTGCTCGCCGACGGTGTAAACGGGGTTGAGCGACGTCATCGGTTCCTGGAAGACGATCGCGATCTCCTTTGCGCGAATCTTGCGCATCTCGTCTGCGCTGACCTTGACGAGATCACGCCCCTTCCAAAGCACTTCTCCGCTGACGATCCGGCCCGGAGGCACCGGGATCAACCTCAGCACGGTCATCGCCGTGACACTCTTGCCGCATCCCGATTCGCCGACCACACACACGGTTTCGCCGCGCTCGACGGTCAGGTCCACGCCGTCGACGGCGTGCAGCCAGCCGTCGTCGGTCTTGAAATGGGTCTTGAGTCCGCGGATCTCGAGCAGCGCCACGGTCATCGCATCACAAAACCTTGCGCGGATCGAGCGCGTCGCGAAGTCCGTCGCCGACGAAGTTGATCGTCAGCACGGTGATGAAGATCGCCAGTCCCGGGAACAACGCCCAGTACGGCGCGATGTCCAGATGGTCCTTGGCGTCGAAGAGGATGCGGCCCCAGGTCGGGATGTCCGGCGGAAAGCCCAGGCCGAGGAACGACAGCGTGGACTCGGCGATGATGGCCGCGGCCACGTCGATGGTGCCGGCGACGATCACCGGCCCGAGTGCGTTCGGCAGGATGTGACGCACGACGGTGCGCGTGTGCGATGCGCCGAGCGCACGCGCGGCCTCGACGAACTCCTTTTCGCGCAGCGAGAAGAACTGGGCGCGGACCAGCCGCGCCACCGGCATCCAGCGGAAGCCGCCGATCACCGCAACGATCAGCACGAAGACACCGCCCTCCGGGCCGAGCACGCTCTTCAGGCTGTCGCGGAACAGATAGATGATCAGCAGCAGCAGCGGCAGCTGCGGCAGCGACAGGAACAGGTCGGTGAGCCACATCAGCGCGGTGTCGATGCTGCCGCGCGCGCTGCCCGCGATCGCGCCGATCAGCACACCGACGACGATCGCCATCGTCATCGCCGCCAGGCCGACCGCCAGCGAGATGCGGCCGCCGTACAGAATGCGTGCCAGCAGGTCCTGGCCGAGGTCGTCAGTGCCAAACGGGTGCGCGAGCGAGGGCGGCTGCATCTGCGCCGTGAAGTCGATCTCGTTGATCGGCAGCCGCCAGACCAGCGGGCCGAAGATCACCGCCAGCACCAGCGCCAGCAGCACGAACAGGCTCGCAAACGCCAGGCGATGGCGGCGGAAGCGCCGCCAGGCCTCGCGCCATGGCGAGGTGCCGACGCGCCGGCATCGGCCTAACGATAGGTGATGCGAGGGTCGAGCCAGCCATAAAGCAGGTCGGCAATCAGGTTGAAGACGATGACGAGGCAGGAGAAGACGAACGTCACTGCCATGATCACCGGCGTGTCGTTGCGCAGGATCGCGTCGATCAGCAGCGAACCGATGCCCGGGATGCGGAAGATCTGCTCGGTCACGATCGCGCCGCCGAACACGGCGGGCATCTGCAGCGCGACCAGCGTGACCACCGGGATCAGCGCGTTGCGCACCACGTGCTTCAGCACCACGACGCGTTCGGCAAGACCCTTGGCCCGCGCTGTCGTCACATAGTCGAGCCTGATCACGTCGAGCATTGCCGAGCGGACGTAGCGGGTCCAGCTCGCACCCTGGAACAGGCCGAGCACGACGATCGGCATGATCGACTGGCGGAACATCTCGCCCCACCATGCCCAGCCGGTCGTGTTGAGATCCGCGCGGAACACGAACGGCAACCAGCCGAGCTTGATCGAGAACACGAGGATCAGCAGGATGCCGGTGAAGAAGGTCGGCAGCGAGAAGCCGACGAAGGCCAGTGTGCTGGCGATGCGGTCGAACCAGGAATAGGGCCGCATTGCCGACAGCACGCCGATCGGCAGCGCGATCGCCAGCGCGAGCAGCTGCGAGGCACCGATCACCGCGAGCGTCACCGGGACCCGCTGCATGATCAGCGTGTCGACGTCGACGCGGCTGATGAACGAGAAGCCCCAGTCACCCTGCAGCATCGCCGCGAACCAGTGGAAGTAGCGCTGCCAGACCGGGTCGTCCAGACCGAACTTCGCGCGCAGCGCCATGCGCACCTCGGCCGGCACGTTCGGATTCAGTGCCAGCTCGGAAAACGGATCGCCCGGAGCGAGCGCCAGCACCGTGAATAGCACGACGCTGATACCAAGCAGGCTGGGTACGGCGATCAGCAGACGACGAAGGAGATAGCTGCCCAAGCGTCAGCTCTCGCGGTACCAGTCGTGCAGCCCGGCGAGCGGGTTGTCCCAGGCAGACAGCGGTGCCGCAAGATTGTGGGCCAAGCCGTCGACCTGCGGCCGGCACACCACCGGGATCATCGCCCGGTCGTTACAGACGAGGTCGTTCATCCGAATCAGCAGCGCGGCGCGCTTCACCGGGTCGAGCTCGGCCTGCTGCGCCTTGAACAGGGTGTCGTACTCGGCGTTCGCCCAGCGCCCGGTATTCAGTCCAAGCCACTTGTTGGCTTTGCTCGAAGCTTCCCATGAGACCCACAGCTGCATGAAGCGGTCCGGATCCGGCAGTCGGGTGAACGTATGCATCTGCAGGTCTGCCCAGAACTTGCCTGCCGTGTCAGGATTGCCGATGTCGGATGAGAAGTAAACGGCTGGCGTGACGGCCTTAATTTCGATCTCGACGCCGGCCTTGCCGCAGGCCTGCTTGTAGACGGCCTGCACCTTCTGACGCACCGAGTTGGTCGAGCTCTGGAACACGAAGCTGAGCTTGCGCCCACCCTTTTCGCGGACACCATTGCCGCCACGCTTCCAGCCCGCGCCATCGAGCAGCGCGTTGGCCTTGTCCAGGTTAGATTCGTTCTTCGTGTTCGGACTGTTGAACTGCCGTGGGTTGTTCAGCACGTTCGCCGTAGCCAGACCGGTGCGTCCGTAGACGAATTCCTGTACGGCCTTGCGGTCCAGCAGCAGCGCCAGCGCCTCGCGAACGGCCGGGTCCGAGAGAATCGGATGGCGGGACTTCGGGCTGGCGCGCTCCCCATCCACTTCGATGGACGGGTCGGTCATGTTCAGCCAGATCATCTCGGTGTCGCCGCCCCAGCTGATCACGACACGGCCCTTGCCGTTGCCCTCCATGCGCTTCAGCACCTCGTCTTCGACCTGCAGGTTCCACGCATAGTCGAATTCGCCGGTTTGCAGAACGGCCCGCGCCGCGGATGCTGCGTCGCCCCCGCCCTTGATCTCGATGGCGTCGAAATGCGGCCGGTTCAGCCCGTGGTAGTTCGGGTTGAGCTGACCCTTGACGATGTCGCCCGGTTTGAACTCAGTGAACAGATAAGGGCCGGTGCCGACGGGCTTCAGGTTGTGCGGCGACTCGCGTGATTTCGCGCCGAGGTAGGGCGCAAACAGATGCTGCGGGATCAGTTGCTGGTTTGAGGTGCGCGTCCAGATCGGCGTGGGTTTCTCGAAGACGATTCGCAACGTGTGCGTGTCGATCTTCTCGATGGCCTTGACGTTCTCATAGACGCCGCCGGTGAACGCCGCGGTGGCGGGATCGGTCGCAAAGCGCCAGTTGAAGATCACATCGTCCGCGGTGAACGGCCTGCCGTCGTGCCAGGTCACATCGCGCTTCAGCTGCCAGATAGTCGATCGTCCGTCCGCGGCGATCCCGCCGTTGCGGCCACTCGGAACCTCCGCCGCGAGAATCGGAACCAGCTGGCCGTCCGCGTCGAATCGCGCGAGCGGCTCATAGAAGGGCCGCGATCCCGCCGCATCCTTGATGCTGTTGGCGAAATGCGGGTTGAGCAGCGTCGGGCCCTGCCAGAACAGCAGCTTCAGCGTGCCGCCGCCGCCGCGATGCGTCGGCTTATAGGGCGGAGCCGGCTGCGCTAGGCCTTCGTCCGCCAGCAGCAGGCTCGCCACCGGCGTGGCCACGCCGAGCGCCGCAAGCTGCGCGATGAAACTGCGCCGCGCGAGCGTGCCGGCGCGCACGCCGGCGATCCAGAGTCGAAGCTCCCGCTCCTCGGTCATGCGGCCACGCCCAGCCGGCGATCGCTCTGTCGCGTGCGTCGCAGCTGGTGGGGTCAGCCGAGGTCTCCGTCGCGGTACCAGTTATGCAACTGCGAGAAGTCGAGGTCCCATCCGGTCAGTGGCGTCACCAGCTTCAGGTTTGAGCCGCGCACGCGCGGCCGGCTGATCAGCGGGACGATGACGTTGTCCTTGACGGGCAGGTCGTTGAGGCGCACGAACAGAGCCGCGCGCTTGACCGGATCGAGCTCGCCCTCGGCCGCCTGGTAGGTCTTGTCGTATTCCTCGCTGACCCAGCGGGTGATGTTGCGACCCTGCCACTTGTTGGCCTTTGACGAGACCTCGCGCGACAGGTACTGGTCCATGAAACGCTCGGGGTCAGGCTGCGTCATCGTGGTCGTGTACATCTGCATGTCGCACCAGAACTTGCCGTAGGTGTCCGGGTTGGCCACGTCGGACGAGAAGAACACGCTGGCGGTGACCGACTTCAGTTCGAGGTCGATGCCGGCCTTCTGGCAGGCCTGCTTGATGACCGCCTGCTCCTTCTGGCGCAGCGAATTGACCGAGGTCTGGTAGACGAACTTCAGCTTCTTGCCGTCCTTCTCGCGGACGCCGTCGGCACCCTTCTTCCAGCCCGCGGCGTCGAGGACCTGGTTGGCCTTGTCGACGTTGAACTCGTACTTCGTATTGGGCGAGCGGAAGCGCGCCGGGTTGTTCAGGAAGTTGCTGGTCGCGCTGCCGGTGCGGCCGTAGATGAAGTCCTGGATGCCCTTGCGATCGGCCAGGAGCGACATCGCCTCGCGCACCGCGGGATCGGAAAACGCCCAGTGCTTCGACTTGACGTTGGCGCGCTCGCCGTCGACTTCGTTCCAGGGATCCTTCGTGTTCAGCTGGATGAATTCGATGTCGCCGCTTGACACGATCAGCGCGCGGCCCTTGCCACCGGCTTCGAGCCGCTTCAGCACCTCGTCCTCGACCTGCAGATTCCACGCATAGTCGAACTCGCCCGTCTGCAGTACCGCACGCGCCGCGGAGGTCGCGTCGCCGCCGCCCTTCATCTCGATCGCATCGAAGAACGGCCGGTTCGGCATGTGATAGCCAGTGTTTATCTCGCCGCGAACCATGTCCCCCGGCTTGAAGTCGACGAACTTGTATGGCCCGGTGCCGACCGGCTTCAGATTGGCGGGTGCCTCGCGCGACTTGGCGCCGATGTACGGGCCGAACACATGCTTCGGGATGATCATGCCTTCGGCCGCTACGAACGCGGTCGCCCAGAACGGCGTCGGCTTCGCGAAGGTGACGCGGATCGTGTGCGAGTCGACCTTGGTGACGGTGACGTCCTTGTACACCCCAGTGGTGACCGCGGCGGTGGCCGGGTCGCGCGCATATTCCCAGGTAAAGACACAATCGTCCGCCGTGAAAGGCTGGCCGTCGTGCCAGGTGACGCCCTTCTTCAGCTTCCAGGTCACGCTGCGGCCGTCGGCCGACAGGCCGCCGTTGTCCCGAGTCGGGATCTCGGCCGCAAGGATCGGCACCAGGTTGCCCTCGCCGTCCCACACGCCCAGCGATTCGTAGAAGATCCTCGAGCCTTCCTGGTCCTTGGTGCCGTTGGCAAAGTGCGGCTGCAGCAGCGTGGCGCCCTGCCACCACAGCACCTTGAGCACGCCACCGCCGCCGCGCTTGGTCGGCTTGTACGGCAGATCGGCCTGAGCCTGGGCCACGCCGGCATGCATCAGCAGCATCGATGCCATCGGCGCGGATAGTCCCAGGCCAACCATTTGTTGAATGAACGAGCGTCGCGGCAAACGCCCTTCGCGGACGTCTTCGATCAGATTGCGCAGTTGCTGTTCTCGCATGGCTTCACCCTCCGAGCGGATCGATTCGATCGCCCATTGTGCATCAGGCGGAACGCCGCGCAAGGGGCGCCAGTCCCCCGGGGTTCCGGCGACCAACATTGCGACGGTCGAAGCAGCCGGGTCCGCCGGCCGTCTGCCTCCGGGAGTCCCCCCCGCAGCGCGGTAGGATGGTTCTACGCTCCATCCATGCCCTCATCCGCCCCTCGCCTTGCGTTGGTCGATGTCCTGCGCGGTTTCGCCGTGGCGCAGATGATCGTGTTTCACTTCGTTTACGACCTGAACTACTTCGGCTGGGTCAAGCTGAGCATGCTGACCGACCAGCCATGGGTCGGATGGCGGACCGCGATCGTGACGCAGTTCGTGCTGCTGGTCGGAGTCGGATTGGTGTTGCGGTCGTCGTTCAAGCCGGGCCAGCGTGATTTCTGGCGACGCTGGGCACAGATCGCCGCGGCGGCGTTGCTGGTGTCAGCCGGCAGCGCGCTGGTATTCGGGCAGCGCTTCATCTGGTTCGGCATCCTGCATTTCGTCGCGGTGGCGCTATTGGCCGGCCGACCGCTGGCCAGGTTCGGCGTGTGGAATCTCGGGCTCGGCGCGGCCGCCCTGGCTTTCGGCCTGCTCTTTTCCAGCGCGGCTTTCAACGACGTGCCGGCCAGCATCCTCGGATTCGCTGCCGCCAAGCCGAAGACGGAAGACTACGTGCCGATCTTCCCCTGGATCGGTGTCGTGCTGATCGGAGCCGGACTCGGCACATTGTGGCAACACCGAGCATGGAAGATTCCGGCTGGCCTTCGCCGATTCAACGACCGTCCTCCGCGCACGTTGCTCTTCCTCGGTACCTGGGCTCTGTCGGTCTACCTGGTGCACCAGCCGATCCTGATGGGCATCCTCTTCGTCGCCCGCCGCGCCGGACTCTGACCCCGGGGCGCGTCAGCGCCGCCGTTCCTCGTAAACGGGGACGCGCCCCTGGCGGTCGCCGCGCAGCCACTCGGGCTGCAGCGTGACGTGATCGATCTGGAACTCGCGCTCGAGCAGGCCGCGCGCCTGGTACAGGATGACGGGCCAGCGTTCGATGTCCTCGACCAGGACGTGCGCCGACATGGCCGAGCGGCCCGGCACCATCGCCCACACGTGCAGGTCGTGCACTGCGACAATTCCGGGAATGCGCGCCAGCGCATTGCCCACCGCGGCGAAATCGATTTCGGTCGGGACGCTGTTGAGCAGCACCAGCGTGGATTCGCGCAGCACACCGATGGTCGATCGCAGCACGAGGCCGGCCACCAGCATCGACAGCAGCGAGTCCGCGACTACCGGACCCCCAAGATAGATGATGAGACCCGAAGCGATCGCTGCGACGGAGCCGAACAGATCGCCCAGCACGTGGACGTATGCAGCGCGCGTGTTGACGTTATGTCGATCGCCCGACAGGCTCCATGCCACGAGCAGATTGACCAGCAGGCCGACGGAGGCAATGACGAAGACCTCGAAGCCCTTCACGGAAACCGGAGCCGTCATGCGTGCAACGGCTTCGACCACGATCCAGGCGACGATCGCCAGCATCGCGAGCGCATTGACGAACGCTGCGACGACCTCGACACGCGCCAGGCCGTACGAGTGCCGGTCCGAAGCCGGCCGGCGCGCGATCAGGCTGGCGGCGAACGCAAACAGCAGCGCCGCCGAATCGGTGGCCATGTGACCGGCGTCCGCCAGCAGCGCAAGCGAACCGGCCCATAAGCCGCCGATCGCCTCGACCAGTGCGTAGCCGAGCGTGAAAGCGACGGCAAGACCAAGCGAGCGAGCGGTGCGGTTCGCCGCGCGCTGCCGGTGCGCTGCTTTGTCAGCGCTGCCGTGGCCCGAATGGGAGTGAGCGTGCCCTGCGCCCATACCCGCCCGAAAGACGAGCTTCAGGCCGTCGCGGCGAGGTGCGACAGGTACACGTGGCAGCCGGTCTTCAGGCGCACTTCATCGGCGGTGACACCCGGGGCGAGTTCGATGGCGCGCAGTCCCTCGCGGGCGATGTCGAACACACCGAGGTCGCTGATGATCCGGTTGACCACGCCTCGCCCGGTCAGCGGCAGCGTGCAGTGCTGCAGGATCTTGTGCTCGCCATTCTTGGCGCAATGCTCCATCAGCACGACCACGCGCTCGACGCCGGCGACCAGATCCATCGCGCCACCCATGCCCTTGACCAGCTTGCCCGGGATCATCCAGTTGGCGAGGTCGCCGTTTTCGGCAACCTGCATCGCACCGAGGATCGCGAGATTGATGTGTCCGCCGCGGATCATCGCAAACGAATCGGCGCTCGAAAAGAAACTCGACCCCGCCAGCGCGGTGACGAGCTGCTTGCCGGCGTTGATCAGATCGGCGTCGACCTCGCTCTCCAGGGGAAAGGGGCCGATGCCGAGCAGCCCGTTTTCGGACTGCAGCATCACGTCCATGCCCGCCGGGATGTAGTTCGCCACCAGCGTCGGCAAGCCGATGCCGAGGTTCACGTAAAAACCGTCCTGCAGTTCCTGCGCGGCGCGCGCCGCCATTTCCTCACGGGTCCAAGCCATGTCTTCTCTCCTACTTCGCGCGCACGGTGCGGTTCTCGATGCGCTTCTCAGGCGTGCGGTTCAGGACGATCCGCTGCACGAAGATCCCAGGGGTGTGCACGTTGTCAGGGTCGAGCGCCCCGTTGTCGACGATCTCCTCGACTTCGGCCACCGTCACCTTGCCGCACATCGCGACGACCGGATTGAAATTGCGGGCGGTCTTGCGGTAGACGAGGTTGCCCTGGTGATCCGCCTTCCATGCCTTGACCAGGGAAACATCGGCGCGGATCGAGCGTTCCATCACGTACTCGTGCCCGCCCCACACGCCGTCGAAGGGCTGCGTGGGTTTGCCATCGGCGACGATGGTGCCGACTCCGGTCCGTGTGAAGAAGGCGGGTATGCCGGCGCCGCCGGCCCGCATACGCTCGGCGAGCGTTCCCTGCGGTGTGAACTCGAGCTCGAGCTCGCCCGACAGGTACTGACGTTCGAATTCCTTGTTCTCGCCGACATACGACGAGACCATCTTGCGGATCTGCCGCGTGGTCAGCAGCAGGCCGAGGCCGAATCCATCGACGCCCGCGTTGTTGCTGACGCAGATCAGTCCCTTGACGCCGCTGTCGCGCAACGCGCCGATCAGCGCTTCCGGAATGCCGCACAGGCCGAATCCGCCCACCGCGATCGTCTGGTTGTCCTTCACCACGTCGGCCAGCGCCGCCGCGGCCGAGGGGAACACCTTCTTCTTCATCCAGCCCTCCGCGATTAGAACCGAGTGAGTTTAAGTGATCGCTGCGCGGATCGCTTCGGGCCACGGCTTCGACCGACCTTCCGTGTAGTCGTACCAGACGATGACGGTGCGCCCGGTGGCATACGTCACACCCGGTTCGTCCTTCTTCTCGATCGCCAGCGTCATTTCGACGCTGGAACGCCCGACCCGCGTGACGATCTGCTTGACGATCGCGACGCCCGGATACGTCATCGCCCGCACGAAATCACAGGCCGCGTGGGCCAGGATCGGGGCCTCGCCTGTCGGCAATGTGGGCATGCCGAACTCCAGGAACCACTGGATGCGCGCTTCCTCCATCAGGCGGAAGTACATGACATTATTCAAGTGAGCCATGGCGTCCATGTCTCCCCACCGCAGCGGCACCTCGAGAACGAATTCCTTCATGCCTGCCCTTGCCGATCCGGACGCCATGGCAAGGTGCGCGGCTTGAAGAACGCCTGCGGCGTTGCGTCCATGTCGCCCCACCGCAGCGGCATCTCGGGAACGAATTCCTTCATGCCTCCGCGCGCTAGGTCACCGACAGGCCGTCGTCGGCGGCGATGATCGCGCCGTTGATGAACTGCGATTCGTCGGCGACCAGCAGCAGCAGCGTGCCATCGAGATCCTCGGCGCTGCCGATGCGCCGGCGCGGCAGCATCTGGATCAGCTTGCGGCCACCCTCGGTGTCCCAGTATTCGTCGTTGAGCTCGGTACGGATGTAACCCGGGCAAATGGCATTGACATTGATCCCATAGCGGCCCCATTCGAGTGCCTGGGCGCGCGTCATGTGGATCACCGCGGCCTTGCTCATGCAATACAGGCCGATCTGAGGCAGGACGCGCAACCCGGCCACCGAGGCGATATTGACGATGCGGCCGCGGAATTCCGTGCCGGTCTTGGAACGGGCGATCATCCGCTGCGCCACCTGCTGCGCGACAAAAAAAGCACCCTTCACGTTGGTGCCGAACAGGTAGTCGAAGTCGGCCTGCGTCGCTTCGGTAAGCCGCTGTGTGGCGGACACGCCGGAATTGTTGACGAGAATATCGATCGGACCGACCGCCCGCTCGGTGTGCTCGACGGCGTCGCGCACCGAATGAAGGTCGGTAACGTCGAGCTGCACGACGTGCGCGGCACCGCCGGCCGCCTCGATCTCGGCGCGCAGATCCTTCAGCCGCTCGAGGCGCCGGGAGGCGAGCACCGTCAATGCACCGTTGGCGGCGAGCACCCGCGCAAAACGGGCACCCAGACCACTGCTGGCGCCGGTCACCAGGGCGACCTTTTCCTTCAGGTTGGTACGCATCGAAACTCCGGCATGAAGAAGCCGGGATCGTAGTCGATTGCGGCCTCTACCCGAACTCCGCGACAATCCCACGTTGAGAAACATACTCCGGGGACCTCATGGCAGACCTTCCTCAATCGATTGAGCGGGAAGCGATGGAATACGACGTCGTGATCGTCGGCGGAGGGCCCGCCGGACTCGCGGCGGCGATCCGGCTCAAGCAGCTTGCGGCCGAGCGCGGGCGCGAGGTCGGAGTGTGCGTGCTCGAAAAGGGATCCGAGATCGGCGCCCACATCCTGTCCGGCGCGGTGATGGATCCGATCGCCCTCAACGAGTTGTTCCCCAACTGGAAGGAACTCGGCGCGCCGCTGAATACCGCCGTCACCGAGGATCGTTTTTACATCCTCACCGAGTCGAAGTCGTTCTACAACCCGCACTGGCTGCTGCCGGAATGCTTCATCAACGACGGTTACTACGTCATCAGCCTGGCCAACGTGGTGCGCTGGCTGGGCCAGCAGGCCGAGGCCCTCGGCGTCGAGATCTTTCCCGGCTTTGCGGCCGCCGAAGTCCTCTATGACGAAAAGGGCGCAGTGCGTGGCGTGGCGACCGGCAACATGGGCATCGGCAAGGACGGACAGCCAACCGCCAACTTCCAGCCCGGCGTCGAACTGCTCGGAAAGTACACGCTGTTTGCCGAGGGCGCGCGCGGCCACCTGGGCAAGCAGGTCATCGCGAAGTACCGGCTGGATGCGGGGCGCGATCCGCAGACGTGGGGCATCGGAGTCAAGGAAGTCTGGGAAATCGATCCGGCCCGGCACCAGCCGGGATTGGTCGTGCACAGCGCAGGATGGCCGCTCGACTCGAAGACCTATGGCGGCGGATTCATCTATCACTTCGAGGACAACCGGATCGCGCTCGGACTGGTAGTCGGCCTCGGCTATGAGAATCCGTATCTGGAACCGTTCCAGGAGTTCCAGCGCTACAAGATGCATCCGACTATCCGCTACTTCCTCGACGGCGATCCCGCGAAGACGAAGCGACTCGAATACGGCGCGCGCGCCATCAACGCGAGCGGACTGCAGAGTCTGCCGAAGCTTGTCTTCCCGGGTGGCGCGCTGATCGGCTGCGACGCCGGCTTCCTGAACGCGCCGCGCATCAAGGGCTCGCATGCTGCGCTGAAGACCGGAATGCTCGCTGCCGAAGCCGCATTCGAAGCGCTCGCCGCCGACCGCGCGCGCGACGAACTCGAAGCCTTTCCGGCTGCATTCGAGAAGAGCTGGCTGCGCGACGAGCTGCATCGCGCACGCAACTTCAAGCCGTACCTCGACATGGGCCTGTACGTCGGCGCGATCCTGTGGGGCATCGATCAGATCGTCTTTCGCGGCAAGGCGCCGTGGACCTTGCACCGTGCCCGGGCCGATCACGAAAAACTGAGGCCGGCGGCCGAATGCTCCCCGATCGATTACCCGAAGCCGGACAACCGGATCACTTTCGACAAGCTGTCCTCGGTCTACCTGTCGAACACGAATCACGAGGAAAACCAGCCGGCGCATCTGACGCTGAAGGATGCCTCGGTGCCGGTCTCGGTGAACCTCGCGCTATACGCCGGCCCCGAGTCGCGTTACTGCCCGGCCGCTGTCTACGAGTTCGTGAAGGATGACAGTGGCAGTGACCGACTGCAGATCAACTTCCAGAACTGCGTCCACTGCAAGACCTGCGATATCAAGGACCCGACGCAGAACATCGTCTGGGTGACACCCGAGGGCGGAGGCGGTCCGAACTACACCGCGATGTAGCTCTCACCGGCGAACTCGCGCCGAAATACCGCGCCGCGACACGTTTTGGCTTGAACCTCGAGCCGCTTTGAACCACGATGCCGGGTAGCGCCGATCTCGGCGCGCCGACGGGAGACGTGGATGGGCTATTCGAGTTATCACAAGCGAGCCATATCGAGCCGCGAGCTGCACCCCGAGACCCAGATGATGTCGTATGGCTATGACCCCTTCCTGTCGGAGGGTGCGGTCAAGCCGCCGGTCTTTCTGACGTCGACCTTCGCGTTCCGCACCGCCGAAGACGGCGCGGCCTTCTTCGACGTGGTTGCGGGGCGCAAACCGGCGCCGCAGGACACCGGGGCCGGCCTCGTCTACAGCCGCTTCAACCATCCCAACCTGGAGATCGTCGAGGATCGCCTCGCGCTGCTTGACGGCGCCGAGGACGCGATCGTCACCTCGAGCGGCATGGCGGCGATTGGCGCGGTGTTTCTGACATTCCTGCGGCCGGGCGACCAGATCGTTCATTCGACGCCGCTTTACGGCGGCACCGAGACCCTGATCCGCAAGGTGCTTCCTGAGTGGAAGATCGGCGGGCAGCCATTCACCGACGGGCTGTCGCGGGCGCAAATGGACGCGGCGCTCGAGGCTGCCGCGGCGCGCGGTCGTGTCGGTTTGTTCTATGTCGAAACACCCGCCAACCCGACCAACTCGATGATCGACCTGAAGGCGGTCGTGGCGGCGATCGACGCCTTTCAGCAACGGCATGGCTATCGCCCGGTCTCGGCGTGCGACAACACGATGCTAGGCCCGATCTTCCAACACCCGATCCGCGACGGCATCGATCTGTCGGTCTATTCGCTGACGAAGTACGTCGGCGGGCACAGCGACCTCGTGGCTGGCGGTGTGACCGGACGGCGCGAACTGATCAGCCGGTTGCGGCTGCTGCGCAGCGCGTTTGGATCACAACTGGATCCACACTCGTCCTGGATGATCGCCCGCTCGATGGAAACCCTAGTGCTGCGGATGCGGCGAGCGGCCGCTACTGGCAGCCGCGTCGCCCACTGGCTGGCGACGAATCCGATCCGCCCGGTCCGGGTGCTGCACCCGCAGCTGATCGAAGATCCGACCTACCAGGAGGTCTACCGCAGGCAATGCACCGGCGCCGGCTCCACCTTTTCTTTCGTGCTGGACGGCGGACGCGAGGTCGCGTTTCGCTTCCTCAATGCGCTGACGCTGTTCAAGTCCGCCGTGAGCCTTGGCGGCACGGAGTCGCTGATCTGCCACCCGGCGTCGACCACGCATTCCGGCGTCGCGGTCGAGGTGCGCGACCAGGTCGGCATCAGTGAAGGGCTGATCCGCGTCTCGATCGGGCTCGAACACGAGGAAGATCTGATCGCGGACCTCGAACATGCCCTGAAGGAATGCTGACCGGGCGCAGAGCGCGCCCGCACCCTCGGGATGGTCAGCCGCCCAGCAGGTGGCGTTCGAGCCAGTAGGTTCCGACGATGGTCTTGACGTCGGTGACCGTTCCGTCGCGGACCCAGTCGTGCAGCTGTCGCCATGGAGCCGTGAAGACTTCCAGCACCTCGCCGGCATCGACCTTCGCTCCGACGTGATCGAGGCCGCGGGCGAGATACACCTCGATCTTCTCGTCGCTGTAGGCGATCGCGTTGTGAAACCCGCCAAGGTAGGTCCATTCGCGCGCGACATAGCCGGTTTCCTCGAGCAGTTCGCGCCGAGCGCAGGCGAGCAGCTCCTCGCCTTCGTCGATCTTGCCGGCCGGAAACTCGATGAAGCTCCGGCCGAGCGGATACCGGAACTGTCGTTCGAGCACGACTTCGTCATCGTCGAGCAGCGGGATCACCATCACGGCGCCCGGGTGCCGCAGATATTCACGCGTCGCTTCGTGGCCATCGGCAGCGCGCACGTGGTCGACCATCAGCTTGAGGAACACGCCTTCGAACGCAACACGGCTGTCGAGCGTGCGTTCCGCCAGCGGGTCGTCGCCCGGCATCGCGCTCGGTCCGCGCTCACGCTCAGCCACCGAGGGTCCGCACCATCGCGTCGGTGCACAGTTTCAGCAGGTACTGCGGCAGGATGCCGAGGATCAGCACCAGTGCACCGTTGATCGAGAGCGCGACCTGCATATCGGTGGTCGCCGAAATCGGGTGCCAGCGGCCCGGTCGCCGGCTCGTCGAAGTACATCACCTTGACGACCCGCAGGTAATAAAAGGCTCCAACCAGCGAGGTCATGACCGCGATGACGGCCAGCCACACCATGACGCCCTGCAGTCCGTCGCCCAGCAGCGCCTGCAACACGACCAGCTTGGCGTAGAAGCCGACGGTGGGCGGTATGCCGGCCAGCGAAAACATCAGCACCAGCATCACGAATGCGTACCATGGGCTGCGGCGGTTGAGTCCGCGCAGATCGTCGATCTCCTCCGCCTCGAAGCCCGAGCGCGAGAGCAGCAGGATGATGCCGAAGGTGCCGAGCGTCGTTACCGCATACGTGATCACGTAGAACATCGCGGCGCTGTACGAGCCGATAGTAGCGGCGGCACTCCCGCCAACTACCCCGGACAGCATCGCCAGCAGCACGAAACCCATCTGGGCGATCGTCGAGTAGGCCAGCATGCGCTTGAGGTTGGTCTGTGCGATCGCGGTCAGGTTACCCAGAACCAGCGAGGCCACCGCGAGCACGATCAGCATGCGCTGCCAGTCAGCCGCGATCGGCAGCAGGCCCTCCACCAGCATGCGGAACCCGATCGCGAACGCCGCGAGCTTGGGCGCCGACCCGATCATCATAGTGACGGGGGTGGGCGCGCCCTGGTACACGTCGGGCACCCACATGTGGAACGGCACCGCGCCAAACTTGAACGCCAGTCCGCAGACGATGAAGACGGTCCCGAAAACCAGTGCGACCCGGCTGGCGACGTGGCCGGTGACGATGCGGTCGGAGAGTTCGTTGATGTCCAGCGTTCCGCTCGCGCCGTACAGCATGCTCATGCCGTACAGCAGGAAGCCCGAGGCCAGCGCGCCGAGGACGAAGTACTTCATCGCAGCTTCGCTCGCGCGTGGATCGTCGCGTCGCAGCGCGACCAGCGTGTACAGCGACAGTGCCTGCAGCTCGAGGCCGAGGTAGATGACCAGCAGGTTGTTCGCCGAGATCATCAACATGATCCCGAGCAGGGAGAACAGCGACAGCGTGAAGAGCTCCCCCTTCCACAGCCCGCGGTCGCGCGCGTACGACTGCGCGTAGACGAGCACCAGGGCGACGCACACGATGGCGAACAGCTTGAGCACATCGGACATCGGATCCGTCACGTACATGCCGCCGAACGCGTAAGTGACAACGCCTCTCGACAGGAACACCCAGGTCACCGCGCCGGTCAGCACGAGCGCCGCCAGCGTCAGCACGTAGGTGAGGTTGCGCCGTTCGTCGCTGATGAACAGATCGGCCACCAGCAGCGCGCAGGCGGCGACCAGCATCACGATCTCGGGCAGGGCGGCGAATGCGTTCAGGGTCTGCATCGTTGCCCTCAGTTGGCGGCGACGTCGGACGGAAGCTTCGACTGGCCGACGTGCTGCAGCAGCTGCGCGACCGACGCATCCATCAGGTCGGTCATCGGCTTCGGATAAAGTCCCATCCACATGACTGCCGCCGCCAGCAGGACGAGGATCAGCATTTCGCGCGGTCTGGCGTCGCTGAGCTCGGCCACGTGCGCGTTGGCGACCTCGCCGAACACGACGCGCTTGTACATCCACAGCGAATAGGACGCGCCCCAGACCAGCGTGGTGGCCGCGACCAGGCCGATCCAGAAGTTGAACTTGACCGCGCCGAGGATCACCATGAATTCACCGACGAAGCCGCTGGTGGCGGGCAGCCCGGAGTTCGCCATGGCGAAAAGCATGAAGAATGCCGCAAACCTGGGCATCGTATTCACAACGCCGCCGTAGTCCGCGATGTCGCGGCTGTGCATGCGGTCGTACATCACGCCGATGCAGAAGAACATCGCGCCCGACACGAATCCGTGCGAGATCATCTGCACGATGCCGCCGGAGACGCCTATCGCGTTGAAGATGAAGAAGCCCAGGGTGACGAAACCCATGTGCGCGATCGATGAATAGGCGACCAGCTTCTTCATGTCGGTCTGCACCAGGGCCACCAGCCCGATGTAGACCACCGCGATCAACGACAGCGCGATCATGAAGCCCGCGAGCGCGTGCGACGCATCGGGCGTGATCGGCATCGAGAACCGCAGAAACCCGTAGGCACCGAGCTTCAGCATGATGGCGGCCAGCACGATCGAACCGCCGGTCGGCGCCTCGACGTGGGCGTCCGGCAGCCACGTATGCACCGGCCACATCGGCACCTTCACCGCAAACGACATGAAGAACGCGAGGAAGAGCAGGATCTGCGCCGTCATGCCGATGCGCACCGCATGCCAGTCGAAGATGCCGAACTTTCCGCCCGACACGTAGTACAGGTAAACGAACGCGACCAGCATCAGCAGCGAGCCGAGCAGCGTGTACAAGAAGAACTTCACCGCGGCGTAGACGCGGTTGGGCCCGCCCCAGACTCCGATGATGATGTACATCGGGATCAGCGTCGCCTCGAAGAACACGTAGAACAGCAGCCCGTCGACCGCCGAGAACACGCCGACCATCAGTCCCGACAGGATCAGGAACGCGGCGTAGTACTGGGCAACGCGCTCGGTGATGACATCCCAACCGGCCAGCACGACGATGACCGTGATGAAAGCCGTCAGGAGGACGAACCAGACCGACAGTCCGTCGACACCGAGGTGGTAGTAGGCGTTGAATCGTTCGATCCACGGCGCCTTCTCGACAAACTGGAGCTCGGCGCTGGCGGCGTCGAATCCGGAATACAGCGGCAGCGTGACGAGCAGGCCGAGCAGGCTGCCCACCAGCGCGACCGTTCGCACGACGTTGGCGTGCAGGTCACGGCCGGCCGCCAAAATGGCCACGCCGAACGCGATCGGCAACCAGATCGCTAGACTCAGCCACGGTGTCGCAGTCTGCATCTTGTCTTCTTGTCGTGGCGGTCAGCGGCTGAGTGTGACGAACAGCGTCACCATCACCAGCAGGCCGATGATCATTCCGAACGCGTAGTGATAGATGAATCCCGACTGCAGGTAGCGCGAAATGGCGGCGACCCAGCCGACCACGCGCGCAGTGCCGTTGACCGCCAGTCCGTCGATCACGCCGATATCGCCGCCCTTCCACAGTGCGGTGCCGAGCACGCGGGCACCCCGAGCGAATACGATTTCGTTGATGCGGTCGAGGTAGTACTTGTTGTCGAGCAGCCGATACAGGGAAGCGAAGCGCGAGCGCAACATTACCGGCAGCTCCGGCCGCATCAAATACAGGAACGCAGCCAGCGCGACGCCGGCCAGCACCAGCCAGAACGGTGCCGAGACGAGGCCATGCAGCGCCATCGCGGTCGCGCCGTGGAATTCATCCGCGAGCTCGGCCATTGCGCGGTGCCGCAGCACGTCGACGAAGATCGACTGCGAAAAGAAATCGCCGAACAGCAGCGGGCCAATCGTGACAAAGCCGATGATCACCGACGGGATCGCCAGCAGCACCAGCGGCGCTGTGATGACGGCCGGTGACTCGTGCGGATCGCCGCCATCCTCGTCATCGTGTCCAGGCTCGTCCTCGGGACCGTGATGCGGCCCCTGTTCCCATCGCGGCGCCCCGTGAAACACGAGAAAGAACATGCGGAACGAATAGAACGCCGTCACGAAGACGCCCGATAGGACGGCCCAGTAGGCGAGCGTCGCCCCGGCCTGCCCGGCACCGGATGCGGCGGATGCCACCAGGATGATCGAGTCCTTCGAATAGAACCCGGAGAAGAACGGGGTCCCGACCAGCGCCAGCGATCCGATCAGCGCCGTGATCCACGTGACCGGCATCTTCTTCCACAGGCCGCCCATGTAGCGGATGTCCTGCTCATGGTGCATGCCGACGATCACCGAGCCCGCCGCCAGGAACAGCAGCGCCTTGAAGAACGCGTGAGTCATCAGGTGGAAGATCGCCACGGAATACGCGGACGCTCCGAGAGCCACCGTCATGTACCCCAGCTGCGACAGCGTCGAGTACGCAACGACGCGCTTGATGTCGTTCTGCACGATGCCAAGGATGCCCATGAAGAACGCGGTGACGGCGCCGATCACGATGACGAACGACAGCGCGGCGTCCGACAGCTCGAACAGCGGCGACATCCGCGCCACCATGAAGATGCCTGCAGTCACCATGGTGGCCGCGTGGATCAGCGCCGAGATCGGCGTCGGGCCTTCCATCGAATCGGGCAGCCAGACGTGCAGCGGGAACTGTGCGCTCTTGCCCATCGCTCCGATGAACAGGCAGATGCAGATCACGCTGAGCAGCAGCCACGGCGTACCCGGCAACAATTCCACCGAAGTCGCCGCCAGGCCGGGCGCCGCCTTGAATACGGCCGCGTAGTGCAGCGTTCCGAAATACGCGAATATGAGGCCGATACCGAGCACGAAGCCGAAGTCGCCGACGCGGTTGACGATGAACGCCTTCAGGTTGGCGTAGATGGCCGTCGGCCGCTTGAACCAGAAGCCGATCAGCAGATACGACATCAGCCCGACCGCTTCCCAGCCGAAGAACAGCTGCAGGAAGTTGTTGCTCATCACCAGCATCAGCATGCTGAAGGTGAAGAGCGAGATGTACGCGAAAAACCGCTGGTAGCCGGGGTCGTCGGCCATGTAGCCGACGGTGTAAATGTGCACCATCAGCGAGATGATGGTCACTACCACGATCATCATCGCTGTCAGCGAGTCGATGAGAAAACCGACCTCGAGCCTGAGCCCGCCGACCACCGCCCAAGTGTAGACCGGGCCGTCGAAAGTGTTGCCGTTCAGCACATCTGCCAGGATGACGAACGACGCGATGGTGGAAACGAGAACCCCCGCGATCGTCACGGTATGCGCGCCGGCGCGTCCGACCACCCTGCCGCCGAACCCGGCGACGATTGCGCCGACGAGCGGGGCGAGCGCCGTCAGCAGGTAGATCTTCTGCATCGCTGTCATTGCGTGGGAACTTTCAACTTCAGCCCTTCAGCGAATCGAGTTCCTCGACGTTGATCGTCGAGAGATTGCGGAACAGAGCGACCAGGATCGCCAGTCCGATCGCAGACTCGGCGGCGGCCACGGTGAGGATGAAGAACACGAACACCTGGCCGTGGTAGTCGCCGAGGTAGTGCGAGAACGCGACGAAGTTCATATTGACCGCGAGCAGCATCAACTCGATCGCCATCAGCAGCACGATCAGGTTGCGCCGGTTGAGGAAGATGCCGATCACGCTGATCGCGAACAGCAGCGCCCCCACGCCGAGATACCAGGACAGCGAAATCACCTTGCCCCCGTCCGCTCGATTCTTGTCATCGGTGCTTCATCCCTTGGGGGTCTGGCGTGCCGCATCGTCGTTCGCCATGCTGACCAGCCGCAGGCGGTCGCCCTTGTCGACCTTGACCTGCAGCGACGGATCCTGGTGCTTGGAATCCTTGCGCCCACGCAGCGTCAGCGCGATGGCCGCCACGATGGCGACCAGCAGCAGCGCGCCGGCGATTTGCAGCGGAAACACGTACTCGGTGAATGTGAGCCGCCCCAGCACTTTGACGTTGTTGGCATCCGCGATCCCCGGTCCAGGCCCGGTCAGGCCCTGCCAGCGCGGCTGCGACAGCACCAGCCACATCTGCAGCACGATCAGCACGGCCACCAGTCCGCCGGTCCAGAGATTCTTCCAAAGTCCCAGGCGCAGCCGGTCGATGTTGATATCGAGCATCATCACGACGAACAGGAACAGGACCATCACCGCGCCCACATAGACGAGCACCAGGACGATCGCGAGGAACTCAGCGCTCAGCAGCATCCACAGGCACGCCGCCGAGAAGAAGGCAAGCACCAGGAACAGCACCGCATGCACCGGATTGCGGGTCGTGATGACACGCAGCGCTGCCAGCAGCATCACGGCCGAGAAGGTCAGGAAGAGCGCGGTCTGCGTGTTCATTTTCGGCGGCTTGCGCGAAACGGAGTCCAGTCCGTTTGGCGTGAGCGATTCTCTTTTGCTTGTTCCTGTACCCGCCCTAGCGATATCTGGCATCCGCCTCGCGGCTGGCCGCGATCTGCTTTTCGTAGCGGTCGCCGATCGCCAGCAGCATCGGCTTGGTGTAGTAAAGGTCGCCGCGCCGCTCGCCGTGGTACTCGAGCAGGTCGGTCTCGACGATCGAATCGACCGGGCAGCTTTCCTCGCACATTCCGCAGAAGATGCACTTGGTGAGGTCGATGTCGTAGCGCGTGGTGCGGCGCGTGCCATCTTCACGCTGCTCGGACTCGATCGTGATCGCGAGCGCCGGGCAGACCGCCTCGCACAGCTTGCAGGCGATGCAGCGCTCCTCGCCGTTGGGGTAGCGCCGCAGCGCATGCAGCCCGCGAAAGCGAGGGCTGAGCGGCGTCTTCTCCTCCGGAAACTGGATCGTGATCTTGCGCGAGAACGCATAGCGCCCGGTCAGTGCCAGACCCTTGATCAATTCCTTCAGCAGCAGGCTGTCGAGGAATTCGCGGATGGCACCCATCGTCAGTTCACCCGTTCACTTTCCAGGGGTTCCATGGGGTCTGCACCCAGACCGCGATCAGCACCAGCCACACCAGCGTAATCGGAATGAACACCTTCCAGCCCAGACGCATGATCTGGTCGTACCGATAGCGCGGAAACGACGCGCGGAACCAGATGAAGAGCGACACCACGAAGAACACCTTCGCGGCCAGCCAGAACCAGCCCGAAAATGCGTCGACCCACACCGGCAACTGCAGGCCCATCAACCGCTCGAGGTCGAGCGGAGCCGCCCAGCCGCCGAGGAACATGACCGTCGCCATCGTCGACAGCAGGATCATGTTGGCGTACTCGCCGAGGAAGAAAATGGCGAAGCTCATGCCGGAATACTCGACCATGTGGCCGGCGACGATCTCGCTCTCGCCCTCCACCACGTCGAACGGGTGCCGGTTCGTCTCGGCGACGCAGGAGACGACATAGATCACGAACAGCGGCAGCAGCGGCAGCCAGTTCCACGACAGGAAGTTCCAGCCGCGTTCGGCGAACCAGCCGGCGTTCTGGCCCTGCACGATCCCGGTCATGTTGAGCGTCCCCGCCACCAGCAGCACCGCGATCAGGACGAATCCCATCGCCAGCTCGTAGCTGACCATTTGCGCCGCAGCGCGCATCGCGCCGAGGAACGCGTACTTCGAGTTCGATGCCCAGCCGGCGACGATCACGCCGTACACGCCAACCGACGTGATCGCCATCACGTACAGCAGCCCGCCGTTGACGTCGGCGAGCACCACACCTGGCGCAAACGGAATCACCGCCCAGGCGGCGAGCGCCGGCATGATGACGATCACCGGCGCAACAAAGAAGAGCCATTTGTCGGCCTGCGCCGGCGTGATCACTTCCTTGAAGATCAGCTTCACGGCATCGGCGATCGGCTGCAGCAGCCCAAGCGGGCCGACGCGGTTCGGGCCGATGCGGATGTGCATCCAGCCGATCAGCTTGCGTTCCCAGTACGTGAGGTACGCCACCATCAGCAGCACGGGCACGACGATGGCGACGATGCGCGCGAGCGCCCACGCGACCGGCCATGCAGCACCCAGCGCCTGGCTCCCCATCGCGGTGAAGGATTCCATCACGCGCGCTCCACGCGGATCGGGCCGAACATCGGCCCGAGCGACGCCGTCGATTCGTGAGCCGCGGCAACGCGCACTACGCCCTTTGCCACGCGCTCGTCGATCGCGAGATCCAGCAGTGCAGAGCCCTCACCCTGGGTGACGCGCACTTTGTCGCCCGCGGCGAGGCCCAGTGACGCTGCGGTCGACGCGCTGACGCGTGCGCCCGGAGGAGCCGCATCGGCAGTAGCCTGCAACGGCGGCGAGCGACGGACGATGGCGTCGCTCGAGTAAATTGGCACATCGGCCAAACGCTCGAAGCCCCCGCCCCCGCCGCGGGTCGAAGCGGCAGACACCGAGGTCGCGTTCGAAAGGCGGCTCGCCACATCGGCCGGCAGGGCCTCTGCGCGGACCGCCTCCGACGTCTCGAAATCGAATCCAGGCAGTTCCAGCAGGTTGCCGAGGACCCGCAGCACTTTCCAGCCCGGTCGTGCATCGCCCAGCGGGCGCACGGTGCCGTTGAACGACTGCTCGCGCCCTTCGCAACTGACGAATGTGCCGAAGGTTTCGGTGAACGGCGCGATCGGCAGGATGACATCGGCGTAGTCAAGCGCGCCGTTCCGGAAGGGCGAAAACGCGATCACCGTCTCGGCCTGCGCGAGCGCCTTGCCGGTGGCCACCGGGTCGGCGGTGTCGAAGTCCGGCTCGACGTTCCATAGCAGATACGCCTTGCGCGGCTGC
Organism: uncultured beta proteobacterium; assembly: GCA_963703945.1. Classification (GTDB taxonomy): domain Bacteria; phylum Pseudomonadota; class Gammaproteobacteria; order Burkholderiales; family Burkholderiaceae_F; genus JALORV01. The sequence goes on along the minus strand of CAVPGM010000046.1, from coordinate 349,819 downwards.
TCGACCATCCGGCACGCGTTGCGGCCATTCGAGCGCGGTCTCGCCTGCACCAGGTGACCGCCGATGGTGTTCGCCGCCTCGGTCAGCACGCCGAGGCGAGCGCCGGTCGCCTGGGCGATCTTCTGCGCCCACGCACGCAGTTGTGCGGCGGCCGGATGCTGGACCGCTGCGTTGCCGAGCAAGATGGCCTTGCGTTCCCCGGTGAGCAGGCTCGTGGCGATGGCGCGTGCGACCTCACCCGGAACCTCGCCGTCATTCGTCTGCCCGCGGCCACGCTCGGCCTCGATGGCCGCCGAGATCTCGGCCAGTGCGGCGACCCAGCCCGACGGACGCACGATCTGCGCATTCGTCACGCGCATCAGCAGGTCCTCGTCCGATGCGTGCAACACCGAGAGCCGGCATCCGCGCCGCGTGGCGTGCCGCAATCGCGCTGCGAGCAGCGGATGATCCTTGCGCAGAAACGAGCCGACGAGCAGGACCCGCTCGAGCCTGTCGATCTCGGCGACCGGCAACCCGAGCCAGGGCACGCCGTCGTCCGCGGCGTCCGCCGAAAAATCGGTCTGGCGAAGCCTGAAATCGATGTTGTCCGAGCCGAGGCCGCGCACCAGCTTCGCAAGTAAATGCAGTTCTTCCAGCGTGCTGTTCGGCGCGGCCAGCGCACCGATCGCGTCGGCACCGTGCTGCTCTCTCACCCGCGTCAGGGAGTGGCGCACATATTCGAGCGCTACTTCCCAGTCGACCTCGCCCCAGGTGCCGCCCTGCTTGAGCAGCGGGCGCTCGAGCCGGTCGGCCGCGTACAACCCTTCGTACGAAAAACGGTCGCGGTCCGACAGCCAGCACTCGTTGACCGCCTCATTTTCAAACGGCAGCACGCGCATCACTCGCTGGTTCTTGACCTGCACGATGAGGTTCGAGCCGAGCGCGTCATGCGGGCTCACGGACTTGCGCCGCGACAGCTCCCAGGCGCGGGCTTCGTAGCGGAACGGTTTGCTGGTCAGCGCGCCGACCGGACACAGATCGATCATGTTGCCAGACAGTTCCGAGTCCACGGACTTCCCGACGAACGTCATGATCTCGGCATGCTCTCCACGGCCGGCCATTCCGAGTTCCATCAAGCCCGCGATCTCCTGACCGAAGCGCACGCAGCGCGTGCAATGGATGCAACGGGTCATCTCCTCGGCGGAGATCAGCGGCCCCATGCTCTTGTGAAACACCACCCGCTTGGGTTCGGCGTAGCGGCTCGCGGACCCGCCGTATCCGACCGCGAGATCCTGCAACTGGCATTCGCCGCCCTGGTCGCAGATCGGGCAGTCGAGCGGATGGTTGATGAGAAGGAACTCCATCACCGACTTCTGCGCCTGCTTGGCCCGCTCGGACTGCGTGCGCACGATCATTCCTGCGGTGACTGGGGTCGCACAGGCCGGCAGCGGCTTGGGCGCCTTTTCCACCTCGACCAGGCACATACGGCAGTTGGCGGCGATCGAGAGCTTGCGGTGGTAGCAGAAGTGAGGCACGTAGATGTCGAGGCGATTCGCGGCCTCCATCAGCGTGCTGCCCTCGGGTACCTCGACCTTGCGGCCGTCGACTTGGAGTTCGACCATGGCTACACGTACTCCGGCACGAGGCAGTGCCCGTGCTCGATGTGGTGCTCGAACTCCTTGCGGAAATGCTTGATGAAGGCGCGCACCGGCATCGCAGCGGCGTCGCCCAGCGCGCAGATCGTTCGTCCCTGGATGTTGTCGGCGACCGAGTTCAGCAAGTCTATGTCCTCTGCGCGTCCCTGGCCGTGTTCGATGCGATGGATCACCCGATACAGCCATCCAGTGCCTTCGCGACACGGCGTGCACTGACCGCAGCTTTCCTCGAAGTAGAAGTACGCCAGCCGTTCGAGCGAGCGCACCATGCAGCGCGTCTCGTCCATCACGATGACCGCACCGGACCCCAGCATCGAACCCGCCTTGGCGATCGAGTCGTAGTCCATGTCGGTCGCCATCATCAGGTCGCCGGGAACCACCGGCATCGACGAGCCGCCGGGGATCACCGCCTTGATCTTCTTGCCACCTCGCATGCCGCCCGCCAGTTCGAGCAGCCTCGCGAACGGGGTGCCGAGCGGGATCTCGTAGTTGCCCGGGGATGCCACGTCGCCGGAGACCGAGAAGATCTTGGTCCCGCCGTTGTTCGGACGGCCCATCGACAGGAACGCGTCGCCACCATGCATCAGGATGTAGGGCACCGCAGCGAAGGTCTCGGTGTTGTTGATCGTCGTGGGCTTGCCGTACAGCCCGTAGCTCGCCGGAAACGGCGGCTTGAAGCGCGGCTGGCCCTTCTTGCCCTCGAGCGACTCGAGCAGAGCCGTTTCCTCACCGCAGATGTAGGCGCCGTAGCCGTGCGCTGCGTGCAACTCGAAGTTGAACGACGATCCCAGGATGCCCTTGCCGATATAGCCGGCTGCGCGAGCTTCCTCGAGCGCCTCCTCGAAGCGCTCATAGTCAGCCCAGATCTCGCCGTGGATGTAGTTGTATCCGACGTTGACTCCCATCGCGTAGGCGGCGATCGCCATGCCCTCGATCACGATGTGCGGGTTGTAGCGGAGGATGTCCCGGTCCTTGAAGGTTCCGGGCTCGCCCTCATCCGAATTGCAGACGACATACTTCTGCCCCGGGAACTGGCGCGGCATGAAGCTCCACTTCAGACCGGTCGGAAATCCTGCGCCGCCGCGTCCGCGCAGCGCGGACTTCTTCACTTCGGCGATCACGGCGTCGGGCGCCACGTGCTCGGTCAGGACCTTGCGCAGCGCCTTGTAGCCGCCGCGCTCTTCGTAGGCCTTCAGGCGCCAGTTGCTGCCGTCCAGCCCCGCCAGGATGATCGGGTCGATGTGACGGCCGTGGAAGCAGGTCTGCTCCGTCATGTCCTCACCGACTCCAGTTCGTCGAGCAAGGCGTCGAGCCGCGCCTCGTTGAGAAAGCTTTCCATGCGTGTGTTATTCACCAGCATGACCGGCGCGTCACCGCAGGCACCGAGGCACTCGCCCTCTTTCAGCGTGAACTGGCCGTCGGCGGTCGTCTCGCCGAATCCGATGCCCAGCCGCTGCCTGAGCCGCTCGGCGGCCCTGCTGGCCCCCGACAATGCGCACGGCAAATTGGTGCACAGCGTGAGCTTGCAGCGTCCGGTCGGCTGCAGGTTGTACATGCCGTAGAACGAGGCGACCTCGTAGACCGCGATCGGCGGCATATCGAGATAGGCACCAACCTCAGCGATGACTTCCTCGCTCAGCCAGCCGAGCTGATGCTGTGCAATCGCAAGCGCCGCGATCACCGCGGACTGCTTGTGCTCGGCCGGATACTTGGCAATCTCGCGGTCGATGCGGCGATACGATTGCGGCGACAACACGAGCGAACTCTGTGGCACTGCGCTCATCGGTCGATCTCGCCGAACACGATGTCCTGCGTACCGATGATGGCCACAGCATCGGCGATCATGTGACCGCGTGCCATTTCGTCGAGCGCCTGCAGGTGCGGGAACCCTGCCGCGCGGATCTTCAGTCGGTAGGGCTTGTTGGCGCCGTCGGAGACGAGATAGATGCCGAACTCTCCTTTCGGGTGCTCGACCGCGGAGTACGCCTCGCCGGGAGGGACATGAAAACCCTCGCTGAAGAGCTTGAAGTGATGAATCAGCTCTTCCATGTTCGACTTCATCTCGATGCGCGACGGCGGCGCGACCTTGTGGTTGTCGGTCATCACCGGGCCCGGGTTGGCACGCAGCCAGGCGATGCACTGCTGGATGATGCGATTGCTCTGGCGCATCTCCTCGACGCGAACAAGATAGCGGTCGTAACTGTCCCCGTTGCGACCGACCGGGATCGCAAAGTCGAGTGCGTCGTAGACCTCATAGGGTTGCTTGCGTCGCAGGTCCCATTCCACTCCCGAGCCGCGCAGCATCGGACCGGTGAAGCCGAGCTGCAGCGCGCGCTCCGGCGACACGACGCCGATGCCGACCAGACGCTGCTTCCAGATCCGGTTGTCGGTCAGCAGCGTCTCGTACTCGTCGACATACTTCGGGAAGCGGCGCGTGAAGTCCTCGATGAAGTCGAGCAGCGATCCCTGCCGGTTCTCGTTCAGGCGGCGCGTATCGCCTTCACCGCGGACCTTGGACGCCCTGAACTGCGGCATCGAATCGGGCAGGTCGCGGTAGACGCCGCCCGGTCGGTAATACGCAGCATGCATACGGGCGCCCGAGACCGCCTCGTAGATGTCCATCAGGTCTTCGCGCTCGCGGAAGCAGTAGAGGAACACCGCCATCGCGCCGACGTCCAGCCCGTGCGCCCCGAGCCACAGCAAATGGTTCAGCAACCGCGTGATCTCGTCGAACATCACGCGGATGTACTGGGCGCGGATCGGGACGTCGACCCCGGTGAGCTTCTCGATCGCCATCACGTAGGCGTGCTCGTTGCACATCATCGACACGTAATCGAGCCGATCCATGTATGGCACCGACTGCAGATAGGTGCGAGTCTCGGCGAGCTTCTCGGTCGCACGGTGCAGCAACCCGATGTGAGGATCGGCGCGCTGGATCACCTCGCCGTCGAGCTCGAGCACCAACCGCAGCACGCCGTGCGCCGCCGGATGCTGCGGACCAAAATTCAGCGTGTAGTTCTTGATGTCGGCCATGGCGTCCGGATCAGCGTCCCTGACCGTAGTCTTCTTCGCGGATCACGCGCGGGACGATCTCGCGCGGCTCGATCGTCACCGGCTGATAGATCACGCGCTTCTGCTCGGGGTCGTAGCGCATCTCGACATCGCCGTAGATGGGGAAGTCCTTGCGGAACGGATGGCCGACGAAGCCGTAGTCCGTGAGGATGCGCCGCAGGTCCGGATGACCCTCGAAGACGATACCGTAGAGATCAAAGGCCTCGCGTTCGTACCAGTTCGCGCAGGCCCACACGTCGGTCACCGACGCGATCAGCGGAAGTTCGTCGTCCGCGCAGGTGCTGCGCACCCGCACACGCCAGTTGTGCTTCAGCGAGAGCAGGTGCATGACCACGGCGAAGCGCGGACCTTCGTAGCTTCCTTCGCCGAATGCCGAGTAGTCGACGCCGGCGAGATCGATCAGCTGCTCGAATGCCAGCTGCGGCTCGTCCCTCAGCTTGCGCGCGACTTCGTAATGATGTTCAGCGCGGATCACGAGCGTCACCTCGCCCAGCGCGACCGTGAGCGTCGTCAGGCGTTCGCCGAACGACTGACGCAGCGTTGCGGCCAGTGTCTCGACGCGGGTCATCGGGCGATCGTGTTGGTGCGGCGGATCTTGTTCTGCAACTGGATGATCCCGTAGATCAGCGCCTCGGCCGTCGGTGGGCAGCCCGGGACGTAGATGTCGACCGGAACGATACGGTCGCAGCCCCGCACCACCGAATAGCTGTAGTGGTAGTAACCGCCACCGTTGGCGCACGAACCCATGCTGATCACCCAGCGCGGCTCGGCCATCTGGTCGTAGACCTTGCGCAGCGCGGGTGCCATCTTGTTGCACAGGGTGCCGGCAACGATCATCAAGTCCGACTGGCGCGGACTCGGACGGAAGAAGATGCCGAAGCGGTCAAGGTCGTAGCGGGCCGCGCCGGCGTGCATCATTTCGACCGCACAGCAGGCGAGCCCGAAACTCATCGGCCACAGCGAGCCGGTCTTCGACCAGTTCACCAGCTTGTCCACGCTGGTGGTAACGAATCCTTCGTTCAGTACGCCTTCGATACCCACGTCACGTCTCCCGCCATCTGTTCCCGGTCACGTGCCTACTCCCAGTCCAGCGCGCCGCGCTTCCATTCATAGATGAAGCCGACGGTCAGGATGGCAAGGAAACCCATCATCGCCCAGAAGCCGACGCTCCATGGACCGAGGTCGCCCAGCACGACTGCCCACGGAAAGAGAAATGCGATCTCGAGGTCGAACAGGATGAACAGGATCGCGACGAGGTAATAGCGGACGTCGAACTTCATGCGCGCATCCTCGAACGCCTCGAAGCCGCACTCGTATGGCGAGAGCTTCTCGGGGTCCGGCTTGCGCGGACCGAGCAGCGCACCCAGTGCCATGGGAGCCGCGCCGATCACCAATCCGACGAGAATGAAGAGCAGGACAGGCAGGTAGCTATCGAGATTCACGCGAGTCAGCCCTCGGGCTCACACTCCATAGAATCCGGCCGGCGTGGCCGTGGGGCTCACGGGATGCGGCTCGCCTTCCGGTCGTGGCTGCATGGACGACAGCGCTCGATCTGGTGCCGACGGTGAGACTCGAACTCACACGGCTTTCGCCGCCACCCCCTCAAGATGGTGTGTCTACCAATTCCACCACGTCGGCAAGGTGCAAATCCCGAAGGATTCTACTCGATCCGAATGCGCGCCACGGTGACTACGCGTGCCTTCACGCAGGCTGCCCGAGCAACGCAGCTACTTCGGAATATCGGCCGGTCGGGGTGTCCCGCCCGGCGCCGGAACAGCAGGCGCGGCCGGCGCTCCGGTCGCGGTATCGGGCGCTGTTCCGCGCGGTCCAGCCGGCACCGGAATGTCCTTCGGTGCGGTGTTCGCAGGCACCGGCATCGTTTCCATCACACCGCCGCCTCCCGTCGCCGGTCGTTTGACCGCGGTTCCAACGTAGGCAAGTCCCAGTGTGGCGACGAAGAACACCGTGGCCACGACTGCCGTGCTGCGCGACAGGAAGTTGGCTGATCCGGTCGCTCCGAACAGGCTGCCGGATGCGCCGCCGCCGAAGGCGGCGCCCATGTCGGCGCCCTTGCCGTGCTGGAGCAGAACCAGCACGATGATCGCGATCGCGGACAGTACCTGCACGACGATCAGCAGTGTTGTCAACCAGGTCATCAATTGCCCCTTTCGAATGAATACATGTATTCGTGTGCCGGTTCAGCCGGCTGCCGCGCAGATCGCGGCGAATTCGTTTGCGGCCAGCGACGCGCCGCCGACCAGTCCCCCATCGATGTCCGGCTGGGCAAAGAGTTCCGCCGCGTTGCCGGATTTCACGCTCCCGCCGTACAGGATGCGCAGCGCGCCCGCGTCGCGCGCTGACTGCGCGGCCACCTGGGCTCGCAGCCTGGCATGCACCTCCTGCGCCTGACCCGGCGTCGCCGTGCGCCCGGTGCCGATGGCCCACACCGGCTCGTAGGCCAGTGCGCCCCGCGCGAGCGCGGACGCTCCGATTCCTGAGAGCACCGCAGCCAGCTGCCGTTGAACGACCTCTTCGGTCAGGCCGGCCTCGCGCTCCACCAGCGTCTCGCCCACGCACACGATCGGCCTCACGCCGGCGTCGAGTGCGGCCTTGGCCTTGGCCGCAACAATGGCATCCGTCTCGCCGTGCAATTGCCGTCGCTCCGAGTGGCCGACGATGGCCCAACGGCAACCGACGTCCGCCAGCATCGCCGACGACACTTCCCCGGTGTACGCGCCCGATTCGCGTTCGGAGACGTCCTGCGCACCGATGTCGATCCCGTCCGGCGCCGAGGCCGCGAGCATCGCGAGGTAGACCGCCGGAGCACACACGACGACCTCGCACGCAGACGAGCCCCGACGCTCGGCAAACACCGACAGCCACTCCGCATTGGTGGCGCGCGAACCGTTCATCTTCCAGTTCGCAGCTACGAGATTTCGACGCTGAGTCATGATTGCGAAAAGCCCGTCATTGTAATTGGCGGGGCGATCCGAACCAAACGAACCGCGCGGCCGCTCAGGCGCGGCTGTCCGCGCGGGACCCCACGGCGAGCACGATCTTCCCGATGTGGCTGCCCGATTCCATCAGCGCATGGGCTTCGGATGCACGCTCAAGCGGAAAGACCGCGTGCACCATCGGCTTGATGCGGCCGCACTCGATGAGTGGCCACACGACGCTGCGCAGCCGCGATGCAATCGCCGACTTGAATGCCACTGATCGCGGACGCAGCGTCGAGCCGGTGATGGTCAGCCTGCGTCGCAGGATTGCCGCCATGTCGAGCGGCGCCCTGGCGCCGCCGAGCAGCGCGATGATCACCAGCCTCCCGTCGTCGGCCAGGCAATCCACTTCACGCGGCAGGTAGTCGCCCGCCACCATGTCGAGGATGACGTCGACACCACGGCCTTCGGTGGCATCGCGGATCACCGCCGCGAAATCCTCGCTGCGATAGTTGATTCCGCGCGCGGCGCCGAGCGATTCGCAAGCGCGCGCCTTGCTGTCGGAACCGGCGGTCGCATAGACGCGATGTCCAAGTGCGGCGGCGAGCTGAACGGCCGCCACCCCAATGCCGCTGGTGCCGCCCTGGACCAGCAGCGTTTCTCCCGGTGCCAGCCGCGCCCGGTCGATCACGTTGCTCCAGACCGTGAAGTACGTTTCCGGTAGCGCGGCACCCTCGGCGAAGCTCAGCCCTGCGGGCACCGGCAGGCACTGGCCGATCGGGGCGACACACCATTCGGCATAGCCGCCGCCGGCGACGAGGGCGCACGCGCGATCGCCGATCGACCACCCGCTGCCGTCGAGTTCGCCGGCTTCGATGGTGCCCGCAATTTCCAGCCCAGGAAGGTCGGACGCTCCGGGTGGCGGCGCGTAGGCGCCTTGCCGCTGCAGAACGTCAGGACGATTGACGCCCGCGGCCTGCACGCGGATCAGAAGCTCGCCGGCTCCCGCCGTCGGAATGCCGCGGGTGACGACGCGCAGAACTTCAGGTCCACCCGGATGGGCGATCTCGATCGCGCGCATCGTTTTTGACGTCATTGCGCGCTCAGGGTACGCCACAGGAAAGCGTACTGCACAGCCAGCATCAGTGAACGCTGCGCGTTGTCGGCAGCGCCCGCGTGTCCGCCCTCGACGTTCTCGTAGTACCAGACCCGGTGCCCCTGCGCCTTCATCTTCGCGAACATCTTGCGCGCGTGTCCCGGATGAACCCGGTCGTCGCGGGTCGATGTGATGAAGAGGGTCGGCGGGTAGAACCGGTCTCGCCTGACGTTCTGGTACGGCGAATAACGCGAGAGGGTTGCCCAGTCCGCGGGCACATCGGGATCGCCGTATTCGGCCATCCAGCTCGCTCCGGCCAGCAGCACGGAATAGCGTCGCATGTCGAGCAGCGGCACCTGGCAGACGGCCGCACCGAAAAGCTCGGGCCGCTGCATCAGTACGGCGCCGATCAGCAGTCCGCCGTTGCTGCCGCCCACGATGCCCAGCCGCTGCGACGAGGCGAGACCGCGGCGAACGACATCGTTTGCAACAGCGATGAAATCATCGAACGCCCGCTGCCGGTTCGCCTTCAACGCGGCCTGATGCCAGCGCGGCCCGAATTCCCCTCCTCCGCGAATGTTGGCTACGACATAGCGACCGCCGCGCGCCAGCCAGGCCCGACCGAGTGTCGCGTTGTAGGCGGGCAGCAGCGAGATCTCGAAGCCGCCGTAACCGTGGAGCAGCGTGGGCCTGCCCGATTCGCCCGACGATTCGGAGCGAGCCACCACGAAGTACGGCACCTGCGTTCCATCGGCCGAACGCGCTTCGAACTGCTCGACCGACATGTCCTCCGCCGGGTAGAGCGGAGGCATCGACTTCAGCATCGCGTTCGGGGCACCTGACCGGGACACTCCCAGCGTGATCGGCGAAAGAAAATCCTGGTAGGTCACCCACACATCGTCGCAACGGTGGCGGTCCACCGCCGCGATCGTGGCCGTGCCCGTACCCGGCAGATCGATCTCGTATCGCGTCCAGCCGGCGTTGGCGGGCGACAGCCACCACACGCGGCTGCGCACGTTGTCGAGCACGTGCAGCACGATGCCGCTGCGCGTGGCAACCCAGGATCCCAACGCCGTGCGCGACGTCGGCGTGAACAGCGTCGCGAACTCCCTTGCCCCCGCCAGAAACGATGACGCATCGATGACGATCAGCGCTCCTGCTTCGTGGCGCGTCGTTCCCACTTCCCATGCACTGCGCAGGCGGACGATCAGCCAGCGACCTGCCAGCGACGCTTCGGCGTCCGCCGGGAGCTCCAGTCGGATCGGTCGCTCCGGCATGTCGTTCGCCAGCAGCCAGGTCTCGCTGCGATAGAACGCGATCGAACGCACGAAGCCTTCGCTGAATGAGCGCGGGTCGTGTTCGACCCATGCGCCGACTCCGACATCGCTGCGTTCGCCTTCGAACACCGTCGGAGCGTTTGAAAGCGGTGAGCCGCGAGTCCAGCGCCTGACAGTGCGGGCATAGCCGCTGTCGGTCAGCGTGTCGCGGCCGAAGTCGGATGCGATGTAAAGGGTGTCGATGTCGCGCCAGACGACTTCGGTCTTCGCTTCCGGGACGCTGAAGCCATGCTGCACGAAATCGCACGAGACAAGGTCGAATTCCCGGATGACGACCGCGTCACCTCCGCCTCGCGACAGCGCGACCAGGCAGCGACAGTCGCCAGGCGGCAGGCAGTGCGCTCCCTTCCAGACCCAGTTTTCGCCTTCGGCGCGAGCCAGCCCGTCGAGGTCCAGCACGACGGTCCATCTGGGCTCGGTCTTTCGATACTCAGTCCAGCTCGTGCGACGCCACACGCCACGCGGATGGTCACGGTCCTGCCAGAAGTTGTAAAGCTGCCCCGCCCAATCATCGACCATGGGAATCCGCTGCCGCGAGTCGAGGACCTCGCGCACTTCGTCGCGGATCGTTGTGAAGATCTCGGAGGTCCCGAGCTGGTTCAGCGTTCGCGCGTTTTCGCTGCGCACGAATTCGAGCGCGGCTGCCCCGTCGACCTCCTCGAGCCAGAGGAAAGGATCGTCGAGGGCGCTGTCGTCGAGGGTGGATTGAGCCATCGTTGCGGAGACCCGGGTAGCGATACCAAGCAAAAGGGCGCCGAAGCGCCCTTTGTCGAGGCAGCCCCGGCTAATGTTGATGTTGCTGGGCAGCCGCAGCGGCCGCAGCGTTGGCCTCGACGGCCTTCATCGACAGCCGCACTCGGCCCTTCTCGTCAGCCTCGATCACCTTGACCTTCACCGCCTGGCCCTCCTTCAGGTAGTCGGCGACCGCATTGACGCGTTCGTTGGCGATCTGCGAGATGTGCAACAGGCCGTCACGGCCGGGCAGGATCTGCACGATCGCGCCGAAGTCGAGCAGGCGGAGCACCGTGCCGTCGTAGACCTTGCCAACCTCGACCTCCGCAGTCAGCTCCTGGATGCGGCGCTGGGCTTCCCTGCCCTTCTCCTGGTCGACACTGGCAATGATGACCGTGCCATCGTCCTCGATGTCGATCTGGGTGCCGGTCTCCTCCGTCAGTGCTCGGATGACCGCGCCGCCCTTGCCGATCACGTCCCGGATCTTCTCGGGATTGATCTTCATCTTGATCAGGCGCGGCGCAAATGCCGACAGCTCGCCGCGCGAAACGGAAATGGCGTCCTGCATGCGGGCGAGGATGTGCATCCGGCCTTCCTTGGCCTGTGCGAGCGCCACCTGCATGATTTCGCGGGTGATGCCCTCGATCTTGATGTCCATCTGCAGCGCGGTGATGCCCGTGGCGGTGCCCGCCACCTTGAAGTCCATGTCGCCCAGATGGTCCTCGTCGCCGAGGATGTCCGTGAGCACCGCGAACTTGTTGCCTTCCTTGATCAGTCCCATCGCGACGCCCGCCACATGGGCCTTCAGCGGCACGCCGGCGTCCATCATCGCCAGGCAGCCGCCGCAGACCGAGGCCATCGACGATGAACCGTTCGATTCGGTGATCTCGGAGACCACGCGAAGCGAATACTGGAAGTCCTCGTAGCTCGGCAACACCGCCAGCAGCGCGCGCTTCGCCAGCCGGCCGTGGCCGATCTCCCGTCGCTTGGGCGCACCCACGCGCCCGGTTTCGCCGGTGGCGAACGGCGGCATGTTGTAGTGGAGCATGAAACGCTCGCGGTATTCGCCCTGGAGTGCGTCGATGATCTGCTCGTCCTGCCTGGTGCCGAGCGTGGCCGTCACCAGTGCCTGAGTCTCGCCGCGCGTAAAGAGCGCCGAGCCGTGGGTGCGCGGCAGCACGCCGAGCCGGATCTCGATCGGCCGCACGGTGCGCGTGTCGCGTCCGTCGATGCGCGGCTCGCCGTCGAGGATCTGGCTGCGGACAATCTTCGCCTGAAGGTCGAACAGGATGCCGTCGACCGCGTTGTCATCCGGTTTCGGCTGGCCGCCGGCCGCTGCCTCTTCCTCTAGCTTCGCCCACACCTGCGTGTAGACGTCGTTGATCTTGTGCGTGCGAGCCTGTTTGTTGCGCGTCTGATAGGCGTCGCGCAGTCCGGGACCCGCAACATGCACCAGCTTGGCCATCAGCGCCTCGTTGTGCGCGGTCGGCTGCCATTCCCACGCGGGCTTGCCCGCTTCCCGCACCAGGTCATGGATCGAATTGATCGCGGCCTGCATCTGCTGGTGACCGAACATCACGGCGCCCAGCATCACCTCCTCGGTCAGCTGGTCGGCTTCGGATTCGACCATCAGCACGGCGCGCTCGGTACCTGCGACTACCAGGTTGAGCTGCGAGGCCTTGAGCTGCGTCGCGGTCGGGTTCGCCACGTACTGGCCGTCGAGATACCCGACGCGGCAGGCACCGATCGGTCCCTTGAACGGAATGCCCGACAGCGACAACGCGGCCGAGGCTCCGATCAGCGCCGGAATGTCCGGATCAATCTCCGGGTCCACCGACAGCACGTGCACCACGACCTGGACTTCGTTGAAGAAGCCATCGGGAAAGAGAGGCCGAATCGGCCGGTCGATCAGCCGCGAGGTCAGCGTCTCCTTCTCCGACGGCCTCCCTTCGCGCTTGAAGAACCCGCCCGGAATCCTTCCAGCCGCGTAGGTCTTCTCGACGTAATCGACCGTCAGCGGGAAGAAGTCCTGCCCGGGCTTGGCTTCCTTGCGCGCCACGACAGTGGCGAGCACGACCGTGTCGTCCATCTTGCACACGACGGCGCCGCCCGACTGACGGGCGATCTCGCCGGTCTCGAGCGTGACGGTGTGCGCACCGTACGCAAATTGCTTGCTTACTTTTTCGAACACTGGGTGCCCCTTTCTTGTTGGACTCGGCTGTGCGCGCACTCCTGCGCGGCAGCCCGGCACGCTGCGGTATCGACGACTCGGTGCGGGGGTTCCGCCCTTACGTCCATATCGCAGCGCGCATTGTTTGCGGGCATGGGCACGCGGCCCGCGTGGATCACTCCGCGCAGGCTGCCTGACTGCATGTCCCGGTCATTGAAGATTGACGATCGCGGTCATAGAGCGACTACTTGCGAAGGCCGAGGCTGTCGATGAGCCCCTTGTAGGCCTCCGGGTTCTTGCCCTTGAGGTAATCGAGAAGCTTGCGTCGCCGACTGACCATCTTGAGCAGGCCGCGGCGCGAGTGGTGATCCTTGACATGGGCCTTGAAATGGTCGGTCAGCTCGTTGATACGTGCCGTCAGAAGAGCGACCTGCACTTCGGGCGAGCCGGTATCAGCCTTCGCGCGCTGATACTTGGCGACGATATCCGCCTTGTTGATGTCTGCAACTGCCATCTTCTCCCTTTCGAGTCGAACTTGAACACACGCGGACACGGAAGGATGGCCGTGCCGTGAAGCCTGAAAGTATAGCCGATCAGGGACGCGGGCCGAGTGGCCCGGTCCGGCGGCGAGCCGAGACTCCCGAGTCGCCGCCGAGCCGCAGTTGTCTCCCTCGAGCGATCAGGGCGCGAGCGAAGTCTGCGGATTCAGGCGTTCGACGCCGCTGTGCAGCTTGTTCAGCGCGTTGAGGTAAGCCTTGGCGGACGCCGCAATGATGTCGGGATCGGCCCCAACGCCGTTGACGATGCGTCCTGCACGGGCCAGGCGGACGGTGACCTCGCCCTGCGACTCGGTGCCGGTCGTGATGGCGTTGACCGAGTACAGCAGCAGCTCGCAGCCGCTGTGCACCTGGCTTTCGATCGCCTTCAGCGAAGCGTCGACCGGACCGTTGCCGTCCGACTCGGCGGTAACCTCGGTCGGCCCGATCGCGAGCACCACGCGCGCATGCGGCCGCTCGCCTGTTTCCGAGCGCTGCGACAGCGACAGCAGCTTGAAGTGCTCGTCGTGCGGCGTCACCGTTTCATCGGAGAAAAGCGCCTGGATGTCCTCGTCATAGATCTCGGACTTGCGGTCGGCGAGCTCCTTGAAGCGCGCGAACGCGGCATTCAGTTCGGTTTCGCTTTCGATCGGGATCGCGAGTTCCTGAACACGCTGCTTGAAAGCATTACGGCCGGACAGCTTGCCCAGCACGATCTTGTTGGCGGTCCAGCCAACATCCTCGGCGCGCATGATTTCGTAGGTATCGCGCGCTTTCAGCACCCCATCCTGGTGTATGCCGGATGCATGAGCGAAGGCGTTTGCGCCGACGACCGCCTTGTTCGGCTGCACGGGGAAACCGGTGATGCCGGACACCAGCTTGGATGCGGGCACGATCTGCGTGGTGTCGACGCCCACGTCGAGATCGAAGAAGTCGCGGCGCGTGCGCACCGCCATCACGACTTCCTCGAGCGAGCAGTTGCCTGCGCGCTCCCCCAGTCCGTTGACCGTGCACTCGACCTGGCGCGCTCCGCCGATCTTGACGCCCGCCAATGAATTGGCTACCGCCATGCCGAGATCGTTATGGCAATGCACGCTCCACACGGCCTTCCCGGAATTGGGAATCCGTTCGCGCAGCGAGCGCAGGAACTCGCCGTACAACTCCGGGATCGCGTAGCCCACGGTGTCCGGAATGTTGATCGTCGTTGCGCCCTCCGCAATCACTGCTTCCAGCACACGGCACAGGAAATCCGGATCGGACCGGTATCCGTCCTCCGGGGAGAACTCGACGTTGTCGGTGAACTGCCGCGCGAATCGCACCGCGAGCCTGGCCTGCTCGAACACTTGCTCGGGCGTCATGCGCAGCTTCTTTTCCATGTGCAGCGCGGAGGTGGCGATGAAGGTGTGGATGCGCTGTGATGCCGCGCCCTTGAGCGCTTCGGCCGCGCGGCTGATGTCGCGGTCGTTGGCCCGCGCCAGCGAGCACACGGTCGAATCCTTGATCGTGTTGGCGATCGACCGCACCGCTTCGAAGTCGCCGTTGGACGACGCCGCGAAGCCCGCCTCGATCACGTCCACGCGCAGGCGCTCGAGCTGCCGCGCGATCCGCAGCTTTTCTTCCTTGGTCATCGAGGCGCCGGGGCTCTGCTCGCCGTCGCGCAGCGTGGTGTCGAAGATGATCAGTGAGTCGGTCATGGGTCGCTCCGGGCGATGAGTTTTCCTGCCGGGCTCGGGGCGCGGCAGCGGTACTACACAAGTTGTGGGTCGGGGGTTAGCTGCGCGCGGGGCGCAGCAGCAGAAGCAGCCGGCCCAGCAGGACGGCGGCGATAAGGCGGGGGGCAAAGAATGTTGCTCGGGACATAGAAGCCACTATAAGGCGATTCAGGCGGTGAAACAACCTAGCCCGAGCGGTCGATATCGCGCGCCGTCGGCTTGGCGGGATTCGGCTGGCCGCTGAACCAGCGGTAGGCCCAGTAGAGATAGCCCGACAGCGCGTACAGGCAAAACAGGGTGAAGAGCGCGATCGGCGGGTCGGAGCTGACCACGAAGATGAGCACGATCAGCACGATCATGACCCAGAAGGGCACGCTGCGCCCGATCTGGAAGCTCTTGCCGCTGTAAAACGGCGCGCTCGATACCATCGTCAGCCCCGCGTACACGGTAAGCGCAAAGGCCACCCAAGGCATCACGCTGTCCCTCACAGGAATCTTGTTGTCGATCGCCAGCCAGACGAAACCGGCGATCAGCGCTGCCGCCGCGGGGCTGGGCAAGCCCTGGAAGAAGCGCTTGTCGACGACTCCAATGTTCGAGTTAAATCGCGCCAGCCTCAACGCCGCACCGGCGCAGTAGACGAACGCACCCGCCCAGCCCCAGCGCCCCAGCTCGCTCAGCACCCATTCGTACATCACCAGCGCCGGCGCGACACCGAACGAGGTCATGTCCGACAGCGAATCGAACTGCTCGCCGAATGCGCTCTGCGTATGCGTGAGGCGAGCCACCCGGCCGTCCATGCCATCGAGCACCATCGCCGCAAAAATGGCAATGGCCGCAAGTTCGAAGCGCTGGCTCATCGCCTGCACGATCGCAAAGAAACCAGCGAACAACGCCGCCATCGTGAACAGGTTGGGCAGCAGGTAGATTCCGCGCCGCCGTGCGTGCGGCGCCTCGTCCAGCGCGACTGGCGCTCCGGCAAGCGGGTAGCTGCGCGACTTGCGACGACGAAATCGCATAGGGAGCTACGCCTGCAATTCCGCGAGTACGGTCGTCGTCGCGTAAACGATATCGCCGACCGCGACCCGCGGCCGCGCCGTCAGCGGCAGATAGACGTCGACGCGCGATCCGAACCGGATGAAGCCGTAGCGCTGTCCCCGCGCCAGCCGGTCGCCGGCCTTGACGTAGCACAGGATGCGGCGGGCGATGAGCCCGGCCACCTGCACGACCGACACGCGCTCGCCGGAGTCCAGCCGCAGCACCATCGCGTTGCGCTCGTTCTCGGTGGAGGCCTTGTCGAGGTCGGCGTTGATGAAACTGCCGGCCGAGTACACGACGGATTCCACGGTGCCGTCCACCGGGGAACGGTTGCTGTGAACATTGAAGACGTTCATGAACACGCTGATCAGCAAGGCTTCGCGCGCGGTGCTGGGGTCGCCGATCCTCGCGACCTTGACGATCCGGCCGTCCGCCGGCGACAGCACGGCAGACGGCATGGTGGGCACTTCGCGCGGAGGATCACGGAAGAACTGGATGATGAAGATCGCCAACCCCCAGACCGGCAGCGACCATGCGAAACCGGCGAACCACCACGTCGCGATGGCTAGCGCCAGGGCTGCCCCGATGAAGGGCCAGCCTTCGCGCGCGAGCAACGGATGTGGATAGTTCATCGAATGTGCCCGTCTGGCATCAGCAGGCACTATGGTATCGGAAGCGGCCCGCGTGCCGACCGCGGTCGCGGTGCGCCGCACACGCCCGATGACGGGCAGTCAGGGAAGCAAACGCGCCTTGCCGCTGACGGTCATGCGCTCCGACGAGCGCCCAGACTCGAAGGTCGGCGGTGGAACGGCATCCGACGACATCGTCGCCATGCGCGCAACTCCGATGGGAATCGGCCCGCCTTCGCGCACGCCGAAATTAACTTCCTCGAGCCGCACGCGACCCGGCGGAACACCCAGTGCCTGCGCCGCTGCGGCGATGCGGGCGTTCAGGTTGGCAATGGACTGCTGGATCAACTGTGCATCGACTTTTTCCCGCGCTGCCTTGGATAGGCGGAAATCGACACCGCCGACCGAAAGGAACGACTGCGCGGCAGCAACCGTCTTCGGCAACGCGGCCAGGTTGTCGGTCTTCAGCGTCACGCCTTGCCGCACCCGCCAGCCGACTATGTTGCGGTTGGTGCCCGCGGAGTAGACCGGATAGCTGCCGTAGCCTGAGGTCTCGATCAGCGCCTTCGGGTCGGCGCGTTTGAGCGCAGCAGTGCCGTCGCCAACCCGCTGGTTGACCAGGGCCTGCGCCTTCGACAGATCGGCATCCTGCGCTTCATAGAAGAAGCTTGCGACGGCCTCGTCGTTTGGCAGCTCGATCTCCGCGCTGCCGTTCATCATCACGAGCGTTCCGGCACCGGGAGCCGGCGGCGCCTGTACCTGCGCCGCGACCGGCAATGCGGCAAGCAGCAGCGTGGCGAGGGCTGAGCGAATCATTCAGAGTCCTTTCTGCGACGAATGGCAGTTCAACGCCGCACCTGGAGCAGCCGGTTGACCCGCCTCGAGCGCGCTCAGTTCTTGGACTGGTCGACCAGGCGATTGGCCTTGATCCAGGGCATCATTGCCCGCAGCTTCTCGCCGACCTGCTCGATCGGGTGTTCCGCCACCAGACGGCGACGGGCGTTCAGCGTGGTCGCGCCGGCCCGATTCTCGAGGATGAAGCTCTTGGCATATTCGCCGGTCTGGATGCGCCTGAGCGCTTCCTTCATCGCGCGCTTGGTCTCTGCGGTGACGATCTCGGGGCCGGTGACGTACTCGCCATATTCGGCATTGTTCGAGATCGAATAGTTCATGTTGGCGATGCCGCCCTCGTAGATCAGGTCGACGATCAGCTTCAGTTCGTGCAGGCATTCGAAGTACGCCATTTCCGGCGCGTAACCCGCTTCCACCAGCGTCTCGAACCCGGCCTTGATCAGCTCGACCGTGCCGCCGCACAGCACGGTCTGCTCGCCGAATAGATCCGTCTCGGTCTCCTCGCGGAAATTGGTCTCGATGATGCCGGCCTTGCCGCCGCCGATCGCCGCGGCGTACGACAGCGCGAGGTCGCGCGCCATGCCCGAGGTGTCCTTGTGGATCGCCACCAGCATCGGCACGCCGCCGCCCTGCTTGAAGGTCGAGCGCACGGTATGGCCCGGGGCCTTGGGCGCCACCATGATGACGTCGAGATCGGCACGCGGCTGGATGAGTCCATAGTGGATGTTGAAGCCGTGCGCGAAGGCAAGCGCTGCGCCCTGCTTCATGTTCGGCGCCAGTGCTTCGCTGTAGACCTGCGCGTGGTTCTCATCGGGCAGCAGGATCATCACGACGTCGGCGTCCCTCGCGGCGTCGGCGACTTCCTTGACCTGCAGTCCGGCGTTGGCGGCCTTGTCCCATGAAACTCCGCCCTTGCGCAGCCCAATCGTCACCTTGACGCCCGAGTCGGCGAGATTCTGGGCATGGGCATGGCCCTGCGAGCCGTACCCGACGATCGTGACCTTCTTGCCTTTGACCAGCGAAAGGTCGGCATCCTTGTCGTAGAAAACTTTCACTGTCATCTCCCGAGTAACTTCGTGTTGATCCCCGCGTGGCCGGGGGAGCACGAGGGGCCCAGCCTAGCCCCTCGTTCCAAATCATCCGCCGCGAGGCTCGCGGGCTAGACCCGCAAGACTCGTTCGCCTCGGCCGACTCCGGAGCCTCCGGTGCGCACGGTCTCGAGTATCGACGCGCGGTCCACGGCCTGGATGAAGGCATCGAGCTTGCCCGAATTTCCGGTCAGCTCGATCGTGTAGGTGCGCTCGGTCACGTCGATGATGCGTCCGCGGAAGATGTCCGCCATCCTCTTCATCTCATCGCGCTCCTTGCCCACCGCGCGCACCTTGATCAGCATCAGCTCACGCTCGATGTAGTCGCCTTCCGTGAGGTCGACCACCTTGACGACCTCGATCAGCCGGTTCAGATGCTTCGTGATCTGCTCGATCACGTCGTCCGAGCCAATGCTGACGATCGTCATGCGCGACAGCGACGAGTCTTCCGTCGGCGCCACGGTCAGCGTCTCGATGTTGTAACCGCGCGCCGAGAAGAGCCCCACCACACGTGACAGCGCACCCGGCTCGTTTTCAAGAAGCACAGAAATGATATGTCTCATAGGTCTTCCGATCCGAGCAGCATCTCGGTCAACCCCTTGCCCGCCTTCACCATCGGCCAGACGTTTTCCTTCTGGTCGGTGATGAAGTCGAGGAACACCAGCCGGTCCTTGTGCTTGCCGAAAGCTTCCTTCAGCGCGGGCTCGACGTCTTTCGGGTCCTCGATGCGCATGCCGACATGTCCGTAGCTCTCTGCCAGCTTGACGAAATCCGGCAAGGCGTCCATGTATGACTCCGAATAGCGGCTGCCGTAGTCGATCTGCTGCCACTGACGGACCATGCCGAGGTAACGGTTGTTCAGATTGATGATCTTCGGCGTCAGCCGGTACTGCTTGCAGGTCGACAGCTCCTGGATGCACATCTGGATCGACGCCTCGCCGGTAATGCACGCCACCTGCGCGCCGGGATTTGCCATCTGCACGCCCATCGCATAGGGCAGCCCGACGCCCATCGTGCCAAGGCCACCCGAGTTGATCCAGCGGCGCGGCAAATCGAACCGGTAGTACTGCGCTGCCCACATCTGGTGCTGCCCCACGTCGGAAGTGACGAAGGCATTGCCGCCGGTCACCTTCCACAGCGTTTCCACCACGTACTGCGGCTTGATCGGTCCGCCATTGCGGTCATAGCGCAGGCAGTCGCGCTTGCGCCACTCGGCGATCTGCACCCACCAGGCCTTCAGCGGCTCGGCGGCCGGCCGCGCGGTGCCGGCCTCGAGCTGCGAGAGGAGTTCGGTCAGGACTTCACGCACATCGCCGACGATGGGGACATCGACCTTCACACGCTTGCTGATCGACGACGGGTCGACGTCGACATGGATGATCTTGCGCGGATGTGTGGCGAAGTGCTTCGGATTGCCGATCACGCGATCGTCGAACCGCGCGCCGACTGCAAGCAGCACGTCGCAATGCTGCATGGCCATGTTCGCCTCGTAAGTGCCGTGCATCCCCGGCATGCCGACGAACTTCGGGTCGCTCGCCTTGAATCCGCCGAGCCCCATCAGCGTGGTGGTACACGGGAAGCCGAGCAGGTTGACGAGGCGATTCAGCAACGCCGCGGAATCGGACAGGATCACGCCACCGCCGGCGTAGACCATGGGGCGCTCCGCTGCCAGCAGCAGCTGCACCGCCTTCTTGATCTGCCCCTGGTGACCCTTGAGCACCGGCTTGTACGAACGCATCTCGATGTCGCGCGGATAAAGGTATTCGGCGCGCGCCACCGTCACATCCTTCGGGATATCAACCAGGACCGGACCAGGCCGGCCGGTCTGTGCGATGTAGAACGCCTTCTTTATCGTCGCGGCGAGATCATTAACGTCCTTGACCAGGAAGTTATGCTTGACGCAAGGACGGGTGATGCCGACCGTATCGCACTCCTGGAACGCGTCCAGCCCGATCGCGTGGGTCGGCACCTGGCCGGTGATGACCACCAGCGGCACCGAGTCCATGTAGGCAGTGGCAATTCCGGTGACCGCGTTGGTGACGCCCGGGCCGCTGGTCACCAGCGCCACGCCGATCCGCTGGCTCGAGCGCGAATAGGCGTCCGCCGCGTGCACCGCGGCCTGCTCGTGCCGGACCAGGATGTGCTGAAACTTGTCCTGCTTGAAGATCTCGTCGTAGATGTACAGGACGGCCCCTCCCGGGTACCCGAAGACGTGTGTGACGCCTTCGTCCTGCAGCGCTCGTACGACGATTTCCGCGCCTGTGAGCTGCATTGTTGCTGACTCCTCTCAAAGTCCACAGGAAATTGATCGGATGCCGTCCGTGCGCGCTTGTGGCTCGCGGTGCGGCGGGGGCGCCTGATGTGCGCTTTCGATGCGGTTACAACGGGATAGGCTGTGTCGCTAAGAACGTGTTCTCGTTTTGCAAGAACCGATGAAGATACTGCAGCGCACAACATTGTGCAAACAGCGAGGTTTCGGTGCATTGCCCGCACCCACATCGAGCCCGCAGTGAGCGACCGCGCCCTTGGTCTGATAGCATCGCCCGCCGTTCTCCCCCACCGTGGGCTGGCATGCGTTTGAGCCGAGTCAGCCCCCCCGATGGCCACCCGCGACGAGCTTTCCCGGTTTCTCGCCAGCGTCGAGCGCCGCGCCTTCAAACAGGCGCAGTTTGCCGTGCGTGACAGCGATGCCGCCCTGGACATCGTCCAGGATGCCATGATCAAGCTGTCCGAGAACTACGGACAGCGGCCGGCAGCCGAGTTTCCGCTGCTTTTCACCCGCATCCTCCAGAACGTTATCCACGATCATTTCCGTCGCCAGAAGGTACGCTCGACCTGGGTGACGCTGTTTTCGGCGCTGACGCCAGCCGACGACGCCGACGCCGACCCCCTCGAGACGCTGGAAGCCATCGCGGGCTCGGACGGCGCTGAGAGCGCTGCCGACAAGGTCGAGCGCTGGCAGGTGATCTCGATCATCGAAGAGGAGATCGCCCGGCTGCCGGCACGTCAACGGGAGGCATTTCTGATGCGTTACTGGGAAGACATGGACGTGGCGGAAACCGCCGCGGCAATGGGATGTTCTGAAGGCAGCGTCAAGACGCACTGTTCCAGAGCGACCCACGCACTGGCAAAGGCTTTGCTTGCCCGAGGCATCAAGTTATGAACGAAAACGACTTCGGCTACCGCATCCGCCAGGCACTCAATGAGGGTCTTGAGCGTCTCGACTACCGGACCACCTACCGGCTAGAGCAGGCCCGGCAGACGGCGCTCGCCCGCCAGTTCGCGACCCAGACCGAGACGGGATGGGTGCCGGCCTTGCAAACGGCCGGCGGCGCGCCCGACGTGGATGAACGCGCTGGCTGGCTGCAGCGGCTCGGCCTCGCGGCGCCGCTGCTGGCGCTGGCCGTCGGTTTCGTCGGCATCTATCAGTACCAGGAGTCGCAGCGCATTTCCGAGATCGCCAACATGGACTTCGCGGTGCTGCTCGACGACGTCCCGATCGAGACCTACGCAGACAAGGGGTTCGGCGCCCTGCTCAAGGCTGATTCTTCGGACGATCTCTGAGCAGGAGGCTTTCGTGCGGTTCAAATCGGCGCGTATTGCCCTCGTGGTCGGGCTGTGGATGGTCTGCTCGGTCGTTTTGGCCCAGTCCGGTGCCCGCCCGACCTGGAATGAGCTGACTCCGGCTCAGCGCGAGGCGCTGACGCCGCTCGCCAAGGACTGGGCCGGTATCGATGCCGACCGCAAGAAGAAGTGGCTGGAAGTCGCCGCCAAGTACCCCAACCTCTCGGCCGACGGGAAGCAGAAACTGCACGAACGCATGGCCGATTTTGCCCGTTTGACGCCAGAGCAGAAGTCGACCGCGCGCGAGAATTTCCGCCGCGCCTACGAGGTCCCGGCCGAGCAGCGCGAGGCAACCGTGCAGAAGTACAAGGATTTGCCAGAGGACAAGAAACGCGAGCTCGCCGACCGCGCCGCGACCAAGGCCGAAACGCCACGCCGGACAACGCGCGAACTGGCGGTGCCTCCGGCCAATCCGCCGGCGCGCACGCCGCCGCAACAGTAGCCCCGCGTCAATCGACCTTGGGGCCCGGCGCGACTCCGGCACCTTTACGGCTGCGGCTGGCGGCCATGGCCTACGAGGCCGTCCTGCTGTTCGGCGTCAGTTTTGCAATCGGGTTCGTGCTGCTCGCGCTGTCCGGCTGGACCTACCCGCTGAGTCCTGTCCGTCGCGCGGTGTTGCAGGCGGCGGTCTTCGTTGGCGTCGGCGTGTACTTCGTCCTCTGCTGGACCCGCTCCGGGCAGACACTGGCGCTGAAGACCTGGAAGCTTCGGATCGACGGGCCGGGCGGCAAGCGGCTGACGACCGGGCGTGCCGTCGCCCGCTATGTGCTGGCGTGGCACCTGTTCGCGCCGGGTGCGCTGTTCATCGCGCTCTATCCGGCGCACAGCGCGCTCGATTTCGTGGCGCTGGCGCTGGGCTTCGCGCTGCTGCTCGTTCCCGCCCTCCTCGATCCCTCGCGCCGGCTGCTGCACGACCGCTGGACGCAGTCCAGCGTGGTGCGCGAAACCTGAGAGTCAGTCGACCGGCCCGAACGGATCAGGCTCGTGCGCGAACAGGCGCGCATTGATGGCCAGCTCGCGGCGCTTGATCGTCGCGAGGAAATCGCCGGCCCTGCCCATCGCCGCGAATGCGTGGAAGCCGCGGTATAGGAAGTGATGCAGATGCCCGTAACCCCAGGCTTCCGCGGGACCCTTCATCATTCCGAGCAACGGCGCCAGCATCGGGATGCGCGCCAGTCGATCGAGCGCGCGGCCTATCTCGTTGACCAACTCGATCTGCCGCAGCCGCTGCTGCATGCCGCCCACCTGCGGATACGCTTCGGCATAGCGCGCCTTCGTGACCGGCACTTCGATGAGCCGCGCCAGTTCCGCGTCCAGGCTTTCGGCCAGTTCGTCGAGTTCGACCGCAAGCAACAGCGTTTCGATCGCGCGACCGGGCAGCATGCCCGCCAGCTTCGGCACGACCCTTTGCACCTCGACATCGCGCTGCTCGAAATCGCGCGCACCGTACAGTTCCTCGAGGAAGAATTCGCAGGATTCACGATAGCGGTCGGAAGCGAGCAGGTCAGCGTAGGTCCCCGCCAGGCGTTCCGACTGAAAGTGCTTGACCGCGAGCCAGCGCGAACGCATGGCGGCGTCGTCGTGCAATCGAGCGCGCAGGTCGATCACGCGCCCCAGGGCGTCGATGAGTTCCTTCTGTGTAGCCGGACTCGCGGTTCCAAACACGCGCGCTCGCTGCCGACGGGGAAGAGACTGGACGCTAAGCCGCGCGCACTGCGCGCGCCGAGTAGCCGCGCGGAATAGCCGACAGCAGCTTGCGCGTGTACTCGTGCTGCGGATCGGCGTAGATCGCCTCGGAGGCACCGCGCTCGACGATCTCGCCGTCGCTCATGACCAGCACCTCGTCGGCCATGTACTTGACCACCGCCAGGTCGTGGCTGATGAAGATGTAGGTCATGCCGAACTCGTCCTGCAGGTCGAGCAGCAGGTTGAGCACCGTGGCCTGCACCGAGACGTCGAGAGCCGATACCGACTCGTCGCAGATGAGCACCTCGGGCTTCATCGTCAGGCAGCGCGCGATGGCGATGCGCTGCCGCTGTCCGCCGGAGAACTCGTGCGGGTACTTGTAGACGCTGTCGCCGCCGAGGCCGACCCGGCGCGCCAGAGCGACCGCCTGCTCGAAGCGATCGCCATCGTCGGTGCCGATGCCGTGGATCTTCATCGGCTCGATCAGAATCTGTCCGATCGTGAAGCGCGGGTTCAGACTCGCATACGGATTCTGGAAGACGATCTGGATCCTGCGCCGGAACGCCATCATTTCGGCGTCGGACAGCGCCAGCAGGTCTTTACCCTGATACAGCACCTGCCCGGCCGTTGCATCCAGCAGGCGCATCAGCAGCATGCCAACGGTGGTCTTGCCCGAGCCCGATTCGCCGACCACGCCGAGCGTGCGGCCGGGGTACAGCGCGAAGGTCGCCTCCTTGACTGCTTCCACCGTCTTTCGCGCGAACAGCCCCGTCTTGAGCCGGTACTCCTTACGCAGTCCCTTCGCCTCGATCAGCGGTAGCGGCGCCGCCACGCGCGCCGTGCGCTGCTCGGTGACGACGATCTGCGACACCGGCTTGCCCTGCATGAAATCGTCGATGACCGGCAGTCGCTTCGGCTTGGCATCGAGCCGCGGACGGCAGAACAGCAGCGCTTTCGTGTAGGCATCCTGCGGCGCGTTGAAGATCGCGGCCACCGGGCCCTTCTCGCGCACCACGCCGTCGCGCATCACCACCACGTGGTCGGCGATCTCGCCGACCAGGCCGAGGTCGTGGCTGATGAACAGCACGCTCATGCGGTGGCGGTCCTGCAGGCGCGTGATCAGTTCGAGGATCTGGCGCTGCACGGTCACGTCCAGCGCGGTGGTCGGCTCGTCGGCGATCAGCAGCTTCGGCTCGCAGGCGATCGCCATCGCGATCATCACGCGCTGCTGCTGGCCGCCGGAGAGCTCGTGCGGATACGCGTCCAGCGCGCGACTTCGGCTCCGGGATGCCGACCTCGGTCAGCAGCTCCTCCGCGCGGTCACCGCCTGCTCGCCGCGACAGCCCCATGTGCAGCTGCAGCACCTCGGCGATCTGCCCGCCGACGGTGAACACCGGGTTCAGCGAAGTCATCGGCTCCTGGAACACGACAGACGATGTCCTTGCCGCGCAGCGCGCGCAAGCGTCTCGATCGGCTCTGCCAGCAGGTCGCGCCCGCCGAACTCGACCCGGCTTTCCGGCGCGACGATGGCGTTGTCGGGCAGCAGTCGCACGATCGACATCGCCGAGACGCTCTTGCCCGAGCCCGACTCGCCGACCAGCGCGACCGTGGTGTTCTCCGGAATGTCGAAGCTGACGCCGCGCACGGCCTCGGCGATGCGGTGCTTGCCCAGCCGGAACGACGACGCGCAGGTCGCGGACCGAGACGAGATTCGGCATCGGCTACCGCAGCTTCGGATCGAGCGCGTCGCGCAGCGCGTCGGTCAGCAGCGAGAAGGCGGTGACGAACAGCGCCATGAAGATCGTCGTGGCGACCAGCTGCCACCAGTGGCCGAGGACCAGTTCGGTCTGCGCCTCGGACAGCATCGTGCCCCAGGACACCTGGTCGACGGCACGCCCAGTCCGAGGAACGACAGGATCACCTCGGCCTTGATGAAGCCCACCACGAGCAGCGACAGCTGCACCAGGACCACGTGGCTGACGTTGGGCAGGATGTGGAGGAACATGCGCGAGCAGTGGCTGGCGCCGATGGCCTCGGCGGCGCGCACGTACTCGCGCGTCGCGGTGCTTGATGTACTCGGCGCGCACCAGGCGGTAGATGCCGGTCCAGCCGGTCAGTCCGAGGATCAGGACCACGGTGCCGATGCCGCGCCCGAGCACCGCGGCGAACGCGAAGATCAGCAGGATGCCGGGAATCGAGGTGAAGACGTTGTAGACCCACTCGAGAAAGTCGCCGACGCGCCCGCCGAAGAAGCCGGCGACGGCGCCGAGCAGCGTGCCGATCAGCGTGGCCAGCACCGCCGCGAACACGCCGACGAAGATCGACACCTCGGCGCCCTTGATCGCCTTGGACAAGCACGTCGCGGCCGAGCCGGTCGGCGCCGAACGGCAGCGTCTCGGCGCGCGGCGCCTCGGTGATCTGGATCTTCGCGGCGCGTTCGGCCCACTCCTTGTACTTGGGCGCGAGCGGATCGATGTCCGACAGGTCGACCGGCTTCGCGTCCTTGGCGACTACGCTGGCGATCGGATCGTTGCCTGACGCTGCGGCGCGCGGCCCGACGAAGCGTCGGCGGCGCGTCGGGCACGCCGACTTCCTTCTGCCAGTCGCCGCGCGACCAGACCCAGCGCGGCCGCGCAGGATCATCACCAGAAAGCCGGCGACGATGGCCAGCGACACCATGCCGACGCGGTCGCCCTGCAGCCGCCGCCATGCGGTCAGCCAGACGCCTTCCGACCGCGCGGGCGCCGGTACCTGATAGGCCTCGACCACTGAAGTCATCGCACTCACTTCAGCACCACCCGCGGATCGACCACCTTGTACAGCATGTCGGCCGCCGAGGTTGATCACCATCGTCAGCACCGCCAGGTAGACGGTCACCGCCTGGATCACCGGATAGTCGCTGCGGTTGACCGCCAGCAGCACCTCGCGGCCGAGGCCCGGGATCGAGAAGAAGATCTCGATCAGGAACGAGCCGACGAAGATGCCCGGCAGCTGCAGCGCGATGTTGGTGAGGATCGGGATCATCGCGTTGCGCAGCACGTGGACGAACAGCACACGGTTCTCGCTCACGCCCTTGGCGCGCGCGGTGCGCACGTAGTCCTGGTTGATCTCGTCGAGGAAGAAGCTGCGGTACAGCCGCGTCTGCGGCGCCAGCGCCGACGAACACCGCCAGCAGGACCGGCAGCACGGCGTAGTACGTCAGGTTGGTCCAGAAGCTGTCGCTCCAGCCCTGCACCGGGAACCAGCCGAGCTGGAAGCCGAACAGCTACTGGCCGACGATGATGTAGACCAGAAACGAGATCGACAGCGCCACCGTCGTGATGACCATGATCGTGCGGTCGGTCAGCGAGCCGCGCACGTAGGCGACCGCCATCGCGAGCGACGATGCCAAGCAGCGTCTCCAGGATCAGGATCGGCATCATCACCGTCAGCGTCGCCGGCAGCCGCGTCGCGAACATGTTGCCGACCGCCTCGCTGGTGGCCCAGCTGTTGCCCCAGTCGAACGTGAAGATCTGACTTCACGAAGATCCAGAGCTGCACGTACCACGGGTCGTTCAGGCCGAGCTGCGAGCGGATGGCCTCGATCTGCTCGGGCGTGGCGATCAGGCCGCCGAGGATCTCGGCCGGATCGCCGCCGAAGCACTTGAACAGGAAGAAGACGAACAGGATGACCCCGCCCAAGCGTCGGGATCATCTGCCACAGCCTGCGTAAGAGATAGGCGCCCACCGGGCCTGCTTCCTCTCTAGTCGTGTTGTGCTAGCGGGCCGAACGTCGCGGTAGGGTACGCGAAAGCGCGGATTATGCCGAGGCCGGACACGGATTCAAACGCGAGGCGCGATCCTCGCCTCCCGATCATGCAGCTGCCTTCGAAGAGCCGACGGTCGTTCACACAGGCGACTGGCCGCACTGCCCGCGCTTGCTGGCGGTTCGTTGCGCGCCCAAGACGCGCCGGCGCCGCCGGCATCCAGGGTGCTGCGCTACGCGTTCCGCATCGCCGAAACCGGCTTCGATCCGGCGCAGATCCAGGACCTGTATTCGAACACGCGTGGCTGCGAACATCTTCGAGGCGCCGCTCGAGTTCGACTATCTCGCGCGGCCGGCGAAGCTGCGGCCCGAACACCGCGGCCGCGATGCCCGAGGTCGACGGACGACTTCCGCCGCTTGGTCGTGCGACTCCGGCCAGGCATCTACTTCGCGGAGGATCCGGCCTTCAACGGCAAGCCGCGCGAGCTGCATCGCCGCCGACTACGTCTACTCGATCAAGCGCCACTACGACCCGCGCTGGAAGAGTCCGCGCGTCTACGTGCTGGAAAACGCCAAGATCCTCGGCCTGTCCGAGCTGCGGCAGGAAGCGTTGAGCAGCCGCCAGCCTTTCGACTACGACCGCGAAGTCGAAGGCCTGCGCGTGCTCGACCGCTACACCTTCGAGCTGCGCTTCGGCGAGCCGCAGCCGCGCTTCGTCTACGCACCTGGCCGATCCCGCCTTCCTTGGCGCGGTGGCGCGCGAGGTGGTCGAGGCCTACGGCGACCAGATCATGGGAGCACCCGGTCGGCACCGGGCCGTTCCGGCTGGCCGAGTGGCGGCGCTCGTCGCGCATCGTGCTCGAGCGCAACCCCGACTATCGCGACGTGCGCTACGACGAGCACGCCGCCGGACGGCGACGCGGCGGCCGCGGCGTTCGTGGCGCGCCTCAAAGGCCGGCGGCTGCCGATGGTCGACCGCGTCGAGGTCGCGATCATCGAGGAGAACCAGCCGCGCTGGCTGGCGTTCCTGAACGGTGAGCACGACTTGCTCGAAGAGCTGCCGGTCGACTTCGCCAATCTGGCGATCCCGAACAATGCAGCTTGCGCCGAATCTGGCAAGCGCCTGGCATCCAGATGGACCGCTATCCGCGCGCCGATGTCGCGGTCTCGTACTTCTCGATGGAAAGCCCGGTGGTCGGCGGCTACACGCCGGACAAGGTGGCGCTGCGGCGCGCGATATCGCTCGGCAGTCGACCTCGACCAGCGAGATCCGGCTGGTCCGCCGCAATCAGGCGATACCAGCGCAGTCGCCGATCGGCCCGTCGACGTGGGGCTACGACCCGGCATTCCGCAGCGAGATGAGCGAGTTCGACCGCGCACGCGCGCACTGCGCTGCTCGACCTGTACGGCTACGTCGATCGCGACGGCGACGGCTGGCGCGAACATGCCCGACGGCTCGCCGCTGGTGCTCGAGTACGCGACGCAGCCCGATCAGCAGAGCCGCGCAACTGATCGAGCTGTGGGGCAAGAACATGACCGCCCTCGGTCTCCGCATCGAGTTCCGCTACGCGAAGTGGCCGGAGAACCTGAAGGCCGCGCGCGCCGGCAAGCTGATGATGTGGGGCGTCGGTTGGAGCGCAGGTGCGCCCGACGGCGACACGTTCCTGTCGCTTGGCTACGGACCGAACAGCGGGCAGGCGAACCTCGCGCGCTTCGACTTGCCGGAGTACAACCGGCTCTACGAGCAACAGCGTGCGCTGCCCGACGGCCCCGAGCGCGCCGCGCTGATGCACGCAGCGAAGAAGCTGATGATCGCCTACATGCCGTACAAGGTGCACGTGCACCGCATCTTCACCGACCTCGCTGCATCCGTGGGTCATCGGCGCGCGCCGCAACATCTTCGTGCGCGACTTCTGGAAGTACGTCGATGTCGATCCCGGCGGGCGGCATGCCTCTGCCGCCTGAACGAGGGACGCAGTGAAACGCCGCACCGTTCTCAAAGCCGCCGGCACGAGCGCCACGCTCGCCGGATTCGGATTAGCCGCTGCCGATGCGCAAGAGGCGAACATCAAAACGCTGCGCTATCCGTTCGAAGTCGCCGAGAGCGGCTTCGATCCAGTGCAGTTGGTCGATCTGTACTCCCGCATCGTCACCGCGCACATCTACGAGAACCTGTACGACTACGACCACCTCGCGCGTCCCTTCAAGATCAAGCCGTGCACTGCGGACGGCATGCCGAAAGTGTCGGACGACTTCGGCGTGTGGACCGTCCGCGTCAAACCGGGCATCCACTTCCAGGACGATCCGGTATTCAAAGGCAAGCGCCGCGAGCTCGTTGCCGAAGACTATCGTCTACACGTTGAAGCGATTCTTCGATCCGCGCTGGAAGGCGCCTGCATACGCCAGTGTCAACGAACTTGGCATGCTGGGGCTGGCTTCCCTGCGCGAAGCCGCGCTCAAGAACAAGACGCCGTTCGACTACGACACGCCGGTCGAAGGGCTGCGCGCGCTGGACCGCTACACGGTGCAGTACCGCTTCGATGAACCGCAGCCGCGCTTCCTGTATTCGCTCGCGGAGGCGACCTGGTCGGGGCGGTAGCGCGCGAGGTGGTCGAAGCCTACGGCGATGACATTCAAGCACATCCGGTCGGCACCGGGCCATTCCGTCTGGCCGAATGGCGCCGTTCGTCGCGGATCGTGCTGAACCGCAATCCCGACTATCGCGAGGTGCTGTACGACGCCGAACCGAATGCCGACGATGCCGAGGGGCAGGCGTTGCTGGCCAAGTTCAAGGGCCGCAGGCTGCCGATGATCGACCGCGTCGAGATCTCGATCATCGAGGAGACACAGCCGCGCTGGTTGTCGTTCCTGAACAAGCAGTGCGACGTGCTGTACCTGCTGCCCCAGGATTTCGTGAACGTTGCCGCGCCGAACGGCAAGCTCGCACCCAACCTGGCGCGACAGGGCGCCAAGATGTACCGGGTGCTCGCGTCGGATATCGGCGCCCTTACCTACTTCAACATGGAGGACCCCGTCGTCGGCGGCTACACGCCGGACAAGGTCGCGCTGCGCCGCGCGATCTCGCTCGCGATCGACATCGATCAGGAAATTCGCCTGTACTGGCGGGGCCAGGCGGTCCCAGCGCAGTCACCGCTGGCTGCCCAACACGGTCGGCTACGACCCGGCGTTCAAGAGTGAAAATGGCGTGTACGACCTGGCGCGGGCGAAGGCGCTGCTCGATCTGTACGGCTACGTCGATCGCGACGGCGACGGCTGGCGCGAGCAGCCGGACGGTTCTCCACTCGTGCTCGAATGGGCTACCACACCGGACCAGCGCGCGCGCTCGCGCGACGAGCTGCGCCGCAAGGACATGAACGCGCTCGGCATCCGCGTCAATTTCAAGCCGGCCAAGTGGCCCGAAAACCTCAAGGCCGCCCGTGCCGGCAAGCTGCAGATCTGGAATCTCGGCTCGTCGGCTGCGTCGCCCGATGGCCAGTCGTCCTTCGCTCGCGGCGCCACCGAACACAAGGGTGGTCAGAACCTCGCGCGCTTTTCCAGTCCGGATTTTGACAGGCTGTTCGACCGCATGACCGTCATTCCGGACGGGCCCGAACGCCAACAGCTTTTCTTCGAAGGCAAGCGCCTGATGGCGGCGTACATGCCATACAAGCATCACGTGCATCGCATCCTGACCGACCTGGCATGGCCCTGGGTGCACGGTTACCGCCGGCCGCCGTACTGGCTGGCATGGTGGCAGTACGTCGACATCGACGCGGCGGCGCAAGCGAAGGCACTGAAATGAGCCGGCGGGATTTCCTGCGCGCGGGCGTTGGCGCCGGCGCGTTGGGGCTTGCCGGACTGCCGAGCGCCGCGCGCGCACAAGGCGGCACCAAGGTGCTGCGCTATGCATTCCAGATCGCCGAAACCGGCTTCGATCCGGCGCAGGTGCTCGATCTGTATTCGCGCATCGTCACGGCGCATATTTTTGACGGCCTGTACACCTACGACCACCTGGCTCGCCCGTTCAAGATCAAGCCGAACACCGCCGAAGCGATGCCGGAGGTGTCGAGCGACTTTCGCACGTGGACGGTCCGGCTGCGCCGCGGCATCCGCTTCGACGACGATCCGGCCTTCGGAGGCAAGCCGCGCGAGCTCGTCGCCGAAGACTATGTCTATTCGTTCAAGCGCATCTTCGACCCGCGCTGGAAATCGCCGACGTATGCGACGCTGGCGGAGGTGAAGCTGCGCGGCCTCGAGGAGCTGCGGGAAGCGAGCCTGAAGAACCGCACGCCGTTTGCGTACGACACCGCGGTCGACGGTCTCCGTGCTCTTGATCGCTACACGCTGCAGTTCCGGTGCGAAACCCCGCAGCCGCGCATGTTGCAGGTCCTTGCCAGCGGCGATCTTCTTGGCGCTGTCGCGCGCGAAGTCGTCGAGCGCTACGGCGACGACATCATGGCGCACCCCGTCGGTACCGGACCGTTCCGCCTCGCCGAGTGGCGGCGCTCGTCGAAGATGGTGTTCGAGCGCAATCCGCACTATCGCGAGGATCGATACGCCGAGGAGCCGAATGCCGATGACGCCGAAGGTCAGGCACTGCTGCAACGCTTTCGCGGCCGGCGGCTGCCGATGGTTGACCGTGTCGAAGTCTCTGTAATCGAGGAGAACCAGCCGCGCTGGCTCGCGTTCCTGAACCGAGAGCAGGATCTGCAGGAGCGGCTCGGCAACGAGTTCATCAACCTCGCGGCGCCGAACGGCGGGCTCGCCCCCAGCCTCGCCAAGCAGGGCGTGCAACTTCACAGAGTCCTCGCGTCCGACGTCACATGCACGATCTTCAATATCGACGACCCCGTCGTTGGCGGCTATGAGCCGGAGAAGGTGGCACTGCGCCGCGCGATTGGGCTAGCGCTCAACGTGCCGAAGGAGATCCGGCTGGGCCGCAGAGGCCAGGCGATCCCAGCGAACTCCGGTTTGGCGCCGTTGACGTATGGCTATCGGCCCGATCGCGTGACGGAAAACGGACAGTACGACCTGGCGCGTGCGCGCGCCCTGCTCGACACATACGGCTACATCGACCGCGATGGCGACGGCTGGCGCGAAAACCCGAACGCCGAGCCGCTCGTGCTGCACTGGGCCACAGAGCCCTCCCAGCTCAGTCGTCAGCTGAACGATCTATGGAGTAACGACCTGAGCGCCCTCGGCGTGCGGGTCCAGTTCGAGCCGGCTCAGTGGCCGGAGAACATGAAGAACATGCGTGCCGGCAAGCTCGCGATGTGGACGATCGGCTCATCGTCAGCCGCGCCCGACGGTCAGCCAACCTTCGACGCCTGCGCATCCGTGCATATGGGCGGGCAGAACCTCGCTCGCTTCCGCAGCCAGCGCTTCGACGAGCTCTACGCGCGGATGCAGGTCATACCTGACGGTCCCGAGCGGCTTGCGCTGTTCGACGAGGCCGTTCGTATCATGGTGGCCTACATGCCGTACAAGTTTCATGTGCACCGCATCCACACCGATCTCGCACAGCCGTGGCTGCAAGGCTATCGGCGCGCGCCGTACTGGCTCACGTGGTGGCAGTTCGTCGATATCGACCACGACGCGCAGGCGGCGGCATGACGCTGAACCGCCGTCGCTTCCTGCAGCACTCGGGGGCGCTCGCTGCCGCACCGGCGCTCGGCAGAACGGCGGCCGCGCAAAGCGCGGCACGCAAGGTCTTTCGCTACGCGTTTCTGAGCGCGGAAACGGGTTTCGATCCTGCGCAGATCAGCGACATTTATTCGAGGGCGGTGACGTCGCACATCTTCGACTCGCTGTACGTCTACGACTACCTGGCGCGGCCTGCCCGCATGAAGCCGCTCACTGCGGCCGCGCTGCCGGAGGTTTCGGCCGATTACCGCGTGTTCACGTTCTGCGTGCGGCCCGGAATCTTCTTCCAGGATGACCCGGCCTTCAACGGCCAAAAGCGCGAGCTCGTCGCTCAGGATTTCGTCTATTCGCTGAAGCGCTTCTTTGACCCGCGCTGGAAGAGTCCGGTTGTTTCGGGGCTCGAGGAATACAAGATTCTTGGTCTCAACGAACTGCGCCAGCGTTCGCTGATGGAGAAGGTTCCGTTCGATTACGACGTCGAGCTGCCAGGACTGCGTGCGCTCGATCGCTACACGCTGCAGATTCGCCTAGCCGACACGGCACCTCATTTCACCGAAACGTTCGCATCGCCCGATCTGTTCGGAGCGGTCGCGCGCGAAGTCGTCGACGCGTATGGCGACGCGATCATGGCGCACCCTGTCGGTACCGGCCCGTTCCGGCTCGTCGACTGGCGGCGCTCGTCGCGCATCGTGCTCGAGCGCAATTCGAGCTACCGCGAGGACCGGTTCGACGCCAGCACCGCGGCCGATGATCCGCGGTCACGGCAGGTCGCGGCGGCACTCGCGGGTCGCACGTTGCCGCTCGTCGATCGAGTCGAGGTCTACATCATCGACGAGTCGCAGCCGCGCTGGCTGGCGTTTCTGAACGCCGAGCACGACTTCCTTGAACGCCTGCCGAACGACTATGTCAACGTGGGCACTCCGGGTGGTCAGCTCGCGCCGGGACTGAAAAAGCGCGGTTTGGAGATGGCGCGGATGCTGAACGCCGACGTGACCTACACCGTGTTCAACATGAAGGACCCCGTCATCGGCGGCTACACGCCGGACAAGGTGGCCCTGCGGCGTGCGATCTCGCTGGGCCTGAACATCGAGGAAGAGATACGTATTCCGCGGCGAGGTCAGGCCGTCGTCGCGCAGGCGCCGATCAACCCGCACACGTACGGCTACGACCCGAGCGTGCGGACCGAGATGGGGACCTACGACCTTTCGCGCGGACAAGCGCTGCTCGACACCTTCGGCTATGTCGATCGCGACGGCGACGGCTGGCGCGAGCAGCCCGATGGCGGCCCGCTCGTGATCTACCACTCGACGCCTCCCGATCAGTCGAACCGTCAGCTCGACGAGATCCTGAAGCGCAACTTCGACAAGCTCGGCGTTCGCCTCGAATTGAAGTACGGCAAGTGGCCCGAGCTGTTAAAGCAGGCGCGCGCGGCAAAGTTCATGACATGGGGCCTTGGCTCGAGCGCGGCCGGATTCGATTCGCGTCCGGCGCTTCAACGTGGCTACGGGCCCGCCACCGGCGGGCAGAACCTGTCGCACTTCGATCACCCGGAATACAACCGCATCTATGACCGCATCCGTGTGACGCCAAACGGACCGGAGCGGCTTGAACTGATCCGTGAGGCGGTGCGGATCTGGACGGCGTACGTGCCGTACAAGGTCCACGTGCATCGGATCCTGACCGACATGTGGCACCCGTGGGTGTCCAACTATGTACGTCATCCGTTCCAGAACCGCTTCTGGGAGCACATCGACATCGACGCGGATCGGCAGGCGCGGGAAAGCTAGTGGAACAACGCAAGCTTCCAAGCCGAGTGCGGCAGACTGCTGAGCGCTGAGAGCCGATGCGCCGCCGCCTCTTCCTCGCCGCCGGCGCCGCCATCCCGCTCGCGACAGCGGCAAAGCCGCAGGATGCCGATGCGAAGACCTTGCACGTGCTGCCCGACGAACCCGAGCGACTGGCGATGTTGCGCGACGCCTCGCGCCTACTGGTCGCCTACATGCCGTACATGCTGCACATGCATCGCGTGTACGTCGATCTTGCGCAGCCGTGGGTGGTCGGCTGCCGCCGTCGTCCGTTCAGTTCGCGCAAGTGGGCGTGGATCGATATCGACACCGAGCTCAAGCTCGCGCGCGCATGACACTGGCGGGCATCCTGCGACTCAGCGCCGCGTTCGAGGCTATTGCGGCGGTCGCGCTCGCGGTCGGGCTGATCTGGCTGGGTGCCCCGACCTGGCTGGCCGTGCTGCTGGGTCTCGTGCTGCCGTTCGCCGTCCACGGCGTTCCGCTGGCGATCGAGTTCATCACCGGCGCTCTGATCGATCGACGTCCGGGTGCGCGGCTGGGTCCGCTCGCGCTCGCCCGCGTGTGGCTGCGTGAAACGTGGCGTTCGTTCATGGTCTTCAACGTCGACCAGCCATGGCGCGCCGATTTTCCCGAGCCGGCGATCGCGCGCGACGGACGGCGCGCCGTGCTGTTCATCCACGGCTACATGTGCAATCGGGCAACGTGGAGGCCCTGGCTGCTGCATGGCGGTCTGGCGGGCCGCTGGAACTGCGCGACGGTGAACCTGGAACCGGTATACGGAACTGTCCACGGTTATGCCGACCGCATCCATGCGGCGGTCGAGCGCTTGCGCGCAGGCGCCGGAGTCGAACGCATCACCCTTGTCTGCCACAGCATGGGCGGCCTTGCGGCGCGCGCGTATCTGCGGGCACACGGCCATCATGCGGT
Source organism: uncultured beta proteobacterium (assembly GCA_963703945.1). GTDB lineage: Bacteria > Pseudomonadota > Gammaproteobacteria > Burkholderiales > Burkholderiaceae_F > JALORV01. Next base: position 313,560 of record CAVPGM010000046.1, on the reverse strand, counting down.
CGCCCGTGTCGTCACGATCGACTCGCCGCACCACGGCACCCTGTTCGCGCGACTGGGTCGCGGTGACAACACCCGGCAGATGGAGCTCGCCTGCGACTACGTGCGAGAGCTGGCGGCAAGCGAGGAACCCGTCGAGTTCATCTGCTTCGCCAGCCAGCACGACAACATGATCGTTCCGCGCGGCAGCCAGATCCTTGCCTGCGCCGAAGCTGTGTGGTTCGAGCGAATCGGCCATCTGTCGATGACCGATGACGACACCGTTCTGCAAAAACTGATCGAAGTTGTCGAGCGGCCCTTGCCTCAGGCTGGCGAACCATCCACGCGTGCCACCATCGCCACCGTTAGCAGTTGACCCCGGGCCGCTCGCCCGGCCGCTCCGAAGAGCGGCCCGCTAACTTTGGGTGAGCGCACGCGTAGCGTGCGTACCGCTCCGAGTGCACGTGCGGCCCGTAGGCCGCGTACACGAGGAGCGCCTGCTAAAAATGGATGCCCCGCATCAGGTTCGCGAACGCGATCTGATCGGCCGTGGCCTTCTGTTTCTCGCCCTCCTTGGCCCCCTTGGCAGCGTCCGAATCGGGGAACATGCGGAAGGTGGTATTCATCACGATCTGCGCGATCCGCGGCGCGAGCGCGTGCAGCACGGCGCCGAAGATTCCAAGCCGCGTGGCGATGCGCACCGGTTTATCGACGATCGCCCGCACGATCAGGTCGCCGGCTTCCTCCGGAGAAAGCGTCGGAACGTTCTGGTACAGCTTGGTCGGCGCGATCATCGGCGTGCGCACCAACGGCATGTTGATCGTCGTGAACTTGATGCCGACGTCGGCGAACTCCGAAGAGGCGCATGCCGTCCAGGCGTCGAGCGCGGCCTTCGACGCCACGTAGGCGGAAAAGCGCGGCGCATTGGTCAGAACGCCGATCGAGGAGATGTTGATGACGTGTCCGCGCCGCTTCGCAGTCATGTGCGGCAGTAGCCCCATCGTCATCCGCAGAGCGCCGAAGTAGTTGACCTGCATCGTGCGCTCGAAGTCGTGGTAGCGGTCGTAGCTCGACTCGATGCCGCGGCGGATCGACCGGCCGGCGTTGTTGACGAGGAAGTCGGCGCCGCCGAAGGTCTCGATGATCCACGCCGTGGCCTTGTCGACACCCTCGTTGCTCGCCAGGTCGGCCGAGTGCGTGACCACCTTGCCGCCGTTTTCGTTGTCGCCGAGCGCGTGCTCGATCTCCTTCTTGGCCGCGGCGAGCTTCTGAAGATCACGCGCGATGATCACCGTGGTCCCTCCCGCCTGCGCGATCTTGTGAGCCGCTGCCAGTCCGATGCCGGAGGAACCCCCGGTGATAACGACGACTTTCCCCTGCACCTGCCCCTTCAGCGTGCGGTCGATGAACAGATCGGGATCGAGGTTGCGCTCCCAGTAGTCCCAAAGCCGGTGGGCGTAATCCTCCAGGCGCGGACAGGCGATGCCCGTGCCCTTGAGCGCGGCCGTGGTCTCGCGCGCGTCGAAGCGCGTCGGATAGTTGACGAAGTTGAGCATGTCGTCCGGCAGGCCTAGGTCCTTCATCACGGCGTTCTTGATGCGCCGTACCGGCGTCAGCGACAGCAGACCCTTTTTGACGCTGCCTGGAATGAAGCCCACCAAGGCCGCGTTGACACGCAGCGTGAACTGCGGCGCATGGGCGGCACGGGCGAAGATGTTGAGCACGTCGCCGACGCGGTACGGAGTCGGGTCGACGATGTGAAACGCCTTCTTGTTGCCCTCCTTTGCGTGCGCGATATGGTCGATGGCGTCGACCACGAAATCCACCGGCACGATGTTGATCCGGCCCCCTTCGATGCCGATCGCCGGCATCCATGGCGGCAGCATGCTGCGCATGCGCTGGATCAGCTTGAAGAAATAGTATGGGCCGTCGATCTTGTCCATCTCGCCCGTCTTGCTGTCACCCACGACCATTCCGGGGCGGTAGACGCGCCACGGCATCTTCGTTTCCTTGCGGACGATCTTCTCCGAGTCGTGCTTGGTGGCGAAATACGGGTGCTCGAGGTTTTCCGCCTCGTCGAACATGTCCTCGCGGAACACACCCTCGTACATGCCGGCCGCGGCGATCGAAGACACATGCTGGAAGATCCCTGCGCCGATTTCGTTGGCGAGCGCGACCGCGTTGCGCGTGCCTTCGATGTTGGCAACGATCTGGCTCTCGGCGTCGGCCTTCAGGTCATACACCGCGGCAAGATGAAAGAAATGCTTGACCTTGCCGGCGAGTTTCTTCTGGTCGGCCTTGGACACCCCGAGCAGCGGCTTGGCGAGGTCGCCGACGACCGCGACTGCCCGGTCTTCCGACACCCCCCAGTACTCGAGCAACGCCGGTACCTTGTCGAGGCTCTCCTTGCGGACGAGGAAATTGACGGTTGTCTGGCGGCGAGCGAGCAGTTTCTGGACGAGGCGCTTGCCGATAAAACCGGTGGCGCCGGTGACGAAGTACGTCATCGGGGATCTCCTCCTGGCAGAACGGTGTTCGCGGTGTTCGCTGAACGAATCTCGCGGCGAGTGTAGCCCCGGCGCATCGAGGGCTAGAGCCGATGCTCTATGCAGTTTGTTGTTGGTCATGCATAGCGACTCCTAGACTGTGCTTGTCGGACAACCCACCCGCAGGGTAAGGAGTGACAGATGGTCAGGAAGCTCAAGGCAATGGCCGAGAAGTCGTCGAGCGAAAATCAGTTGCGCACTGCTGTGAAGGATTCCGCGCAGGAGATCTGGCTCGCGGGACTGGGCGCGTTTGCCAAGGCGCAGGAAGAAGGCCAGAAGGTATTCAAGGCGCTCGTGCGCGAGGGCACCAGCATCCAGAAACGGACCATGAAGGTCACCGAGGACAAGGTCAACGACGTGACGGCGAAAGTGACGAAAGTGGCAGCGGGCTTGCAGAAGCAGGCCAACGGAACCTGGGACAAGCTGGAGACCGTGTTCGAGGCCCGCGTCGAGCGCGCGCTGACACGCCTGGGTGTGCCGACCAACAAGGAAATCGCCGCGCTGACCCGGCGTGTCGAGGAATTGACCCGCAGCGTCGGCACTCTCACCCGCGCCCATCCGGCCAAACGCGCGCCGCGTACGCGCAGGGCGGCAGCCTGATCAACGACACCTTCGCGGTCGAGCGCTACGCCGCCTGACCACTGCGGCAGCTTTCGCGCGGCGCCTGTCCCAGGCCGCGCGTCAACTCCTGTCTCCGGCATGGCCAACAGATCGAGAGCGGAGATTTCATCCAACGCACGGCCAGATGACCGAACCGCCCGGGCCGGGCCGTAGTCCACGCAAGCACCGCCGGACAGGCGCTGCGCGTCCCCGTATCGGGCTCGCCCTCGCCGGCGGAGGTCCGTTGGGCGCGATCTACGAGATCGGTGCCCTTGCCGCTCTCAGCGAATCGTTCGAGGGCGTCGACTTCAACGATATCGACGTGTACGTCGGGGTCAGCGCCGGCGGTTTCATCGCGGCGGGCCTGGCCAACGGCATCACGCCGCACCAGATGTCGCGGCTGTTCATCGAGGGTGAGAAGAGCAGCGACCGCTTCGAGCCGTCGATGCTGCTGAGGCCCGCGTTCCGCGAATACGCCAAGCGCCTCGCATCGGTTCCGCCGCTCGCGTTGAGCGCGGCCTGGCACTACCTGCTTGGCACCAGCACGATCATGAGCGCGTTCGAGCGGCTCGGTCGCGCGATCCCGACCGGAGTGTTCAGCGGGGACGAGGTCGACCACTACCTCGCCGGCATATTCAGCCAGCCGGGTCGCACCAACGACTTCCGGCAGCTCGCCCACCAGCTTTATCTGGTCGCCACCGACCTGGACACCGGGGTGTCCGTGGCATTCGGTGCGCCCGGCACAGAGCATGTGCCGATCTCGCGCGCAGTGCAGGCCTCCGCGGCGCTGCCGGGACTCTTTCCACCGGTGGAAGTCGAGGGCCGCTACTTCGTCGACGGCGCATTGCGCAAGACCCTGCACGCCTCGATCGCGCTGGACCAGGGCGTGGCGCTGATGCTGTGCCTGAACCCGCTGGTGCCGTTCGACTCCACGCCACACCACCGCAGCCGCGATCGCGAACACCAGCTCGACAAGCTCGTCGAAGGTGGCCTGCCGGTGGTGCTCGCACAGACCTTCCGTTCGATCATTCACTCGCGCCTGGGCGCAGGGCTCGAACGCTACAAGACGGCCTATCCGCGCACCGACATCCTGCTGTTCGAGCCGAACCGCGCCGACGCAGACATGTTCTTTACGAACCTGTTCTCCTACTCCAGTCGCCGCCGCCTGTGCGAGCACGCCTACCAGAAGACGCGCGAGGAACTGTGGAAGCGGCGGCACGAGCTCGCACCGATGCTGGCGCAGCACGACATCACGTTGCGCACTGACGTATTGGGCGACCAGGCAATGACGCTGGTGAAGAGTCTCAAGAAGAGCCGCGGCACGTGGCGCGAGACCGCATCGACCGCTGCGACGCGCCTGCTGACCCACACGCTCGACGATCTCGAACGCTGGTTGCGCTACTCGGGCGTAGCCGCCTGATCGCAGGTTCTGCTGCGGTATTCTTTGCGCCGGAATCCCATCCGGCCGCCTACTCAGCGCACTCCATGGAACGCAAGCCGCCGCGCCGCACGCGCGAACGCATCCTCGAGCTGTCGCTGCGCCTGTTCAACGACTTCGGCGAACCCAACGTCAACACGACCCTGATCGCCGAGGAGATGAACATCTCCCCGGGCAATCTGTACTACCACTTCAAGAACAAGGACGACATCATCAACTGCATCTTCCAGCAGTTCGAACGCGAGATCGACAAGCTGCTGGCACTGCCGTCCGACCGTGAGCCGAACGTCGAGGATGCGTGGCTCTTCCTGCACGTGCTGTTCGAACTGATCTGGAAGTACCGCTTCTTCTACCGCGACTTGAACAATCTTCTCGCCAACAACCGCACGCTGGAAATCAAGTTCAAGCAGTTGCTGACGCAGAAGGTGAAGGTTGCCCGAGGCCTGTGCGAAGGCCTGGCGAAGGCGCAGGAACTGAGCGCGCAACCGAGCGAGATCGAGGCGCTCGCGACGAACATGGTTGTCGTGGCCACCTACTGGCTTTCGTATTCATACGTGCTCGATCCGCGCCGCTTCAGTGAGCCCGACGTGGTGGGCGCTGCGCTTCAGCGCGGCTGCTATCAGGTGATGTCACTGACCGCGCCTTACCTGACCGGCGAATCTCGCACGCTGTTCGAGCAGCTCGCAGCCGAATACCTGAAAGACTAAACCGGAGGAGCAGACATGGCCAAGGCGTGGGCGAAATTCCCGTATGCCGACAAGAAGTTCCAGTTCACGGCGGCCACCCTGAAGAAGGCTTGGGAGCGCCTGCACAAGGGTGATGCCGAAGCGTTTCCGAAGGGCGACGCAGTGCTCGAGGCGTGGATGGCGTTTCACGCCGGCGAGTTCCAGAAGGCTCACGAACTGGGACTGAAAGCCGGCACCGAGGGAACCAACGTCGCGAACAAGGCGCAGGCCATCTACGCCAATTACCTCGAGCAGAGCGACAAGCGCAAGCTCGAAATGTTCGAAGAGGTAGCCGATCGCGCGGAGGCCCTGCAGGACAAGGAGCCCAAGAATGCCAACGCGTTCTACTGGCAGGCGTATTCCCTCGGGCGATACGCGCAGGGCATCTCGGTCGTCAAGGCGCTGGCGCAGGGTATCGGCGGCAAGGTGAAATCCGCACTCGAAACGACGATCAAGCTCGCACCGAAGCATGCGGACGCGCACATCGCGCTTGGCTCGTACCACGCCGAAGTCATCGACAAGGTCGGCGCGATGATCGGCGGCCTCACCTACGGCGCGAAGAAAGACGTGGCGCTCAAGAACTACCAGGCTGCGCTGAAGCTGATGCCGGACTCGGCGATCGCACGCATCGAATACGCCAACGGCCTGGTGATGCTCGAAGGCAAAAAGGCGCTCAAGCAGGCCGAACAGCTCTACAGCGAAGCGGCAGCCTGCGAGCCGCTCGACGCGATGGAAAAACTCGACGTCGAACTGGCGAAGGCAGAACTGGAGGACTGAGTGCGGCCGGCTCGGTCCGCGCCGGCTACTTGCGAGGCGCCGCGCGCGATTTAGCGGATGCCGACTTGGGCGGCTCCGCTTTCGGGGGGCTGCCGATGACACCCTTGAGCGGGCAGATCTTGAACGCAGGGCACTTTTCGCATCCGGCCACTATCGCGATCGGACAGAGTGTCATCGCACACCTCCCCGGGGCTAGACCCCGCGCACATCTATGAAACGTCGCCGCGACCGCACCCGCGGTCAGGCGATCTCCTCATACAGCGGCAACGTCAGAAACTCGGCAAAGGCTTCCTGCGTGCTCATCTTTTCGAAGATCTGCGCCGCGCGATCGTAGGTGGGCGAGTTCGGACCGACGTCCGCCTTCACCTTCGCCAGTTCCTGAGGGATCAGCGATCGCACCATGTCGGCGGTCACCTTGCGACCGTCGTCGAGCACTCCCTTCGGCGAACGGATCCATTGCCAGACCTGCGAGCGGCTGATCTCGGCGGTTGCGGCGTCTTCCATCAGGTTGTGGATCGGCACACAGCCGTTGCCGGCCAGCCAGGAGCCGAGATAATGGATGCCGACGTTGATGTTCATGCGCAGCCCTGCCTCGGTGATCGGCTTCTCGGGCTGGAAGTTCAGCAGATCAGCCGCGCCGACCTTCACGTCGTCACGTTTCTTGTCGATCTGGTTCTTCCGGTCCCCGAGAACCTTCACGAACTCTTCCATCGCGATCGGCACCAGCCCCGGGTGCGCCACCCAGCCGCCGTCATAGCCGTCATGGGCGTCGCGTGACTTGTCGGTACGCACGCCGGCCAGCGCCCTCTCGTTGGCCTCCGGATCGTTCTTGATCGGTATCAGCGCGCTCATGCCGCCGATCGCCGGTGCGTTCCTGCGATGGCAGGTCGCCAGCAGCAACAGCGCGTACGCCCGCATGAAGGGCGCGGTCATCGTGACGCGCGCGCGATCGGCCAGGCAGAACGACTTGTCGACCTTGAACTTCTTGATGCACGAGAAGATGTAGTCCCAGCGGCCGGCATTGAGTCCGGCCGAGTGCTCGCGCAGCTCGTACAGGATCTCGTCCATCTCGAACGCGGCAAGGATCGTTTCGATCAGCACCGTGGCCTTGATCGTGCCCTGCGGCAGCCCGAGGTGCTTCTGGGTGGCCACGAAGACGTCGTTCCAGAGCCGTGCTTCGAGGTGCGACTCCATTTTCGGCAGGTAGAAGTACGGGCCGCTGCCGCGCGCCTTCAGTTCCTTCGCGTTATGGAACATGTAAAGCGCGAAATCGAAGATGCCGCCCGAAACGCGCTTGCCGTCGATCAGCACGTGTTTTTCGTCAAGATGCCAGCCGCGCGGTCGCACCACCAGAATGGCAACCTTGTCGTTCAGCTTGTAGGTCTTGCCCCCCTGATCGAGCGTGATCGTGCGGCGGATTGCATCGATCAGGTTCAACTGACCCGTGATCTGGTTGTCCCAGTTCGGTGAATTGCTGTCCTCGAAGTCGGTCATGTACGAATCCGCCCCCGAGTTCAGCGCATTGATGATCATCTTGCGCTCGACCGGCCCGGTGATTTCGACGCGGCGGCATTCCAAGTCGGCCGGGATCGGGGCGATCGACCAGGTCCCGTCGCGCACGGACTTCGTCTCGGCGAGGAAATCCGGGCGTTCGCCAGCATCGAGCCGGCGCACGCGTTCGACACGCCGGGCCAGCAGTTCCTGCCGCCGCGCTTCGAACAAGCGATGCAGCGACGCGACCAGCGCCAGTGCGTCAGAACTCAGGATGCGGTCATAGCCAGGGGCAAGCGGCGCCGTGATCTGGACGCCGGCGGGCATGCTCATGCAGCGGTCTCCGTCTTGTTTCGAATGGGATAGGCAAGCAGGTAGTCGACGGCATCGGCGAGCGTCGAACCGGTGCCGTGCGGCCACGTGCCCAGCTGATCGAGCGGGGCCGCGAGGCGATTGACCCAGAAGCTGGTATAGCCGTACCAGGCAGCTCCGATCGCGTCCCAGGCATTGCTCGATACGAACAGGATTTCCTCGGCCGGCCGCTTCAGCGCGCGCGGACCCAATGCATAGATCAGCGGCGACGTCTTGAAAGCCCGCACCTGATCGGCCGACAGGACGATGTCGATATAGCGATGCAACCCCGAGGTTACGAGCGCCGTCTCGAGCATTTCCGAATCGCCGTTGGACAGCACACCGGTGCGGACGCCCGCCTGGTGCAAGCGCTCCAGTGCTGGCGCGACGTCCATGAAGGGCGCCAGCCGCTTGTATTCATCGAGGAGTGAGGCCACCTGCTCGGCCTCGGCTGGCAATCTGAGCGCCTGCACCGAAAACTCGAGCGCTTCGCGCGTCACCTGGGAAAACGGTACGTAGCGTCCTGACAGCGTGCGGACGCGCGAGTACTCGATCTGCTTGTCGCGCCAGAGAACAGCGAGCCGAGCTCCCTGCCCGGGGAAGAGTTCCTCGGCGCGGCGCGTGACAGAGTAGACGTCGAGCAGCGTTCCGAAGACGTCGAACAACGCGGCTCGCATGGTTCCTCCGGAAATCCCTCGGGCGATGAGTATATGTGAACGAGCCGGCGGCCCCGCGCCGGGCCGACTGAACGGTGCCAAAGCAAAGGGCCGCGAACTGCGGCCCTTTGCAGCGCCTGCCCGGCGGGTCAGGCAGCCTTCTTTTCCGCCTTCTTCTCGAAGAACTGCTCGTCCTCGGTCGAGCCCTTCAGCGCCGCGGTCGAGGATTCCTTCTCGATCGTCGTCGTGACGGCATCGAAGTAGCCGGTGCCGACCTCGCGCTGGTGCTTGACCGCGGTGAAGCCCTTCTCGGCGGCGGCAAACTCGGCTTCCTGCATCTCGACGAACGCGCTCATCTGGTTGCGCGCGTAGCCGTAGGCGAGGTTGAACATCGAGTAGTTCAGCGAGTGGAAGCCGGCCAGCGTGATGAACTGGAACTTGTAGCCCATCGCGCCCAGTTCCTTCTGGAACTTGGCGATGGTTGCGTCGTCGAGGTTCTTCTTCCAGTTGAACGACGGCGAGCAGTTGTAAGCCAGCATCTTGCCGGGGAACTGCTTGTGGATCGCTTCGGCGAACGCCTTCGCGTACGCCAGGTCAGGCTTGCCGGTTTCGCACCACACCAGGTCGGCGTACGGCGCGTAGGCAAGGCCGCGTGAAACGGCCTGGCCCAGACCCGGCTTGGTCTTGAAGAAGCCTTCGACCGTGCGCTCACCGGTCAGGAAAGCCTTGTCGTTCTCGTCCACATCGGACGTCACAAGATCAGCGGCCTCGGCATCGGTACGGGCCACCAGCAGTGTCGGAACCCCCAGCACGTCTGATGCGAGTCGCGCAGCCACCAGCTTGGCGACCGCTTCGCGCGTCGGCACCAGTACCTTGCCGCCCATGTGGCCGCACTTCTTGACCGACGCGAGTTGATCCTCGAAGTGCACGCCAGCGGCACCGGCTTCGATCATCGCCTTCATCAGTTCGAATGCGTTCAGCACGCCGCCGAATCCGGCCTCGGCATCGGCAACGATCGGAGCGAAACAGTCGACATAGCCGGCATCGTTCGGATTCTTGCCTTCCATCCACTGGATCTGGTCCGCGCGCGTGAACGTGTTGTTGATTCGGCGAACGACCGCAGGAACCGAGTTGGCGGGATAAAGCGACTGGTCCGGATACATCTCACCGGCGAGGTTCGCATCCCCCGCAACTTGCCAGCCCGACAAGTAGATCGCCCTCAACCCGGCCTTGACCTGCTGCATCGCCTGGTTGCCCGTCAGCGCGCCGAGGGCATTGACGAACGGCTCGTCGTTGATCAGCCGCCAGAGTTTCTCCGCGCCCCGCTTGGCCAGCGTGTGTTCGACCTGCACCGAGCCGCGCAGCCGCACCACGTCTTCGGCTGTGTAGCCTCGCTTGATCCCTTTCCAGCGTGGGCTCTCGATCCATTCCTTCTGCAGTCGTTGCGCTTCGAGTTCACGTGCCGACATTCATCTCTCCCACGTTGGGTCAGCGGTCATTGGGCATCCGTACCGAAGACGGAATTAGAGAAATCGTACGTAGGATCACGCATCGCAGCAAGTCCAATAACATTTAGAAGAGTCGGAGAGAAACGCTTTCGCGTCAACGGGTTGCTATCACGCTCTCGCAATACGGCATTGCGTTTGGCGCTACGAAAACGAGCGTGCTGCTCCGCACGATGGGGTTTGCCGTAATACGAAACGCGCCGCGTGATCCGAAACTCCGGGCCGCGGCAGCCGTTCAGACAAAACGCCGGCTGGCCGGTGCGGCTGCCCCGGAAACAAGAAACGGCCAGCGCGCCTGCCACACACGCTATGCGGGGCACGCACGAGCCTAATATCAGGCTGGTTGCGCGGCGAGCGCGCAGCCGGCCGGTCAGCGAAACAGGGAGACACAGATATGGCCAGGAAGAAGAACGCGGAAAGCGGCGTCTATCGCGTGACAGAAATCATCGGAACCAGCGCGGCGTCCTGGGAGGATGCAGCAAAAAGTGCGGTCGAAACTGCGGGCAAGTCGTTGCGCGATCTGCGCATCGCCGAGGTCTCGAAACTCGACATGAAGATCGAGGACGGCAAAGTGGTCGCGTATCGGGCGCGAGTCGCACTGTCCTTCAAATACGAAGGCTGAGGTAGGCCGCCGCGCGCGGCCTGCGTTGCGCGGCGCGGACCTCGAGTCCGCCGTCAAGAGGCGCGACGGTCGCCAAACACCGGCGGTGTAGCGGCTGCCGGCTCAGTTTGCATACCTGCGCTTCGCGGTAATCGCCAGCCCGCTTACCACGCTCGCAAATCGGTCGCCGCGGACCGGCCGCGCTGCAGGAAATGCGGCAGCAAGCTCAGCGACCAGAGTATTGAGCCCGGTCGACCCACCAGTGAAGTAGAGGGCGTCGATCTCATCGGGGCTGAGCTGCGCCAGTCGTACCGCTTCGCGTGCGGTACCGACGATGCGATCAACGCCATCCTTCAGTGGCATGGACTGCCGCTCCTCGGAGAGGAGCTGCTTCAGGCCTGGCTCGATGAATTCCAGTTCGATCAATGCGCTGCCCGACTCCGACACTTCAATCTTCGCCGTCTCCGCGCGGGCTGCCAGATCGTGCCCGCGGTGCAGGGCGAGGACACGCATCAGGCGCTGGTGAGCGCGCTGGTCGTCGAACATCGTACGCATCAGCTTCAGCTCGGCGAGCCGTTTCGGCGCGTAGGTGGTGTTGACTAGGGCCGGTTCACGCTAAATGCGGGAGATGCGTTGGGCCGCAATGTGGATGGATGCGCGAAGGGCGGCGCTGCGAAGGGTAGCTCCCATTCGCAAGCCGCCCGACAAAGCAGACGCCGCATTGCGGCCCAACCCTGCGGGAAGGCGAATGGCGGGCGCATTGCGTCCGCATTTAGCAAATGAGCGCTTCGCTGGTTGGCATCACGCCAACGGCGCTCGCGGCGCCTCGCACTGCATCCCGCCATTCACTTTCGCACTCCCGGCTTTAGTGTGAACAGGCCCTAGATGCCAGGTGGCCAGATCGAAGTAGATCTTCGACGGCACGGGCCGTCCGCCGGGACCGTCACCACCCAGTCCCAGGACCGGCATGATGGTCGCGAGGTTGATCGATCGCTCAAAATCGGTCCCAGCCACGTGCACGCCATGATTGGCCAGCACATCGATGCGCCGGTCCACGGCTCCATGGGCAGCCGCGCTGGCTCGAACCACCGAGAAGTCTGAGGTCCCACCGCCGATGTCGGCCACCAGCACGAGGCGCTCTCCATCGCTGGGCAGCAGACGGGATTCGTAATCGAGGGCAGCGGCGATCGCCTCGAACTGGAACTGCACCTCCGAAATTCCTGCCGCCCGTGCAGCCCGGAAAAAGGTGTCCTGGGCCCGGGCATCCCGCTTCGGATCGTCGTCGACGAAGAAAACAGGCCGCCCGATCACCACTCGGTCGATCGGCGACCGCCAGTGCCCTTCAGCCTGCTGCTTCAAGTGCCGCAGATAGGCGACGACCACATCGATATAGCGAACCTGCAGACCGTTGGGCAGTTCGGTCGCCTCGTCCATGAGATCGGATCCGAGGATGCTCTTGATGGATCGCATCAGACGCCGAAGCGGCGGAGGGGATGGCCGGCGGCAAGCTCGGTGTCTGAAACGTCCGTTACCGGCGGATTCTCGCCTACCTCTGAAGCGGCGATTCGAGCCGCCGACTACTTGGTAGTCTGCGGCGGATCAAGAACCAGTTGGCCGTCCTTCACCGGAATTGTCGCGCCAGGCTTGAAGGACGTGCGGACGACGCCTTCCTTGCCGCTGAGACGGTAGGTGACGTCGTAGCCGATCAGCTTCTTCGACGTTTCGTTGACCGTCTTGCAGCGCTTTTCTGTCGTTGTCTCGACATCTTTCTGCTGCATGTTCTTCTGCACCTGGTTTCCGGCATAGGCGCCGCCCGCGGCCCCGGCCACCGTGGCGATTGTCTTGCCCGTGCCTCCGCCGATCTGGTGGCCCAACACCCCGCCCGCCACACCGCCAATCACCGTGCCCGTGATGCGGTTCGAGTCCTTCACCGGCGCCTGTTTCTGAACCTGGACGTCCTGGCACTCTTCGCGTGGCGTGTTGACTGTCTGCGTGACTTCCTTGACCGCAACGACATCGGCGAATGTTGGCTTAGTCATCGCCCTGTAGCCGGTAACGCCGCCTGCGGTGAGAACCACCATCGCGATCCCCCCGATCACGACACCCTTGATCATGGATTTGTCCATCGTCGTTTCCTTTCCTGAATCCAGCAGCCCCCGCGTGACCGTGAGAACGCCATGTTCTCTGCTTTCATCAACATTATTTCTCAGAGGTTCGAGCGATCCCGATCGAATTCAACCCTTTCTGGCCTAACGCATACCCGTGTCGTCCGGTTTCAAGCGCGATGTCTTATGCGTGGGAATGGCACTTGCCTCGGCGTTACGAACACGCTGGCTCGCCGTCTATACGCCAGCTGCCGTTGAAACAGAAGACATCAACATGCTAGAGAGAACGGTTGCGACGCTCACGCTGCTCGGCTACATCGGATCGATCGCAGCCTGCAATACGGTTGCGTGGCGCTGGCAAGGATATCGAGCGCGGCGGGGAAGCGATTCAGGACACAGCCAACGACGTTCAAAAGAAAATGTAGCGGACGAACCGCCGGCACGCGCGAACCTGGAACGCGATCAGTGCAACGGACGATCGCTGACGATCACGCCATCGCGGTCGGCATAAAGCCAGTTGCCGGGACGGACGGTCGCGCCCAGAAACGTAACGGCAAGGTCCCGCTGGCCCTCACCGCGCTTCACCGAGCGGCGCGGGTTCAGCGCCAGCGCGCGCACCCCGAGTTCGCATACATCGATCTCGTCGGCGTCGCGCACGCAACCGAAAACGACCACACCCGACCAGCCATTGCTGGCCGCCGCCGCAGCCAGGTTGCCGCCGAAGACGCCGCAGCGCAGGCTGCCCCCGGCATCGACAACGATCACACGGCCGTTGCCGGGTGTCTTCACCAGATCGGCGAGCAGGCTGTTGTCCTCGAATAGCTTGAGCGTGACGACTTCTCCTGCAAAGGCGCGTGCTCGACCTAGCGCCAGCAACCCGGGCTGCAACACGCGCACCGTGCCGCTCTCGAGCCCGGCCTCGTGGGCGTCGAGCAGATCGCTGGTGCTCGGGCTCGAAGCGCTCACGCCGGTCCCTCCTGCGGACGCACTGCGCGTGCCGCGCCACCGACGCGCCACGCGGTGCCCATCGCGATGACCTGCAGAACCGCGACGGCGACGAGCGCCTCCCTGAAGTGGCCCGCATCCAGCAGCGGCCCGAAAGCCAGCGGAGCCAGCGCCAGGCCCGTATCCAGACCGGAATACACAAACCCGTAAACGCGTCCGAAGGCGGCCTTGCCAAAACGGCTCGTCGCTGCGCGTCGCACCAGCAGATCGCGGTTCGGGCCGGCAACGCCGACGCCGAATCCCATCAGTGCCATCAACGGCAGCAACAGAGCGACCGCCGTCCCGCCCGAAGCAAGCAGCACAGCGTTGACCGCCGCGAGACCCAGCGCAGCCGCGATCAGCCTTTCGTTGTGCTCACTGCGCGCAGCGAGGAACCCGCCGGTGACGATGCCGGTCGCGCTTCCGAGCAGGTACGCGGTGAGTCCACCGGTTGCGTACGCCACAGACACGCCATACACATGGCCGAGGATGGCCGGCGCAAAGTTCTGCAGGATGCCGAATGCCGCGGTGGTGAGGAAGAAGAACGCGAAGCAGAGCCACACTGCGCCGGATTGCAGGAACGCCAACGGCGCGCCCGCCGCGCCGCTGCGCGCGTCCGCGCGGACAAGGAGAGCCGAGGCGCTGTCGGCGAGTACATCGCGTCGCCACACCAGTATCGCGAGCACGGCGAACCCGACCAATGACGCCGCAAATCCGGCCGCGTGCCAACCGGCCACGCTCGCGATACCGGCCATGAAGACCGGAGCCGCTGCCCAGCCCAGGTTGCCGGATAGGCCGTGCACCGAAAACGCGTGTCCGAGTCGCGGCTGTGCGACGCGATGGTTCAGCAGCGTGAAATCGGCCGGATGGAAGATGCTATTGCCCAGCCCAGCCAGGGCGGCAGTCATCACCAGCATCGGGTAGCTGGTCGAAAAGCCGAGCGCGATGCCGGACACCGCGAGCAATCCGATACCCATGAACAGCACCGGCCGCGCGCCGATGCGGTCGACCACGAAACCGGCGAGGGCCTGGCCGACTCCGCTCACAACGAAGAACACGGTCATCAGCACACCGGCTTCCGTGTAGCTGAGCGAGAAGTCGCGCATCAGCCACGGAAAGAGCGGCGGCAGCATCAGGTGGAAGAAGTGCGACGTGCCGTGCGCCAGCCCGACCAGGCCGATGACTTCGGCATCCGAGCGCAGCGTTCCGTTCGTGGTGGCGGTCGAACTCATCGGCACAGCGAGGCGGGCAACGCGACCGACTGTAACAGGGTCCCGGCACCGTCCGGGCAGGCGCCCGCTGCCCACCCTCGGATAAGCTAGCGCGCAAGCCTGAAGGCGCCATGCGGCACATAGCCCTGACCGATATGCGACACGTCTTGGGCGCGACGCTCGTGATCGCGCTCTCCGTCGCAACCGGCGATGCATTAGCGCAGGACACTGTTCCGGTGCGCATCATTGCGTTCAACGATTTCCATGGTCACCTCGGGCCCGGCGACAACGCCATAACCGTCGAGGATCCTGACGACCCGAGCCGCACGGTGAACCTGCGCAGCGGCGGAGCGGCCTACCTCGCGACGCGCGTCCGGCAACTGCGCGCGGAACAGCCGAACAGCGTCGTGGTGTCGTCGGGCGACCTGATCGGCGCGTCGCCGCTGGTTTCGGGGCTGTTTCTCGATGAGCCGACCATCGAAGTGATGAACTCGATAGGCCTCGACGTGAACGCCGTCGGCAATCACGAGTTCGATCGCGGCTTTGCCGAACTGCGGAGGATGATCGGTGGCGGGTGCGCTCTCGCCCCTCCGGTCGATCACGTCAGCTGCGCGTCGAATGACGGCACTTACGGCGGCGCACGCTTTCCGTTTATCGCCGCGAACGTGGAGTACCGCGACGGCCGAAGAGCATTTCGATCCTCAGTCGTGCGCGAGTTCGACGGTCTTCGGGTAGCGTTCGTCGGCGCGGTGACGCGCACCACGCCGACCATCGTTCGCATCGGCGCAGTGTCGGAACTGGCGTTCCGGCCGGAAGCGGGTGCGATCAACGCCGAGGCGCAGGCGCTCCGTTCTCAGGGCATCAGAGCGATCGTTGCCGTCATCCACGAAGGCGGCGTAGCGGACGGAGGAGTCAATGGCTGCGCGAACCCGCGCGGGAGCATCTTCGAAATCGTGCGTGATCTCGACCCGTCGATCCGGGTCGTCCTCTCGGCACACACGCATCGTGCCTATCGCTGCCTCGTCGACGGACGCCTCGTGATCCAGGCCGCATCCTTCGGGCGCCTGGTGTCAGTCGTCGACATCGAACTCGATCGCACCAGCGGGGAGATCGTTCCGGAGCGTATTCGCGCCAGCAATATCCCGGTGCCGAACGGACTCGGCCGAGGGCAGCGAGCTGCAGGCACCTATGTGCCGCTTGCGCCGGATCCCGCGGTCGCGACCCTCGTCGCTCACTACCGTGCACGCGCCGCCCCGCTGGATGATCGGCCCGCGGGGCGACTCGCCGGCGACTTCGATCGGACCGCCAGCAGGGGCGGTGACCATGCGCTGGGCCGGCTGGTGGCCGATGCGCAACTGTCCGCGACCCGTGCGCAGGGTGCCGCAGTTGCTCTGACCAATCCGGGTGGCATCCGCACAGACCTGCGGGCGCGGGGACCTGGCGGCGCAGTCACCTACGGAGACGTCTACGCTGCGCAACCCTTCGGTAACACGCTGGTCACCCTGACGCTGACCGGCGCCCAGCTGAAGACGCTGCTCGAGCAGCAGTGGACCGAGCGCAGCCGCGACAGGCCGCGGATCCTGCAGCCGTCGCGTGGCTTCAGCTACACATGGGACGCGACGAGGCCGGTTGGCGCGCGCGTCGTCGCCGAATCCATGCGGCTGGACGGCAGCACCATCGAACGCGAAACGATCTATCGCGTCACGGTCAATGATTTCCTCGTGGGCGGTGGCGACGGCTTCCGGGTGCTGCGCGAAGGTGCCGATGCCGTCGGTGGACCGCTGGATGTCGACGCGCTGACGGAATACATCCGCGTCGAATCGCTCGCCGCACCGCTGCAGCCGGACCGATCGCCCCGCATCGCCCGGCGCAACTGATGGCCGCCAGGCCGCCGTCGCCGGTGCGATAATTTCCTTCCCCCGCATTTCAGGATCTCTCATGCGCCGCAACCGCGCGAGCACGCGTGCTCGACAATCGGCCGACGCCGACACGCTCGTCAAAATGGCCCGGCGCCTGGCCGAGTCCGGAAGTCGGCTTGAGGATCAGCTGTGGGAGCGCCGGCTGATCGAGCTGATCAACGACCGCCTGGTCCGCCGTAGCGACGACGCGATCGAGGCCGCACTCGACGACCTGGCACGCACCAGCCAGCGGGCGTACGACGACCTCGCCGATCTCGCAGAAAGCTGCGCCGAATCGACGAGCGTCGAGATCGCCGGCAAACCGCACGACGTGCTGCTGCTCGCCCTGCCGCTGCTCGCCTGGTCCCGCTACAAACTGCCTGCGACGACCCTTTCGTCGGCGGTGCTGGAAGCACTGCGAGCGCACCTCGCAGGCCACCTGGTCGCGCGCGATGCACGCGTCGCGGTGGCGGACTTCCTGTACTCGATCGATCAACTGCCGGAGGCATTCGCCGACGTGCGGCGCCTCACCGAACTGCTTGGCGACGCCGCAGCCGAGGGCATTGCGCTGCACGTCGACCCGAAGAAGCTGCGCGATCCGGTCGGCATGCTGGCCGATACACGATACCTGATCGCGGCCGTGGCCACTCCGACCGCAGCACCGCTCTTTCACTGGCAGGAGCTGGGGGTCGACCCCGACGCGAAGATCGGCGCGCTGTCGGCGTTCCGCGAGCAGGCCGCTGCGGTGCTGCAGCCGGTGCTCACCGGCTGCCGCTTCCGTCTGCTGTCGCCGATGGCCTTTCACTCGGCACTGCGATTTGCCGACCGCGAACTGCGTGCGTTCTCGCTGGAAGCGGCGGTCGCCTTTCTGAAGCTCGCCTACGACTTCGCGCCGGGCTCCCTGTCGGCCGCGGCCGGACTGTTCGAAGATCCCCAGGGCAATGCCGGGGCCGAGATCCGCGTGGGCCTTGCCAAGTCCACCGATGACGACACCGTCATCGAGGGAGTTGTCTGGCCGCTGCTCGGCGACGACGAAGAACAGTCGATGGAAGAAGTGGAAAAGGCGCTACAAGGCCTGAATATCGGTCGCTCTGTGATGCACGCACACCGTTTCCCGCTGGAATACTGTGACGACTGCGGCGCTCCGATGTTTCCGAACGCCGCTGGCCATGTCGTGCACGCCGAACCGCCAGACGAGGCAGAGGACCGCCCCGCGACGCCATTGCACTGAGCGCAGAACCGGCGCGTCGGCGCCGGCGTCAGGCGTAGATCCAGTCGCGCGTCATCGGAAGGCGGGTGAGCCCCGGCGTGGCCTGCCGGCTGCCGAGCAGCTGGTAGACATTGACCCAGCCCTGCTCGAAGCCGTAGGCACAGCCGGCCAGATAGGCGAGCCAGGTCCGCAATGTGCGCGGCGCCACTACGCGCGCTGCGTCCGCGCTGCGCGCATCCAGCCGTCGATACCACTCGGTCAGCGTGCGGGCGTAGTGCGGTCGTAGCGACTCCGCGTCGACGATCTCGAATCCGGCCGCTGACATCTCACGTGCGGCCAGGTGCAGGTGCGGCAGCTCTCCGTGCGGAAATACGTGCCGCTCGATGAATTCGTCGACCCCGCCACCGACCGGGCAGTTGTCGACATCGCTCGCCGTGATGCCGTGATTGAGGAATACGCCGCGATCGCGCAGCACCGAGGCGACTGCCGTGAAGTAAGTCGGCAGATTGCGCAGACCGACGTGCTCGAACATGCCGATGCTGGCCGCCTTGTCGAACGCGTTCGCACCGAACCGTTCCGGCAGGTCCCGGTAGTCGAGTAGCAGGATTTCCACGCGATCCTGCAGACCGAGGTCGCTGACGCGCCGGCACGCCAGCTGCGCCTGGTTCTCCGACAGTGTGATGCCGACCGCCCGCACGCCGAATTTCTGCGCGGCATAGATGGGCAGCGCGCCCCAGCCGCAGCCAAGGTCGAGAAAGCGGTCGCCGGGCTCAAGCGCGAGCTTGCGGCAGATGTGTTCCAGCTTCGCGGCCTGGGCGCTGTCGATCGTATCGGTCTGGGCGCGGTAGTACGCGCACGAATACACCATGCGCTCATCGAGCCAGAGCCGATAGAACTCATTGCCGACGTCATAGTGATGGCGGATCGCGTTCCGGTCCTCGCCGCGACGGTGACGCCGCAGAGCCTGTACCACGCGCCGCGTTACCGACGAGCCGCCGGCCTCGATCATGCGTTCGCCGATCGGCAGGGCCTCCAGCAGGTCGCCCTCGATCTCGAGCCGGCCGTCGATGTATGCATCGCCCAGCAGCGCGAGCGTAGGTGCAGCCATCTCGGCCAGCAGCGAGGTGTCGACGATGCGCAGTACGACGCGGGTGGGCTGACCGAAGTCGATCACCGAACCATCGGGCAGCACGACGCGCAGCGCAGCGCCGCCGCTCGCCAGGCAGGCGTCGGCCAGGCGCGCGACGCCGGTGCGCAGCGCATCTTGGGCCGCTGCGCCACTGCGGTGAACGATTGCATCAGCGAGTCCCATCTTCGTCGGCTCCAGTTCCGGTCCACGGCCGGTATCGCGACTGGTGAGCGCACAATTTAGCTTCTCGGTGGGCTCGTGCCAAGGGTCGCCGAGCGACTGTTGATCGCGGGCAAATCGTGCAAGGTGGAGCGCGCACAGAAGTGGCTGGGCAAGCGGCGCTGATTCAGGCGGGAGCGGCGACGGCCGCCGCGATCGCGCGACCCAGATCCTCGGTTCCGCCGGTGCCGCCGATATCGCGCGTCAGCGGCGCGTGCGTCGGGCCGGCCGCCAGCACCTGCTCGATTGCGCGCAGCACAGAGGCCGCCGCCGCGGGGTGACCGAGCCAGTCAAGCATCAGCGAGGCACTCCAGACCTGTCCGATCGGATTGGCGATGCCCTGGCCCGCGATGTCGGGTGCCGAACCGTGCACCGGCTCGAACAGCGACGGGTACTTGCGGTCGGGATTCAGATTGGCCGACGGCGCGATGCCGATCGTCCCCGTGCAGGCAGGACCCAGGTCGGAGAGAATGTCGCCGAAAAGGTTCGACGCCACCACGACGTCGAAGTATTCCGGTCGCTGCACGAAATGTGCCGTCAGGATGTCGATATGGAACTTGTCGACGCGGACGTCGGGATACTGCGCGGCCATCGCGGCGCAGCGCTCGTCCCAGAACGGCATCGTGATCGAGATGCCGTTGCTCTTGGTGGCCGAGGTCAGATGTCGCCGCGGCCGTTTCATCGCCAATTCAAACGCGAACTTCAGCACGCGGTCGATCCCGGTACGCGTCATCACGGTGTCCTGGATCACCACTTCGCGCTCGGTGCCCTCGAACATCCTGCCACCGACCGACGAATACTCGCCCTCGGTATTCTCGCGCACGATCATCATGTCGATACCGCCGGGAGGGCGAGGCTTGCCCTGCCGGTCGACCAGCGGAGAGGCGATACCCGGCATCAGGCGGCACGGCCGCAGGTTGACGTACTGGTCGAACTCGCGGCGGAACTTGATCAGCGAGCCCCACAGCGACACGTGATCGGGAACCGTCGCCGGCCAGCCGACCGCGCCGTAAAAAATGGCGTCGACACCTTCCAGCCGGCTCTTCCAGTCGTCCGGCAGCATTGCGCCGTGCTTCAGGTAGTAGTCGCAGCTGGCGAAGTCGTGGTGCTCGTACCTGAAGTCGAGCCCGTGACGGCGCGCCGCCGCATCGAGCACGCGCAGCCCCTCCGGCATGACCTCCTTGCCGATCCCGTCTCCCGGGATCACCGCGATCCGCTGAGCCATCATGCCTCCAGGAAGCGAACGAAGCCGGCGACCGGCTCGCGCTCGGTCGCCAGCGCATTTTCCACCTTGCTCATGTCCGCATATCCCAGCGACATGCCGCACACGACCATCTCGTTGAGCGGCAGTTCGAGCACCTCGCCGATCACCCGGTGGAACTGCGTGAAGGCGGCCTGCGGGCAGGTGTCGAGCCCGCGCGCACGCGCCGCGACCATGATGTTCTCCAGAAACATCCCGTAGTCGAGCCAGCTGCCCTGCTCCAGGATGCGATCGATCGTGAAGATCATGCCGACCGGCGCGTCGAAGAAAGCGTAGTTGCGTCCGTGCTGGGCGTGCATTCGCTCCTTGTCCGTCCGGCCGATCCCGAGCAACCCATATAAGTCCCATCCGATCTTGCGCCGGCGGCCGAGGTAGGGCTCGATCCACTCGGTCGGGTAGTAGTCGTATTCCTCGACGTGCTGCTTGCGCAGGTCCGGGTCGTCGTACACGTGGAGGATCGCCTCGGAAAGGCGCGCCTTCGCCGCGCCGGTCAGGACCGTGACCTTCCACGGCTGTGTGTTGGTGCCCGACGGCGCGCGGGCGGAGACCGCGAGTATTTCCTCGATGGTCGCGCGGTCCACCGGTGTCGGCAGGAAGGCGCGGACCGACTGCCGCGTCGCGATCGCGTGATCGACCACCTGATGCGGACCGATCGGTGCCCGGTCGTTCATGTCGCGATCCTCTCCAGGGCCGTCCGCAGTGGAGCCGGCAGCGGCGTCGGCCGCCGGGTCGCGCGATCCACGTACACGTGCACGAAATGCCCCTGCGCACAGGCCGTCTGGGCTTCGTCGGCGAACACACCGATCTCGTAGCGCACGCTCGAGGTGCCCAGATGCGCCACGCGCAGCCCCGCGTGCACCGTCTGCGGAAACGCGAGCTCGCTGAAGAAGCGGCACTGGGTTTCGACCACCAGTCCGATGACCTCGCCGTGCTCGATGTCCAGCACCCCGGCACGTACTAGGTATTCATTCACCACCGTGTCGAAGTACGAGTAGTACACGACGTTGTTCACGTGCCCGTACGCGTCGTTGTCCATCCATCGCGTTGCGATCGTGTGGAAGTGCCGAAAATCGCCGCGGCCGCGGGGCCGCTCGCCCGTGCTCACCCTGACTTCCCCCCTCTGCGGACCACGAGCGCAACGCCCGCCATCGTGACCAGCACTCCGGTCCAAGCCATCGCTCCGAGCCGCTCGCCGAAGACCATCCACGCCAGCACGGCCGTCGCCGCCGGCGTCATATACATCAGGCTCGCGACTTCGGTAGCCCGACCGCGGCGGATCATAACGAGCAACAGCGAAATGGCCACCAGCGACAGCGCGACGATCGACCAGGCGAGCGCGAACCAGAACTCGCTCGAGTGATCGACGTCGAGCGACTCGAACGCCACCGCAAAGGGCAACAACACTGCGAAGGACGCCGCAAACTGGATCAGGCTGCCGGTGCGCAGATCCACATGCGCCCCGTGGCGCTTCTGGTACAGCGTGCCGGCAGTGATCCCGAAGAGGGCGATCGCATTGACCCCCATCGCCAGCGGTCCCACCCCTGCCAGGGTCAGGCGATCCGACAGCACCAGCGCAACACCCACGACGCCGAGCACGAGGCCGAGCCACTGGACACGCGAGACGCGCTCTCCGACGCTGAAGGCAAACACCGCAGTCAGTAGCGGTTGCGTGCCGACCAGGAGTGACGAAAGCGCGGCGGGCATCCCCAGCGCGATGGCCATCCAGACCCCGCCCAGGTAGGTGGCCTGCAGCAGCACACCGACGATCGCGGTGTCGCGCCAGGCGCGGGCTGTCTGTGGCCATGGCGCGCGCGTCAGCGCGATCAGGGGCAGCAGCACGATGATGACGCCAGCGAATCGGTACAGAAGAAAAGTCAGCGGCGGCGCGTGCGGCGCGGCGTACTTTGCGACGATGAAGCCCGTGCTCCACAGCAGCACGAACGCCGCCGGCATCAGCGCCAGCCAGCTGGCACCGCTTGAACGTCTTGCCTCAGCCACGCAGCAATCCGCCGGGGACCGCGCGGTTCGTCGATGCGCGCTGCCGCGCCCAGAAGTCGCGGGCCGCGGTTACCGTCTGCAGGTGAAGTTCGACGGTGGTCTCGAGCCGCCGTCCGTACCCGCCGCCCATCGTGACTGCGATCGGCACACTGCTGGTGCGGGCGAATTCGAACACCCGTGCATCGCGCGCCGCCATGCCGGCACCGGAAAGTGCCAGGCGGCCGAGGCGATCGTCGATGTGCGCGTCTGCGCCTGAGAGATAGATCACGAACCGAGGCTCGAATCGCTCCCGCAACTGAACCAACGCGCGGTCGAGCGCATCCAGGTACTCGTCATCTGCCGTCCCGTCGGGCAGCGCGACATCCAGGCTGCTCGCTTCCTTGCGAAACGGAAAGTTCGTCGCTCCATGCAGGGACAGCGTGAACACCGAGGGATCACTGCGGAAAATCCGCGCCGTCCCGTCGCCCTGATGAACATCGAGGTCGATCACCGCGACCCGCAACTCGCACCGCGCGCTTGTCGCCTCGGACTGCAGCACGCGAACCGCAACCGCGACGTCGTTGAAGACACAGTATCCGGCACCGCGGTCCCTGGCGGCGTGGTGCGTGCCGCCGGCAAGATTGACGCTCACGCCTTCATGCATCGCCGCGCGGCATGCGGCGATCGTGGCGCCCACTGACCGCCGCGACCGCTCCACCATCTGCGGCGACCAGGGAAAGCCGATCGCACGCATCTCTCTCGCATCCAGTTGGCCAGATGTGACGCGCTCGATGTAGTCCGGATCGTGCGCAAGAGCCAGCTGGCCCAGAGTGGCTGCATTGGGTTCCACCAAGCTGACCTCCGGCAGTTCCCGCTGAACGCGATCGCGCAAGCCGCGGTACTTCGCCATCGGAAATCGATGGCCCGGCGGCAGCGGCAGCACGTAGTGGTCGCTGTAGTAGGCCTGCACCGCCGGATTGTAGGCAGGCTGGACCACCGCTGCAGCGATGATGCGGCACGGTGAACTGTTCGACGTCTTCCTCTAGTTTTTCCGGAGAATTCTCTTCTACAGCATTGATATTATGTATAAAAGTGCCAGCCGCTGGGTCGTTCTGCGTCGCAACAAAATGCTTGACATCCAACCCTTCCTTGCTCGACAATTCGTCTTGTGCGACGCAACAAATCCGCAACCGATTTCAGGACCCACAACTTTCGCTCCACCCTTTCAACACGTCACTGCCAAGCCCCCAAAAGGAGTCATCCATGTTTACGAGTCCCGCTCAATTCACCGAACTGCAAAAAGGTCAAATGGACGCAGCGTTCGCGCTGGGCCAGACCTTCTTCGACGCCACCGAGCGCCTGCTCGAGCTCAACGTCGCCGCCGCCAAGGCGACGCTGGAAGAGTCTGTCGAGGGCGTCCAGGCGCTGATGAGCGCCAAGGACGTCCAGGAATTCGTCGCGCTCAGCTCCGCGCTGTCGCAGCCGACGCTTGAAAAGGCTGTCAGCTACTCGCGCACCGTGTACGGCATCGCCAACGGCGCGGGAGCCGAAGTGTCGCGCATCGTCGAGTCGCAGATGGCCGAGAACAACAAGAAGGTTGTTCAGCTGATCGACTTCGCCGCGAAGAACGCGCCTGCCGGTTCAGAGCCTGCTGTTGCCGCGCTCAAGAGCGCGCTGGCTGCGGCCAACACCGCGTATGACACGTTCACCCGTGCCGCCAAGCAGGCTGTCGACTTTGCCGAGTCGAACGTTTCGGCCGCCACTTCGGCGACGATGAAGGCCGCCGCTGCCGCCAACGACGCGGGCAAAGCCCCGGCCAAGCGCAAGGCTGCCTGAGCACGTAAGACCTCGCGGGGCGTCACAGCCCCGTGACACAGCATTGCGAAGATTGACGGTCGCCGGTCAGAAATGACCGGCGATTCTCGCCGAAGATTCACGTGCCCACGGGCACAGTGCGGCGTAAGGTTCGGCCAGTCGCATCAAGCAGCAACAAGCTCCTTGGCACCACCGTTTGGACCCTGTCCAAACCCCCTTCTGTCTCCTCCTTGGTGGTGCTTTTCAAAGCCCGGCGAAATCCGGGCTTTTTTTGTGACCTCTACGTCGACGGTTCGAACTCGACACCGAGCGCAGCAACGCCCTTTTGCAGCACGGCGTAGGCCTCGTCGATCGAATCGGCCGGCCCCTTGACGCCCAGCTCGAGGTGCCGCCGCGCGATGCGTCCGTCACGACCGTCGCCAACCGACGGCAAGCTGAAGGCCTTGATGCCAGTGAAGCGTTGTTCGATGTCCTGCATCAACGGCACAACGAGCGACTCCGCCGTCTCGAATACCAGCAGCGAACGCTCGGCCCGTACGTGCGTGCCGAAGCTTGCGCGAAATTGCGTGTCCAGCACCCATTCAAGCATCGGCCAGGCCATCACCGGAAACCCCGGCACGAACCAGTGGTTGCGGATCGAAAAGCCGGGGATACGGTTGTACGGATTGGGAATGATCGCGCTGCCGACCGGAAACTCGCCCATCGTCAGCCGCTGCCGATTCTCCGGCAGCGTCATGTCGGCGCTGCCGCGGCCCTCGCGCGCCATGTCCGCGCAGCGCTGGGCGATCAGGACCTCAGCTTCGGGATGCAGCGCAAGCCTGACTCCAAGCGCTTCCGCTGCGGCCTGCCTCGTGTGATCGTCGGGTGTCGAGCCGATGCCTCCGCAGCTGAAAACGACGTCACCGCTTGCAAACGTACGCCGATACAGCGCCACCAGGTCGCCGCGGTCGTCGCCGGCGTACTCGGCCCAGCTGAGCGCCAGACCGCGCTCGCCCAGCAGCTCGATCACCCGGCTCAGGTGCTTGTCCGGGCGCTTGCCCGACAGGATCTCGTCGCCGACGATGACCAGCCCGAACCGCAGGCCGCTCATCGGGCTTGCCCCTTCGCCGTGCCGTCGGCTCGTCGACGCATCGTGAAATTCTAAAGGAGTGCTCGCGGCCGAAGCCGCCGAAAAGGCGAAGAGTCCACCGGTGAAATCGAACGCATCGTGCGGCCCGCATGCAACTTTGGATGGCGGAGTGACGTCATACGGATGAACCTGCACGCCCTGGCAATTGTGATTAAATGATGCGGTCCATGGGGGACCTGGGCGCCGCTCACCGGAGGTTGTCAATGCATCCGAGCGTTCGATCCGTCATCGCGGCGCTTGCCGCGGCCGTCCTGGTCACTGCGTGCGCCGCGCCGGACCGGGCCCCTGTCCCGGCAAGCGCGTGGGAAGCCGCGGCGAATGCCAAATCGCCGATGACCACCCCAGCAACGCTCGAGGTGGTGTCCGCCCAGTTCGGCGTGTTCGGCGCTGATCCGACCGGTCGTCGCGTGCTGTACGAGACGGCGAAGTTTCCTGCGGTGATCGCCGCGCCCTATGGCTGGTACATCATCTTCAAGACCGACAAGCCGACCGTCATCTGGCGCGAGGAGTTCGAACTGCCCGTGCCGCCGCCGACCTGGGGTCCGGGCGAAGCGATGGGCATCTACACGATCTCACCCGACCGCAAGACCGCGGTGACCGAGCGCATTATCCCGACCCGCCTCGGGTTTATCGCCAACGAGTGGAGATATGCGCCGGGCGACCCGATCGGTGCCCACAAGATGCGGGTTTACATCGACGGCCAGCTGATCCGCGAATTCGCATTCGATATCGAGCAGGGGCCGAACAACGAGCCGGTCCCGCGCCGCAGCCCACACGGAACGTCGCAGCCCGGCTCCAGCACCTGAGGCACGACGCCCCGCCTGACTCGGCGGCTCTCCGGCAAGCGAGCAGCGCTTCCTCACCTCGGCTGAGCGTTGCCGGGCGCTGCCGCTGAGAACCCCGACGTCGAAGCGGGGTGTGAGTTTGCCAGCGTCAGCGCGCCTTGCCGCGACGAAACAGGTTCACGATGGCCAGAAGAATGATGGCGCCGACCAGCGAAACCAGCAGGCCGCCGATACTGAAGTCCCCTTGATTAACGGTCCCGGCGCCCACGAGCGGCGAGATCAGCCAGCCGCCGAGCATGGAACCGACGATACCGACGACAACGTTCAAGATCACGCCTTGCTGCGCGTCCGTCTTCATGATGATGCTGGCAATCCAGCCGATCAAACCACCAACGACGAGCCAAATGATGAAGTTCATCTTGTGCTTCCTCCACTCAGAATTGCAGGCCACCTGGTCGTGACGGCCAGGTGGGTTCTCGGCCGGGCGCTTTCGCCCCAGGCAATCTTCCCCTCGCTGTGTTGTACGCCTGTGAAGGCGGCGACGTCCACCGAACGGATCTGCGCGTGCAACCAGTCGCTTGCTGCGCACAGGCCCCGGCGGCAATCAGATAGCGGCCGTCTCCTCTCGGCGGCAGTATCGTCCTTTCGGCTTTCGAGCCGGCTCAGCGCTGCAATGCCTCCCAAGCCCTCTGCAGTCGTTTGCTGCTGACGGGCATCGGCGTCCGTAGCTCCTGCGCAAACAGGCTGACGCGCAGTTCCTCCAGCAGCCAGCGGAATTCCTCCAGACGTGGATCGTGCACGCCTTTGCGTGCTGCCAGTTCGCGCAGCCAGGGAGTCTGAAGCACAGACACTTCCTGCAGGCGCTGGGCATCGCGTGCCGGATCGATCTTCAGCTTGTCGAGCCGCATGGCGATCGCTTTCAGGTAGCGCGGATAGTGAGCCAGCTGTGCAGCGGGCACATCGACCACGAAGCCGCGCGCTAACAGGCGCGCCTGCTGCTGCTCGATGTCGGCGATCGCGGCCGAAAACGAGCGACCCGCATTGATTTTCTTCTGCAGCGACGCGGCCTCGGCCACGATCGTCGCCAGCAGGCGCGCGATCTCCTGCGCGATCAGGCTGAGCTTGGCGCGTGCTTCGTCCTTGCGCGCGACGAAAGCCGTGCGATCAGCCGGCCAGGGTTCGCCGAGGCAGGTGCGATCGATCGCCGCGACGATCACCTGCTCGCGCATCGTGTCGAAACCCGGAAATCCCGCCGCCAGGGCCGGCACGGTGGCCGCCTGCATCTGCGTCGTCTGCAGTGAGCGCCAGGCTTTTCTCGAGGAACCTGACCTGCTCGCGCAGCTGCAGGCGGAACAAACGGCGCAGTCCGTTGCGATGCTGTGCACGCGCTTCGTTCGCGTCGTCGAAGACGTCGATCGCGCAGTGATCACCCCGGTCCACCAGTGCCGGGAATCCGACCAGCGTCACGTTGCGACCATCGGGGCCGCGTCGCTGGAGCTGCATCAGTTCGGGTAACTCGCCGAAGTCCCAGTCGCGGATGTCTTCCTGAAGACTCTCGGCGACCCTGGCATCGGCCGCGGCGGCACTGCGGAAGCTCGCCTGCGCTTCGGCGCCGAATTCGGCACGCAGTTGCGCAAGGTTGCGCCCCATCGCAAGTTGCCGGCCATGCTCGTCGACGATCTTGAAGTTCATCGTCAGGTGCGCCGGCAGCGTCTCGAGCTTGAAGTCGGACGGCTGGCACACGACACCCGCGTGCTCGCGGACGTCGGCGATCAGCACATCGAGCAAGGGCTCGTCGGTGCGCCGGCCCTGGCGTTGAGCAAAGGCGGCCGCGTAGTCGGGCAGCGGCACGCAATGGCGCCGCAACTTCTGCGGCAGCGACTTGAGCAGCAGATGCGCCTTTTCCTTCAGCATGCCGGGCACCAGCCACTCGGCGCGCACGGCATCGATCTGGTTGAGCGCGAGCAGCGGTACCGTCATCGTCACGCCGTCGCGCGGACTGCCGGGCTCGAAGTGGTACGACAGCGCCAGCACCGTTTCCGGACCGCCCTTGCCGCGCAACGTGATCTGCTTGGGGAACAGGTCGGTCGTGATACCGGCCGCCTCGTGCCGCATCAGTTCGTCGCGCACGAGATACAGCAGCTTCGGTTGCTCCCGCTCGGCGACGGCGCGCCATTTCTCGAACTCGGCGCCGCTCGTGATTTCCGCCGGAATCACGCGGTCGTAGAACGCGAAGATCAGCTCGTCGTCGACCAGCACATCCAGCCGGCGCGACCGGTGTTCGAGTTCGCGGATCTCGCGTACCAGCCGCTGGTTGTGCGCGAAAAATGGCGCTCGCGTCTCGTACTCGCCTTCGACCAGCGCCTCGCGGATGAAGACCTCGCGGGCATGCGACGGATTCAGCGGACCGTAGTTGACGCGCCGCTGCTGGTAGACGAGCAGTCCGTACAGCGTGGCGCGCTCGAACGCCACGACCTGCGCCGCCCGCTTCTCCCAGTGAGGGTCGCCGTGCGACTTCTTCAGCAGATGCGCGCCGACGCGCTCGAGCCAGGCCGGATCGATGTTCGCGATCGTGCGCGCGTACAGGCGCGAGGTCTCGACCAGCTCGGCCGCCATGATCCAGCGGCCGGCTTTCTTCAGCAGCGGTGAGCCCGGCCAGACATGGAACTTGATACCGCGGGCGCCGGCATACGGCGGCTCGCCGCGGTCGGCATCGAGCACCCGGGTGCCGATGTTGCCGAGCAACCCCGCCAGCAGCGCCAGATGCACCTGCTCGAAGGTGGCGGCGGTTGCGTTGATGCGCCAGCCCTGCTCGCCGGCGAGAGCGGCCAGTTGCCCGTGCACGTCGATCCACTCGCGCACCCGCCGCGGGCTGAGGAACTGGCTGCGCAACTCGTCGGTCAGCTTGCGATTTGATTTCTTATGGGCAAGCTTCTCCTGGACGAAATTCCACAGTTTCACCAGAGTCAGGAAGTCGCTCTTCTCGTCAGCGTGGCGGCGGTGCGCCTGGTCGGCCGCCTCCTGCGCTTCGAGCGGCCGCTCGCGCGGGTCCTGCACCGAAAGCGCCGCCGCAATCACCAGCATTTCGGCGAGGCAGTGCTGCTCGCGAGCCGCCAGCAGCATGCGGGCCACGCGCGGATCGAGCGGCAGCTTCGCCAGTTCGTGCCCGACCGGCGTCAGCTCGTTGCGTTCGTCGATCGCGTTCAGCTCCGCCAGCAGCTGCATGCCGTCGGCCACCGCGCGCCCGCTCGGGGGCTCGACGAAAGGAAACTCGGCCACGTCGCCGAGATTGAGTGACTTCATCCGCAGGATGACGCTCGCCAGCGAAGCCCGCAGGATCTCCGGATCGGTGAAGCGCGGGCGTCCCGCGTAGTCGTCCTCGCCGTACAGGCGAATGCACACGCCGTCGGCGACCCGGCCGCAACGCCCGGCGCGCTGGTTCGCCGCAGCCTGCGAGATCGGCTCGACCTGCAACTGCTCGACCTTGTTGCGATACGAGTAGCGCTTGACGCGCGCCAGCCCGGTGTCGACCACGTAGCGGATGCCCGGCACCGTCAGCGAGGTCTCTGCGACATTGGTGGCCAGGATGATGCGACGCCCCGAGGCCGCCGGCCTGAACACCCGGTCCTGATCCTCGGCGGACAGCCGCGCATACAGCGGCAGGATTTCGGTCGCGGGCGGGTGATGCTTGCGCAGCGCCTCGGCGGCCTCGCGGATCTCGCGCTCACCGGGCAGGAACACCAGCACGTCGCCGCGACCCGCCGAAGCGCATTCGTCGACCGCGTCGACCAGCGCCGTCATCAGCGTCCGGTCGTCGGCATCGTCGGCATCGGCCACCGGCCGGTATCGGACCTCGACCGGATAGAGACGTCCGGAGACCTCGATCACCGGCGCCGGCGCATTGCGCCGAGCCGAAATGCCGTGCAAACCGCTCGGCATCGATCGTCGCCGAGGTGATGATGAGCTTCAGATCCGGACGGCTCGGCAGCAGCTGGCGCAGGTAGCCGAGCAGAAAGTCGATGTTGAGCGAACGCTCGTGCGCCTCGTCGATGATCAGCGTGTCGTAGCGCGAAAGGCGCGGATCCGCCTGCGACTCGGCGAGCAGGATGCCGTCGGTCATCAGCTTCACCGACACGCCCGGTCCCGTCTTGTCGGTGAACCGCACCTTGTAGCCGACCACCTCGCCGAGCGGCGTCTGCAGTTCCTGCGCGATGCGGCGCGCGATGCTCGATGCCGCGATCCGGCGCGGCTGCGTATGACCGATGATGCCGCGCGCACCACGCCCCAGTTGCAGGCAGATCTTCGGCAGCTGCGTCGTCTTGCCCGAGCCGGTTTCTCCGCTGACGATCACCACCTGGTGCGCGGCGATCGCGCGTGCGATGTCCTCGCGCCGGGCCGAGACCGGCAACTCCTCGGGGAAGCGGATTTCCGGCAGCGGCGCGCGAACCCGTGGCCCCGCGTGGCGAGGCGGTCTGGGCGAGGTGGGCTGCATCGGCTCGCGTCGCACCGTCGGTGCTAGCGCGTCATCGGAAGTCTCGTGTTGGAAGTCATGCTCCGCGAGGCGCGCGGAGATCCGAAAGTATACTTTCGGCCATGAACGACGCCCTGATGACGCCGCCGCTCGCGCAAAGCACTGACCGCGCCCAGTTCGTCGCGTGGCTGCGGCAGGTCGCACCGTATGTCCATGCGCACCGTGGACGCACCTTCGTGATCGCCTTCTCCGGCGGACTGATCGAAGCGGGCCAACTCACTGCGCTGATCCAGGACGTTTCGCTGCTCAGTGCGATGGGCATCCGCATCGTGCTGGTCCACGGCTCGCGCCCGCAGGTGCAGGCTCAGCTGGCGCTCAAGGGCGTCGAGGCGAGGTTCTACAACGATGTACGAATCACCGATGCGGCTGCGCTCGAATGCGTGAAGGAGGCAGCCGGCGAGATCCGCCTCGATATCGAGGCTGCGTTTTCGCAGGGCCTGCCGTCGACCCCGATGGCGCACTCGAAGGTCCGCGTCGTTAGCGGAAATTTCGTCACTGCGCGCCCGATGGGCGTGATCGACGGCGTCGACCTGCAGTTGACCGGCGTGGTGCGCAAGGTCGACACCGACGCCCTGCGCTTCGTGCTGGCCAACGGCGGGCTGGTGCTGTTGTCGCCGCTCGGCTTTTCGCCGACCGGCGAGGCGTTCAACCTGACGATGGAGGACGTCGCCTGCAGCGTGGCGACGGCGCTGAAGGCCGACAAGCTGGTGCTGCTGACCGAAACCGCCGGCATCAATGACGAAAGCGGACAGCTGATCAGCGAAATGTCGATGGAAGACGCCGAGCGGATGCTGGCCGAGGGAACGGTCACGCGCGACGCCGCGTTCAACCTTCGCCATGCCATCCGCGCGTGCCGCGGCGGTGTCGCGCGTGCGCACATCCTGCCCTACACCCAGGACGGCGGAGTGCTGGTTGAGCTCTTCACACGCGACGGCATGGGCACGATGGTGGCTCCGGAGAACCTGGAGAAGATGCGCGACGCGACGGCGGATGATGTCGGCGGCGTGCTCAAGTTGATCGAACCACTGGAGGCGGACGGCACCTTGGTCAAGCGGCCGCGCGAACTGATCGAGCGCGAGATCGATCGCTTCATCGTGCTCGAGCACGACGGCTTCATCTTTGGCTGCGCGGCGCTCTACCCGTTTCCGCGCGAAAAGGCGGCAGAACTGGCCTGCCTCACCGTGCACCCGCAGTACCAGGGCTACGGCGATGGTGAGCGACTGATGAAGCGGATCGAAGCCAAGGCCAAGGCCGCGGGCATCGATAGACTGTTCGTGCTGACCACCCGCACCGCGCACTTCTTCATCAAGCGGGGATTCAAGCCCGCCGATGTTGATGATCTTCCGCCGGCGCGGCAGCACATGTACAACTGGCAGCGCCGCTCGCAGGTGCTGGTCAAGCAGATCTAGGAGACCACAGCATGGCGCGCATGATTCATTGCGTGAAGCTCGGCCGCGAGGCTGAGGGCCTCGAGTTCCCACCGGTGCCGGGCGAACTGGGCAAGCGGATCTGGGAGCACGTGTCGAAGGAGGCCTGGGCCGGGTGGCTGAAGCACCAGACCATGCTGGTCAACGAGAACCGGCTGAACCTGGCCGATGCACGCGCCCGCAAGTATCTGTTGACGCAAATGGAAAAACACTTCTTCGGCGAAGGCGCCGACGCGGCCTCGGGCTACGTGCCGCCGTCGACCTGAAGGCCGTTGATCGCTCAGAAGAGACCTGACCGGTCACTCTGCTTGTACGCACGCTGCGACAGCCTCAGTGCCCCAACTGAACGGCTGATCCGCATGGGATTGCGGTCTCACCGCAGCGCGCGGATATTTCCGCGTATGCGGCAGCTTTCTCTCGAAGTCGATGAGGCGGCGGACCTGGTCCTGACACGGCTCGCCAGCCAGTGGGGCCTGACGCCCGGGCGCGTCGTGGGCCTGCTGTGCCAGTCTGTCGACCACGAACTCATGGCGGAGATCTCGCGGCAGTTGATTGGCCCGCCCGCGGCCAGTATGGAACCCGGCATTGCCAGGTTGCCTGCGCGCAGGCGTTTCAAGCGCGAAGACACGTAGCCATTGGCCGCTGCCAAGTGCGCGTGGGTCAGCGTTTTCGGCGGCGCAGCCGACATCGAGCTAGCGTCTTGCCTACGGAAGATCTTGCGAGAGCCGTGAGAGGCTCAGTCCGGCCACTAGCGGACGAGGCGCCCTGAACGAAGGGCCGCCGCAGCGGGCCAGGAGACCCAGCCCGACTCACCGCAAGCTAAGACGGCAACGCCGGCGCGAGCGACGCAATGCAGCGGTCTCTCCTCATGCAAGCGCCGTCGTACCGGGCCGGCGCGCCGCATTAGCCGAGGCGGTTGCAAGGCAGCCGAGGCCGACGAGCGTCGCTTCGACCGCCTCGTCCAGCGGCGTGTGAGGCTCCCGGCCCAGCACCGCTGTCAGGCGGGCGTTGCTCATGCGCACCGGCTGGCGCCAGAGGTATCGCATCTCGAGTAGCTCGCGGAATGTGGCGACGAAGGGTGAAGCCAGGCGCACCAGCCGCCACGGGAAGGCGCGAACCTTGGGGGCCGCTCCACCGCGACGCTGGATGACGCGCTGGATCGCCGCCGCCATCTGCGTGCCGTCGTCATCCCAGTGCCCGGCCAGGTGGAAGGCGGCGAAGGGCTCCAGCTTGTCCCGGCAGGCGAGCAGCTCGACCATCGTGCGCGCCACATCCGGCAGGTAGGACCATTGATGGCCGACGCCTGGATCGCCGGGGAGGTTGACCGTTGTAACCGGCTGGCCAGGCTTCACCAGCCCTTGCGAAAACCAGCTGTTGCCGGCCTGCGGCCCGAAGAAGTCACCGGCCCGCACGATGATTACGCGCGCGCCGGCGCGCGTGGCCGCCTGCAGGCGCTGCTCGAGCTCGGCGCGGATCGCGCCCTTGCGCGTCAGCGGGCGCTGCGGCGCAGCCTCGGCGATCACCGGGAAGGCATCGGGGCCGTAGTTGTAGACCGTGCCCGGCAGCACGATGGTCGCGCACTCGGCGATCGCCGCGGCGACGGTGTTGTCGACCATCGGCAGCACGAGCTCGGACCATTTGCGGTAGCCCGGTGGGTTGACCGCATGCACGATGACGGAACAGCCGCGCGCGGCACGCATCACGTCGTCGCGGTTCATCGCGTCGCCGCGCATCCACGCGATGCCGTCGCGCCGCTCTGCGTCTTGCTGCAGACCGCGCTTGAGCGCGCGTACCTCCCAGCCCGCGTCGCGCAACTGACGCGCCACTTCACCGCCGATGCCGCCCGTTGCGCCGAGCACCAATGCCGTTTTTCCGTTCGCCATGATCGTTCTCCAGTTCGTGAGTCAGGTTGCGATGGCGGAATTCTGGGCCTCGCAAGGTGCAAAAGGAATTGGCGAACCTAGCCAAGCAGATATACATTTCTGCATGGCCAACGACATTGGCTGGGAGCTTTACCGCTCCTTTCTCGGCGTGCTGCAGGAGGGCTCCCTGTCAGGCGCTGCGCGCGCGCTCGGCATCACTCAGCCCACGGTCGGCCGGCACATCTCGGCGCTGGAGAAGTCTTTGGGACTTGCCTTGTTCACCCGCTCGCAGACGGGCCTGCTGCCCACCGAAGCGGCGCTTTCGCTGCGCAGCTATGCAGAAGCGATGAATAGCACCGCGGCTGCATTCAAGCGCGCCGCCGATAGTCACGGCGAAGGCGTGAAAGGCACCGTGCGCATTGCGGCCAGTGAAGTCATCGGTGTGGAGGTGCTGCCGCCCATCATGGCCGGGCTGCAGCAGAAGCATCCCCAGCTCAAGGTCGAGCTAGTGGCCTGTAACAGCCAATTCAGTAGTGCCTTGCGCGCCGGCGCGGCCGATTGCTTTGTCACTCGCCTTGCGAATATGCGACGGCTATTCGACGCGGCTCGCTTCGCGCACTCGGCTCGCGCGGGCGCGCCTTTCACTCCCGAATCGACTGTTACAGGCCACTAGTGCTCTCCAATCGCGTGCAGGATCTGCGGAGCAGCCCACGCTGCAGGGCG
Source organism: uncultured beta proteobacterium (assembly GCA_963703945.1). GTDB lineage: Bacteria > Pseudomonadota > Gammaproteobacteria > Burkholderiales > Burkholderiaceae_F > JALORV01. The sequence goes on along the minus strand of CAVPGM010000046.1, from coordinate 278,628 downwards.
ACGTTCGATGCGCTGGTCAAAGGAGTGGCGTTACACGCCCGGTGATACCTGCTGCGAGTCACTCACGCTCAATTCACCAATTGGCGAAATCGCCAAATGCGGACGCTGACACAGCCGCTACGCTGAAGGCAAAGCCGATTCGCGATGCAGCGGGCGTGCGCGCGAAGTTTGGCGTCGATCCACTGCTCATTCCGGACTACCTCGCTCTGGTCGGCGACAGCGCGGATGGCTACCCCGGAATTCTCGGCATCGGACCGAAGGGGCGCGGCACGGTTGCTGAACCAGCATGGAGCGCTCGAGCGATTTCCGCCCGGTGTGCTGGGCGAGCGAATGGCCGACGCCTTTCTATTCAAGCAGCTCGCGATGTTGAAAAGCGTCGCGAAGCTGTTTAAAGACGTCAATGCGCTGCGCTGGAACGAGCCGACCGAGGCCTTCGCTGCGTGGTGCGATCGCATGGATCGGCCTCGTATGCTGCAACGCGCGCTCAGCGCCGCGCAGAGCAGGTAACTTGCGCGGCTTGCGGCCCATGGCGTTTTCGATCTGGTGGACAGCAGAGTCGTGTCCAACGCGGGCGTTCCAGCTTAGTGGCCCGCTTTCTGCCTGACGTACGATCTAAGGGCAGCCGCGTATCTGGCGTGGTTACTCAAGATTGGTCACATTCGGGCTGCAACCTAACTGCCGCCGACGAGTTGGCCGGCGCGGCGCGCGACCGCGGTTTCGATCAGCAGTGGGTGCTCTCAGGCGTGGCGCTCGGTCGGATTTGCCTGCATTGACTTGCGCGATCTGTCCGGCAGAGGCGCACGGGCGGCCAGCGTGCGCGGTCGCTCTTCACGTTGTCGAATCACCTGGTTGCTCGGGTGCAGAACGTAACGCCCTCCCAGGGTCCGCTTGGCCTCCTCCAGCCTCTGCTGGTTGCGGAGCGCGAGCTGCTCCTCGGTTTCCACGATGACCCTCTGAACCACCGGCGGGTCCGATCTGGGAAGAAACCAGCGAAGAACAGTTGTAGCAGCCATGATGACCTCACATCTCGCTCATCCGGAGGCCCACGGTCGAACCGCGCGGACCTGTTTCAGAATAGCGGCCTGCTCGCGCACTGGCGATGCCAACTCTTTGGGGTCAGCTGATCTCGTGGCCCCTCATCCGCGGGATGGACGTCGCCCTCAGCGGTGCATCTCAGAGCGAATCCCACATCAAGGGGGTCGCCGAGGCGGCGCCGGCGCTCGATCATTGTGCGGCAGATTGCTGTGAGTGCTTGTTGCAAGGGGACCGTCGCACCGCCGCTTCGCGTTATGGGGACGACAAACTTCAGGGATTCAATTCTTGTCGTCGGTGCAAGCGGACGGACCGGCCGCTATGTTCTGCGCTACCTTTGTGCCGCGTCGGTGCCGGTCATCGCTTGCGTGCGAAGCGCGGACAGCCTTGCCTCCGAAGCGTCGCTGGCATCTGCCGAAGTTGTTGTCGTCAACATAGAGCAGCCAGACACGCTTGCGCCATCAATTGAGCGCGCGGCACACGTGATCTACCTCGCCGGAGGTGATCGAAGAAGCTTGTCGCCCGGCGCATGGCAACTTGAGATTGACGGCCTTTCGGCCTGCCTCGAGCTCGCTAAGCGGTCCGGTCTGCCGGGTCGATGGATTTCGGTGAGCTTCAGCGGATCGAATCGGGGCGCCAGCGCGACCTGGGCGGAGGCTCGGTGGCGCGAACTGAAGCTTGCCGCGGATGACGTGATCGCCGCAAGCGGCGTTAACTATTTCGTGCTGCGCACCGGACAGATCGTCGCCCCCGTGAGTACGGAGCCGCGAGTCAGCATCGCGCAAGACTTCGCCGCGGCGGGCGCCGAGCTTCCCTGCAATGCGCTCGCCTTTCTGCTGACTGGTGCGGCACTCGCGGGCGCTACGAATCGTTCGTGTGTGACGGTTCGCCTTGACCCGAACGGCCTCAAACTCCAGCGCGCCGTCCAGGGGTTCAGCCGATTGCGACCGGACGGCGCGGTCCTTAGGACGACGAGACTGATGCACCACGCTTGACGCCTCGTAGCGAGATTCCGCACCTTTGGCGCGAAAAGTTCCCAGTGCACCGCGAACCTTCCGTGGAATGCGCTTCGTTTAGTGCACGAAACCCTTGAAGTGGTCCGGGTTCATTGTTGGCCGCCCGTCGGCGCGCCGAGATTCTGTTTGCGATCTTTTCCTCACTAACAGCCGCTCGCGCCGACTGCTACCGGCTCAGCGCGACTTGCTCGCATCGGGAAGGTGATAGAGCACCGCCGTGTCGAACGGTGCCCACACGGCTGTCCTGATGCCGGCCGCTGCGAGAGCCCGCCGCGTCCATTCGTTGCAGGTGTACCAGAACGCATAGCTCGGCACCGCTTCGTAGAACGCGTCGGTCTCAAAGTACCCCGGTGCATCGATCCGACGCACACGCCCGTCGGCATCGCGCACGAACGATGCGCGAATGTAGGCGACCAGTCGCTCGTGTTCGGCTGCCGAGATCCGGATGCGCCGAGACTTGTACGCCGTCGGGGTCTCGATGTACTCGACGTGCATCGCGCCGTCTCCCAACCCGGAGAGCGCCACCACAGCGGTGCCGAGACGAAGATCGGACCAGGTCGGCGTGTTGACCATGAACCCGCGGTCGCCCCAGCCGAACGCAATCCATTCCGTCGGCGCAGCCAGAGCGCGCATGTGGCCGACCGGAAACTCGGTGCTCCAGTCGAACACCGGGTTGCGCGTCGGCAGGATCAGTTCCGCATGGACGCCGTTGGTGCGCACATAGACCGGAATGCCGTCGTTCGATTCGACGAAGTCCAGGTTGCGCGGCACCGCAGCCAGCACGAGAGCCACTGCAACGTAAAGCGCGAGGATCAGCATCACGCCCGCCGCAGCCAGGCCGATGCTGCGTGCGACTGCCTTCATGAGAACCGGCGCGTCAAGCACGCTGCATTTCCACGACTCCCTGCGGCGTTCCCAGCAGCAGCACGTCGGCCCCGCGGTGCGCGAACAACCCGTTGGTCACGACACCGACGATGCCGTCGATCGCCTGCTCCATGTCACGCGGCGCTTCGATGCGCAGGCCGTGCACGTCGATGATCACGTTGCCGTTATCGGTCGTGAACCCGGTGCGCAGCTGAGGATTGCCGCCGAGGCGGGCGAGTTGACGGGACACGTGTGCGCGCGCCATCGGGATCACCTCGACCGGCAGCGGGAAGCGTCCGAGCATGTCCACCTTCTTGCTCTGGTCCGCGATGCAGACGAAGCGGCGCGCAACGGCGGCGACGATCTTTTCGCGCGTGAGCGCGCCGCCCCCGCCCTTGATCATCGCGAACCCGGCGTCGATCTCGTCGGCGCCGTCGACATAGACCGACAGCGACTCGATATCGTTCAGATCGAAAAGCCGGATGCCGACTGCCGCGAGTCGTGCCGCGGTTCGCTCCGAGCTTGGGACCGCGCCGGTGATGCGATTGCGGATACCCGCGAGTTCGTCGATGAAGCAGTCCGCGGTCGAGCCGGTGCCGACACCGACGATTTCACCGTGCGGCACATGGCGGATGGCCGCCCGTGCGACTGCGCGCTTGAGTTCGTCCTGAGTGGCCATCGCATCCTCTGCAACGGCCGGGATGATAGCGTCGGCTAGTGCGGCAGCGAGCGCGACGGCTGCGAGTGCACGATCCAGAAGGGCCGCGGGTGGTGCTCGCAGTAGCTGCGCATAGCGCTGTCGGCAAAACGCGCGACACGCGGGCGCACCGCCAGGTTGGTCGTCATCAGCTGCGGCGAGTTGTCCTCGCTCTCGACGATGTAGCCGTGGCCGAACGGCTTCAGCACGACGTTTCCGCTGATCCGCACATGGCGCGAACCGACCGCCACGATGCCGCGCTGGTACGACTGGTGAATCAGGCAGCCGCTGACTAGGCTTTCGGCAGCGTCGCCATTGTTGTGCCAGTGCAGCGGATAGCGGCCGGGGCGATTGAACTGGCCCATGCGACGGAACTCGACCCCGCTGAAGCGTCCGATCGCCCGGCGTCCCTGCACCGGGATGAGCATCGAGGCGGCGATCATGCAGTAGCCGCCCTGGCTCGCGCGATCCGATTCCTCGCATCCCTGAACGACGACGTTGCGCTCGAGCAGCACCACCTTGGCGATCGAGCCAGGCAGCGCGTGATGCATCGGCGCATGCTGGCCGTGATGACGGTGTGCCACCGCGCGGTCCAGCGTCAGCGTCAGGCAATCACCGCCGACGTCGAGGATCGTGCGTTCCTCGACCAGCGAATGATCCTGTCCCGAGGCGATCGCGATGCGCTCGCCGGGCTGCCAGTCGACCGGTTGCGCGAGCCTCACGAGGTTGTGTCCCGGCGCGACGGTGCTGCCGAGCGGAACCCATGAACTTCGTTGCTTGCCGTGCAGATCGATCGTCCCGCCGTCGAGCGCCGCCAGAAACTTGGTGCCGAGTTCGGCGTGTGGCTGCACGCCTTCGCGGGCACACAGCGTGATCGTCAGGCGCTCACGGAACGCGCGCTCTGCGGTGCCCGCGGCCAGCCGGCCGTTGCCGCGGACCAGTATCCAGCCGGCGCGCAGCTGCAGGTCGCGCGACTCAACGAGCAACGTGCCCTCGATGTCGAGGCTGCCGACGTCGATGTCCTGGTCGAGCACGATGATGCGGCCCGCTTCGATCCGCACCGCGGCACCGGTGGCCGGTGGCGCGCCATCCCAGGTTTCCTCGTCCGACCAACGCTGCGCGCCGTCCGGAAATATGTCCGCCGGTGCGGGTGGTCCGCCGGTGGCCTGGAATTCGAGGTAACCCATGTCAGTCGGACAAGTCGGCCTTCGTCGGTCGGAACCAGCAGCGTTTCGTCGAGCAGAGCACGAAGCGTACGACAGGAGGTCGGAGCGTCAATCGCGCTCGCCGCATCCGGATGGATGAATGCTGCGCTCGCGAGGGGTTCGCATTGTAATTCGCCTTATTGCACTTGCGCCTGGAGTGATCCCTCAGCGCCGCGGCGGAGGGACGTCGGTGCAGACTCCCTCGGCGATTTCAGCGGCCATCCCGACCGACTCGCTCAGCGTCGGATGCGGGTGAATCGTCTTGCCGATGTCGATCGCATCGGCGCCCATTTCGATCGCCAGCGCGATCTCGCTCACGAGGTCGCCCGCATGCATGCCGACGATCCCGCCGCCGACCACGCGGTGCGTCTCCTCGTCGAAGAGCAGCTTGGTGACCCCTTCGTCGCGGCCGTTGGCGATCGCACGACCCGACGCGCTCCACGGAAAGACCGCCTTTTTCACCTTGCGCCCGGCCTTCTTGGCATCGTCTTCGGTCAGGCCGACCCAGGCGACTTCCGGGTCGGTGTACGCCACCGACGGAATCACGCTCGCGTCGAAGTGCGCCTTGTGGCCGGCTGCAGCTTCCGCCGCGACATGGCCTTCGTGGACCGCCTTGTGCGCCAGCATTGGCTGACCAATGATGTCTCCGATCGCGAAGATGTGGGCCACATTGGTCCGCATCTGGCCGTCGACTGCGATATAGCCGCGGTCGCCAACCGCGACTCCGGCCCGCTCGGCGCCGATCTTCTTGCCGTTCGGACTGCGCCCGACCGATTGCAGGACCGCGTCATAGCGCTGCGGCTCGGCCGGCGCGGCTTCGCCCTCGAACTTGACCCACAGGCCGTCGGGCCGCGCTTCGGCCGACACGGTGCGGGTCTTCAGCATCACCTTGTCGAAGCGCGACGTGTTCATCTTCTGCCAGACCCTGACGAGGTCGCGGTCGGCGCCCAGCATCAGCCCGTCCAGCATCTCGACGACGTCGATACGAGCACCGAGGGTCGAGTACACGGTGGCCATCTCCAGCCCGATAATGCCGCCGCCGATCACCAGCATCTTTCCGGGGACTTCGCGCCATGCCAGTGCGCCGGTCGAGTCGACCACCCGCGGATCGTCCGGCATGAACGGCAACCGCACCGCCGCCGATCCCGCCGCGATGATGGCCGCATCGAAGCGAATCACCTGCTTCTCGCCGGTCTTCTCCTGCCCGTCACCGCGGGTCAGTTCGACCTGCAGGTGATGCGGTCCGGTGAAGCTGCCATAGCCACGCACGACCGTGACTTTGCGCATCTTGGCCATCGCGGTGAGGCCGCCGGTCAGCTTGCCGACGACCTTGCTCTTGTGCGCCTGCAGCTTGACGAGATCGATGGCCGGCTTCGCATAGGTCACGCCCAGGTCGCCGAAATGCGCCACTTCGTCCATCACGGCGGCCACGTGCAGCAGCGCCTTGGACGGTATGCAGCCGACGTTCAGGCACACGCCGCCGAGCGTGGGGTAGCGCTCGACCAGCACGACCTTGCGGCCGAGGTCGGCGGCACGGAAAGCCGCCGAATAGCCGCCCGGGCCCGCTCCCAGCACCAGCACCTCGCACTCGAGATCTGCGGCTGGTGCGGCGCCATTACCCGCCTTGCGCGCTGCAGCGACAGCCGGCGCCGCGGCCGAGGCCGGCGACGGTGCGACGGACGCGGGAGCCGGCGCCGAAGTGGCGGCACCGGCGGTCGATTCGAGCCGGACCAGCAGCGATCCCTGCGACACCTTGTCGCCGAGCTTCACCCGCACCTCCTTGACCACGCCAGCGGCCGAGGACGGAATCTCCATCGAGGCCTTGTCGCTCTCGACGGTGACCAGCGACTGTTCCTTGCTGACCGTGTCGCCGGGCTTGACCAGCAGTTCGATTACCTCGACGTCCTTGAAGTCGCCGATATCGGGTACCGCGACGTCGATCAACTGGCTCATTTGGCTTGCTCCCTGGTTCGGCGCGCACAGGCGATCGTGCGTCGGTCTCACGCATGCTCAAGATCGCCGGCGGCCGCGATGGTGAATACCCGCGCCGGCAACGACGAGCTCTTGTCGAATTCCGCTCCGGCCTTGACGCCGAGTTCGGCGATCTTGCGCGCCGACGCCGTGCGGTCGTAGGCCGCGTACATCGCTCCCAGCGCAAAATTGCGGCCCGATCCGATGCCCCAGAAGCGGTCAAAACTGAACACCTCACGGTACGAATAGACACCGTAGATGCCGCTCGCGTTGGCGATCAGCGCGGTGATCTGCGACGACTCGTACGGATCGCCCTCATCCTCCTTGGGATTGAGGAAGAAGCGCTCCTTCAGCACCGGGTGCAGGCGCTGGAAGGTGTTGAAGATCTCTCGCCGGCTGCCCAGCAGGCACTCCTCGCCGAGATGATCGAGCGCCATCGCCAGCACCGCGTAGTGCGCGGTGCTGCCGGCGAGCCCGACGTACGAATCGCGCACCTTGAAGATCTTCTCGTTGGTCTCGTATCCGTGTGGAAGTCGCGTTTCACCGAACGTCACCAGCGCGTCCGACGCGATCGCGATCTCGCCGTTCTTCTTGACGACGACGATGGTGGTCATCGTGGAGGCCCCGCGGACGGCATCGCCACGGTCGTTCTACAGCAGTACGCGCCTGAAATCGGCCAGGATCTGCGCCAGATTTGCGTTGAAGCGAGCGGCACCCGCGCCGTCGACGACGCGATGGTCCCATGACAGCGACAGCGGCAGGATGAGCCTTGGTGCGAACTGCTTGCCGTCCCACACCGGCTTCATCGCCGAGCGGCACACGCCGAGGATTGCAACTTCCGGTGCGTTGATGATCGGCGTGAAGGAAGTACCGCCGATCCCGCCGAGCGAGGAAATCGAGAAAGTCCCGCCCTGCATGTCGGACGGCGTGAGCTTGCCGTCACGCGCCTTGGCGGCCAGTGCGGAGGTTTCCTGCGCGATCTCGAACACGCCCTTCTTGTCGGCGTCCTTCACGACCGGCACCACCAGCCCCTGCGGCGTGTCGGCCGCGAACCCGATGTGCCAGTAATTCTTGCGGATGATCGCGCCGCCTTCCGGATCGATCGAGCTGTTGAAGTCGGGAAACTTCTTCAGTGTCGCCACGCAGGCCTTGATCAGGAACGCGAGCATGGTCAGCTTCAGGCCGCTCTTCTCGTTTTCCTTGTTGAGCTGCACGCGGAAGGCCTCGAGGTCGGTGATGTCGGCGTCCTCGTGGTTGGTGACGTGCGGGATCGTCACCCAGTTGCGCGACAGCGCCGGCCCGGAGATACGCCGGATGCGCGACAGCTCGACTCGCTCGATCGGCCCGAACTTGGCGAAGTCGACGACCGGCCACGCCGGCAGATTGAGGCCGAGGCCGGTACCCATAGCGGCCGACGGCGCCGCTGCCGGCACGTGCTCCACCGGACATCACGCCCTTCACGTGATCGCGCACGTCGTCGGTCGTGATACGGCCCTTCGGGCCGCTGCCGCGCACGTGTGTCAGATCGACGCCAAGTTCGCGCGCGAACTTGCGAACCGACGGCGATGCGTGCGGTTTGGCGCCCGGCGCAGGTCCAAGATCGACCGGCTGCGGCCGCGCACCCATCTCGGTGGCAAACGCGGTCGACCTGGGCTGCGCGGGTTCGGCTGCAGGCAGCTCTGCAGCAGCAGGTGGCGCGGCAGCAGGCCTGGATGCGGTCGCCGAGCTGGTGCCGGTTGCGGCGAGCACTGCTATCGGGCTGCCCTGCGAAACCTTGTCGCCGAGCTTGACGCGCAATTCCTTGACGACACCGGCGGCAGACGAAGGAATTTCCATCGATGCCTTGTCGCTCTCGACCGTGATCAGCGACTGCTCAGGAGCCACCGTGTCGCCGGGCTTGACCAGGACCTCGATCACTTCGACGTCCTTGAAGTCACCGATGTCGGGCACCACCACCTCGATGGCTGCCGCAGGCGAGGCCTCGGTGCAGGGCCGGCGCCTTGGGTGGCGGTGAAGCGGCCGGCGCCTTGGATGGTGCCGTGGAGGCCACGGAAGCGGCAGCCTTCGCGGTGCGCGGCGGCGCCGGCGTCGGTGCCGTCTTGCCGTCGGCCGACTCGACAACGGCGAGCGAACTGCCCTGCGACACCTTGTCGCCCAGCTTGACGCGCAATTCCTTGACGACGCCGGCAGCCGACGACGGAATCTCCATCGAGGCCTTGTCGCTTTCCACCGTGATCAGCGACTGTTCCTTCGACACCGTGTCGCCGGCTTTCACCAGAACCTCGATGACCTCGACATCCTTGAAGTCACCGATGTCCGGAACCTGCACTTCCACGAGTTGGCCCATGGTCGCGGCCCTTTCGTTGCTGTTGTCGTCGCGCTCGGGACCAGGCAGGCCCGTCTCGTCCGGATCACGCGGTCCCGAGCGGCGTGCTGCGGGCCGCGGCTAGACCGTCGCGGGATTGCGCCTGTCCGCGTCGATGCCGTACTTCTTGATCGCTTCCGTCACCTTGGCGAGCGGCAGCACGCCTTCATCGGCCAGTGCACGCAAGGACGACAGCACCACGTATCGGCGGTCCACCTCGAAGAAATCCCTGAGTTTCGCGCGCGTATCAGAGCGGCCGAATCCATCGGTGCCCAAGACGCGGTAATCGCGGCCGCGCGGAACGTACGGACGGATCTGGTCGGCGAATAGCCGTATGTAGTCCGAGGTTGCGACGATTGGTCCGGCCGTGCGTTCCAGTTGCTGGGTGACGTAGGACTTGCGCAGCTTGTCTGCGGGATGCAGCAGGTTCCAGCGCTCGACCTCGATGCCGTCGCGGCGCAGCTCGGTGAAACTCGTCACGCTCCACACGTCACCGGCGACTCCCCAGTCCTTTTCCAGCATTTCCGCCGCGGCGATCGCCTCGCGCAGAATGGTGCCGCTGCCCAGCAGCTGCACGCGCGGGATCGACTTGCCCATCCCGCTGCCCGCCGGCCCCTCTCGCAGCAGGTACATGCCGCGCAGGATGCCCTCCTCCTGGCCCTTCTTCAGGCCCGGGTGCGGGTAGTTCTCGTTCATCACCGTGATGTAGTACCAGGCGTTCTCCTGGTTCTCCACCATGCGCTTCAGTCCATGCTGGAAGATCACGGCGAGCTCATGCGCGTAGGTCGGGTCGTAGCTGACGCAGTTCGGAATGGTCGCGCTCATCAGGTGCGAGTGACCGTCCTGGTGCTGCAGGCCCTCGCCGTTCAGCGTCGTGCGCCCCGATGTTGCGCCGAGCAGGAAGCCGCGCGCCTGCATGTCACCGGCGGCCCAGGCGAGGTCGCCGACGCGCTGGAAGCCGAACATCGAATAGAAGATGTAAAACGGCACCATGATGCGGTTGTTGGTCGAGTAGGAAGTCGCCGCGGCGATCCACGAACTCATCGCGCCCGCTTCGTTGATGCCTTCCTCGAGAATCTGACCCTGCTTGTCTTCGCGGTAGTACATGACCTGGTCGCGATCGACCGGTTCGTACAGTTGCCCCTGCGAGGAGTAGATGCCGAGCTGCCGGAACATGCCCTCCATGCCGAAGGTACGCGCCTCGTCCGGAATGATCGGCACGACCCGCGGACCGACCTGCTTGTCGCGCACCAGTTGCGTCAGGCAGCGGACGAAGGCCTGCGTTGTCGAGATCTCGCGTCCTTCCGCGGTCGGTTCGAGCACCGCCGCGAACGCATCGAGCGCAGGCGCTGCGATCTTCTCGTCCGCGCTGCGACGCCGCTGTGGCAGTGAGCCGCCGAGCGCGCGCCGCCGCTCGTGCAGATACTTCATTTCCGCCGATTCTTCGCCCGGCTTGTAAAAAGGCACCTCGTCGAGCCGCTCGTCGGTGACCGGAATCGCGAACCGGTCACGGAATTCGCGGATCGCGGTGGTATCGAGCTTCTTCAGCTGGTGCGTCGGGTTCTTGCCTTCGCCGACCTTGCCCATGCCGTAACCCTTGACCGTCTTGGCCAGGATCACCGTCGGCTGGCCGGCCGTCTTCATCGCCGCGGCATAAGCGGCATAGATCTTGTGCGGATCATGGCCGCCGCGGTTCAGGCGCCAGATGTCGTCGTCGGTCATGCGCGACACCATCTCGAGCAGCCGTGGATCCTTGCCGAAAAAGTGCTTGCGGACGAAGGCGCCGTCGTTGGCCTTGAAGTTCTGGTATTCGCCGTCGACCGTCTCTTCCATCACGCGCAGCAGGCGGCCCTCGGTGTCACGCGCGAGCAGCGGATCCCAGTACGAACCCCAGATCACCTTGATGACGTTCCAGCCGTCGCCGCGGAAGCCGCCTTCGAGCTCCTGGATGATCTTGCCGTTGCCGCGGACCGGTCCGTCGAGCCGCTGCAGGTTGCAGTTGACGACGAAGATCAGGTTGTCGAGCTCTTCGCGCGACGCCAGGCCGATCGCACCGAGCGACTCGGGCTCGTCCATCTCGCCGTCGCCGCAGAACACCCACACCTTGCGCCCCTCGGTGTTCGCGATGCCCCGCGCATGCAGGTACTTGAGGAAGCGCGCCTGGTAGATGGCCTGGAGCGGGCCGAGCCCCATCGACACCGTCGGAAACTGCCAGAACTCCGGCATCAGTTTCGGATGCGGATACGAAGTGACGCCTTTGCCGTCGACATCGCGGCGAAAGTTGTCGAGCTGCTGTTCGTTCAGGCGTCCCTCGAGATAGGCGCGCGCGTAAACGCCGGGCGCCGAATGACCCTGGAAGTAGATCAGGTCGCCACCGAAATCGGCTGTCGGTGCACGCCAGAAGTGGTTGAAGCCGATCTCCATCAGCGTGTTGACCGACGCATAACTGGCGATATGCCCGCCGAGGTCGCCCTCTCCTCGGTTGGCCCGCACCACCATCGCCATCGCGTTCCAGCGGACGTACGAGCGGATGCGCTCCTCGAGGACCGGGTCACCCGGCGAGTGCTCCTCCAGGTGCGGCGGAATCGTGTTGATGTAGGCGGTGTTCGCCGAATAGGGGATGTGGGCGCCGGATCGGCGTGCTTTGTCGATCAGCGCTTCGAGCAGGAAGTGCGCACGCTCGGCGCCTTCACGCTCCAGCACCGTATCGAGTGCATCGATCCATTCCTGGGTTTCGAGCACATCGGGATCGTTGGCGGCTTGCGGTATCGCGGACATCGGTGTCTCCTGGTCGATGTAGCCTGGCCTCGTGCCGCGCGGCATTGGCGCGGCATTTCTTCTGTTGGGAGGACGATAACAGCGTCTGCCGTATCTTTCAAATTACGACATTCAATTTCATAATACGACACCTACGATTGAGACGGAAACCTGCGGCAGGAGCTGTCGCAGGCTCTCGATAATATGCGTGCCGACCGCACTTGGCATCGACTTCCCGCGCCGTTGGAATCCACCGCACCCTCGCCTGCAGCTGCCGCCAGGCGATGCTGGCGGTGCTGATACGGCGCGACGCCAAACAGGCTCGCGTGGAGCGCGCGGGTCACAGCGCGCCGCGCCTACTGGCCTCCGAGCCGGTGACTCTGAGATGAGCTCGCTAGAGCGCCGGTAAACTGCGCGGCCTTCCGAACCCAGCCCGAAGCAATGACCGCCCGTATCATCGATGGCAAGGCACTCGCCGCAGCGTTGCGCGCCGGCCTGGTCCCGCGCATCCGGCGTGCCATCGAGGCCGGCCAGCCGCCCGGGCTCGCCGTGGTACTGGTCGGGGACGACCCGGCCTCCGCGGTCTATGTTCGCAACAAGGTGCAGGCCTGCGAGGACATCGGCATCCGCTCCTTTGCGGACCGGCTGCCAGCGACCACGTCCCAGGAGGCGCTGCTCGAGCGCATCGCGGCGCTCAATGCCGACCCCACCGTCCACGGCATACTCGTGCAACTCCCGTTGCCGCCGCAGATCGACGCACGACGGATCGTCGAAGCGATCGCCTTCGACAAGGACGTCGACGGCCTGCACGCGATGAACGCCGGCCTCACGCTGATGGGGGTGCCGCATTTCCGCTCGTGCACGCCGTACGGTGTCATGAAGATGCTCGAGCACACCGGTGTGGGCATCCGGGGGTCGCACGCGGTGGTCCTCGGCCGCTCGAACATGGTCGGCAAACCGATGGCCATGCTGCTGCTGGCTGCCGATGCGACCGTCACGATCGCCCACAGCAAGACCCGCGACCTCGCAGCGGTCACGCGCACTGCGGACATCCTGGTGGCCGCTGTCGGCCGCCGCAATCTGGTGACTGCCGATATGGTCAAGCCCGGTGCAGTCGTCATCGATGTCGGCACGAACCGGACGCCCGAAGGCAGGCTGGTCGGTGATGTCGATTTCGGCGCTGTACGCGAAGTGGCAGGCTGGATCTCGCCGGTGCCCGGCGGAGTCGGTCCGATGACGATCACGATGTTGCTGGTCAACACCGTCGAAGCGGCCGAGCGGCGTGCCGGACTGTCCGCCTGAATGCCGGCGCCGCGCGCGTTGCAGGACCCTCCGATGGCCGATGCGAATCCCCTGCTCGATTTCGATGGCCTGACGCGATTCGATCTCGTTCGCCCCGAGCACGTCACGCCGGCGGTCGATGCGCTGCTCGTCGCCGCCCGTGAAGCGGTGGCGAGCGTCACGCGGCCCGATGCGGACGCGACCTGGGCCACAGTGGTCGAGCCGATCGACGAGGCCACCGATCGCCTGGCGCGCGCCTGGAGCGCAGTCGCGCACGTCAATGCGGTCGCCGACACGCCGCAATGGCGGGCGCAGTTCAACCACAACCTCCCCCGCATCACCGCGTTCTGGACCGAGCTGGCGCAAAACGAAACCCTGTATGCGCGCTTCAAGGCGCTCGCCGCCATCGAGGACTTTCCGAGCTGGCCCGCGGCCCGCAGGCGCCTGGTCGAGAACGAACTGCGCGATTTCCGGCTCGGTGGCGCGGAACTGCCGCCGGCCCGCAAGGCCCGCTTCAAGGCGGTGCGCGAACGCCAGTCGCAGATTGCGACGCGCTTCGCAGAAAACGTCCTTGATGCGACCAATGCGTTCGCGCTGCATGTGGAAGACAGTGGCGCTCTCGGCGGCGTGCCGGACGATGCGCTGCAGATGTTCCGCGAATCCGCGGCGGCCGAAGGTCGCCCGGGCTACAAGATCACTCTGCAGTACCCGAGCTATGCCGCCATGCTCGATTACGCCGACGACCGTGCGCTGCGAGAGCGGATGTACCGCGCCTATGTGACACGCGCTTCGGAGTTCGGCAATCCGGAGTGGAACAACGGTCCTCTGATAGTCGAACTGATCGCACTACGGCAGGAGCATGCGCGGCTGCTCGGGTACCCGAGCTACGCCGACGTTTCGCTGGTGTCGAAGATGGCCGCGGCGCCAACCGAGGCGCTGCAGTTCCTGCACGAACTGGGACACCGCGCCCGACCGTACGCCGCACGTGACCTGAAGGAGCTCCAGGATTACGCCTCGCAGAACCTCGGCATCTCCGAGCTCGCCCCGTGGGACTTCACCTACGCCAGCGAGAAACTGCGCGAAGCGCGTTACGCCTATTCGGAGCAGGAACTGAAGCTCTATTTCACCGAACCGCGCGTGCTGGCGGGGCTCTTCCGGACGATCGAGACCCTGTTCGGGGTGGCTATCCGCGAGGACCGCGTTCCGACCTGGCATCCCGCCGTCCGATTCTTCAGGATCGAGAAGGCAAACGGGGAACTGGTCGGGCAGTTCTACCTCGACCTGTACGCGCGCGAGAAGAAGCAGGGCGGCGCCTGGCAGGACAATGCGCGAAGCCGACGAGGGCGGCGTGCGGGTCTCGCGACCCCGGTGTCCTATCTGACCTGCAACTCTTCCCCGCCGGTCGGTGGCCGGCCGGCCACCTTCAGGCACGACGAAGTGCTGACCCTCTTCCACGAGTTCGGCCACGGACTGCACCACATGCTGACGCAGGTCGATGAACCCGCGGTCGCGGGCATCCATGGCGTCGAGTGGGACGCGGTGGAACTGCCGAGCCAGTTCATGGAGAACTTCGCCTGGGAATGGGAAGTCCTGCAATTGCTGACCGCGCACGCCGAGACCGGTGAGACGCTGCCGCGCGCGCTGTACGACCGGATGATCGCGGCACGCAACTTCCAGAGCGGCTACTACACGATGCGGCAGCTGGAATTCGCGCTGTTCGATATGCGGCTGCACGCGGAACCCGCGCCGGAAGACGCAACCGCGCTCCTGCGCCTGCTTGAAGAGGTTCGCCGCGAGGTCGCGGTGCTGATGCCGCCCGAATACAACCGGTTTCCTCACTCTTTCTCGCACATCTTCGCCGGCAGCTACGCGGCAGGCTATTACAGCTACAAATGGGCCGAGGTGTTGTCGGCCGACGCGTTCTCGGCGTTCGAACAAGAAGGCGTTCTCAACCCAGTCGTCGGCCGGCGATTTCGCGACGAGGTCCTGGCTGTCGGTGGCAGCCGTCCCGCGATGCAGTCGTTCGTGGCATTCCGTGGACGCAAGCCGACGATCGACGCACTGCTGCGACACCACGGCATGGTCAGCTGACACGTACTTTGAAAGGGCGAAGGCATCACGATGAAGGCACGCTGGGCTGCCGCGCTGGCGGTACTCGCCGTTGCGGGCGTCGCGGATGCCCAGTACCGCTGGCGTGATCCAAGCGGCCAGGTCAACTACGGCGACATCCCGCCGTCGGATGCGGTCGACCTGAAGCGCATCGACTCGCGCAGCCCCGTGAACGTGAACGATGTCAGCGCCACGCTGCCGTTCGAGCTGCGGCGCGCCAGCTCGCAGCACCCGGCCGTGCTCTACACCAGCGGCGGCTGTGTCCCGTGCGACAACGCGCGCACTTTCCTGAAGCAGCGTGGCGTGCCCTATTCCGAACGAACGATCGAGGCGCCCAGCGACCTCGACGAGCTGAGACGAATCACCGGCATCGACAAGGTGCCTGTCCTGACACTCGGACGCGAACGCTTCGCGGGCTTCAACGCCGCGGACTGGGGACGAGCGCTCGACGCCGCCGGGTACCCGACGGAATCGCGCCTGCCGCCGGGGTATGCGGCCGAACCGGCCCAACCGCTCGTCTCTCGCGCGAGCGGCTCCGCCAATCGCATCGGCCCCGCGGCCGCCCGCTAATTTCGCCCCATCAACCGACTGCTGCCATGTTCCTGACCACACTTTCCGCCGGCATCTTCGTCCTCGCCATGCAGGCGCAGATCGCATCCGTCAACGAAACGCCGTCATCGAGTCCGCCCAAGGTGCTGTGGCGCTGGAGTGACTATCGCGGCCAGATCAATTACGGCGATCATCCGCCACCGGATGCGCAGAATCTGCTGCGCATCGACCTGTTGCAAATCGGCGAGCAGACCAAGTCGCTGCTGCCCTATCAGGTGCGGCGCGCGGCCTCGAATTTTCCCGTGATGCTGTTCACGGCGAAGAACTGCCCGCCGTGCGTCACCGCGCGCAACTTCCTGAACAAGCGCGGCGTGCCGTTCGCGGAGCGGACCGTCGAGACCAGCGACGATGCGATGGAGTTCCAGCGTCTGACGAATGCCGAGGGCGTCCCGGTCGTCACGCTCGGTACTCAGCCACTGGTGGCGTTCAATCCCGACGACTGGAACAACGCGCTCGATGCAACCGGCTATCCGCAGACCTCGATGCTGCCGCCCAGCTTCAAGCAGGAACCCGCTCGTCCATTGACACAGAAAGCCGCCGCTCCGCCACCCCCGGCACAATAGCGGGATGAACCTTCGGCTCGCGACCTGGAACGTCAACTCGCTCAAGGTCCGCCTCGCTCACCTGCTCGACTGGCTGTCGACGCATCGCGCCGACATCGTCTGCCTGCAGGAAACCAAGCTCGTCGACGAGCAGTTTCCAGGGGCCGCGCTGGCGGAGGCCGGATATGTTTCGATTCACGCCGGGCAGAAGACATACAACGGCGTGGCCATCCTGACGCGGCAGGACACGCTGCCTGCTCCGGTCGACGTGATCACCGCGCTGCCGGATTTCGAGGACGCTCAGAAACGCGTGATCGCGGCGACCTGCGGGCCACTGCGGGTTGTCTGCGCCTACTTTCCCAACGGCCAGAGCGTGGGCAGCGAAAAATTCGAGTACAAGCTGCGCTGGATCGCGGCGCTCAACCGCTGGCTCGGCGAGGAACTGGTGCGCAATCCGCAGCTCGCACTGGCGGGTGACTTCAACGTCGCTCCAGAAGATCGCGACGTCCACGATCCGGCGCTGTGGGAAGGCCAGGTGCTGTTTTCCGTTCCCGAGCGGGAGGCATTCGGCGGATTGATCCGGCTCGGGCTGGTCGACAGCTTCCGCCTGTTCGATCAGCCGGAGCGCAGCTATACGTGGTGGGATTACAGGATGCTCGCGTTCCGCCGCAAAATGGGACTGCGCATCGATCACATCCTGCTGTCGCCGGCGCTGGCGCCTCGCTGCACAGCCTGCATCATCGACGTCGAACCGCGCCGCCGCGAACAGCCCAGCGATCACGCGCCGGTCGTCGCGACACTCGCTCTTTGATTGCCGCGTCTCAGGGCAACAGCGCGAGCCAGCCGATCAGGCCCATTTCCCGCATTTCCATCAGGATGTGGATCAGTGCGGGCAGCCCGATGAACCACAGCACGCCGCCCAGCGACCGCCGCAGAGTCTTGGGCTGCACCTCGTAGCTGTCGGGCTCGCTGAACAGCTTCCAGTTCGGAAAGAACCTCGGTGTGCGCTCGCAGTAGGCGGTGTACTGCGCACCGAACCTGGTCCGCAGGAACTCTTCCTCGCCGTCAATGACGGCCGGGTACACCGACCAGAAGAACAGCACGACCAGCGCTGTGAGCGTCAGCGTGGCGGTCGACAGGCCGATGCCGATCAGCCCGATGAACGAGAAGAAGTACAGCGGATTGCGCGAGACCACGTACGGGCCGGCGGTCACGAGTTGCGAACTCTTGTATCCGCTTGAGTAGACGAGGCACCAGATGCGCCCGACCATTCCGACCGCCGCCAGCATCAGCCCAACCAGGAAAAGGAGATCGGCCACGAGGGTTCCCTGCCAGCGACTGCCCGTCAGCAGTACCGCCGCCAGGAAACCGAATCCAAAGACGCGCGACACCGCGATGCGGTGCTGCGAGAAGACGCGGGCGACAGCGGTCATGGAAACAGGTGCCTCAAGAGAATCGTTGCATTATCCAGCGTTCGGCCGACCCTCGAGCTCACGCTTGCGTCGGTACGGAGCAATCACCTGCGTATCGACCCAGCGGACAAACTGAAGCGCCGTTCGATCGGTGCGTCGATCGAGCCACGCCGCGAGCCCCTTTTCGGAGAAGCAGAGCCGCCCCGAGGAAGCCGATGACGCCAATCCGTCGCGGCCCACGATCTGGCGCACGCGCTCCGGTGCGCGGGCATCGCGCTCTGTTCCCAGCGCCTCGAAGACATCAGCCGCTACGAAGCGAACCGCATCGCCGTCGAACTCGATATGGATCGGGTGCCCGTCGAACTCGTAGTGCAGTTCGCCCTCGGCACCGATCGGCCGGAGGATGCGGCCGCGCACTACTGCTCGCGTGATCCGGTAAACGACCCACAGCAGCCACAAGGCCCAGAACGGGGCGGCGAGAACGACGCCCATTCCGAGGACACCACCTCGATAGTCGCCGAGCAGCAAGGCGCTACCGACCGCGAGCCAGGCGATCCAGAACACCCAGCCCCAGCGAACGATGCGCCCGTCGGGATCCTGTGCCAGGAATGAGCTGCGTGTGTCCACCCGCAGAGGGTAGCGCAGGCGTAGCGAGCGGCGCCGAGCGGCACCGTTGCCGCGCGGCGCGCTCAATCAGCGACGACCGCGCTCCTCGTCGATCAGTTCACGCAGGCGCCGTTCCTCCCAATCGCGCCCGGCGCCGCGCATGCCGAACACGCTGACACCGTGGACGGCGAGACCTATGCCCCAACCGAACGCGGGCCAGATGAACCACCAAGGCGAACCGGTGCGGCTGTTGATGAAGAACAGGAAGGCATTGACCACCGCATACACGGTGAGGTGGATGTAGAAGCCCTTCTCGGCACGCAGACGCCGCTGCGCACGCTCGACGGCCGCGTCGGCGGGCTCGATCGGATCGCTCATGCCTTGTCGGCAGGCTGGTGTACCAGCACGGCGGCGCCGTGGCGGCGCTTCTTCAGCCGCCGCTCGAACGCGTCGATGTAGGTGTAGATGACCGGGACCACCACCAGCGTGAGCAGCGTCGAGGTGATGACCCCGCCGATGATCGCGCGGCCCATCGGCGCCTGCTGCTCGGCGCCCTCGCCGAGCCCGATCGCCAGCGGCAGCATGCCGAAGATCATCGCAGCCGTCGTCATCAGGATCGGGCGCAGACGCACCTGACCGGCTGCGAGCAGCGCGGCATGCCGCTCCAGGCCGTCGCGCTGGCCACGGTTGGCGAAGTCGACCAGCAGGATCGCGTTCTTGGTGACCAGCCCCATCAGGAACACGATGCCGATCATCGAGAAGATGTTCAGCGTCGTGTGTGTCACTAGCAGCGCCAGCATCACGCCGACGATCGACAGCGGCAGCGACACCATGATCGCCACCGGAAGGAAGAAGCTGCCGAACTGCGATGCCAGCACCAGGTAGATGAAGATCACCGCCATCAGCAGTGCGCCGAGGATGGCCGCATTCACTTCCTGCTGTTCGCGGATCTGACCGCCGACATCGAAGCGGAGGCCAACCGGCAATTCGTAGGTCTTCACCAGCGCCTCCACTTCTTTGCCCGCATCACCCGCAGGCCGACCCTGCACGTTGGCGAAGAGCGCCACTCGCCGCTGCAGGTCCTGGCGACGGATGTTCTCCGGATTGAACGTGCGCTCGAGGGTCGCGATCGACCGCAGCGGGATCACCTCGGGCGAGCCGTCCGCCAGCTGACGGCCGGTCGAGATGTGCAGATTGGCAATGTCATCGACGATCGTTCGGCTCGCCTGCGGCAGCTGCGTGATCACCTCGTAGTTCTGGCCGTCGGGCGCCAGCCAGTAGCCGGAGTTCTCGCCGCCGACCATCGCCCGCAACGTCGTCCCCAGCTGCGCATAGGTGATGCCATATTCGGCCGCAAGTTCGGGCTTGAGCCGCACCGACAGCGCCGGCGTGCCTTCCTTGACCGAGATCTCGACATCGGTGACGCCGCGGATGTTCTGGACCTTGTTCTTCAGGTCGGCGATGACGCGGTTCATCTCCTCGTCGTTGTTGCCGAGCAGGGCCACGTAGATCGGCGTGTTCCAGCCGACCTTGAGCTCGACGCCGGGAATCGAAGCGACGCGCTTGCGGATCTCCTGCTCGATGTCGCGTTGCGAGCGGCTGCGCTGGCTGCGCGGCACCAGCTTGAGGTTCACCGTGGCGGTATTGCGCGTTCCGTCGATTCCGATGCCGGTGTCGATCGCATCGATCTCCTTGAAATCGCGCAAGGCATCCTCGACCCGCTTGACGCGCTCGTTCGCATAGTCGAGGCTGGACCCGACCGGCATCGTCAGCCGGACGGAGGTGTAGCTCTGGTCCGCCTCCGGCACCATTTCGGTGCCGACGATGCCCGCGATCGGGATGCTCGCCACGAAGCTCAAGGTGGCAATGGCCAGCGTCGACTTGCGGTGGGCCAGCGCCCAGCGCAGCAAGCGGTCGTAGATCGAGTGCACCTTATCCATTGCGTGTTCGAACCCGCGCAGCAGGCGTCCGACCACCGGCAACCCACGCGCGCCCTCCGGCGGATCCCGCCACACTGCCGACAGCATCGGGTCGAGCGTGAAGCTGACGAAGAGCGACACCAGCACCGCAGCCGCGACCGTGATGCCGAACGGGTAGAAGAACTTGCCGACGATGCCGCCCATAAACGCGATCGGCACGAAGACAGCGACGATCGACAGCGTCGTCGCGAGCACGGCGAGGCCGATCTCGTCGGTCCCTTCGCGAGCCGCGGTGTAGTGCTCCTTGCCCATGTGGATGTGGCGCACGATGTTCTCTCGTACCACGATCGCGTCGTCGATCAGCAGGCCGATGCAAAGTGACAGCGCCATCAGCGTCATGTAGTTGAGCGTGAACCCGCACGCGTACAGCACGGTGAAGGTCGCGATCACCGAGATCGGCAGGGTGAGGCCGGTGATGACGGTGCTGCGCCAGGATCCGAGGAACAGGAACACGATCACAACGGTCAGCAGCGCGCCCTCGATGATCGTGGTCTTGACGTTGTCCACCGACTGCTCGACGAAATCCGCCATCGCCCACATGAACTTGAGTTCCATGCCGGCCGGAAGCTGCTTGCGGATCGTCTCGGCCGCATACTTGAGCTCGCGACCGACCTCGACGATGTTGGCATCCTGCGCCTTGAAGACCGACACGCCGATCGCAGGCTGGCCGTTGACGCGCGACAGCGACGAGCGTTCGCGTTCCGCATCGACAACCGTTGCGACCTGAGAAAGCAGGATCGGCACCCCGCTCTTGCGGGCGACGATGATGCGTTCGAACTGGGCTGTCGACGACAGCCTGCCGTCGACCCGGATGATCGATTCCGACGTTTCGTTGTGGATGGTGCCGACCGGCACCGACACGTTGGCCGTCCGCAGTGCCTGCACCACCTGGTCAACCGACAGCCCGAACGCGATCAGTTTGGCTGGGTCGACCCGCACCTGGACCTGCCGGGTGACGTTGCCTCCAAGATCGACGCGGCCGACGCCCTTGACGCGTTCGAAACCCTTCTGCACCACCTGCTCGGCCAGCAACGTCAGCTCACGCGGAGTCTTGTCCTTGCCGAGCAGTGCGAACGACGCCACCGGCGCGTCGTTTTCGCCGCCGGCACGCGTGACGACCGGATCCTTGGCATCGCGCGGGAAGCCGGCCCGGATCTGTGCCAGCTTGTCGCGCACTTCCTGCACGGCGCGGTCCATGTCCACTTCATAACGGAACTCGACCCATGTCAGCGAGCGGCCTTCCTCCGAGCGCGACAGGATGCGCTTGACGCCGGCTACCGTGTTGGCGGCGCTTTCGATCGGCTTGGCGAGGTCGTTCTCGACCTGCTCGGGAGATGCACCGGGATAGTTGACCCATACCTGGACACCGGGCGGGCTGACGTCCGGCATCGGCTCGACGCCGAGGCGGGCATACGAAAACAGCCCCAGTACGGTGAGGCCGATCATCACCATCGTCGCGAAGACTGGATGGCTGATCGAAACACGGGTCATCCACATCGGGCTCTATCCTTTCGAGGCCGGCCGGGTTTGCAGGCCGGCCGCACGCGTGTCGGACTTCGTCAATTGGATGCCGCGGGCTTGCTGCCGGCCGGGTCTCGCTCGGCGATCCGGGATTCGCCGGGCAGACCAACGACCTTCGCGGCCAGACCGTCCTTCAGATTGTCGAACTTGGTTGCCAGCACGACGTCGGCCGCCGTGATCCCGGAGGTGATTTCGACCATCTGCGCGCGTTCGTCCCGGCGCCCGGTCGCGACGTTGCGACGCACGAGCTTGCCGTCGGCGATCAACCACACGAAGCTCTGCTGACCGTCCGTGCGCAGAGCTGACAACGGCAGCGCCTGAACCTCGGACTCGGGCATCGTGGTGAGCATCACGCGCGCGAACATGCCGGCCTTGAGCAGCGATTCCTCGTTCGGGAGCGAGACATAGATGTTCACCGTACGCGTGCCCGGCTCGGTGCTCGGATTGATGCGCTCCACGCGCCCGGCGAATTGCCGTCCGCTCATGCCCTCGATGTCGACCTGCGCGGGCATGCCACTGCGGATCTGCGTCACGTCGGATACCGGCACCTGGGCCTGCACCTCGAGCAGCGCCAGGTCGACGATCGCCATCATCGGCGCATCGAAGGCGAGCTTTTCGCCCGGTTGGACATGGCGCTTGGCCACCGTGCCGCTGATCGGAGCCCGCACGACCGAGTCGTTCATCATGATCTGGCTCTGTTCGAGCTGGGCGCGCGCCGCCGCCACCGTCGCGAGTTGCGCCTGATACGCCGAGTCGGCGGTGTCGAACGCGTTTTGCGAGATGAAGTTCTGTTTGACCAACTGCGCATTGGCCTGGCGCGTGCGCTCCGTCGTTGCGAGTTGAGCCCGCGCGGATTCCAGAGTAGCGGTCCGTTCGGCGAGCTGCGCTCGCAGCTGCGCCGTATCGAATTCGGCGACGACCTGGCCGCTCACGACACGGTCACCTTCACGCACCAGCACCCGCTTGACTTCGGCAGACAGCTTCGAGCGGACCGTGGCTTGCGACACGGCCTGCACACTGCCCGGAACCGCGAGTTCCACTGACAGGCGCTTCGGCTGCAGGACCACGACATCGGCTTGGGCGAATTCGAGGGTGGGCCGATCCTTCTTGGCGGCGTCGGACGCCTGCCCGGACTGCCGCGATGCGATCACGGCTCCGCCACCGCCGGCGACGACCAGGACCAGCACCCCGACCAGCCACCAGATTTTTAACCGCTTTGTCATTGCATCCCCCAGGAACGTCCGGTGCGCCGGGTTGGCGCCCCACCGGTGCGCGGGTTTGTGACCCACAGGCCGTGTCGTTTCGCGTGGGAGCGGATTATCCGCGACCGCTCCGGGTTGTCGCCGGCAGTGCGACGAATTGCAGCGAGCCGCGACGAAACGCAGGCCGATCGGACGAAGTGCGGCGGGCGCGGCGCGGACACCAATCATCGCCCACCCTGCATTACCTGCGCTTTACAGCCTACTCCGGGCGGGCGGGTTTCGCATCCCCCGAGAGGGGCGCGGGGCCGATTCAGTCCTCGAGTTGCAGGTCCTGGATCTTGCGCGTGATGGTGTTGCGGCCCACGCCCAGGCGGTTGGCCGCATCGATGCGGCGCCCATGGGTGTGCTTGAGCGCCGTCCGTATGACAGCAGCCTCGAAATCGCGCGACAACGTGTCCATGACATCCGGCACGCCGGCATGCAGGCGGCGCTCGACTTCGGCCACGAGCGAGGAGGTCCAGTCGCCCCCGGTCGACGGTCGCGCCGCGGGCACGGACTCGGCTGCTTCCCGGCGGACCTCGTCGCGGTCCGCAGGACCCGCCGCGGCTTCCTGGCGCATCTCCAGCGGAAGATCTTCGACTTTCACGATCTGCGCCGGCGCCAGCACGGTCAGCCAGTGACACAGGTTCTCGAGCTGCCGGACATTGCCCGGGAACGCCAATTGGCTGATGAAGCGCGTCGCCTCGTCCGACAGCCGCTTCGGCTCGACGCCGAGTTCGTGCGCGCTCTTGACGAGAAAGTGCCGCACCAGCAGCGGGATGTCCTCGCTGCGCTCCCGCAGCGCCGGCAGCCGGAGCCGGATCACGTTCAGCCGGTGATAAAGATCCTCGCGAAAAAGCCCCTGGCGCACGCGCTCGTCGAGGTTCTGGTGCGTGGCGGCGATGACCCGGACGTCGGCCTTGATCGGCTGGTGTCCGCCCACGCGGTAGTAAAAGCCATCGGACAGCACGCGCAGCAGCCGTGTCTGCAATTCAGCCGGCATGTCGCCGATCTCGTCGAGGAAAAGGGTCCCGCCCTCGGCCTGCTCGAACCTCCCGCGTCGCATCGCCTGTGCGCCGGTGAACGCACCTCGCTCGTGGCCGAACAACTCGCTTTCCAGCAGGTCGCGCGGGATGGCCGCCATGTTGAGCGCGATAAATGGCGCCTGGGCACGCGGACTGTGCTTGTGCAACGCGCGTGCAACGACTTCCTTGCCGCTGCCCGATTCCCCGGTCAGCAGCACCGTCACATTGGACTGGCTGAGGCGACCGATCGCGCGGAATACATCCTGCATCGCCGGCGCCTGCCCGAGGATCTCCGGGACATCGCCGGGCACCTCATCGGCGCTCGCCTCGCGCACGCTCTCGTCGACCGCGCGCCGGATCAATTCGACCGCCTTGTCGACGTCGAACGGCTTCGGCAGATACTCGAACGCACCGCCCTGGAATGCGGACACTGCGCTCTCCAGATCGGAGAACGCGGTCATCACGATGACCGGCAGCGCCGGATGCTTGCGCTTGACCGCGCGCAGCAGCTCGATGCCGCTCATGCCCGGCATGCGGATATCCGAGATCAGGACCTGCGGACTGTCGTGCTCGAGTTCGGTCAGCACATCCTGCGCGACGCCGAACGCCTTGCATGGAAGGTTCTCACGTGCCAGTGCCTTCTCGAGCACCCAGCGTATCGAGCGGTCATCGTCGACGATCCAGATGGGTCTCATGGCAAGGGAATCATGATGCGGAAATCGGTGCGCCCGGGCCGGCTGTCCAACTCGATGATGCCGTCGTGCTGCTGGATGTAGATCTGCGCCAGGGTGAGTCCCAGGCCGGTGCCACCGTCACGGCCCGACACCAGCGGAAAGAAGATGCGATCCCGGATGTCGCTCGGCACGCCGGGCCCGTTGTCGATCACATGCAAGTCCAGTGCCAAGCGATGCCTGGCCCGCGCAATGGTGACCTGCCGCGCCACCCGCGTTCGCAGGGTGATGACGGCGTCGCCGCTTTCGATGCGCGATTCGAGCGCCTGGGTGGCGTTGCGCACGATGTTGAGCAGTGCCTGGATCAGCTGTTCTCGATCGCCGCGGAAATCCGGCACGCTGGCATCGTAGTCGCGCTCGATCGTCAGGCCGCGCGGAAACTCCGAAAGCATCACGAGCCGCACGCGCTCGCAGACCTCGTGGATGTTGAGGTCCGCGATCACGCGCTGGGCGCGGTGCGGAGCAAGCAGCCGATCGACCAGCGCCTGCAGCCGGTCCGCCTCGGCGATGATGACCCGCGTGTATTCGCGCTGCTCCGGCAGGTCGAGCTCGGCATCCAGCAACTGCGCCGCGCCGCGCACGCCACCGAGCGGATTCTTGATTTCATGCGCGAGGTTGCGCAGCAGCTGGCGGTTGGCTTCAGAAAGCCCGAGCTGCCTCTCTTCGCGATCGACCTTCAGCTGCTGCTCGATCTCCGAAATTTCCAGCACGAGTGGCGCGCTCGAACCGTACTGCGCGGTCGCGGTGACTCGCACGGGAATGGACTCGCCGCCGTAACGCTTGAGGTCCAGTACCTGGCGGCGCTCACCGAAGACGTTGGCGCGCGCATCGGCGACCAGTTGCTGCATCTGCAGTTCATTGCCGATCACCCGCTCGGCGGACTGCCCCAGCAGGTTCTTGCGCGAGCTTCCGAGCAGCAGTTCGGCGGCCTGATTCACATGGATGATGCGCGCCTCACCGTCCAGCACGATGACCGCCGTCGAAAGCAGATCGAGGCCAGCGAACTGCGGCTCGTCGGCCATCGCGATGCGCAATGCCATGTTCATGCGCGCACCGGCGAGCGGCATGCGCGCACGCCCGCAAGGGGCGCCAGCGGGAAACTACTGGGTTCGGAGCAGCGCGATCTCGCGGCGCAGCGCGCTGACGTTGATGTCGACGCGGGCGATGTCCTCGCGCAGCCGCTGCACACGTTCCTGGTAGAGCGCGAAATTGCGCTCATCGCCGCGCCGCTCCGGCTCGCCGTTGTTGTACTCGCTGCGCAGGCGCGCGAGCCGGTCTTCCTCCGACTTGAGCTCGTCCTCCAGGATGCGGCGCCGATCGCTGTCGCGCGTCCGCTGCGTATCGCGATCGACCTTGGGAAACGCCGCCGGCGAGGCCGAAACCCGCTCTTCCACCGCCGACGAAGTGCCGGCGCGACCAGCCGGCAAGCGCGACGCGGGCAGCGACAACACCGGGCCGACGTCCATCCGCTTGCACCCCTTGCCGGTGCCGACGTTCTGGAACGACTTGTTGCCCTGCTCGTCGACGCACATGTAGATGTCCGACGACTGCGCCAGCACA
The DNA here is from genome assembly GCA_963703945.1 of uncultured beta proteobacterium. GTDB lineage: Bacteria > Pseudomonadota > Gammaproteobacteria > Burkholderiales > Burkholderiaceae_F > JALORV01. Next base: position 252,105 of record CAVPGM010000046.1, on the reverse strand, counting down.
GCCCACGGCGCACTGACGCCGACCGCAAGTGCCGCACATGGCAAGAATCGCTTCATTCGCGTCCCTCCCGCGAACTGGACGGCCGGCAGTGTACGGCAGCGCCGACTGCGAAAACCGATCAAGTCCGGACGGTTCAACCGTCAGTTCCCGCATTATGGGTAGGTTTCGAATCATCCGTCGTCATTCGCGGAAGCGAACGGGGGCGGTCGCCCGCCCCCGGTGGCTCGGTTCGGTGCTCCGCCCTACGACCCGTAGTACATGTCGAATTCCACGGGGTGGGTGGTCATGCGGAAGCGCGTGACCTCTTCCATTTTCAGCGCGATGTAGGCGTCGATCATGTCGTTGACGAAGACCCCGCCGCGAGTCAAAAACTCGCGATCGCGGTCGAGGTGGCTCAGCGCTTCGTCCAGTGACGCGCACGGATGCGGGACCTTGGCCGCCTCTTCGGGCTCGAGGTCGTACAGATTCTTGTCCATCGGCTCGCCGGGATGGATCTTGTTCTGCACGCCGTCGAGTCCCGCCATCAGCATCGCCGCGAACGCAAGGTACGAATTCGCAGTCGGATCCGGGAACCGCACTTCGACGCGACGGCCCTTCGGGTTCGATACGTACGGGATGCGACACGCGGCCGAACGGTTGCGCGCCGAGTACGCCAGATTGATCGGCGCCTCGAAGCCCGGCACCAGGCGCTTGTACGAGTTGGTGCCCGGATTGGTGATCGCGTTCAACGCCTTGGCGTGCTTGATGATGCCGCCGATGTAGTACAGCGCGAAGTCCGACAGGCCAGCGTATCCGTTGCCCGCGAACAGGTTGGTGCCGTCCTTCCAGACCGACTGGTGCACGTGCATGCCCGAACCGTTGTCGCCGACGACCGGCTTCGGCATGAAGGTCGCAGTCTTGCCATAGCTCGCCGCGACGTTCCACACCGTGTACTTCAGGATCTGCATCCAGTCGGCGCGCTTGACCAGCGTGCTGAACTTGGTACCGATTTCGTTTTGGCCCGGCGCCGCGACTTCGTGGTGGTGCACCTCAACCTCGACGCCCTGCTGGTCGAGCAGCAGGCAGATTTCGGAGCGGATGTCCTGCAACGAGTCGGTCGGAGGCACCGGGAAGTACCCGCCCTTGACCGGAGGCCGGTGCGCCAGGTTGCCCGCTTCGTATTCGATGCCGCTGGACCATGGAGCTTCTTCCGACCTTATCTTCACGAAACTGCCGGACATTTCGACGCTCCACGTCACCGAATCGAAGATGAAAAACTCGGGCTCAGGACCGAAGTACGCGGTATCACCAAGACCGGTGGATTTCAGGTACGCCTCGGCGCGCTTGGCGAGCGAGCGCGGATCGCGGTCATAGCCCTTGCCGGTCGACGGCTCAATCACGTCGCACGTGATGATCAGCGTGTTTTCCTCTCGGAACGGATCCATATGCGCCGTCGACGGATCCGGCATCAACAGCATGTCCGAAGCCTCGATGCCCTTCCAACCGCTGATCGACGACCCGTCGAACGCGTGGCCTTGCTCGAACTTGTCTTCCTCGAATGCCTTGGACGGCACCGACACGTGCTGTTCCTTCCCCTTCGTGTCGGTGAAGCGCAGATCGACGAACAAGGCTTCGTTGTCCGTGATCATTTTCATGACGTCTTTGGCCGTCGCCATTCTTTCTCCTCAATCGCTCGTGGTTGAAAAGTACTTCCCGCAAGGCCGCTGGAACCCACGCGGGAACTGGTGCAGCGCAACGCAGGAACTATGCCAAATGCCAAGCTGGCGCGCTGTGCACCGCACTAGCCTTGTGCGACAACCAGTTAACTTCGATCAAATCACGACCACCTGAGCTAGCCTGACGCCAGGAAAGCACTGAACAGGAGCATTATGCACCGATCTCATGCATATCCGCACCAGACAAGTGCTAAATGGCGCGGGATGGCCTCGAAGGCGCGAGAAAGATCGACTGGAGGTCGTTGAGGAACCGCCGGCCCAGCGACGTGGGGGCCCAGCGCTCATGGTCGACCGTCATCAGGCCCTTATTCTGGGCCCGCCGCAGTCCTTCTTCGATTGCACCCGGCGCGAGGCCGGTTCGTTCGCTGAACCAGCGTGCCGGCACACCATCGGTGAGTCGCATCGCGTTCAGCATGAATTCGAACGGCAGGTCGGCACGGGCGACTTCGGCGGTTTCCGCGACGAACTCGCCGCGCACCGCGTGTTCGAGATAGCTCGTCGGCTGCCGGAACCGCGACTGGCGGACGATCCGGTGAGGGAACGAAATCTTCGAATGTGCACCCGCGCCGATGCCCAGGTAGTCACCGAACTCCCAGTAGTTCCTGTTGTGCCGGCACTCGCGACCGGGGCACGCGTAGGCCGAGACTTCGTAATGAAGGTAGCCGGCCCGGGCCGTGCGGGCTTCGATCCACTCCTGCATCGCTGCGGCCGTATCCTCGTCCGGTAGCGGCGGTGGATGCTTGGCGAACACCGTGTTCGGCTCGAGACGTCAGCTGATAGAGCGACAGGTGCGGAGGGGCGGCGGCGAGCGCCGCTTCGACGTCACGCTGCGCCCCTTCGAGCGATTGTTCGGGCAGGCCGTACATCAGGTCGAGGTTGAAGTTGTCGAACTCGCGCCTTGCAGTCTCGATGGCGCGAATCGCCTGCGCGCCGTCGTGGATGCGACCGAGGCGCTTCAGCTGCACGTCGTCGAGCGACTGGATTCCAATGGACAGCCGGTTGACACCGGCCGCCCGAAATGCCGCGAACCGACCTGCCTCGACGGTGCCTGGATTGGCCTCGAGCGTGATTTCGCAGTCGGCTTCCAGCGGCAACAACGCGCGCAGATCGGACAGCAAGCCATCGACCCCTTCGGAGCTCAGCAGGCTGGGCGTCCCGCCGCCGATGAACACACTGATGAAACGCCGCCCCCAGATCAGCGGCAGCGCTGCTTCGAGGTCCTGCCGCAGTGCGGCCAGGTAGCGCGCTTCGGGAATCCGGTCGGTTCCGCCGACCGGCTCGTGCGAGTTGAAGTCGCAATAGGGGCACTTGCGCACGCACCAGGGAAAATGGACATAGAGCGACAGCGGTGGCAGCGCCGGCAAGCTGAGCGTCCCGGGCCGCAGATAGGCAGCCACCTCGCTCGGCGGGGAGCGTTCGATCGGCGCTATCGGAATGACGTTCAACCTTGCCTCACCTCGAGCTGCGCCCAGTCGGACAAGCGCCGCGCAAGCTCGGCCATCGCGCGTCCGCGGTGGCTGATCCTGTTCTTTTGCTCGACTGGCAACTCGGCGGCTGTACATCCGCACTCGGGCACGAAGAACAGCGGGTCGTAACCGAAACCGCCCGACCCTCGCGGCTGCAGCAGGATCTCGCCGGGCCAGCGTGCATCGGCTATCAGCGGTTCAGGGTCGTCGGCGTGCGCGATCGCAACCAGTACGCATGTGTAATGCGCGCGGCGATCGCTGATTCCGTTCAATCGGCGCAACAGCTCCGCGTTATTGGCCGCAGCATCAGCACGATCGCCGGCCAGGCGGGCCGACCACACTCCGGGCACGCCGTTCAACGCCGCAATGCACAGACCGGAGTCGTCGGCCAGAGCCGGCATGGCGCTCTCCCTGGCGGCGTGGCGCGCCTTCGCCAGCGCATTCTCGACGAAGGTGGCGTGCGGTTCGCCGGCCGCGCGAATGCCGAGTTCGCCCTGTGGAACCACGTCGAACCGGAGCGCCGCGAGCAACTCACGAAACTCACGCAGCTTGCCGGCGTTCGAGGACGCCAGCACGATCCGCACGCTCATGGCTGCGCGAGCGCGTGCTTCTGGGCGGCAACGAGTTCGGCCACGCCCTTGCGAGCGAGCTTCATCATCGCGCCCATCTGCGCATCGTCGAACGGCTCGCCCTCGGCGGTTCCCTGGACTTCGACGTAGGCACCGCGACCCGTCATCACCACGTTCATGTCGGTCTCGCAGCCCGAATCCTCCGCATAGTCGAGATCGAGTACCGCAACGCCCCGAAACATGCCGACCGAAACCGCTGCCACGTGGTCACGCACCGGCAGGTTTTCGATCAGCCCACGCTCGCGCAGCCATCGGGCCGCGTCGTACGCGGCGACGAAGCCACCGGTGATGGCGGCGGTTCGCGTCCCCCCGTCGGCCTGCAGCACGTCGCAGTCGATTTGGAGCGTCCGTTCCCCCAGCAGCGCCAGATCGAACACCGCGCGCAAACTGCGGCCAATCAGTCGCTGTATTTCCTGAGTGCGTCCGCTCTGCTTGCCGCGCGCGGCTTCGCGGTCCGAGCGCGTATGGGTCGCGCGCGGCAGCATGCCGTACTCCGCCGTCAGCCACCCCTCGCCCTTCCCTTTCAGGAAGGCCGGTACGCGCTCCTCGACGCTGGCCGTGCAGATCACGCGCGTGTCGCCGAACTCCACCAGCACCGATCCTTCGGCATGCTTGGTATAGCCGCGCGTCAGCCGCACAGGTCGCAGCTCTTCGGGACGGCGCCCGCTGGAGCGCTGCGTGACAACGGGAGACTGGGGCATGGGTCGGCCGACGGAGGTCACTGCGGCCGACTAGCCTACAGCAGCCGGCGTGCGACCCGGCACGCGCCGGCGCCGATACGCGGCCTACTTGGCGACGAGCTTGGAAGAGCGCTGGATTGCCTTCTGGATCTCGGCCACGGCGTCGTCGATCTGGTCTTCCGACAACTCCTCGTCCGCGCCGGGCTCGCCGTGACGCGGCATCTGGATCGTCGAGGCCACCGTACCCTCGGGAATCAGCAGTGTCGAAACCGGTTCCTCGGTCGGCGGTACCATCTCGACCGACTCGGTACCGGCCCAGGTCATCGCGACCGCCGTACAGTTGTCGGCCTCCGGCCCGCCCAGTTCGAGCGCGAGTTCCATCAGTTCAGGCACCGCGCGCATCACTGTCTTGCCGGTGAACGCTTCGGCGATCTGGCGGTCGCTCAACGCTCCCCACAGACCGTCGGAGCACAGCAGCAGCGTGTCGCCATTGCGCATGGCAAACGGACGGCTGACTTCGACCGTCGGCGCCACATACGCACCGATGCAGTTGAAGATGCGGTTGCGCTCGGGGTGATCCTTCGCATCTTCAGGACGAATCAGTCCGGACTGAACCAGGTGGTGGACGCGCGAATGATCGATCGTGCGTTCGAGGATGCGCCCACCGCGGATCATGTACAGACGCGAGTCACCGACGTGAGCCCATATCGCCACGCCCTGCTGCACGATGCACGCGACCAGCGTGGTGCGCGGCGCCTCGGGCAGGCTGTGCTCGGCGCGATAGCGGTGCAGTTCACGGTGGGCGGCGAGGACCGCTTCCTCCATGAAGCGCGCAGGGTCCGGCAAAATGGGCTTGGCATCGCGCTGGTAGATCGATGCCAGCGTCTGCAGGGTCAGTTGGGAGGCGACTTCACCGCGCGCATGTCCGCCCATGCCGTCGGCCACCAGGATCAGCATCGAGTCGCGCGTGTACAGGTAGCCCATGCGGTCCTGGTTGACCCGCCTGCCGCCCTTCTTGCTTTCCTGATAGACGGAGAACCTCACTGGCGCTCCTCAACTTTCAAGCCTGCGAGTTTCCGGGTTTCTGTGTCGTTCGACTCAACAAATCAACAGGCTTTGCCAGCGAAATTTTGCTGTTCGGTCGAACTAAAGCCGGCTGCTCTTTCGCCCGCCGCTAGAACCAGGTGATGTTGTGGTCCTTCATGAACCGCGTGACGCGGTCCTGAAGGCTACGCCACCGGGCGCCGGTGCGCTCCATGATCGAAAACTCCGGCCGTTCCGGGACGTTCTGCAGCAGTTCCTTCTGCACCGCATAGACCGTCTGCGGTCGCTCCAGCGAATTGAGCCGCAGGCAGCGCTCGACCATCGAGATGAGCTGATTCGAATACAGGCCGCGAAAGGAGCGCAGTGCCGTCGGCATCTTGTCGTCCTTCAGCCGCTGGTCGGACTCCTGCGGTGGCATGCCCGACATGCACGCGTAGATGCACGAGCCGATCGAATACACATCGGTCCATGGTCCCAGCTCGGCGTCGCGCTTGTAGAGCTCCGGCGCGGCGAACCCCGGCGTGTACATCGGATAGGTCTTGCTGATGTCACGTTGCAGCGTCTGCCGCGCGGCGCCGAAGTCGAGCAGGATCGGCGTTCCGTCCATGCGCAGGTAGACATTGGCCGGCTTGACATCCAGGTGCAATAGGCGGTTCGAATGCACCTCGCGCAATCCGTTCATCACCTGCGCGAACACGCGCCTGACGAAACGCTCCGAGAGCACGTCCTTCTGGTCCTTGTTCCGGTTGCGCAGGATGTGCTCCTGCAGCGAGCGACCCGACTCGTAGTTCATCACCATGTACACCGTCTCGTTGGCGCGGAAGAAATTCACGACGCGCACGATGTTCGGGTGATAGATCGATGCCAGCGCGCGGCCTTCCTCGAAGAAGCACTTCAGGCCGATGCGGTAGGTGTTGAGGTTCTCCGGAGAGATATAAGGCGAAAGCTCGCCCGGCTTGCGCTGCGCGAGCGCGGCAGGCATGTACTCCTTGATCGCCACCGAATTGCCGTTCTCGTCGGTCGCAAGATAGACGATCGAGAAGCCCCCGCTCGATATCTTCTTTACAATGCGATAGCCGCCGACTTCAAGGCCTTCTGGCAAAGATGCGTTGGTCTGCGCCGGCATGAGTACCGCTGCTTGGAAAGATCGGGAAGATTCTAACGAAAAGGGTTCCGTCTTCCGAAGCCGGCATTAGGCGCTAAAAGACGGTCATACCAAGGTTTCCAGCGCGCAATCCCACAGTTTCTTTTCCGGCGTTCCGATGAAACCCGTTGCCAGCATGACCGGATTCGCAGTGGCCGCGCGCCCGACGGCGATCGGCCAGGTGACGGTCGAGCTGAAGTCGGTGAATTCGCGTTTCCTCGATCTGTCGGTGCGATATCCGGACGAGCTGCGCAGTGTCGAACCGGCGTTGCGCGAGGCGATCAGCGCCCGCGTCAATCGCGGCAAGATGGAATGCCGGCTGGCCGTCAGCCGCGTTGCCGCCGATAGCGCCGGTGGACTCAACCTCGAGGCGCTGGGCCGGCTCAAACGTCTGGCGGCGGAAGTCGCCTCCGCGCTGCCGCTGGTGACAGCGCTGAGTACCGCAGATGTACTCGGCTGGCCAGGTGTCATCGATGCTCCAGCCGCGGATCCCGAAGCGTTGCGCGCGGCCGTGCTGGACGCGGTCGCCGACGCCCTTGACGCGCTGAGTGCCTCGCGACAGCGCGAAGGCAACGCCCTGCGCGAGGTTCTGGTCGCGCATTGCAAGGCGATAGACGACATTGCGGCGCAGCTCCAGCTTCGCGCGCCCGAACTGCTGGCCGGAGTCGAGCGCAAGCTTTCCGAGCGACTCGAACAGGCACTGGGCCGCACGCTGACCGACAGCTCCACACTCACGCGCGATGAAGTCAGCGACCGCATCCGGCAGGAAGTCACGCTTTATGGCCTGAAGATGGACGTCGATGAGGAACTGAAGCGCCTGACGACCCATGTCAGCGAGGTTAGGCGCGTGCTGACGGCGGGCGGTCCGGTCGGCCGCAGGCTCGACTTCCTGATGCAGGAGCTCAATCGTGAAGCCAACACGATCGGCTCGAAAGCTGCGGCGATCGAGATGACCAACGCCGCAGTGGAACTGAAGCTGCTGATCGAACAGATGCGCGAACAGATCCAGAACCTTGAATGACACGAACCGACGCGACTGCAGGCGCCACCATCGGGGCGGCCGAAGCCGGCAACATCCTGCTGGTCGTTGCGCCGTCAGGCGCCGGCAAGTCGACGCTCGTCAACGCGCTGCTCGATCGCGATGCCGCCATCGTGCTGTCGATATCGCACACGACCCGCGCACCACGACCTGGCGAGCAGGATGGACGCGAATACCACTTCGTCACCGTCGAGGAATTCATGCGCCGACGCGCGGCGGGCGAGTTTCTGGAGAGCGCCGAGGTTCACGGCAACTACTATGCGACATCGCGTACCTGGATCGAGGAGCGGGTGCGGGCGGGCAACGACGTCCTGCTGGAAATCGACTGGCAGGGCGCGCGGCAGGTGAAGTCGCGCTTCCCGCACGCGGTCGGAATCTTCATCCTCCCGCCATCGATCGATGCTCTGCGAAGGCGCTTGCACAAGCGCGGTCAGGACTCGCAGGAGGTGATAGATCGCCGCCTGCTTGGCGCCGGCAGCGAAATGGCACACGCACCGGAATTCGACTACGTCATCATCAACGAGGATCTCGACACCGCGCTCGCTCAACTGTCGGCCATCGTCACTGCAACCCGCCTGCGCTATGCCTCGCAGGCAACGCGCCACCACGCCCTCTTCGCGCAACTCGGCATCGCTTCCTGATCCGCGGCCCGCAGCGCGACTGCCGCAGCGGCCGGTCGGCTAGAATCCGCGCTGACTTCCGTTTTCCGTTCGAGGCGCAAATGGCCCGCATCACCGTTGAAGACTGCCTGAAACAGATCCCGAACCGCTTCCAGCTCGCACTGGCCGCGGCGTATCGCGCGCGCCAGCTGGCCCAGGGCCACACGCCGAAGATCGACACGAAGGACAAGCCCGCCGTGGCGGCGTTGCGCGAGATTGCCCAGTGCAAGGTCGGCATTGAAATGCTGCGCAAAGTACCGATGTGAGCTGCATCGTGGCCCGCACCGTGTGAAGCCAGCCGCGACGCGAGGCAAGCACCATGCGGCCACAGGACCCCGATCCTCCCGATGGCCCGGTTCATCAACCGGGTTTCGCCCGGCGCGCGGCAGAGGCGCTGAAGAAAGCCGTATGGCGGTCTGATTCCGGCGAAGCGCCGACAGCGCCCGGCGTCGCCACTGCGGGCGCCCTGACCGAGCGGGTCAAGAAGTATCTGCCGTCGGCAGACGTGCAGAAGGTGCGTGAGGCTTTCCGCTTTTCCGACGAGGCACACCTCGGGCAGTTCCGTCTCAGCGGTGCGCCGTACATCACGCATCCGGTAGCGGTGGCGGAGATTCTGACGGACTGGCGGCTCGACGGAGCCGCCATCCAGGCCGCGCTGCTGCATGATGTGCTGGAGGACTCCGGCATTCCGAAGCAGCTGCTGGTCGAAAAGTTCGGCGGCACGGTCGCCGAACTGGTCGACGGCGTCTCCAAGCTCGACAAGCTGCAGTTTTCCTCGACCGAGCAGGCGCAGGCGGAAAATTTCCGCAAGATGCTGCTGGCAATGGCGCGCGACGTGCGCGTCATGCTGATCAAGCTGGCGGACCGGCTGCACAACATGCGCACGCTCGACGCGGTCGAGCCCGAAAAGCGGCGCCGCATCGCACGTGAGACGCTCGAGATCTACGCGCCGATCGCGCACCGCCTCGGGCTCAACAATCTATTCCGCGAACTCGAGGAACTGAGTTTCCAGCACCTGTATCCGATGCGTTTCCGGGTGCTGCACAAGGCCGTGCTCGCGGCGCGCGGCAACCGGCGCGAACTGCTGAGCAAGATCCTGCAGTCGGTTCGAAAATCGTTGCAGGAAACGAAGCTGCGGGCCGAGGTGCACGGCCGCGAGAAGACGCTCTATGGCATCTATCGCAAGATGCTCGAGAAGAACCTGTCGTTCTCGGAGGTGCTGGACATCTACGGCTTCCGCGTCGTCGTCGAGTCGCGCTCGGAGTGCTACATCGCGCTCGGCGCGCTGCACGCGCTCTACAAGCCCGTACCCGGCAAGTTCAAGGACTACATCGCGATACCCAAGGTCAACGGCTACCAGTCATTGCACACGACGCTGATCGGTCCGTACGGCACGCCGGTCGAGTTCCAGATCCGCACGCGCGAAATGCACCACGTGGCCGAATCGGGCGTGGCGGCGCACTGGCTCTACAAAGACGACGACTCCGACCTCTCGGAGCTGCAGTCGCGCACACACCAGTGGCTGCAGTCGCTGCTGGAGATCCAGCGCCACACCGGGGATTCGAGCGAGTTTCTGGAGCACATCAAGGTCGATCTGTTCCCCGACAAGGTCTACGTGTTCACGCCGAAGGGGAAGATCGTCTCGCTGCCGCGCGGCGCCACGCCGGTGGACTTCGCCTACGGCATCCATACCGACATCGGCAACAAGTGCGTCGCGGCACGCATCAACGGCGAAATCCAGCCGCTGCGCACGCCGTTGCGCAACGGCGACATGATCGAGATCGTCACCGGTCCGGTGGCGCGCCCCAACCCGGCCTGGCTGTCGTTCGTGCGCACCGGCAAGGCGCGCTCGGAGATCCGGCATTTCCTGCGCACGATGAAGTTCGACGAATCGGCCGAGCTCGGCGAACGGCTACTCGCGCAGGCGGCCCGCCAGTTCAACCTGGCGTTGTCGGCGGTCACCGACGAGCAGTGGGACGAGGTGCTCAAGCAGGCCGAACTCGAGTCACGGCAGGCGCTGTTTGCCGACGTCGGCCTCGGACGGCGCCTGGCGGCAGTCGTTGCACGGCAACTGGCGATGGCGGCCGGCGCGACCGACACCGGCGAGCCTGCCGAGCATCAGGCGAGCCTGCCGCCGCACGCGGTGCCGGTCGTGGTACGCGGCACCGAAGGCATGGCGGTCCAGATGGCCAACTGTTGCCACCCGATCCCGGGTGATGCGATCGTCGGCCACATCCGCAAGGGCCAGGGCCTGGCCGTGCACCAGGCGGATTGCATGCATGCCCAGCGCGCACGCAAGGCCGATCCGGAGCGCTGGCTCGACCTGCAATGGGCGCGCGATCCGGCGACGCACTTCACGGTCGGCCTCGATGTCGGAGCGCTGAACGAGCGCGGCGTCCTCGGTCGCATCGCGGTGGCGATCGCCGAAGCGGAGTCCAACATCCTCAACGTCCACGTCGACGACGAGGACGCCCGCATCTCGCTGATCCACTTCAAGGTGCAGGTGCGCGACCGCACCCATCTGGCGCGCGTGATCCGCACGCTTCGTCGCGTGAAACAGGTGGTCAAGGTGGCACGGCCGCGCGGCGGCGCGCGGGCCCACCCTCACGACGCGGCGTAACGGACCGCGAGGATTTCCAGCGTCTCTTCGCCGGCCGGCGTCGCCAGCTGAACCACGTCGCCCTCGCGGGCCTTCAGCAAGGCGCGGGCGATCGGTGAAATCCAGCTGACGCGTCCCGCTCCCGCGTCGACCTCATCGATGCCGACGATGGTGATCTCGTTCTCCTCGCCCGCGCACTCGTACCGCACGGTGGCGCCGAAGAAGATCTGGTCGGTCGCCGGCCGCACGGCGGGGTCGACTACCTCGGCAATGTCGAGCCTGCGGGTCAGGAAGCGGATTCTCCGATCGATCTCGCGCAGGCGTTTCTTGCCGTAGATGTAGTCGCCGTTTTCGGAACGGTCGCCGTTGGACGCGGCCCAGGAGACCACACGCACCACCTCGGGCCGCTCCTCCTTGACGAGCTGTGCGAGTTCGTCGCGCATGCGACGGTATCCCGACGGCGTGATGTAGTTTTTTACCCCGGCCGGCAGCGAGGGCGTGCCGACGTCATCGTCGTCGTTTTCGCCGGCCTCGTCCTTGACGAATGCCTTGCTCATGACCCTGCGGAAGCAATCCGAAAACCCTATTGTGCCGCGAGGGTTGGCCGCCGGGCACGGGATGGGCTACCGTGTCTGTCGTTCAGCGTTTTTCGCGAGGCCGCGATGGAATCCCCGCCGTCGTCGACGCGCACGGAGCACGACAGCTTCGGGCCGGTCGAGGTGCCCAGCACCGCGCTGTGGGGCGCGCAAACCCAGCGAGCCATCCAGCATTTTCCCGGCGGCGACCGCCTGCCGGCGCCGCTGATCCACGCCATCGCACGCGTCAAGGCGGCCGCGGCGCGGGTCAACCGTTCACTGCAGCGACTCGAACCCGCGCTGGCTGACGCCATCGCTACTGCGGCCGACGAGGTTGCAGCCGGCCTCCACGACGACCAGTTTCCGCTGCCGGTCTGGCAGACCGGCTCTGGCACGCAGACCAACATGAATGCCAACGAGGTCATCGCCAATCGCGCCGCGGAAATCCTGGGCCACGCGCGCGGCAGCCGCGCAGTGCACCCGAACGACCACGTCAACCGCGGTCAGTCATCGAACGACGTGATCCCGACGGCGATGCACGTCGCGCTGGCGCTAGCGCTCGCGCGCGACCTGCTGCCAGCACTCGATCGCCTGCGCGCAACGCTCGCCGGCAAGGCCGACGCTTTCGCCGACATCGTCAAGATCGGTCGCACGCATCTGCAGGACGCGACGCCGCTGACGCTGGGACAGGAGTTTTCCGGCTATGTCGCGCAGCTCGACTTCGCGCGCACTTGCATCGAGTCGGGACTGACTGCGCTGCTGCCGCTCGCGATCGGAGGCACAGCCGTCGGCACCGGTCTGGCGACCCACCCCGAATTCGGCGAGCGCGTCGCTGCCGACCTGGCGCGCTCGACCGGGCTCGCTTTCACGGTCGCCGCCAACCGGTTCGCCGCACTGGCCTCGCACGATCCGGTGGTGTTCGCGCACGGCGCTCTGAAGACGCTGGCCGCTGCGCTGAGCAAGATCGCCAACGACGTGCGCTGGCTCGCCAGCGGTCCGCGCTCCGGACTGGGCGAAATCTCGATCCCGGAAAACGAACCGGGCAGTTCGATCATGCCGGGCAAGATCAATCCGACGCAGAGCGAATCGCTGCTGATGATCTGCGCGCAGGTGTTCGGCAACGATGTCGCGATCAACTTCGGCGGTGCCTCCGGCAACTTCGAACTCAACGTCTGCAAGCCGCTGATCGCGGCGAACTCACTCAGCAGCGCGCGCCTGCTGGCTGACGGCATGCGGCACTTCGACGAACACTGCGCCCGCGGAATCCAGGCGCGCAGCGAGCGGATCGCCGAGCTGCTGGACCGTTCGCTGATGCTGGTCACCGCGCTGGCGCCGCACATCGGCTACGACAAGGCCGCGGCGATTGCGCACAAGGCGCATCACGAAGGCACGACCCTGCGAGAAGCTGCGCTGGCTTCGGGTTACGTCAGCGCCGAGCAGTTCGACCGCTGGGTGCGGCCGGCGGCGATGACTTCGCCGGATGCCTGACGGACCGCTCAGTGGCCTGCGCGAAGCGAGCCGCGTCGAAAAGTCTTTGCATGTTCGCGACCTGAGCGACAAAGCAACCCCCGCACCGGCTGCTTGTGCCGTGTGATTGGCCTCTCACGCTGGTAATCATTGATCGGCCTGGGAGCTTGGGAGCGGACGTTCAAACCGGAAGAGTCCGACCCTCAGCGGACCTCAGCCAGGGCCGAGAGCGGACGCAGCGGCTCGTCTGTAAGCGGACAAAGCGTCAATCGGCAGATGGCGACCCCGTAGCAGACCGCCGCTTGGCAAGAAGCAGACACGAAAATACGCACAAAGGGAGACACTCGGAGTCGAGCGGCGAAGCTAGTCGGCGGGCACGTGCCACACAGCGCGCGCTCGTCGCCGCGAAGCTGCACCGTCCGATAAGCAAGGCTTCCCTTGTGGGGTCGTGGCAGGTCGCGCAGGTCAATCCCGGAACGCGGTTGTGAGGCCACCCTCCTGCCGTTCAGGCGCTCCGCAAAATCTCCATGGCCTTGTTCGCATCCGCGAGCGAATCAACTGCAACGTAGGCTACGAACTGTGGGCCGAAAACGGAGGCCGAGAAGCCGCGCAGGTTGATTCCCGCGTCCGCCAGCTTCTGCGTCAGTTCCGCGGCCACGCCCGGCCGGTCCTGACCCATGACCCGAACGGAGTGAAGGCTTTGCGAAACGTTGAAGCCCACTTGTGCAGCGATCCGGATTTCCCTGTCGTTCTGCAGCGGAGTCACGAACACGACACCGGTCCCCGGCTTGTCGGGTGCGCGGCGCGAAATGATGAACTGGAGATCCGCGCCAGCCGACCGCAGCGCATCCAGCAGCATCGCAAGACCGCCAGGTTTGTCTTGAATCGTTGCGGCCCAGACATCCGCACGTTCAACAAGAAGATCCATGGCAAATCCTCCTTTCGTCTTGCTCGTGCGCTCCAACCAAGGCTAGACCATGACCCGTGCGTAGGCAAATTTCCGGCTTGACGCGTCAAAATGCTTTGCTGGCGATTCGCACGCCGCGGACCTATATTTTGTGTTGCAAGGGATGGAGTTGAGTCGCCAGGATCCTGGCAACGTGTCCGCGCTCGCCGATCCGGAGGTCGTTGGCAAGATCAGGGATCTGGCTAAGTGGCGCCGACGCGCAGGAAGATCCACCTGGCCGCGTTGGTGGAAAAGAATCTGCGTGCGGGAGATTGCGCATGGAACTGAAGACTGTCCCCATCGACAAGCCGGCCGACATCAATTTCATCCTCGGTCAGTCGCACTTCATCAAGACTATCGAGGACTTGCACGAAGCGATCGTTCAGACGGTGCCGCAAATGAAGTTCGGAATCGCGTTTTGCGAATCAAGTGGTCCGGCGTTGGTTCGCTGGACCGGCAACGACGGCGAGCTCCTGGAACTTGCGAAGAAGAACGCGCTGGCGCTCAGCTGCGGTCATTGCTTCATCATCTTCATGAGCGGCGGCTTTCCGATCAACATCCTGAACACGATAAAGGCCGTTCCCGAGGTGTGCGCGATTTACTGCGCGACGGCAAACCCGGTCGAGGTCATCGTAGCCGAAACCGACAGCGGGCGCGGCATCCTTGGCGTCATCGACGGCATGAAGAGTCGTGGCATCGAGACCGAATCCGATATCGCCGCCCGCAAGCAAATGCTGCGCAAGTTCGGCTACAAGTTATGAACGCTCGTGCGGCTCAAGCCCCGCCTCTTCAGCGTTTTCAGGCTCAGGAAAGCCAAGGTGAAATCCGATCTTCATTTGTTACGTAGCAGTAGGCGCCGAGGCCGGAATCAGTGGCGGGGGACCTATTTCGATTGGAGCGAGCAGCTGTCTTGAGCCTCGCTTTCAGTGAAACGTCCGCTGTTGGGAGATTTTCGCGTTAGCGGCCAGAGGTAGCAATTGGCCGAGTTGAGTCTATCGATCCGCGGGCCAACGCGACCCTTAGCTACCATCCGCCGGCTTTGAAAGCGGTCGCATCCGCCATCTCGGGGTCGGACGTCGGCCCCACGGCAGATCGCACCCGGAAGCGGGCCAGTGTAGTTGCCGAGGTGCCGGCTCAGTGCCCGGAAGCAATGCGCTTACCTGGCCGGCAACGAATACGAGCCGATGCAATCGACTTCCCGAAACTTGCCAGCGCATTTGAACGTGCCGGCGATGCCTGCGAAGCGGCCTGTGCCGCTCAAGAACTCGCCCTGAAAGGTTGCTGCACGAGTACCTTCATTCCCCCTACCTTCGTACTGGATGATGATCATCGACCTGTCGCAATTGGCGTTCGCGGCCAAACACTCTTGGTACCTGTCGTCTCGCACCTGGTAGCTGTACCGGCGCGTCGAGCAGTGAGGCTCGCCTGGTCGCCGATTAGCGCGACCGATCGCTGTTAACACTTGTTACTGAGCGCGCTGAGGCGACCGCTTTGGGGCGGCCTAGGCCGTGGTGCAGGGTGTCGTCTTCTACTCCGCATGCCAGGCGCTCGGACCGCAGATCGGAGGCCCATCGTTCGGGGTTCTCGGCCCGGTATCGCGCCGTCTGCAGCAAGGTGAGTAAATACTTTGCGCGATCGTTGGCCGCCAGCGCCGCATTGATGCGTGAGGGCAGCAGCAACTGCTGCTCGCCCAGGCTGTCTATGATGTGTCCCTTTTCAGTCACGGAGCACCTTCGGGCCGGTACTTCAGTTTCACGGTCGGAAATGTCGTTTCCGTGACATGTTTGCCGCGGATGTTCGATGACATTGATTTCGATCAGCGCCCGCCCGCCGGCCGGACTCGAACCCGC
Organism: uncultured beta proteobacterium; assembly: GCA_963703945.1. Taxonomy (GTDB): domain Bacteria; phylum Pseudomonadota; class Gammaproteobacteria; order Burkholderiales; family Burkholderiaceae_F; genus JALORV01. The sequence continues at coordinate 236,292 of CAVPGM010000046.1, read as the reverse complement.
AGAGCAAGGAATACGATTCGCTCGCTAATCTAATCGTCCGTTGGAGTGCAATCCATGAACGCGATCAAGCAAGTCCGACAATTCCTGCTGGACCATTCCGGAAGCGCGTCTGCGCGAGGCCTGGCCCGCCTGACCGAAGCCCTGGCCGAGGAAACCGAGTTTTCGCTCGCCGCCCTGTACGAACTGAATGCCGAATCGTTCGACCTGGCGATCGAGCTGCTGCGCGACTGGCGGCTCGATCGTTATTACGCCTCACGCATCAAGTTGTTCGATGTCGTGCTGAACGAGGCACATCGAGTAGTCAACGGCGACGCATCGGTTGCCGAGGTCGGGGGCGCGGAGCACAGCGCCGCGTGATTTCCAGGTGATCTCGTCGCGCTCTTGTTTCGGCGCCGACGACGGGAAACGCGGGAAGAAGATGGGCGGCTGACCGCAGGCATGAGCGCCGGTGACTTTCAACCACGGGCCTGTTGTTGCCTCGCGAGAGCGGCAAACCGCCATCGATGCGTGGAGGCGCATGAACGAGTTTCCAAGGGACATCTACACTGAAGCGGAACCGGACGTCGATACGCTCGCCAATCTGGGGCCACTGACCCGCATGGCGGGCATCTGGACCAGTGACCGGGGTATCGATGTCAGCCCGAAACCGCAGGGTCCGGAAACGCAGGCGTTCATCGAACACATCGAACTGCAGCCGATCGATGCGCAGACGAACGGGCCGCAACTTTTCTACGGTCTGCGTTACCACACACACATCGTCAAACCAGGGGAGGTCGAGACCTTCCACGATCAGGTCGGGCACTGGCTGTGGGAACCGGCCACCGGGACGGTGATCCAGACGCTGTCGATACCACGCGGGCAGGTGGCCATGGCGGTCGGTCGTGCGGCTGCAGACGCGCGCACATTTCGACTGGAGGCTGTTCGCGGCTCCGAGACCAACGGAATCGTGTCGAACCCGTTCCTGGAGTACGCGTTCAGGACCAGCAGCTACGTGATCACGGTGTCGATCAACGACGATGGCACCTGGTCATATGAGTTGGACACGACGCTGATCATCCCTGGTCAGGCGGCCCCGTTCCACCACAGGGACCGCAACACCCTTCGAAAGATCGGCGAGCCCACGCCAAATCCCACAGCACTTGCCGAAGCCCAAGAACCTGGTGGCCGAACCGGGAGCGCGCCAGGGCCTCGCTAGCTTGTCGACCATGACCGGTCCAGTCGTCGCGTTTTACTTCGACCCGATCAGCCCATATGCGTGGCTCGCCGCGCGGCAGCGGAAGCGAATCGAGGATGCAGGCGCGCGGCTCGACTTTCGCCCCGTCCTGCTGGCCGGCCTGCTGGCAGCGAATGGGACCAAGGGGCCGGCCGAGGTCCCCGCGAAACGTGCATACACGATGCGTGATGTGTTGCGGATCGCAACACAGCTGAAGATTCCTTTTGGCGGTCCGCCGACGCATCCTTTCAATCCACTGCGCGGACTGCGCATGTGCATCGCTCTTGATGGCGACGACCGCGCTCGCTTCGCGGTGGCGCTCCTTGATGCCGCCTGGGCGAAAGGGCTCGAGCTCGGCGACGCCAAAGTTCTGATGGGGCTCGCGGAAGAATGCGGCCTCGACGGTCAAAGGCTGTCGGCACGCGCCGATGAGCTGGATATCAAGCAGGCGCTGATCGCGGCAACTGATGCGGCTGTCGAAAAAGGCGTGTTTGGCGTGCCCACCCTTTCCCTCAACGGAGAGCTCTTCTGGGGCGAGGACCGCATTGACGCGCTTCTATGGCGGCTACAAGGCAACAGGATCGACGAGTCGACGCTGGCCGAGGTGCTTGCTCGGCCAGCGTCGGCGGCGCGCAAGGGAAGCTGACTTCCGATGGCGCGCGAATGCAGCCCGATGCGCGGACGAGCAAAATACGGTCGGGCATAGGTCGCCTGCACCGTCCATGTCAATGGCGAGCCTGCACGCTCCTGAACGCTGACCGTGTCTTCGGTGGCGGGCAACGGGCGCCCGATATCGAGTGGGGCCCCCGCTGTCACTGGAATTTCAGCGCCAAAGCGAGATAAGGTCGCAGCCGCGACGCCGGCTCGTAGCCGGCTCCCGCCGGGGCGATGCAGTAGGGAAAGTTTGGACTTCAGCTAGCAATGCAAACAGAGAGCGCAGGCAACTCAACCCATCCGCCGCATCACGATGCGGGGGCGGGAGGTCTCCCTTGAAGTAACCCGGACGGACCAAGCAGCGCCGGAACGGCCACTAACGCTATGTTTGTGAATCGCGCGGCCGCGGTCAACGCCGGCCGGCGGCCGGCCAGAGTCCCCTCGCTCCGCAGCTTGACGAACGTAGGGGCCGAGTTTCTCATCCGACCAATGCTCCAGGGCATTCGACCCAGATTGGAGATGCCGCGATGATCGAGGTCAAACTGAGATCTCTAGAACAGGGGGTCGCGGGGCTCGGTGTGCCTGAGATCATCGAGTTTTTCGATGTTGAGTTCGACGTTCCACTCAAGCACGAACTTTGTCTTGGGCTGTTGCAGTTCAAGGAGCGCGATTTCGAGTTGCGCTCTGCATCTGACTCCGACCCGACTCGGCTTGCGAGTTTCGTAGGGGCGCACTGGTGTCGCATCATCGCGCACGACGTCCAATACCGTCTTTGGGACAGCCTGGAATCGGTAAGGGCGTCAAGAAATCATGCGGAGCGGTTGTCGCAAAGAATTTCGGCGCTACCTGACAGCGACGAAGAGTTCATCGCATACGCCCTCGCCCGATGGTTGGACGGCGCGGGCAAGTCCTACTATCGGGTTGGCCGTTACAGCGAAGGGCGCAATCTCTTCGAGCGTGCCGTTGGTGTCGCCGAGCATCATGGGCTCTGGTGGGCGCTGCCTGACCTGTACAGCAATCGACTGCGCGCGACGGCAGAGGCCGCGATCAAGGGCGGACGTCTACCGCAACACACTCTCGAGGAATTCGAGAACCGCGCGCGATGGATTGGCGATGAGGCAGGGCGACACGGGCTGAGGGCCTACCTTGACCAGTCTCCCCCGGCCGATCTGGAGGCGCGCTGCAAGGAGTTCCTGCGCGGCTGTTCAAGCATCCTGCACAACTACTCCTGGGCGTTGAATCGAGAGGGAGGCTCGGTCGACGAGAGCCTGCGCCTATCGGTTCGCTCGGAGCAGATTTGCCGGGCACTGGGCGACGACTACAGGCTCAGTCAGGCAGTACTGCACCAGATCCTTGTCGAGCAGGCACGAAAGAATTTCGAGGGCGCACTGAATCGCGTCGACGCCGAGCTGAAAACCATGCGCTGGAAACGCGGCCGGCGCATCCTGGAGCAGCAACGCGCGAAACTAGTCGGCATGGTCAGGCCGGACGGTCTCGAGGTGGCGCATGAGAACTTCGACGCGCTTTTTGCCGAAATCGCCGATACCAGGCAACAGCCGGGCGGCGAGTTCGGGCTGGACGCGGACTTCGAATTCTTTACGGTCAACGCTTTCCGGGACATGTTTGCAGGACGGGCGCAACTCACGGGTGCGCAGGCACTGCGGCCAGACGCCAAGAATCCCTACGCGATCGAGTCGAACCGGGATTTTCGTGCGACGCTCGCCCATCTGGGCATCGCCGAGTCGGATAGGAACGAGCTTGCGGAAACCTTGAAAAGTCAAGAGCTGGGTGCCCTTCGATCGCAACGCAAGATCGTCACGGTGTCGCAATACAAGGCAGCTTTTTCAAGACTGGTGCGACCCAAATACCTCGACCGGATTGCAGAACTCACCGGAAACGAGCAACCGAAGCACCTGGAGCTGATTTCCCTCGTCGAGGAATGCTCAGCGCGCGAGATCCTGGACTTGCTGAACACGGCGTCCCAAAGCGAGCGGCGTCAGCGCAAGACGGTCGATGAATCTCGCGGCAGTTGGTTTGCCCCGATCGAGCGCGAACCGGTGCCAGCATCGCCAGTGGCGGCAGCGCTTGACCCTGGAGGGTACCGCTCGGCGCGCCGATCCAGTTTGAACGAGAACACGCACGGATCTGATCCGATCGGCGAGCAGCGTGTCAGTGAATTCGCGCAGTGGGCTGAGGAGCACCCGCTAGAAGTGGCCGAACACGACGAGGAGATCGGCTTGGCGCTTGCGCGGCTGGCGGCCAACTTTCCGAACACCTGCGTCGTCCGTTTCTTCGGCTACGGTCAGGAGAAGGCTCCGGTTGGCTCCCGCAAGGTGCCGCGCCTCGGCGCGCTCGTCTTTCGCGGCCAGCGCGTTGTCCTGGTTACGCAGGACCAGCACCCCCATTTCTCGATGGCCGCCGTGAGCCAGCTTCGTATCGAGGCTGAATCGCGACGAGACCAAGCAAACCAAGCGCTCGCCGAGGACGATCGGATACCGAGCGACGTCCCGGACGAAATCTTCTGTCGTGAATTGTGGAAGTCCATCGTTGAGCCTGTACTACCGCATGTCCTCGACTCGGGGGCTTGGCCCGAGATGCTGACCTTGATCCCTACGGACAGTCTCTTCTCGGTACCGCTGCATGTCGCGTCTGCGGCGGCGTTCGAGGGCCAGCCCTTATGCGCCCTGGTTCCCACCTGCTATTCGGTAAGCGTCACGGCTTTCGTGTCTCGCGGGCGATGGACTCTGGGCAGACAGTTCGTCGAAAGCACTGACGACTTGTGCGCCGTCGTGCTGTCGGATCAGAAGGACTACGAACCCGTTTCGGGCGAGGAGATAGGCGATCTGCCCTGGCCCTCCGATCACCTTTGGCTGGCTGGTAAAGTCCCCGACAGTGTTCGAGCGGCCCAACGGTATTTGCCGCGCTCGGGCCGAATCACTAGAGACGATCTGGAGATCGTTTCGCGGCTTCGCCCGGAGTTCTTCGTCTACTCTGGGCATGGAGACCAACTCAACGAAGATGTCGGACCCTACCTCATGCTCGACGAGGAGGAGCGTCTGTACTGGTACGACATCGTTCGCAGACTACATCTTCCGCACAACAAGCTCGCCATCTTGAGCGCCTGTGTGTCGGGGTCCGGAGCGAACTCCGGTGGCGGCGAAGTCTCCGGCTTTGTGCGTGCCTTCATTGCGGCCGGCGCCGGCGCGCTCGGAGTGACGTTATGGTCGGTACGCGATGATTGCATCGCATCAGCTTCGCGAGCCCTGCTGCGTGCTGCACTCGCTGCTCAGGTGCAGCACACGCCATTCAGCTGCGTGGAGGAATTGCAGAAGTTCTATCGGAGCCAAACGCTCGAAGTGAACGAGCAAGAGCGCATCGAGCGTTGCGCGCTCGCACTCTACCTGTGAGATCCGCATGCGCGAGAAACCAAGGCATTTGAGGCGGTACAGCGAAATAGTCGAAAGCCATCCCGGCTTTCGCGTCGAGTGGCACTTTGCTAGTAGTGACGAGCCGCTGGCGCATGACCGATTGGGTGCCATCTGGCATGCGGTGGTTTGCTCTCCCGATGGCACGCCCTTGTACGATCAACCGCTCTGGGCCGAGCCACCGGGCGCGATCATTGTCGCGACCGACGAACAGGGTCGAATCGGGTTCGTACAGAATTATCGCGTCGTTGTGCGCGACACCGATGTGGCCTTGACAAACCCCCCGGTCGATTTCGAAACCTATGGTCGGATGTCGCTTGAACTGCCGAGGGGGTTTGCCGAGCCCGGCGAGGTCCCGATCGATGCGGCAAAGCGAGAGGCCGAGGAAGAACTGGGTATCGAAGCGGGGGAGCCAGTTCTCATCGGTTGGCACAATTCGAACACGACCTATTACGCATCGAGCATTCCCGTCTTTCTGCTCTCCGTTAGGAGGCACGTGCCTTCCACAGCGCCGGCTGACCGGAACGAGCGAATCGAAGCCATCTGCTTCCTGACAGTAGCGGAGGCGATGGCTCGGGTGCGCCAAGGAGAGGTGCTGTGCGGAATGACAAAGTCCGCCCTCTTGATGTATCTGTGCTCAAGGTCACTTGGCGCAATCGGGTAGGGTCGGTCATCGTCAGTTCGAGGCAAGGTCAACTTGGAGTCAGCGCGGCGTCAGCGACGTGGACCTGCCCGTCCTCCCGCCGGGTGAGAACGCCGTCGATCACGCAGCAGTGGAAGTAACATGCGAAGCGGGTGGTGCGGTTAAGTGACACCGGCGGAGACCAACATGAGCGTGCGCGATGTCGTCGTGCTGTTGCCGGGCATAACCGGCAGCGTACTGGCCAATTCGAAGGGCAAGGAAGTTTGGAGTCCGTCGGGTGGCGCCATCTGGCGCGCGATCAGTTCGCTCGGCGGCGCGATCACGGACCTCGAGCTCGATCCCGGCGGCGATCCGGGCGGAGTGACCGCACCGCGGCTGGTGCCCGACATCACGATCATTCCTGGCCTGATCAAGATCGACGGCTACACGCGGATCGAACAGTACCTGGTCGCACAACTCGGGCTCGTGCCGGGACAGAACTATTTTCCGTTCCCGTACGACTGGCGGCTTGACAATCGCGTCAACGCCAAGCGACTTGAGCAGCAAGCGCTCGCCTGGCTCAAGCAATGGCGTACGACGTCGGGTGCGGCCGACGCCAGGCTCGTGTTGATCGGGCACTCGATGGGCGGGTTGGTGTCGCGCTACTTCCTCGAATGCCTCGGTGGCTGGCAGCACACGCGCACATTGATCACGCTGGGCACGCCGCATCGTGGTTCAGTCAATGCGGTGGACTTCCTCGTGCACGGGATGAAGAAAGGCATCGGCCCGCTCGGTCTCGACCTGTCGCCGCTGCTGCGCTCCATGCCGTCGGTTTACCAGTTGCTGCCGACGTATCCGTGCATCGACACCGGCGTGGGAGCTCTGGCGCGGGTGGCGGCAGCGGCCGAAGCCGGCGCGCTGCCGGCGGTGCGGCCCGACTGGGCAGCTGCGGCGCGCAAGTTCCACAACGAAATCGAGGATGCGCAGACCGCCAACGCGCGCGATGCCGCGTACCGGGAGCGCGGCTACCGGCTGGTGCCGGTGGTCGGCATCGAGCAGCCCACGTATCAGTCGGCCAGCGCGCGCGGCGGCAAGGTCGAGCTGCTGCGCAGCTATGAAGGCAAGGACATGGGTGGCGACGGCACGGTGCCGCGCGTGTCGGCCACACCGCTGGAACTGTCGGACGCGCTGCGCGAGGTCTATGCGGCCGAGATGCACGGCTCGCTGCAGAACGCCGACGGGCCGCTGGCCAATGTCAAGGGTGTGCTGACCCGGCCCGACATCGATCTGTCGCGCTTCCGCGCTGAGCTGCCCACCGCCTTGACGCTGGATCTGGATGACGTCGTATTGCCCGGCGACCCGCTCGTCGTGCGAGCGCGCGCCAGCGAAGGCAACCCGGTCGTCACCGCGCATCTGACCAACACTGCGACCGGCGAAACTCTGAGCGAGCCACTGCAGCGAGCGCGCGAGCCGGGCTGGCAGTCGGTCGAACTCGATATCGCGCCCGGCACCTGGCGCGTGCAGATCGATGCGCCGGGCGCGACTTCGGTCACGGACCTGGCGGTGGTCGTCGCTCCATGAGTTGGGTGGGACGTCCGCCAGGCACGTCCCTGCGGGCAAACAATGAGATGGCCCGATGAGTATGCAGGTCATCGGACAGGTCGCCTGGTCGACGGATTTCATCCTGATGGACGGCGCGCTGCCGCTGGGCGACGCGCTGAAGCAGATCAGATCGGCCACCGTGACGTGGATCGTGATTCGTCGCCACCATGGCGCGCACCTGTACGCGTTCTTCCCTCAGGAGCTTTTGTGGTGGCCACCGCTGCGCCAGGCGCTGAGCAGTGGCACAGTCGACATGAGCGCCCCCCTCGACGACGTACTTGGCCTCCATGAGGAGCACGGCAGCACGAAGACCAACAACCGTGCGGCGCCGCCGCCGATCGCGCGGGATTGGCGGCCCCAGGCACAGGCGCCGAGCATCGACCGGTACGTCGAGATCGACGCTCACGACACGCCCACGGCCGTCGGGACGATGGTGCCGGCCGCGGCAGCGGCGGCAGCGCCGAAGGGGCCACAGCGCGTACGCAGGGGACGCGTGCGCACGAAGAACGGTGGCGCTGAGCGGTCGCTACGGTCGCTCGAGATGGCCGCGCCTCCAGTTGCCGAAGCTCCTGTAGACGACGAAGGCACGACACCGATCCGACATCCATCCATCGAGGTCGACCGTCCGCTGCTGCCAGGGGTGGAAGCCAATGTGACCGTCGATCTGCTGCGCGAGGCGGTGGCGCACACGCAGGGCGGCCCAGTCAGCGTCGGCACGCTCGCCAGCGACTGGGCTTCACTCGACCTGACCGTGATCCTGCAATGCGCGGCGCTCGACATCGCATCTCCGCAGTCGACGGTCACCATTCGGCGCAATGCGGTCTCCATACCCGCGACGTTCAAGGCCAAGGTGCGAGACGCGACGCCGCGTGGCTCGATCACCGTGACGGCGACGTTTCTGCTCGGCACACGCTATTGCGGCTCGGCGCAGCGCATGTTCGACGTCGGATTCGGTGGCACACGGAGCAATTGCACCCGCGATCAGCAGCGGGATCGTGGCTGTCGAACCGAGAGCGGCACAGCCCGATGTCACCGTCCACATCTCGAAGATCGACAAGGACAAGGCCGGTCGTTTGCGCTGGCTGGTCGTGACCCCGCGCTTCGACGGGCTGCCGGCAAAGCTGGAAGAGGACATCGAACTCGACCAGGATCCCGCAGCCGAGGCCACCGCGCTGTTCAAGGACTTCGCCGTCCTCGAACGGGGCCAGCACACCCAGCGCATAGACGGCTTCGGCTCACGCCTGTGGACGCTTGCACCACCGATGTTTCGCTCCGTCTACTGGGCACTGTGGGACCACTACCGGCGGCCGCTCGCGATCCAGTTCATTTCGGACGAGCCGCACATGCCCTGGGAGCTGATGCGGCCGGTGCGCGAAGATGAGAGCGAGATCCATCCACCGCTCGCGCTCAAGCACGCGGTGGCGCGCTGGCTCAAGCGCTATGACGGCAACATGCGCAACGACTTGCCGGCCGGACGCATCTATACGATCGCGCCGAAATATTCGAGCGCAAGCCGCGCCCTTCAGCGCGCGCAGACGGAATCGGACAAACTGGTCGCCGACTTCGCCGCGCGCAAGGAGGATGGCACACGCGAGGCTGTGCTCAAGCTGCTGGAGACCGCGCCGCCGCCCGAGCCCATCGCCATCCTGCACTTCGCCGGTCACGGCAAATTCGCGCCCGAGGCGGCAATCCACTCCAACATCAAGCTGGAGGACGGCGACCTGGCAGCATCCGAGGTCGAGCGCCCGGAAGTCAGGCTCGGCCGCGCCTGCCGCACGCTGGTGTTCTTCAACGCGTGCGAAGTGGGAGCCGCGGGCGCCGTGTTCGGAGAAGTTGGCGGTTGGGCCGATGCATTTCTCGGTCGGCAATTTGGAGGCTTCATCGCGCCACTGTGGTCAGTCGACGATGAAGATGCCGGCGTGGTCGCGGCCGAACTGCTCGACCGCATCATCAAGCAGCACCAGCCGATCGGAGCCGCATTGCGTGCGGTGCGCGAGGCGCACGGCGCGACCTCGCCAACCTTCTATTCGTACCTGTTCTACGGCGACGTAACGGCCCAGATCGCGGCGTAGGGCGCGTTCGGGCGGGGCCTGTGTCACCGGCCGGCGCGCAGAACTGGGGCCTCACTAGATGAGTCGGCAAAGCCCGCACCGAGCGCGACGAATCCGGCCCAGAAGTAAGGACTGCGCCAGTCTTCACCGGCAGTGTCGGTCAGCAGCCCGGCGGCCATCGCGCTTTGCGCGGCACCCAACGCGTGCGCCGGCGGCCAGCCGGCGCGCAGCTCCTCATGGAAAGCGCCCATGAGCGCTGCCGTGGGATAGTCTGGAACCGGCCACAGCGAGGCGACGACCGTCCCCGCCCCGGCGGCCAGGAAGCCGCCCGCGAGGCTCATGGCCTCGTCCGGAACAGAGGGGTCGCTGACGGCGGTCTGGCACGCCGACAGCACCACCGTGCAGCCTCGCCGCAGCGGCGACGACAGCACATCACGCATGGTGAAGTCGCCATCGGCGAGCGCGACGGCGCTGCGCAGCGGCTCAGTGTCATCGCTCAAGCCATGGCAGGCGAAGTGAATCAGCGCAGCAGGCGGGAGCGCAGCGCGAACGGCCGACCGCGTCGCCGAAGGTCCCGCCAGCACGACGGCATCCGGCCACGTCTTCGCAAGCGCTCGGCGCTCCTGGAGGGCCCCCTCCAGCGGCTCCTCTGTCGCACTCGCCGGCTCCGCCACCACCAGCACGTCTGTTGCCAAACCCAGACGAGGAGTGTCGCTGTCGAGTGCGGCCAGCGCGGGCGCATAAGAAAGCCCGAGCGTCGCGGCCGGGCGCCCATCGATCCGTCTGGCGGCGTGCAGCGGCAGTCCGGCGAAGGGCCCAGTGGCGACGACGATCAACGTCTGGCGAGCAGCCGAGAGGCTGTCAGCGCCGCCCGCGCTCCGCCGCGGTAACCGCCAAGCAAGTCGGCGAGCGGGGCCTCTATCGGGCGCAGCACTGCTTCTTCCAGCCACGAGACGATCTCGCTGGCCGCTGAGTAGGCCAAGCCGCCCACCGCCTCTTCGGACACGACCTCTGCGCGAAAGCGGGCGGCCATGCGGTACAACGCATCAGGCGGGGCGTTGGGCAGATCGATCGAGCGGACGTGGCCCCGCGGGTCACGCAGCAGGGCGACCGAGCCACTCGCTGAAGTGAGCAGGTGCAGGGACAGCACGCCCGGCTGTGCTTCCAGAGCGTTCGCCTTCACCGCGGCGGATCCCTCCGAGCCTAGAACCCGGTCGATTTCCAGTTGCAGTTCCGCCAGCTGTTCCTCGGCCGCTCGTAACGCGGTATCGGCTGCATCGACCGCTCGCGCGTCGGCAACGAGGGAGAGATACCGCTGCGCCAACTCCGGCGCCCCGGCAGCGATCAGCCGAGTCGCAACCTTGCGCGGACCGACGTACCGTTGCCGCCACACCACGGCAAGCGCCCGTTCCAGAGTCGGGACGGCCCTATCGGCGTCGCCGGCGCGCACGTGGGCGACGGCGGTCGCTGCGGCGAGCCCGGCTCCACTCCGCAGGTACACCTGTTTGTAGTGCTGATGCGGCTGGCTTTCGACCAGGTTTTCGAGGCTGGAGAGGGCGGTGTCACCCGCTGCCGCGGCATCACGCCAGCGCCCGGCATTACAGAGCAGCCGCTGCCAGTTCGCGGCGACAGACAGCAGCTCGACATGACCCGTGCGGCGTGCTGCGTCGACCGCCGCGATGTGCGCCTCCTCGACGGCCGCGTCGATACGATTTCCGGCGAGCAGGCGGAGAAACTCTGCCCGGTTGATGAGCAAGGGGACCTTGTCCCACTCGCTCATTGGTTCTTGACGCTCTTGTCGTGTGCCTTTAATCCCTCTTCAGTCGCCGCCAGCGCCTCACGCAGGTCCGCTTGACGCCGTGGATCCTGAGCGGGCCAGAGTTCGGAGCGCTGGCGCAGGACAATGGCCAGGTTCTGCAGCCACCGGCCTCGATCAATCGCATTCAAGGCACTGTCGGCCAGGCCACGCAAGGTGTCGATGGTCTGTTCGAGACGGTCGCGGTACTCGCGGCTGGGGTTCTTAGCGACGCCGTCCGCTTGGAGTAGTTCCAGTTGAGCGATGGCAAGATCTCCACGGATCTGACGACCGAACGCCGATCCTGCATCCAGCGCCGCCGCGGCCTTGCCCAGGCAATCTGCAGCGGCAACGAGTTCGGCGCGTTGTTTGGCGACCGTGGCTTTGTGTTGATGGGCCTTGCCGAAGCCCCACCAGAACAGGGCCCGATCGCGATCGTCGAATGCGACCGCAAAAGCCTCGATGTACTCCGCGTTGCTGCCATACAGATCCAGTGCGGCCGCCAGATCCTCAAGCCCTCCGGACAGATAAAACCGCTCCGTCAGTAACATCGCAAGACGGCCTGCCACCAGGGCTGTCCCCGACAGATCCAACGTGCTATCGATAAACGACAATTCACGTTTCAGCAGGCCGATCGCGAAATCGAGCACGTCCGGTCGCCCCTGATTGACGCTCACGCCAAGTAGGGCCTCGCCGATCTCGGCCGCCAACTGCGTGCGCTCGGGATCCATGATCATCCGTTGCGACGCTCCGTTCAGGATGGCGGCCGACCTCGAGAGCGCCTTCATGTCCCTGGCTGTGCGCCAATGTTCGAAGGATTCGCTCGCGGCCTCGACCCAGTCAGCGCCATCGGCCGGACGGTCCGAGTCATTGGTGCCCTGGTTCCTTTGATCTGCCATTCGGCTCGCTCCCGGAAAGTCGAGGTGGCTTGCGCGCTTTGAATTCAGTCTAGGGCGCAATCTGCGGCGTGCCCAGACCGCATCTGTGGTTTCCGCTCGCAACGCCGTGGCCCGCCACTTTGGGACATGCCGCCCGCCCAATCAAAAAGAGATCGCGACTGCCTCTGGCGCCACTCTTGTCATGCCGCTCTGCTTCCGCTGGCGTGAAAGAGGCTGTCCGGCCCAGAAAGTCAGATCACCAAGGGGATTCAACCCGCGCATAGAGTCTTACTTCAGCGGGGGCGGTTTGCAGCATCGCGGTTGCCTCACCGTTCCTCTATCGATCGTGTTGCGCCTCCCAACACGCAGAAGTATCGTCCGTCGACAGAGTCCTTCCCAAGATGAGGTCAGAGTGGACTCCCATACGTTGGCGGCGACGGACCCGGCCGCCAAGATCTTCATTTCGTACAGCCACGCTGACGGTGCTTTGGTAGCGCCGATTGTTCGGTTGCTGCGCGCGAGTAGAAGTTTCGTCTACCTCGATTCCGACTCGATACGCCCTGGAAAAGAGTGGCGTGAGGAACTTGAAGCGGCCATCTCGAATGTGAACGTTGTCATCGTCTTTTGGTGCTGTCACTCGCATGCTTCGGCCGAGGTCGGGAAGGAAGTCAGCGCGGCCATTGAGAGCGGCAAAGACGTGCTTCCCTTACTGTTGGATGCGACGACACTTCCGCAATGGCTATCGCAGTATCAGTACATCGACTTCCGCGACGCTGTGGGCCCCGCTCACAGTGCAGCACCGGAAGAGACAAGGGCTCCTCCTTTGCAAGCCGCAATGCCAAGGCACCGTGGTCCAAGATTCATCCTGGGATCCGTGTTCGCGGCGGTGTTGGCCGTGTCGGTGTGTCTGACTTGGTATTTTGAACTGGAGGCGCCTAACAGCAGTTCGCCGAACCCGCCAGTCGTGTCTTCCCCGTTGCCAACACCGAGTGACCCCACCGTCACCCCTTCGATCCCCGTCGAACCTAAGGTCCCACCTAAGCCAGCCCCTCCTCCCCCTCCTGAACCCCCCTCATATTTTGAAAGCCTTGCCTCTGACTACGTGCCTGCATTGGCGCTAATCGCAATTGCGCTGGCCGTGGGCATAGGAATAGCGCGCTCGGTGCTGGGGCATCGACTCCATCGGAAACCCTCGGCGGGGGTCTTGGTTCCCGAGAGCAGTCAGGCAATCGCAAGGCGCATCGAGAGCGAGCTTCGACACTTCTTGAGCGCGGAAGGTGCATCGTTCTCCGTCAAGCTTGGCGATGCAGGCATGACGGTGAGCCGTCATCCCGCCGGGGCGACAGCTCGGACCGACCGAGCTTCGCGGGATCAGACATAGGGCGCCCTGCTTGTTGCCCTTGCGCGTTTGCAGAGACGTTTGAACGCAAGGCCATACGGCACCAAGGGAACGCGCCACTGGCGCTCAGCGCGTGAATGCAGCCCGATGCGCGGACGAGCAAAATACGGCCGGGCATAGGTCGACTTGAAAGGGAACGCAGATGCTCGAACTCACCGTCAACGGTCGCCGCCTGACCGTCGACGTCGAACCCGAAATGCCGCTGCTGTGGGTCCTTCGCGACCATCTCGGGCTGGCGGGCACGAAGTACGGATGTGGGATGGCAATCTGCGGGGCCTGCACCGTCCATGTCAATGGCGAACCTGCGCGCTCCTGCACGCTGCCCGTGTCTTCGGTGGCGGGCAAGAAGATCGTGACGATCGAGGGACTGGCCGCCGACGCCCTGCATCCGGTCCAGAAGGCGTGGATCGAGCATGAAGTTCCCCAGTGCGGCTACTGCCAAACGGGAATGATCATGTCCGCCGCCGCCTTGCTGGCGAAGAAGCCGAATCCGACCGACGCGGATATCGACGCGACGATGACCAACTTGTGCCGGTGCGGGACCTACGGCCGAGTCAGGAAGGCGATTCACGCCCTCGCAGCGAGCCCGGCCGCGTCTGCCGGCACGAAGTCATGAGGAGAGCCGCATGACGATCGCAGCGTCCCGGCGCGCCTTCCTTAAAGCCTCAGCGGCACTCGGTGGAGGCTTCGCGCTCGAGTTCTGTTTTCCGCTCGCGTCCGCCGCGGCGGCAGGCGTGGCCGCGACTGAAGTGAATGCGTGGATCCTGATCTACCCGGATGACAAGGTCGTCATCCGCATCGCCCGCTCCGAGATGGGCCAGGGCACGCTGACAGCGCTCGCGCAACTGGTCGCCGAGGAACTCGACTGTGACTGGGCCCAGGTCAGCACCGAGTTCGCCTCGCCCAACGAGAACGTGCGGCGCAACCGCATCTGGGGATCGATGTCCACGGGCGGCAGCCAGGGTGTGCGCTCATCGCAGGACTACGTGCGCAAGGCAGGTGCCAGCGCGCGCGAGATGCTGGTCTCGGCCGCGGCGGCGCAATGGAAGGTCCCCGCTTCCGAGTGCACGGCCGACCGCGGCGTCATCTCACATCTCCCGACGGCGAGAAAGGTCCGCTACGGCGAGGTCGCCGTCGCGGCGGCCAGGCTGACGCCTCCGCGCGACGTGAAGTTGCGCGATCCAAAGGACTGGAAGATCGCCGGCAAGCCGGTGCATCGGCTCGACATTCCGGACAAAGTCACGGGCAAGCCGGTCTTCGCGGTCGACGTTGCACTGCCGGCGATGCTGCACGCCTCGATCGCGCAATGTCCGGTCTTCGGCGGCAAGGTCGCCAGCGTCGATCCGCGTGACGCCGAGAAGACGCGCGGCGTGAAGAAGATCGTGCGCGAGGAGTCCTTCGTCGCCGTCATCGCAGACAGCTGGTGGCGTGCGAACGAGGCCCTGAAGAAGCTGAAGATTCAATGGGACGTGGGCGCCAACGGCAAGGCGAGCAACGAGACCATCGAAGCGATGCTGCGTCAGGGACTGACGGACACGAATCTTCCACGCGCTCGCGATACCGGAAACGTGCAGACCGCACTGGCCAGCGCGGCGAAGGTAGTTGAGTCCGAGTACCGATCGCCGTATCTCAACCACGCCACGATGGAGCCCCAGACCTGCACTGCATGGTTCAAGTCGGACGGGTTCCTCGAGGTGTGGACCTCCACACAGGACGGTGAGGCGTCGTTGGCTACAGCGGCGGCGACGGCGGGCTTGCCGCCCGAGATGGTGGAAGTGCACAAGACGATGCTGGGCGGCGGTTTCGGCCGTCGTGGCGGTCCCCAGGATTTCGTGCGCCAGGGTGTGGCGATCGCCAAGGCAATGCCGGGCGTGCCGGTCAAGATGATGTGGTCGCGCGAGGAGGACATGCAGCATGGCTTCTACCGCCCCGCCAGCATCGTTCAGATGAAAGCGGGTCTCGATGCGCAGGGCCGGCTCGTGGCATTGCACACGACGATTGCGTGTCCATCGATCGTCCGCACCCTGTCGCCACAGGCGACGCTGTCGGACGGCATCGACAACTCGGCGGTGCGTGCGTTCAACGACATGCCCTATGTGGTGCCGCACCAGCGGGTCGACTATGCGATGCGCAACGGCCATGTCCCGGTGGGCTACTGGCGCGCGCCGGGGCAACAGAATCCGTTCTATCGCGAGTCCTTCATCGATGAACTGGCGGTTCTCGCCGGCAAGGATCCGGTGGAGTATCGACTTGGAATGCTGAAGGACGGAGACAAGAACCGGCTCGTGCTCGAAGCCGTCGCCAAGGCAGCCGGCTGGGGCACGCGTCTTGCCGACCGGGCGTGCACAGGGGCGTGGCTGTCGCAAATGGCTTCGGCAGCTTCGCCGCCGAGGTCGCCGAGGTTTCCGTCAATGCGAAGGGCGAGGTCAAGGTCCACCGTGTTGTCGTGGCCATCGACTCGGGCCATGTCGTGAACCCCGATACCTGCCGCGCTCAGGCCGAGAGCAACGTGGTGTTCGGCCTAGGTGCGATCCTGTACCAGGAGAACAACGTCAGGGACGGACGCATCGCGGAATCGAACTTCCACGACTTTCCATTGCCGACCATCGCCGAGATGCCGAAGGTCGAGACCGTGCTCGTCCCCACTGGCGGGTTCTGGGGTGGTCACGGCGAGCCTGCGATCCTTCCGCTCGCGCCCGCCGTGTGCAACGCGGTGTTTCGAGCGACGGGCAAGCGTATCCGCTCGCTGCCGCTCAAGCACCAGGATCTACACAAGGCGTAGGCGCCGAATAGGCATCGCTGCTGACCGGCGGAACACTACCTGGCGCCGAGGGGATTGCGCGAACGGCCACCCCGTCGCAACGCGTTCAGAGGATCGAATGGATCTAGAGGGATGGGGTGGGTTAACTTAGGCCGAGATCGGTCACTTGGAACCGCCTAGCGAAGGCTGCCGCGCCGCGCGACGTTCACGATCGCGAGAAGGATGGCCGCGCCCACGAACGAAACGAATAGCGACGGCAAACTGAAGTTGCTCTGATTGATCGTACCTACACCCACCAGCGGTGTGATGAACCAACCTGCGAGCATGGCACCCACGATCCCGACCACGACGTTCAGGATGATCCCCTGCTGACCGTCGGTCTTCATGAAGGCGCTGGCGAGCCAACCGATGACGCCGCCGACAACCAGCCAGATTAGGAAGTTCATACAGTGTTCTCCTGAATTGATGTCGCTCGCCCTGCGAGCAAGACAGAAAGGCATTCTGTTCACTACGGCGACCCGAGTCTGTGCGATGGCGCACATTGCCCTGCTCGTTAGCCGTAATCATTCTTTCGAATACGGTCGGTCGGATCACGCCGCGCGGCGGCGCTTCGCGATCGCTGCGGCGACCGCCTCCCAGGTGGCTTCGAATGCTTCGGGCGTGAAGCCGGCGCCCGACGGCAACCAGTCCGCCGTACCCCCGCCCGCCAGCGTGTAGTGGCCGACCAGATCAAGGTGATCGGCGCGCGCGACGTGCAGTACTCGACCGTGCAGTTGGCTCAGCGTCGGCACGATGCCGTCGCTGATCTGCGACGTCGCCTTGAAGCCGAGCCCGCGATCGAGCAGTCCTTGTGTCGCCTTTGTCGAGTTTCGGATACGGATAACGCGGATGGACACGCGCCGTCAGTGCGTGCAGCAGTCTGAACAGCGCGCGCAGAACGACGTACTCCGGATCCAGGAGTTCCTTCAGCTTGAAGTCCTCGCGTGGTTTCGGAACACCGGCGACGACGCAGCCGTAGTCGATTCCCGGGCTTATCCGCAACGGCGGCATCGAACAGATCGATCCCCTCCGGGGTGAGCTGCAGCACTGCGCCCTGGTCGCGCTCGATTTCGCCGAGGTATTCCCACGCCGGGTCGTGGCGGTCGAAACGGATCTTGCGCAGCAGGGTTTCGGCGATGCGATCGAGCGGGCCCTCGGCGCGACCCACCCAGTCGTCGAGCCGCGCGACCAGCGCGATGGCTTTGGCCGCGGCGAGAATTGCGCCGCGCCCTTCCCCTGATGTCGCGAGCGCGCTCAGCACCAGCAGCAGCGTCTGACCCTGGAGCGTGACGAAGTGATTGGCCAGTGGCGTGCCATGGTGCGGTGTGGCCACGGAAATAGCCGTCCTCGTCAAGCGGGCGATGCGCTCCTCCGAGTCACCCTCGTGCGATCTTCACCCCCGGCGTCAGCAGCATGCGCACGTCGAGGCCGCCGGTCGAGTGGCCGACGAAGTGCAAGCTCACGCGCCCTGAGGCCGCCGTTGCTGATGACCTGACGACGCAGCACATCGGCGCGCCGCGGGATCGAGGCGGTCGGCTGCGTCGCGCACCGCACGATGCGTGCATCAACGCCGCGCCGGCTGAGCGCAGAGCCGAGCGAACGCTCCACGTCCTCGAAATAGTTCACCGCGCCGACGGAGCTGAAGCCGAAGAAGCCCGGCACCAGGAACACCAATCGTTTCGTCATGATCGGAGGGCGTACGGCAAGTACGGGCCTGGCGCGTCCGTCCGAGGCAGGCCCCGGGACACGGTCGGCGCCGGACTGTCGTTGCAAATGGCCGGAGCTTCCGTTGATGTGGGACAACCGATGATCTCACTATGTTCGCTTTCGCACAGACCGCGTCGCGCACTGCGTCTAACTTGAATCAAGTAAAGCGGAAAGGAAGTCACGGGCTGCCGGAAACGGCCGGGCTGGCGACTCTCCCCCGCGGTGGCTTGTGATCTATTACCGAAGGAGCGTCATATGAACTGGGACCGCATTCAGGGCAACTGGAAGCAAGTCGTCGGCAAGGCCAAGGCGCAATGGGGCAAGTTGACCGATGACGACCTCGATGTCGTCGCCGGCCGTCGCGAACAGCTCGCCGGAAAGATCCAGGAGCGCTACGGCATCGCCAAGGACGAAGTTGACAAGCAGATTGCCGACTGGGAACTCAAGGCGACCGATGCGTGGTTCGTGAAGGAAGAGAAGCGCAGTTGATTTGTGCGTGGAGGGCTGATCCCTCGCCGGCACCGACTTATCCGCCGGCCGGGCGCAGCCTGGAGGTGGCGCGGCGCGAGGCCGACACGTTTTCACGCCACCATGTCATGGAAAGAGGAGAAACAAAATGCTGTGGACCATTGCCGTTGTACTGCTCGTCCTGTGGGTGCTGGGGCTTGTCAGCTCGTACACCCTGGGTGGATTCATTCACGTCCTGCTGGCTGTCGCGCTCATCGTGTTCCTGATTCAAGTCATTCAGGGTCGACGGGTTTGAGGACCTTGACATGGTTGCAGGCCATGGGGGCGCCAGCCTGAGCGCCCCATGGCCCATGCATCCGGTATCAGAATTGCTCCGAGTCGCGTGCCACGTGCCCGGATTCAGGGTTTTCTGAGGCAGAAGGAGACGAAATGAACGCACTCAAGATCGCGGCGATTGCCCTAATCGTGGCCGGCGCCTTAGGTCTGGCATACGGCGGTTTCAGCTACACGAAGGAAACTCATTCCGGAAAGCTGGGACCGATCGAGATGTCGATAACCGAAAGGCAGACGGTCAACATCCCTCTCTGGGCGGGTGTGGGCGCCATCGTGATCGGCGGCGCACTCCTGGTGTTCGGAGTCAAGAGGCAATAGCTCGTTTGCCCGATGCGGAGGCACGAGCGGAGCGCATAACGCACTCCGCAGCTCGCGCGAGGCTGCGATAGCGGGCGACAGGAAATTCAGCCGAGGCCGCATTGATACCCGTACCCTCGATGCACCTGGTCCACGTGGCCGTTCTCCCGCTGCTCCTCGCCGCGGGCTGTGCGGCGATGGTGCCGGATGCGCCCGTCGCGTCGCGGCCCGAGGCGGTCGCAACGCAACCGGCCACACCGCAGCACCCAGCCAGGCCGTCAGCGTCAACGACACCTCAGACCGTGCCCGCCGAACCGGCGGCAGCGCTGGAGACCGAAAGCAAGGCCGCCACACCCGGAGCGAAGCCTCCAGCCGCTGTCACAAAGCCGCCGGTTACTCCCGCGCCTACGTCGCCAGCAGCCAAGCCTGCACCGCCACCCACGGCCGCAGTCTCCGCGCCGATTGCACCGCCTGCGCTGGACCTGAACGCGCTCAAGGAACAACTCAAGGAAACCAAGGCCATCGGCGTTTTCACCAAGATCTCGCTCAAGAACCAGGTCGACGACCTGCTGCAACAGTTCCGCGATTACTACCAGGGCAAGACAAAGGTCACCATGGCGCAACTGCGCCGCTCTTACGACCTGCTACTGATGAAAGTGCTCTCGCTGCTGCAGGACGCCGACCAGAAGCTCGCCGCGGCGATCGTGTCCTCGCGCGAAGCGATCTGGGGCCTGCTCGCCGATCCGAAGAAATTTGCCACTCTCGAAGGCTGAACGCCGAAGAACCCATGATCAATCGCACAGCCGTACTTGCCCAGTCCTTGCTCGTGGCGGCATTCTTTGCCGTGCCGTCGTTCGCTGCCGACGACGAGGCACTGAAAAGGGACATGACGTCGGTGATCGCGTTGCAGGGATTGCCCTGCGGACAAGTCGTCGCCGTCAAGGTGAATGGCGAGAACGACTACGCCTGTTCGTGCAAGGACGGCAATCGGTACCGCGTCTACATGAATGCAGCGGGTCGGGTGGTCGTCGAGAAGCAGAAGTAGCGGCTCGCGCTCTACCGGGGATGACCTGGAGCCGGCTGAGATTCGCTTGGCACAAGTCGGCGAATTGCGAACGGATCAGCGAGGTGGTGTCGCAGATGTCATAGCTGTGTGCGCAGCCGAACAGACAGTGCGACGCTGCACATCTAGTTTGAGCATGTGGCGCGCGAAGGCGGCAGGCTGCCTTGATCAAATCCCGATTTACGTTCGACTGGAGATGCAAATGAACTACGAACAACGTGACCCAATGGGCATGTACAAGGGGACGATGAACTTCGGTTCGGGCCCTGATGCACGCCACGGCCCAGGACCCATCTTGATGGGCGCCGATACGCTTGTCGGCAATGACGTCTACAACAAGGACTCGGACGATCTAGGCGACATCAAGGAGATCATGCTCAACATGCGTACCGGACGGATCAGTTATGCCGTGTTGTCGTTCGGTGGTTTCCTTGGCATGGGCGAGAAACTCTTTGCCGTGCCGTGGGAGGCTCTGCAGCTGGACACGGAAAACAAGCGCTTCGTGCTCGACGTCGACAGGACCCGACTCCAAGGTGCTCCAGGGTTCGACAAGAGCCATTGGCCCGACATGGCCGACGCGACCTGGGAAAAGGGCATCCACGCCTACTACGGGACGAAGCCCTACAGCGAGCAATCACGCGTCTGAGGTTTGCGCCTGCAATCAGCGCCCCATCGTTCGCCACGACGCGTGAGCGCAGCGATGGTGGGCGCCGACATGCGCAAGCTGGCAGACTCCGCGACGAGCAGGACCTCGGATCGGATTCAATTTGGCGACGAAAAGCATGCAGATTCGTGTCGGCTTTGAGATGGAGTATCAGTGTCGCGGCCCGACGCCGATGGTCCTCGCACTGAGCATCCACTATTCGCGGGCGTCCGACCTGGTGCGCCCGGACCATCTCGTCACGAACCCGGCGGTTCCTGTCACCGCCTACCGGGATCTCTTCGGCAACTGGTGCAGCCGACTTGTTGCGCCGCCGGGGCGGTTCCTGCTGAGTACCGATGCCGTAGTCAACGACAGCGGTCTGCCCGATGTCGTGGCTGCGGCCGCGACTCAGACGCCGGTCGAGCATCTGCCCGAATCCACACTGGTATTTCTGCTGGGCAGCCGCTACTGCGAGACGGAACTGCTATCCGACATCGCGTGGAAGCATTTCGGCAATGGTCCGACCGGGTGGGCGCGGGTGCAGGCGATCTGCGACTTCGTTCACCGGCACATCGAGTTCGGCTATCCGCACGCACGCAACACGCGCACCGCCTGGGAGGCCTACCAGGAAGGGCGTGGCGTATGCCGCGACTATGCCCACCTGGCGATTGCGTTCTGCCGCTGCATGAACATTCCCGCCCGCTACTGCACCGGATACCTGGGCGACATGGGCACCGAACCGCCGTACGGGCCGATGGACTTTGCCGGCTGGTTCGAGGCCTTTCTGGGTGACCGTTGGTACACCTTCGATGCGCGCAACAACACGCCGCGCATCGGTCGCATCCTTATTGCGCGCGGCCGCGACGCCTGCGACGTCGCGCTGTCCAGCACCTTCGGGCCGAATACGCTGGAGCGGTTCAAGGTCTGGACCGACGAAGTGGCGGTGGTCTGAATGCGGCGCGTGCGTAGCGATCGCGTGGGGCGACGGTCGGGCAGGCGCGCCACATGACCTACTGTGTCGGCGTCAAGCTCGAAGAGGGCCTGATCCTCGCCAGCGACTCGCGCACGCATGCCGGTGTCGACAACTACGCCAAGTTCTGCAAGATGACGGTGTTCGAGCGCGCCGGCGATCGGGTGCTGGTGCTGCTCAGCTCGGGGGGCTTGGCCGCCACGCAGGCGGTGATCAACGTCCTGCGTCAGCGTGCCGCTGCCGAGCCGCCGCACATCTGGAGCGTCAGCTCGATGTTCGACGTGGCCAACCTCGTGTCGGACGCCATGCGTGCCATCGAGCGCCGCGACGGGCCGTTCCTGGAAGCCAATGATCTCAAGTTCAATGCGTCGTTCATTCTCGGCGGCCAGATCGCCGGTGAAGAGATGCGTCTGTTCCGCCTGTATGCCGAGGGCAACTTCATCGAGGCCGGGACCGATACTCCCTTCCTGCAGACCGGTGAAGCCAAGTACGGCAAGCCGATCCTCGACCTCGCGGTGACGTCGAGCGCGACGTTGGAAGATGCCACCAAGTGCGTGCTGGTGTCGTACGACTCGACGATGATCAGCAATCTCTCGGTGGGCATGCCGATCGACCTGCTGTGCTACGCGCGGGACAGCCTGCAGGTGACGATGAGGCGCCGGTTCGAGGAGGGCGACGTCTACTTCGACGCGCTGACGCAGCAGTGGCTCGAGGGCACCCGCAAGGTCTTCCACGAACTGCCGCCGCTGCAGTGGTAGGCGTCGCAACACAATCGCGCTGGACGCCATGCAGGGACCTCAGCGATCCGTCGTCTCGGCAAGGCATTCTTGAGGGAGTCGACGAGCATCGCCCTCAGCCTGCGCCAAGGGGCGCCGCGCTGTTCGACAAAATGCTGATTGACCTCGAGTTCGATGCCGACGTAGGCCGCATCCGGATGGCGCTTGCGCAGTGATGCCGTGAGTCCGTCGCTGCGCCCCTGGTACGGATAGTTTCGTCGCAGACGCAGCTCGGGTGCCCGCTGCGCGAGCGCCAGCATCCAGGCTCGCGCGAAGGCCACCTCGCCGGGACGCCGCGGGTCATAGAGCCAGGCCACGTCGGCTTGCCGCGGGACGTCGTCGAACTTCGGCGTGAAGCTGTGCGACGCGACGTGGATCACCCGCCGGCCGGCCGCAATGTGACGTGCGATTTCACCTTCGACCGCCTGGCGATGCGGCCGGTAGTAGCGATCGACGATGTCCTGGCGGCGAGCTCGCGGCAGTGGACGCGTGACCTCCGAGAACAGTTGCCGATGTCCGATCGACCGGTTCAGGTCGACCAGCAGCCGCGTCGTGGTGGCGAAATGCCGCGGCGCACCGAATGCGTCGGCCATCTGACGGCCCAGTTCGAGTGCTCCCGCGTCCCAGCCGCGATGGCTGTCCAGGAGAGCATCCCTGCCCGAGAAAAGCGCGGCATAGGCCTGCGGGACTTCACGTCCGCCATGTTCGCAAGTGATGACGAGAAGATTCCTGCGCACGAGCGTCAATGCAACTCCAGTGACCGCACGGCCCACGCCCACATTAGGAGTCCATCCACCACTTGCGGACACACTCGGTCGCGCTGAAAATGCCCGAAGAGTGGACGCTTCTTCTCCTGCTGCCGGCGCCATTAACTTTGGATGAATTGAAACTCGGCTCCGGTTAGATTGAAAATGTATCTTGATAAAACACGTTGAGTCGCTCCGCAACCCCATCGTTAGCCCGCGCTATGCAATAGAGAACACTTATGAAATCAAAATCGAAAGATACTAATAAACCCACGCCCGCCAAGAGTGTCTCGCTTACACGTGTGCTTGACAAGAATAAAGAGATCACAAAGCACGTCCGGCACGCTGCAACCGAACTCACCTCGATAAATGAAGTTCTACAGCAAGGGGTAGAAGACAATATCCCTGTTCGGACCATCGAAGCGGCGATCATTCAGAACGAAGGTGTCGAGCACAAAGTGGCGGGGGCCGCAGACGATTTGCATCACGCAAACATCGAACTTGCCAAAGAGGTGACTGAACGAGCAGTCATCGAAACCGAACTCGCCGACACGAAGACCGATCTGGCCGAAGTGCGCGACGATTTGTCGAAATCCCAGGCCAAAGAGAAAGAAACACGAAGATCTTCGCTTCAGGATGCACTCACAGGTCTTCCGAATCGTGTGTCATTTGAACAGGATCTCGACCAGGGGTTGAGACAGGCAAAACGGCATGGTTGGGGGCTCGCCGTCCTGTTTATTGACATCGACAAATTCAAGAGCGTTAACGACTCATATGGTCATGGTTTGGGAGACAAGGTGCTGGTCATGATGGCAAACCGCTTACGGTCTTTTCTCCGCGACGAAGACACGGTCAGTCGCTGGGGAGGCGACGAGTTTGTGTGCCTATTGTTGGAAGTCAAGCAAGACGCCGATGTGGCTCGCCTTGCAAAGAAGATGGCTAGTCGGATAGCCGAGGCCTGCGAGCTTGATGGGATGTTTCTCTCCATAAGAGCCAGTATCGGTATTGCCATCTATCCCGCAGATGGAGAAACGGCTGACACCCTTTTCAAAAATGCCGATACGGCCATGTTTAAGGCTAAGGGAACTGAGAAGGAAGTTGTACTGTTTCGCGAAACCGTTGTTGACTGATCCGTGACTTCTGAATCATCTTTGCATAAGAGTTCCCCTCAGCCTTGAGCACAGAACTTCCATGAACATGGGCGCGGGTTAGCATCGCGTGCAGCCGACTGGCCTTCGGCTGCACCTCGGTAAGCGGCTGACGCATACGTTGACGTCGGCTTCTCGGCCCAGGAAACGCGTCCGTTTTTCGCCTGGTCGCCTTTTGGCGGCAAAGTGCGCCAGGCGAGCGGGTCCTCGACAGGGCTTCCGGTGGTGAAGTGATAGAGCGACTGAAAGCTCGCGTCATCGAACCCCATGACGTGGTGCGCCCTTGCGCCGTATCGGAGCTCTTTTGGCGAATTCTTGGACGCCTTCGCCCAATGAGCTTTCTCATGCAGGGAATCGTCACACCGTGGCCACGAGGCCGACTTGTATGTGCGTTGGCGAACAGACATCACGCCCGGCATCGTCTACTTATTGAAACTTGGTAGTTCTTGTCCGGTTGCCGACGGCACCATTGTCAGCGCATGGCGGCACGCGCCCTGACCTGTCGCCTAACGAACCGATGCCGGTACGGCTTTCGCCAATTGAGCGGGCCCTCCACTTACCTTCCCAGGAGAAATGAATGAATCGAATCAGGAAATCAGTGTTTGCAGCCGCGATGGGCTCGATCGTTACTTTCGGCAGTGGTACAGCATTCGGCGCCGATGTGACGCTCAAGCTTTCCGGCGCGAACGAGGTGCCGCCGGTTACCACGTCCGCGAGTGGCGAAGGCAAGATCTCGGTCGGCGATGACGGCTCGGTGTCCGGAAGTGTCATGACCAAGGGCATACAAGGGACGGCGGCGCACATCCACATCGGAGCAGCCGGCAAGAACGGGCCGGTAGTCGTCCCATTCACTAAAGACGGTGACGTGTACAAGGCACCCAGCGGAGCGAAACTCGACGCGGATCAGATGAAAGCGTTCAAGGCCGGCGACCTCTACTTCAACGTGCACAGTGCCGCGAATCCGGGCGGAGAGTTGCGCGCTCAGTTGAAGTAAGGCCGTAGCCTCGACCGCTTTCCGCGGCGACTCGAGCCGCTGCTCGATTGCCAGATTTGCTTGATAGGAGTCGTGGCGCGCGCTTGCGTACGGCTCGGACCGGCCCGTCAATGGCGCGAAGGCGAACCGAGAGCGCTACCTGCTGCCCTTCCATGAGCCAACAGAGGTGACCATGAACAAATTCCTACTAGGCAGATTGCTAATTCTGAGTATTGCTGCCGCGTTTACGGTCTCGACGCCATATGCCGCTGCCCAGTCGGTTCAGGAGGGACGCACAGCACAGGACCGCCGCTTTATCGCCGGTGGCATCGGTCTTGACGAATCCGAGCAAATGAAATCAATGGCTCGCGATTTCACGTTGTCGATCACCGTGGCGGCAAAATCGGGCGCGTATCTTGCCGATTCGCACGTCAAGATCCAGGATGCGCGGGGAAAAATGATCCTCGACACGCAGCTAGATGCGCCTTACCTGTTGGTCGACCTGGCCCCGGGAAAGTACAACGTAGAGGCCACGCTCCAAGGGAAGAAACAGCAACAGAGTGTCGACATCGCCGAAAGCAGGCGCGCCAAGATCGTGTTCAGCTTCGACGTCCCGGTTGACCGAGCGCTCGAAAAGTCGCCGAACAAGTAATTAGGTCGACGCTGGTTAGCGCCCTTGCGCCTCGCATCGCGCTGCGCGTTGTCACCTACCGGACGGAGAATCTGCGCCGCAGCCTGGAAGCGCCCGGTCACACGCCGGCAAGCAGGCTCGCATAACGATCTCGATCGGCCCGGTAACAGCCGCACGATGCAGCTTCCATCCCCACGCGGTTAAGGATAGTGACTTCACCACGGTGGTAGCGAATCAGCTTGCGTTCTTGCAGTGCGCTCGCGGCTCGGGTGACGCCGACGCGGCGAACGCCGAGCATGTAGGCCAAAAACTCGTGCGTCACGTGGAAATCGTCGTTGTGCGCGCGGTCCTGAGTCATCAGCAGCCAGCGGGCCAGCCGTTCTTCGACCAGGTGAAAGCGGGTGCAGGCGGCGGTTTGCGCCAGTTGCCCAATGTGCACCTGCAGATAGCGATGTAGCAATCTGCGCAGTGCTGCACTCAATCCAAATTCGCGCACAAATGTCCGTGCAGCCATCCTCCACGCGGGACCGGCACCTTGCACCAGTGCGCGCAGGGGTGATCGGTCCACACCCAGGATCAGCGACGCTCCCAGCATGCCCTCGTTGCCCACCAGTCCGACTTCGAGATTGGATGTGCCGTCAACCGGAATCATCAGCGAAATGAAGCTGTCGGTCGGGAAATAGACGTGTGCAAGCTTCGAATCGGGTTCGTACAGAACGGTCCCGAGCTCCAGCTCCACGGCATCGCAGGCCGCGAGAAGCCGCGCTGATTCTCGACGCGGCAGCGACGCGAGAAGGCGGTTCGGCGGCGCAGCTCGCCCGTTGGTTGACATCCGTGTCCTCAATTCTCTGGAAACTCGTGGGCCGCAGGGTAGCCGCGGGAAACTTGATCAATGTAGGCGCCAACCTCGGTCCTGTTTGTTCGCCAGCGCACGATTCACCAACGATTCTCTATGTGCGGCACCGTACCGACCGCGCCCCGCCCGGCGCGTAGCGTGCGTCTGAAATTGCGCCACGGCGCGGTTCGGCCCCTCTGCTGCGCGAGACTACGGGTCATTCGGAGCAACTGACTTTGAGTACAGCCGGAGTAAGAACAATGACTAAGACGATGACCAAGCTTGGCAAGTACCTTTCACCCCTGTTCGTGGCCGTTGCACTGGTGTCGGTGGTGGCTTGTGCATCCACGCCGAAGCAGGAAGGCACGGGCGAGTACGTGGACGACACAGTCATTACCGGCAAGGTGAAATCGGCCATCCTGAATGAACCCACCCTGAAGGTCGCCGAGATCAATGTCGAGACGTTCAAGGGCGTTGTGCAGTTGAGTGGTTTCGTCAGCTCGCAGGCCGCGGCGACAAAGGCCGTCAGCGTGGCGCGGGATGTCGGCGGTGTGAAGTCCGTCAAAAACGACATGCAGATCAAGTAGGCGGGCGCCAAGCGCTGTCGCCGGATGACGCCTGGTCGCACACTTGCCATAAGCGAGCGTGAGCTGTTCGCGGCAAGGCAGCGGACGTGTGTCCTTGAAAAGCAACTGTCACTGCTGAGGGCGGAGCTGCGCCTGCTCGAGCGATCGCACGCAGAGACGCATCGGCGGGCTCACTTCGATGCGCTCACCGGTCTTCCCAATCGCTTCTTGCTGCTTGATCGCTTTCACCAGGCGGTGGCGCAGGCGACGCGGATGCGAACGCAGCTCGCGTTGCTCTATCTCGACCTTGACGGCTTCAAGGCCGTCAATGACGCGCTTGGGCATGCGACCGGTGACGAGCTGCTCAGGCGGGTCGCCGTGCGTCTGCTGGCCTGCCTAAGAGCTAGCGATACGGCGAGTCGCCAGGGTGGTGACGAGTTTGTCATTCTGCTCGCGGAGGTTGCGGACGACGTGGGCGCGCTTAGTGCCGCGGAAAAGATCCGCGCACATCTGGCGATGCCGTATGTCATCGGCGGGACTGCCATCCAGATGACCACCAGCATTGGGGTGGCCGTCTATCCGATCGACGGACGCGACCACAGCGAACTTCTGCAGCGGTCGGACCTCGCCATGTTTCGCAACAAGGGCGATATGTCGAGTCGCCCGAGCATCGTCGGAGTCGACCAGGGCCTTGTCAGCGAGACGCCGCGTGGAACGGTAGTGTTGGAGCAAAAAGATGGCTCCCCGCCGGGGGAATGCTGCGGGGAGCCAAAGTACGACGAAAACGCCGCACACGTGCCCGCAGATCGCCGGGCACTTTGATCCGGACTACGCCGATGGTGTTGGCTGGTAGTCCTTGTGAACTTCTTCAAACGCCTTGAGCTGCACCTCGGTTTGGTCCTTGGTGATCCCGTAGGTTTCCTGGAGCTTTCCCGCCAGCTGTTCGCGCTTGCCGGCGATCGCGTCGAGGTTGTCGTCTGTCAGCTTGCCCCACTTCTCCTTCACATGCCCTTTGAACTGTTTCCAGTTCCCTTCAATGACGTCCCAATTCATGGTGTTTCCCTTGGTTGATGCATGGGTTGGCGCAATAGCCAACAGGATGGCATTCGATCGATTGCAGACACCACCTCGCGGATGCGTGTTCGATGCAATCCAGGAAATCACAGTAGCGACCCGGCGCGGTGGTGGTCGGTGCGGTAGCACACATAGGACTCAGAGGCCGGCTGGCCTAAGCGCGCCAGCAGACAGACATGGCGCGGAGCCCTCCATAAGCTCACCGAATCGGAGCCAGCAGGGGTGTGAATCCTGCACCGTCGCATAGCGCAACAGTTGTATGCAGAGCGATCCTGGTGATGAAAAGTGAGAGTTAGGCCTGGCTAGCCGGCGCATCACTCCAATGCCTGCCACAACAAGGAATCAAAGTGAAAACAGTCAATTTGAAAGTGCTGGCGCTTGCGGTGGGTCTCGCGTTCGTTGGCGTTGCAGTGGCGCAGAGCGTGCCTAAGGATGACTACCAGGCCGGCAAGGACCGGATCGCCGCCGAGAGCAAGGCGGCCAAGGCTGCCTGCACGTCGCTGTTCGGCAATGCAAGGGACGTCTGTGAGGTTGAAGCCAGTGGCAGCGGCAAGGTTGCCGGCGCGGAACTCGATGCCAGCTATGGCCCCACATTGAAGTCTCGCAATGAGATACGCGTGGTCAAGGCGGAAGCCGATCATGCAGTGGCTCGGCAACGATGCGACGACCTGGCTGGCAACGCGAAAGATGTCTGCATCAAGGAAGCGATAGCGGTAGAGACCGCCGCCAAGGCCGACGCCAAGGCGCAACTGACGACTGCGACTGCGAAGGCTGTGGCCAACGAGAAGTCCGCCAGCGCGTTCAGCAAGGCGAACTCGCAGGCTGTGATCGCTCGCGAGGAAGCCGCGACAGCCACCAACAATGCCCAGTACGACGTCGCCGTTGAAAAGTGCGATGTCTATGCGGGTGGGGCGAAGACTGTTTGCCTGGATCGCGCGAAGGCGCGCTTCGGCAAGTCTTGAGAAACTCCGGATCTGGCAAGTACGGACACTCAATCAAACGAAAGAGGCAAGCAATGAACACGATGCAAAGATGGACGCTCAGTGCGGTGACTGCGGTAGCGCTGGTCGGATTGGCGGGCTGCGCGGGCATGTCGACGCAGGACAAGAACACGGCGATAGGCGCGGGTGCTGGTGCGGTCGGGGGAGCCCTCCTAACGGGCGGCAGTGCGGTCGGAACCGTTGGCGGAGCCGTTGTCGGCGGCGTCATCGGCCACGAAGTCAGCAAAGACAAGAAGTGATCGACGCGCGAGGCGCCGGACCTATGGGTCCGGCGCATTCAAACTTGCGCGCGTTTCAATCGGCTAAGGGAAGAGAAACATGATGAAGCTCGGCAGGACCGTCAGCATCGCCCTGATGATGGGTGTGATGCTTGGAGCGCTTTCTGGCTGCCAGAAGAAGGAAGGCCCGGCCGAGCAGGCAGGCAAGGTTGTCGACCAAACAGTCGAGAAGGTCGGACAGCAGGTCGAGAAGGCCGGCGAGAGCATTCAGGACGCCGCCAAGGGCGACAGTAAGAAATAGCTGTTTTCCAAGTGCCTCGTCGATTGCCCGAGCCCAGGCGGACGGCCAAGGGGACTAGATCACGCTGGCGATGATATTGATGCTGAGAGCCAGCACCGCGATGTTGAACACGAAGGCCAGCACGCTGTGAACCAGCGTGAGCCTACGCATTCGTCGCGCTGTCACCGCGACGTCGGAAACCTGTGAGGTCATTCCGACCACGAACGAGTAGTAGGCAAAGTCAAGATAGTCGGGCTCCGTGCCTCCCGGGAACAGCAGCTCGGGTGTTGCCGTGCGCTCCCGGTGCAGGATCGCGTAGTAGCGGCGAGCGTAGTGAAACGCAAAAACGGTCTGAATGAGCAGCCATGAAGAGATCAAGGCGCCGATAGTCAGGGCGAGATGCCACGCCTTGGACCAGGGATCGAGTTCCCGGATGGTGCTGACGACAAAGCCGATCGCCACGACACTGGCGAAGGCGGCAACGACGACGAACAGGAAGATGACGAAGCCGCTCTGATCCTGGCCCAATGCGTGGTCGCGCGTCATGGCGGCATCAGTGCTGGCGATTAGCCACCATGCCAGACCAAGATAGATCAACACGCTGAGATCCCAGCTCACCACCGCGCGCGTGTGCCACGAAATCGAATCCGGCTGCGCCATGTAGGCGGCGACACCGACGGCAATCACCACCGCAAGGCGTTGCATGGCGCCAATGCGGATGATCCACGCTGTCTTGCCGGTATTTGATCTGCTCATCGGGGCAGCGAAATCGTACCCGCATGGGGTTCTGGCAGCGGTCGCCGCCGATATCGCGAGCGATGGGCTTTCCGGCGTGCACTCGAGTCATTCCCCCAGCAATTCGGCCAGGGGGTGCAACTGTTCAACGTGCTGCGACACGACCTTGACGATGACGATGATTGGAATGCTGAGCAGCATGCCCCAGATGCCCCACAGCCAGCCCCAGAACAGGAGCGAAACAAACACGGCTGCCGAGTTCATGTGAGCAATTCGGCCGGTCATCCAGGTGGTGACAAAGGTTCCGACGAAGGTAGCGACCGCCAGCACGGCGCCGCCCGCCAGCAGCGCCACGGCAAACGAGTCGAACTGCATGAAGGCGGCCATTGCGGTGGCGACGGCGGCAATCGCTGGCCCGAGATAGGGAACGATGTGGAAGATTCCGGTCGCCACGGCCCACGCTCCGGCGTTCTCGAGGCCGATGGCGCGGAATGCCATCCAGCTGAGCAGGACGACCAGCAGATTCGTCGCCAGCAGCATCAGCATGTATTTCTGGATCGAGCCGTTGATGTCGTCGAGGATATGGACCGTGATCTTTCTTTTCGACAGCGACGGCCCCGTCACCCGCACCAGCCTCCGCTTGAAGGTATCGCCACCGAGCAGCAGGAAGAACACCAGGAAGACAACCATCGCCGCCTGTGCCATCGCTCCGACCGCACCCATCGAACTCGCCCACAGGTAGTCGCTGAGCCTGAACTTGGGCAAGTCCACGATGACGTGGGTGGCGGGCTGGCGCGGAGCCAAGGCGCCACCGGTCGCGCGCGCCGTCGCGGTTTCCACTTCGGTCGCGGCGCTCTGGATCTTCTGCAGGGTGTCGTTCTGGCTGATGCGCATGCGAGCCAGCGCCGTGGAGAACTTGGTCGCTGCTGCTGGCAGTTGCTCGATGATGGTCTGCATCTCACCGCGCAACGAATACGTGCATAGAACCGCTGCAGTGACGACGCTTGCCATCACGATGACGGTGCCGACAACGCGCGGGATCCTGATTCGTTCGAGCCAGACGACCAGAGGGTTCAGGGTGTAGGCAATGATGACGCCCAGCAGCAGCGGAACCAGAAAGGCTTGCGCCCACGACAAGGCAAACACCATTGCGAAGGTCGTGAGCATTCCCAGAGCCAAGCCGCGCGCGTCAACCGGCAATCGGGTCGCTGGCAGGGTCACGTATGACTCGTCAACCTCCGGGCTGACGGGCTCCACTGCAACCGCCATCTCAGCACTGAGGCTCAAGGCGGGAGCGGTGGCCTGAGTGCCGTGCGCCGCGTTCGCGGTGCGAGCGCTCATTTTGACTTGGTTGAGCATAGGTCTCACTTCTTGTGCTCGCCGCCTTGCTGCTCACCTTTCCCTTCCTCCTTGTCGTGCGCTTGACCGGACTGCTGGCCCGATCCCTTGCCTTGGGACTTGCTCTGCGCAGGAGGTCTCGTCGCCTGTTGCTCGTGCTGCGCCGTACTGTTCTGTGCCGGTTCCTGGCGCTGGGCCGTCGATGCGCCCCGCTGAGAAGGGGCGGGCGCACCCTGAGTCCGCTGCGTCTGGTAGTGCTGCTGTACTACGGGGTCATGCGGTTGGTATTTGTACTTCTGACCTTGAAGTACGGGCTGCTGCTCCGCAGGCGGATATCGATTACCGGAGTATTGCCGCTGGTATGTCGGCAGCGGCGCACGGGGGGGTGCGGAGTGACGATCCCAATGGTCCCAATCGCCTCGACGCTGCTTCCATTCATTTCCCCAGTGGTCACCCCAGTGCGGGGGCGCGTCGGCATGCCAACCGCGGAAATACGGAGGAGGTTGCCGGTAGTAGCGAACCGGGACGCGCAGCACGTAAAGCGGAACGGCTTCGGGGACGACGAGCCCCCACGGTCCGTTGTACCAGGAGCTCGCGTACCAGTTGTCCGACTGGTAGACCCAGTACATGCCGTCATAGAAGAAATAGTTGGAGTTCACTCGCGGCGCGTAGTAGACGGGGTATCCAGGCACCGCAACGAGTTCCGGGTAGACCGGCAGGTTGATCCCGATCGAGACCCCTGGCAGCCCGATGCCGACGCTTACCTGGGCGGGCGCTGACGAGATCGACCCGATCGCCAGACCCAACACCACAAATCCGTTACGCAGTCCCTGTCTCATATTCACGCTCTCGGTTGGATCACTGGGGTCGAAGCATCTTGGATTCAATGCATGTGGAGCCGCCTGGCAAGCTGCCAGCAACCGCCATGCGCGACCGGTGAACACTGAATTCGCAAGTTAGGCGCAGGACCCCCTGCCGTCAGTGCGGCAGCGCACACACCGCCTTCCGTTCATGCCCCGCGCGGCTCGAGCTCGCAATGCGAAATCGCCGCAAAACCCCGACCCGGCGGTGTGCGGATGACTATGAACGTTGGCGCACAGACCGGATCCGATCGGCAGCCTCGGTCGACTGCTGCACGTCGCAGCATTCGAGCGTCTGTGCGCGAGTGCACTCAAGCGAGCGTTCCCGGCTCTATACTGGTTTCACAATGTCGACTCCGCTGGCGGTTTCTCGTAATGCCAGACCCGCAGGCCCAAGCCTTCGGGGGCGGCCGTTGAGCCAGGCTGCTGATCCCCGGCAAAACCGCCTGCTCGCGGCGCTGCCCGAGGCCGAGTGGGGACGGTGGCAGCCCCATCTCGAGCTGGTCAACATGCCGCTCGGCAAGGTGCTGTACGAGTCGGGCGGCAAGCTAAGTCACGTGTACTTACCGACCACGGCCATCGTTTCGCTGCTGTACGTCATGGAAGACGGCGCCTCCGCCGAGATCGCTGTCGTCGGGCATGAGGGCGTGGTCGGCGTTTCGCTCTTCATGGGTGGCGAATCGACGACGAGCCGCGCGGTCGTGCAAAGTGCCGGTCACGGTTATCGGCTCAGGTCCAGCCTGATGATGCAGGAGTTCAACCGGGCGGGGCCGGTCATGCACCTGCTGCTGCGTTACACCCAGGCCCTCATCACCCAGATGGCGCAGACCGCGGTGTGCAATCGCCACCACTCGCTGGATCAGCAGCTGTGCCGCTGGCTGCTGCTGAGCCTCGACCGTCTGCGTTCCAAGGAACTCGTGATGACCCAGGAGCTGATTGCCAACATGCTGGGCGTGCGCCGAGAAGGCGTGACCGAGGCGGCCGGCAACCTGCAGAAGGATCGTCTGATCCGATATCGGCGCGGCCACATCACGGCGCTCGACCGCGCGGGTCTCGAGAAGCGCTCCTGCGAATGCTATGCGGTGGTCAAGAAGGAATACGAGCGGCTGCTGCCCGCGGTGATGGCAACTTGAACACTCGCTATCGACAACGAAGTTCGGTTGCCTGGCTTCATCGATCCGGTATCTATTTAGGCGGCGCGTGAACTCGCCGGCGCCTTCGGCACTGCCGTGCGCGGTCTCGTGATTCAATCTTGCGCAGGTAGTGATCGCGCGAGAACGAGCGGCCGGAAGGAGTGATGAGCTGATAGTCCGCTGCGTGAAGCCTTCGGTACTTGCGGTGGCACCCGCGAATACGACCGCACAGCAGTCAATGGACTTCGCGGCCGCCTGCAGTCGGCGGCGGCTCATTCATGATCGCCATCCACAGTGAACCGTGTAGTGGCGCAGCCGGAGTCAGGCAGGTCATTCAGTGCGGAAATGAAGCGGATCTCTGAGGTTTTGCAGCTCCCGGTAATAATAGAGTGGGGTAGGCCGTTTTCCCTTGAATCTCAGCTTTCTTAGAAATTCGATTTCCCGCTCGTTAGCATTACGGCTGAGTGACGCATCCTGTAGGAACTCGTTGAGCCCCGGCTCGTCCTCGAGAGGTTGGTCAGATTCCCTTTCAACGAACTCAAATTTCTTGGAATGGCCTGAAACCAGTGTTCGGTTTGGCACGATCTCTAAGCCAAAACTCGGGAGGTCGATATCCCAGGATTCAATCAGCGGGTCCAGGAAGGAAACGCAATTTTCGGCTGACACGTGGAAGATATCCGTGTCCAGAAACTCGAGGATGATGACTCGCATCTGCTTATAGCTCCGGCCGCTAATCTGAGCGACCATGTGGAGCCACTTCTCACTTCGCAGTTCCGCTCTGGCGATTCGCTTGCACACGTCCAGAAGCTTCTGCGTGACGAGGCGTTCGAGTTCGCCAAAGGCCTGCTTCTCGAAAATCGCTCGTATTTGTAGCTGCCTTTCTGGCGCGCACTTGCGCAGAACCAACGCTCGAACTTCTGCAAACAAGGGCGCAGGCGGATCCTCGAAATCCTTCTTCAACGCTTCCCTGCGCTGTAAATCGGCCAGCTTCGCGAGCTTACCGCTCGAGAGCTTCAGGAACTTTCCCATCTTTTCATAGATGTCTGTTCGGTCGGACGCGGGGGGCAATTTCTTTCGCGTCAGTAGCTGGGAAATATAGGATTCCGTCACTTCGGCGGCGGCCGCCAAATCTCTCTGCTCTAACCCCAATTTTTCCAACCGGTCCTTGATGACTAAACAAACATCCACAATGGAGGGCTCCTTCAATTAACTGATTTGGATTAAGTGGTCAGGATAATCTCAGATTCTTCTTGACAGGTAAAGGTAAGTAACCGTATAAGGTTAAGTGATCGAGCGGGCCTTCAGCTTTTGTTAACGAGAATAGGTTATCTGAATTTGCCCCCTTGGCCACTGCAATGAAGGAGCACCATATGTATGCACGCAGAGTGTCAATGAATCTGAAGCCCAATAGGGCTGCCGAGTTCACCCAGAAGCTGGAGACGGAAATCATTCCCCTGCTTCAAAAACAGAAAGGCTTCAAAGACGAAATCACGTTTGTCGTTCCGGGCAAAACGGAAGCATTCGGGGTGAGCCTGTGGGACACCAAAGAAAGCGCCGAGGCCTATAACGCTGGCGGTTACGCACAAGTGACGAAGTTGATGGCGAATCTGATCGAAGGAACTCCTCGGGTCGATACCTATGAGGTTTCCAACTCCACTTTCCACAAGATCCACGCTGCTGTGCAATAGCGGCCTAGAACCTCTAGGTCTTCTCTTTCGGTGGGGGCGGACTTGATCCGCCCCCTCGACGCCGCACGAACACCCAACAACCTCACCCCGCGTGGTGAGGTTTGCGCATCTGGAGCGCCACAGTGTGTGCGCGTGGCACATTCGACCTTCTCCCGAACGGCTGCTCTTGAGGGGTACGTAATGTCGCCCTCGCGTCGACTGCTGCCGAAAGGGGACTCCGCGGGAGGTGGGCATTCCGTTACATGGCTGCTTTCGGCTCTTGACTTGAGAGGGTCCGCGGTTTTCTTGACAGAAGGTCTGCCTAGTGATCAAGACCATAGGGCGGCAAAGTGGTCAGGCGAGGGTCGTCGACAGGGCCTCCGGTGGTGAAGTGATATAGCGACTGAAAGCTTGCGTCATTGAACCCCATGACCTGGTGCACCGGGTCGTCGAAGAAGCAGCCGATGCCCGTGGCGCGGACTCCGGCCGCCTCGGCCTCCAGATACAGCACCTGACCGATCAGCCCCGTCTCCCAGAAGAGTCTGCGATAAAACCACGCGCCATACCGGCGCAGGCTGGGTTCGAATTCCGCGATCATCCCCAAGGAAAAGGCACTCTCCCCGGCGATGTCCTGACCGCAGCTAAGCTGGGCAGCCAGGGCCCGCGCATCGCCCTGTTGAAGCAGGAACAAAGGCAAGTCGTCGGGACAGCACGCTGGTGAGGTCCAATCGAAATGTGGATGAGACGCGTCCCGCAGCAAGTCCAGTTTCGCTGGATCGCGCGCCAGCAAGTAAAGACCCGGCTCCAGGCCGTCCACCCGGTGAACGAACAGAGCGAGGTGAACGGCAGGCTCCCATGGAAGAGCGTCCCACGGCATGGGGCGCCGGCTCAGGCCACGCTCCACTCTTGGCATGACGCGCATCAGCATGGTGAAGAAGCTGCCGGCCGAGATCGAGGTTGTGCCATCGAACGCGAGCGCGCTTCGTCGCTGGCGGATCACCTGTGCAGCGCTTGTCTGACCGGAGTAAGGGCGGGGCGCATGGTGACTCGGGTCCGCGCAGGACCACGCTTGATTCAGTTCGACGAGCTTGTGCTCCGTGTTCGACTTCCACGATGCGTCCACCGCCTGATCAAGGATCTTCCATTGAACCGGCTCGTCTCGACTCAGCCGGTTTGCCGTGCCGCGCCAGATGTGTGTCGTCACATGGCAAACAGCATCAGCGGCGAGGGACAGTGGCACACCACTCGTCGTGCGGGTCGCGCGACCGGCAGCTTGATCGTCAGGCCACAGGACGGCGATGCAATCAGGATGCTCTCGCTCTGCCCCCTCGAAGTCCTCGGCTCGATCGACGCCCAACAAGGCCGCAACAGTGTCATCGGCCAGACCGTCCAACAGCAGCATGCGCCAGCCGAGCGTTTGGGCCGCAATGCGCACACTGCCGATCGCGTGCCCCACGTCGTGCTGGCAATAGCGGAAGGCGCGCTCACCGTATTTCCACGCCTCGCGCCAAATGACGGAGGCAAAGCCAATGAGAAAGGACTCAGGCGGGAACCGTTGCAGCAGCCGCATGAAGCTTTCCTTCGACCACTGTGCTCGGAGCTCCAACGCATGCTCTTTGGCCGCGTAGTGATAAAGACCCGGACCCGGCGAAAGGCCGGCGACGGCGTCGATAAGCAAATAGGCTTCGGTCGGGTGCAGGTTTCCGCTGGACGGATTGCTTCGAAGCGCCCAGCGGACTTCGCCGGCCTGCTTCCAGGCTGAAATGGCTAGCGAGTATTCAAACAGGCGCGACAGGCTGCGAACGTTGAGCGACACGCTCGCGATGGCGCCAGGGCGATACAGGTCTTCGTACAGCGGCGAGGCCGGCGCCTCTTCGGGCTTCACCAGCGGCAAGGCAAAGAGCGGCGCTCCCTCGTAGCGTCGAAACGGATCCGGTTGATTCGCCCAGTCCAGCGAGCGCGGCGCGCGAGCGAAGTGCGAAAAATGGTGCTTCGTCTCCTGGTGGTAGCGCATGACCAGTGTCCAGGGCATGGTGCGCCGGCTCAGATGCAGAGTCCTTAGTTCCCTCGATCACGGACAAGATGCTCCTCGCCGCAGAGTCCATCGGGCTTGCGCAGTAGTCGTCAGCTACTGAATTCGATGCCCGGTTTCGAAATTGCCGGCCGGCGAGTCCCGGTCAGAAGCCGACTACACGTCTGTGCAGGGGATTCGCCTATAGCAAACGTGCTTTTGAACTGCGGCAGCGATGCAGTCAGCTGCCGTATCTCGGCGTCGACCACAGGCTCCTGCAAAGTCGACGCACTGGCTCAACTCTCGTCCGACAGCATGCTCCGGAAATGAGCGGCTCGTTCTACAAGATGGATCATCTGGGCTGCCGCATGAATCGTCGAACGATGACGCGTGAAATTGGGACGCGGAGAAATGTAGACCGCCATTTCTCGTGCAAGGTCGAGTTGCCTATCAGACGCTTCTGCCAGCAACCCGATCACCAGGTTCTCCAGCGCGATCACGCGAATGCGAAGCTGCACCAACTCGGCCATTGCCAGTTGGGGAACCCGCGGTTTGCTTTTGTTTGATATCAGGACTTTTCGCGATCGGCGGGGACCCGCGCCGCCTTCGTCATCCCACCTGGAAAGCGCCGATTGGCGCTGTCTTGAACGGTCTGAGAAATCCAGCTTCTTGTCAGACATGAGCAACTCGCGCACGGGGTTCGGGCAGTGACCGTAATGCGTTATTCCGACTCTTGTCAAACCGCTCACTGCGCATAGCAAGAACGAACTTGTCACGGTGCTGGGCTACAAGCCTCGCCTCGCCACAACCGCTCTTGGACGCGCGCGAGCAGTGTCGCGCCGTCCGGTTCTAGCCGGATCCCATGCAGGCGCGTATCAGTACCGATCCTCGTCCACGCATTGCGTGACTCGTCGAAGTGAGCCACGGGGCGTCCGTCCACCAGCAACAGCGTCCCATCGACCTGCATCTTCGTGCATTCCAGAGAGGCATCGCTGCCGTCCATTTGCTCCATGTGGACCGAAAACACGCCGAGCCCGCTGATGTGGCTGATGTGGATAGATTCGTCGGCCGCAAGAACCCAGCGCCCGCCGCGCAGCGAGGCGATCAGTTCCTGCTGCTCGCCGCCTTCGATCAGGCTGTCGACCAGGCGGATGAATGAGAACGGGTCGGACAGGCCGTGGTCGCCAGCGGCCCCTCCTGCGAATTCGAGCCAAAGGCAACGGGTCTCGACTGCATGGAACGTCATGGGGGCTCCTCGGCAAATACCGGTCCACGATGTTGATCCGGCGTCGCCCGGTGTGGGCCACTTACTTCCCGATGGCCAAACCGTTCATGGCGTAGGTCGCCCCGCAACCCGTCAACCTTTCCACATCTATATGTGGGCTGCCATCGCTTCTGCAATGCGCACGGGTCCTTGACCCAGCGAGCAGCGTTGCATCGGTCCATAGACCGCACGCTGGCCGGGATATTGCGCCGCCTCAGCCGTATAAGAGACGTAGCGGACTTCGAGTTGTTGCTAACCGCACCGGGGCGACTCGTCCGCTCGCGGCGAGCCGCGATGTTCCTTTTAGGGTCGTATTGCGGCCGATCGCCGTGTCCGAGGGTGTAACGGGGTAAATGCCGGCTGATACCTGCGATGACTAAGCCCCTTCGCCCAAGTTGCTGCCCTCGCAAAGTGCACCCACACCGTGCAGCCACGGTCCTTGGAGAACCACTTAAAACACTGGGGTTTGAGGGATGGGGTGGCTGATGGGACTCGAACCCACGACAACCGGAATCACAATCCGGGACTCTACCAACTGAGCTACAGCCACCACTCGAGAAAACTTGGCCTGCCCGACAGGAATCGAACCTGTGACCCTCAGCTTAGAAGGCTGATGCTCTATCCGACTGAGCTACGGGCAGATCGAACCGGTCGACCGCGCTGTCGGGAGGCGCCTGGTCGGGGTGGAGAGATTCGAACTCCCGACATCCTGCTCCCAAAGCAGGCGCGCTACCAGACTGCGCTACACCCCGAGGGGAGGCGATGATAACACCGGCCCCGCGTGGGATTGCGCCATGCCTACGCCGCATCGGCCATGTCGAAGTCGGCGACCGGAACGAGCCGCTCCGCCGGCAGCACTGCGCTGAACGTGCTGCCCTCGCCCACCTTCGACACAATCTCGAGCCGGCCTTCGTGGCGCAGCAGGATGTGCTTGACGATCGCCAGTCCGAGGCCGGTACCGCCGGTTTCGCGCGACCGGCTCTTGTCGACGCGGTAGAAGCGCTCGGTAAGCCGCGACAGGTGCTCTGGCGCGATGCCGATTCCCGTGTCCTCGACCTCGAAGCGCCCTTCTGTGTCGGACTGGACCCAGCGCACTTCGATCTGTCCGCCATCCGGCGTGTAGCGGATCGCGTTGGAGACGAGATTGCCGAATGCGCTGCGCAACTCGTCGCGACTGCCGCGAACGAAGGCAGGTGGCGCGTTGACCACCACACGGTGTCTGCCACTGGACAGCGCACGCGCCTCGTCACCGACTTCGCGCACGAGTCGCCGGACGTCAACGACGTCATTCGCCAGGACGCTCACGCTCGACTCGAGACGCGAGAGTGTCAGCAGGTCTTCGACCAGCCGGGTCATGCGCTGCGCCTGATCGTGCATCAGCCCCAGATGATGCTGGCGCGTCGCAACGTCCTGCGGCTGCGCGTCGAGCAACATCTCCAGGAAACCGGTGACCACCGTCAGCGGGGTGCGCAGCTCGTGAGAGACATTGGCGATGAAATCGCGCCGGACGGCGTCGACGCGCTCGCGCTGGGTGATGTCACGTGTGAGGACGATCGAGCGCTCAGGCTCGAAGTCGATGACGCGCACTTCGAGCGCAAAACCCGGGCGCGCCAGCGGCCGGAACACCAGCGGTGCTTCGAAATGCGCCGATGTGATGTAGTTGACGAATTCCGGATCGCGCACCAGGTTTGTCAGGCGCAGCCCATGATCCGCGCCCAGCCGGATGCCGAGATGTTCCTCGGCGACCGGGTTGCACCAGTCGATCTGCAAGGAGGTATCGACGAGCACGATCCCTTCCGGCAACGCGCTGATGGTCCGACGGAATCGTTCCTCGTTCTCGACCAGACGGCGCTCGTTCCGCTCGGTCGAGCGACGCTCGCGGTACAGGCGAGCAAAGACATCCGCCCACAGGCCCCATCCGTTCGGGATGTCGTCGAGTTGGGGCGAATCGAGCCACGCCGCGAGCCGGCTCGCATAGCTCATGTGCACGGCCAGCTGGACGATCAGCCCGACGATGACCACCCACAGCGCCGGCACGGCACCGAACACGAATGCAACCACCGCGCCGAGCACGGCAAGCAGCACCAGCCGCAGCAGCGAGGGGCCGAGCAATGCGATGCGGATGTTCAGTCGACGAAGCAACCGTCAGTTCTCCTTGTGCATCGACAGCCGGTAGCCCAGTCCGCGTACGGTCTGCACCAGATGCTGCGCATTCGCCGGGGCCAGCGCCTTGCGCAGACGCAGCATATGGACATCGATCGTGCGTTCCTCGATAAACACGTGGTCACCCCACACCTGGTCGAGCAGCTGTGTGCGCGAGTACACGCGCTCCGGATGACTGACGAGAAAGCTGAGCAGCTTGAATTCCGCCAGTCCCATCCTAACCGGCTGGCCTTCGACGCGGACCTCATGGCGAGCGGTGTCGACGGTCATCGGGCCATAGACTATCGCCTCACCGCCAAGCTGCGGCGCGCGGCGGCGGAACACCGCCCGTATCCTCGAGACCAGTTCGCGCGGTGAAAACGGCTTGACCACGTAATCGTCGGCGCCGGTATCCAGCCCGACGACCCGGTCGGCCTCGCCGCCGCGCGCCGTCAGCATGATGACGGGCACCTCCCGCGTGCGGTCGCCGCTTCGAAGGTCCTTCAGCAGATCGATGCCCGGCTTGTCGGGCAGCATCCAGTCGAGCAGGACGAGGTCAGGCAGCTGCTGGCCGATCGCCTCGCGCGCCGCGCTCACCGACTCGGCGCGCCGCACCGTATAGCCGTTGCTGCTGCAGGTGTAGGCCACCAGCTCCTGTATCGCCGGCTCGTCCTCGACCACCAGTATCGATGCGGCCATGCTGGGCTAGCCGCGCGCCACCGCGCGTTCGACCTCGTCGGGAGTCAGATGCCGCGCATCGAGTCCCTGCGAAATGAAGATGACGTGCTCGGCGATGTTCTTCGAATGGTCGCCGATCCGCTCGATCGCCTTGGCAGCCCACACGGTGTCCAGCGACGCCGAGATGGTGCGGGGATCCTCCATCATGAAGGTGATGAGCTGCCGCAGGATGGCGCGGAACCGGTCGTCGACGCCCTGGTCGTCCTTGATGATCGACGCCGCAGCCTGGGCATCCAGGCGCGCGAAGGCATCGAGTGCGCGCCTCAGCATGGATACCGCCGCATCGCCCGAGTAGCGGATGTCAGGGACGCGATTCACGCGCGACTGGCCGTCCTTCTCGCGCAACCACTTGGCGGCGCGCGCAATCTTGCTGGCCTCGTCGCCAATGCGCTCGATGTCCGTGATCGCCTTGGCGATGCCGGTGATCATGCGCAAGT
The DNA here is from genome assembly GCA_963703945.1 of uncultured beta proteobacterium. Lineage (GTDB taxonomy): Bacteria > Pseudomonadota > Gammaproteobacteria > Burkholderiales > Burkholderiaceae_F > JALORV01. The sequence goes on along the minus strand of CAVPGM010000046.1, from coordinate 193,799 downwards.
CCCCCGCGGTCGGCTGCCGGCGCGCGATCACGTGGTTGACCATCTGGTCGAGGTCCATTTCGAGCTCGTTGACGCGGCGGTCGGCGTCGATCGCCTGCTGCGCCTGCTCGACGTTGGCCGTCTCGAAGGCATCGAGCGCGGTTCGCACCTGCGACTCGACCAATCCGCCCATCTGCAGCACCCGAGAGCGCATCGCTTCGAGTTCCTCGTCGTACTTCTTGATCGAGTGGTCGCCGGTTCCCATGAAAGCCTCCTGCAACGATGCCGGTCTAGCCGAACCGGCCCGTGATGTAGTCCTCGGTCTCCTTGCTTGCGTGGGCTTGATGAAGATCTGGTCGGTTTCGCCGAACTCGACCAGGTCGCCGAGATACATATACGCCGTGTAGTCGGAGACGCGTGCCGCCTGCTGCATGTTGTGCGTCACGATGGCCACCGTGTAGTCCGACTTCAGTTCGTCGATCAGTTCCTCGATCTTGGCGGTCGAGATGGGATCGAGCGCCGAACACGGCTCATCGAACAGGATGATCTCGGGCCGCACCGCGATGCCGCGCGCAATGCACAGGCGCTGCTGCTGCCCGCCCGAAAGACTCGTCCCGCTCTGCCCCAGCTTGTCCTTCACCTCGTTCCACAGTGCGCCCTTGCGCAGCGCCCACTCGACACGATCGTCCATGCCGACTTCGACAGGTTCTCGAACAGCTTCACGCCGAAGGCGATATTGTCGTAGATCGACATCGGGAACGGCGTCGGCTTCTGGAACACCATGCCGATCTTGGCGCGAATCAGCGCAACATCCTCCTTCGAAGTGAGGATATTTTCGCCGTCGACATTGACCTCGCCCTCCGCACGCTGCTCCGGATACAGCTCGAACATGCGGTTGAACACCCGCAGCAGCGTCGACTTGCCGCAACCCGACGGCCCGATGAAGGCGGTGACCTTCTTTTCGGGGATCTCGAGGTTGATGCTCTTCAGCGCGTGGAACTTGCCGTAGTAGAAGTTGAGGTCGCGGACCTTCATCTTGACCGTCTCGCTCGGCTTCAGCGGGCTCGCAGTGGCGTCCATCGTGGCTCCTTAGTGCTTGTGGCGAAACAGCACCCGCGCAGCAATGTTCAGCACGAGTACGCCGACCGTGATGATGAAGACCCCGACCCAGGCCATCTGCTGCCAGTTGGCGAACGGGCTCATCGCGAACTTGAAGATCGTCACCGGCAGGCTCGCCATCGGCTGGCCGAGGCTCAGCGTGAAGAACTGGTTCGACAGCGCGGTGAACAGCAGCGGTGCGGTCTCCCCGGCGATGCGCGCCAGTGCCAGCAGGACCCCGGTGATGACGCCGGCCCGCGCGGCCTTCAGAGTGACGCGGCGGATCACGATCCACTTGGGCGCGCCCAGCGCGATACGTCGCCTCGCGCAGCGCATTGGGGATCAGCGCAAGCATGTTCTCGGTCGTGCGTATGACGACCGGGATCACGATCAGGGCCAGCGCGACGATCCCGGCGAACGCCGAGAACGTCCTCGTCTGGGCCACGATGATCGTGTAGACGAACAGGCCGATCACGATCGACGGTGCGGACAGCAGGATGTCGTTGATGAATCGTGTGACATTGCCGAGCCAGCCCCGCTGGCCGTACTCCGCCAGGTAGATGCCCGCCAGGATTCCGATCGGCGTTCCGACGGCCGTGGCCAGCGAGCACCATGCACCACCGAACCGACGATCGCGTTGCGCAGGCCCCCGCCATCGGCATTGCGGCGGCGGCGTCGTCCTGCGGTGAAGATCGAGGCGCTCAGTCCGCCGCACGCCCAGCCAGCAGTGTGTCTCCACAGGATCCAGATCAGCCAGAACAGGCCGAACGCCATCGCCGCCAGCGACAGCGCGAGCGCGATGACGTTGACGACCTTGCGGCGCCGGTGCAGCGGCAGCCGATAGTCGGCACTCGTCGGCATCGAGATCGCATTCATGTCTTCGAGCCCTCGCCCTGCTGCAGTCGCATCAGCAGGTACTTGCTGAACGCCAGCACGACGAAGGTGATGAAGAACAGGATCAATCCGAGATAGATCAGTGACGCCTCGTGCAGCCCGGGCGTCGGCCTCGGCGAACTCATTGGCCAGCGCCGAAGTGATGCTGATTGGCCGCCTCGAACAGCGACAGGCTGTTGAGCTGGTTGAAGTTGCCGATCACGAAGGTCACCGCCATCGTCTCGCCGAGCGCACGCCCCAGCCCGAGCATGATGCCGCCGACGACACCGACCTTGGTGTACGGCAGCACGACCCTCCAGACCACTTCCCAGGTCGTGGCGCCGACGCCGTAGGCGGACTCCTTCAGCATCGGCGGCGTGACCTCGAACACATCGCGCATCACCGCCGCGATGAACGGGATGACCATGATCGCCAGGATGATGCCGGCCGACAGGATGCCGATGCCGACCGGCGGCTCCGGAGAAGAGCGCACCCAGAACCGGCACTCCGCCAAAGATCTTCTGCAGCGGCTGCTGGACGTAGGTCGACAGGATCGGCGCGAAAACCAGCAGGCCCCACATGCCGTAGACGATCGAGGGTATCGCCGCCAGCAGTTCGATCGCGGTTCCCAGCGGACGCTTCAGCCAGTTCGGAGACAGCTCGGTCAGGAACAGCGCGATGCCGAAACTGACCGGCACGGCGATGATCAGCGCGATCAGCGAGGTCATCAGCGTGCCGTAGATCATCACCAGCCCGCCGAACTTTTCCTGGACCGGATCCCACTCGGCCGTCCACAGGAACCTCAGCCCGAACTCGCGGATCGACGGCCAGGCGCCGATCACCAGCGACACGATGATTGCGGCGAGCAGCATCAGCGTGAGGATTGCCGCGCCGCGTGTGAGGTTCAGAAAGACGAGATCGGCGACCTTCGCGGACCGTCGCACAGGCGGACCTTCCGGCATCTGCATTGACCGGGCTTCCTTGCGAAAAGCAGTTTCGGACACGGTTGCGTCCATCAAATCGCCTCCTCCGATCCTACCCGGAGCACGCTCCATGGGAGCCTGCCATCGCTTGGTTGATCCCGAGGGCGCAGGCCCTCGGGGAGAACGGTACAGGTCGGACTACTTCGTGAAGACCGGCTTGCCTGAGCCGTCCCTGATCTTGCTCCAGGACTGGCGGATCAGCGTCTTCGACGCTGTCGGGAAGCGGCACGTAGTCGAGCTCGTCGGCCATCTTGTCGCCGTTGGCGTAAGCCCAGTCGAAGAACTTGAGCGCCGCCGCGGCCTGTTGCGGCTTGTCCTGCTTGGTCTGCATCAGGATGAAGGTGGCACCCGTAATGGGCCACGAGTCCTTGCCCGGCTGATTGGTCAGGATCTGGTAGAACGTCTTGGACCAGTCCGCACCGGCAGCCGCAGCCTTGAAAGCCGAGTCCTCCGGCGCCACGAAGTCGCCTGCCGAGTTCTGCATCAGCGCGTAAGTCATCTTGTTCTGCTTGGCGTAGGCATACTCGACGTAGCCGATCGAGTTCGGCAGGCGCTGCACGAACGCCGAAACACCCTCGTTGCCCTTGCCACCCGCACCGGTCGGCCAATTGACCGCCGTGCCCTCGCCGACCTTGCCCTTCCACTCGGCGTTCACCTTCGAAAGATAGTTGGTGAAGATGAACGTCGTACCCGAACCGTCGGCGCGGCGCACCGGGGAGATTGTTGCGTCAGGCAGCTTCACGCCCGGGTTCAGCGCGGTGATCGCCGGGTCGTTCCACTTCGTGATCTTGCCAAGATAGATGTCGCCGAGCACCTGACCCGTAAGGCGTATTTGCCGTGCCGCGATGCCCGGGATGTTGACCACCGGCACCACGCCGCCGATCACGGTCGGGAAACTGGACCAGGCCATCCTTCTGCCAGTTCTTCGTCCGTCAGCGGCATGTCGGAGGCTCCAAAATCCACCGTCTTGCCTCGAATCTGGCGCATGCCCGCACCGGAACCGACCGACTGGTAGTTGATGCGAACACCGGTGGCCTTGTTGTAGGCGTCTGCCCACTTGGCGTACAGCGGCGCCGGGAACGTCGCGCCGGCGCCGGTGATTTCCTGCGCAGACAATGTTGAAAAGGCACCGGCCAGCGCAAACGCGGCCGTCAGGGCCTTGATGGAAGCATTTCTCATGGGGTCTACCTCAGGACGGGTCGAGGAGAGGAGTAACAAATAGGTGGTACATCAGTAGCGCCGGCCAGTCTAGAAACCGCCAATGACAATTCGGTGACATGTCACCGTCAATTTGATGACACGCCCACGCTTTCCCTCTTGGGACGGCGGTTGACGGGCGTGTCATGCAGCGGTCATGTGGCCAACGTAGCTTGCCGCCCGGTGCCAAGGCGCGGAACTGCGCGCGGCATGTCAGATCACCCACCTGCCCCAGGAGTTTCAGCATGAATCGTCGTTCGTGGCTGCTCGGCCTGCTTGCGGTATCGCTCGCCGGCTGTGCCTCGATGCAACCGAAGACCGTTCCGGAAGTCATCGCGGCCGATCCGGAACTCTCGACCCTCAGCAAACTGATCGGCGACGCCGGTCTCACGCCGACCCTGGCCGGGGCGGGTCCGTTCACCGTGTTTGCGCCGACCAATGCCGCGTTCAAGGCGGTCCCGGCGAAGACGATGGACGAACTGGCGAAGAACAAGCAGCTGCTGACAGAGGTCCTGACGTATCACGTGATCCCGGCCAAGGCCAACACGGCCGATGTCAAGCAGGGCAACGTCAAATCCGTCAATGGTGCGAACCTGGCATTGTCCCGCGCAGGAACCTACGTCACCGTCGAAGATGCTCTGGTCACCAAGGCCGATCTCGACGCCTCAAATGGCGTGGTCCACGTGGTCGACCGGGTCTTGCTGCCCCCGAAGCGCTAGTTCTCGGGAGCAAGCGCGGAGCAAAGCGGCGCCGACCGGCGCCGCTTTCGTTTTGCGCGACCCTATCAGGAGCCGACTCCTCTAGGGAATTCGCGGATATGCCCAAACATGCTGCCAATGCACATGAACAAATGCTGGCAAGCCCCCGTGTCATATCGAAGTCACCGGAGCAACCTAGGGTTCATTCCTCATGGTGCGATGGCTTCGATCGAAGTTCGCGTTATGGGGTGCGGCGAGCGCCGAATCGACGGAATTGGCGTCGGCAGGGGCCGCCCTGCTGGCCGAACCGTCGACCGCGAGTGTCGCGAGCGATCCGGAACCAGCTGCCAGCCACTATCGCACGATCTTCATTTCCGATATCCACCTCGGCACGAGAGGTTGCAAGGCGAGCTACCTGCTCGATTTCCTCCGCCATAACGAGTCGGAAACGCTTTACCTCGTCGGCGACATCATCGACGGCTGGGCGCTGAAGAAGGCCTTCTACTGGCCGCAGTCGCACAACGACGTGGTGCAGAAGGTGCTGCGCAAGGCGCGCAAGGGCACTCGTGTCGTCTACATCCCGGGCAACCACGACGAGGTCGGCCGGCAATTCATCGGTCTCGACTTCGGGCAGGTCGCGATTCGCCAGGATGCCGTGCACACGCTCAAGGACGGCCGGCGCCTGTGGGTGGTCCACGGCGACTTCGCCGATGGTGTGATGCTGCACGCGCGCTGGCTGGCGCACGTCGGCGATTCGCTGTACGAGTTCATCCTCTGGCTCAACGGACATTTCAACCGTGTCCGGATCAAGCTCGGCCTGCGCTACTGGAGCCTGTCGCAATATCTGAAGCACCGCGTCAAGAATGCGGTGGGCTTCATCACCGGGTTCGAGCAGGTGCTGCTGCGCGAGGCGCGGCGCCACGGCTATGACGGCGTGGTGTGCGGGCACATTCACAAGGCCGAGATCCGCACGATGGACGGCCTGCTCTACTGCAACGACGGTGACTGGGTCGAAAGCCTCACCGCGCTGGTCGAGACCGAAGCGGGCGAACTGCGGATCGTCACCTGGGATCAGCACCTGGCTCCCGCCCTGCCGGCGATCCGCTGGGACGACGAATCGGCCGAATCCCCGCCGTCCCTTGTCCCTGAGAAGGCGCTCGCATGAAGGTCATCACCGTCACCGATGCATGGCATCCGCAGGTCAACGGTGTCGTGCGAACGATCGAGGCCACTAACCGCGAACTCGAGCGAGCGGGGCACTCGACGCAGGTGATCTCCCCGCTCGAGTTCCACTCGATACCGTGCCCGGGCTATGGCGAGATCCGGCTGTCGCTGATGCCGTACTACCGGCTGGCCCGTCTGCTCGACCGGGCGCTCGCCGGCGAGCGCGACGCAGCAATCCACGTCGCGACCGAAGGACCTCTGGGCTACGCGGCGCGCCGCTATTGCCGCACACACGACCTGCCTTACTCGACCGCGTACCACACGCGCTTTCCGCAGTATCTGCAGGCGATGTTCCGCGTGCCGGAAAAATGGACCTACGCCTTTCTGCGACATTTCCACGGCCCGGCGAGTGTCGTCATGGCGCCGACGCCGACCGTCGAACGAGAGCTGCGCGACCACGGAATCACCAACGTTGCGCTCTGGACGCGCGGCGTCGACCTCGAAGTCTTCACACCGAGCGAGCCGTTGTTCACCGACGCGCGCCATCCGGTGTTCCTGTATGTCGGCCGCGTCTCGGTCGAGAAGAACATCCAGGCCTTCCTGGCGCTCGACCTGCCGGGCACCAAGGTCGTGGCGGGGATCGGGCCGGCGCTCGAGATGCTGAAGCTGCGCTTTCCCGAGGTTCGTTTCGTCGGTGTGCTGGATCCGGTCAACCTGGCGCGGCTCTATAGCGCCGCGGATGTCTTCGTGTTCCCGAGCCGGACCGACACCTTCGGCCTCGTCATGCTGGAGGCGCTGGGGTGCGGCACGCCGGTGGCCGCATTCCCGGTGCAGGGCCCGATCGACGTGGTCGGCGGTTCATCGGTCGCGGTGCTCGACGAAGACCTGCGCAGGGCCGCGCTGCACGCGCTGCGCATCGATCGCGCATCCTGCCGCGCGCATGCCGAACGTCATTCGTGGAGAGCCGCGACGCTTCAGTTTCTGGCCTTGCAGGTACCGGTCGCTCCGAGCGCACCGATGACCGACGCGGCTCCGCGCGCCGCGCATTAGAGAACCTATCTCAGAGTCCCCGGTGGTCGCGGCTGACTCAGCCGTGCAGCGTGGCCGCGACCCGGCTCGCGAGGCGCTGTGCCATCGCCTCGGCGATTTCCGGCTCGGATGCCTCGACCATGACGCGCAGCACCGGCTCGGTTCCCGAAGGACGGATCAGCACGCGACCGGAGCCGCGCAACTCCCGCTCGACGGTCGACATCTCGTCGATCAGCGGCGCGTGCGCCTTCCAGTCGAAGCCCCGTTCGATGCGCGCATTGACCAGCGCCTGCGGCAGCAGCACGAGTTCGGAGGTCAGTTGCGCCAGCGTCTGTCCGCTGCGCCGCATGGCGGCCAGCATCTGCAGCGCACTGACGATGCCGTCGCCGGTGCTGTGGCAATCCAGGCACAGCAGATGCCCTGAGCCCTCACCGCCGTAGAGCCAGCCCTTTTCCTCCAGCATCTCCAGCACGTAGCGGTCGCCCACCTTCGCGCGCACGAAGCCGATGCCGAGCTCGGCGCAGCGTCGCTCGAGCGCATAGTTGGTCATCAGCGTTCCGACGACACCGGCGACGGGGCCCAGCCGCATGCGGTCACGCACGATCACGTACAGCAGCTCATCGCCGTTGTAGATGCGGCCGTCCGCGTCGCAGACCAGCAAACGGTCGGCGTCGCCGTCGAGCGCCAGGCCCAGATCGGCCTCGTTCGCCTGAACGGCGTGGGCGAGTTGTTCGGCGTGCAGTGCGCCGACGCCGTCGTTGATGTTCATGCCGTTCGGCGACACGCCGTGCGCGATGACGTCGGCGCCGAGCTCATGGAACACGTGCGGCGCGACGTGGTAGGCGGCGCCGTTGGCGCAGTCGACGACGATCTTCAGCCCCTTGAGATCGAAGTCGTTCGGAAAGGTGCTCTTGCAGAACTCGATGTAGCGGCCGGCGGCATCGTCCAGCCGGCGCACCTTGCCGAGCCGCCGGGCGTCGACGCAATGCCACGGCTGGTCCATCTCCTGTTCGATGCGTGCTTCGAGCGCGTCGGGCAGCTTGGTGCCGCGCTCCGAGAAGAACTTGATGCCGTTGTCGGGATACGGGTTGTGCGAGGCGCTGATGACGATGCCGGCATCGAGCCGCAGCGCGCGTGTCAGGTAGGCAACCGCCGGCGTCGGCAGCGGACCCGACAGCACGACATCGACCCCGGCGCTGGCGAAACCCGCTTCCAGCGCGGCCTCCAGCATGTAGCCGGAAATGCGCGTGTCCTTGCCGATCAGCACGGTCGGACGCCCGGCCGCTCCTTCGGCGCGCCGCGCCAGCACGCGCCCGGCGGCCTGCCCCAGCTTCAGAACGAACTCCGGCGTAATGGGCGCTTCGCCCACCGTGCCGCGAACGCCGTCGGTTCCGAAATGCCTGCGTGTCATTGCTCCCCCTTTCTTGTCATCGCTGCCCAGACACGGATCGCATCGCGCGTGCCTGCCACGTCATGTACTCGCACGATACCCGCGCCGCGCTCGACCGCCAGGACGGCGGCCGCGATGGACGACGCAGCGCGCTCGCCGACCTGACGACCGGTTGCTGTGCCGAGCATCGACTTGCGCGAAATCCCGACCAGCACCGGTCGTCCGATCCGAGTGAGCGCGCGCAGATCGTGCAGCAGCGTGTAGTTGTGTGCGATCGACTTGCCGAATCCGAAGCCCGGATCGACGACGATGCGCTCGGACGCGACGCCCGCCAACCCGAGCGCATCGACGCGCTCTCGAAGGAATGTCGAAACCTCGCGCACCACGTCGTCATAGCGGGGTTCACGCTGCATGGTGCGGGGCATCCCCTGCATGTGCATGACGACGATGCCGCAATCGGCCGCTGCCACCGCCTCGGCAGCACCCGCCTCCCGCAGCGCACGCACGTCGTTGACGATCGCTGCGCCGGCTGCCAGAGCAGCGCGCATGACCGCGGCCTTGCTGGTATCGACCGATACCGGAACGCCGCACCCGCGCACCGACTCGATCAGCGGCACCACCCGCCCGATTTCCTCCTCCTCCGACACGTCCGCGGCGCCGGGCCGGGTCGACTCGCCGCCGATATCGAGCAGGTCGGCCCCTTCGTCGACCAGGCGCAATGCATGAGCGCGCGCGTCGGCGAACGAAAGATAGCGGCCCCCATCGGAGAACGAATCGGGCGTGACGTTGACCACACCCATGATCAGCGGACGCGACAGGTCGAGCGTTGCACCGGCGATGCGCCAGGACACGGGTGCCGGAATGACCGGACTATCCATGTCCACCATTTTAGAAGCGCAAGAAAAAGGCCGGACGAGCCGGCCCTTGGGCAAACGAAACGGGCGTCAGGCGGGCTGAGCCGCACCTTCAACGCCGCCGGCGGCCGACTTGCCCGTCGGTGGCGTCGATCCGGTGGACTTGGGCGGACGTGGCGGCTTGCCGGCGAGGATGTCGTCGATCTGCTCGCTATCGAGCGTCTCCCATTCGATCAGCGCCTTGGCCATCGCCTCGACCTTGTCGCGGTTGTCCTCGATCAGCTTGCGCGCCAGCGCGTACTGCTCGTCAATGATGCGCCGGATCTCGCCGTCGACCTTGCGCATCGTCTCTTCCGAGACATGCGTCGTCTTGGTGATCGAGCGGCCGAGGAAAACCTCGCCCTCGTTTTCGGCGTACACCATCGGACCCAGCGCATCGCTCATGCCATAGCGCGTGACCATGTCGCGTGCCATCTGCGTCGCACGCTCGAAGTCGTTGCCGGCCCCGGTGGTCATCTGGTTCATGAACACTTCCTCGGCAATGCGGCCTCCGAACAGCACTGCGATGCGCGACAGCAGGTACTGCCGGTCATAGGCGTAACGATCCTGCTCGGGCAACTGCATCGTCAGGCCGAGAGCGCGGCCGCGCGGAATGATGGTGACCTTGTGCACCGGATCGCTCTTCGGCACGAGCTTGGCGACCAGCGTGTGGCCGGACTCGTGGTACGCCGTGTTCAGGCGCTCCTCGTCGGACATGACCATCGATTTGCGCTCGGCGCCCATCATGATCTTGTCCTTGGCCTTCTCGAAGTCGGTCATCTCGACGACACGCGCGCTGCGCCGCGCAGCGAAAAGCGCCGCCTCGTTCACGAGATTGGCGAGGTCGGCACCGGAGAATCCGGGCGTCCCGCGCGCGATCACTTCGGCCTTGACGTCGGCGCCGATCGGCACCTTGCGCATGTGCACGTTCAGGATCTGCTCGCGACCGCGGATATCGGGCAGCGGAACAACCACCTGGCGGTCGAAACGGCCCGGACGCAGCAGCGCCGGATCGAGCACGTCGGGCCGGTTGGTCGCCGCGATGACGATGACACCCACACCAGTCTCGAAACCGTCCATCTCGACCAGCATCTGATTCAGCGTCTGTTCGCGCTCGTCATTTCCGCCGCCCAGACCAGCTCCACGCTGGCGGCCGACGGCGTCGATCTCATCGATGAAGATGATGCAGGGCGCGTGCTTCTTGGCCTGCTCGAACATGTCGCGCACACGGGCAGCACCGACACCGACGAACATCTCGACGAAGTCGGAGCCGGAGATCGAGAAAAATGGCACCTTGGCTTCGCCGGCGATGGCCTTTGCCAGCAGCGTCTTGCCGGTACCCGGGGAACCTACCATCAGCACCCCGCGCGGAATGCGGCCGCCAAGCTTCTGGAACTTGGACGGATCGCGCAGAAACTCGACCAGTTCCTGCACTTCTTCCTTCGCCTCGTCACAGCCGGCGACATCGACGAAGGTGATCGAATTGTTGCTCTCGTCGAGCATGCGCGCGCGCGACTTGCCGAAGGAAAACGCCCCGCCCCTGCCGCCGCCCTGCATCTGGCGCATGAAGAATATCCACACGCCGATCAACAGCAGCATCGGGAACCACGACACGAAGATCGTCGTCAGCAACGACTGCTCTTCCTCGGGCTTGCCGAACACCTGGACGCCGGACTTCATCAGGTCGCTGACCATCCAGGCATCGCCGGGCGACGTCAGGGTGTAGCGCGCGCCCTCGGCCGGCGTGACCTGCAGCGTGCGACCCTGGACCTCGACGCGCTTGATCTTGCCCGCCTTGGCTTCTTCGAGGAACTGCGTGTAGCTGACAGTTTCAGCCGGCTTCTGCCGGCTTTCGAACTGCTTGAAGACCGTGAACAGGACGAGCGCGATCACCATCCAGATGGCGGCCTTCGCGAACATGTTGTTGTTCAAGGAATACTCCCTGGGCCGCTCCGAACAGGCTCGGAGTCTCGGCATGAAATCAGATCGGACTGCTGACAGGACATTCTAATCCCCGCAGACAACTGCCTCCGCCAATTTGGGGGGCGCGGGCCGCTCATTTCAATGCCGTCCCGCGGGCTTATTTGCTTCCGCGGCGAGCCGGCTGGACGGACACCGCTTTAGCCGGCGGGCCAGCAGAAACACTTCGGCAGACTCTTCGCGCGAGGCCTTGGGCTTGCGCGTCGACACGGTTCGGAAGTCCCGCTTCAACTGCTCCACCAATTGGCTGAAACCGCTGCCCTGGAAGGCCTTGACGAGGAAGAAACCCTCTGGACTCAAGTGCCTGACAGCAAAATCGGCGGCGAGTTCAGCCAGGTGCAAGCTGCGGGCCGCATCTGCCGCAGCAATGCCCGACAGGTTCGGCGCCATGTCGGACAGCACGGCATCTATCGGGACGCCGCCGAGGAGCGCCTCCAGCTGCTGCTCGATGGCCTCTTCGCGAAAGTCACCCTGGATGAAGTCAACGTCGGGAACAGGGTCCATCGGCAGCAGGTCGAGAGCAACGATGCGTCCACGCAGCGCTCCGTCCGGCGCGCTCAGCCGCTGTCGCACGATCTGGGTCCAGCTGCCGGGTGCCGCACCGAGCTCGACCACTGCCATGCCGGGTTTCAGCAATCGATCGGCATCGGCGATTTCGGCGAGCTTGTAGGCCGCCCGCGACCGGTAGCCTTCCTGGACCGAACGCCGCACGTAAGGGTCGGTGACATGGCGCTGGATCCAGGCCGGGTTCGAGCGATGCTTCTTCTTCGCCTGCGGCATCCGTGACTAAACTGAAGCGGAAGGAGGATGACACTATGCCCGAGGTCCTGCTGAGTCCGAAGGAACGACAGGCGTTGAAGGCGCGCGCACATGGTCTCAAGCCCGTGGTGCTGCTGGGCAACGCTGGCGCGAGCAGCCCGGTGATCAAGGAGATCGACCGCGCGCTCGCCTCGCACGAACTGATCAAGGTCCGCGTCCCCGGTGACGACCGCGCGGAACGCGACACACTTTTCACCAAACTCGCCGACACCCTGTCCGCCGCGCGCGTGCAAGCGATCGGCAAACTGCTGGTGTTCTACCGCCCGGCGCCCGAGGAAGCGGTGGCGGCGGAAGCCGTCGCGTCGCGCAAGGCATCGCCGACGCGCAAGAACGCGCGCGTCGAACCGAAGGCTCGCGTGCCACGCGCTGGCAAACCGTCGGCACCGAAAAGATCGACCCCCGATCGTCGAGATGCCGAGCGTGTCAACCGCCCGCCTGCCTCACGGCGCGACCCGGGAGCGGCGAAGCGGGCTTTGGGCCGGTCGAATGTCGCACGCAAGCCGGGTGCACGGAAACGCAGCGGCGGGCGCTAGCCGTGCCTGCGCCCCTGGAACCGGGAGACTGCTGACTACTGGTAGGCGACAGAGACGATCGAATACTCGCGCTCGCCCGCCGGCGCAAGGACCTGCGCCATGTCGCCTTCGCTCTTGCCGATCAACGCGCGCGCGATCGGACTCGACACCGAGATCATCCCACCTTTGATATCCGCCTCGTCGTCGCCGACGATCTGATACTTGACCATCTCGCCGGACTGCTGGTCCTCGAGTTCGACCGTGGCGCCGAAGACGATGCGTCCTGCCGCGTCGACCTTTGCCGGATCGATGATCTGCAGGCTGGACAGCTTGCCTTCGAGTTCCTGGATCCGGCCCTCGATGAAACCCTGCCGTTCGCGCGCCGCGTCGTATTCGGCGTTCTCGGACAGATCACCTTTTTCACGCGCATCCTTGATCGCCTGGATCACGGTCGGACGGTCGACCGACTTCAGCCGCTGTAACTCGGCCTTCAGCTTCTCAGCGCCGCGCGCCGTGATGGGAATGCCTGGCATTGCGTTGGATTCTCTCGGAAAAAACAAGGCCCCGGCGATGCCGGGGCCGCGGGAACACTCTAGCCAAAGCGCCGGCAGCGCGCAACCCTTGCGCGGGCCCGCTAGCTCTGCAGCCTGCGATGCAGACCCTGCAGGTCGTAGACCTCGAGGTGGTCGAGATGCTTCATGCCTTCGATCGCCGCGCGGCCGCCCGCCATCGTCGTGTAATACGTCACGCGCTGCGCCAGCGCCGTCGTGCGGATCGAGCGGGAGTCGGCGATCTGGCTGCGCACCTCGCTCACCGTCGTGATCACCAGTTGGATATCGCCGTTTTTCAGCAGGTCGACGACATGCGGCCGGCCGTCCTTGACCTTGTTGACCATCGCCACCGGAATACCGGCCTGCTCGACCGCCTGCGCCGTGCCGCGCGTGGCCACTAGCTGATAGCCCATGTCGTGCAGCAGCCGCGCCACGGCGATCGCCTTGGGCTTGTCGGGGTCCTTCACACTCAGGAACACCGTTCCGCGCTCGGGCAGGCTGGCGCCGGCACCGAGTTGCGACTTGAACAGCGCCTCGCCGAAGGTTTCGCCGACGCCCATGACCTCGCCGGTCGATCGCATTTCGGGACCGAGCAGCGGATCGACGCCAGGGAACTTGGCGAAAGGAAACACGGCTTCCTTGACCGAGAAAAACGGCGGGACGATTTCACGCGTGACGCCCTGCTGCTCGAAACTGATGCCGACCATCGCGAGCGCGGCGATCTTGGCGAGCGGCATGCCGGTCGCCTTCGATACGAACGGCACCGTGCGCGAAGCGCGCGGGTTGACCTCGAGCACATGGATGGCCGGTTCGCCGTCGCTGGACGTCTGGATGGCGAACTGAACGTTCATCAGCCCGACTACGTTCAGCGCGCGCGCCATTTTCTCGGTCTGGCGTTTCAGTTCGTCGATGACCGACGGCGCCAGCGAATACGGTGGCAGCGAACACGCCGAGTCGCCCGAGTGCACGCCGGCCTGTTCGATGTGTTCCATCACACCGCCGATCAGCACGCGCGTACCGTCGGCCAGGCAATCGACGTCGACCTCAATCGCATCGTCGAGAAAGCGGTCGAGCAGCACCGGCGAATCGTTGCTGACCTTGACCGCCTCGCGCATGTAGCGCTCCAGGTCGCGTGGATCATGCACGATCTCCATCGCGCGGCCGCCCAGCACGTAGCTGGGACGCACAACCAGCGGATACCCGATCTCCTCGGCCAACCGCAGGGCCTCGTCTTCGGCGCGCGCGGTGCGGTTCGGCGGCTGCCTGAGGTTCAGCGTCCGCAGCAGTTTCTGGAAGCGCTCGCGGTCCTCGGCGATGTCGATCGAATCAGGCGAGGTGCCGATGATCGGTACGCCGTTGGCCTCGAGGTCGCGCGCAAGCTTGAGCGGCGTCTGGCCGCCGTACTGCACGATGACGCCGTACGGCCTTTCCTTGTCGACGATCTCGAGCACATCTTCCAGTGTCAGCGGTTCGAAGTACAGACGATCGGAGGTGTCGTAGTCAGTCGACACGGTTTCCGGGTTGCAGTTGACCATGATCGTCTCGAACCCGTGGTCGCGCAGCGCGAACGCTGCGTGCACGCAGCAGTAATCGAACTCGATACCCTGCCCGATGCGGTTCGGCCCGCCGCCGAGCACGATCACCTTGCGCGCGGCGGTCGGATTCGCCTCGCACTCCTCCTCGTACGTCGAGTACATGTAGGCGGTAGTCGTCGCGAACTCGGCGGCGCAGGTATCGACCCGCTTGAACACCGGCCGCACGCCGAATGCCAGGCGCGCTGCGCGCACTTCGTCCGGCCTGGCGTCCACCAGCTTCGCGAGGCGGCGATCCGAGAATCCCTTGCGCTTCAGGTAGCGCAGCTCCTCGGCGCCAAGTTCGGCGAGCCGGTGGTCCTGCAACCTCTGCTCGATCTGCACCAGTTCCTCGATCTGCGCCAGGAACCACGGATCGATCGCGGTCTCCTCAAAGATCTCCGATAGCGTCATGCCGATACGGAACGCATCGGCGACGAACCAGATCCGGTCCGGGCCCGGCTCGCCGAGTTCCTCGACGATCTCGTCACGGTCGGTCGATCGCTCGTCGAGTCCGTCGGAGCCGACCTCGAGCCCGCGCAGCGCCTTCTGGAACGACTCCTGGAAGGTGCGCCCGATCGCCATCACCTCGCCAACCGACTTCATCTGCGTGGTCAGATGGTTGTCGGCCTGCGTGAACTTCTCGAACGCAAAGCGCGGGACCTTGGTGACGACGTAGTCGATGGTCGGTTCGAACGAAGCCGGTGTCGCGCCGCCGGTGATCTCGTTACGAAGTTCATCGAGCGTGTAGCCGACTGCCAGCTTTGCGGCCACCTTGGCGATCGGAAATCCGGTCGCCTTCGATGCCAGCGCAGACGAACGCGACACACGCGGATTCATCTCGATCACGATCATCCGGCCATCATTCGGGTTGATCGCGAACTGGACGTTGGAGCCGCCGGTGTCGACGCCGATCTCGCGCAGGATCGCGATGCTGGCGTTGCGCATCAGCTGGTATTCCTTGTCCGTGAGCGTCTGCGCCGGCGCCACCGTGATCGAATCCCCGGTGTGGATGCCCATCGGATCGAGGTTCTCGATCGAGCAGACGATGATGCAGTTGTCCGCCTTGTCGCGGACCACCTCCATCTCGAATTCCTTCCAGCCGATCAGCGATTCCTCGATCAGCAACTCGCGCGTCGGCGAGAGATCCAGCCCGCGCTGGCAGATGGCGAGAAACTCTTCCATGTTCCAGGCGATGCCGCCGCCGGTTCCGCCGAGCGTGAAGCTTGGCCGCACGACGACCGGATAGCCCATCGACTTCTGCACTGCGAGCGCCTCGTCCGGCGTGTGGGCGATGCCCGATCGCGCCGAGGCCAGCCCGATGCTCGTCATCGCCTCCTTGAACTTGAGGCGGTCCTCGGCCTTCTCGATCGCCACCGGCGAGGCGCCGATCAGCTCGACGCCATGCTTGTGCAGCACGCCGTTCCTGTACAAGTCCATCGCGCAATTGAGCGCTGTCTGCCCGCCCATCGTCGGCAGGATCGCATCAGGCCTCTCCTTCGCAATGATGCGTTCAACGACCTGCCAGGTGATCGGCTCGATGTAGGTGACATCGGCCGTCTCCGGGTCGGTCATGATCGTCGCCGGATTGCTGTTGACCAGGATGACCTTGTAGTTCTCCTGCTTCAGCGCCTTGCAGGCCTGCGCGCCCGAATAGTCGAACTCGCACGCCTGACCGATGACTATCGGTCCGGCGCCGATGATCAGAATGCTCTTGAGGTCACTCCGACGCGGCACTCTTGTCCCCGTAATTGGCGGGAGCGAGTTGCCGCTCGACCAGCTCGATCAGGATGTGAATGACCTTGATGTGCAGCTCCTGCACGCGGTCTGCATAACGTCCGCCCGGGGTGACGATCGCGATGTCCGAGCGGACAGCCAAAGGCGTGCCGGACCGCCCGGTCAGGCCGATCACCTGCATGCCGAGCGCCTTCGCGGCCTCGACCGCGGCCAGCACGTTGGCGCTGCCCCCGCTGGTGCTGATCGCCAGCAGC
The DNA here is from genome assembly GCA_963703945.1 of uncultured beta proteobacterium. Lineage (GTDB taxonomy): Bacteria > Pseudomonadota > Gammaproteobacteria > Burkholderiales > Burkholderiaceae_F > JALORV01. The sequence goes on along the minus strand of CAVPGM010000046.1, from coordinate 177,071 downwards.
ACGTCACCGCGCCGTCCATGGGTCGAGACGTAGCGGGCAAACACCTGCTCGTAGCCGTAGTCGTTGGCCACGCAGCTCAGATGGCCGGCATCGCTGATCGCGATCGCGGCATAACCCGCCCGGTCGTCGCGGAAGCGGCCCGTGAGCTCCTCGGCGAAGTGCATCGCGTCGCACATCGATCCGCCGTTGCCGCACGAATACGCGCGGCCGCCGGATGCGAAGGTACGCGCCAGCAGCGCTCCCGCCGCGGCGATGCGCTCCAGCGTCGCCGTATCGTCCTGCAGCCGGGCCAGACTGCCGGCAGCCTCGTCCAGCGCGCCGCGAATGGCGTCGAGGTCGGTCATCGCGCCCTTGCTCATCGGGCCTCCATTGCAGAGATGAAGCGGTCGAACAGCCCGCGGATGTCATGCGGACCCGGACTCGCTTCGGGGTGTCCCTGGAAGCAGAACGCCGGAGCGTCGGCCAGCGCGAATCCCTGCAGCGATCCGTCGAACAGGGAGACATGGGTGATCTTCACGTTGCCCGGCAGCGATTTCTCGTCGACGGCGAAGCCGTGGTTCTGGCTGGTGATATAGACCTTCTTCGTTTCGACATCGAGCACCGGGTGGTTCGCTCCGTGGTGCCCGAACTTCATCTTCATCGTGCGTCCGCCGACCGCCAGCCCCATGATCTGTTGCCCGAGGCAGATGCCGAACGTCGGCAATTTGCGCGCAAGGAACTCTCGCGTGGCTGCGATCGCGTAGGTGCACGGCCCCGGATCGCCGGGACCGTTGGACAGGAAGACACCGTCGGGCGCGAGTTTCAGTGTCTCGGCCGCGGTCGTCTCGGCCGGCACGACGGTGATCCGGCAGCCGCGGTCGGCCATCAACCGCAGGATGTTCCGCTTGATGCCATAGTCGTAGGCGACGACGTGAAAACGCGGCGCCTCGGTCGGGGTCACATGCCCGGGCGTCGAGTCCTCGCGCGCGAGCTGCCAGCTGCCTTCGGTCCACGCGTACGGATGCTTGGTGGACACCGTTTTGGCCAGGTCCTGGCCCGCCATTCCCGGATAGCCCTTCGCTCGCGTGAGCGCGGCCGCGATCGCTCTTTCGGTCAATTCGCTGCCCTCCTTTGCCGCCACGATGCAGCCCGCCTGGGCCCCCTGCTCACGCAACCGGCGGGTCAGGCGGCGCGTATCGATGTCGGCGATGCCGACAACGCCGTTGGCGCGAAGATAGGTCGGGAGGTCGCGCTGCAGCCTGAAGCTCGAAGCGCGAGGCGGCACGTCGCGAACGATCAGTCCCGCAGCGAAGATGCGCGCGGCTTCCTCGTCGTCGTCGTTGACGCCGGTATTGCCGATGTGCGGATAGGTCAGGGTGACGATCTGGCCGGCATATGAGGGATCGGTCAGGATTTCCTGGTATCCGGTCATCGCGGTGTTGAAAACCACCTCGCCCAGCGTTTCGCCCGCTGCGCCGATCGAACGGCCGCGAAAGACCGACCCGTCGGCCAGCACGAGGGCCGCGACGGGGCGGGGATCGACGATCAGGGGGGACAAACAGACTCCTTAATCGCCGCGGCCGGCAGCCGGAAGTTGAAGTTCGGCGACCACCGGCGGTTGGCTTGCGATATGCGGGTCGGAAACCCAGCAACCTTCCAGCTACCGCAAATTAGGTACAGATAAACTTGCGGATTATATCGTGCGGGCGTGTTGCGAGCACCATCGACGGGCCATGACCTCTCTGCTGGAGGGTTTGAAGCGCCATACGACCATCGTCGCCGACACCGGCGACCTGCGGGCGATCGAGCGCCTGCGGCCGCGTGACGCCACCACCAACCCGTCGCTGATCTTGAAGGCCGCGCAGGTCGAGGCATACCGGCCGCTGGTGGCCGCCGCGGTGCGCGAGGCCAACGGCGAGCCGATCGGCCTGCGGATCGACCATGTACTGGTCGCCTTCGGAAAGCGCGTGCTCGAACTCGTCGCCGGACGCGTGTCGACCGAAGTCGATGCGCGGCTGTCCTTCGACACGCGAGCGACCATCGAAAAGGCGCGACGCCTGATCGACCTGTACGACCGGCGCGGCGTCGATCGCGAACGTGTACTGATCAAGGTCGCCGGCACTTGGGAAGGCATTCGCGCGGCGGAACTGCTCGAGCGCGAAGGAATCCACTGCAACATCACGTTGCTGTTCTCCCCGGTGCAGGCGGTGGCGGCTGCGCAGGCCGGTGCGCGCCTGATCTCGCCTTTCGTCGGGAGGATCTACGACTGGCACAGGAAAGCGGCGGGGGCCGGCTGGGACGAGGCGGCGATGCGGGGCGCCAATGATCCGGGAGTGCGGTCGGTGCGGGCGATCCATGCGCGACTGAAGGGCGCGGGCTACCCGACCGAGATCATGGGCGCCAGTTTCCGCAACACCGGCCAGATCCTGGCGCTGGCCGGTTGCGACTTGCTGACCATCAGCCCCGAGCTGCTCGACGAGCTCGCGGCGACGACCGGCCAGGTCGACCGCGCGATGGCAGCACCCGACGATGTGCACCGCGAACGGCCGCTGGCGGAGAGCGGGTTCCGCTATGCGCTCAACGACGACGCGATGGCCGTCGAGAAGCTGGCCGAAGGCATCCGCTCGTTTGCGGCGGACACGCAGCGGCTCGAAGCCCTGGTTGCCACGGTGCACTGACACATGCTGATCCTTCCCTACCAGACGCGCTTTTCCGCCCGCTCGCTGCCGGTGGTCACGCTGGCGCTGGTGGCGCTGAATGTTCTCGTGTACCTCGTCCTGCAGTCGGGTGACTCGAAGGCGTATCAGCGTGCCGCCGATTACTACTTTAGCGTGCAGCTGGCGCAGATCGAATTGCCGCGCTACGCCGCATATCTCGAGCGTCGCAACGACCGCAAGGCGATGCAGGTACTGCGCGCGATCCGCTCGGGCCCAAGCGAGGACGATGCGCGTGGCGTGCTGATGGTCATGCAGCGTGATCGCGAGTTCATGCGCGAAATGGCAGGCGACGGAGTGGTACGCAAGGAGGAGCCGCTGTACGCCGTGTGGCGCGAGCAGCGCGACCGCTTCCAGGCGCTGTGGGTGCAGGTCTTCACCGAACGGTATGCGCTCGAGCCCGGGTCGGCCAGCGTGCTGCGCCTTCTCACCTATCAGTTCCTGCACGGAAGCGCACTGCACCTCCTGGGCAACATGGCGGTGTTGCTGCTCGCCGGACCGTTCGCCGAGGCCGCACTCGGGCGCATGCGCTTCCTGGTCGCGTACATCGCCAGCGGAGCGATTGCCGGTGCCGCGCACCTGCTGATCAGCGATCAGGGACTGGTCGGCGCGTCGGGGGCGATTTCCGGGACGATGGCGATGGTGGCCGTGCTCTACGGGACCCGCAAGGTTCCGGTGTTCTACTGGCTGTTCGTCTACTTCAACACCGCGCGTGTTCCGGCCCTATGGCTGCTGCCGGTGTGGCTCGCCATCGAGGCGGTGCAATGGGCACTGTCGCCCGAAACCCGCGTCGCCTACGACGCGCACATCGCCGGCTTCATCTCCGGCGCCATCGTCGCGTGGCTGCTCAAACCTGCCGACAGGAACAAGGTCGACCGCATCCTCGAGGAGCAATACGCCGTAGCCCCAGCGGAGCGTCGCTCGACGCTGCTGACCGAGGCGCAGCAGGCCGCCGCCAAGCTCGATACGCGCCGGGCGGCACGTGCCTACTCCGAACTGCTGCAGGAAGATCCGACCAACACCCAGTACGCCACTGCTTACTTCAACATGGCACTGCTCGGCCGCGACAAGGACACCTTGGCCGATGCCGCCTTGCGGGCCCTGTGGATACGTACGCGTCAGGCCCGCACCGAACTGCGGCCGATCTACACCCAGATGAGCCAGCCGCATGTGCTGACGGTGCTGCCGGTCGATGAGCAGTTGCGCCTGGCCCGTCGGCTGGTCGCCACACGCGAGGATGCGGCTGCGCTGCGTGTACTCGATGGCCTGCTGGGCAACGAAACCATGCGGAATCTCTACGGCAGACAGCTGGCCGACTGTCTGCTCGGCCTTTTCACGACCTATTCGCGCCACGGGCTGCGCCAGCAGGCCGATCAGGTCAGGCAGCGGCTATCGCATCATTTCCCGTCACCGGGCACGCTGGGCGGCCTGTCTCCGAGCCGCGAACCGCCGCTGACGATCCGCGGGTCGACGACCCGCGGGGCCCACCCGCGCGGAAATCCGGCGACGGTTCCCGCCTCGGACCTCGAGCTCGACCTCGATACCCGCCTGCACACGCGCTTCGGAACCGAGTAGCCGGCGAGCCGCAGGAGTCAGGCTACAAAGGCAGCCCGTCAGCCACGGGCTTCAACGAACTCCACGTCGGCTATCCAGCGCCGCTTACGCCGCGCGAGTCGAGTCGGCTCGTCTTCGCCGTCGAAGGATGCGACTGCACGCTGAACTCGCGACACATCGACGTCCTCGAATGCATTGACGTTGACCACCGCGTAGAGGTGATTCTCGATCAGGCTGGTAACCACCGGCACGATTCCACACCGCGTACAGACGAGGAATTCCGCAGTCTTCGTGCCGAACTCGTAGCGTGCAACGCGCGTCCAGTCCTCGACGCTCACCTCGAGCCTGCCTGTCGGGCAGGAGGTCCAGACGCCGCCATGTTTGGTGCAGAACGTGCACGTACAGGACCGCGCCGGGATCATCGTGGGCTCGGGTTCCCACGCCAGCGCGAACGAGATGTTGCCGCAGTGGCAGCGCCCACGAATCAGCATGCGTGTCCAGTCAGCTACCGCGGCCTGTCGGCTGATCGGTTGCCGGATCGAGCACGAGCTGGGTCTGCGTGACGACCGCGCACAGCCTGCCCTCGGCGTTGCGGATCGACGTGTGCCACACCATCGTGGTGCGACCCCGATGCAACGCGACGCACTCACCGACCACCACGGTGCCGACACGGGCGCCAGCGATGAACTTGGTGCTGGAATCGGTGGTGGTCGTGCGCTTGCCAGCGTCAAGATTGACGAAAGTGCCGACCGCACCCAGCGTGTCGGCAAACGCCATGATGGCGCCTCCATGCAGGATGCTTCCGGTGGTGCAGAGGTCCGGCCGCACAGGCATTTCCGCCAGCACGCGGTCCTTTTCGACCTGCGTCAACCGCACTCCCAGTAGACCCGGGAAAAGCGTGTCGAGGATCCGCTGAATGTCCTGGAGGTGCATGCGGGACAGTTTGCCCGCGCCTGCGGTCCATCGCAAATTCGCGCCGCATTTCGCGCAATATCGAGAGGCCTCGGCGCGTCAGCCCGCCGCGGCGACTGATTTCAGTTCGCGACGCCCGCCATGCGGTCGAGCACCTGCAGATACCGTCCGGCTTCCGCGGCCACCGGGTCGGCGGCATGCCGCTGCAGCAGGTACTTCAGGATGCGCCGCGCTTCGTCCGGCCTGTTGGCCGACTCGGCCATCAACTGAGCTCCGACAAAGTAGATCTGCGGAACATCGGGATGCTGAGGATGCTTCTTGTCGAAGCCGCGGATCAACGAAGCCGCCAGCTGCGGCTTGCCCTTCTGCAGGGCTGCACGCGCGAGCGGCGCGATCGACTCCGCCTGGCGCGGCGCCCATTCGCCACGGCGGCCGTAAGCCTCCTCGACCAGGTCGAGTGCCTCGCGCCAGTTCTGCGTCTTCACCAGCAGTGCCAGGTATTTTTCGGTGTGGTCTTCGACCCGTGGACCGTAGTTCTCGGCGAGCAGCAGTTTGTGCAGGCGCGCGTGCAGCGAAAGATCGTTCGGCCGCTGGCGCAGGTCATCGTTCAGCAGGTCGATCGCCTCCTTGATTTCGCCCGCGGTGAGCATCTGGCCGATCAGCGCGTCGCGCGTCCGCGCCTTGATGTCGGCGTGGCGTCCCGTCGAGCTCATCAGGCGCTCCTCGCCCGGACCCACGACCGAAATCTGCAGAACGTCGGCGTACTGGTACATCGCGTAACCGATCAACGCGCAGATCACGTAACTGAAATACCAGAAACCGACCGACAGCAGGAACACCAACATCGCCGCGAGGAAACCCAGTCCTGCGGCGCCGCCCGCTCCGACGCCGCTGGCAGCGCCGATGAAGGCCATGCCCCAGGTGCGCGACAGGTCGGCGAAGAACACGAATGCGCACAATGCAGCATACGGCCGGCCGATGAGCCGGATCATATGGGCAAGTTCGGTCGGATTGAGTGCGCCGCGCAGGCTGCCCGTCATCACCAGCCGCATCGTCGCGGCCGGCATCAGCAAGACGAAGAACAATCCCCAGATCAGGATGCCAAGCACTTCCTGGCCCCGGAACAGTGCAACCAGCAAGGCTGACATCAGACCGAACACGAGGTTCATCGCGACAAACTTGTACGGCAGGTATCGCCCGGCCAGGTCGTCGTCGGTCAGCGGGAAATCGGAGGGAATGAGGTAGCCCTTGGAGGCCCGCTCGATGATCTTGAATCCGTAGCGCGCGCCAACGACCAGCAGCGCCAACACGGCAGCGCCAAGCAGGACAACGCCGAAGGAACCGAAGAGCAGCAGGACCAGCGAGACGACCAGCCCCAGGGACAGACCGCCGATCCGCTTCAGGACCGCGCTATCCAGCGGCAGCAGAAAGAACTTGTTTATGCGCTGCCAGAAAGGCTCGGCTGCCTGCTGGTTCGCGTATTCGTAAATGGCTTCCATCCCCGCGTGGACCGATTACGAAAGTCTACGGAGGGTAAGCCACGGAATCGACGCCGATCGCGAAGGATCGGCACAAAAACTACAGCTTTTCCGTTTCTCCGGCCCGGGGCTGCCACTTCATCAGGCGCCTTTCGGCGCGGCCTACGGCCCAGTCGAGCACCAGTGCAAACGCCGTCAGGACCAGGATGCCGGCCATGACGGTGTTGATGTCGAAGGTGCCCTCGGCCTGCAGGATCAGGTAGCCCACGCCGCGCGACGATCCGAGGTACTCCCCGACGACCGCACCGACGAACGCCAACCCGACCGAGGTGTGCAGCGATGAAAACACCCAGCTCGTCGCGCTCGGCAGATACACGTGGCGCAGCAGCTGTGGACGCGAGGCTCCGAGCATGCGGGCGCTGGCGAGCACGGTCGGGCTCACTTCCTTGACGCCCTGGTACACGTTGAAGAAGACAATGAAGAACACCAGCGTGAAGCCGAGCGCCACCTTGGAAGCGATGCCCAGCCCGAACCACACCGCGAAGATCGGTGCCAGGATCACGCGCGGCATCGAATTGAGGGCCTTGATGTAGGGATCGAGGATCGCCGCCGCCACCGGCGACAGCGCGAGCCACATCCCCATCACGAGGCCGCTGACGGTGCCGATGGCGAACGCCAGAACGGTTTCGAGCAGCGTCACCCACAGGTGCTGGTAGATGTCGCGATCCACGACGAACCAGCTCCAGATCCGCGTGATGATCTTCAGCGGTTCGCCGAAGAAGAACTTGGCGTCATTCTCGCTGCTGAAGAAGATCGGCGGGATCAGACCCGGGGCGGTCAGGACATGCCAGATCGCGAACAGCGCAACCAGCAGGACGATCTGCCAGATGCGCAGGTTCCTCGCGTTCGGTCGGATCGCACCCCACATCGTCAGGCCGCCCGCTTCTGCTGTGCGTAGCCTTTCAGCACTTCCTCCCGCAGAACGTCCCAGATCGCCTTGTGCAGCTCGATGAAGCGGGGGGCCACCCTGATCTCGGCCACATCGCGCGGGCGCGGCAGATCGATGACGAACTCGCCGATCGGGTGCGCGGCCGGGCCGGCCGATAGCACGACCACGCGATCACTCATCGCGATCGCTTCGTCCAGGTCGTGTGTGATGAACAGCACCGCCTTCTTCCGTTGCGCCCACAGCTCGAGCACCTCGTTTTCCATCAGCTGCCGAGTCTGGACGTCGAGCGCCGAAAAGGGCTCGTCCATCAGAATGATGTCGGGATCGAGCACCAGCGTCTGCGCGAGCGATGTCCGTTTGCGCATACCGCCCGACAGCTGATGCGGATAACGGTCGCCAAAGCCCGTGAGTCCCACGCGCTGCAACCAGTCGTCCGCAATACCAGCGGCCTTGTCGTCGGCCACGCCGTGGAACTGCAGTCCGGCCAGCACGTTCTCGCGTGCGGTTCGCCAGGGCATCAGCGCCTCGGACTGGAACATGTAGCCTGCGCGCCGGTTGATGCCGGCCAGCGGCTCCCCGAACACTTGGACGGTCCCGGCGCTCGGATCGAGCAACCCGGCGGCGACGTTGAGCAAGGTGCTCTTGCCGCAGCCGGTCGGGCCGACGACGCTGACGAACTCGCCAGCGCCAACGTCGAGCGACACGTCGCGCACGGCGGTGTAACGCTGCGCCCTGTCGCCCTGGCCGACGAACGTGCAGGTCACCCCTTGCAGCGAGAGCGCGGCCGCCATCAAGGAACCTCCCCCAAGCGATACGACACGGCGCGACGCTGGTCTCAACCCTTCGGATACTTGGCGTTGGCCTTCTTGACGAAGTCGTTGGTGTAGACCGACTTCAGGTCGATCTTGGCGTTGGCCATCTCCGGGTCGACGCTGATCAGAGCGCGCAGCGCGGTGGCCGGCCCCTGGTCGGGGATCATGCCGTCCGGCGAGAGCGCCGGTCTGGCCTTCAGGAACGCATCGATGTACACCGCGCGGTCACCGAGCAGGTAACTCTCGGGCACGGCCTTGACGATGTCCGACGCTCCGGCCTGCTGGATCCATTTGTCGGCCCGGACGATCGCGTTGGTCAGCGCCTGGACCGTGTTCGGATTCTTCTCGATGAACGCCACAGGCGCATACAACGTCGCGGCCGGCATCGGGCCGCCGAACACCCTGTCGGCCTCCGCCACGTCACGCGTGTCCGAAATGATCCTGATGTCGTTGCTGCGTGCGAGGATCGTGATCGCCGGATCGAGATTCGACATGGCATCGATCTGCCCGGAACGCATCGCCGCGACCGCACCCTGTGACACACCGACTCCGATGAAGGAGACGTCGGCGGGCTTCAGGCCGTGCTTGGCCAGCACGTAATTGGCCATGATGTTGGTCGACGAACCCGGCGCCGAAACGCCGATCTTCTTGCCTTTCAGGTCGGCCACCGACTTGTAGTTCGGCATCGTCTTGGTGCTGACGGCCAGCACGATCTGCGGCGCACGGCCCTGCAACACGAACGCGCGCATGAACTGGCCCTTGGCCTGCATGTTGATGTTGTGCTCGAAGGCACCCGACACCACATCGGCGCTTCCGCCCACCACCGCCTGCAGCGCGCGCGCACCGCCTGCGAAGTCGACGATCTCCACGTCGAGGCCCTCGTCCTTGAAAAAACCCTTCTGCTCGGCGACAGTCAGCGGCAGGTAGTACAGCAGGTTCTTGCCGCCGACGGCGATCGTCACCTTCTTCTTTTCGAGCGCCTGCGAACAGACGGGACCAGGGACGAGGGCGACCAGCGCACAGGCGGCAAGAAGCGCGCGTCGGATAGGCAAGAATGGCATGCAGGTCTCCTTGAATCCGTGTGGCGCTCGATGGCCGCCTCGGGAGAAATCTTAAATCACGATATCGCGTCGCAATGCGCTCACACCCCGAGCAGAAAGATCGTCAGGCACGCCAGCCAGCCGATCATCCAGACCAGCGACCGCAGCCAGTGCCAGTCGGCGAGGTAGCAGACCAGATACGCGAGCCGCGCCAGTATGAAGATGACGGCGACAATGTCGACGCGGTTCTGCGGTGCATGCGCCAGATGCGCGACGATGACCGCCGCGGCGAAGAAGGGAAACGCCTCGAAGCCATTGAGCTGCGCATTGTGCGCGCGCTTGCGGAAGCCCTGCTGCCGCTCGAGCCACACGCGCGGGTCGCGATTGTTGAAGCGGGCGCCGCCCACCTTGGCGATCATCGTCGCGAGATACGGCAACAGAGCCGCCACCAGCACGCACCAGAATGCCGTCGTCATCGCTCGCTTCCGTCCAATGGGCCGGCAGTCTAGCCCGGTGGCTCACGACGCACGACGATCGAGCATGGCCTGCGCAATCGTGTTGACATCGGTGTACTCGAGTTCCGCTCCGGCCGGTACTCCGCGGGCCAGCCGTGTGATCTTCAGCTGCGGATCGCGGCCGTGCAGCAGCTCGCCGATATAGTGGGCTGTCGCGTCGCCTTCAGGGGTGAACGAAGTCGCCACCACCACCTCGCGCACGATGCCATCGGTCGCCCGCTCCAGCAGCCGCTCCATCTGGATCTCGCGCGGCCCGATGCCGTCGAGCGGTGACAGTCGGCCGAGCAGCACGAAGTACAGCCCACCGTAGGACATCGACTGCTCGATCAGCAGCTGGTCGGCCGGCGACTCGACTACGCACAGCAGTTGCGCATCGCGCTTGGCGCTGTTGCAGGTCTCGCAGATCTCGAGTTCCGTGAGCGTGTTGCAGCGCGCGCAATGCCGGATCGCCCGGACGGCCGCCAGCAGCGACTCGCCAAGACGGACTGCCGCGTCGCGGTCGTGCTGCAGCAGATGGAATGCAATGCGCTGCGCCGAGCGCGGCCCGATTCCGGGCAGATGCCTGAGCGCATCGACCAGCTTGTCGAGCGTCGGACCAAGTTTCATCGTGTCGAGCGCCGCGCGTGGGCGTGCCGCGGCTGCCACCGCGCACACCAACGGCACCAGCTAGAAGGGCAGCTTCATGCCCGGCGGCAGCGGCATGCCGGCCGTGACGGCCGCCATCTTTTCCTGCGAGACCGCCTCGGCGCGGCGTACTGCGTCGTTGAAGGCCGCAGCGACCAGGTCTTCGAGCATGTCCTTGTCGTCGCCGACCAGTTTCGGATCGATCGTGACCCGGCGCACGTCGTGCTTGCAGCTCATCACCACTTTGACCATGCCAGCCCCGGACTGACCTTCGACTTCAATGCTGGCTAGCTCTTCCTGCAGGCGCTTGACGCCTTCCTGCATCTTCTGCGCCTGTTGCATCAAGCCGGCAAGCTGGCCTTTCATCATCTTTGCGGTCCCGTGTCGTTACCTTCGCGTGGACGAATCGACGCAGGATCGATCGTCGCGCCGAAGCTCTCGATCAATTCTCGCACGAAGGGATCGCCATAAATGCTCTCCTCCGCCTGCTTCTGGCGCTCCGCGTTCGCCTGCGCGGCGACGCCCGCGGCCGTAGGCCCACTGGTCTGTCCGGCTTCGGCGGAAACGCGCACCGGCCGCCCGAGCGCGGCTGCCAGTGCGGCCTTGAGCTTCTCGACCGTACCGGCTTCGATCAGCGTCTTGATTGGCGTGCGCAGGCGGAAATGGTCTCCTTCGGCCGAGACCAGTTCGCTGCGCTGGGCGAGTTCCCTGACCAGTCCGCTGACCCTCAAGCGCGCAACCAGCGCCGGCCAGTCGCCGTCGAATGCCTGCGGTGGCGGGCTGAACAAATTCGACGGCTTGTCTTCGGGGCGCCTCGGCGGTGCGACCTGCGGCTGTTCTGCCTGCACCGCTGCGGCCGACGATCGTGCAGCCGCCGGCGTGCGAGCGGCCGCCGGGGCGCCGACTTTCCGCGCCGGCTCGGGCGGCGTCTGCGCCGGAGCGCTGCCTGCCGTCGGAGAGAAGGCAAGCATGCGCAGCAGAGTCATCGTGAAGCCCGCGTACTCGTCGGGCGCCAGATGCAGATCATTACGACCGTGCAGCGCGATCTGGTAATAAAGCTGCACCTCGTCGGGCGCCAGCGCAGCAGCCAGCCGCCTGACATCAGCCGCATCGACGTCGTCATCGTCGCCGCCACCGACCTGCTGCGCGAGTGCAATCCGGTGCAAAAGTGCCGCCAGGTCGCGCAGCGCCTGTCCGAACGACAGACTGTGACCGTTCATCTCGTCAGCGAGTGCAAGGACGCCGGCCGCATCGCGCGCCACGACCGCATCGAGCACGCGAACAAGCGTGGTCTCGTCGATCGACCCGAGCATCCCCCGCACGGCCTCCACACTCACCTTGCCGGCGGAGTAGGCAATCGCCTGGTCGAGCAGCGACAGCCCGTCGCGCATGCTGCCTCGCGCGGCGTGTGCCAGCATCCGCAGCGCAGGCGCTTCCGCCTCGATCGCCTCGTGCTGCAGGATCTCGCGCATGCGCTCCGCGATGCCGGCCGGCGTCATCTGCTTGAGATTGAATTGCAGGCATCGCGACAACACCGTGACGGGAACCTTCTGGGGGTCCGTCGTCGCGAGAATGAACTTCACGTAGTCCGGCGGCTCTTCCAGCGTCTTGAGCATCGCATTGAACGCGTGCGCCGAAAGCTGGTGCACCTCGTCGATCATGTACACCTTGAAGCGAGCATTGCTCGGTGCGTACATCGCGCGCTCGAGTAGCTCGACCATTTCGTTGACGCCACGGTTGCTGGCCGCATCCATCTCGATGTAGTCGACGAAGCGGCCCGCATCGATCGCGGTGCAGGCGTCGCACACGCCGCACGGTGTGGCCGTGACGCCGCCGCGGCCGTCCGGACCGACGCAGTTGAGCGCCTTGGCCAGGATGCGCGACAGCGTGGTCTTGCCGACTCCGCGCGTGCCCGTGAAAAGGTAAGCATGATGGAGGCGGTTCGAGTTCAGTGCGTGGGTCAGCGCACGCACCACGTGCTCCTGGCCGACCAGGGTCGAGAAGTCACGCGGGCGCCACTTGCGGGCGAGAACCTGGTACGACATGCGCAGATTCTAAGCGGCCGCAGTCGAGGCAGCGAAGCGCGCGAGCGCATCACCGCACATGCGGCAGATGCGCCAGTCGGGAAGCACGGTCGCACCGATCGATTCGTAGAAGTCGATCGCGGGCTCGTTCCAGTCGAGCACCGCCCATTCGTAGCGACCACAGCCGCGCTGCACGGCGAGTTGCGCGCCGTGCCTGATCAGCGCCTTGCCGATGCCGCGGCCGCGCGCCTCGGGCACGACGAAAAGATCTTCAAGATAAAGACCGCGCCGCGCCAGGAAGGTGGAGAAGTTGTGGAAGAACAGCGCGAAGCCGATCGCGCGCCCGCCCTCCCACGCGACGATGGCCTCGATCACCGGTCGTTCGCAGAACAGTTCGCGCCGCAGGTCGTCGGCCGAGCCGACCACATGATCGCTGAGCTTTTCGTAGGCGGCCAGCGCGCGGACGAGCACGAAGATGTCTTCGCAGTCTTCCGGCCGCGCCGCGGCAATGCGAAACGACATCACATCTCCGCGCAGTCGAGGTTTCCAGGGGAGGTCCAGGAGGGGGCCGAGCCCCCTTCTGCATCGTGTTGGGCGAATCGCCTTTCCGCCCTGCGGGCGGAAAGGCGAGCCTTGTCCTCGGCACTGAAGGGAATCCGCTGTGGCTGCTTCGTTCCCGACCTGACCAGGTTCACGGCACCATCATGCGAGGGGGCCCGCCGGAACCAATGGTATCAGCGCCGCAGCGTCCTACGGAGTACGGCCGCCGTGCCGCCGCGCTACTTGCCGACAGCAAAGCAGTAGAACAGCCCTTCGCCCCCGGTGCTGCGGATGCTCTGCATGTCGCAACCGGCCGTCGGGTGCGAGGAATTCCACGAAGTTCCCCATGAGGTCATGACAGCGCTCGCGCGATCGTGGTGTCCGGTCATCGCCGAGCCTTCCTTGCCGCTCTTGGTCCAGTTGCCACAGGTCATGTCCGCATATGGCGGCCCGACGAAAGCCGTCCCGTCCGGCCGGGACCCAGTCAGCATGTCGTGCTTGTTCGGCTTGTCGGTGCGGCCGTTGACCATGTTGCCCTTCTCGTCGAGCGCGGTCTCCTTGGTCACGCTATTGGCGGTCGAATGCAGTTCATCGACATTGCGTGCGATGACAACGCCCTTGGCGTTCTGCCACGGGCCCTTGCCGATGCGGTCTCGCGCGTCGACCTCGCCCGGCTGGTTCCACATCGGTGACTGCGTGCTCAGGTAAGCGTGCCATTCGCGGTCGCCCGCGCCGGCGGCCTTGGCCAACGCCTGGCAATGCGCGTCGGCGCCAGCCAAGCCGCCGAGGTCGCCACCTTTGCCCGGGCCGACGCTGGTCACGAAGAAAGTCATGTCCTTCGGGCCGGGCGGCGCACTCGCGCAACCCGCCAGCATCATGAGGCCAGCCACCGCCAGCCCGATCCTCGACATCTTCTTCATCGTTGTCTCCATCGATTGGTTCTGCCGCCTTTGTCTGCCGATATTGCCCGTGCTTACGCGCGCGCCGCAGAGAGAGAGCTTGGGGCTGCGACTTCGGTAAACACTGCGGCGGCCGTAATTATTCCCATACGCACCGGCCGCTTGTGGATTGCCGCCAGCACCTCGGCATACCGCTTCACCTGGGCTTCGTACTGCGGCCACTCCTGCTCGCTGACGCGCCACTTGAAGTCGATGACCCAGAGCACATCGTCGATTTCGACTAGCCGGTCGACCCGCAGTAGCGTGCCGTCATCTGCCACGAGTTCTACTTCCGCGGCACCGGCTGCGAAGAAGTGCGGAAGGCGCGAACGCACGAGCTGCGCCGCCGCGACTGCCTGCTGCCACTGCTCTGGAGTCAATCCGTAGCCTGCCGCGCCGGTCGCAGCGAATCCTTCCCCTTCCAGCAACGCGTGCCATGCGCGTCCAAGGCGCATGGCTTCCGATTCGGGCGGCCGGTCGACGCGGCCGCCAACGCCATGTGACTGCGGCAGGAAGTCCCGCACGTGGCGCGCGGCGGTCGCCGGTGGTCGTATCGATGTCGGCGCCCCCGGCACCGACAGATCGGCGGCGCGCTGCAGGCGCAGGTACCAGCTGTCGTCCAGCTCACCCTTGGCGGGCTGGCAGCCCGACACGATCAAGACCTGGCGCGCGCGTGTCGCTGCCACGTAGAGCAGGTTCCAGTCCTCCTGCACGCGTTGCGCGTCGTCCTGGTCGAACCAGCGGCGGCGCGCCTCGTCCCTCGCCTCCCCGCCGCGTGCCACGAGCGAGACATGTTCCGGCGCTGAAGCATCGGGCGGCCATGCCACCAGCACGCTTTCGGCGTCGACCGCAGGACGCGCGTGCGTGTCGGCCAGCGCGACGATCTCCGCCTCCAGCCCCTTCGCGCCATGGATCGTCATCAGCCGCACGGCGTCGCCTCCGACCGCCACGCCTTCGTCGGGTGCATCGTCTCCGGCGTGCCGGATCATCGCAGCCAGCTCGTCGATGAAACGCGGCAGACTCGGAAAGCGTCCGCTGTCGAGCGTCAGCGCCAGTTCGATGAATGCATCGAGGTTGGCCTGCACCTGCGCGTGCATCGTTGGCGGGACGACTGCCGCGTAGCGTCGCCGTACATCGCCTTCGAAGTAGATACGGTCGAGCAGATCGTGCACGGGCAGCACACCAGCCAGACCGATCCAGCGGCGCAGCGTCGCCCGCGCCTTGTCGAGCTCGGGCGACACCGGTTCCAGCGCTTGCAGCCGGACCCACCACGGTGCGCTCGGCGCGCCGGCCAGCTGGATCAAGTCGAGGTCGGTGCAACCGAAGATCGGCGAGCGCAGCGCCTGCGCCAGTTTCAGATCACCATGCGGCGCGCTGAGAAACGCCAGCAGCGCCGCCAGATCGTCGGCCTCGAGGGTCGACAGCAGCCCACCGCGACGGTCGCTGATGAACGGCACCACGGCATCGCGCAGAGCACGCTCGTAGTCGGCAAGATGCTCGCGCCGCCGCACGAGCAACAGCACGTCCGACCAGCACGCGGGGCGAGATCCATCCCCGGCGTCGACCCGCACAAGCGGTACCCAGCGTGACACTTCGTCGGCGAGCGCACGCCCTTCCCTGTAGTGGACATCGCGGTCGGCTTCCGCACGCGGCGTGGTCAGCACGTCGCGCAGCGCGCCGTCGGCGGCTACCAGCTGAGAGGCAGCCGCTCTCGCGAGCGGAAGCAGAACGAATGCGCCGGATGCGGACACCCGCGTGCTCTGGGCCTGGAAGAGCGGATTACCGGCGTCCATGCTGCGGTTCAGCACGTCGGTGACGACCGCCGCGTTGCGTCGGGTAACGTTGGTGCGCAGGTGTGCGGCCCGGTATCGCGTCCTGAGCATCGCGCGTGCTGCTCCGAATATCCGCGGGTCGGCGCGACGGAAGCGGTAGATCGACTGCTTCGGATCGCCCACCACGAAGACCGTCGGTCGATCTCCTTCCGTCGACTCCGATGCATCGGGATCAGGCGAGTCGTAAGCGGCCAGCCACGACTGCAGTACCTGCCACTGCAACGGGTTGGTGTCCTGAAACTCGTCGAGCAGGATATGGCGATATCGCGCGTCCAGCCGGGCCTGCATGTAGGCCGCGTGGTCCTCGTCGGCCAGCAGGCGGTGCGCATGCCATTCGAGATCGGTGAAATCGACTGCCCGTTGCTCGATCTTCAGCCGCTGATAGATCGCGATCAGCAGGCGGCCGCAGGCGAAGGCCGCTTCGTTGACCTTCAGTGCACGCCAGGTGCGTCGTGCGACACGCGCCTGCTCGAGCAGCTCCATCGCACGCGAGTGCGACTCGCCATAGCGCCGCGTGTCTTCTGCCCGCGCTAGCCGGCCGGCCATTCGCTGTGGAGTGAGCTGGACGATCGGTGTCATCTCTTTAGTGAGCAGCAGCAGGCAGGCGTCGTGGAAGTCCCGGGACGGCTCCTTCTTCCCGGCATGCAACCAGGCTTCGGTCCGGGCGATGGCCAGGTCTGTCGTCGACCGCGCTGGCACCGATCGCCACAAGTCGACCAGGCCGGCCAGCAGCTGCAGGAACTCCTGCTCGCGCGGGCGCGAGCACGGGTCGGCCTGCACCGACGCACGCAGCGGTTCGAGCGCGCGTTCGATCGCTGCGACTTCATTGCCGGCTGCGAAGCTCCACCATTCGGCGCGTCGCTCGAGCAACTGCAGCAGCAGGTTCCTCGCGGACACGTCGCCGAGATCGTCGATCAACGCCTCCCACGCCTCGCGCTCGGCACGATGGGACGGTTGCAGCAATGCCGCGGAAAAGTGCAGCCACGCATCCGTCTGCAGCCGGTCCGACGATTCCAGCAACACCGGAGCGAACGGAACATCCGCGCTAAGCGGCGCACGCGCGATCAGCTGCCAGAACCAGCCGTGGAAGGTTTCGATGGTGATCGGCACGCTGGCTGTGACCACGCGCTCGTATAGCCCGCGGGCGGCGTCGGTTGCGGCCCGCGCGGCAGCGTCGCTCATGCCCCGCCTGTGGAGGAAAGCCGTGATCGCGGCATCGTCAGCGGCGGCCAGCTCCTTCAGATCGCGCAGCAGACGCGTGCGCATTTCCTGGGCCGCGCGACGGGTGAACGTGATCGCGAGGATCTCGCCGGGCGCGCTGCCGTCCAGCAGCAGCCGCACGATGCGACTGACCAGCAGCCAGGTCTTGCCACTGCCCGCGCAGGCTTCGACCACGACGCTCGCGCGCGGATCGCACGCCAGCCGCGCGAACTCTGCTTCGTCGATCGGATGATCGTCGGCGAGAAAATCGCTCATCGATCCTGCCAGTGGTCGCGCCGGCACAGCCCGCGCATCTCGCAGTACTTGCACGCCGATTCGATGCCGATCGCCGGAAGAGATGCCCCGGACGCGATGCGCTCGAGATCGTCCCGAAGTCGATGGCCGACGTCGCGCGCGAGTCGCCCGAGCGGCTGCGGAGGCGCGATCGACCGCACTCCGCCACGGCCGTCCGACGCCCGATCGAAACTCACGTAGGACGCGCTGACTGCCATCGCGTCGGCCCGCTGGGCCAGCAATAATCCGTACAGAGGCAGCTGCACGTCCTCGCCCGGATCGCGCAGCGCACTCCTCAGCTGATCAGGCGCGCGCGCCTTGTAGTCGAGTACGGCGAAGCGACCGTCTGCGTGCCGGTCGATCCGGTCGACGCGGCCAGCTAGTTCGACCTCGTGCCCAACGGCGAGCTGCAGGCGCTGCGCCAGCGGCTCTTCGCTCGCCGCCCATCGCCAGCCGTGAGAGGCATGCGTGCGCGTCCATTCGATATAGCCATCGATCAGGCGTTCGAATCGCCGCTGGAACGCGAGCAGGCCGGGCGAGCGCTCGACCTGCGGCCCGAAGACCGCACGTCCGTGGTCCGCCAGACTGTCGCGCAGCCGCTCGACCTCGACGACGCTGAAATCGACCGCACCCCACTCGAGGTGGAACCGTCGCAGGACCTCGTGCAGCACTTCACCGAACTCGCGCTTCTCCGGCAGTTCGATGACATCCTCCAGCTCGGCGAGGCCGAGCATGCGTCGCGCATAGAACTGGTAGGCGCAGGTCACCAGGCTTTGAGCGTGACTGGCCGAGATACGCAACGGCAGCAGGCTCGGCGCACTCGGTGCCGGTCGCTCGACGCTGCGTGCCGACACTTCCCACGAAGCGGCCGTATACGGGACGACGAGCTCGACGCCGCAGGCACGGCGAACGACGAACACAAGGCGCTCCAGCAGCGGCGAAAGCGGCAGCGGCTCGTCGCCGCGCCACGTGCGCCAGGTAGCCACTACATGCGGCGTCGACGAC
Source organism: uncultured beta proteobacterium (assembly GCA_963703945.1). Classification (GTDB taxonomy): domain Bacteria; phylum Pseudomonadota; class Gammaproteobacteria; order Burkholderiales; family Burkholderiaceae_F; genus JALORV01. The sequence continues at coordinate 158,661 of CAVPGM010000046.1, read as the reverse complement.
ATCAGCGAAGCGAGTGCCGCGGTCTGCGCGAGCACTGCATCGCGCGGGCCGGCGAGTCCCAGGTCTGTGCGCACCGCGGACGACATGAACAGCAGATCCGCGGGGATGCTGGGCAGATGCTCGGCGCCGCCCCCGATCAGCAGCGCCGCATCGAAGGGTCGCAGTGTCGTGGCGGCCAGCGACACCATCGTCACCGGTGAATCGACTGCGGTGTCGACGAAAGCCGCCTCCTCGAAGCGCGACGCGACCAGCGCGTGGAAATCAGCCAGCGTTGCCTGGCCCGATACGCCCACCAGTTCTTCAGCCAGTGCGGCGAGTTCTCCCAGCACGGCAGATCCGACCCGGTCCGCGGCCAGCGCCGCGCGCATGCCGAGTGCGTCCAGCGCGCCGTGCAGCGTGCGCGCGTGCGCGGCGAGTGTCGGCCCGGCGCGGCGCGTGCGCTCGACCTGCTCCTCGATCAGCGCCAGGACCTCGCGCGCGCCTGCAACGTGATCGTCAGCGAGACCGCTTCCCGCGTCGGCCAGGACGCGCCGAAGCGCACGTGCACCCTGAACGACGCCCGCCGAGCGGATCCTGCGTTCAAAGGCGAGGACTTCGGCGTCCTTGTCCGGCCGCTGCGCCAGCGTGAACGGCGACTTCAGCCAGTCGAGCAGATCGCGCCAGTACAGATCGTCGATCACCAGGTCGAACCAGCGCATCACGGAGGCCGCAGCGCTCGTGGTCGAAAGCTTCCACCCGGTCTCGTCGCGCACGCTGACGCTGGCGCGCTCGAGCAGCGCACGCACGCGGCGGGCAGTCAACCGATCGAGCGCGACCAAGCCGATCGACGCGATGCCCTGGCTGCGCCAGTCGAGGACCTGCTGTGCAACCGCGGTCGCCTCCTCCTCGAGCGTCGTCACTGCAACGATCGAAAGCGCAGACGGCGGTTCGCCCAGTGCGCGGACCGCGTCGGCGCGCACCGCAATCGGTGCATCGGTATCGCGCCCGACGAGCTCGGGCCACGCGGCCGCCAGCAGCGGCCGTCGCGCCACGGGACCATCGATGACCGGCACGATGTGCAGCACCGGCGCGCGCTGTGCATAGCTGGCAAGGAAGGCGTCTTCCCATCGCTGTGTGGCCTCGCGGCCGGATGACATTGAGTGAGCCTCGCCGACATAGGCGAGCGGCCGAGTGGCCTCGGCGGCACGTACGGAGAGGACCCCCAATGCCCGTGCCGCTCCGTCGTCGGCGGAGCGGCGGGCACGCCACACCTGCAGGACCAGCTGCGAGGACTCATTCAGCGACCGCGCCGCGCGACGCTTGAAGTGCCGCGCCAGGCTCGTTCGCAGTCGACCCTCGAATGCTTCGGGGGTGACCGCAGACGACCAGCTGAGTTCGTCTGCCAGTTGCACGATGTCGCGCGCCAGTGTCCACAGCGTGCCGGGCCGTTCGCCGAACACGTTGCGTACCCAGGCGTTGCCGCGCAGCGCAGCGAATACCTCGGCCCGCTCCGCCGTGCCGGCGGCTGTGGGCACTCCGAGCCAGGCCGGAAACGGAACGATGCGCGGAGGAATGAATGCCTGCGCTCCGAGCGCGGCACGCAGCGACTCCCTGGCGAGACCGACGTGGGTTCCGGAGTGAACCAGCCAGGTGACGGACTGCAACTGCAACGCTGGCGCGCCGTGCCGCCGCGCGAACTCGTGCACAGCGCTCGCTGCCGACGGCCAGAACCCAAGGTCTGCCCCGATCTCCAGCCGTTCGAAGGTCATTTCAGCATTGTAGGAATGCCGTGCCGACGAAATGGGCCCGGCGACCGGCTGAAATCAGGACCACGCAATCGCTCAGGAGGGTGTTACCATTCGTCCACTCAAGCCTGCCGCCCCGTTATCGGGGGTTGTGCCCGGGCCCGACCGTCCCCAGCTTCTCCTCCTTGTGATTGCGCGCGACATCCGGCGCCAGAAGGATCTAAATGAGCGACATCAAGTACGTCAGCGACTCCAGCTTCGAGCAGGATGTGATCAAGTCCGACACTCCGGTGCTGGTCGACTATTGGGCCGAATGGTGCGGTCCTTGCCGCATGATCGCGCCAATCCTGGACGAAGTCTCCAAGGAATACGGCGGGAAGATCGCGGTGGCCAAGCTCAACGTCGACGAGAACCAGTCGACCCCGGCGAAATACGGCATCCGCGGCATTCCGACGCTGATGCTGTTCAAGAACGGCGCCGTGGTCGGCACCAAGGTCGGCGCCCTGTCCAAGTCGCAACTGACTGCATTCATCGACAGCAACATCTGATCGTTACCCGGGCCGGCGCTCGCCGGCCCGTCCGCCCCGCGGGCGCCCGGAACAGTCTATGGGCGCCCCACAACTCCCCCGGTAGTCCTCATGCACCTGTCAGAACTCAAAGCCCAGCACGTATCGCAACTGCTCGAAATGGCCACCGGCCTCGAGATCGACAACGCCAACCGGATGCGCAAGCAGGAGTTGATGTTCGCGATCCTGAAGAAGCGAGCCAAGGGGGGCGAACAGATCTTCGGCGACGGCACGCTCGAGGTGCTGCCGGATGGCTTCGGCTTCCTGCGCTCGCCCGAGACGTCATACCTGGCGAGCACCGACGACATCTACATCTCGCCATCGCAGATCCGGCGTTTCAACCTGCACACCGGCGACTCGATCGAAGGCGAGGTACGCACGCCGAAGGACGGCGAGCGCTATTTCGCGCTGGTCAAGGTCGACAAGGTCAACGGCGTGGCGCCCGAGGCGACGAAACACCGGATCCTGTTCGAGAACCTGACGCCGCTGTTTCCCAACCAGCCGCTCATTCTCGAGCGCGACATGCGGGGCGACGAGAACATCACCGGCCGGCTGATCGACATCATCGCGCCGATCGGCAAGGGCCAGCGCGGACTGCTGGTGTCGAGCCCCAAGAGCGGCAAGACGGTGCTGATGCAGCACATCGCGCACGCGATCGCCGCCAATCATCCGGATGTCGTGCTGATCGTGCTGCTGATCGACGAGCGGCCGGAGGAAGTGACCGAGATGCAGCGCTCGGTGCGCGGCGAGGTCGTCGCTTCGACCTTCGACGAGCCGGCCACGCGACACGTGCAGGTCGCCGAAATGGTGATCGAGAAGGCCAAGCGACTGGCGGAAAGCAAGAAGGACGTGGTGATCCTGCTCGACTCGATCACGCGCCTCGCACGCGCCTACAACACGGTGGTGCCGGCTTCGGGGAAGGTGCTGACCGGCGGCGTTGACGCGAATGCGCTGCAGCGGCCCAAGCGATTCTTCGGCGCCGCGCGCAACATCGAGGAAGGCGGCTCGCTGACGATCATCGCGACCGCGCTGATCGACACCGGATCGCGCATGGACGACGTCATTTACGAGGAGTTCAAGGGCACTGGCAACATGGAAATCCACATGGAGCGCCGACTGGCAGAGAAGCGCGTCTATCCGGCGCTCAACGTCAACCGGTCCGGGACGCGCAAGGAAGAACTGCTGCTCAAACCCGATATCCTGCAGAAGGTGTGGATCCTGCGAAAACTGCTGTACGGGATGGACGAGGTCGAGGCGATGGAATTCCTGCTCGACAAGATGAAGGCGACCAAGAGCAACGCAGAGTTCTTCGACATGATGCGGCGGGGTGGGTGATAAGCCCTAGTCGACCTTCTGTTTCAAAGGCTTAGAAGACAAGGCGGGTTGCCCGCGCTCCCGAATTTCCGGATAATGCGCGGTTCCCGAAAACCCTGGACCGTGGTCGAGGCAGACGCAAGAGTCACCCCGCGGTCGGGCGGCCCACAACGAGGCTCAGATGAAATCAGGCATCCACCCCGAATACCGTGAAGTCGTCTTCCAGGACATGCAGAACGACTTCAAGTTCATCACCCGCTCGACGCTGCAGACCCGCGAGACGATCGAGTTCGAGGGCAAGACGTATCCGCTGTTCAAGCTCGATACCTCGTCCGAGTCGCATCCGTTTTATACCGGCGCTCAGACCCGCATCGTCGAAACCGGGCGCGTCGAGAAATTTCGCCAGAAGTTCGCGGCCAAGACGGAAGCGGTCAACGCGGCTGCCGCCCAGGCCACCGCTGCCAAGGTGCGTCGCCGGTAAGGGGCAGCTGGGACGCATGGCAAACGAGGCGGCTCCGGCTGCCTTTTTTGTTGGCTCGCCCGTCGGGTGCCCGCACAACCTCGCATGAGCTTCGAACATCGGCTCTCACCATCGCGCGTGACCGAGGCCGCGGCCGGCAAACTGTCGCGCACAGTATTGTTCCTGGTGCTGGCCGTCTACATCGTGCCGGGACTATTCGGGCGGGAGCCTTGGACGCCGGACGACGCCAGCGGCTTCGGCGTGGCCTGGAGCATGGCCTCGGGCTCCACGCTCGACTGGTGGCTGCCGTCGATCGCAGGAGAACCGATACCGGAAGAGGGCCCCCTGCCCTTTTGGCTCGGGGCGCTGTTCCTGCGCTGGCTGGGGCCGGCGCTCGGCGATTTCGTGGCCGCGCGCCTTGTGACCGTCTTCTGGTTCGCCATCGCAACCTACGCACTCTGGTATGCAACCTATCGTTTGGCACGCCGAGACGAGGCGCAGCCCGTGGCGCTGGCCTTCGGCGGCGAGGCTTCGCCACGCGCCTACGGACGGATGCTGGCCGATGTCTCGGTGCTGCTGCTGACCGCGACGTTTGGCGTCCTGGGACGCCTGCACGAAAGCGGAGCCGAGCCGGTGCTGCTTGCGCTGGTCTGCGTCCTCCTGTTCGGCCTTGCCTATTCACTCGACGATCCGTGGACGGGGTCCGCTGTGGCCGGTGTCGCCCTCGGCGCGGTCGCTTTGTCGCGTGGCTGGCTGCCGGCCGGCGTGCTTGCGCTCGCCGGCATCGGTTTCACCGCTTCATACGGTGACCGCCGCGTCGAGCGCGCGACCCTGATCGCGCTGCTCGCCATGCTGGTCTTCGCGCTCTGGCCGCTCGGCGCCCGGCTCGTCGATGCGCCGGAAACCGAGCGGTACATGCAGCAATGGTGGCAGTGGAACCGCGCGAGCATCGGATGGCCCCGTGCCGAAAACGTCGGATGGCTGCTGCGCAATCTCGGCTGGTATGCGTGGCCGCTTTGGCCGTTCGCGTTCTGGACGATCTATTCGTGGCGCCACTTCGTGCGCCGGCCGCATATCGGCCTGCCCCTGATGGTGACGGCGGCCGGGCTGCTTGCGCTGATGCTGTCATCGAGTCCGGGCGACCGCGAATTCCTGATCACGGTGCCCGCGCTGGTGGTGCTCGCAGCGTTCGGGGTGTCCTCCCTGAAGCGCACCGCCGAGGACGCCATCGACTGGTTTTCGGTGGCGCTGTTCACCATCGCTTTCAGCGCGCTGTGGCTCTATTACGCGGCGTGGAATACCGGATTCCCGCCGAAGATGTCTGTATCGATTGCGCGGCTCGCTCCGGGCTTTGAGCCGGGGGTTCATGCCCCAGCAATACTGGTGGCCGCAATTGCGACGACTGCCTGGCTGGCGCTAGTGGTCTGGCGTCTGCGGGTCCGCCCTCCGATGCTGTGGAAGGGACCGTTCATTGCGGCAGCCGGGCTAGCGCTGCTGGGGCTGGCCTCGTACATGCTGCTGGCGCCGGCTGTCGACTACTCGCGTTCGTACGCCTCGCTGGCCAAGGTGATTTCGGAGCAAATCCAGCGGGTCGGAGGCGACAGTTGCGTGCAGACGGCAGCGGTCCCCCCCTCGACGCGGGCCATGCTGGCGTACCACGGGCACATCCGCTTCGAGCGCCCGTCGGATGCCGGGCTTTGCCGGGTACTGCTTCAGCGCGACAGCCGGCGGACCACCGCAGACGATGCTCCTCCACCCGGCAACTGGGAATCGGTGTATGACGTGACGCGTCGAGCGCGCTACGACGAGACGCTGCGCATCTGGGTGCGCCGCACGCCCTGAACATCTGATCGCCCGACAAGCATGGAAGCCGCTGGCCGGCCGACGCCGCCGGATGTTTCGCTTGCCGCATTGCTGAAGCTGGCGTGGCCGCTGTTCATCGCGAATCTTGCGGTCGTTGGCAATGGGACCATCGATGCGGTCATGGCCGGGCGCTTGTCGGCCGAGGACATGGCCGGTGTCGCGGTCGGTTCCAGCATCTACGTGACGATCTACATCAGCTTCATGGCGGTTGTGCAGGCGCTGTCGCCAATTGCCGGCCACCACTATGGCGCGCAACGCTGGCGGGCGATCGGTGAGGAGCTGCAGCAGGCGTTGTGGCTGTCAGCGACGCTGCTCGCACCTGCGTTGCCGATCGTGCTGGCGACCGGATTCTGGACAGGCATTGCATCAGTCGACGGACGCGTGGCCGAAATCACGACCACCTATCTCGTTGCGGCCGCGTGCGGCCTGCCGGCCGGCCTGGCGACGCGGGTCTTCGTCGCCCTGAACGCCGCGGTATCACGGCCTGCGGCGACCATGGTGATCAACCTCACCGTACTGGGGCTGAAGGCGCCGCTCAACGCGCTCTTCATGTACGGCTGGGGGCCGATCGAGCCGATGGGCGGTGCCGGCGCAGGCGTTTCCAGCGCGGTGCTTGCGTGGGTAGCGATCGCCTTGAATCTGCTGATCTGGAACGTTGACCCGTTTTATCGGCGCTTTCGCGCGACGCGGTGGTCGGGACCGCGCTGGTCGAGTCAGCGTGAGTTGCTGAAGCTCGGCTTGCCGATCGGACTGTCGACGCTGTTCGAAGTGACCTCGTTCACCTTCATGTCGGTGCTGATCGCCCGCCTCGGCGCCGTGTCGGTCGCCGGTCACCAGATCGTCGCCAATCTGGCGGCGATTCTCTTCATGGTTCCGCTGTCACTGGGCGTGGCCACGAGCGTGCTGGTCGCGCAGTCGCTGGGCGGCGGGTCGCCCCGCACCGCGCGTCGCGCGGCTCTGCGGGGACTTCGCCTCGCGACAGCAGTCGGGCTCACCGCCGCGGCGCTGCTATGGACTCTTCGCGCGCCGGTCATCGGCGCCTATACGCACGACGCGGCGGTAGAGTCGATGGCGCTCACCCTGATCGGTTGGGTGGTCGTGTTTCACGTGTTCGATGCGATGCAGGGGATGGGCACGTTCATCCTGCGTGGCTACCGACAGACGTTCTGGCCGATGGTGATCTACGGCGTTGCACTGTGGGTCATGGGCCTGGGCGGAGGGTACTGGATCGCATTGAGCGCGACGCCGCTGGGCCCGCCGCGCGGCGCGGTCGGCTTCTGGCAGGCGGCCACATTCGCACTGGGCATCGCTGCCGTCGCGCTGGCATCGCTGGCCGTGGCCGAGTCGCGTCGACGCATCGCGGAACACTGAGCACCGGAGGCCGGTCTGCAGCCGGCGTCAGTCCGACCAACTGCGCTCGTGCGCCTTCTCGATCGAGGCCTGATGGTGCGCCACCTCTTCCGCTCGCACGCGGGAAAGCGCCGACGCCAGCAGTCCGGATGGCACGGCAATGACACCTAGCCCCAGCACGAGCACGATGAACGTGAAGAGCCGGCCGCCCGGCGTGACCGGATAGATGTCGCCGTAGCCGACCGTCGTCAGCGTCGAGACGGCCCACCACAGGCTGTCGAAGATCGAAGTGAAGCGCTCGGGCTGGGAATCATGTTCGAAGTAATAGATGCCGATCGCCGACAGGTAGAGAACGATCAGCGCGATCACTCCAAACAGAATCAGATCGTCCCGCGCGATGGCGAATGCCCGGCGAAAGCGATACGTTGCGTTCGTGTACCGCACCAGCTTGAACAGCCGCAGCAGGCGCAGCAGGCGGAACGCCCGCACGGCCTGCAGATTGAACGACACCATCAGGTAGAACGGCAGGATCGCCAGCAGGTCGATGATTCCGTAGAACGAGACGGCGTACTTCCAGTGCGGACGGGCGCGATGCAGACGCACCGCGTACTCGACGGTGTAGACGAGGGCACAGAAGACCTCGAATCGCCAGAGCGTCGCGTGCCAGAACGGCGAAAGGTCCGGCAGCGTCTCGAACGCCAGCGCGACGAGATTCGCGATGACCAGCAGTTCGATCGGCAATTCCCACTTCCCGAGTGACACATGGTGTGTACCGGGATGCATCTCCTGCTGCGTGCTCTTTGAAGTTTCCACCGTCGCCCCTGCGAACGGCGGTCATTGTTACCCGAAATGGAGCGGACGCACACGCGGTCTCTCGATGACTGCTAGGCCACGCGCCGGATGACGGCTGTCCCGTCCCGTAATCAACTTGGGCGGAAAGCAAAAAAGGCCGGGTCACCCCGGCCTTTTCCTGTCTGCGATCGGATCAGCGAACGGCCTGCAACGCCGCGATCCGTTGCTCGATCGGTGGATGGGTGGAGAACAGCGCCATCATGCCTCCGGGCGCCGAAATTCCCATCGTCTGCACTGCCTGCGGCAGGTGACCCGGCTCCATGCCGCCCAGGCGCGCCAGCGCATTGATCATCGGACGGTTTGATCCCATCAGCGCCACCGCGCCGGCGTCGGCACGGAATTCGCGGCGTCGCGAGAACCATGCCACGATGATGGCGGCGAGGAACCCGAGCGCTATGTCGAGCACGATCGTCGTCAGATAGAAGCCGATGCCCGGTGCGTCGCTCTCGTTGCGCAGCAGGATGCGATCGACCACGTAGCCGATCACGCGCGACAGGAAGACCACGAAGGTGTTCATCACGCCCTGCAGCAGGGTCATCGTCACCATGTCGCCGTTGGAGATGTGCGTGATCTCGTGCCCCAGCACGGCCTCGACCTCCTCCTTGCTCATCGACTGCAGCAGGCCCGTCGACACCGCCACCAGCGCGGAGTTCTTGAAGGCACCCGTTGCAAACGCGTTGGCGTCTCCCTCATACACCGCGACTTCCGGCATGCCGATCCCGGCCTTGGTTGCGTGCTGGCGCACCGTGTCGATGAGCCAGGACTCCATCGCATTCGCCGGCTGGCGGATGACCTGCGCGCCGGTCGTCCATTTCGCCATCGGCTTCGACATCAACAGCGAGACGAACGCGCCGGTGAAGCCGACCACCAGCGAGAAGATCGCCAGTGCGCCCAGATTCAGTGTCCGACCGCCGATGTTGAAGTTGATCCCGAAGACCGCCGACAGGACGGTCAGGAACAGCATCAGGACGATCATGATCGCAAGGTTCGTCAGTACGAACAAAGCGATGCGTTTCATAGTTTCTCCACTCAGGTTGTACGGTTGACCACCGCGCGAGTCTAGCCAATCGGCGGCGCATTTCACCATCGGCGTTTGTCCGCAGCGCTACATGGTCGAACACCCCGGATTGTTCATTCGGATCAATACCTTGCAGGGCGCTTCTCCGCCCATCGGACTCAATGTGGAGGCGGATCATCGCAACTCAAGCGGCGTGCGATGCCCGGAGCGCTACTTCGGCGAGTTGCGCAATGATGTCGCCGTACAACGTCACGCGGCGTCCTGCGCCTCCAGCACCAGATGGCGCAGCGCGCGGGCGTCATCGAGCGCATGGTGGCGCCGCAGCTTCAGCTGTTCAATGGCCTCGTCGAGCGCCTCGTAGGCGATCGGCACCCGCTGCCATCGCACATTGATCGGCAGGTCCTCCTTGCCGAACAGCTCTGCGAGCGCCCAGCGATCGAAGCCGGAGTCGCTGATGACCGTGGTCGGCATGCGGCGTGCACGCTCGCCGAGCCACTCGGCCAGCGCTGAGGCGCCGACATCGAGCGGCACGGCGTCGCCGTCGAGTAGCGGTATCACCGCATCCCTGACGAAGGGGCTCACCGAACGGGCATCCCAGCCCTGCAACTCCGCGTAAAACGCCGTCGAATCGGTCGCGACCGCGCCGAAACTGATCAGCTGTGGGGTGCGCAGATTCGTGAACTCGCTGTCGATGAAGACGTAGGTCTGCGCGGGGTCGGGGCGGAAGGTCTCCGGCGGAGCGTCGAGTATGCGAAACAGCAGCACCTCGTCGGCATACGGTCCGGCAGGCAGCGACAGCTTGCTCACCACGTCGCCGGCGGGCAGGTCGGTCTCGCGAAACCCGGCACGGCGCATCGCCCGCAATGCCTTGACGTTGCGTCGCGACGGTCGCACCAGGAAACGATTGACACCGTAGCTCGACTGCAGCCAGTCGCAAAGCACGATCAGCGCTTCGCTGCCGTAACCGTGGCCGGCGAGGCGGCGCTCGGCGAGCCAGATGTCGAGTTCGACCACGTCGTTAAGCAGGTCGATCGGACCGTGCGAGACGCAGCCGATGTCCTGTCCGTTGGCGCCCAGCAGGAACATGCGGCCACCATACGGCCTGGTGCCGTCGAAAAAGAAATTCGAATAGCGCGCGCTGAACTCGTCGAGCGACGGAATAGGACGGTCGGGAAACATCGTCCCGCCCATCATCGTCGAGGTGAGGTCGGACCCGATCAGCCATTCATACACGCGCGCCCGGTCCGTGATGTTCGCGCGCTGCAGGGTGACCTTGCTTCCGGCGATCGTCATGGCAGCGAGCGCTTCAAGTGCAGCCGCAGCGGACCGAGCAGCTGCGCACCCAGGCGCGCGCTGCGGGCGCCGCTCCATCCGGATGTCTCGTCCGGGGCGTTCGCGTTGTCCTTGAACGGCATCTCGAGCGTCAGGGACAGGCAACCGAAGGTGTGCCCGATGTACTTGGATGCGAGCTTCAGGACATCGTCCTTGTACTTGCTTGCCGAATACCCGTGCTCAAGCTGGAAGTCGGGGCTCGCGACGAGGAAGTCCGTATTGAACGCCTGCTGTTCAGCCGCCTGTCGCGTGGTGAAGTTGGGCAGCATCTCGCAGCCCGCCGTGAACACGTACTGCAGGTTCTCGTCTCCATGAATATCGAAGAACGCTGCGCATCCGGTCGTATGGATCGCGTCGCGTGTAGCGAGAACTTCGGGACTGCGCTCAGACGACGGTGCAAGCCACTCGCGATTCAGGTTGGCTCCCGCGGCATTGGTGCGCAGGTTGCCGAGTGCCGAGCCATCGGGATTCATGTTCGGAACGATGTAGAAAGTCGCCATTTGACTGAGCTCGCGGGCCACAGCATCGGCTGGATCGAGCAACCGATCGAGCATGCCCTCGACAAACCATTCGGCCATCGTCTCGCCCGGATGCTGACGCGCGATGACCCATACCGGCAATGAACCCCGGCCGACGACCAGCGCATCCAGGTCGCGACCCTGCACGGTGCTGCCCAGACGACGCTGGAGTGCACCGCGTCCAGAGCAGTCTGCCAGCAGCGCCAGATGGCGTTCCCAGGAATACGGCTCGAAGTAGGCGACATACGTCGGCGAAGCAGCTGGCGGTACGACGATCGTCATCACCTGCCCGTCGAACTGGGTGGGAATTCGCGTCCATCGGCGGCGATCGGTGCTGGCGACCGCCCGATAGTCGCTCCATCCGTCGGGATAGCTGGTCTGGCTGGCGTTGACCACCGTCAGCGTCGCGCCGCTTTCGGCCCCACTGACGCGGAAGTGAAACCACTGCAGAAACTCCGACGCGCTGCCATCCGATCGCAAGTCGTTCCGGATGCGCAGTCGGGCGGTTAAACCCTCGACGTCGACGACCTCGATCGCACCACCGTCAAAAGTCGCGCTGATAACGATCGTCATCGCGGGCACAGCAGTGTGAACCGCGTCGAACTCGCTGCACAGGAACGCGTCCTGCTTGCACAGCGCAAACTGCGATCGAGTGTCGAGTCGTGGGAACGGAGCATCGATGTGCGCGCCGGGTGGCCGCAAGCGCAGGCGAAGCGAATTGCAGACGATCGAGCCGAAGTCGGCCCAGTATACTCATGCACCCTGTAAATCACTGTTTCTTATGTGTTTTGCGGACTTTCGCTCCCGATGAAATCACGTCTTCCGCGCGTCGGCACCACCATTTTCACCGTGATGTCGCAGCTCGCTGCCAAGCACGGCGCCGTCAACCTCGGTCAGGGGTTTCCTGATTTCAACTGCGAAGAATCGCTGCAACTCCGGCTTGCGGAGGCCGTCGCCGCTGGACACAACCAGTACGCGCCGATGGCCGGCGTGCCGGCATTGCGCACCGCCATTGCCGCAAAGAACGCGACGAGCTACGGACATCGACACGATCCCGAGGCGGAGATCACCATCACGGCCGGCGCGACGCAGGCGATCATGGCCAGCGTGCTCGCGCTGGTGCATCCGGGCGACGAGGTCATCGTGCTCGAACCGACATACGACAGTTACGTGCCGTCGATCGAACTGGCGGGCGGCCGACCGATCTTCGTTCCGCTCGATCCGCAACGCGGCTATGCACCCGACTGGGAGCGCGTGCGACAGTCGATCACACCACGCACCCGGCTGCTGATGATCAACTTTCCGCATAACCCGACCGGTCGCGTCCTGCGCGACTCGGATCTCGCTGCCCTCGCGGACATCGTGCAGGCGACCGGCATCACGCTGCTGTCGGACGAGGTCTACGAACACATCGTGTTCGACGGTATGCAGCATTGCAGCGTGATGCGTTCACCTGAGCTCGCCGCCCACTCGGTGGTGATCTCGAGTTTCGGCAAGACGTTCCACACGACCGGATGGAAAGTCGGCTACGCGTGCGCACCCGTCGCGCTGAGTGCGGAAATCCGCAAGGTCCACCAGTTCATGGTCTTCGCGGTCAACACGCCCGCACAGCACGCCTTCGCCGAATACCTTCGCGATCCGCGGCCCTATCTGACGCTGTCGGCCTTCTATCAGGCCAAGCGTGACCTGCTGGTGTCCGGCCTGCGCAAGACGCCGTTCAGGGTGCTCCCGTGCGAGGGCACCTACTTCGTCCTCGCTGATTACTCGGCGCTCAGCGCTGCGCCCGAGCCGGAGTTCGCGCAGACGATGATCACGAAGTTCGGAGTCGCGGTGATACCGGTCTCGGTGTTCTACGACACGCCGCACGACCGTCGCGTCATCCGGTTCTGCTTCGCCAAGAAGGACGAGACACTGAACGAAGCGCTGCGCCGCATGTCGGCTGCGCTCGGGCAGATTTGAACGAACGGTGACCGCATGACGATCGAATCCGTCCTTCTGACTGCCGCCCGCGTGTTTACCTACACCGGACAGCAGATGCTGACCCAGGCCAGCGGATTCTTCTTTGAGCGCGGTCGCAAACTCTTCCTGGTGACGAGCCGCCACGTGATGCTCGACGAGCCGAGCGATCATTACCCCGATCGGCTCGAGATCGAACTGCACACGGATACCGGCAACATGGCCGCGTCCACCGGATTTTCGATCCCGCTGTATCGCCGAGGAAGAGCGGTCTGGCGTCAGGCGACCGACGCCGGAGGCGAGGTCGACGTCGCGACCATCGAACTCGACCGCGCCGCCCTGCCCTCCGGCATGGCATATCGCGCATTCACGCCGGATCATCTGCAACAAACACACGACCCGCTGCCGTCGGCGGGCACGGCGCTTCTGATCGTGTGCTTTCCGCTGGGATTTCACGACACGCTGCATCACCTGCCGGTGGTGCGTCGCGCCGTCATCGCCTCCTCCTGGGGGATGCGGTTCCAGGGCAAGGGCTACTTTCTGACGGATGCACGCACGCATCGCGGGACCAGCGGAGCGCCGGTGCTGATGGCCGCGCAGCACAGCGGCAAGCAGCGCTCAGACCTGCCGTGGACCCTGCTCGGAGTGCACTCGGCGAGCTTCGATATCGGGAACCGCGATGCTGCGCTCGACGAAGCGCTGGGGCTGAACTGCGCCTGGTATGCCGACGTTCTGCTCACACTGACTGCCGGCTGACCCCGGCGCCGCCAGCTACTTGCGGACTGCCGCAGGTGCTCAGGGGGCGCGGAAGGGACGCGCGCGCAACGTGCGGAAGGTGATCGAATAGCGCAGTTCGCGCGTCGGAGCGACTCCGTGCTGCCAGCCCCAGCGCGCATCTCCCGTGATGAGGTAGAGCGAGCGCGCAGCAACCACCAGGCTGAGCATCGGTTGGCCCTCCCGCGGCGGATACGGACGCCAGCGCATCTCGCAGGAGCCGGCCAGCGAGACGCCGGCGATGCGCTCGAATTCCGGCGCGTCGCGGTGCCAGCCGAGGGGCGTCCCGACGTCATAGGCGGTAACGAGTCCCTGCGCCAGCTCTTCGAGCCGTACCCCGAGTTCGCACGCGATGCGCGCACGAAGTGGAAACAGGAACGCAGGCAGGTCTGGCGCCTCGCTCAGCCGTTGCGCCTCGAAGTCATAGGTCGATCCGAAGCTCGCGACGCGCCGCCGCGCCGTGTACTGCCGGTACGGGGCAGGCACCAGCGGCAAGGCGCGGATGTGCTCCAGTAACTCCGCTTCTTCATGCGGTGAAACGAAGTCGGGTCGATACGACAGACCGGCTGGCAGCGCCTCCTCGACAAAGAAGTCGGCGGCCGGGTCGAGGCGAGCGTGGCGTGCCACAGGTCGAGCGGTACTACGTTTTCCCGACGGACGCGTTGAGCGCGACCGCAAGCGCCGCCTCGCCGCTGACCAGATCTTTCCAGTGCAGTTCCACGGTCGCCTTGCGCCTGCCCTTCACGACCAGGCGCAGCCCCTGCGGGTCGATGATGACGGTGTACTGCACGCCGTCGATGTCGACCGAGCGCTTCACTGCCTTTTCGAGTGGTGTCACCATCGCTGTCTCCTTGTTGAGTGTGGCGTCATCGTTGTCGGGCTGCCAGCGCCGCATCCGATCCCGGCTCTGCGCACCGATCAACCGGTTTCCCTGCGCTCCTGGGGCAGCAACTGCGCCGCCTGATCCGCGGGCAGCGCTTCGACCGCCCTCAAGGCACGCGACATCTGGCGCGTGCGCGTCTCGGCGGCGTCGAGCGTGTTCGACGCCGTCTGCAGTTGCGCCTTCAGTTTGCCGATCACATCGCCGAACTTGCCGAATTCGGTCTTTACCGCTGCGAGCACCTGCCACACCTCGGCCGATCGCTTCTCGATCGCGAGCGTGCGGAACCCCATCTGCAGGCTGTTGAGCATCGCCGACAGCGTGGTCGGACCGGTGACGACGACCCGCTGCTCGCGTTGCAGAGCATCGACCAGGCCGGGCCTGCGCAGTACCTCGGCATACAGTCCTTCGGTCGCGAGAAACAGCAGCGCGAAGTCGGTCGTGTGCGGCGCCTCGACATACTTCTCGCGGATGCGCTGCGCCTCGCGTCGGACGCGCGACTCGAGCGCGCGGGCCGCCTCGTCGATTCCGGCGGCGTCGCCACGGTCCTGCGCCAGCTGCAGCCGCTCGTAGTCCTCGCTCGGAAACTTGGCATCGATCGGCAGCCAGCACGGCGTGTCGCCCTGCCCCGGCAACCGGATGGCAAACTCGACGCGGTCATTCGATCCCGGGCGCGTCGCCACGTTGACTGCATACTGCTCGGCCGTCAGCAGCTGTTCGAGCAGCGACCCGAGCTGCACTTCGCCGTAGCCGCCGCGCGACTTGACGTTCGTCAGCACCCGCTTGAGATCGCCAACGCCCTGCGCGAGCCCCTGCATCTCACCCAGCCCGCGATGCACCTGTTCGAGCCGCTCGGAGACCAGGCGGAAGCTCTCGCCGAGCCGGGCCTCGAGCGTGCTCTGCAGTTTTTCCTCGACCGTCGCCCGCATCTGGTCGAGTTTCGCCTCGTTGCCCTGCTGCAGCGAACTCAGCTGGCCGTGCAGCGTAGCTCGCACCTCACCGAGGTTGAGCTGAATTGCCCGTGTGAGTTCGGCCAGCTGCTGACCCTGCACGCCGCCCAATCCGGTCACCTGCTGCACCAGCCCGGTCTGCAATTCGCTGAGCCGCGCGCCGGTTTCCATGCGCAGCGCGGTGGCCGACGTTTCGACCGCGGTCCGCAGTTCGCGTTCCAGCCGCTCGTTGCCGCGTGCAAGTTCGTGAAGGCGGGTGGCGAGCTCGGCATCGTCGCGACGACTTCGCCAGACCAGCGCGCAGGCGACCAGCAGGCCGACGGAGCTGATGATCAACGCGTAGAGCAGGAGTTCGTTCATGCAGCGATGATACGTTCGCTGCGCGTCAGCACGCCGGAAGCCTCATGCCGCGCGGGCTCAATCGAGGTAGGTCCAGCTCACCGCCCCGTCGAAGCGGCGAATGCGCGGGTCTTCGAGTTGGTCCGGATCAAAGTTGCGGACCTTGACTGCCATGTGTCCGTCGGGGTTCGGTTCGAGCGGCTCCCAGTGAGTAACGCAACCGCAGTGGCGACACCGAACAGTCCGCAGCGTTCGGTCGCCCCAGACGTATCCGTCGGTGTGCTCGGGGTGCCCGGTTATGCGGACCGCTCCGAGCTTGTAATACGCCCACAAGCCACCATAGCGACGGCAGATCGAGCAATTGCACAGTGTGACGGTTTTCGGAACGAAGGGAATCTCGATGCGGACCGCTCCGCAGTGGCAACTTCCCGAGAGCATCGTGCAATCCTCAGATTTCAGGCTTGGTTGATGTCGTCCAGCTCGCGGCGGGCGACGACGCCAAGAGCCGCAAAGAGCTCGGCCTGCCGCGACGCGAGCAACGCGAACTCCCGCTCGGTGGCAGCTCCTTTGGCACGCATCCAGCGCACCAGTTCGCTTCCCTGGGCCGATGACAGCCCTGATGGATCAGCCAGCGAAACCAGCGGCGCCAGCTGCCGAAAAGCGCGACGCTCGCTTTCGCTCCACTCGGAAATGGATCCAACGGAGAGTTTCTCCATCAGTTCACGTGCAAGATACCGCTCGCCTTCGATCTGCGATCGCACCGGCAGAGATGCAATGCGCCGGGCAATCGCGCCGCCGATCAGCGGCAGCAACGATTCGTCGAACGCATCTTCTGCGCGAAAGTCGGCGAGGTCGAGATGAAGGTCTCCGCGCGCCAACCGGCGCAGGATCGGCGCCGACGTTGGCGCGGCGCCCTTGCGTGTGAGGCGTCGCGCCTCGCGTGCCGCAAGCTCGGCTTCCTCGGGTTGGCCAGGACGAAACCCCAAGCGGTAATAGAACCAGTAGGCCCCGCTGCGAATGGCCTCGCTGTTGCCGGCGCCGAACTGGTAGCCGTTGACGATGAACCGCCGCACGCCGAACAGCGTGCGAAACGCGCGCAGCATCTGGGCCCACAGATAAGCGGCCTCGCTGCCGCGGAAGGCATCGAACACGTTGATCCCGGTGTTGGCCTGGCGATACAGTGGCGACACCCCACCGTAACCGATGGGCACGCCGTTGCTGAGCAGCAGGTAACCGTAATTGGCCTCGAGCGAAAGGCGATGACGCGGAGTCACCCCGATCACCGCCAGTTCGACGCCCTCGCCCAGATCGGCGCGGTGCACCTCGGCGACGTTGGCCTGGTTCATCGCATGAACTTCACGGCAGCGCGCGGCGAGTGCACTGCGTGCCAGATCGATCACGCGTCGCGCGCCGCGAGCTGGCAGCAGCTCGATCTCCGCAAGCGGTCGCTCGATGTGCCGGGCCACCGGTTCGGCCAGTCGACGCATCCCGCTGCGCAGAGCCGGCCGGCTGCGAGGAAGGCGTGCGTGCGTGATCGCGCGCCGCGAATCGTCGAGCGACCAACGCAGCGGAACGTCGGCGGCGTCCCAGGCCGTGGCGAACGCCACCGACTCGTCAAGCGCAGCGGCCGAGCGGACCAGCCAGCGCAGGACCGTGACCGACTCGCGCTGCGGACGCGCGAGGTCCACCCATGCACGCGTACTGTAGCGCCCACTCGCATAGGCATCTTCCTCGCTCTTGGGCACCACCTGTGCCAACAGCGAATCGAGGGCGTCGCCTTCGACACCGGTCCAGTCGATGTCGATCGCTTCATGTCTGGCGAGCAGGGCAACCAGCGGCCAGGCGAGCAGCGGGTGCGACACCGTACCGGCAATTCCCGTGTCATCTGCTGCGCGTCGGGCGCGGGCGCTGACGTCGCGCCACCGGCGGGAAAATCGGTCGAGCTCCCGCAGCGCCCGTCGGCGCGTGGCCACGCTGCCGGGAAATGCGGCGAGGAACAACAGGTGCTCGTGATAGGCGATCAGCTGTCGAGTCGTCGTCAGACGCACCGCCGCCAGTTCGGCGAGCAGTTTTGCCTTGCTGTGCTCGGCGTTGCCGCCGAAGGCCGAGCGCGCGGCCCGCAGTTGCTGGAGCTGGTGCGAGGCAGTCGCCATCGCGAAGTCGGTCGGGACGCGTCAGCCGTCGCGCGACTTTGCCGACTAGGCCTCGCGCAGCGTCGCCAGCGGCGGCGTCCGCAACACGCCCCGCAGTCCGAGATATCCGCCCGCCAGCGCACAGGCGGCACCGGCCGCGACGCCGAGTACGAAGACCCAGACCGACAGCGCGTAATCGAACTCGAAGACGAACCGCGCCAGAACCCAGCCGGTCGCGCTGGCGCCGATCGCGGCCAGCAGACCCGCCAGCGCACCGATGCAGCCGAGTTCGGCCAGCTGTGCACGCGACAGCTGCTGGCGCGATGCGCCGAGCGCGCGCAGCAGGCCCGCTTCCCGCACCCGTTCATCGCGGCTCGATGCCAAGGCTGCATACAGCACCAGCACGCCGGCGGCCAGCGTGAAGACGAACAGGAACTCGACCGCGGCGATGACCTGGTCGAGGACCGCCTGTACCTGCCGGAACACGGCGCTCGTATCGACCACGGTCAGGTTGGGAAACTCCCGCAGCAGGTCGCCGGTGAGGCTTACCTGTCGATCGGGAAGGTGAAACGCGGTGATGAAGCTCGCCGGCTTGTCGGCCAGCAGCGACGGTGGCATCAGCACGAAGAAGTTGGCGCGCATCGAGTCCCAGTTCACCTTGCGCAGGCTAGTTGCGCGCGCGGTGACGGTCTGGCCTGCGATGTCGAACGTCAAGCTGTCTCCGAGCCGGATGCCCAGCGTCTTCGCGATGCCTTCCTCGATCGACAGTTCGTCGCTGCCGTCACGGAACCAGGTTCCGGCGACGATCCGGTTGTGGCCGGGGGCGTCGGCCGCATACGACAGGTTGAATTCGCGATCGACCAGCCGCTGAGCACGATCCTCGGCGTATGACTCCGGTCCAACGGGCTTGCCGTTGATGCGGATCAGTCGCCCGCGGATCATCGGATTGAGCTGCGCGTCGATGCCACCATCGGCCAGCCGCCGGGCGACACCCTCAACCTGGTCGGGCTGGATGTTGATCACGAAACGGTTGGGCGCATCGGGCGGCGCCGCGCTGCGCCACGCACTGACAAGATCGGTGCGCGTGACCGTCAGCAGCAGCAAGGCCATCAGTCCGATCGCGAGCGACACCAGTTGGACGACGGTCGAGGCGGGCCGGCGCTGGACCGCGGCGATCGCGAAGCGCCACGAGATCCCGAGCCTTCCAGTGAGCGATCGCAACGGCGCAAGCAGACGCAGCACGCCCCAGGCGGCGAGTGCGAACATCACGAGTCCTCCCGCGAATCCACCTGCGGTGACGACTCCGACCTTCAGGTCGTTCGAAGTCCACAGCACCAGCAACAGGAAGCCGAGTCCGCCAAGGCCGTATCCAAGCCAGGCGCGGCCGGTGGGAAGCCCGATGTCCTTGCGCAGCACACGCAGCGGCGGCACGGACCGCAGCTGCGCGAGCGGCGGCAACGCGAAGCCGAGCAGCAGCACCAACCCGACCGCGCCACCGTGGATCGCCGGCAGCAGCGAAGGCCGCGGCAGCGACATCGTGATCAGATTGCCGAGCGCCATCAGCAGCACGAAGTGGGCGAGGTAGCCGAGCGCCATGCCTGCTGCGCAGGCGGCCGCGCCGATAATCACGAACTCCAGCGCGAACAAACGAAAGATATCGGCCTGCGCCAGCCCGAGGCAGCGCATCATCGCGCACGAATCCAGGTGTCGCAGCGAAAACCTGCGGGCGGAGGCCGCGACGGCAACCGCGGCAATCATCGCGGCCAACAGTGCCACCAGCGCCAGGAAGCGCTGCGCGCGCTCCAGCGTGCGCTGCATTTCCGGCCGGCCGCTTTCGAGTGACTCGATGCGCTGGCCGCGCTTCAGATCACGCTGCAGCGCGGACGCCAGAGCCTGCACCGGTTGCCGCTCACCGGCGACGAGCAGTCGGTAGGTGACGCGACTGCCGGTCGTGATCAGCTGGGTTGCCGGCAGGTCGGCGAGGTTGATCATCACGCGCGGCGCAAAGTTGATGAAGGCCGCGCCGCGATCCGGTTCGACCGCGATGACGCGGTCTATGCGGAACTTCATCTCGCCGAGCTTCAGGGCATCGCCCTGCCTGGCACCCAGCGCATGCAGCAACTGCGCGTCCACCCACGCCGCGCCGGCGGGTGGAATGTCGCGCGTCGCCGCGTCGGCCCCGTCCGCCCCGGTCACCAGGCGCAGCACGCCGCGCAATGGATAGCCGGGCGAAACCGCCTTGACCGCGGCCAGCGCGTTACGGTCAGACCCGTCTCCGTTGAGCGCCATGCTGGGAAACGTCACGGTCTCGGCCATCGTCAGGCCCGCGGCGCGTGCCCTCGCCCGCATCGCGTCCGGAATCGGCTGGTCGGAACTCAACACCAGGTCTGCGCCGAGCAACTGGGCCGCATCACGCTCGAGCCCGAGGCGAAGCCGGTCGGCCAGGAATACCACGCTGGTGACGGCGGCGACCGCGATCACCAGCGCAGCAGCCAGCAGTCGCAGCTCGCCCGCACGCCAGTCGCGCGCGGTCATGCGCCAGGCCTGGGGAAGCAATTGGAATGGAGTCATCGCAGCGCCGCGGGGTCGTCGCAGTATGCCATCGCCGTCTTTTGGCACCGGGTGAAGACGCGTGTTAACCCCATCGCCCTTGCCGCTGCGTTCAATGGATCATCGCGAACCGCGGGAGCCCGCCATGAAGATCCGATCGCTCGTCCTGACCACCATGGCGGCCGCGGTCGCGGCGACTGGCATCAGCGGCGCTCAAATCGTCAATCCATCCTCGCCCGGCACCGCACTGACGATCTACAGCCACGCGGCACCAGGCGCAGTACCGCCCGAACTTTACCGACAGCCCGGCCGGGGTGCCGTGCCGGGGTACGCCGTCGTGCGCCAGGAACGCGACATGGAATTCATGAAGGGACGCAACGTCGTGCGCTTCACCGATGTCGCGGCATTGATCGATCCGACCACCGTCGTCTTCGAATCGCTGACCGACGCGAAGGGAACGACGGTGCTCGAACAGAACTACCAGTTCGACCTCGTCAGCACCGACAAGCTGCTGCAGAAGTATGTCGACCGCCCGATCGCAGTCGAACAGGTGCGCGGCCAGACGACCGAGACCTTCAACGGGACGCTGCTGTCGACCCAGGGTGGACTGGTCCTGCGCCGCGACGATGGCACCGTGCAGGTGGTGCCCCACAACTCGGGCGTGAAGCTGCCCGCGCTCCCCGGCGGGCTGATCACGCGCCCCACGCTGGTGTGGGACGTCGCCGCGCAACGGGCCGGCTCGCAGCGCACCCGCGTGTCGTATCAGACGCAGGGAATGACCTGGTGGTCAGACTACAACGTCACCTACGCGGAAGGTGCGAGTGCGGGGAGCTGCCGCATGGACGTCGGCGCCTGGGTCAGCATCATCAATCAGTCGGGGGCCGGCTATGCAGACGCCCGGCTCAAGCTGGTGGCGGGCGACGTTCATCGTGCGACCGCGGTCGGAGCGGTCAATGCGCCGGCTTCGGTGGCCAAGCTGCGCGCGCAGCGAGGAAAAGGCCGACGGCTTCGCCGAGAAATCCTTCTTCGAGTATCACCTGTACACGCTCGGACGCGCGACCAGTCTGCCTGACAATTCAACCAAGCAGATCGAACTCTTCCCGGCCGCGCGCCGCGTTCCGTGCGAGCGTCTGCTGGTCTACTACGGGGAGCCGGGCGGATATCGCGGGTTCCTCTCGTCACCGGCCACCGACCGCAACTACGGTGTGCAGACCAACCGCAAGGTCGATGTGTACCTGCAGTTCGTCAACGCGGAGGCGAGCGGCATGGGAATGCCGCTGCCTGCCGGCCGCGTGCGCGTGTCGAAGCTCGATCCGGCCGACCAGACGCTCGAGTTCATCGGCGAGGACGCGATCGACCATACGCCGCGCAACGAGAAGGTGCTGCTCAAGCTCGGATCGGCGTTCGATGTGGTCGGCGAGCGCCGCCAGCTCGATTTTCGCGTCGACACCACGCGCCGGACGATGACCGAGGAGATCGAGGTTCGGCTGCGCAACCAGAAGAAGGAACGCGTCGAGGTGCTGGTCAAGGAGAACCTGTATCGCTGGGTCAACTGGACCATCACATCGAAGAGCCATGACTACCGCAAGGAGGACTCGCGCACGGTCGTGTTTCCGGTCCGCATCGAGCCCGAGGCCGAAGCGGTGGTGCGCTACACGGTGCACTACAGCTGGTAGGTCTCCGCGCAATACGCCGTAAGGGGTCAGCGCAGCTGGGCCCTCCATGCGCCGGTCAACCAGGCACTGGCCAATGGTGGCGCAGGCCCGATCAAGTCAGTAGAAAGAAGATCAGCAGCCAAAGGGCAAGGCCGGCGACTACACCGACCAGAACTCCGGCAACCAGATCGTTCCTGTCAGCCACGCCGTCGAGATTCCTCACTTGCTGCAGCAAGGCCTCGCGGCTCGCGCCGGCATCCGAAGACGGGTGCGCCGCGTCTGTCGACTGAGGGCCTGGATCCAGGTCGATGTCGGCTTCACCGTCTCGATCCTTGTCGGAGCGCGGAGATTCTGGCCGGCTATTCGCGTCGGGTCGTCGAGAGCTTCGAGAACCACTCGAATTCCGACGGAACTTGAAGATCCTGTTCAATGCTGATTTCTCCTCACATTGCGCCAATGAGCCGCGGCGCCGGTCACGGCAGCGGCGGTCTCCGGGCCCATGGGCGGGTCTGCCGCAGCGGTCGGACAGAAGTGCTCGATCGCTTCCTCCACCGTGAGGTAACGCCCGCTGTAAACGCCGGCATAGACCTCGCGTGCGAATCGCAAAACAAGATCGAGCGATTCGGGAGGCACACCTGCAGCGCGCATCAGGCCGCCCAGCATCCGGGCAGTCTCGTACGCCAGCAGCGGGTTGTCCCAGCCGACGCCCTCGTACGCCTCCATGGCGTCCGCCATCGCATTGCGGGCTGCTTCGACGATGCGTACCGATGCCGCGATCTGGCCGGGTTCCCTCATTGCATGTCCTCTCTCAGGCTTGGCCCCGACTTGACCTTTGGACTGGCCCGTCGAGGCGGACGGGTTCATGCCTTGCAGTCTGGCCGGGCGCTGGCATTATTTCCAATTGATTCCAGGACACTGAGGTATTCGCATGGTCAATCTCAGAGCCGTCGACTTGAACCTGCTGCCGGTATTCGAGGCGGTCTACGAGGAACGAAACATGACGCGGGCAGCCGACCGGCTGGCGATGAGCCAACCCGCGGTCAGCAACGCCGTGGCGCGTCTGCGCGGCGCGCTCCGCGACGAGCTCTTCGTGCCCGGACGGCGCGGAGCTGCCGTCACACCGATAGCCGAGGAGGTCTATCCGCGAGTCAAAGCGGCGCTGGACGCCGTGCGGCACGGTCTCGGCGAAACGCGTGAGTTCGTCCCGAAGGAGTCGGACCGCCGTTTCTCGATTGGAGTGCTGTACGGACCGGGGCTTGCCTTCGGGAAGGCCGTCGCTGACTGGCTGCAACAGGAAGCGCCGCTCCTGAGCTGGCGGTTCGTCCAGATTGACCACCGTGAGGGCGGCGTCTCCAGCCTGCGCGACGGCCGACTCGATTTCCTGATCGATCACGCCGCCCCGGCAGCGCGCGACCTCCAGAGCGCGCTGATGTTCACTGACGAACTGGTGGTCGTTGCCTCAGGACGTCACCCCCGGATCGGCAAGACGCTGACCCGCCGGGAGTTCCTTGCGGAGCGCCACGTCGTTCACTGCAGCCTTCGGCTACCGGGAAGTCTGGTTCATATCGAAGGTGCGCTCGGGGACCGCGTGCTCGATGTCGCCATCGAAACGCGCGAGCCTCTGGAGTTGCCACTGGCAGTGGCCGGCACCCAGTTCATCGCGGTGTGCAACCGTCGCCTCGCTGATCCTTGGGTTCGTCTGTTGGGACTCAAGCTGCTCGCGCTGCCGTTCCGGGCCCCGCCGATCAAGGGCTACCTCGTCTGGCATGCCAGCCGGCAGCGGGACGTCGGCCACAAGTGGGTGCGCGAAGGCGCCCTGAAGATTGCACGAGGGCTGGCGTAGCCACCGTCTGCGAGCGACGGTTCTCGGCGTTGACGGTCGGACTCAGCGACACGTGCCCGCAGCGGCGCCGGCGCCGCCGCCGTCATGCCATCGGCCAGCGTCACCCAGCCGCCACCGAGCGCCTGGTAGACCCTGACGGCGGCGGCTGTGGTCTTGTCTTCCGTGGGGACTATATCCAGAGCGGCCGAAGTGCGCCAATTGCTGTCTGAGCCCCTCACAGACTCAAGGGGCCTTGCCCGCGGTCAAGCCGCGAGTCGCGGTTCGCCGTCACGACGCGGACACTGAGGTATAGTCTCATTGCACTGCAACATCCTCCAACGGCCGCCGCTGTCCTGCGATGAACAACCACGCGAAATATCAACGACTGCTCGATGCGTGCCGCGGCCTGCCGCCGACGCCGACTGCAGTGGTTCATCCCTGTGATGAGGCGGCCATCGAAGGAGCCGTCGGCGCCGCGCGACTGGGGCTGATCAAACCGATCCTGGTCGGCCCCAGGGAACGAATCCTCGAGGCAGCACGCAAGGCGGGCATCGACATCTCGGCGTTCCCGTTGGTCGATGTGCCGCACAGTCACGCCGCCGCCGACAAGGCGGTCGAACTCGTTCTCAACGGTCAGGCCGAGGCGCTGATGAAGGGCAGCCTGCACACCGACGAACTGATGGCCGCGGTCGTACGGCGCGAAGGCGGCTTGCGCACGTCCCGTCGCGTCAGCCACTGCTTCGTGATGGACGTTCCCGCGTACGAAGAAACGCTGATCATTTCGGATGCGGCGGTCAACATCATGCCGACCTTGCAGGACAAGGTCGACATCGTGCAGAACGCGATCGACCTCGCCCATGCGCTGGCGTTTCCCGAGGTCCGCGTGGCGATCCTCTCCGCCATGGAGACGGTCAATCCGCAGGTGCCGTCGACCGTCGAGGCGGCGGCGCTGTGCAAGATGGCCGATCGCAAGCAGATCACCGGTGCCGTGCTCGACGGCCCGCTCGCGCTCGACAACGCCATCAGCCTGACCGCGGCCGAGATCAAGAAGATCGACTCGCCGGTCGCCGGTCGCGCCAACGTGCTGATCGTGCCCGACCTCGAGTCCGGCAACATGCTGGCCAAGAGCCTGTCGTTCCTGGCGGGCGCCGACGCGGCCGGCATCGTGCTCGGCGCGCGCGTGCCGATCATCCTGACCAGCCGTGCCGATTCCGAACTGACCCGGCTGGCGTCCTGCGCAGTCGCGGTGCTGGTCGCACGCGCGCGCCGCGAGGCGCTGACCAAGGCCGTGACCTGAGTTCGCCGATGACCGAGCGGCGATCGTCGTCCTGAACGCAGGGTCATCGAGTGTCAAGTTTTCGGTCTACTTCCGGCGCGGCGCGGAGCTCGAACTGCGCCTGCGCGGCCAGATCGAGGCGCTCTTCAGCGGCCACGCTTCATCGCGAGCGATGCCGACGGCCAGCCGGTCAGCGAAAAGACCTGGGACGAAGGCACCCGCCTGGGCCACGACGGCGCACTCGGCCATCTGTTCGCATTTCCTGCGCGAACGTGCCGACGGGGCGCAGCTCGTCGGCGTCGGTCACCGCGTCGTCCATGGCGGCCTGCGAGTACACACAGCCGGTGCGCGTCGACGCCGGCGTGCTGACGGCGCTCGAGAAGTTCGTGCCGCTCGCGCCGCTGCATCAGCCGCACAACCTGGCGGCCATCCGCGCGGTCACGCAGCGCGCCCCGGACGTGCCGCAGGTCGCCTGCTTCGACACGGCGTTTCATCGCAGCAACCCTGAAATCGCGCAGATGTTCGCCCTGCCCTACGAACTGCACGAGGCGGGCGTGCGCCGCTACGGTTTCCACGGACTGAGCTACGAGTACATCGCGTCCGTGCTGCCGGATTTCGACGCGCGCGCCGCGCAGGGTCGCACCGTGGTGCTGCACCTGGGCAACGGCGCCAGCATGTGTGCGCTCGACCGGTCGCAGTGTCGCCTCGACGATGGGCTTCACCGCGGTCGACGGGCTGCCGATGGGCACACGCGACCGGCAACCTCGATCCCGGCGTCGTGCTGTACCTGATGGACGAGCGCGGCATGGATACGCGCGCCGTCGAGCAGCTGCTGTACCAGCAGTCGGGCCTGCTCGGCGTCTCGGGCATTGCGAGCGACATGCGCACGCTGCTTGCGAGCAGGGAACCTCGCGCGCGGCTCGCGATCGATCTGTTCGTCTACCGGATCGCGCGCGAGCTCGGATCGCTGGCCGCGGCGCTCGGCGGGCTGGATGCGATCGTGTTCACCGCGGGAGTCGGCGAGAACTCCGCGGCGATCCGCGCGCGCGTCTGTCGCGCGGCGGCGTGGCTGGGCGTCGAACTCGACGAATCGGCGAACGCGTCCGGCGGACCGCGCATCAGCACTGCACAAGCCGCGTGACGACGCTGACGATCCCGACCAACGAGGAACTGATGATTGCGCGCCACACCGAGCGGTTGCTGGCGCAATGAAGCGGAGCGATCGATGGCACTGCGTGATCCCCCAACCCGTACTGAAGCAGGCGAAGGCGCTCGTGGTCGGCATCGCCAACGAGCACTCGATCGCGTGGGGCTGCGCCAAGGCGTTCCGTGAACTCGGTGCAGAACTGGCGATGACCTACCTGAACGACAAGGCGCGCCGCGTTCGTCGAGCCGCTGGCGCGCGAACTCGAAGCACGACGCTGTTCCTGCCGCTCGACGTCAGCGTGCCGGGGCAGCTGGAGGCGGTGTTCGAGGCGATCGAGACGGCAGTGGGGCTCGCTCGACATCCTGGTTCATTCGATCGCGTGGGCGCCGAAGGACGACCTGCAGGGCGGGCTGCTGACTGCTCGGCCGATGGGTTCGCCAAGGCGATCGACATCTCGTGCCACTCGTTCATCCGCATGGCCCGGCTGGCGGCCCCGCTGATGAAGAACGGCGGGACGATGTTCGCGATGAGCTACTACGGCGCGAACCGCGTGGTGCCGAACTACAACGTGATGGGCCCGGTGAAGGCTGCGCTCGAGGCTGTCGTGCCGCTACCTGGCCTATGAACTCGGCCCGCGCGCATCCGCGTGCATGCCATGTCGCCCGGACCGCTGAAGACCCGCGCCGCGTCCGGGCTGAAGGACTTCGACCTGCTGCTGGCCGAGGCGGCGCACAAGGCGCCGCTGGGCGAGCTGGTCGACATCATGGACGTCGGCTTCGCCTGCGCCTATCTGGCCACGCCGTATGCGCGCAGGATCAGCGGCGAGACCGTCTACGTGGACGGCGGCGTCCACATCATGGCGTGAATGCACGCCGATTTACGAGCGAGGATGCAGATGGAAACCGGCAAGAACCTAGCGACCACGATGGACGTTTCCGGCAAGGTCGCGCAGATCTATCAGACGCGTGTCCGCAAGGCGTTCGAACACTACGACGCGCGAGTCAAGAAGGTACGCGACGATTACTTTCGCGAAATGGCGATGGTGCAGTCCCCGCTCGATGTGTGGCGCGACTGGGCGGGCTACGCCGTCGATTCGATGCAGCGCGGCATCCTTTTCCTCGATGCGATGCGCCAGCGCGGCAACCAGTATCTCGAGCACACGCGTTCCGGCCTGCCGCCGGTGCTGCACTTCGACTATGAGATGGTGATGGACGGTCGCACTCTGGAGCGTGCCGTCAACTACGCGCTGGTGCGCATCGTTCCGCCGGCCGGCGTGACGGTCGATCGCGAAGCGCCGCCCATACGTGATCATCGACCCGCGCGCCGGCCACGGCCCGGGCATCGGCGGATTCAAGGACGACTCGCAGGTCGGCGTGGCGCTGCGCGAGGGACATCCCGTCTACTTCGTGATCTTCTTCCCGAGTCCGGAACCAGGCCAGACCCTGCTCGACGTCTGTGCGGCCGAACGCCGCTTCATCGAGCGCGTGCGCGAACTCCACCCGGAGAGCCCGAAGCCGGCGATCGTCGGCAACTGCCAGGGCGGCTGGGCGGCGATGATGCTCGCGGCCTCGCACCCCGAAGACACCGGGCCGATCGTCATCAACGGCGCGCCGATGTCGTACTGGGGCGGCGCGTGGGAAGACGGCCCGAGCGACAACCCGATGCGCTATGCCGGCGGCATGCTCGGCGGCACCTGGATGTCGTCGATGGCATCCGACATGGGCGCGGGTCTGTTCGACGGCGCGTATCTGGTGCAGAACTTCGAGAACCTGAATCCGGCCAACACGTGGTGGGACAAGTACTACAACGTGTACCGCAAGGTCGACACCGAGATACCGCGTTTCCTCGAGTTCGAGCGCTGGTGGGGCGGGTTCTACCTGATGAACCGCGAGGAGATCGAGTGGATCACGCAGAACCTGTTCGTCGGCAACAAGCTGTGGACCGGCGGCACGTCGTCCGGGCGCGGGCAAGGTGTTCGACCTGCGCGAGATCCGCTCGCCGATCGTGCTGTTCGCCTCGATGGGCGACAACATCACGCCGCCGCAGCAGGCGTTCAACTGGGTCGCCGACGTATACGGCTCGACCGACGAGATCAAGGCGCGCGGACAGGTGATCGTCGGGCTGCTGCACGAGAACGCCGGCCATCTGGGCATCTTCGTCTCCGGCTCGGTGGCGAAGAAGGAGCACGCGCAGATTGTCTCGGTGCTGAAGTCGATCGAAGCGCTGCCTCCCGGGCTGTACGGAATGGCGATCAGCGAAGTCGCTGGCAACGGCGGCAAGACCGAATACCGCGTGGAATTCCGCGAGCGTCGGCTCGAGGAGATCGTCGAGCGGCTGAACCGCTTCAAGCGCAAGGACGAGAGCGCGTTCGAGGCGGTCGGCACGCCTGTCCGATTTCAACCAGCGCGCCTACGAACTGTTCGCGCGGCCGCTCGTACAGGCGACCGCCAACGAGGCAGGCGCCAAGCTGATGCGCGATATGCACCCGCTGCGGGCCGAACGCTGGACGCTGTCAGACCTGAATCCCTGGCTCGCATGGCTGGGTCCCGCTGCTGATTCGGTACGTGAGCAGCGCGCCGAACTCGACGCCGATTCGGTGCCGCGCCAGACCGAGGCCGTGGCGTCCGAGCTGATCAGCGCGACACTCGATTGTTACCGCGCGGTGCGCGACGCGGCCAGCGAGGCGATGTTCTTCCAGACTTTCGGGTCGATGTTCGCGCTGACGATGCAGGAGGATGCCCGCGGTGCCTCGGCCTCCATTGACGAACGTTCGGCAGCGAGCCGCGAACTCGTCGGCAAGGCGCTCGCATCGATCGGGACCGGCGGCTATGACGCGGCTGTCGCGCGCATCGGCGTGCTGCTTGCGCGAAACGGCGAGCCGCTGCCGCTCGAGCGCCTGGCCATGCGGGCAGAACTGCGAGCCGACTATGCGGACCTGCTGCCCGACCTGGCTGCGGACGAATGGCGCAGGCTGCGCGGGGTACAGGAGATCATCGTGCAAAACGCGCCCCAGCAAGCGCTTTCGACCCTGCCCGGGCTGCTCGCGTCAAAAGCTGATCGCGAACGGCTGCAGCGGCTCGCCGAAAGCCTGATGAACGATCCGCGCATGCAGGACATCGAACCGAGCGCCGAGCAGCGCGCGATGCTCGATACGCTGCGCGCGGAACTCGCGCTGGCACCGCGTGCGCGAAACGGACGATCATCGGACGCGTCGAGGCGTACCACCCGTAGTGCGGGTGCTCGCGCGGCGTCGCACTGAGCATCGCGCCCTTCGCACCCTAACGGAGTCCGCCACCTGGCGGGCTCCGCTGAATTCGGCTTCGCATCGTTCCCGCACCGGTATCCGCGGCCCGATAACAGGCAGTCGCTGACGCGCGCTGTTGCGCCGCAAGTGGCGCGAGCCTTCGCGGTGCAATAGGCTGACCCATCTTCGGTTGGATGGGGGAGAGGTGATGAGGCTGCGCGACATGCTCTTCGCGGGGACTTTCGGCGTGCTCATCACCGCCTGCGTCGGACTGCACCCCGTGCCGAGCCCGGAGGCGAAATCGGCGCTGACCCCGACCGGCAAAATCCGCGTCGCGTTCATCTCGACGTCGATATATGCGATCAAGGACTCCAAGACTGGGGAAGTGAAGGGCATTGCAGTCGATCTCGGCAACGACCTCGCCCATCAGCTGGGCGCGACCTTGGAGCCCAAGGTCTATTCAAACGTCACCGCGCTGCTGGCCGGCGCGAAGGCGGGGGAACTCGATGTCGCGCTGATGGGAATCAATGCGGAGCGCGCCATGGTGCTGCCTTTTCGGCGCCCTATATGGAAGTCGAGCTGGGTTATCTCGTTCGTGCCGGCGCTCCGATTGCCGGTATCCCGGAGATCGACAGGCCCGGGGTTCGCGTCGGCGTTCTGGAAAAGGGAGGTTCCGACCTTGCCCTCTCGCGAACCCTGAGGAACGCTGAACTCGTTCGCGCGCCGAGCGGATCAGAGCTGTATTCCTGGCTCGGCGCGGGGAAGGTCGACGTGGTTGCGGCAACCAAGACTGCCCTCTTCGTCGAAGCCGACAAGATGCCCGGTTCGCGCGTGCTGGACGGACGCTTCCTCGTTGAACCCATCGGAGCGGGAGTCCCGAGGGGCCGGAATGCCGCCGCAGCAGCCTACATCGGGAGCTTCGTTGAGACTGAAAAGGCAAATGGTCAGGTCAAGGCCGCAATAGAACGCGCCGGACTACGCGGCGTTGTCGTCGCTCCGCCAAGGTAGAGCAGCTGTCACCCGCGCTTCTGTGAGATACGATTTCCGTGGACGCTTCTTTCCGAAAGGACCAAGCCATGATCTTTGAACTGCCGACATTCACGCTGATCCACGTTGTGTTGAGTCTGCTCGGGATCATCTCCGGCCTGCTCGTCGTGGGAGGCTTCATGGTCGGGCAGCGACTCGATGGCTGGACGGGTGTCTACTTCGTGACTACCGTCCTGACCAATGTCACCGGATTCGGATTCCCTTTCGGGACCCTGCTGCCATCACATATCGTGGGGGGCATCTCACTCGTCGTGCTGGCCGTCGGCATGGCTGCGCGTTACTTGAAGCAC
This sequence comes from uncultured beta proteobacterium, assembly GCA_963703945.1. GTDB lineage: Bacteria > Pseudomonadota > Gammaproteobacteria > Burkholderiales > Burkholderiaceae_F > JALORV01. Next base: position 127,602 of record CAVPGM010000046.1, on the reverse strand, counting down.
CTCGCCGGACCCTGGCGCCGCGTCTTTGTCAGCACCACGGTGCTCGCGCTCTATCTGAACGTCTTCGTCCTGCTCGTGCAACTCTTTCAGAAGACTCCCGGCCTGATCGCCGTGGCCCCCACCCAAAGCGCGCCGGCATTCGTGGTCACACAACTCTTCGTCCTGTTGCTGTTCGCCGGCCTCGGGTGGGCCGCGGTGAAGGGCTTTGGGACCGAGCGGACAGCGGCGGCGGGCTGACCCGCACTGGCGCTGCGGGTCTCCCTCGCCGAAGTTCCGTTTCTTCGGGCCGGCTTGCCTCAGTGCTGCCGGAGCAGCTTTCCCGTTTCACGCAGGACGTCGGCGCGCGTGAGGCCCATGAGCTGCGCGCCTTCTCTGCTTGATCACTTTCTGGCGAGTCCTGATGTCAGGGAACGGTTTGAAGTCACGATCCGGGCCCCGGCCGAGATCGTCATTGAGGTGGCAACGCACTTCGACATGCAGTCACTCCCAGCAGTGAGAGCCATCATCTGGATGCGGGGATGGCTGATGGGCGCTTCAACCTCGAAACCGCGCAAACCCCAGGGCATCCTGGAAGAAACGCGAGCCATGGGTTGGGGTCTCCTCGCCGAGCAACCAGGCAGGTATGTTGTCTGCGGTGCGACATGCCAGCCTTGGCTGGCCGACGTCAGGTTTCTGGCAATCGCGCCCGGCGAGTTCGCGACGTATGCGGAGCCGAACCAGGTGAAGATCGCGTGGACCCTGGAAGCCGAGGCGCTCGGCCCGGCTCTGACGCGGTTCGCACAGGAGACGCGCGCCGTGGCGACGGATGAGCAGGCACGGATCAGGTTCCGCCGATATTGGCGCTGGGCGCGCTTCGGGATTATTGCGATCCGTCTGCTGATGCTGCCCGCACTTCGGCGCTCGGCGGAGCGACGCTGGACAGAAGTACCAAAAGCCACCTGACGCTGGGATCGACCTTCGCTTCCAGCAAGACTGGCGCGGCGCTTGCATGTAGGCTGCCTCGATGCGCAAGACTCTTGCAACGCTGGCCCTGCAGGGTGGCGGATCCCACGGCGCCTTCACCTGGGGCGTGCTCGATCAGCTGCTCGAAGACGGGCGCGTCGACATCGAGGCGGTGAGCGGCGCCAGTGCGGGTGCCATGAATGCCGTGGCGCTCGCCTACGGCGATCTGCTCGGCGGTCGAGACGGTGCGCGGCAGGCACTAAAGGACTTCTGGGAATCGATCGCGGCCAGCGCGCCGCCGAACTTCTTCATCCCGATCGACTGGTCGCAATCGAACGGACTGCAGGTGAAGCCGACGCCGGCATTCAGTGCGTTTCTCTCGATGGTGCGATTCTTCGCGCCATATCAGTTGAACCCGTTCGACCTCAACCCGCTGCGCGACATACTCGCCGCGCAGTTCAACTTCGACCGTCTGCGGACCGAGTGCAAGCTGAAGCTCTTCATCGCGACGACGCGCGTCAGCACCGGCACGCTGCGCCTCTTCCGCACGCGCGAGCTCACCCTGGAGGTGCTGCTGGCCTCAGCCTGCCTGCCTGCCCTGCACAGCACGGTGGTGATCGACGGCGAGGGCTACTGGGACGGAGGGTTGACTGCAAACCCGCCGCTCTATCCGCTGCTGCACGAATGCAACTCGCGGGACATTATCGCGGTGCTGCTGCATCCGTGCCGCTGGCCGGATACGCCGACGACCGCCGGCGAAATCTCGCAGCGGCTCACCGAAATCAGCTTCGGTGCGGCGTTCTTCAGCGAGTTGCAGGGAATCGCGCTCGCGCGGCGGGAGGCGCAGCGCTCGCTGCTGGCCTGGGGTCACCTGGAGCGGCGGCTGCGCAGACTCAACCTGCACGTGATCGACGCGCCCGAGCTGATGGGAACGCTCGACACGATCAGCAAGCTCAACGCGCAGGCGTCTTTCCTCACGGCGCTGCGCGACGCCGGCCGGCAGTGGGCCGCGGCATGGCTCGAGAGGAACGCCGCTTCGCTCGGCGTCAAATCGACTTACGATCTATCGCGTCTGCTTACGTAGACCCCGCGCGCCCGGTGCCGCACCTGCGCGCCAGGGATCGGTACCAACTCCACCATGTGTCAGCAACGGGAGGTGAGAAATGCGGGCATTCGCACTGCGCTTACAGGCGTCGAGTCTCATCATCTTCTCCCTGTTCGCACTGCACGCACCGGCGTCGCTTGCACAAGGCAAGCAAACCCTGCCGGACGTGTCGGCTGCCAGAAGTCTGACCGGCGCAGTGATGGCGAAGGTTGCCGCCGGTGAGATGGAGGCGGGTCTTCGGTTGATGCAACCTTATTTTGTGATCCCGGACGCTGACTTCGAAGCCGCAGTCGGCCAGGCAAAGCAGCAGGTTCCGGCGATGACGCAACGATTTGGGAAGGCAATCGGAGCCGAGTTCCTGCGAGAAGATCAAGTCGGGCAACGACTGCTGCGCATCACGCAGGCGCAACTGTTCGAGCAACATGCGACCCGCTGGTCATTCTTCTTCTACCGCACGCCCAAGGGCTGGGTACTCAACACCTTTCAGTACGACGACAACATCAAGTCGTTCTTCTAGGCACCGTTCGACCCTGGGTTGCCTGGGGACCGATTGCCTTCAGCCGGTCAGAGCAGAGTCAGCAGTGACAGAAGTGTCGCACCGAGCACCGTCAATGCAACCTTGTTGAGCCGGTGGCCCGATCCAGTGGAAGATTCGGCGAATGGCGCTCCCGGCCTTGCTACCAGCGTGCCGTAGAGCATCGGATGCGATTTGTTGGGCTCGTTCATGATCCCTCCTACCAGGAGACTGGCCCCGCCAGTCGCTGCTGCAGCGCAGAAGATATTTGCGCCTAGCAATTGCCGGCAGGTTACGGCGCACCATGAAAGATGGCCCGTGAATTTGCGCAACGATCACCGCGCAATCTTCTGCGAGCGCTAGCGGCCGCCAGAATGAGAAAGGGTCAGTGGTGCCGGAGGCACTCGAGCTGACCCTTAGGCGGCATCGTGCTCTCACGCCTTACGCGGCGTGTCTCTTGAAAGCCGCCTCGCCTGAACAAGCGCGGTCACATGTAGCATGAAAAATATCGGCACAAAGTAGGCGGGTATCAACACGAGCGGCAGTTGCGCCATCGGACCGGTCGTGATCTCCCCAGCGGCTCCGGTAGCAAGGGCCGAACTCAGTGCCCCCATGCTGACGGCGACGACGAGATCCAGCATGCCGAGCACATTCCAGACAACGAAGGTCCGGCTGGCAGCAAAGCCCGGTCGGCGAATCAGGGCGACCAGCAACAAAGGCGCAGTGACGCCGATCGCGATATCTCCAAACCCGGCGGGCAACGCAAACGAACCTGGCAACACCCCGTGTGCATAGAGCGCCAGGAACCCGAGTCCAGCGAACCGCCATGCCTGTATCGCTATCAGGAATCGAAGGTCAGCCGTCATTACGAGTTCGCGCAGTGAGCGCGACACCCAGAGACCGGCGAGAAAGACGAAGATCGGCGCCGTAACGCCGATAGCGATCGGCAGCGGTGGCGTCCCGGGCGGCGAGACAAATCTTCCGGTCGCGCCTAGCAGCATGACGACTACAAACCAGACCACGAGCGTGGCCGCTACAACCCACATTGCGGCCGGAAGCGTTGGCAACTGCGGCCTGGCGGGTTGGGACAGGATGGCGTTGGACATGGCACCTCCTTGAGATAGTCACTTGCGCTTTGCAAGTTACGATGAACCGTAACATAATGACTTGCATTATGCAAGTGACTAGCTCGGTCACTGGAGAATCGAAGCGAAGGTGAAAATGCCGAAGGCTCCTCGAAGGTCGAACTGCCCGATTGCCAACACGCTCGACCTGGTCGGCGACAAGTGGTCCCTGCTCGTCATCAGAGACCTGCTCCATGGCAAGCGCACCTACGGTGAACTGCTGGATTCACCCGAGAGAATCCCGACCAACACCCTGGCCGACCGCCTCAAGCGCCTCGAAGACGCAGGCATCATCGTGAGCTCGGCATATCAGGAGCGCCCGACTCGTTATTCGTACATGCTCAGCAAGAAGGGCTTGGCCCTTGGAGATGTTCTGCTTGCATTCGTCCGCTGGGGCAAGACGCACGTACCGGGCACGCAAACCTTGAGCGAGGCTGGCTCGAGAGGCGCGCGCCGAGCGTCACCAACTTTGCGTTGATTCGATGCCCAGCGCGTGACACTCTTGTCACTACGAGCAGCCCGAATCAGGAGCCGTCGATGCCAAGCCTCAGGATCGAGTTCCCCGGAAGCCTTGGTGTGCCCCTGGCCGCGAGACTCGACCTTCCCGACGCATCGCCGCGCGCCTTTGCACTCTTTGCCCACTGCTTCACCTGCTCGAAGGACAGTCGCGCGCCGGCGCATATTGGCAGGACTCTGGTCGAGCAGGACATTGCACTGCTCAGGTTCGATTTCACCGGCCTCGGAGGCAGCGAAGGTGAGTTCGAGAATACGAATTTCAGTTCCAACATCACTGATCTCGTGGCCGCTGCCGATTGGCTGCGGCGGGAGTACGCCGCGCCGTCGATCCTCATCGGCCATTCCCTGGGCGGTGCCGCAGTGTTGGCGGCGGCAGGCGCAATTCCGGAGTCGCGTGCAGTCGTGACCATGAACGCACCGTTTTCACCGGAGCATGTGACAAATCTGTTCGCCGATGGTCGCGCGCAGATCGAGGCCGAGGGCGAGGCCACGGTCAGCATTGGCGGCCGGCCATTCAAGGTGAAGCGCGAGTTCCTGTTGGACCTCACCAGACAGCGCCAAGCGGAAAGGATTCGCGAACTTCGACGGCCGCTGCTAATCATGCATGGGCCGACCGATGCAGTCGTCGGGATCGACAATGCGACCGCCATCTTTACGGCGGCGAAGCACCCCAAGAGTTTCATTGCACTCGATGGTGCTGACCACTTGCTGCTGCGTGCCGAGGACGCACGTTACGCGGCGCAAGTCATGGCTGCGTGGGTCGGCCGATACCTGCCCCCCATGAACGGAGCGCTCGAGGGCAACGCCAGGGCAGTGACCGAACAATGATTTCAGCGAAAGAACTGCTTGCGCTGCTGTTAGGCACGTTGACCGTGGCGACAGCATGGGCCGAGGCACCATTGCAAGTCGGTTCGAAGCGCTTCACCGAGTCCTACATCCTCGGCGAGATCATTACGCAGACGGCACAGGGTCGGGGGACGACGGCTGCTGTGCACCTGCGCGGAATGGGCAATACGGCCATCCTGCTCAATGCCCTCGAAAGCCGCAGCATCGATGTCTATCCCGAATACACCGGCACGATCGCGCGCGAGATCCTCAAACTGCCCGACGTGCCGCCATTGGCGGAGCTGAATACGCGCTTGGCGCAGCGTGGGTTGGCCGTAGCAGTACCGCTGGGCTTCAACAACAGCTACGCGCTTGCAGTGCGCTCGAGCGTCGCACGAGAAAAAGGCCTTGCCCGCATTTCGGACCTCAGGCAGCACCCCGAGTTGCGACTCGGGCTGTCGCAGGAGTTTCTCGGCCGCGCCGATGGTTGGCCCAATCTGGAGCGCGCCTACGGATTGCATTTTCCGCCGCCCAAGGGGCTCGACCACGGGCTCGCCTATGAGGCAATCGCCGGCGGCCAGGTTGACGTGATCGATATCTACACGACTGACGCCAAACTCGATAAGTATCAGCTGACCGTCCTCGAGGACGATCTCGGGTTCTTCCCGCGATACGACGCCGTGCTGTTGTATCGCTCGGATGTGCCAGCGCGGTTTCCCAAGGCGTGGGCGGCGCTGGCGCAGCTCGAGGGCCGGCTCGACGACGCAGCGATGCGGCGCCTGAATGCCGCCGCCGAACTCGACGGCAGGGACATCGCTGCCGTCGCTGCAGACTGGCTAAGCGCGCGGCCGGCGCAGGCTCGGGGCACAACGTCCGTGTCGGACTCCGCGACGCGACCGACACTTTGGCAACGACTGTTTGCGCCCGACCTGGGTCGGCTTGCGCTCGAGCATGTTGGACTCGTGTTCGCCGCGCTGGCGGCGAGTTGTGCGATCGGCATCCCGTTAGGCCTGCTGGCTGCGCGCCGCCGGCCGACCGCGCCACTGGTGTTCGGTGTGACCGGGGTCATCCAGACGATTCCGGCGCTGGCCCTGCTGGCATTTCTGATCCCGATCACCGGACGCATCGGTTTGGTGCCGGCGTTCATCGCACTCACGCTGTATGCACTGCTTCCGATCGTGCGCAATACCCAGGTCGGACTGACCCAGATCCCGCGCGCGATGATTGAAGCGGCGAAATCCCTCGGGCTCCGACCCGCCACGATCATGCGGAAGATTGAGCTACCACTCGCCATGCCTACCCTGCTCGCCGGGATCAAGACCTCTGCCGTCGTGAATGTCGGCACGGCGACCATCGCCGCGTTCATCGGCGCTGGAGGGTTCGGCGAGCGCATCGTCACGGGGCTGGCGCTGAATGATCAGACGATGCTGCTGGCGGGCGCGATACCGGTCGCCGTGCTCGCGCTGGCGATACAGGGCGCATTCGAGCTGCTGGAGAAGCGGGTCGTTCCCGCGGGCCTGCAGATTCGCGCTAATTGAGGCACGGCGAGAGTCATCGTGGAAGCGGACGCTTAACGTCCGAGTTGAGCGGCCCGCCGCGGACGTACTACGGCGCCACCGGCAACATTTGTTGCTGCACGATCACCGGATCTTGTCGAAGTCGCCATGCCGACCGAGGCCGTCCTTGAAGCGGCTCGCGCCCGATACTCCGTCCTCGATGAGGGCTTCGCGCCCGTTGTACCACTCCTGGATCAACGCGTCGCGTACGCCAAGCTCGTGACTCCTGATTGCGGAGCGTCGATCGGCGCGCACGCACACCTGTGGGAAGCGTGCAATCTCCCGCGCAAGTTCTTCTGCCTTCTCACGGGCACCCCCCTTGGGCGTGACGTATTCGCACAAGCCGATGTTCAAGCACTCCTCCGCCGGGATTTTTCGCCCCGTGAGAATGATTTCCAGTGCTCGACCCTGGCCGACGATGCGGGGCAACCGCACGGTTCCTCCGTCAATCAGCGGAACTCCCCAACGGCGGCAATAAACGCCGAAGTAGGAATCTTCCGCCATCACTCTGAAATCGCACCATAGCCCCAGTTCCATACCCCCAGCGACGGCAGGTCCCTCGATTGCCGCAATGACTGGCTTGTCCAACTCAAGCCGAGATGGCCCCATCGGTCCGCGTGGAATTTCACCGCCGTTGCCACGCGGGCGTGCGACGGGGATATCGAGCTCCCCGAGCGGATAATCAGCGTTGAGCGTGCTGACGTACTTAAGATCCCAGCCCGCGCAAAACGCCCCGCCCGCGCCGTAGAAGACCGCAACGGAAGCATCCTTATCAGCATCGAATTCAAGAAAGGCGGCTGTCAGCGCATTCGCGCTCTCAGGGTCCATAGCGTTACGGGCTTCAGGCCGGTCGTGAATAACTGTCCAGACTGGTCCGACTCTCTCGATTCGCACTGCCATATTGGATGTCTTCCGGATAACGTTCGAGTTCACCTACGTGCGGGGCTGGCGCAGCCAGCCGTAGCACGTCAGGTGGAACAAAGGGTCAGGCCTCGGCGATTGCCGCAATGGAAACCTTCAGGCCAGGAATGCGCACGGGTAACTTGGCGCCCTGACGAGCTGGCGGATTGGAAGGAAACCACTTGAGCCATTCCTCATTCATGCCGGCGAAGTCGTCTTCGTCAGCGAGCACGATTGTGACGCTGACGATTTTGTCCAACGAACTGCCCGCCTCCTCGAGGATGGCTTGTATGTTGGTCAGGCACTGCCGGGTTTGCTCCTGAATGGTTACGCCCTTGATAGCACCCGTGGCGGGATCATTTGGGCCAGTGCCTGATACGAAGACCAGCCCGGCCGCTTTGACCGCTTGGCTGTACGCCGGCGGAGGCTTGGCCGCTTTTGCCGTGAACACAATTTGACGGGCCATTTGCTTCCTTTTAGCGCGTCGAAGATAGAAGGGACTGTTCCCTGAGGCCTGACGTTACTACTCAGGCGCCATTGCGGCCCGACTCACGATGCCGCCCGTGCGACTTCAAGCCCCGACGGGGTGCGCGGAACACCCACCATGAACACCACGATGTGACAAGGTTCAGAGGCCTTGTTGCGCCAGGCATGCCGTGTGCCGTTCTGGACAACGGTATCTCCGGCGCGCAGGTGAACGGATGCACCGTCATCCAGCTCCAGCCACACCTCACCAGAGATGATGTACTCGAAGTCGATGGTGTTGGTCGTGTGCATGCCGGGGCTCTTGCGTTCCATGTGCTCGGTGAGGCCGGGCAGTTTGGCTTCGAACTCTGCATTCAGGATTTGTCGATCCACTTGTGTAAGTTGATTCTGCAACTGCGGCGCGACGGTGAACGTCATGAAGCGGAATCCGCCGAGTGCCGGGAAGTACTCCGTGTACGCAGGCGGGGAACCGCTATCTGGAAACTCGGGCACGCGGTCAGCACCCCAAAGTCTGTGGAACGCGGCTCCCGGAAGCAGGGCAAAGGTGACGCCTTCGACTGCGGTGTCGCTGACAAAGACGGCCTTGCCCTGCGCGTTGTGCCCCGTAGTCACTCGTCGAATCTTCATTGCTACCCTCCACGAACACAGCTGGAGATGAGGCCTAACGTTCGAGGTAGCGCGGGGCCAACGGCATCGCGTCGACCAAGGGGTTGGGCGTCACTCACCTTCGCGCGACGCGGCAATAGCAGTAGATGAACTTCTGCACCGTGCCGAAGGGGGTGTGATGCGCCTCGCGCTCCTGCTTCAGCAGTGCGAACGAGTCGCCAAACTCGTTGTGAAGTTGCTCCGGCGAGTACCGCATGACTGGAAGCCCACTGCACTGGGCGGGCCCATCCTCTGCGAACGTGGCGACGATGACATGACCTTGGGGCTTCACCGAACGCAATACGTTGGCGACGTAAGCCCTTCGGTCCTCTTCGCTGATCAGGAAGTGAAAGACTGCCCGGTCGTGCCAGATGTCGAAGGTGTGCTCCCGAAGGCTTGCCGTGGTTACGTCGGCCTCAAGCCATGTGACCGACGATGCGCGACTGCCCAAGCGGCGCTTCGCCGCTTCCAGCGCGGCTCCAGCGAGATCGAGCACCGTGACAGAGAGGTAGCCGTGGTCGAGAAGGTCATCGACTAGCCGGGAAGCACCGCCGCCGACGTCGATGATGGATGCACTGAGCGGAACGCCGGTGCTGCGAATGAGCGCGAGCGATTGCTCGGCGTGTTCCTGGTACCAGCTGACACTTTCGACGGGCTTCGTCGAATAGACGTGTTCCCAGTGCTCTTTGGATTGCATAGTGGCCGTGCGAGTACAAGGGAAGTCTAGCGCTGCTCAGGGGTGGGAGGTGGCTCGTGACGCCTAACCGTTGAGCTGAACGCCACGGCTGCGGCGATTTGCGCTTGGCACTTTATGGCTCACGCGTGCGCTCCAGCGAGGTGTTAGGACTTCGCCTTCTTCGAAGGTTTCGACTTGCCAGAACTGTTGAGGGCGGCCGCTTGGCGAACGAGAGCCTTGAAGGCGGACTCGTCAACTTCTTCTCCTTCGTGGATGTCGATCGCGCGGCGTACGTTTCCGTCGAGACTCGAGTTGAAGAGACGGGCCGGATCCTTCAGAGACGCTCCCTTTGCGAAGGTAAGCTTCACCACATTTTTGTAGGATTCGCCTGTGCAGATGATGCCGTCGTGCGACCAAATCGGAGTGCCCATCCACTTCCACTCCTCGACGACGTCCGGGTCTGCTTCCTTGATGAGCTTGCGCATTCTGCTGAGGGTCTTCCCGCGCCAGTCCCCGAGTTCGGCGATTCTTTTCGAGATGAGTTCCGATGCCGGCTGGCCTTGGCTCGCGCCCAACTTTTTCATGTTCTCGTCCTAGAAGTTCCGGAAGAAGTGTTACGTCAAGTTCCGCCGCGCTGGGGTGGCGTTTGGACATGGCCCGAGTCTCGGCGATGACGGCTGCGGCTGGCCAGCCAGATCAGTTGAGCCGCCCAACGCCCCGAAGCCTCGACGGAGGGAGAGTGTTGGCGCGGGCCGTTGATTGTCGCAAGGCGCTCAGTGATGGCTCGGTTTGGGGTAAGCGGAACTGTGACGAGCCCTTCCGACCGACCCAACGCGGCGAATAGTGTGACGCGAGCCCAACGACGTTGGCGAGCGCGCGCATCTAACGTTTGAGCTCAGCCGCGTGCGGAGCCCGCAGGCCGTAACAAGGCGGCCGGAGCGAAGCGTTGGATTTCAACGCGCTCAATTGCAAGGCCGAGGCAATCGCCGCCCCAAGGTCCCGATCCTGAGCAAGTGAGTCTGGATCCGCAGACGATATGGCACAAGGAACGATCGCCTCGCGAGGCGTGCCGTCGATGTGAAACAGCTTCTCCGTGGGCACGCGCACAACGATCCTCGAGTGCGGCAAGACCGCTTCTCCGTTTGCTCCAAGCAGGTGAGCCATTGGCTGGCCCAATACCAGGGCGCCGCGCGTGGCGTTCAGGCCGATGGCCAGACCCTCGCCCATGCTGCCCGTCCATCGACCAACCAGCACAACGATCGGCTTCAGGAACGGTGATCCCCGCGGAGCTACGTATTCATCCCATACGCGGCGGATTCCGGTACTGCGAAACTCAGCCACGAGCTCGTGTCGTTGGTACGGAAGCATCTTGTCGACGAGACGACCCATGATGCCCCGCGCAACAGCGGAGTTCCCTCCGCTTGGGGTGTCGCGCAAGTCGATCACCAAGGCTTGTACATCGGGAAATTCCGCAAGGAATTTGTCAAAGGCTCGCACGAGTTCTTGCTGGCCGAGTGAGTTGTTGATGCGCACATAGCCCACCCCGCGGATAACGCGATACGAGAGTATTGGGCTCGGTTCGGAATCGCCAGGGACAAACGCGAATTCGCGAACGCTGTCGCCCATCCTGGTCAAGAGTCGCATGACCTCGCGATCGCGGCGTCCGGCCAATGCGACCTGGAGTGCCCACTCGCGCGCAGCCGAGTCTTCGCGCGAGAGAAACTTCGGCTCGATGGAGCGTACGGCGTTCTCGGTAGCTTCACCGTTGATTTCCATCACTTCCATCCCTGGAAGCAGGCCTGCGCGTTCGGCTCCTGAGCTTCTGCGCACATCCAAAATGACCGCTCTACCATCCTTCCAAGTGGCAAACAGATCCGTCTGTGTCGGTACGAGGCGATAAGACCTTCGTGTATTTGTGCCGAGGTGAGCGTGCGAATCGTAGAGTTCGCCAAGTGCCTGTTCGAGAAGTTCGATGTACGCGGCCCGATCAGTCGCGCTTGTCACTTGAGGCGCGTAGAACTTGCATACCTGCCCCCAGTCGGTCCTCTTTAGATCGAAGTACGCGTACTCCTCTTCGACAAAGCGGCAGAAGGTGGCGAAGTCCGCAGCTCTCTGTTCGACGCTCAAAGAGTCGTGCTCGTCGGCCTGGGAAATTGGGGGGCAAGCAGCGAGCAATGTCGTGATAGCTAGATAGAGCAAGGCGGCGCGAGCCATTGCTGCAATCTAACGTTTGACATCCGCGGCGGCCGCACGCAGGCGAAGCTTGCCGGAGGACGTCCGCTCGATGGAAGGGTTAGGCGTCATCTGCGGGCACCGTCCCTGCGCCCATCTAGGGCTCAACCACCCGTTCGCGGCGATCTTCGTTCCTCAACTTCAAAGAGCTGCTGGTTCCCTTTGCCTGGAGGATTACGTAGGTATCCGACGTGCCCGTTGGCCCGGCCAGGCTCAGGCCAGAAACCGGCTCGGAGGAGCCGATCTTCACAGACGGGCGGCCACGCTCGGTGTTAAGCCGGAGCAAGACGGTTTCGGCATGCTCCTCACCGCTCGGCAATGTCGTGCCGGGTAGCACGTCGATGCTTGCTCGGACGCGACGCTGCGCATCAACGATCTGGAGCGCGCGACCCCGCAAGACGGGGGGCGTGCCATCGGCCAATGCGGGGCTGGCCGAATGTCTATAAGGGCTCATGCTGGCCTATGACGCCTAACGCCCGCAGTCACCGGCCGGAGCGAGCAACGCGAGCTTCGGTCCGGTGGACTGCGAAGTTGGGCCGCCAGTCGAAACATACGCGCCGAACCGTCCTTGCATCCGACCCGCTCCTGTGCCGGTGCCCTGACGCATCAAAAACGAAGCGTCGCTTTACAGCTGTTCGGCTCGAGTAGTAGATCCAAAGCTTGCTCAGAGCCATGGACAAGAATATTGGCGTTGAGGATCGCGTCAAGCGCGCAACCTTCGCCGTTATCGACAGCCACTGCGAGACCTCCGGCATCGCGCACGGTTTTCAGCAGCAACCGATCTATAGTTCCATTGCCAAACGCTGCCACATGCTTCGGCTCATATTTGAGGACGAACCGTTGCTTCTCTTTGTCGTTACGTCTCTTGTTGTTTAGAAAGTGCAGCTCGACGGGCAGTCGCGCAAGTTCGCGACGTGCAGTACCGAAGGTGTCCACGGTGAGCACGTGGACCTCGACCAGGCGGCCAAGTCGGGCGAGGCGCGTCCTTACGCTTCTCCTCACAACCCCTTGGAAGGAGTGCGTGCCCGTATAGTCGGTCACGACCCGATGTATTGCGAGTGGTCCAAATCCAGGGATCGTGAGCTTAATCATTCTCGCCTTCTGCCGCGGAGAGTCGCGACGCGCAGCCAGACATCCCCGACCATAGGTCTCCCGCTGCTATCAACGGGGGCGACGGCCCAACGTTTGACGTGAGGGGCGGCCGCAAGTGGGCGAAGCCCGCTTGTGGACGGCCCCTCGATGGAAGGGTTGGGCGTCATGGCGGATGGCGCTCAGGCTGGACCGCGTTTGCGGGTCACCAGCAGAGCCGGCGGGTGCGACAGCGTTTGGTAAACAACACAGTACCTCTCCGTAAGGCGCAGAAGCGTGGCGAGCTGCTCCTCCGACGCTTCGGTGTCAAGCGTGAACTGCAGGCGAATGCTCTGGAAGCCGACGGGAACCTCCTTTGACAGACCCAGCGTTCCGCGAAAGTCGAGATCGCCTTCAGCTTGGAGCGAAGCGTCTCGCAGTTCGATGCCGAGCGCCGTGGCGACGGCATTGAGCGTGACGCCTGCGCAGGCCACCAGAGCTTCGAGCAGCATGTCCCCAGAACAGGCGGCTTGTCCATTTCCGCCGGTGGCCGGATGCAGCCCGGCGACGACAAGTGCTTTGCCCGTTTCGATCTTGCAGCTGACGCCCTCTCCAATGCGGCCTTGCGCGCGCAGAGTGATTAGCGCCGCTTCGGGTGCTTCGCGATAGCGTTCCTTCAAAGGAGCCTGAACAGACCGCAGATCGTCAGCGTTCATGACGGAGCCTCCTCGCGATTCCTGAGTGTCGCCCAACGTTTGAGCGAAGCGGCACGCAGCGGCAGGACATGCATGGTCCAGAATGAGCTGAGGGCCATGCGTGGCATGCCGTTGCGTGTCCGCTTTAGCGAATACGAGGGACTTCCCCGTCCCGAAGCGACCCGGAGGTCGCACGGCATCGAAGTGCCACGATTGAGATTCGTCGTCATCAATCCGAACCGGGAGGGGAAGTCATGGAAGAGATTACTACCGTCGGCATCGACCTGGCCAAGGAAGTGTTCGCCGTGTGCGTGCTCGATGCACGCGGTGCAGTGCTCGAGCGCAAGGTCCTGCGGCGAGCGGCGTTCGAGCGCTGGGCCGCGGCGCTGGCGCCCAGCACTGTCGCGATGGAAGCCTGCGGCAGCGCGCATCACTGGGGTCGCTACTTTGCCGCCCGCGGCCATGGGGTCCGCCTGATCGCCGCCGAGTTCGTGGTGCCGTTTCGCCAGGGTGGCAAGAACGACGGCAACGATGCGCTGGCCATCGCCATCGCCACGCGCCAGCCCACGATGCGCTTCGTGCCGGTCAAGACCGTCGAGCAGCAGGCGATCCTGTCCTGGCACCGGGCACGCGCCGGCTTCAATGAGGAGCGCACCGCGCTGATCAACCGCCTGCGCGGGCTGCTGGCCGAGTTCGGCATCGCGATCGCGCTGTCCAGCGACCGACTGCTCAAGGCCCTGCCCAGCCTGAGCACGGATGAACGGGTGCCGACACCGGTGCGCGCACTGCTACTGGAAGCGCGCGAGCAGTTTGCGGCCCTCCATGCGCGCATCGAGCGCTGCGATGTCGAGATCGCGGCGCATGCGCGTGACAACGACTCTGCACGCCGGGTCCGCGAAGTGCTGGGCGTCGGCGTGCTCACCGCGAGCGCATTCGTTGCCACCGTGCCGGATCCGAAGCTCTTCCGCCACGGCCGTCAGCTCGGCGCCTGGCTCGGGCTGACACCACGCCAGGCCAGCTCCGGCGGCAAGACCAGGCTGGGTGACAGCAGCCGGCGCGGTGATGCCTATCTGCGCGGCCTGTTGGTCCAGGGCGCTCGCAGTGCGCTGCAGGTGGCGTTGAAGACGCCGCCCGAGAAGGCAACCCACTTGCAACGCTGGATTGCGGCCCTCTATGCGCGCAAGGGCTATCACAAGACGCTGATCGCCATCGCCAACAAGCACGCGCGCATCCTGTGGGCGATGCTGACGCGCGACCAGCACTTCGATCCGAATGCCTGGCGGCGGCATCCGCGGGCAGCCACAACGGTGGCGCTGTCGATGGCTCGCGCCTGAACATCGAAACGGCTGCGCCCCTCATAGCTTGCAGAGGTCAGACCGAACGTGGGAACACCCCGGCTAACCCGTTGGCCCGCACCCACGCGGCTGCGCCCGATCAGCGCACCGCCGCGCGGCCGATAAGCGAATTGGGATCCCGCGTGCGACTCGTATGGTGGCCCGCGTCAGATATCACGACGCCACAAGGCCGGTTGCAGAACTGCAGTCCACTTCTGACAAGCAGCAAGACAGGCGCACAGCAGAGCGAGTGATCCATGTTCGACAAATCACGCAACGCGACCGGACCGCCAAAACAATGACGCCCGCTGGCGCGGGCGTCATATCACTTCAGTGCTTGACTAGCAGGAGAAGTCCTTGCAGATGGGTTAGGCGTCATTGTGACCGCTGAATGAACGGAGCATTGGCAACCTCAACTTCTCCGCGGCTTGTCCAACGCACAAGCACCCAAATGAGCGACGCCAATATAGAGGGCATGGCAGCGGCGGATAGCACATCCAAAAGAATGGCCAAGAGACTGCCATGGTTGGTCGAGGCGAGTTGTTGACCTAGGCGGCTGATTCCTTCCGAGGCGATACCAAACAGGAATAGCCTCAGTGGAGTAAGGAAGGCAGAACCTTGGGAGGATCGGTGCACTCCTTCGGAGGCTTCTCGAACTTCGCGCCTTTCAGCAATCGCGGCAGCGATGAGTAGGGGAATGACTGAGAAAAATGATAAGAGCAGTAGTGCCTCCAAACCGGCGTGCCGATCCCGCTCCCCCTCAAGCGCTGCCAGGCTGAGTCCTGCGATGACAGAGACGACAACAAACGCCGCAAAGAGAATCTCCGGCGTGGCGAACTTCCGCATACGTTGACGCCTAACGTTTGACATGAGGGGCGATGGAAGGGTTAGGCCTCGGGTTCGTGGCAAACCACTTCGATGTTGTGCCCGTCCGGACCAATGACGAAAGCTGCAAAGTAGTTCGCGTGGTAGTGCGGGCGCAGACCAGGCGCACCATTGTCTTTGCCACCCGCCTCCAGTGCCGCGCGATAGAAAGCTTCGACTTGCTGGCGATTCTCGGCCGTGAACGCCAAGTGAAGATGCGCCGGCTTCTCCTCGGTTTGGAACATGCACAATGAAGCCTTACCGTCCGGGCTAAGCTCGATACCGTACGTCGGCGGCCCCTCCGAGACAACAGCTACGCCGAGCGGTTCGAGTGCCTTGAGGAAGAACGCTTTGCTCGCTGCATAGTCGCTGACTCCGAATTTGACGTGGTCAAACATGAGTTCTCCTGAAGTGTGTGGGCCTGCGCGGGGCCTAACGTTTGACATGAGCGGCGGGCCAAAGGGCGCGAAGCGGCCTTGGGAACGTCCGCTCGATGGAGGGGTTAGGCGGCACGTGCGCTTCTTTGGCTGCTAGCGAATGCGAGTGGCCTGCGACCAAACGACCTGCCAGAAGCCATTGTGCAGTTCGTACGAGTCCGTGTGCCAACATTCAAAGGACTCGGGCTCACCGGACGTACTTGGCATCTCGAGCTCGGCCCGATATCGGAGCAGCGCCACATTGCCGAGACGGCGGACGAGAATGCCAATGGCCTCCCACTTTAGATAGACGATCTTGCCAACTTCCACTGCCTGGAGGTACGACTCGCGCGAGTACGTTGAGCCCCGTGGGGTGATGAGATGGAACTCCGACGAGTGAAGCGCCAGAGCAAGCTCAAAATCTCGCTGGACCAAGGCACGCAAACGCGTTCGCTCCAGGCTTCGCAGGTCTTCGTCGGTTGACACGGCTTCCGCCGCATTTATGTGCGTCATGGCGCTGGTCGCGTGTTGCCTAGCTCGATTTAGCCGTTGATCTTGGTGCAGGATAACTTGGCGCCTGCAGGATAAGTTGGGCGCTCACTTTAACTACAATGCATTGACTTCACGGAAGATTTTGCGGTTTCGCTGTCGCGACTTACAGTATCAACGTGGACATGCCCTCTGTGTCCGGCTTGAGGCGATTCTGATGTCGGACCGCTAGGACGGCAATTGGCCGCCTCCAAGCTAGCCTCCACCCATCGGAGGGGCCGAAAAGTAGACACGTGCAATTCCCACGGTGTTCCACGTGCCGTGAGCGATTACGAGCGGCCAGAGAGCGACCCGTGGCCAGGTATGCCACGCCGAAGAGCAAAGCGAATAAGAATGCCGTGACGAAGCAAGGCATCACCGGGTACGCACAGGACACACTGAAGCTCGATCGCCTGATCTGCCTCGTCAAGCCTGGAACGGAGTCTTCGCAACAGTTGCTCAAAGGGTTGGTATGAAGTTTGAGCGTGAATATTCGGGCGATTTTGGCGTGTGCCACATCTATGGCCGGCGCTTGGGTTGAAACCAAACCGCGGAGCTCGGACGGTCATATCTGGCCGGCGCTGCCCTACGATCAGTGGAAGGCGACCTGCACGACGCTGCACCTGTGGACGCAGATCGTCGGGAAGGTTGTCGTTTCCCAGACTCCGTGGCTCAATCATTCCTGGCACGTGCCGCTACACCTGACGGCCCGTGGACTTACGACACCTCCGATCTTTCGTGACGGGCGCGTATTCGACATTGCGTTCGATTTTGTAAGCCACGAGCTCGCGCTGCATACGGGCGACGGCAGGGTCAGACTGATCCCCCTGCGGCCGCGCACGGTTGCGGAGTTCTACGCCGACGTCATGGCGGCTCTCAGCGCGCTCGGACTGCCGCTGGAGATCGACCGTGTCCCGAACGAGATTGCGAATGCGGTTCCGTTCGACCAGGACACAGCGCACGGCGATTACGACGCCGAGTTCGCGCACCGATTCTGGCGCGTACTGGTCCAGGCGACACGCGTTCTATTCCGATTTCGCACGTCGTTTCTCGGCAAATCCAGCCCGGTGCACTTCTTCTGGGGCAGTTTCGATCTCGCGGTGACCCGGTTTTCAGGCCGACCTGCGCCGCCGCATCCAGGCGGCGTGCCTCATCTGCCTGATGCAGTGGTTCGCGAAGCCTATTCGCATGAAGTGAGCAGTGCCGGCTTCTGGCCGGGGGGCAATGGCATCGAGTATGCCGCGTTTTACTCCTACGCTTATCCTGAGCCCCCCGGATTTCGCGAAACTGCAGTTCGTCCCGCCGCGGCATTCTTTGATGACACTCTCGGCGAGTTTCTTCTGCCATACGAGGCCGTGCGCACGGCGGCGGATCCCGACGTAGCCCTTCTCGAGTTCCTGCAAAGCACCTATGAGGCCGCGGCTGAAGCGGCGCACTGGGACCGCGAGTCACTCGAGTGCGCCTCGGGACGCGCGCGGATTCCCCGCCCGCTGGGCTGAGTCGAGCTCATCGCGGTCGATTGCGAAATCCACCGTTAGTCACGAGAATCGACCGAAAACGGACGATTCAACCGACGCAAGTCTTCCTGCCGGAGACATGGCATGACGAAGCCGGTTGCGCTCGTTACGAGCGCGCTTGAATTCGCCGGGCCTCCGTCCGTCGACGCACTACGCTCGCACGGATTCGAGGTCGTGGCTCACGATGCAACCTTCGTCCACACTTCCGCGCGGCGGTCATACGAGGTTGAGCATCCGGACGTGATCGCGCTTGCCGAGCAGGAGCCCGCCGAGATCGTGGAGAGGGCGTGGGGGTTGGCCCAGCGGCTCGACGTCATCGTGAGCAACGATGCGTATCGGCCGATTCACGGGCCCATCGAGGATGCTGATATCGGCGATCTGCGCGCGACCGTCGAGCGGCTGGTGGTATTTCCGTTTGCCTTGATGAAGGCCGCGATTCCGAAGCTGAAAGCAACCCCGGCGGCGCGCGTCGTGATGATCACGTCAAACCGCACGCGGTTGCCGCTAGCAGGCGGCGCGATCCCGGATGCGGCGCGAGCCGGAGCCAACGCACTCGTCAAGTCGCTGAGCCTGGAACTTGCGCCCCATGGAATTCCGGTCAACGCCATTGCGCCAAATTATCTGTACAGCGAGACGTATTACCCCCGCTCACAGTTCGTCGACGATCCAGCCGGCCGAGCCTTCATAGAGAGAGTCGTTCCGTCTGGGCGCCTCGCAAGGCCGGAAGAGATCGGCGAGCTGGTCCACTATCTGGCAACGATGCAGGGAACCTTCTTGACGGGTGCCATCATCGACTTTTCTGGGGGCTGGCCCGCGGCGCCATTGCGTCCGGACGCATGACAACGGCATGGTGCGCGAGTTAGTGTCACGGGGTGTTGACGATGGTGTCCAGATGGGATCGTTGATCCAAGCGGCGAAACCGGAGTGGGAGACCTTATGACTACTTCTCGGAAGGCCCGCGCGATCGGATTCAATCATGTCGCGCTCGAGGTCGGTGACATCGACGAAGCTCTTGCCTTCTATGGACGGCTCTTTGATTTCAAGCTTCGCAGCAAGGATGCGACGTCGGCCTTTATCGACCTCGGCGATCAGTTCATCGCACTGCAGAAGGGCAGGAGTCAGGCTGCCGACGACGGTCGGCACTTCGGCCTGGTCGTCGACGACAAGGCCGCCGTGCGCGAGGCGCTGATCGCACAGGGAATTGAGAGGCTACCCGGCCCATTTCTGGACTTTCGCGATCCGTGGGGCAACCGGATAGAAATCGTCAGCTACGACAATGTCCAGTTTTCGAAGGCGCCAAACGTCCTGCGCGGGATGGGCCTCGGGCATCTGACGAAGAACGAGAACGCGATTGGCGAATTGGCCGACAAAGGAATGGCGCCGTAAAGAGAATCGAGCTGGACTGTTAGGAGTCACCGCGCGTGGAAACAGACGACCAAAGCACCCGGAGCGCTCGGGCAGAAGTTCGAGTGGCAGAGCCTCCAGCATTGGCGTCGAGGGTCGGGGTCTTCGCTTGCGTCGAGCCCGACTGGCGTAGGCTGTCCGCGTGAACGTCGCGAGCCAGATTCCACTTTCTGCCGGGGGGAGATCCGCTCCGCCCGAAATTGAAGTCGTCATCGAGATTCCGAAATGGTCCTTGATCAAACGCGGTTCCACAGGGCACATTGATTTCGTCTCGCCCTTACCGTGTCCGTTCAACTACGGTTCCGTGCCGAGCTATGTCGGACTCGAGGGCGATTTGCTTGATGCCCTGGTACTCGGGCCGCGCCTGCAGGTGGGGACCGTGCTGCGCGTCAAGGCCTGGGGGGCGGTCACGCTAACGGACCGTGGCATGTCTGACGACAAAATCGTATGCAGCACTTCCCCGCTGAGTGACGCGCAGAAGCGGAACGTGCTGCGGTTCTTCAGCTTCTACGCAAAGTGCAAGGGGCTGTTGAACATTATGCGGCGTCGATCGGGCCGCAATGCATGCGACGGCTGGCTGGAAGCGGCGCAGGCCCTGATCCGCGCCCAGCCACGGGATGAAGGCTGGCGCGGGCCATCCGTGCCGTTCTGATCCAGTGGAACGAAGAGGCGCGGGCGGCAGATCACCCTCGCGCAGCGCGCCGCGCTGGCGTAGGCTCATGCGGTCATGGACGCGCCAGCGACTCACCGGGCCAATCGCCTCGCCCGCGAGACTAGCCCCTACCTGTTGCAGCACGCGCACAACCCAGTCGACTGGTATCCGTGGGGCGAGGAAGCCTTTGCGAAGGCGCGCGCCGAGGACAAGCCGATCCTCCTGTCGGTCGGCTACGCGACCTGTCACTGGTGTCACGTGATGGAACGCGAAAGCTTCGAAGACGAAGCGATCGCCCGCCAGCTCCGCGCCGGCTTCGTCGCGATCAAGGTCGATCGCGAGGAGCTGCCCGATGTCGATCATGTCTACATGAGCGCACTGCAGGCGTTGACGGGGCGCGGCGGCTGGCCGATGAACATGTTCCTGACGCCGCAGCTGAAGCCGTTTTTCGGCGGCTCCTACTTCCCGCCGAGGGATCGCCATGGCCTTCTGAGCTTCTCCGGGGTGCTTTCCGCCGTGCGTGACGCGTGGACGACGCGCCGCGCCGAGATCGAGCAGCAGGCCGATGGGCTGCTCACGCATGTCCGCGAAGGTACGGTCGCCGCGCCGCGCCGGCCGGCCGACCGGCTTCACGAGCAGGCGGTCATACGACTCGCGCGCCAATTCGACGAAAAGCATGGTGGCTTCGGCACCGCTCCCAAGTTTCCGCAGTCGCCGCTGCTGCAGTACTTGCTAACGCTGGCGGCCACAGGTGAAGAGCGTTCGCGCACGATGCTGGCCACTACGCTCGCAGAGATGGCCGCCGGCGGAATGCTCGATCATGTCGGTGGCGGCTTCGCGCGCTATTCGACCGACGAGCGCTGGCACGTGCCTCATTTCGAGAAGATGCTGTACGACAACGCGCAGCTCGCGCGCATTTACGCCGGTGCGTACCGGCTAACGGGCGAGGAGCGGCTGCGCTTCGTCGCCGAAGACACGCTCGCGTGGCTGCGTCGCGAGATGCATCCGGCCGCAGCGCCGGCCGCGTTCAGCTCTGCGCAGGACGCCGATTCCGAAGGCATAGAAGGCAAGTTCTACGTGTGGACGGCCGCCGAACTCCGCGCGGTCCTTGGTGCCGATGCTGGCCCCGCGGCGCGCCTGTACGGCGTGACCGAGGAAGGAAACTGGGAGCATGGACTCAATGTGCTGGAGCGGCGCGATCCGGAGGCCGTGCGGTCGACACTCGGCCTCGATGCCGAATCGTGGCGGCAGTGGGAGAAGTCGGTGCGCGACCGGCTGTATGCGGTCCGCTCGCAGCGTATCTGGCCTATCACCGACGACAAGGTGCTCGCCGACTGGAACGGCATGGCGCTGCGTGCGTTCGCCGAAGCGGGCCGCCTGCTCGGCCGCGACGACTTCGTCGAAGCCGCGCGCTCGCTGGCGCGCTACCTGCTGGGCACAATGGTGAGCGAAGACCGGCTGCGCCACAGTTGGCGCGACGGCACATTGCGCGCCGAGGCTTATCTGTCCGATCACGCGCAGGTTGGGCTCGGCCTCCTCGAGCTGCACGCTGCGACCGGTGAATTGGAGTGGCTGAAATCCGCGCACAACCTGGCCGAACGCATGGTCGAGCGCTTCCACGTTAACGGCGAAGGCTTCTACGACAGCGAGCCTGGCCACCTGCCGTCGCGCGCGCGCGACCTGTTCGACGGCGCAGTGCCGTCAGCCACCGCGTCCGCGTGCGAGCTGCTGGTGCGGCTTGCCGGCGCTTACGACCGTGGCGACTGGGCCGGCATCGTACGGACCTCGATCGAGCGGCAGGCCGCGCTGCTCGAGTCAGCGCCGGCGGCAGTGCCGACGATGCTGCTCGTGCACCTGTTGAGCGATCATGGCGGCGACCTGCTGCTGCCCGCGGGCGACGATCCGCTGGCGACAATTCGCTCTGATCTTGCGCCGCTGGCGACACTCATCAGCGCTCCGCCCAACGCCGTTCCGCTTGCGGCTGGGCGCGATGCCGATCGCGCGTATTTGTGCCAGCATGGAGCCTGTCAGTTGCCGGCGATGACGGTCGGGCAGTTACGCGGTCAGCTCGCCCGGCTGCATTCGCTCCGTTCCTAGGCAGCGCCGGCCAGATCAACGCAGGGAGGATGGCTCATGAAAGGTATCGCCCAGATCCTGAGGGGGAAGCCGAGCAAGGTCGTCCAGGCGATCGGTCCGAACGACACGGTCTACGACGCCATCAAGAAGATGGCCGAGCAGAACATCGGCGCGCTGCTGGTGATGGAAGGCGGGAATATCGTCGGCATCGTCACCGAGCGCGACTACGCGCGCAAGATCGTGCTGGCCGGCCGCTCGTCGAAAGAAACACCGGTGTCTGTCATCATGACCACGCAGGTGCTCTGCGTCGGTCCGCTGCAGACGACGGAGGAGTGCATGGCCATCATGACCGAGAACCGCGTACGCCATCTACCGGTTCTCGACGACGGCAAGCTGATCGGGCTGGTTTCCATCGGAGACCTCGTGAAGGACATCATCTCCGAGCAGCAGTTCATCATCGAACAGCTCGAGCACTACATCGCAGGCGACCGCGGCTGAGCTCTGCGCGGTCGCGTTCGAGCGCCCGTGCTTCATCGCTGAATGGGCGCGCTCCCGGTTCGACAACAAGCGCAGAGCTCGTGCCGCGGTATCCGTCTTTGCCGATTGTCGATGAACGATCGCGCGAATATTCGGCACGCAATCTGGAACATATGCCCATTGCGGCAGTTGATCGACCGGCGTCTGATAGCCCAAGTCTTCTGTTGGGAGAGCAGTCATGCGCGGGATCTTCATCAGCTATCGCCGGGACGATGCCGAAGGGCAGGCAGGACGCCTGTTCGACGACCTGAGCGCGCACTTTGGCCTCGACGCAGTCTTCATGGATGTGGCGGGCATCAAGAAGGGACTGGACTTTCGACGCATCATCGACGAGCACGTCTCATCGTGCGGCGTACTGCTGGTCATCATCGGCAAACAGTGGCTGAGCGCGACCGACAGCCAGGGCAGGCGACGCCTGGACGATGCCAACGACTTCGTGCGGCTAGAGACCGCCGCCGCGCTCTCGCGCGACATCCCGGTCGTGCCGGTACTCGTGCACGGTGCCGTCATGCCGACCGCACAAGAATTGCCGGACGTGCTGAAAGAACTCGCGTTTCGAAACGGCACCGAACTGACGCACGCGCGGTGGGATTCGGACGTCAAGTTGCTGATCGAGGACCTCAAACCCTACTTTGACTTGTCCGCCGCGGGCGCACCTTCAACGCAGCCCGCGCGTGATCAAACATCCGTCGCTGCGTCACGGTCGACGCCGCCGGGCGGTGAACGCGGCTCGGCCAGCCGTTCTCCGTGGATTGCGGCAGGAGCCGTCGTGCTCGTTGCCACCGGGTCGACGTTCGGCTACCACCTTTGGCAAGGTCACCGCCCCGCCCCTGACATCCCGGCTGTGGCAGTGTTGCAGCCTTCACCGGTCACCGAGATACGCAGGCCCGAGAGCACGGTTGCAGCACCGCCCGCCGTCGCCAAGCTCCCGGTTAAAGACGAAGCCGGCAAGCTCGAGTCGATGCCCGTTCAGACGGACGCTTCGAGGGCCGCCGCTGCGCAGGCTGCCGCGGCACAGGCTGCGGCTGCGCAAGCTGCCGCCGCGCGGGCTGCGGCCGCGCGGGCCGCGGCAAAGAAAGCCGCCGAAGAACAACGTCAGCGCGAGGAGGCCGAACGCTCAGTTCAGCTGGCCGAAGAACAGCGCAAACGAGACGAGGAGGCCCGGCGAATCGCGCAGGAGCAAGCGGAGAAGAACCGGATCGCCGCAGAGCAAGCCGAGAAGAACCGGATCGCCGCGGAGCAAGCTGCCGGAGCAAAGATCTTCGCGGAAATCGCCACCACGATTATCGGAAACCGGCGACGGTAGGGCTGCAAAAAGGTTGTTGTCCGCCCAAAGCCGCGGTCACTTGCCGCCGGTCGGCACCTTGCCGATCACGCCGGCGACGTAGTAGTCCATCTTGCCCAGCTGCTCGTCGGTGAGCGTGCCGCTGGCGATCACCTCTTTCCCGTCGTTGGACCGGATGGGACCGGTGAACGGATGCAGGCTGCCAGCGCGTATGGCGTCCTCCCGCTTCCTGACATCGTCGACGAGATCCTTCGGCAGCTTGTCGGACAAGCCCTCCAGCTTGATGAATCCTTCGCGGATGCCGCCCCACACCGGCTTGACCGACCAGCTTCCGTCCATCACGGCCCTCGCCCGCGCCGTGTAGTAGTCGCCCCAGTGGTGCGTCACCGCGGCGAGCTGTGCGTTCGGGCCGAACTTGCGCATGTCCGAGTGGTAGGCGATCGCCATCCTGCCCTTCTCTTCGGCGGCGGCGACGGTAGCGGTCGAGTCGGTGTGATGGGTGACGACGTCGGCACCCTGCCCGATCAGCGTCGTGGCGGCATCGCGTTCCTTGCCCGGGTCGTACCAGCTGTTGACCCATACGACACGCACCTGCGCCTTGGGATTGACCGAACGCGCGCCGAGCGCGTACGCGTTGATTCCCTGCAGCACCTCGGGAATCGGAAACGCCGCGACGTAGCCCAGCGTGCCGGTCTGGCTCATGCGGCCGGCCACCACACCGGCGAGGTAGCGTCCCTCATAGAAGCGGGCGTTGTAGGTGTTCACATTGGTGGCCGTCTTGTAACCGGTCGCATGCTCGAACTTCACGTTCGGAAACTCCTCGGCGACCTTGATCGTCGGATTCATGAATCCGAACGATGTCGTGAAGATCAGTGTGTTGCCCTGCTGCGCGAGGTCGCGGATCACGCGCTCGGCGTCCGCGCCCTCGGGCACCTTTTCGACGAAGCTCGTCTGTACGCGGTCGCCGAGCGCCTTCTCCATCGCCAGCCGCCCGAAGTTGTGCTGCGCCGTCCAGCCGGCATCGCCCACCGGGCTGACGAAGACGAAGCCGACCTTGAGCGCCGCGGGTTTCGCTGCAGTCGCCTGAACCTCGGGCTGCGCTTTGGCGGGGGGCGGCGGTTCCTGCCTGCCGCAGGCCGCCATCAGCAGCGAAGACAGCGAGAGCGAAAGCAGAACCAAGGAGCGTTGCGACATGACGGTCTCCACGCAAGACGGCGCCGAACGGCGAGCGGCGCGATTCTACGCAGTGATCGTGTCGCACGGCTCCACCATCGCCGCATTGACTGGCACTACTCCCGGCACATCCGAGCTGATCGTCGTCGCTGTGCGGGCAGACGGCGAACTGGCCGTCGCCGGTCGGCTCGTCGCACTCGAACTGAAATGGTCGACTTGCTTCCGGCCTGGAGCGGGACTTGCGGGTGCTAGCCCTTCACAACCGTCAGGGCGCGTGTGTTGGTCGTGGGAGCGTCTGCCGCGAGCGAAAGAGCACTGAAGGCGCGATGGCGGCGTTGCTCGTTCGAGCGAGGATCGAACCCGAATCGCTTCCACGTCGCGGCGATGTCGGTCGCGGCCGCCGGCGTGTACCTGAAGCGAGGGTCCAGCAATCGCGTCGCTGTTCTTGCACTATCTGGTGTCGTCATGGATGTCCCCTGCCAGTCCGTTGATCTATGCCTTGCGAAAGTCTCGCGTTGCGTCGACCCGACCAAATCTGCCCGACGACGCCGACAGCAAGGTAGATCGAAACTTTCGGCGCTGCCGCTGACTGCTGCGGCTCCCGGCTGCGCAATATTCACGGTTCGCGGCGGCCGCGGTGGTGGCGCCAGCGACTTGACCGAGCGCGGTCAGGATCGTGCGACACTCGGCGGGCCAAAATCCTGCAGCCGAACCGCCTTCCTTGCGCGAGCTCGCTCAACTCGAACGATGCCGTAATCGCCACGGTGGCCGCTGGGCCAGCCGCAAGCTCGCCCTGCTGCGCAGGCTCGCGAATGTTGCGCTTCCAACCTCTGAAGCGGTGCGCCGACTGCACGAAGCGCTGTGCTTTCTGCAGGCCTATCCGGATGACGCACGCGTGCTTCGGCAGCTCGACCGGATGCTGGCGCGCTTCGATCGCAGGCCCGATCTGCGGGCACGTCGCGACGAGCTCGCCTACTCCGGCATCGCCGGCACGCTGCTCTGGTTTCCCTTCTTCTATCCGACCGCACGCTGGATTGCGGCGCGCTGGCCGCAGTCGCTTGCCCTCGACCGCACCGACCGCGAGGCAGGTCGATCGATCGCGAAGCTGCTGCCGGCACTGGTGTCGCCGATCGAAGCGCACGCGCTACGCGAAGCGCACCTGGCCGGCTACGAGGCCATCGATCGGCTGCGCGGCGCGCGGACCGATGCCACCTTCCTCATCGAGCGCGTAGCGGCCATGCCGGGCAGCGACGAGACTCGCGAAGCGTTCTACGACCTGATCAACCCCAGCTGCGAACTCGCCGCCGCGCCCGGCACGCCATCGCGCACGCGTGCGCGCTTTGACCGCGCGCTGCGCAGTTGGCAATCGGGGCCGCTGCGCCACGAGCGGCCCGATCTTCGTCTCGAACTCGAGCGGCGCCCGCGCTCAATACGCCTCGCGTCGCGCCGCGACGCACGCGAGCTACTCCGCCTCGCCAGAGAATCGATGATCACGCGCCAGCGCGACCTCGATGCGTTCGCCTACGGCAACGAACGCGATGTGTGGCTGGCCGATGACGGCGAAGGACTGACGTTCGCGCTGATCGGAATGGTGCCAGAGCGCCGCCCCGCGCTGCCCGCCATCTACGGGGGTCTTACGCTGCAAAACGGAGTGCCGATTGGCTACCACCAAGCCGATCTCGTCGGTCGTTCGGCCGCGATCTCGTTCAACACCTTTGACACCTTCCGTGGCGGCGAGTCTGCCTACACCTTCGCCCGGCTGCTCGCCACCTTGCGCTTCGCCTTCGGCGTCACCTCTTTCAGCATCGAACCGTTTCAACTCGGCCAGCGTAACGACGAGGGCTTGCAGTCCGGAGCCTGGTGGTTTTACGCCAAGTTGGGCTTCTGGCCGCGCGATGCACGCATCCAACGACTCGCAGAGTCCGAAGCAGCGAGCGTAGGTCGCGATCCACGCTACCGTACGGCCCTGCCCGTGCTGCGGCGGTTTGCCACACGGCACCTCTACTTCGACATCGATCCCGCCGATCCAGCGCCGCTCGTGACGCCGACGCGCATCGGCTTGCGAGCTGGTGCCTTCCTTGCGAGTCTGGCGCCCGACGATCGCGACCGCTCGATCGAACTCGCCAGCCGACGCGCACGCAGGGACTGTGGCGTGCAGTCGCTCGACTCGTGGTCACCCGCCGAGCGCCGGGCGTGGGATGCGCTCTGCCCGGTGATCGCCATGCTGCGGGTGGGCGAATGGTCGCGCGCCGAGCGGCATGCACTGGTCGAACTGGTCAGTGCGAAAGCTGCGGTATCCGAGCGCGGCTATGCACAAAGGTTCGCGAGGCACACCCGTCTGCAGAGCGCGCTGGCGCAGCTCGACGCCGGCCCAACGTGATCCTGCGCTCGGTCGCGGCCTTCAGGCGTTCGGATTGAACGGCTTCCCCAGCGAAGCAGGCATGTTGAGCCGGATCCAGCGCGGATTGCGCGAGATCAGCGCGAGCACCGCGATGGTGGCCAGATATGGCGTCATGGCCAGCAACTGGGTCGGAATCTCGACACCCTCGCCCTGCAGATAAAACTGCAGCATGGTCACGCCGCCGAAAAGGTACGCCCCCAGCAGCACGCGCTCCGGACGCCAGGTCGCGAACGTGACCAGCGCCAGCGCAATCCAGCCGCGCCCGGCGACCATGCCTTCGGACCACAACGGCGTGTAGACGATCGACAAGAACGCACCGGCCAGGCCGGCGCACGCGCCGCCGAATACGAGCGCCGCGTAGCGGATGCGGCGCACCGGAATGCCGAGGGCATGCGCCGCCTCCGGCGATTCACCGACGGCACGCAGCACCAGCCCCGCGCGAGTGCGATGCAGGAACACTGCTACCACCGCCACCAGCAGCAGTGCGGCGTAGACGAGCCAGTGCTGAGCGAACAGCGCCGGACCGACGACGGACAAGTCGCGCAGCCCTGGGATGCCGTCGGTGCCGCGCGGCGCCAGGGTCTCACCCTGCAGCGATTGCCCGATGAATGCGGAAAGGCCTGCACCGAACAGTGCAAGCGCAAGCCCGGTGGCGTACTGGTTCGTCAGCAGTCCGAGCGTCAGCACCGCAAAAAGCGTAGCCAGCAGCGCACCGGCCAGAGCGCCTGCAATGAATCCCGCGACGGGAACCCCGGTCGCATGCGCGGCCGCGAAACCCACAACCGCGGCGACCAGCATGATCCCCTCGATCCCGAGGTTCACTACGCCGCTCTTTTCGCTGATGACGATGCCGATCGCGGCCAGCAGCAGCGGCGTGCCTGCGCTCAGCGTGGCAGCGGTCAGTGCGGCAAGGTCGTTCACGATGATTCGCGCCTCAGGCGACCGAGGCGGCCGGCCGCCGCACGATCCTGTAGGCGATCAGGGTGTCGCACGCGAGCAGGAAAAACAGCAGCAGACCCTGGTAGACGCCGGTGAGTGCATAGGGAAGACCCAGGCGGGACTGGGCCAGTTCGCCGCCGATGTAGAACAGCGCCATCACGAATGACGCGAAGACGATGCCGACCGGATGCAGGCGACCGACGAACGCCACGATGATCGCAGCGAAGCCGTAGCCGGGGGAAATCGTCGCCGTCAACTGGCCGACCGGGCCGGTGGCCTCGACGCCGCCCGCAATGCCGGCGAGCGCGCCACTCAGCAGCAGCGCGAACCACAAGAGCCACCGCTCCGAGAATCCCGCGTAACGCGCGGCCGCGGGCGCGAGTCCGGCCACCTTGAGCTGGAACCCGATCACCATCCTGCCGAGCATCAGCCACAGGGCTGCGACCGCGGCCAGCGCCAGGACGAAGCCGATGTTCAGTCGTGTCCCCGCGATCAGGACTGGCATGCGCGCGGCCGACTCGAAAAGTTTCGACTGCGGAAAGCCGAAACCCTCGGGATCCTTCCACACGCCGTGCACCAGCCACGCGAGCAGCAGTTGCGCCACGTACACCAGCATCAGGCTGACGAGGATCTCGTTCGCATTGAACCGATCGCGCAACCAGGCGGTGATCGCCGCCCAGGCGGCGCCGCCGATCGCTGCGGCCGCGAGGATGGCGGGCACCAGCATCGACGAACTGGAGCGCGTGGCCAGCAGCGCGATGCCGCCACCGGCGATCGCGCCGGCAATCAACTGGCCCTCGGCACCGATGTTCCAGACGTTGGCGCGAAAGCAAACCGCCAGGCCCACCGCACACAGCATCAGCGGCGTGGCCTTCAGGCCAAGTTCCGACCAGCCACGACGCGTCGCCAGCGGATCCCACAGGAAAACCTTGAGCCCGGCCGTCGGCGCGGTTCCCATCAGGGCGAATAGCAGTGCACCGGCGAGCAGCGTCAGCACGATGGCGATCGCCGGCGAAGCCCACGTCATCGCGCGCGACGCCTCGATGCGCGGCACGAGCGCCAGCGGAAGCGTCATGTTGCCCCCTGGCCCTGCGGGCGGTCCCCCCAAGGGGGACGCGACCGCCTTCGGAGCGGCCGGGCGGCGCTCATGCGGCGGCCTGCATCGCGGGCCACAGTCCCGACATCCAGCGGCCGAGGTCCTGCACGCTGATTTCGTTCGGGCGCACCGAGGGTGACAGCCGTCCCTTCGACATGACGAACAGGCGGTCGCTCAACTCGAAGAGTTCGTCGAGGTCTTCCGACACGACCAGGATCGCGCAGCCGGCGCTGCGACGTGCGATCAGCTCGTTGCGGATGATCGCGGCGGCGCCGACGTCGACGCCCCAGGTGGGCTGGCTCGCCAGCAGCACCCGCGGCGCGCCATCGAGCTCGCGACCGACCACGAATTTCTGCAGGTTGCCACCTGACAGGCTGCCAGCGGCTGCCTGGGGTCCGGTCGCGCGTACGGCGTGCCGCTCGATCAGTGCGCTTGCCGCGCGACGCGCGTCGGCGTAGTGCACGAAGCCGTGCGTGCGCAGCCGGTCGCCCGTCAGCACGATGTTTTCACCCAGCGTCATCGAACCCACGACCGCATGGCCGATCCGTTCTTCAGGTATGTAACGCAGACCGAGCGCCCGCCGGCCAGCGGTGGGCATGTGTCCGATCTCGGCGCCGAACAACCGGATCGAACCGCGTACGTCGAGCCATTCACCCGACAGGGCAGCCATCAATGCAGCCTGTCCGTTGCCCGAGACGCCGGCGATGCCGACGATCTCGCCGCAGTGCAGATCGATGTCGATACGGTGCAGCCATTGGTAACGCTCGGCGGCATGCGTGGTATCGAGTCCGCGCACCTCGAGCGCGACCACTCCAGGCGGCGAGGCGTGCGACGCGATCGACGGCGGATCGGCGCCGAGCATCAGTCGGGCCAGCCCGGCTTCGGTTTCGATGCGCGGATCGACCGTCGCCACCACGCGACCGGCGCGAAGCACGACACAGCGATGCGCGATGCGTCGTATCTCGTCCAGCTTGTGGCTGATGAACAGCACGCTGACGCCATCGGCGGCCAGTCGCTCGAGCGTGACGAACAGCCGTTCGATCGCGCGCGGCTTGAGCACCGATGTCGGCTCATCGAGGATCAGCACCCGCGGGGTGGACATCAGCGCACGCAGGATCTCGACGCGCTGGCGCTCGCCGACCGAAAGGTCGTGCACGCGTTGGTGCGGGTCGACGTCGAGGTCGTAGTGGACCGCCAGTTCGCGCAGGCGCCCGGTGAGGTCGGCGATCCGCGCCGGCGCCACACCGAGTGCGACGTTCTCGACGACGGTCAGCGAATCGAACAGCACGAAGTGCTGGAACACCATCGCGACACCGAGCGCGCGGGCCTGCGCCGGACTGGCAACGCGCACCGGCCGGCCGTCGATATCGAGCTCGCCCGCATCGGGCCGGACGATTCCGTAGATCACCTTCATCAAGGTGCTCTTGCCCGCGCCGTTTTCGCCGAGTACGGCGACGATCTCACCCGGCATCACGTCAAGCGATATGCCGTCGTTGGCGCGGGTGGCACCGTAATGCTTGGAGATGCCGTCGAGGCTCAGGCGCGGAATGGTCTGCGGCATCTCGGCGACTATTGATGGCGTCCGGTCGTGGGTCGCAGCGGTCAGCCGCCGCTTTGCGACGGCGAGCGGCCAATGATGGCGGAGGCGGTGAGATTCGAACTCACGAACGGGTTGCCCCGTTGCCGGTTTTCAAGACCGGTGCCTTCAACCGCTCGGCCACGCCTCCGGAGGGCGGATTTTGCCCGTTTTGCCGGCAACCCCGATTGCGATGCGTTGGCCCCGCGGTACGCCGGCCCTCGGCAGGACTAACAAACTCGCTTCAGCCGTAGCTGCGTGTGCCGGCGGGATTGACCCTATGCCGGCAATCACTGCCCGGACGCAAGCAGACGCTCGAATCGGCGGAGCCCGACCCCTAGCCGACACTAGCGATCGCCGGAAGCGGCCACAAACGATTGCCTGACAGCGGACATCACGCCGATGCCAGAAGTCGACCAGGTGCTGCTAGTCAGGGCATCCCCATCTCGCGCAAGGTGGCGATCATGCGATCGAGACCCTCGACGAAACGAGGGTGTTTGCCGTACCCCCACCTCTTCGGAAGCTCCGCGGCCGCGAACCCCGGGTTGCGTTCCATGAACTCCTTCAGGACCTGCACGCCCTCTTCCCGACGACCATCGAGCGTGAGTGATGCGGCCAGCAGCGGCCAGTAGCCGAGAATCTTCGGATTCGCAGTTACCGTTCGCCTTGAGTAGTCGGCTGCCTGCGCGTACTGCCCGAGCATGAAGTAATTCATGCCGATCAGCCCGTTCCAGATGGGGACACGCGAATCGCGCGGACTGATCCTGATCGCCCGCTCGCACGACGGAATGGCCACTTCGAAGCCGCCCAGTCGCAGCAGCGACGAGCAACGATGATGGTGCGACGTCGGATTGTTCGGATAGTGCTCGAGCAGCGTGCCGGCAACGAGCAGAACGCCCTCCCAGTCGCCGCGCATGTTGGCCAAACTGGCCCGTGCCATCAGTGTGTCCGCGCCGCTGGGGTCGAGCGACTCCAGCCGGGCCAGCGCCTCCTCTGCGCGGCGCACAGACGCGTCGCGGTCTGGCATCCAATGCATGATGACGCCAAAGCTGTTGGAGAGGCTAACCCCGGCCAGCCCGCGAATCGAGTCCGGGTCCTTGGCCACCGCCTGCTCGAACAGTTTTCGAGCTTCGAGGAAGTTGTCTTGGCTGGCACTGCGCAGGTAGACAGCGAAGCCCTGCATCGCCAGGTCGTCGGCCTCGACTTGTTCCGGCCGCATCTTCGCCGCCCGCTCGCCGACGACGCGACCGACCTCGATTAGTAGGGTCTTTGCGATACCTCCCGTGATGTCGTCGATTGATTGCGCGAGTCGTGCCCGCTCGACATCGATCTGCTCGGTCCAGCGCTGCGCGCCCGACTCGCCGTCGACTATCGCTAGGTCCAACCGCACGCGGTCGCCATCGCGCCGCACAGCGCCGCGAATCACATAGCGCACCCCAAGCTCGCGCGCCACGTCGCGCGGGTCGGCGGCCTTGCCTCTGTAGGTGCGCGCGGTATCGCGGGCAATCACGAACACATTCGGCCAGCGGCCAAGCGTGCTTGTGAGATCGGCCGTCACCGCGTCGGCAAACCAGCTCTCCTCGGCCGCTACGCCCTCGCTCTCAAACGGCAGCACAACCAGCGAACGGGTGGGAATTTCGCTGGACAACGGCGCCCTTGTCGGGGTGCCGGGCGGATTGCGCGGGATAAGGACGATCCCGGCAGCGACCGCGGCCACGATTCCCAGCGTGGCCGCGATCGGTATCCAGCGCCCACGCTTTCCTGCGACCGTCGCAGCCTGTACCTCGGATGGCGCCGCCGCGGCGCGAAATGCTGCGGGGACAGCTGCATTGCCAGTAAACGTTGGAGGGTTCGCGGGCTCGGTTGCCGGGTCAGCCAACAGCATGTAACCACGCCTGGGAACGGTACGCACCAACTGATGCCGGTCGTCGCCCAGCACGCGACGAATGTCAGCGATGGCCTGCACCAGAGAGTCTTCGCCCACGACGACGTTGGGCCAGACGCGGCGCATTAACTCTTCTTTGCTCACAACGTGCCCGGCGTGGGCGCCCAGAAGCAGCAGGACATCCAGGGCCTGCTTGCGGAGGTCCGCCAGCTCATTGCTCGCGGTTCGCAGCTCACCGTGGGTGAGGTCCAGCGTGAGCCCTAGCAGCTGCAACCGATTTGCAGCCCCAGTCGCCGACGTGACGCCCTGTTCCATTCCGCCTCGCTGAGTCGCTGATCGGAACCCGTGGCGCAGTGCGGCGCACTGCCGCACATGAAGAAATCGTACTTCTTTCGTTCCAGATTCGGCAATCGATCGGGACTTCCGAGCCCGTTGGCATCACTCTGTGCCCCTCCCGGAACGGCGGGACATCGACAGTCAGGCGCAGGAGCACGTCATGAATATCTCCATCGCTAGGGGCACCGCTTCTTCAATGCAGTCTCTATCGCGCATTTCCGTCTGCCGCCGCGCAGTCGGGCTCGCAATCCTCTCTCTCCTGCTGGGGGCGACTGCCGGCGAATCGCCGCGAAACGAACGGGTCGCCGACCCCGATTCAGAGCGCGGATGGGCCGCATACAGCGCTAGCGAGTACGCGAGCGCCCTCATTCACTATCGCAAGGCTGCCGAACGCAACGATGCGTTGGGGCAGTTCAACCTCGCAGTCATGCTGGTCCACGGGCTGGGCACCGCCCCGCGCCCGCAGGAGGGTATCGCGTGGCTGCGCAAAGCCGCAGAGGGTGGATTACCGCGCGCGCAGTACGTACTGGCGGGGTTTCATGAACGTGGCGAGCACGTCGCCAAGTCGATGACTCAGGCCACTGCTTGGTACCGCGAGGCGGCTGAACGCGGTTGGCGCGATGCACAAGTCGCCCTCGCCACGCAGTACTTCCTGGGCCGGGGCGCGGCACAGGACTACAAGGAAGCGGCGAAGTGGTACGAGCTCGCCGCGGCCCAGGGCGACGGCGGCGCGTGCTACGTCATCGCCAGCATGTATGAGCAAGGAAGTGGCGTACCGCGCGATCTGGAACGCGCCCTGTTCTGGTACGCGCAGGCCGCAGCGCGCGGCGACCCCGTCGCCAACATCAAGGCGCGCGAAGTACATCAACGGTTGCGAGCGACCTAAACACGGACCACCACCTATTCCGGAACGCACGGACATACGTCCAAGCGAGGGAAACGGAAGGTACCAAGATGACTCAGATGAAACAGAAAGTCGTCGCGGCGGTCGCCGCCGGCGTGACAACGCTGGCCCTCTTCACTGCCGTGGCATCGCTGGCCGACAGCGACCGGGCGGCGAAGCTCGCGGCGCTCATCAAGCCAATGGAGTTGGCCGCGAAGAGTTCAACGGAAGCACGACGTTGACGAAAGACATGATCGCGCAGCGAAATCCGCTGCGCGATCTAGCGTTGGGATGGCTCGTGCCCCCATCAGCGCGGCGCGCCATATCGAGCCGACGATGGTCCGCTCTTTGAGAGAGCGGGGGAACTCGCGAACGTCCGTTTGTGGCCGAAGTCTGCCCGTCGACGCGGCGCGCAGGTCTAGTACAACGCCCGAGCAAATCACGACGACTTACGTCAAAACCGGCTTTGGCCGAGGACGGCAACCCAGCTACGGCGGGCCGATTCTCTGATCAGAAGCAACGATAGGCGCGCCAAAAGAAGCAAAACCCGCCACGCGTGCGGGTTCGCTTCAGCAAGGCGGCGCGACTACTGTCTGGGGCGACGCGCAAAACTGAGACCAACGAGGCCAAGGCCAAGAAGCGCCAACGTGCCCGGTTCGGGAACCGTCGCCGCGAGCGTGCCGAAGGTGAAAGCGTGCCAGTACTCGTTTGGCGTGGTCGTGAAACTGAGCGACGAAACCGGACCGGCGAACGCCAGCACGCCATGAAACTCACGCATCGCAAGCGTGTCGCCTGTGCCTTGAGCGTACGTGCCATCTCCCCAAAAGCCTCGGCCCTCGCTGTCGATCGTGAACGCCGTGTCGAAATCGTAGGTCACTGTGTAGTTCGGCTGCCCGACGCTCAACAGTGCCATGTACAGATCGCTGATCGCAGACGAAAACGACACGGTAATCGACACCGGTGAGTTGAGACCGACCTGCTCGCAAGCGGTCGGCGCATTGCTCACACTGCCACCGGTATAGGCCGGGTTGGACGGATCGGGCTGAGTCCACCAGTTCGTTCCACAGGCGGTCTGCGAAGGGCCATCCATGGAGCCGCTCGTAGCGCTCACGGTGACGGTCACGCCTCCCATGTTGCCGCTTGCCGCTGAGGTTGAGATGCGCGTCCAGTCTGTCCACGTGACCGGCGCGGCTGAAGCGGCTCCAATCAGGAGATAGCTGGCGGCTCCCAGCGCGGCGCCAAATGCAATTCTTCGTCTCGACATCGCCATTTCCTTAACAAGTCAGCCAATCGCTGGTGGGAGACTAGCCTCCCCGGCGCAAGCCTTCACTAGTCCATATGTATGTAAAGTGCGCCGACATTCTGAAGTGCGCACTGCCAGGAACGGCAAGAAGTACTTCGTGCTGATCGCAAAAAATGGCGAAATCATTGGCCAGAGCCAGATGTATGCAGCCGGCGGCGGCGTCTACGTTGGCATAGAGTCGGTGATGGAGAACGCGCAGAAGGCGGACGTGGTCGATGTCGACTGAGGCAAAGTAGCGTGTCCGCTAACAGTCGATTTCTCAACTCTTTCGAAACGTCCGGTCGTGGCCGACTCAGGCCGATCTTCAGACGTCAACTTCGCGTCGACCTCAATTCCTATGAACGACAAGTGCGATACCCGCTAGTAGGCCGGGTAGTGCCGAGAGGGCTGACTGATATATGTTGAACGGCCATGGTTCCAAGTACCTTGTTCGACTTGATTTCATCGCTAGACCAGTTCCAGAGAGGTGTGCCGGTGCGTACGGCCTGTCACGTCCGGGCATAGCTGAACATCTTGGTGACCTTGTCGACCCATTCCTTCCACGGTGGAAGATGTCATTGATGGTTGGGTCGGAGAATGTGGGCACGTCAAACCTCCACTCGATGCTGAACTGCGACAGGTGGCGACAGGAATACTTGACGCCTAACGTTCCCGACGACGGCGATTTGGCGTAATCTGAATCGCGCTATTCGGAGGGTTGGCGTCGTTGAGGAGGTTCGATATGGCGACTGTCAAGCGCGCGTTCTTCTCTTGGTCGGGGCCCGGCAGTCTGCCGCCTGGCGGAAGCCACGGTTGGTGGATGGTCGGATTCAAGTACGGTGACGCGTTGTCGGTAACGGCGCATCCGGTTATCGGAGACCCCAACGCGGCCCACCGCGTACTCGCGGTAGAAAACATGCGAATCGACGGCACACCGACCGGGTTGACGCTCCTCTTCACGGTACGGAACGTGGGCGGCTTTTCGGTACCCGGCTATGGCGTCGGGATCAGCTACGTCTCTGCGTGACAGGAGGTCGACATGAAGACCTACGTTCACTTCGATGCCGCCGGAAAAATCTATGCGATCGTGACCATCGACGCGCCGAAGGGAGTGGACGCGATGGTGGACGTCGACCCCGGCCTGTCCGTGGCAGAAATCGACGGCCCCGAGCTTAAGGCCCCGACGACCGATTCGGACGTCGAGAAGACTCGCGCGCTGATGCGGGCGTACCGCGTCTCGGCACCGGCGGCCGCAAAGGCCAAGCTCACGAAAGCGAAATAGCTCCCTCGCGGATGGTACGTCTGAGGCCCCGTAGTCATTCGGGTGGGCACTGCGAAGGCGGCAAGCTTGAGGCGTTCTGTTGAACGCACAATCTTCAAACAGCCTCAGGAGGGACGATCATGGCTGGAAAAGCAGTTCCCAAAATGAAAGGGGTGCAGATCTTCCCGCCGCCGCCAAAGGGTTTCGACGCGCTCGCTGCGACCCCCAAAGACCTCGCGCGGCACGGACTACCGCAGCGCCCTGATCCTCGAACGCAGCCTGCACTGGCGGCACTGTGGGAGCAGAGTGCGCGCCGCTATCAGGGTTATAAGCACCTCAAGCCCAAGCTTCTTCCCGCCGACAAGCCGACGAAGCCCGTTGCCGCGGGCTTCGGGCTGTTCCCGCTCGAATCTTGCGGGTTCGAGCTGTTCAACAGTGCCGGTCCGATCACCGTGCTATCGGGAACCTGGACGGTCCCGAACCTGAACCACAGCCCGAGTGGGAGTCTTCCGAACAACTTCCGTACCTTCTTCGGCCTCGGTTTCCTGGACCTCCACGTGGAAATGACGGTCGATACCGCCCAGAACGTCACGACCCTGGTCCGGATCCACACCGGGGCGC
Source organism: uncultured beta proteobacterium (assembly GCA_963703945.1). Classification (GTDB taxonomy): domain Bacteria; phylum Pseudomonadota; class Gammaproteobacteria; order Burkholderiales; family Burkholderiaceae_F; genus JALORV01. Next base: position 90,252 of record CAVPGM010000046.1, on the reverse strand, counting down.
AAGTCGCCCTCCCGGTCAGGCCCGGCGACTCGATCAGCGCCACGCTGTGCCTGCAGACCAACTCCGCCGGTACCGCATTCTACGGCTTGGTAAATGAGACCACGTCTCAAACTGTGAACCTCACGATCGATACCGGTTTCCCGCCGGCCGTGACAATCAACGCGGGGATCAGTCGCGGCAGCCAATTCAACGGCCCGCCCGATCCGCTGGCCCGGTTCGGCGTGGTGTACTTCGACGAGATCGTCGCCTTCACAACCGGCGGAACAAAGTTGCTCACCGACGGCACACCGACCACGATGGTCGACTCCAGCGGATCGACACTGGCGATACCACAGAGGCTCAACGATACGGCATTCAAGGTGATCTACCGAGGCCCCTGAACCACTCGCCGATTTCGGCGGTGACACTCGTGTTCCGGTGCGCGAAGCCGGCCGGGCTCGCCGGGGTTGAGCAGATACGCCTCCTGCCCCGGCGGGCCGTCGAAGATCTCCGTCAGCATGTTGGATAACGCGCGTCGAAAGACTGAGTCGGTTGTGGTCATCGATCATCCTGTGCAGGAATTGAACGGCACGGCTCGGAAGCCGCGTCGCTAGGCTATACGGAGTTGCCCGGTGGCCTAACGAGGCTGTAGAAAGAGTACCCAAACGGCCCTAGGGAGGTCGCCGCGACCGGTGGTGCGATTTCTTTCTTCAGGTAGAACGATGCCATTCGGACGCGTCAGAAACGCCTCTGCGCGACGAACGCAACTTGATTCAACGTCGATCTCGTATTTCTTCATTCGTACGCGCTTTTCACTCGGAATCCCGCGAAGGGACTTTTTCTACAGCCTCAACGTTTGACATGAGGGGCGGCCGACAGCAGGCGAAGCCTGATGTTGGACGTCCCCTTGATGGAAGGGTTGGGCGTCATGCTCGATTCGCGTCAGAGCGGCTGCGGGTGACACCGGTCGATCCGTCAAGGCAAGAGCAGGCTGGCGATCCGCCGCGACCGGAGTACAGCGTCGCCGAATTCGGTGAACCCCCCCACGTCGTCGGGCGGCATGGCGATGCCCGTCACTTCGTCCGTTCCGTGACGCGGCGCCCAGATCGTCCGCTCCGTCAGCAGATAAACGCCGTATGCGGTACTCAGGCCACTCGCACCGCGCCCTTCGATATCGCACTTCAGCGCGTGCGCCGACAGCGCCGCGTTGGAGACTACTGCCACCTCGATCAAGGCTTCGCGGTAATTGGGATGGCGCACGATGTCGGAACTAAACGCCTCGGCCATTCTCCTCGCCGATGCCTCGACGATGACCAACAGCCGGTCGACCATTGAGCGAATCGAGTGCTTGGACGCGAGCGCCAGGTAGCCGGCGGGTTCGAGGAAGACGTCGACCGCGGCCGTCACTGCTCCGCAGGCGCTGTGGCCCAGCACGACGATCAGCTTGAGACTCTCGCCGAGATGTTCGATCGCGTAATTCAGGCTGCCCCGAACGTCGTCGCCCAGCGTGTTGCCGGCGACGCGCACGACGAATAGATCGTTCGGCCCCTCGTTGAAAATCAGTTCGATCGGAACCCGCGCGTCGGCGCAGCCGAGCACCGCGGCGAAGGGTCGCTGCGGGAGAGCTCCGGCGCCAACCGGCAGGAGGCCAAGATCGCGCGCATCGATCGGGACAACTCGACGCGAGGTTCCCGACTCGGACTCGAGCCCAACGAACAAATCCGCAAAGGCACGACTACCTGTGTTCAGCCGGCGTCGTGCCGCATCGGCGTTCACTGGCCGCTCGCGCGGCGATCTCTCAGTGCCGTCGTAGCGGTAGGCGATTTCCACTATCTTCATATCGGCGGTGCCTTCCTAAAGCGACTGGAACAGCCGCCATAGCAGTCCATTTAACTCAGGTCGCTCCGAGTGGGAGCTAACGGGCCGATGCACATCCCGCGCATGCGCGCGGCGAGAGCGACCCACTCGCAGAAACCCAAGGTCGTGCTCGGGAAAGAAGCGGCCGACAGCAACAGCGGCGATGCCTCCGACGACGGTCCCGACTAGGACGCCTGGCGAAGCAATGAGATCTAGGATGCTCACGAACCCGTCCGCTTTCGGGCGATTCTGGGCGTAGGCAGCCAGGCCTGCAATTGGCCGGATTCGCCCCTCGCATTGAGACGGGTGGCGAGCGTGGACCTTCGTCAATTGAAGCGGCTACGGCACGGAGAATAGGCGCTCAATTCAGCGGGTCGCGCGAAGACGCAGGACCACGTAGGCCCGTGCCGGGCGACTCCCGGCTCGTGTACGCGGCAAGCTCCCACTGGCCGCTCGGCTCGTCGTGGCGGACGATGTAGGTGTCGCCGCCCTCGGTCTCGACCTTAAACCACCGCTGCGATGGCGAGTACCACCGGTCCACTACCGCGCGTACGGCGACGCGCCGTTCGCCGAACCGGAGGGCTAGGGGTTCCTGCTCGCCGCGATAGCCGGCGTAGCAATCGACGTGGAAAGGCATGTGTTCACGATACGCCGCAGCTCCAGCAAGCGAGGTGCGCCACTGGCGGCGGCTGTCACATGCAACGCCGCGACCACTCAGCAGCGGCTCATTCGTCTGCTATCGGGCGAACAGAGCAAGCGCTTGGCGATAGACAGGCGCACGATGGTCGATGATCGAAAACGTCACCCATGTTTCCATGTCCGCCTCCCCATGCCGGGCGCCCGTGCGAATCACAGTGCATGAGCACAGCAGGTCCTAGAAATGTACTGCGAGGCGACCGGAGCTCGAACATTGAGGGCGCCGCAAACATCGTATGCCAGTGGCTATCGATCAAGCCGGACATCAGCGTGCCTCCGCTGCCGGGGATTCGCTGTACCGAGATGCCGGGTGGGTCGGCAATGGGGCACTGGAGTCGACAGATGTACCAGGTCAAAAGCCGTCGAGCCGTCGCTACGCTGTATTGGCCGTACTGAGGCGTTCGCGCTGGCTCAGATCCTGCGCCCGAGTGGCCTATAGTGATGCCGCTCTTCAACTGATTTGCAGCTTTCCTTCGTGTACCACGGCGAACGATTCAACAGCAGCACCCACCTTGTCGGCACTGCGCTGGCGATCACCGGGTCGGCGGTCCTCATCACACGTGCCGCGCTCGACGGCGATCCCTGGAAGATCGTCAGCTTCAGCCTGTTCGGCACGGTGCTGGTGGTGCTCTATGCCATTTCGACGCTGTATCACTCGATCAGGGCGTCCAGCGCCAAGGCGCTGTTTCGGCGCCTCGATCACTGTGCGATCTACCTGCTGATCGCCGGCACCTACACCCCCTTCACGCTGGTCACGCTGCGCGGCCCGGTGGGCTGGACGCTATTCGGGACGATCTGGGCGATGGCGGCCTACGGCATCGTGCGTGCCTGGCGCGATCGCAGCGACGACGATCCTTCGGTTTGGCCGTACCTGGTGATGGGATGGCTGGGAGCCGCGGCCGCCGTTCCCCTGGTGGCACGGCTGGGGGCCGGCGGCATGATCTGGCTGGCCGCGGGCGGGGTGCTTTACACGCTGGGCATCCTGTTCTTCCTCAACGACACCCACTGGCGCCACGCCCACGGCGTCTGGCACCTGTTCGTACTCGGCGGCAGCACGGCACATTTCTTTGCCGTGCTGCGCTACGTCACCTAAGACTCCGCACGCTTGACTCACCGCCGGGTGCAGCGCGGTCGCATCCTCGCTCAAGACGGTCCAACGGGCACTGCTTCTTCGAGCTTTGACTGCAGCGCGTTCAGACGGGCCTCGACTTTCTTCTGGCGCGCGCGGTACTGCTGCACCGTTTCGCGCCCGGGTTTGCGGATACCCTTCAGCGCGTCGTCCCAGGCGGCCATGTACTCGCTGTAGGCCGCCTTCGCCTTGGGCGTGCCCGCGCTCTTCAGCGCATCCTTGTAGAGGCCACCGCCGCGCAGGGCGGTCTGATGCACGCAGTCGGCGACTTCGCTGTCACTCGGCGGAGTGCCACGCGGATCCTTCTGCCCCTCCGTGACCAGCGCATACAGCTCCCACTTTTCGAGATAGGCGCGGTACTTTTCACTGCAGGTGATGTAGCCGAGGCGTGTGCCCATGACGAACTGGGAGACGGCCGGCGTTGGCGTGGGATCGACGCGGGCGGTCTGCGCCGATGCGCAGACACCTGTCATCAGTGCGAGCAAGGTAACGAAACGAAGCAGCCTCATGGTGACCTCCATGGCGCGACATCGCTACGGTAGCGCAGGACGGGCAAGCGCCGTGCGCCGGCGCGCACTCATCCAGCGTGCGGCGACAGACGGTGGCTAGCGCCCGCCGTAGCGCTTGCGCGCTTCGTCGAACCGGGATTGCAGGTAGCTGTCGTAGAAGCCCGAGCGGTCGAGCCCGACCAGGGGCTCTGCGAGCGGCCGCCCGCGGGAGTCGACGACGAGCACGACCGGCACTACGTCGATGCCATGCCGCGCCGCATAGGCCGCCTGCGTCGTCGCGCTGCCGTCGAAATCGATCAGCGGCTGCGCACTGGTGATTTCGATCTCGACAAACAGCAGCTGTGGCCCAGCGCGGGTCTTCTGCTCGGCCCATTGCGGCGCCAGGTAATTGCGCCGCACTTCGCGGCAGTACGGACAGCCCGGCGTGCTGAGCAGCAGCACGATCGGCGCCTTCAACTGCGCGCTGCGGGCTCCGAGCGCGCGCAGATCGGAGGCGGCTGGCAGCGGCGGATCGTCAGCGGGCAAACCCGCCGACGCCAGCAGTACGCCCCCGAGCAGGACGGCACGCCGAAGCATGCGGAGCCTTACGCCAGGCCGGGGTTGCCGCTGACGCCCTTGATGGCGGGCTGGTTCAGCCGAACCGGCGGCACGACTTTGCGGTCACGCAGATAGGCGGCGACGACCTCCCAGATCGGCTCGCCCTTGGCGCCCTCGGCCACCGGAGCCCAGCCGGCGACCTTGTACGTTTTGGCGGGTTCGATCGGCTTGCCGGCGAGTCGCATGTCGCTGATGCGACTGCCCATCGCTGCCGCCGGATCGATGGTGTACTGCAGTCCGCCGACGCGCACCATGTCGCCACCCTGCTGCAGGTAAGGGTCGGGGTTGAAGAGGTTGTCGGCCACGTCTTCCAGCACCGTCTTGATCGTTTCGCCGCTCATGTCAGTGACGGTGGAATACGGATAAGTCACCGCGGTCTGGTCCATCAGGTGTTCCATCGTGATCGCCTGCCCGGGCAGCAGGCTGGTCCCCCACCGGAAGCCGGGCGAGAAGCCGATCTCGGCGCCTTTCACCGCCAGCATCGCATCGAGGATCAGCTGGTCGAAGGTGCCGCTGAAGTTGCCGCGGCGGTAGAGCAGCCCCTCGGTGGTCGCCAGTTTTTCGGCGAGCTTGCCTTCGTACGGCGCACGCGCCCGCTGGATGTAGGCGTTCATCTCGCCATCGGCCGCCAGCAGGTTCGAGAAGATGGGCAGCAATTTGTAGCGGTAGTCGGCGACCTTGCCCCCCGCGACGTCGAAGTCGAGCACCGCGAGGAACTTGCCGTTGCTGCCGGCGTTGGTGACCAGCGTCGTGCCGCCGGCGTTCTTCACCAGAGTGGGCTGCGGCACGCCGTCGTGCGTGTGGCCGCCGAGGATCGCATCGACGCCGCGCACGCGCGTCGCCATCTTGAGGTCGACATCCATGCCGTTGTGCGAGAGGACGACGACGACCTGCGCACCCTTGCTGCGCACCTCGTCGACCATCTTCTGCATGTTCTCGTCCTGGATGCCGAAGCTCCATTCGGGGACGAAGTAGCGCGGATTCGCGATCGGCGTGTAGGGAAACGCCTGGCCGATGATCGCAAGCTTCACGCCGTTCATTTCGCGCAGCGCGTACGGCGGAAACACCGGATCACCGAAGTCGGTCGTCTTGATGTTCTGCGCGACGAAGTCGATCGTGCCCTTGAAGTCCTTGTCAACGATCTCCTGCACGCGCTTGGCGCCGTAGGTCATTTCCCAGTGCGCGGTCATCACGTCGACGCCGAGCAGCTTGCCGGCATCGACCATGTCCTGCGCATTGGTCCACAGCGAAGTCGCAGAGCCCTGCCAGGTGTCGCCGCCGTCGAGCAGCAGCGCGCCCGGGCGCCCGGCCTTCAGGCGCTTGACCAGTGTCGCGAGGTGCGCGAAGCCGCCCACCGCGCCGTAGGTGCGGGCCGCTTCGACGTAGTCGAGGTAGGTGAAGGCGTGCGCCTCCGCCGTCGCGGGCGCGATGCCGAAATGCTTCAGCAGGTGCTCGCCGACCAGATGCGGCGGCTGGCCGCGCGCCTGTCCTATGCCGAGGTTGACGCTCGGCTCACGGAAATGGATCGGCTTGAGCTGCGCGTGGCAGTCGGTGAAGTGCAGCAGGTGCACGTTGCCGAAACGCGGCACCTCATACATCCTCGCACTGGCCGGTGCGGCCGCCAGCGCATCGCGCGCATCGATCGTCATCCCGGCTGCCGCCGCGACGGCCAGCACCTGGAGAAACTCGCGTCGATCCATCGACATCGTCCTCCCCTTCGCTGTACTGCCTGGGTCGTCTGCTAGTGCGGCGGCCTGGCAGCGAAACGCGCCAGTGCGGCGACGTCTTCCTCGAACATCTCGCCCAATTCGCTGAAGACGATGCGTCCGCGCGGGTCGACGACATGAACCTCGGGCAGGCCGCGCCGGCGGCCGAACCACGCCTCCGACTGCGGACCCGCCATGGCAGCCGCGAACGTATATCCGTGCTTGGCCATGTAGGCGCGCGCCGGCTGCTCGGAGGTATCAATCGAGAAGGTCAGCACGCGCAGCGCATCTCCGCCGGCCTCGCGGTGCAGTTTCTCGATCGATGGATTCTGCTTCATGCAGAACGGGCACCAGCTGGCCCAGAACTCGACGACCACCGTACGCCCCTGCAGCTCGCTCGCCTTCAGCACGCGCCCGTCGATCAGCTCGACGTCGCTCCAGCGGATCGGTGGGTGTTCGGCGGCAGCCCGCGCGAAGGCCGGTCCGGTGAACGCGGCGGCGAGTGCAGACAAGACGGTACGACGATGCATGGCGCGGAGAATGGCGCGGCTGCCTGCGGCGGCCGCGCGTAGTGGATTACTTGTTGACCGGCGAACCTGGATCCAGCAGCAGCGCCATCACATCCTTGATCTGCGCCTCGCTCAGGATGCCGGCATCGCCGTAGCGCGGCATCTGCGAGCACAGGTTGTACGCGTGCGTGTTCCAGATCTTTCCCCAGGTGTACTTGACCACCCTCTCGTCATAGCCGCGCAGCTTGCCGTAGCCGAGCAGCGTCGGGCCGATGTTGCCGTACGAGATCTCCTGCGGCGCGATCTGATGGCACGCATAGCAGTTGCCGCCGTTGACCGTCTTCTCGTTGTCGCTCCACTGCAGGCCGACTCCGGACTGTGCGATGCGCTCGCCCTGCTTGTAGTCGCCAAGGTACTTGCCGTCGGCCGGGTACTTGATTGTCGCGAGCACCTTCTTCTCGAGCGCTTCACGCTCGGCCTTCGGCACTTCCTTGCCTTTCAGCTGCGAATCGGAGCAGACCGCCTGGATTTCGGTCTGGTCCAGGCGGTCGAGCTTGGCAATGCTGCGCTCCTTGAACGAGCTCTTGACCGCCTGCACCGACTCTTCCTTGGTCGGCGCCACGTAGGTCGCGCATCCGGCCACGATCGCGAGGCCGACCGGCAACACCCTTGTTCTCATCTGCATCGTCGTCTCCTCAGCGCTTGATAGCCGGCGCGTCCATCTTGGCGCCGTTGGCGTTCACGCCAAGGAAGGTGGTCAGGTCGATCGAAGTCGGCGACAGGAACACGAGTTCGGGCCAGCGCTGCTGGCGGAAGCAGTCATAAAGGCGCCACTGCATCGTACGCAGCGCACCCTGCGAGACCCGGTAGGCGGGCCAGGTCGTGAACGCGCGGTCGGCGTCGGCCTTGTTGCCGGCGATGTTCGGCAGGTCCTGCAGACGGATGCGCTGTCCGGTCACGCCGTGGCAGGTTGCGCACGAGAAGTCATACGGTCCTCCGCGCATGTAAAAGGCCTGGCGGCCGCGATCGTACGACGCCTTCTCCTTCGGGTGCGACTGGGGAATCGCGACCGGCACGCCGCGCGACATCTCGACCCCGTAGGCGGTCAGCGCCTCGATGTCGGTCTGTCGCTGACCGGCGCCGGAATACGGACTCTTGGTGAGGGCGGCGCGGTCGAACCCCTGCACGCTGACCATGCACCAGACGAGCCGCGATTCGAAGTCCATGACCTGGTCGGCATCGGCGAAGTAACGCGGCAGTTGCGCATACGCGCCCTTCACCACGCCGGCGCCCAGACCGAGATCGCACTGCTCGAGCGAGACGTTCTTCGGGCCGCGCTTGGCCTTCCACAGTTCCTCGCCGCGGGCTACGACCAGTTCGGCCGGGTTGCCGTCCTGAAGCATCGCCCGATAACGCGCGATCTCGTCGGTCGCGCTGCCCTGTGCGTGCACGCCGGCGCCGGCAATGCACAGAATCAGCGCGGCCATCGCGGTGGCCACCTTGCTTGCAGTCATCGTCCTGTTCTCCTCGCTACGGTTGTTGGTCTCGCCCCTCTGCGGGAGCTTTGCCTGCGGTGGCGCGTTCGGGCTAGCTGATCGTCGCCTCGTCGGTGCGGGTCTCGCCCTTGTTGTCGACCCAGGTGACGGTGAGCTTTTCGCCCTTCTTGCCACCCTTGAACTTGAACTGCAGGTACGGATTCTTGGCGACCGCGGGGCCCCATTCTGCGAGCAGCACCGGCTTGCCGGCATAGGTGACCGCGACCGTCTGGATGAAGTGCGCCGGCACCAGCGCGCCTGCGGAATCGCGGCGCTGGCCGGTTTCCATTTCATGGCTCATCAAAACACGCACGTCGACGCCGTCGGGCTGTTCGGTCGCGCGGATACGCATCGGATCTGGCATCTGTGACTCCTGGGTTCTGTTGTTGGCGTGCGGTCAGCCGCCGCAGCCGCCGAGCGTGACCTTGACTTCCTTGGTCGCGACATAGAGCTTGTTGTCCGCCTTGACGACCGCGTGGACGTTCGACGTCTGCCCCATCTTGATCCGCGTCGACACGTTCGCATCGGTACCGGCCGGAATGCCGAACCCCGCGGCGAGGGCGTTGGGGTTCTTCTCGACCAGGATGTAGATCGCCTGCGTGTTCGGAATCTTGCTCGCCACGCCGACCGGAACAACTGCACCGTTCTCGGCGATGTCTGGTGCGGTGATCGTGACGTCACCGCTCTGCGCCGGCGCTGAGCCGCCGAGCGCCTTCACCGTATCGTCCATTGATTTGGCCTCGAACGCGGCCTTGTTCCATGCCTGCTGCTGGGCGCGGGCCTGGCGCGCAGTCATCAGGCCGGCGGCCACCATCAAACCCAGCACGCTGCCCGACTTGACGAATTCCCTGCGATGAACATTCATTGAGACTCTCCTGCTCCCGATCGTTGGTTGTCGCTGCCTTGCCGCTACTGTAAATGAATCGCCCACCCCGGCGATGCGCGCGCTTCCGCTCGCCGGCCTGGCATCGCCGGTCACTGCGCTCCGGCCAGCACCCAACGCGCGATCGCGCGCGCGTCGTCGTCCTTCAGCGCTGGCTGAGGCGGCATCGGTACTGCACCCCAGGTCCCCTGCCCGCCGCTCCTGATCTTGTTCGCGAGGTAGGTCTCGGCATCCGCGCGCGACTTGTACTTCGTCCCGACCTCGCGGAACGACGGACCGACCACCTTGCTGTCCATTGCATGGCAGGCCGTGCAGGCATTGCGTGAAAGCAGATCCTTGACGTTCGGAGCTCCAGTAGCCGCAGCGGTTGCCGCAGCCGGTACCGACGCAACGGGTGCCGTCTTCGCACTGTCGTACTGCGCGGTGTCGATGCCGCGCGCCGGGCCGATCGGCCGTTTCTGATCCGCGAGGTTGCCGTGCTGGTTGCGCGCGAATTCCGGCAGCTGCGACACGACCTGGACCTGCGCCACGCAGTCCTTCATGCAGCTCGAGCCCTGCACATCGGGTTTACCCTTGACGCTCGACATGCCGTGCTGGGTCGTCATGCCGTTGCGGTTCGGCATCGCGACCTTGATCAGGTTGGCGTCGTTGAGTTCGAAATCTGCCGGCACGATTTCATTCAGGTGCAGCACATAGGCTGTCACCGCATAGACCTGGTCAACCGTCAACGACTGCGGGTTAGCCCATGGCATCGCACGATTGATGTAGTCCCACAGCGTGGCGGCGGAATTGAGCTTGGTTCCCACGGTGCGCACACCATCGGCGCGCTTGAGCGCACTGGCGCGCCCGCTGGCCAGGTCCTCCTTCTTGACTCCGCCGGCGATAGCAATGTAGCGATTGCTCTCGCCGAACGTCCCGTGGCAGCTGGCGCATTGCGCGTCGTAGATCTCCTGTCCCTGCGCAACCGTTCCGCGCCCTTTCTTCACTCCGTGGCCATCGGGTCGGACATCGATGTCCCAGCCGGCAATCTGCTGCGCTGTGGCCGGCTGGCCGAAGCCGTACTTCGGCGCGTCGGCAGCCTGCGCATGCGCAACGACGAAGCTGCCGACGAGGCCCACCGACATCAGCAGAATCCGCGCGCGGTCAACCGACCTGGACATTCCATACCTCGCCGTTCGGATTGACCTGCCACGTCTGGATACCGTTGTTGTGATAGATCGAGCGCGTGCCGCGCACCGCCCGCAGCTGGGGCAGCGTCGGTTGCACGTGACCGGTCTCGTCGACGGCGCGGCTCTGCAGCAGCGCCGGTGCGCCGTTCCACGTCCAGTCGAAGCGGAAGCGCGTCAGCGCTTTGGTCAGCACGGGCTCCTGCAGGCGTGCCGGCGCCCAGTTGCGGCCGCCGTCGGTCGATACATCGACGCGCCGCACGCTGCCGCGGCCGCTCCACGCCAGGCCCGTGATCTCGTAGTAACCCTTACCGGTCAGCTTCTGTCCGCCCGAAGGTGAGGTGATGACCGATTTCACCTCCTGCACGATCGAGTACTGGCGATGCGTGCCGTCGGGCAGCAGGTCGATGTAATGAATCGCTTCCTCGCGCGTATTCCAGGGCTTGTCACCCACTTCGAGTCGCCTGAGCCACTTGACGCTCGAGACCCCCTGAACGCCCGGCACCAGCAGGCGCAGCGGATAGCCGTTTTCCGGGCGTAGCATCTCGCCGTTCTGCCCGTAGACGACCATCACGTCGTTGAGCGCAAACTCAATCGGGATCGTTCGTGTCAGCGCGGAGCCGTCAGCCCCCTCGGCCAGGACGAATTTCGCAGCCTTGCGGTCGATACCGGCCTCATCGAGCAGCGTCGACAGCAGCACACCGGTGAACTCGCTGCAGGCGAGCATGCCGTGCGTGTACTGCACGGTCGGCACCGCGACGTTGGCCCATTCCATTCCGCTGTTGGCGCCGCATTCGATGAAATGGATGCGCGACACCGACGGAAAGCGCAGCACGTCGTCCATCGTGAGGATCAGCGGCCGCTTGACCATGCCGTGGATCATCAGGCGGTGCTGCGCAGGGTCGATCATCGGGAAGCCCGAGTGATGGCGCTCGAAGTGCAGTCCGCTCGGCGTGATGATGCCGAACAGGTTCTGCAGCGGCGTGAAGCTGACTGATGCCTGGGGCTGCGGGGTGAGTCCCGGGCTCTGGCGCCGGATCACGTTCGCCTCGAATTCCGACGGGCTGCCGTAGGGCCGTGCAGCGACCGGTGCACCAAGCGAACGCGTCCATGGCGGAACCGCAGGTGGTTCACCGCTGGCGGTCTGCGCGCGGGCGGCCCTGGCCGCGGCCGCGAGCGCGACGCCGGCGGTCGCGACTCCACCCTTGATGAAGCCACGCCGCGAACGCATCGCCGCCCGAACGACCTCGTCCGCCAGATGGCTCTCGGGCGCGGCGATGATGCGTCCGCGACCCGCCGTCGCGAGCCCACCTTCCTGTCCCATCCGTCTCCTCCGCTGCCGCTCTTCTTCTACTTGGCCGCCGGCATGAACCGCTTCAACGTGCGGCTCGGCACCGACTGGTCGTCCTGCTGGCCGGCGATCTGCACGCAAGCCGTGCGGCACAGCGTGACGATGTTCGGGTCACTGACGGAGTAGTGCACCGTCGCACCCTCGCGCCGCCGCTTCAGCACGCCGCGCCCGTACATCAGGTTCAGGTGTCGGGACACGTTCGTCTGGCTGGAGCCGACCTGCTCGACTATCTCGCTAACACTGCGCTCGCCGTCGCAAATCGCGTTGAGGATCTTCAGCCGCGTCGGCTCGGCCAGCAGACCGAAGTAACCGGACACGACTTCGAAAAGCCGCTCGAGCTCAGGCTCCATGCGTTCAATTCCTGACATGCTCATATGCGCAAGGCCGCATATGATCCACGACGCATATGACCTTGTCAAGGCAACACGATCATGCGACCTAGCCGGGCTCCGAATCTTGAGTTCGGTCAACCGGCGACCATATACCGTTGGGGGTATGGTATAAACGGATATACTGCGCTCGCGCATCGACCGCTTGGTGCTGTCGGATCCGCGCCCGTCACCCATTGCTACAAAGCGAGGACATCATGAAAGTGAACGTGGGAACCATGGATCGCACGCTGCGCGTCATCGCCGGAGCGGCACTGATCGCGCTGGCCGCGAACGGCACGATCGGCGCATGGGGCTATATCGGTGTCGTCGCCCTAGCGACCGGCCTGCTGCGAACGTGCCCGGCGTATTCACTGCTTGGCGTGAACACCTGCGGCGTGCGCAAGTAGCTGGCCTCAATGCAATCCCCCGCCCTTACGAGCGCAGCGCTGGCACGCACACTGTCTGCCCTGTTGCTGCTCGACTCAGCCGGCGTGTGCGCCGATGACGGAACTGTGCAGGCACTGCAGCCCGCGCCGACCGCACTGGAAGTACGACTCCAGGCGGTCGACGAGATCTACGCGGCCGACGCGACGATCGAGGCCGTGCGCCAGGCCACCGTAGCGGCGCAGCTCTCCGGCGTGGTCGTGCAACTCCTTGTCGACGCCGGCGACCGCGTGAAGAAGGGCCAGGTGCTGGCGCGCATTGACCCGCGCGAAACCGACGCCCAGCTCGCCGCAGGCCGGGCCGGGGTTGCCCAGGCGGATGCCCAGCTCGAGCAGGCACGGCTCGGTCTCGAGCGCACCAGGAGTCTGCTCGACAGGAACTTCGTCAGTCGCTCTGCGCTCGACAAGGCCGAGGCCGACTTCAAGGCAGCCCAGGCCGCGGCGGACGCAGCCCGGGCCGGGCGTGTACAGGCCGACACGGCGCGCAGCTACGCCGAGTTGCGCTCTCCGATCGACGGTGTGGTCACCCGGCGCCTGATGGAACCGGGCGAGGTCGCCGCACCCGGACGGGCAGTGGTCGCCGTCCACGATCCGTCGGCGCTGCGCGCAGTCGGCAATCTTCCGCAGTTCGTGCTGCCGAAGATCGGCGCAGTGACCCGTGCGACCGTCGAACTGCCGCAACTGGGCCGCCTGATCGCGTCGACCCGGGTGACGATCGTGCCGGCCTCGGATGCGCGCTTGCTGTCGACCCAGATCCGCGCCGATCTGCCCGCAGGCGAAATCACCGGGGTCGTGCCGGGTGCCTCCGCAAAGATCCTGATCTCGACAGGCCGCTCGGAAAAGCTGGTGGTTCCAGCGATAGCGCTGATTCGTCGCGGCGAACTCACAGCCGTCAAGGTCGTTGGCGACACTGGCCGTCCGCAGTTGCGGCAAGTCAGACTCGGCGCCACCGTCGCCGGAGGCGGAGTCGAAGTACTGGCCGGCTTGAACGACGGAGAACGCGTGCTAGCCAATCCGCTGGCGCCTCGATGAACGACACAGCGCCGTCCCTCGGCATCTCCGGACGCATCGCACGCAGCTTTCTGCACGCGCAACTGACTCCGCTGATCGCCCTTCTGCTGCTGCTGCTCGGAGCGTTCGCCGTCATGGTGACGCCGAAAGAGGAAGAGCCCCAGATCAACGTGACGATGGCCAACGTCATCATTCCGTTTCCGGGTGCCTCAAGCGAAGACGTGCACAACCTGGTCACGGTTCCGGCTGAACAGGTGTTTTCTCAGATCACCGGCATCGATCATCTGTACTCGGTCACACAGCCCGGAATGGCGGTACTGACGGTGCAATTCAAGGTGGGCGAACCGCGCATCGATGCGCTGGTCAAGCTGTACGACACGTTGATGTCCCACAGCGACTGGCTGCCGGCACATCTCGGCGTGCTCGATCCGGTCGTCAAGCCGAAGGGCATCGACGACGTGCCGATCGTCACGCTGACCCTCCATTCGAATCGCCCCGACGCGACGGCGGCTGACCTGCAGCACGTCGCGCACGAACTGGAATCCGAGCTCAAGCGCGTCGCCGGCACGCGCGAAGTCGGCACACTCGGCGGCCCGGGCAAGGTCGTGCAGGTGACGCTGGATCCGGAGCGCATGAACGCCCAACGCATCAGCGTGACGGACATCGAGCGCGCGCTGCGTGCGGTCAACAGTTCGTTGCCGGCAGGACAACTGACGTCGGCCAACCGCACGGTCGAGGTACGCGTGGGTCAGTTCCTGCAATCCGCGGCCGACGTCGGCCAATTGATCGTCGGACTCGCCGGTCCTGGGCGCGAGCGCCGCCCGATCCTGCTCGCCGATGTGGCGAAAGTCACAGACGGTCCGGATACGCCGAGCACCTATGTCTGGCACGGCGCAGCGTCGGCCGGAGTGGCCGGCGTGCGCGATTTCAGCGAGTGGCCCGCGGTCACGATTCAGGTGTCGAAGAAGGCCGGCGAGAATGCTGCGACTGTCGCTTCAGCGCTGCTGGCGCGCGTTGAAGGCCTCAAGGGACACCTGATCCCGTCCGATGTCGTGGTGACCGCCACGCGCAACTACGGCGCGACCGCGACTGACAAGGCGAACCAGCTGATCAAGAAGCTCATCTTCGCGACGCTGTCCGTGGTCGCGCTGGTGTGGGCGTCGCTCGGCCGCCGCGAAGCCGTCATCGTCGGCGGCGCGGTCGTCATGACGCTCGCGAGCACGCTTTTCGCCTCCTGGGCCTGGGGGTTCACGCTCAACCGCGTATCGCTATTCGCGCTGATCTTCTCGATCGGCATCCTGGTCGACGATGCCATCGTGGTTGTCGAAAACATCCACCGCCGCGCGCTGATCGATCGTCTTCCGCTGTCGCAGGTGATTCCTCGCGCTGTCGACGAGGTCGGTGGCCCGACGATCCTCGCTACCTTCACCGTCATCGCCGCGCTGCTGCCGATGGCGTTCGTCACCGGCCTGATGGGTCCGTACATGGCGCCGATTCCGATCAACTCCTCGATGGGCATGCTGCTCTCGCTGGCGATCGCATTCGTCATCACACCGTGGATGGCGCTGCGGCTGCTGCCCCCGCCGCATGACGCACCCTCGAGCGGCGACAGGTTGGGGGCGCGACTCGCAAGCGTCTTCGAGCGGGTCATGCGCCCGTTCCTGCGGGGCGATGCCGGCCGGCGGCCGCGCCGCTGGCTCGGACTCGGCATCGCCGGCGCGATCGCGCTCTCGGTGCTGCTGGTGCCGCTGAAGCTCGTGGTACTCAAGATGCTCCCGTTCGACAACAAGTCCGAATTCCAGGTGATTGTCGACATGCCGACCGGCACGCCCGTGGAAGCCACCGCCGCCGTGCTGCGCGAACTCGCCGTCGAGATCTCGAAAGTTCCCGAGGTGCTCGACTACCAGGCGTACGCCGGCCTGTCGGCGCCGATCAATTTCAACGGGCTGGTTCGCCAGTACTACCTGCGCAGCGGCGGCGAGGTGGGTGACCTGCAGGTCAACCTTGTTGACAAGAGCGAGCGCCACCGCAAGAGCCATGACATCGCGCAGTCGGTGCGCCCCGCCCTCGAGGCCGTCGCACGACGCCATGGCGCGGACCTGAAGATCGTCGAGGTGCCGCCTGGACCCCCGGTGCTGTCGCCGATCGTGGCCGAGATCTACGGCCCGGACGTCGAGGCACAAATGGCGCTCGCCAAGCAGGTGCGCAAGGTGTTCGAAGCCACGCCCGACATCACGGCGATCGACGACACTGTGCTCGATCCGGCCGAGCGCATCGTGCTGCGCGTGGATACCGCCAAGGCCGCGCAGTACGGTATTCCGGCAACCGAAGTCGCGCGCATCGCGCGCATGGCGCTCGCCGGCGAGGACGTCACTCCGCTGCACGATGGCGCGAGCAAGTACGCGGTGCCGGTGCGCATCGGCCTCGCCGATTCCGCGAAGGGCAGCATCGACGCACTGCTCAAACTTAAGGTGCGAAGTCCTGATTCCGTGCGCGACGAGCAGACCGGTCTGCCGTATGAGATCGCGCTGTCGGAACTGGTGCGGCCGACGACGCTGCCGCGCGAGCCCGTGTTTTATCGCAAGGACCTGCAGCCGGTCGTCTACGTTACCGGCGACGTGGCCGGGGGTCCCGGCAAGTCCGACTCACCGCTTTACGGCATGTTCGCAATGCGTGGTGCGATCGCGAGGATCGCGCCGCCCGATGGCCAGCCGCTGGCGGAACACTGGATCGCACCCCCGATTGATCGCTACGCATCGTTCGCGTTGAAGTGGGACGGCGAATGGCAGATCACCTACGAAACCTTCCGCGACATGGGCATCGCCTATGCGGGCGGCCTGCTGCTGATCTACCTGCTGGTTGTTGCGCAGTTCCGCTCGTATGTGACGCCGCTCGTCATCATGGCGCCGATCCCGCTGACCATCATCGGCGTGCTGCCGGGTCACGCGCTGCTGGGTGCGCAATTCACCGCGACGTCGATGATCGGCATGATCGCGCTGGCCGGCATCATCGTGCGCAACTCGATCCTACTGGTCGATTTCATCCACCGGCGGCTGGCCGAGGGCATCGATTTCGAACGGGCGACCATCGAGGCCGCAGCGACCCGAGCCAAACCGATCGTGCTGACCGCGCTGGCAGCGATGCTCGGAGCGTTGTTCATCCTGGACGATCCGATCTTCAATGGCCTGGCGATCTCACTGCTCGCCGGCATCTTCGTTTCGACGGCACTGACGCTGGTGTTGATCCCGGTCCTTTACTACGCCGTCAACTATCGCCACAAGCCGGCCCCCACCGGCGTTGCCCACGCCACTGCTTCCGTCTGAGGAGATCACCCATGACCGTCGACCGTTGGATCCACATCTTTGCCGGAACCTTCATCATGGTTTCGCTGCTGCTCGGCGTGGCGGGCAGTCCGCTGTTCGTTTCGCCATGGTGGCTCGCCTTCACCGCCTTTGTCGGCGCGAATCTGTTCCAATACGGGGTCACCAACTTTTGTCCGCTCGGCTGGATGCTGAAGAAGCTGGGCGTGCCGGAGAACCGACTTGCCAGCGCGTAAAGCCGCCATGAACACCACGATCGATGACGGCGCCGCGCGCGCGCGCCACGAACTCGTCCTGCGGCTCAAACGCGTAGAGGGTCAGCTGCGCGGCATCCAGCGGATGATCGAATCGGGCGAAGACTGCGAGCCGATCGCCCAACAGCTCGCCGCCAGCCGCAAGGCGCTCGACAAGGCATTCTTCGAACTCCTCGCCTGCGCGATCGAACATCCCGAATTCACGGCGAACAAGAAGGAAGGCAACGACCGGCGCATTCAGCGGATGGCCCGCGCGCTTGCGCGGCTGGCCTGACGCACTGGCGTCCTGTCTGGCGGAGGACCTAGCGGCCTGGGCTGTCGGCGGAGCGGCAGGATGGTATGCGCACTCTCGGGAAATCCCGCCAACTGTCCTGGTTCTGCCGCGCCGCATCGGTTGGTTGGAACCATTCTTTCTAAGTGGTCGGCAGCGGCTTACGGCACAGCCGCAAAGTAGAGACGGTCTCTGTTCCACCCCAGTCTCCTGGTAGTAGTCTGTCACTAGTTCCGACGCTCTTCGAGCGAATGAAGATGCGCGTGTTCATCAGCTATGCCAGGGACAATATCCCCCAAGCTAGCGCGCTTGCGGCGGATCTTTCCGCGCTTGGCCACGAGGCGTGGTTCGATAGAGAACTGGCCGGTGGCCAAGCATGGTGGGATCAGATACTCATACGGATTCGGGAATGCGACGCGTTCGTTTTTGCGCTGTCGCCTGAGTCGTTGGAGTCTCCGGCTTGCGACCGCGAATGGCGGTACGGCTCGAGGTTAGGCAAGAACATATTGCCTGCGCTGATCAGCGGAGAGATTTCAGATGACCTACTGCCGCCTCTGCTCGCTGCGATCCAGTATGTGGATTATCGACAGCAGGACAAGCAAGCCGTCCTCCGACTGACGAAGGCGCTCACCGCATTGCCTGCTCCGAGGCCGTTACCAGACCCTTTGCCTTTACCGCCTGAGGTCCCGACGTCTTATCTCGGCAGCCTTCGGGAGCAAATACAAACGGCCGCCAATTTATCTTTTCCGGAGCAGACAGCCATCCTCGTCACATTGAAGCAAGGGTTGCGGGAGGCGAAGAAGCGAGACGAGATTCGAAATTTGCTTCGATCACTTCGAGCGCGCGGCGACCTCCTTGCCCGCGTGGCCGACGAAATAGACGAACTTCTACAGGACCGCGGCGCCACAGTGCGACCTAGCGCGGCGCAGCAGACCGATCTCGCGGACGCGCGAGAAAAGCCCACAGGTCGCGCTCCGATTTCTTCAGCGAATTCAGCAGACAGGGAGGTGGCACTTCGCTCAGGCGACACTGGCAGGAAGCCATTTCAGACGGTGCCACTCGCGCCCACTCCTGCGCCTGGGGTGGGTGGCCACCTAGGTACTCAGGCTCCGACACCAGGCCCTCCTCCGACGGCAGCGCCCCGGCCGATCGTGTTTCCCGCAGTATTGAGGACAACGCTGATTTGGGGAGGCGGCGCGTTAGTTTCGCAGGCTGTCGGCGCCTTGATCTGGAGGCTCGGGTTCTCGTTCCCCTTCCCGCTCGCTTGGTACTCAGCAGCCTATTCGATCATCGGCGCATTGAGTTTCGCGTTCCTACTGAAATGGTTTGGTAATCAACCCCGCCGAGTCGACTACTTAAGAGGGGGCGCAGCTTGGCTGGCCGCGACTCTCATATCCGTAGGTTTGTGGGAGTTGTGCCAGTCGATCGGTCTCGGACCGTATATCGCCCACGTCGCGAGCGGCGCGGCCTTCGGCGCATCCGGTGGAGTGCTAACGCTTATCGCACTTAGGATGGCGGGCGCTGCGTTGTCAGTTCGAGGAAGAACCGTCGCCGTGCTCGGCTGGTGTGCGGCATTCGCGCTCGCAACCTTGGTCGGGCCGGTGTCAATGGCAGATCCTTACATGCCGTGGTTCATCTGGGAGATCAGCGCATTAAACCGTGGCTCCTGGGTTTGGGTATCAGTACCCTTGCTTCGGGCGCTGTCGTGGGCGGTCGGGACCTTCGCGCTCTTTACCATTGAGGTCGGCGCGCGCTTGCGATCGAATGCAGCTATACCGCCAGCGTCGATGGGTCGCACTGACTGATCAGATCTCTCGCTTCCCCAAGGAATGCTTTCACCTGAATGCGAACAGAGCGTTGCAGCGTAGCTGGTCACGCACTCGGGGCTGAGCGCCATCAGGGAGGACCCTCGCTGCGAAATGCGCTGTCGTAGGCGAGCCCACTCGAGCCCTCGCCTCGCCCGACACTGACGCGGCGGGCAACCCAGCGCAAGGTGGCGCCGTCGACGGCGCGCGCCAGTTCCGCCACGCGACGTGCGCGCACGCCTTCACGCGGAACTTCCTCGTCCTTCAGATCGAACGGGCGTGGCGCAAGGAGGTGGCCGAGTGCCGCGTCTGCCTCGGACAGCGATCCCTTGCGCAGGAAGAAACCGCCGGTGCCCGCGGCGAACGGCACGGGCAGCAGCGGAATCCAGTAGTCGGGAACAACGGTGGCCAGTAGGTAGCGCAGATCGGTGCCGTCGCGCTGCTCCATGGACCGCAGCGCAGGACGCGCTTCGTCACTGCGACTGCGCGGGTCGCCACTTACCGGCTGCACAGTGCGCTCGAGCGCCCAGCACAGGTTTGCGCTCTCGTCGCGCAGGAACAGTACTTCCTCCAGCGCACGGCTTTGCAGCGATCCTCGCACTGTGGGAGGCACCAGTAGGCCACGCAAGGTGTCCGTATCGCTCCCGGCCACGCTGATTTCGAACAATCTGAAGCGGCCCGTCCGCTGCCTATCGTCGGCCGACGGGACCTGAATCCGTTCGCCGAAGGTGTTGGTGTACGAGACCTCGGTCAGCGTTGTCAGCGCGCCAACATCGACGTCGAAGGGCACCAGGAACCAGTCATTGCCGAAAATGGTCGCGAACTCGACCAGGCACAGGCGCGCCGGATCGTGCGCCTGCACGTTGAGCATGCCGAGATTGACGCTGCCATTTTCGAACTGCCACAAGCGATCGGCCGGCATACCGGCGTAGCTGAGCGGTGCGACCAGCATCGTCAAGGTGCGCCGCGCGGGGTCTTCATTGTCGACCGCCTCGTTTGGCACGGCGAGCCGCACTTGCGGCGCATGTTCGAAGTCGTACCAGTCGATCGACCCGCCCAGATGCAACGGCGCCTGCAGTGTGACCCCTCCGTCGGCAGTCCCCGCGCGCATTGCGAATCGGTACTCGAGCCGATCGTCGATCCATGAACTCGGAGCGTCCGCCGCATGCGGCGCCACACTTCCGCGATACCAGGCGAGCCAGTCCTTGGCCGCCGCTAGCGCGGCCGCTGGCGCGCCGGCGAGCCAGGCGGGCGCGCCGCCTTCGAGTCCTTTCGCCGCTGCCTCGCCATCCGGCGCCGCGCGTGCGATCGTCGCGAACATGCGCGGCGCATTCCACAAAGCGGCCGGCATCGGTTTCGGCGGCGCCTCGGCCAGCGGCAGCGGGCAATCGCGCAGCAGATTCGCGCGCGCATCGAAGCCCGCCTCGGCGAGCGCGCTGACGAGCAGTGCGCCGGCCTCGGCGCGTTGACGCAATCCAGGTCCGTGAGCCGGCGGCGTTTCGCGTTCGACAAACGGGTCGAGCGGCAGATTGCCGGGCAGCGCTCGCGCCACGCCGTCGGCATCGCCAGGACGCCACGCCGTGACTGGCCGCGTACCGGCACTGACGCGCACGCCGATCGGGCTGCCGGTGTCTTCACCGCGGAACTCGCCGAACTGCCATTGCCGCCCCAGCAGCCACAGCGGATCGTGAATGCGCGCTTCGAGGCCGGGCGTCGGATCGCCGGTCAGTGATTGCGGTTCGAGCCGAGTCCACGCCGGCGGGAACAGCGTGATCGCCCTCAGCGACTCCGGCACCGCGCGCACGGCCACAAAGCTCAAGTTCTCGCTCACGCTTACTCCTTCAGGAACGTCGCGAGGCTGTCCATCTTTGCCAGCTTGTCGGCAAAGCGGGGATCAAACACCTTCTCGCCCTGCAGTGACCAGCTCTGTTCATAGAGTGCCGGCAACACGCGTGCGATGCCGTTGGTCCGCTCCAAAGTCACGAGACGCAAGCGTGCCAACTCCAGTGCTTCCTGAAGCACTGCGAGAACCCGCTCGACGTTCCACCGCGCGCCGTCGGGCGAGACCGCGAGCAGCAGCGCCTGCGGCGCACGCGCGCCCGGCGCATCGGCGTTGAAGGCGATGCCGCTCGTATGACGCGCATCGACCAGCACGTTGTTGCCCTGGCCGCGCGCCTCGCGCACCGGCAGCACTTCGGTCCACTGGTCCACCACCAACGCCGCCAGCGGCGCGGCCGCGCTGTAGACGTTGCTCGCGGCGACGACACTGTTCACGATCGACGCAGTCGGCGTCGGCTCATCGGCCGCCAGCGGCACCGCGATCCAGCGCCGCGGCGCGGTTCCGTTGCCGCCGACCATCTGGCCGGCGCGGAGAAGTGGCGCCGCGCCGGTCGCTTCCGCGAGCAATTGCACCTCGAGCAGACGCCGCGCGCCATCGCGCACCGAAGCCTGGTCGGTGAGGAACCGCCGCATGCCGGTGGCGCTCGCCCCGTCGGCAATCGCGGCAAAGGCGGCGTCCCAGGCATCACTCTGCATTCCGGTGCTGAGCGCGCTCAGGATCCAGAAGCCATCGCCGAAAACCGTTTGTCCCGCCTGCGTCACGGCGTCGACGCTGACCGTTTTCAACTGCTCGGTGGCGTCGATCACGCGTCGCGCCGCTTCGGCGGCGACCAGCGAAGCTACAGTTGGAAGTCGTTCGTCCTGCACCAGTGGCACGGCGACGCCGTAAGCGGCGATCGCTTCCAGTGCGGTCCGCAACTGCGCCGTATCAGTGACTTTGGCGTCGACCAGCGCCTGCAGCGCCTGGCCGCGCGCCGCCAGTGCGCTCGCAGCGGCGCTCGCGCGCAGGTGTGCCGACTGCAACTCGGTCGCGGCGACTTCGCGAGTCGGCGTGTGGCTTGGCAGTGCGAGGTCCGCCGGCGTCGCCGGACGCGCCCTGGTGATCAGGGCGCGCAGCGACACCGCGAACTCGCACACATCGCCGAAGGCACGCAGTCCCTGCGGCCAGTCGACCGCGGGCACGTCGGCAAGAGGCATGTCGTCGTCGATCGCGAGTGCGCTGCGCAGTCGCTGCTCCAGCACGCGGCGATCGGCGGCGTCGTAGATCAGGTCGAGCGCGCACAAGCCGCTCGCATCGGCAGTGATACGCGTGCCATCGTCGCGCTGCGCAACGACGATGGTCGCCGCGGGACCGACAACCGCAGCAGCCCATGCTTCGAGCCGCGGCTCGGCGGCGGAACGCGGCCGCGTCAGATTCCATGGCACGCCGCCGTTGGCCGCCAGGAGCAGTTGATGAATCACCGGTGCGCCGAGCGCGGAGGTGGTGATGAAGTCGGGTTCGGGCGGCGCGGTGTCACCGGAAGCCGCGGCATCCATCGCCGCTGCCGCGCGCGCGACGTTGCCCTGCACCAGTTGATGCACTCCTTCGGCGAGCAGCAGGTCGGCCACCGCGTCGATCGCTGCCGCAGCGTGCTCGATGGCGTCGCTGACCGCGCGCCACTCGGCATCCGAGACCTTCGGCCAGACGAGGTTCTTCAGGTACGGGTTGTCGGCCGGCTTCACGTCGAGCAGGTCGCGAATCTTCTGCGCGTTGAATCCGGCGACCTTGCCCTGGTACTTGGCAACAAGGTCGATGCCATTGACGACGTTGTTGGCGGCGAGCGCCTCGACCACCTCTCGCGGCGGCGCGTCCGTGCGATCGGTGAGCTTGCCCTGCGTGAGTGGTGCGATTCCACGCAGCGAGAAAATCAGCCGATCGGCGCCGGCCTCGTGCAGGGCGCGCTCGATCCGATAGCCCAGCAGCGCGGCCAAGGGTTGCCCCTGGCGAATACCGTCGATCAGTTCCAGAGCCAGCCGCACGCGCGCGCTTGCCAGGTCGATGGCGAACGCGCCGTCGCCGCCGCCATCGAGGTTGTGCGACAGATAGGCGCTGCGCAGGATTCCCGCCGTGGCCGCATGCGTCAGACTCGGCGCGTGCAGGTAGCCGCCGTCGGCCGCGCGCAAGCCGGCGGGAACGATGCCTTCGACCCAGCCATACGCGCCGATGCTCACTGTGCCGGGCTGGCGAGCACGATTCGCCGCGCGGCGCCGCTCGACGACGGCAGTGAGCCATGCATCGAGCCGGTGCGATGCCGTGTCGAGTGTTTCCGCCACCAGGATGCGACGTTCATCGACCGCGGTCGACTTGAGCTCGACCAGCGCGTCTCGCAATTCGTTCAGGCGACCGCGCGCGTTGAGCCACCCAAGCACCGCCTGCACCGCAAGATCGTCGCGCGCTGCGACACTCGTGCTTGCAAGCGCCATTTCCCCGAATGAGCGCTGCATGGCCGGGATGGGCTGATAGCTCGCGATTGCGGCCGGTTGCACTTTGGCTTCGACTGCCAGCCGCGCGGCTGCGCTGTAGAACTGCTCCGGCGGCGCTGCGCCCGCGGCGCCCGCGAGACCGAGCACGCGGTCACGACTGGCGACAGAGAGCTTGTCGCTCAGGCCGACGATTTCGGCCAGTCGGCCATCGGCGGCTTCCTTGTCCGCCGCGCGACGTGCACTATCCCATGCGAGGGCAAGCAGCGCCTGCAGCACGCTTTGCTGCGCAGGAGATGCGCCGGCAATCAAGGCGTCGATGAACGCCGGATCGGAATCGTGCACGTACGGCAATTGCAGCGGACGACTGTCGGCCGCCAGCGAGCCCGGCGGATGCGCAAGGCTCGCGTTGTTGATCTCCTCCCAGATCAGCGCATCGATCAGCGCCTCGGTCTCAAGATCGTCTTTCGATGCGCCGGTCACCTGCGTGGCGATCGGTGCAAACTCGCCCGACAGGATGCTGCGAACGCGCACCGAGAACGACACGGGCGCGGTGCCGAGCATGTCGACCGTCGCCTTGTCGATGTCGCCGACGCCGACGCGCGGCACGGCGGACAGACACGACGCCCACTTCGCGCGCAGACGCCGCAAGCGATCCAGCAATTCGATCTCGAAGCGATCTCCCGCCGCCGACTTCCACGCGTCGTCGAGCCGCGAGACCGGCAAGATGCCGTAGGGCTGATCGCCGACGCGGATCGCCGGCAGCGGACCGCGGCCGCGCACGTGGTCGCGATGGAACGCACGTGTCGCCTCACGCCCGGATTCGGTGAGCGGCGCCTGCTTGGAGCTGACACCCTGCGCGCGCTCCAGAAAGCTTCCCCACGACGGACCCCAGAGCGCGATGTTCATTGCCCGCGCGCGCGACTGCTCGGCCTCCAGCGCGTGGTCGACTTCCGCCAGCAGGCGTGGGTCGATGCCGAGCGCGGTGCCCAGCACGTTGGCATTCGAGTTCGCCGGTGGCGCCGCGAGCGGATCGCGCGCCGGCTGAACCGGTTCGATTCGCTGCTGCCAGCCGGCGCGATCGGTCTCGGTGTTGTTGCTCGGCGTGCCCTGCGGCACGAAGGCAAGCCCGCTGGTGCAGCGATGCGCGCGCAGCAGGTCAGCAAGCTGGCTCGGCGCACCGCGCGCCGGGTCGAGGCTGCGCCGCACGCCGAAGGCGAACAGCTGGTCAATCCTCTCGTTCGGTCGCTGCAGCCCCAGCGTGACCGCCATGCCGATGCGTACCGCCGCGTCGTAGTCGACCAGCCACTCGGCGCCTTCGATCACGTGCGCGTCGCCGACCTGCTTCAACGGTGCGCCATCGGACGAGAGCGCGCCGACGACCACCTCCGGCGCGATCGGTTCGCCTGTGGCCATTGAGCGCACGCCACCCTGGATTGCGACCACCGTGAATGCATCGGGTAGCAGGCGGGCCAGCGCCGCGCGATGTGTCGCGGCATTCAGCGCGGGCAGCTTGGGCGTGGCCTCGGTTGCGCGCCGGTCGAGATTGCTCGGCTCGGCACCGATCGCAACCCAGGTGGCGCGGTCCTTCCCGACGCGCGCCTGCAGATCGCGCCACGCGGTCGCGGCCTCTTCGTCGGTTGCGCGCCATACCGTCGTCCAATAGGCGCGCGCGGCGTCCTGCTCCGCGGCCGTCATGCCGCGATCCAGCGCGTCGACGTGGATGTCGTCTGGAAAGATGCGCACGCGCAGCGCGGTGCGGCCTTCGTTGTAGCGCGTTTCCAGCCGCAACGGGAGCAGCAGCAGCGGCGCAACCGGATCGGCGTCGCAGGGATCGATGCGCGCGTGCAGCCGGCCGATGTCGGCGCGCACGCGATCGTCGAGCTCACGCAGGCGCGCAAATGCCTGCGCCCGCTGCTCGAGCATCCTCCCGCGCAGTTGGCGCTGCTGCTCGGCGCCCGCGCCGTCGCCGGTCGCCGCGAACTCGGCGATCCGCGCATCGAGCGCCTGAACCTGCGCGTTGATTGTCGCCAGGTTGTTGACGACGCGCTCCCGCGAGGCCTGATGATCGGCCACGGCCGCGCGCAGCGCGGCGAGATCGCTTCGCAGCTGACGCCCGTGGCCGCTATCGTCGCGCGTGGCCATGGCCTCAGTCCTTCGTTCCCGCGAGCATCCGCCGCGCTTCAAATGCCGCGCGCACCGGATCGCGCAGCAACACGTGCGCGACGACAGCAGCGTTGCCCGGCCAGTTCACCAAGGGCTGCGGCGGCTCCGTGACCACCAGCGAACGCGCTGAGCTCGACAGAAAGCGTTCATTGCGCAAGGCGCCGAGATCGTTCCAGTCGAGGTTGTCACGCAGTATCGGGCTTGCCGCTGGCGGATTGCCGGTGCCGAAGAGCGACAAGCCGAAGCGCGGCGCGGTCGGATGCTCGGCGATCAGGAACCACCACGACTCGGTCCGGATCTTCTCTTCCGACAAGTCGAAGCCGACCAGCGTGTAGTCGGGCGGCAGATGCGCGTGGAACAGCACGCGCGCCAGCGCACCGGCCACGTTCGGGTCTTCAAACGTCGGCTTGCCGGTTTTATCGAGCTGCGCCCGGGCCGCGGCGATCATCGCGTCGGGATAGCGCCGCAGCAGCTCGCCCCGCACCACCAGCACCACGCGCGCATCGGCTCCGCCCGTTCCCGCTGCCAAGTGCGTTCCGAGCGCAGTCCTCGT
Source organism: uncultured beta proteobacterium (assembly GCA_963703945.1). Taxonomy (GTDB): domain Bacteria; phylum Pseudomonadota; class Gammaproteobacteria; order Burkholderiales; family Burkholderiaceae_F; genus JALORV01. Next base: position 63,842 of record CAVPGM010000046.1, on the reverse strand, counting down.
GAAGCGATGGATCTGTTGGCCCAGTTCGTCATTGAACGCATCCCAGAAGCGATAGAAGTAGGTGCCGCGCTTGTCGGTCGGATAGCCGCGCCACAGCAACTCCCCGCCCATTTCGTCGGACAGGCCAACGAGCAGGGTTTCGGTGTAGACCGGATTCGTCATCAGCACGGTGACGAAATCGGGCTGCTCGATCGTTCCCAGCCCCGGCACCAGCCAGTTGCGATCGTAGGCATCGACCGCTTCGTACATCGGGCGATCGAAGCGCGGCGCGTTCATGATCGTGTCGAGCCGCAGATCGTCGAACCAATCGGGCGCGAGCCAATCCGGCAGCCGGCCGAGACGCGCCTTGGCGTACGCGCTCATCGTCCGTCCCGGCGCCACGGAATTGAGCAAGACGTTGCGCGTAAGGTCGAGCTGAGCCCGCTCGGGCGTGCGCGGAAGTGCGGCCACACCGAGGGCAGCGCCGAACTCGGAGAAACGCGGCGCGAGTTCGGCGATCGGCACAGCCGGCGCTTGCGCCACCGCTTGCGTGAGGCTGCGCGCAGCGTCGGTCTCGAAGCGGATGCGCGGCGCCACGGCCGCGGCGGCGCGCGCAACACCGCGTACAGCCACTGCTGCGGATCCGAGCGCGACCGGCCGCAGCGCGGCGAAGCGCGCAACCTGGCCAACTACCGTGGCGACCCGCCCATCGGCACCCAACCCGATCGCAGCATCGCGCTGGCGCGCCGGCATGCTGAACGGCAGCGAGCGATTGAACCGGCGCAGCTCCGCCGTGGCGGTCGTGCCGCGCACAGCGCCGCTGTTGGCGAGTCCCACCAGCAGCGGCGCCATGGCTTCAGCGCGACCGGGGGCGCGCACTGAGTTGCGCGGCAGCGACTGCCGCACGCGATCGAGCGCGAGTTCCGCGCCGACGCGCGCGAGATCCAGCGAGCCCTTGCCGACATGCCAGCTCGACGCGGGTGCGGCGACGATGTCGGCCACCGACAGCCGCGATGTGCGTGCCGAGATGCGCCGGTTGAGCGCCGCTGCGGCCTGTGCCGCGGGCACGCCGAGTTTCGCGGCAACCAGCGCGGTCGGCAGGGCCGCGACGGCGGCGGGCGACAGCGTCGTGATGCCATCCGGCTCGACATAGTTGCGCCGCAGATCGCTGAAGCGATCGCCGCGCGCGACGAGGCTGCGCAACGCGGTGCGCGCTGCCGCGTCGGTAAAGCGCGCGAGCGGACCGCGCACGCGGGTGGCGCGGCGGAATGCGCTGCCCATCGCGGCCGATGGCACCACGCTGCGATCGATGCGGCCGTAGATCGTCAGCGCCGCCGCTTCGGGACGCAGCTTGTCGTGCACGCCGCGCATGACCTGCGTCAGTTCGCCCAACGCAAGCCGGGCAAGGTGCACGCGATGCATCGACTCGCCGACAAAACGACCGAACTGCATGAGTACCAACGACGAGTTGACCTTGCGGATCTCGCCGACCTGCAGCCACGCCGCCTGCATCAGCAGTTCCTGGTCCTTCTGCACCACGCGCGTACCAATGCCGGCAATGATCCGATGCATGGGCGCGGTGTTCAGCTGTGAGATCCAATCGGCATCCGCCGCCGTCGCCGTGGTCGGCGGATTGCCGAACACGGGGCCGACTGCGCGCGAGCCGCGCTGGTAACGGCCGTACATGCGCGGCGCCAGGCGTGGCAGATCGTCGGGACCCGCGCCGCCGAGATCGACCAGTTGGCGCAGTCGATCGCGCTGCGCGACGTTCCAGTCCACGCCCTCCGGTGGCGCTTCCGGCGGCGGCTTGGCCGGCGAGACCAGTGCGCAGCGCACGATCTGCACCTGGCCAGGGTCATTGCCCGCCACATCGGGCAGCCCGCCCTCGGGGCGGCTCGCGTCGATCAGGCGACGGCCTATCTTCCAGTCCGCCTTCACGGGCACGATGCGTTCGGCGAGCGACCTGAAGTCGCCCTTCTCGCCGACCGAAAACCGCCACAGGTGATAGGCCGGCAGCACGATCTCGGTGTCCGCGTCGGCGTTGTTCGGGTCGCGCGTCCACGCATCCGCCAGCGTGCCTCCAGGCAGACCGAGTCCGGTCTTGGCACCGCAGTCAAACGCGGGAACGACGGCCGCGACGTAATCGCGTTTCGAGTCCAGCTTGCGCGGGCACAGCAGACGCGACAGGTTGGTCGGCGCATAGGCCTCGGACAATCTGTCCTCGATGCTCGGCGTCCCGGTGCCGGGCCCGACGATCTGCACATGCGCCCAGGCCCCTGCGTCGGTCAGCGGCTGCAACTGACCGAGCCGCGTGCGCAACTGCTGCGGCAGTCCGTTGACCCCCGGTTCGACCGTCGTCACGGCAGCGTCGCACACGACAAGCGCAATCCACGGCTTGAGCTGATCACTCACCGGCGCGAGTGGTGAAAACAGCCACGGCATCTCGGGCCGGTCGAACTCGATATGGGCGAGGAAGCTTTCTTCGGCAGCGGCCGTGCCGTCGGCCGGCACTCGGCGCACGATCTGCGCCGGATCGATGCCGATGACATCACCCGGGCCACGCAGGACCAGCCGCTTTGAAACCGGCGGACCGGCGTCGCCATGGTCGTCCTGCACCTGGACGTTTATCTCGACCGTCGCTCGCGTCTCGGCCCCCGACGGCGGCGTCAGGCCGGCAGCGAGACCGGTGCGCACCCAGGGCAGGAACGTGTATTCGCCGAGGCGCGTGTCTTCCGGCTTGAACGGCGTCGTCAACGTGCGGACGAACGCGTCGGGAACGAAGTTGGTCGCCTTCGTGAGCGAGCCCATCATGCCATCACTCCCGCGGCGATCGCGCTCATCCGCGCCGGTTCGCCGGCACGGCGCGCGGCGTCGATGTACCGCTGCGCCTGGCTATAGGGCATCGCGTCGCCGCCCTTCTCCAGCCCGAGATCGCTGCGCTGGGCGAGTTGCACGACGCCGGGGTCGCGCATTGAAAGTGCCGAGTCGGCCGTCGGTGTGCCGACGCCGACCTGCGCGCGCGAGATCGGCGCATACGGGTTGTCGCGCTCGCGCGCGAGGCGCGACACCGCGCCGTGGCGTAAGGCGAGATCGGCAGCGATGTACTTGCCGAACAGCCACGAAGATTTCTCGGGCGCGAACTCCTGGTTGGGATACACCGTGTTCCACGCGTACTCGACGCTGCTCGCTACGCCGTGCAGCGCCTCGGTCGACGCGACCACCCGCATTCCGCAGGGATAGTCCTCGAAGTCGGGACCGCTTGCCGCCTGATCCGACTTGCGCTCGAAGTAGTGGCTGGGGGCGAACTTGTCGGTCGCGTGCGACACGGCCGCCGCGCTGTTGCCGCCGACGGTCGGGTCGGCCAGGTTCACGCGACGCGAGGTCACCGGGCTGGACCCGATCCGATCGATCTGCGTTTCAAGCGGCACCGACAGTTGTTTGACCTCCAGGGCGCCGAGCGGGTGCACGAGCAGCGTGGTCGCGCGATCCTCGACCAGCCGCACCCAGGTATCGGCGCCGGACGGAAGCTGAGGCGTCCACGCGGTGTCCTTCGACAAAGCCTCCTTGACCAGTTCGGCCGGCGACACCGGCGGCGACGTCGACGTATCGCGTTCGCCCCATTCGATGGTCGGGAGGTCGAGCTTGGCCTTCCAGAACAGGATCTTGACCTCGGCATGGCCTTCGAGATGCCACGGCCGTGTGCCGGACAGTTCGCCACGAAACGTCACGCCCGCGACCGTCGCGCCGAAGGCCTTGATGGTCACGCCGCATTCGACGAGGAAGACGAAGTAGATGCGCGGCGCCCACTGGAAGAGCGCATCGACCGTCAACCAGGCTTCGCCCGAGACGACGCCGAGGTCCGCGGAGAACCAAACCCCGCCACCGAACTGGATCGAGTTTCCCGTGACGGCGAAATATGCCTCGGCGCGCACTTTCAGGATCGGCACGGGCGGCGCCATCTGCAGTGCAATGCGCTTCAGATCGCCGAGTTCGGGCGGCGGCGTGTACTTCGGATGGAAGCCGCCGGCCGACAGCGCGAATGCCGCGCCGCCACCCCACCGGATCAGCAGGCCGATGTCGCCCGACACGGAAATTCCTGCGATCTTCGAGCCGGCGAGGCTCACGATCAGCAGGAAATAGTCCGGCGTGATCTCCCCGAAAATCTCCGCACGCAGATCGACGATGCGCAGCTTCGGATCGATATCGGCCGACGGCACGCCGATCTGCAGCGCGCCCAGAATCACGATGCGTGGATCGGGCAGCGCCAACACCACGCCGAGTCGCGCCTTGACGAATCCCGCCTGCGAGCCCCAGCCCAGTTCCAGCATCGGGCCGATGACGAAACCGCCGGGTTGCGGAGGAAACACCTGCGCCAGGCGATCGAGGATCTTGGGCGCAGACGCGACCGGATCTTCCGGGAACAGCAGCATCGCCACTGCTCCCTCCCGGATACCCTTGCGCAAGGCATCGGAGTCAAGCCGGCGCTCGACCGCCAGCAGGCCGCCGATGCCGCTGAGTGTGAATCCGAACGACAGCTCGATCTTCGGCGTGAAGCGCACGCCGATCACGACCACCAGCGAAAATGGCTCGGTTCCGATCAGTCCGATCGCGGTGATGCCGATCTTGGTGAACTGCAGGTCGAGCACGCCGCCGTATTCGCGCGCGTCTTCCTTGTAGCGCAGGAATCCGCCGCCGTTGACGAGACCCGTCTGGATGCGCAGACCCGCGGCCGAGGGCGGCTTCGGTGTCACGTCGATCGCACCCGCGCCGCCGGTCCACCTGATCGTGATCCCGGCGTCCTCGACGACCGCAGCGAACACATCGCCGAGCTTGCCGGCAACGGTGAACATGAGGTCGATTCGCCCGCTGTTCGCGTCGGCACCCTCGGGCCGCGCGATCGCGAACTGGCGCAGCTCGATTCCGCCGACCGACACCCGCACCGGCAGCACGAGCTTGCGGTTGGGTCCCTCGCCGAATGTCAGGCCATCCTTCGTGTCGAGCGTGATCGCGGTGCCGTTGGTGTCGGCGGTCGCGTTCTGACCGGCGACGATCTTCTCCATGAATTTATCGGCGCGCAGACCGGCCTTCAGATTGGCCTTCAGCACGATCCCGAGCTTGGCCGCATCCTTGTACGAGAAGAATGCCTCGACCGACGCGCCGTCGAAGGACAGCGGTCCAATGCTGCGCGGAGCAGCCTTCTCGAGTTTGAGCGACAGCTTCTTGTCGCTGCGGCTCCAGACGAGCTGCGAGGCGAACTTGCTTCCTGCCTGGTCGATGTCGAGAACCTTCTTGCACAGATCGTCGAAGGTCTTCGACAGGTTGGCGGCCAGGTTGCGGAACGGCGCCTTCCACGGCTCGGTGATGCCGACGATCTGATCGTGCATCGACTGGCGCGCGGCCGGTGTCGGCTCTGGTTCGGCGATCTTGTCGGCAACGATGCCCACCGCCTCGTCGAAGGCAATCAGCACATAGGCAAGCTCGGTCGCGGCACGTCCTGCGCCTTCGAAAGTGAATGGCGTGGTACCGAGTTCGCCGGCCATGCGGGTCACTGCGTCGCCCGCATCCTTCACCTTGGGCTTGACCGCGTCGACAACCGGCTTTACGGCAGCCTCGAGGTTCTTGATGTCTTTCTTGAGCTGGTCCAGGCGTTGCTTGGCAGTGCCGGCCGGCGAGCCGTCGAAAAGCGAACCGACCAGTGCGCCGGTGTCCTTGAAGCTCGTCTGCGTCAGCTCTCCTGCACGTGAATGCGCAAACGCAAGAGAACCCTGGACGAGCCCGGACCAGACGTCGTCGGGCATCGCTCAGCCGATAAGGGAATGGCCACCTGCGCGCATGACTGCCGCGTCAGTGGGCAGAATAGTCAGCACCAGGCGCATCGGGCATCCAAGCTTTCGAGAAGCCACAATGGAATCGTCCAAGTGGAAGGAGAAGAAGGACTCTCGGCCTGACCCGAAACCGTGGTTTTTTTACGCCCGAACAAACGCTGGCGCAAGGGCACGTGCACGAAAGCGGGATGCGTTGTCTAATGAAACGACTGGCCCACGCAGTTCGACGCCGCCTTGACACCTTGACACCGACCGTCAGATGCCACGATTCGAGATACAGATCCAGCGCCGTTCCGGAGAAGAGCGAAAGTTCGTTCTTGGTCGACTGGGGACCGCTGTAGCAATGCTTCTATTCACAGCGTTGATTGCGCTGGTCGTTGGAACGGCGCTGATACTCGGCTATGTGGTTGCCGGGGTGCTTCTGGTCGTGCTCCTGGTCGCGCTGGTCTTGGCAATGCTCGGAGCCACGTTGCGTGGCGTGACGAAGTGGCGGCAGTGAATCAATTGCGACCGTTTGCTCGAGCTTCGCGCGATTCATGACATGTCAATTCTGTTGAAAAATCGATTAGACGGTTTGAATGAGCATCGTTCTGATAACTCGACTCGTCAGAGCGGCCCGGGCTTGACGATCGCCCTTTAGCAATGGTCGGAGGACCCCAAAGACGTCGCCGAAGCCAGCGTCGGCGATGCACGCGATTAGAGTCGGCCTATTGCGCACCCGATATCCCGGCAGTAGCGTTCCAGACCACCCACGGACTGAAACAGCCTTGGCCAATGGTGCAAGGTTGTGGCCCCAGGTGGCAAGCTATGCGAGCAGGTGCGCTCTTCTGCCTGCTTGCCGGCTGTCTTGGCCGAGGCAGACGTGGCAAATTGGCATGACGTTCTTGAGCGCTATGGGCGCAGCGTTCTCGAATCAGCAGCGGACCTCAGGTTCATCGGCCTGGTCGACTACATGCTGGCTCCGTACTTGGCTTTCATGTTGATCGCCATGCTTTGGACCGCGACAGGCCCCCACATCAGCCGTTGGCGTACCGCCTACCGACGCCGAAAAGCAGTGTCGGATGAGGCAGCCGAACCGATCAAAGCAGCGACACAGCTGATCATCGTGCCGATCCACGGAACATTCGCATTCGGCGCAGCTTGGACGCGACGCGGCCATCGTTTGATCGACAGCGCTTGCGCCGCCGCCGGCACTGAGGTGGTCGTGCGCCGCTTTCTCTGGTCGGGCGGGAACACCTTTAGAGCGAGATCAGTCGCTGCGATTGAGTTGCGCCGACACCTTTCGGATCTGCGCGAAGAAGCGAACGCCGTAGGCGCCGATCCGAAGATCGTTCTGATTGCGCACAGCCATGGGGGCAACGTAGCAGTGGACGCAGCCGAAGGAGCCGCTTCGTGCGAAAGGCCTCAAATCGATCACATCGTTTGCTTGGCGACACCTTTTCTCAGGCTCGAACCCCGACACGTCTCGGAGGGGGTTTTTATCGCGCTGGGCCTCGTTCCCACATTTGTCGCTCTCAACGTCCTCTTGCGATTACTACCCTCAGCCGCCACTATCTCCGGGTGGCAGTATGCAGCCGCGGCCCTGGTGCCGCTGCTGGTAGGGATGCTGTACATCGGATACTCGCTGCGGATCACTGGGGAAATCGTCGCGGCCACTCGCTGGCGGCCTGGCGCCACCGAGCGGCTGGCCGGCCGCTTGACCATCCTTCGCACCGAAGCCGATGAAGCCTCGGGAGCGCTCGGAATGCTGGCGGCGACGATCGGACTGACGCGGCTTTTCAACAAGTTGCCGATGCGTGTCGTTCATCGGTTCGAGGAATTGGGCCGCGACGACTCGACAGCAAGCGTGTGGTTTCTTCGGCTAGCCGTGCTGGCAGCGATGGCCATAGTGGTCGACGTCTATCACAGCCTCCCTTCTGAGGCAACGCCCATGCTCATCGCCGCCCGGTCCGGTTTATTGCTACTGGCATTCTGGCTCTTCACCTTGCTAATTGCTGCGACGACTCCGACCAGCAGTGTCGCCCGCGAAGTGTTCGATGGCCTCCTGTCGATACCAATTTCTGTTCTGCTGCCGGTCATCACCCTCGGTTTTGGCAACGAACTAGTTTTTGCAGCTCCCTATGTTTCAATCTCTGCTGAACCATCACCGCCCGGGCGCTTCGTGATTCACCAATTCGCCGCGTCGGGGGATTTCGCACACTCGGACGCTTACCAAAATCCTGACGCAATCTCGCTCGTCGCCGCGGAGATCGCGTCGTTAAGGAGTTAGGGCTCTGCAGTGGCCGATTTGTATGGCCGTCGTTCGCCCGCAGCACCTTCCGACAATCGCACCGACGCGAGGTGCGTTTCCTTTGAGAGCGACATACACGAGATGAAGAAGATACTTTCGATGTTGCTGGTCTGTGCCCTCCTTCCGGCTGGCCAGGCACTTGCCGCCGATCTAGATGCCCCCTACACCCCGACCCGTGCGGAGTGGCTGCGTATTTACCTTGCCGAAAACATCAAGATTGGTACGGACAGTTGGACGTTGCGCGTGAGGGTCATGGTGACCGTCGTCAACAAGACCCAGCAGGTCTTGATCACCCTGAAACCAGCGAACGGCGAGAAGAAACCGACCCCAGAAGAGCGGGATGTCTACATCAACTCGGTCGCCGACATTGTGAAGCGCGCACTTGAAAGTTACTCATGGTCGAAGGACTTGAACGTCCAGGTGATGTTTGTCTAGGCGCGAAACGCGCAGACCGCGTACTTCACCCCGCACGCGTCAGCCGTCGGCGCGCGGCAACCCAGATGCCTGACGTGCGCGCATTTCCGTGGCGAGTTCGATGCATTCCTCGAATGCGGCATCCTGGCGAGTGCGCGGCCCGCGGGCCCCTCGTCGGGGCATGTCCCAAACGTTGGGGATTGCATGCGCAGATCAAACAGTCAGCATCATTCCGCTGCGGTGCCGATGCTCCGCAGAACGTCCCGTGGAGGCGCCGATGCCGGTGTTGTGCGGATGTTTTGTCGACGGGCTGTGGGCCATCAACGAGACGGCGAACGCATGGGTCTGGTTACGCAACCGCGGCTGGCGCAAGCTCGACAACTCGTCGACCCAGATCTGCTCCCGGCTGCTCGCGCTGGCGGCCCTGGCCAAACAACGCAACGTGGCGATCTCGCTGCACGAAGAGCAGCGCGGCAATGACCTCGTCATCACCGAGATCTACGACTACTCCGCGGGCGGCGCGATGGGGCCGACCGAGGAGGTCAGCTTCGCAGTCAACGAATGCGTCTACGGCTGGACGGCGGCGTACGCTCAGCGTGGCACCCATGTGACGGTGCGCGTGCGTCTGGTGCCCGATGCCGGCATCTCGGCCGCGACCATGAGCGCGCTGCGCGACACCTGGAGGCGCGGCATCGACGACAAGTGGAGCAACCGCTTCGGGTGCTGCGACAGTGCCGGGTGCGACTGCCGCTGCGCGCTGACTTTCTCTGTGGAGTGGGTCGACAGCAATGAGCACCACACGGTGGCCGTGCACGTGGGACCAAGCCGTAGCGACATGACCAACTGGGACACGATGGACACCGGTGACGTCGCGTCGCACGAGTTCGGCCATATGCTCGGTCACCCGGACGAGTATCCGGACGCCGCCTGTCCGGGCCGCAGCCCGGTCAACACCGGCACCGTGATGGACGACAACACCGAGATCGTCGAACGCCTGGTCCGGCCTTTCTGCGACCGCCTCGGTGAAACGACATCGGCCCTGTGAGGTGCTGTGATGCCCGCTGATTCCAAGTCAATTCCGATCGGCACGCCCCCGGTACCCGACCGGGTCGTCCGTGGCCTGCAGGCGGCGATCGCCGACCCGGCATCGCGACCGCAGGCCTACATCCGTCTGCGCGCGTCCGGCGGTGTGCGCGGCGAGGCGTACGATTTCGAATACCGCATCGATGCCTCCGGGCGCACCCACACGCACCTGGTCGACGAGCTCAAGGGCCGCCGCGAGACGGCGCCGGAAGCGGCCGACAAGGCCGCCGGCCCGAAGCAGTTCGCGACCCTGGCGCGTGCGCTCGACATCGAGGCGCTGATGCGCGCCGAGGTGCCGAGCGGCGGATTCCCGCCTGACAGTGTCGTTGGCCGCCTCGAGGTGAGCGACGGTGAGCAGACTGTGAGCTTCCTCTTTCTGGCCGACGACAAGCAGGCAGAGCGAGTTCGCCGACGCGCGCCGGACGCGCTGCGCGAGGCCGTCAATGCTGTCTTCCGCGCCGCCGCGGCGACGCTCAACGCCGAAGACGTCAGGCCCTGAACGGGCCGGCAACGCGCGGCCACTCTGATCCTTCAACCCCCAAGGAGCCCTAGCCATGGCCTGGCATGACAACGTGCACGTCGACGCCCTGTGGACCATCAACGAACACGCCAACGCGTGGGGATGGATCGACGGCGCCTGGCGCAAGTTCGACGACAACCACGAGGACTCGGTGATCAACATGGCGATCCTGTGCGCAAACGCGAAGGCCGGCGGGCGCAATGTCAACGCGCGCATCGAGGACAACCGCCTGAAGGAGATCTACGTATGGTGAAGCCGGGCGGTTCACGTCCCGCGGCGCTGAGCCAGCGCCTGGTGGACGACTTGGCGCGCGGGCAGCATGCGGACATCGCGCCACTGCTGCACGCGGCGCGTATGCAGCCGTCCTCGCCGACGCCGGCGGCCGCGGACGCAGCCAGCGGGCCGGTGCCACTGGCCGCCAAGGACATGCAGACCATCGTGCGCAGCGGTGTGGCCCCGGACCGCGTGCTGCAGCGCATTGCGGCGGCGACGCCGGCCGCCGCGCCGGCGGCCAGGGCGAAGGGAAAGTCGCAGGCGATTTCGGGCAGGGCCAGTGGCAGCGCGCCGGCGCTTAAACCGCCGCAAGACCCAACCCGCGGTTGAGGGCTCGCCGCCCTCCAACAGTCGCACATGGCCGATCGGAGCAGTCGGCAGCGACGACCACAAGCAGACATTGCTCGCCTCAAGCGCGACGGTCGACGATCGCCCGCGCGGTGGCGTATCGAGGGACCGACGCGCTGACCTTCGCCTGCATCAATCGACCGGGCCGCAGCTTGCGAAGCGGGCCGCTGTGAGGCGATCACGCTGTATCAGTTGTCGCCGAGTCCGTCTCGATCGGTCGCACGCTGGTCGCGCCCGGCTCACGGTGTACCCCGCTGTACCCCAGAGCCAAAGAAGAAAACACGGCACAGCCGCAAAAGAGAAGGGCCTGCAGCACTTGCAAGCACAGTCTCAGGCACGGCACGACTGCGGCACCGTCAGTCATACTAAGTCACGAATGGGCACGCTCGCGCGGCACGCCTGACGACGGGACCGGCAACCCACGACTGCGTCTCTATCCCGCGGAGCTTCCTATGCGGGCTTGACTGGCATGTGCTCTTCGACCGCGTCGATGACCTTTTCCGGTTCCTCCGCATCCGCGTCGGTCTCCTTGTTCAGCACCTTCCTCATTCGCTGCACGTCGAGCTCCCCGCACCATTTGCCCACGACAACGGTGGCTACTCCGTTACCGATCAGGTTCGTCAGCGCGCGCGCTTCCGACATGAAACGGTCGATTCCGAGGATCAGCGCGAGTCCCGCCACCGGCACGTTGCCCACCGCCGACAGTGTGGCCGCGAGCACGATGAACCCGCTGCCAGTAACCCCGGCAGCGCCTTTGGATGTCAGCAGCAGAACCGTGAGCAGGGTCAACTGCTGCGTGAGCGTCATCGGCGTGTTGGTTGCCTGCGCGACGAACATCGCAGCCATCGTGAGGTAGATCGATGTGCCGTCAAGGTTGAACGAATAGCCGGTCGGGATGACGAGGCCGACCGTCGATTTCCTGACGCCGAGGTTCTCCATCTTGGCCATCATCCGCGGCAGCACGGACTCCGACGACGACGTGCCGAGCACGATCAGGAGTTCTTCCTTGATGTAGCGGATGAACTTCAGGATGCTGAAGCCGTGATATCGCGCAATGAGCCCGAGCACGACCAGGACGAATACGAGACAAGTGAGATAGAACGTCCCCATCAGCTTGCCGAGCGACACCAGCGACACGAGGCCGTACTTCCCGATCGTGAAGGCCATTGCGCCGAAGGCGCCGATCGGCGCGACCTTCATGATGACTCCGACGATCGCGAACAGCACGTGCGAGGTCTTTTCAATCATGTCGAACACCAGCGTGCCGCGGCCGCCGAACTTGTGCAGGCAGAAGCCAAACAGGACCGCGATCAGCAGCACCTGCAGGATCTCGCCCCTGGCGAAGGCGTCGACGACCGTATTCGGAATGATGTTGAGCAGGAAATCCTGCGTGCTCTGCATCTGGCCCGGCTTGGCGAAGGCGGCGACGCTCTTGGTGTCCAGCGTCGCCGGATCGACATTCATGCCGGCGCCGGGCTGCACCACATTGACGATCATGAGTCCGACGACGAGCGCGATGCTGCTGACGATCTCGAAGTAAAGCAGTGCAAAGCCGCCCGTCTTTCCGACCTTCTTCATGTCCTCCATTCCGGCGATGCCGACGACGACGGTGCAGAAGATGATCGGCGCGATGATCATCTTGATGAGCTTGATGAACCCGTCACCCAACGGTTTCATCGCGGTCCCGGTCTCAGGGTAGAAGTGGCCGAGCAGGACGCCGATGACGATGGCGCAAATGACCTGGAAGTAAAGCGACCTGTAGAGGGGCTTGTGGGTTGTCTGCATGGGCATTCCTATCGTCTTCTTTAGTTCTGCTTTGGTGCCTTTGAGCGCGGCGGCACGCGCGGGGATTCACGTTCCTGGATTAGTCACCGGGCAGCCCCTGAACCCGGAAGATCTCCTCGAGGTGCGGGCTCATCGGCAGCTTGAGCCGCACGCCGGACGGTAGCGGCCTCATGAACCATCGCTCGTAGATCGCGACGATCTCGCGGCTTCCTGCGAGTTTGTGGAACGCGCGCTCGACGACTTCGGCGAACTCCGGATCATCCTTGCGAAGCATCAGCGCGTAGTCGGCGTAGGTTAGGAAGTCGCCGACGACACGAAAATCACTGGCCGATCTGGTTTCTGCCAGCATGCCGTAGAGTTGCACTTCGTCGTTTGCGAAGGCGTCCGCCTTTCCCGCGGCGAGCGTCTGGAACGACTCGTTGTGGTCGGCGGTGAAGACAAATCTGATCGGCAGCTTCTGTCGTTCGGCAAGCTTCGGGATCGTCGTCTCGTGGACAGTGCCCCGCGTGAGCACGATGGTCTTGCCGGCGAGATCGCGCAGCGAGCGGATGTTGCTGCCGCGGCGGACCAGAAGTTTGGTGCCGGTGACGAACGTGGTCGGCGAAAAGGCAACCACTTTGCGCCGTTCGGCCGTATTCGTCGTCGAGCCGCATTCGAGATCGATCGCGCCCGAGGTTACGCGCTCAAAGCGATTCTCTGGCGTTACGGCCCGATATTCGACGGTGAGGTTCTTACCGACTTCGCGGGCGATCTCGTCGACGATGATTTCGCAAAGATCGAGCGAGTACCCGATCGGGTTTCCTTTCGCGTCGAGAAACGCGAAAGGCGGGGAGTTCTCGCGGTGCCCAATGCGAACGACACCGGTCTCGTCGATTCGCTTGAGAGTGGGGGAAGAGTAAGCGACGATCAGTGCGCCGGACCGCTGCGCGGTCGCCGGCTCGGCCGCCATCAGCGCGCATACCGCCACGAAGATTGCTACCGCATACGCGCGGGCCGGTGGGTACGCCGAACGGCAGTTCCGGCCGCCGCTGCGCGCCCCTTGCCCGTCGTCAGCCGGCTCTCTCCCTTCCATGATGGAGCTACTCCCTTTTGGAATAGGTGCCCGACGTCGCGCTCCGCAGAATCCCGGTTCCGTCCCGCGGCCGGCACGACCCCGTTCGGGTCGGCCGCTCAGCGGTGAACACAGAATTGAACTTATTCTGCTCGCTGCGTGCCGCCGGTGCTAGCTACCCAAAACCTGTCAGCCGGGCATCTCGCCCCGTCTGGCGATCTCCCACGTGCTCGGTGGGTAGTGGAACAGTCCCAGCGGCGCGCTCAAGGCGCGGCTGCAAAAGAAAAGGGCCTGCAGCATTTGCAGGCCCTTGAATGAGTGGCGCGCCCGGCAGGATTCGAACCCACGACCCCTTGGTTCGTAGCCAAGTACTCTATCCAACTGAGCTACGGGCGCAAGGGCGCGAGTTTACCATGCAGGCACTCGCGATCGCTGCTAGAAACCGATCGTCACGCCGATGCTCGCGACTGGAAAATACTTGAAGTTCTTCATGCTGTCCTGCAGGTCGACAGCCTCGACCGCGGCGCTTGCTTGGAGCTGGCTGCAGAGCGCAGCCGGCACCGACGCACCGCAGGTCGCTGTCAGCGTCGCCTTCGGACTGCCCTGGAACATCACACCGAGATCGAAATAGAAATTGACGCCAGCGCCGGCCACATTGCCGTAGCCGATGCCGAGATACGGCGCGGCCGAGTTGCCCGACTTTCACGGTGCCGCTCAGGCTCGCGATCGCCGAAGCAGGATAGGTCACGCCGCCGAGCGTGTAGGTGCCTCCGCTCGGCACGGCGGTGACGTCGACCTTGTTGGTATTGAGGATCACTCCGCCGGTAATACGAAACGGCCCGAGCGGACTCCAGTCGAGGAACAGGTTGCCGTTCGAAAGCACCGGCTTGGCGTCGTACTTGACGTCGGATGAGTCGACCGTCGTGCTGAAGCTCAGGTACGAGTACCCGACGCGCGCGGACAGCGTGGGAACCAGGCCAAAGCCGATGTCTCCACCGATGCCGGTGGTTCCCGCTCGCACGCCGACGCCGGCCGCTTGAGTGCCGGACGCCGCCAGCAGTGCGGAGATAACGAGAAGGATTCGAACGAAGGCCACGCGAAGCTCCCTGCAGGGTCGAGGTGAGTCGCGATTATTCAACGGCTGGCGATGCGGCCGCGAGACTGCAGATGTGCTAGCTGCCATGCGGTATCAAGACGCGCTGCTACTGCGCCTCCACTCCGAAGGAGCGCCGGGAGTGTTGGACCACCATTCTTGGCGGCCTAGCAGCACCGCAGGCGTCCCGCCCAGGATACGGCCGGGACGCCCCTGCCTTCACTCCATGCCGCACACGTTGTCGATCCAGAACTCCTGGCCACCGACCATGAAGGCGTTGATCGCCCCCGTCAGCGTGACCACGCCCTTCTTGCCACCGGTCGCCGGCGTCGTCGACACCGAGACGGTGGCGCCGCCCAACATGGCCGGCGCCGCCGAGATATCGCCAGCGAACACCGCGCTGCCGTTGACGGACAGATTCTCCGTGCCGCCCTGGTCGAGAAACTCGAATTGCACCCGCGTCGGCACGAAGCCGATGGCGCTGAAGTCGAACCCGAGGTTGATGTTGTTGATGCGCAGCGTCTGGCTCGCGTTCAGCGCGGGCATCGGCTCCACCCGCGCGAGGTTGAAGGTGCCGCCGCCGCCGCCGAAGGCGAAGTCGTGGACGGACACTACGATGCCGTTGCTCGTGAAGATGACGTCGCCGTTGTGCTGGCCGGCCGGCGTGCCGTATTGCGTGCCGACCACCAGCGGCGGCTCGAAGGTGACGCACGCCTCGCGCACCCCCGCCTTGCGCCTGCGCGCCGGCACGCGCTCGGTGTGCAGCGTTTCCACCTGCCCGTCGCGGCCCGCCGCGGTGTAGACCGCCACGACGTCGAGCTCCGTCTCGCTCTCGATCACGACGAAGCCCTTCATGAACTCGGCCGAGTGTTCGGCCAGCTTGTGGATGTCGGGGCAGTCGATCTCCAGCGCCTCGTCGGGGCCAAGCCGGGCGGCATGGAACTTCGAAACGGGGCCCGGCTTCAGCCCCGGCAGCCCGACCGCCACCTTCACCCGGAAGCGCACATCGGTATAGAGCGGGTTGTGCACGTTGATCGCGGTGAAGTAGGTCCCCGGCGCAACGATGCCACCGGCCGACTTGCCGCAGACGAATTTCACCGCGTATTGCTGGATCACCCGCTCGGCGAACTGCGACCGGTAGTGCGCCAGCACTCGTTCGGCCGAAAGCGCCGACGGGTACAGCGCCACTTCGTCGATCAGTCCCCTTGAACGGCCGGTCGCGCTGGACCTGGTTTCCGATGCCGACGCCGCTTTCCAACAGGTTGGCCGACGTTGGCGGCTTGGGCGAGATGCTGCCGGGCGCGCGCGTCTCGCTGTCGAACATGCCGTTCAGGTAGATGCGGATGGCATTGCCGTCGTACGTGGCGACCACGTGCGTCTCGGCGCCCTGGGCGGCGACCCCGATGCTGTCGACGTTGACGCTAGACGTAGCCGAACTCGTGCGCAGCTCCACGTGCACGTGTCCGTCTGGAAGGATGCCTAGCCCATATTGCGCCAGCTCCGCGAAGCTCGATTTCTCGAGGATGCGCTGGTATAGGTCGTTCGGCCCATCCCAGCGCACCTTGGCTTCCATCGTGATGTGCGGCGGGTTCAGCGAATTGCTGTTGAGTACGACAATCCGCCCCGACGTTGGCCCGCTCACGCCGGCGAACAGCGCCGCCGTGTCGCCGCCGTGGAAACCGGGCTGCCCGAATGTGATCGAGCCGCTGACGCTGCCGTTGTTGCCGTTGCCCGACGAGTCGGCTGCCGCCACGCTGCCTATCGCCTCGCCCAGGCGCCAGAAGCCGATCGGACCATCGGCTAGGACCTCGGCCGCAAAGCTGCTGTTTGCCATGATGCCCCCCTTGATGGCCTGATGATTCGTTGGTGCCGTCAATCGGCGCAGCGCGGGCCCTCTGTGCAAACCCCGCGGAAGCCCTGCCCGCGTCAGCGCCACCGGGGGAGCGCAAACGTTGCGCGATCGGTCGGGGACTGTCAATAACGCAACTGCCGGAGGCACAGGATCCGCACAGTTGCACTACGCGCACTGGCTCTACAAGGTGGTCGAAAACTGCGATTGGGTGAAGCGCTCTCGAAAGTCAGAACACTGAGGCTCGGACTTGCCGAGTCCGCAGCGCGCAATTATGTTTCGCAACAAGATGCGCGCAGACTACGACGCATTCATCTCATACAGCCACGCGGCCGATGCGATCGTGTCCGCCGGATTGCAGCGTGCGCTACAGGCGGTAGGCAAGCCCTGGTACCGGCGCTCCAGGGTGAGGGTGTTCCGCGACGAGACCAGCCTCGAGGCAAGCCCCGGGCTGTGGTCAGCCATCGAGGCGCATCTCGCACAATGCCGCTACTTCATCCTGCTGGCGTCGGAACAGGGCGCCGCGTCCCTCTGGGTGCGCAAGGAAGTGCAATGGTGGCTGTCGCACCGCACAGCGCAGACCTTGTTCATCGTCGTGACTTCGGGTGAGTTGGCGTGGGACATGCGCGCCGGCGCATTCGACGCTGCGCGCACGACGTGCCTTCCTCCCGAGCTGCATAGCGCCTTCGCCGAAGAACCGCTGCATGTGGATCTACGCTGGGCGCGTACGCGCCAGGACTGCACCCTGCGTCATGCGCGGTTTCGTGATGCCACATTGACGCTGGCCGCTGTTCTGCACGGCATTGCGAAGGATGAACTCGATAGCGACGACATCCGGCAGCAACGACGATTTCGGATTGCCGCCACACTGGCGGTGGTATTGCTGAGCGTCTTCCTCACTGCCACAGGGATCGGCTTCTGGCAGGCGCGAGAGCAATCGCAACGCGCCGAGTCGAACTGGCGCGAAGCTCAGTCGCGACGCTTGGCCACGGTCGCGATCGAGCAGCTCGACGGGGCGCGTGATATCGAATCAGCGGTTCAACTTGCGGTACTCGCCTGGCGCCTGGCTGACACCGAGCAGGCGAGCGCCGCGATGCGTCGGGTCGAGCAGTCAACGTCGGCCGTTTCGCGCTTGCTGGGGCAGCATGTCGGCAGGGTGACAGCTCTGGCATTCAGCGCAGATGGGCGAACCTTGGCGACCGCGGGTACGGAAGGGACCGTCCTGTTGCGCGACGCCGGAAGCTGGGAGGCGCGCGGCCCGGCCCTTGCCGACCCCGACCGAGTGAGTCCGACCGGCGTGGAGATTCGACACCTCGTATTCGCAGCGGACGGTCGCCATCTGCTGGCGTGGAATCACGGCGGCGCTGTCTCGCTATGGAATACCGCGGATGGAACGCGGCGGCGCATTGAGCTGGGCTCTGCTGACGCACGCGACGGGTTGCAGAACGCCGCAGTCAGCGCGAGCGGCAAGCGTGTCGCACTGGCCGCTCGCGGAGGCCTGTCGATCTGGACGCCAGAGTCCGGAGCAGTTGTAACTCCACCGACCGACCTCTCACACGAGCAGGTTTATGGCATGCGATTCGCCGACGACCACCAAGTCATCGCGCTGATCGGCGATCGGCACGACGACGAGCGCATACGCCTGCTGCAATGGGATTTTTCGACCGGTACTGTCCGCCTCGGCTCGCCGGCCAAGCGCCAGTTCAACCGCCATGGCGACGGCATGGGTCTCGAGCCAGTATTTTCGGCGGACGGTCGGCGTTTCGTGGCATGGTCGGCCGGGCAGGCAATGCTATGGGAGACCGGCCCCGATCTTGGCCTGCGTCTACTGTCGCAGCTGCCCGGTGCCCCGGTCGATGAAAGCGGCGGCGACGTGGGCGCGGCGCTCGACGCGACCGGCGTGACCCTTTGGGTCGCTGCACAAACCAGAAGTGGCACGCACCGCATCTGGCGTTGGCAGCGCTGGAATGCCACGGGCGTGCCGCGCCGAGACGCCGAAGGCGACGTCGATGGCGATCCCAGCGTAACCCCGGCGTGGAGCCCCGACGGCCGCTGGCTTGTTGTCGCTGCCGCGAGTGGGGCTTCCGCGTGGGACCTCATGCGCGCCGCCGCGCCAATGCCGGCTGGCCAATTGCCTTCGGCGTGCGAGGCGGGTGGCGCAGCATGCGCGGCGCTGCTATGTGGCAAAGTCTCGTCTCAGCTCGACGAGAAGCGTTTGCGCGACTTGTTTGGCATCGCCAACTTCGAGGCCTTCTACGAGACCTACAAGTCCGTCGTCGACGCATCGATCTGCCGCGTGCGCTAGGGCTAGGGACTCATGCCGCGGCTTCCGCATCGCCGTGGACCAGCATGAAGTTGACGCCGCATGAAGTCTTGCCCGCGTCAGTCACGAGGAGGTCCAGCGCCAGCGTCGCAAGGTCATCCGCCACTGGCTCGACGCCGGGATCGCGCTCCATCGAGCAGAGCTTGAGGTACGACCCGCATTCATCGCAAGTTTCCACGCTGACGGCCTGCTGTTCGGCGTCGCCCCTGTCGAGCGCAAGATACGAGATGCCGCGCGTGCCTTCGCAATTCGCACACTTCACACGCACCATGTGCCATTGCGCGTTGCATAGCGCGCAATGCAGGAAGCGGTAGCCTGAAAACTCACCGCCGATGCGAATCACGCTCGCCGTGGGGCGACTCCCGCAGCATGGACACCTGGTGGCGACACTGGTGCGAACGAAGGCTTTGTCTCCGAGTTCGATCGCCAAATGGGTGAAGTAGACCTGCAGCGCCGCGCCGATCAGCGGGGCAGCCGCGATGTCCAAACCAGATGCGATGCCATTGAGAAGCCTGCTCGTCTGGGTCTCAAGGAAGTCGTCACTTTCACGTTCGAGGCGGACCACGACGTCCCGCGGCTGCCCTTCCGTCCCGCCGGCGAGATCGCGCATGAGCCGTCTCATGCCATCGCGCCAGGAGGCGTCGCGCCGATGCGTCTCGAAATCGAGAGGAGGCAGACCGCGATCGTTACAGAGTGCGACTGCGCGCGCATCCGGCAGGCTCGCGGGCGGCATCGCGTTCAGAAGACGGTTCTGGGCCTGCGCGATGCGCGCCACAAACGAGAGGTAGTCGCCGATTGAGGACGACCGCGCGAGCACAGCAAGGCGCGCTGCCCTGTCGGCAAACACTTCGCCCCTGTTCGGAAGGCGCAGGTACGGAAGCGCAGGACCGACCTGCGCGGCAATCTGCTCAGGCGATAGCAGGGGTCGTTGCATCGGCTCTCGCAGCACACGCGCCGGTGGAGGAGTGCCCATCGGCACCGCTCCGCGGATGCACGCTCTGCTCTATCGATCCCGCTCGACCTCGCGAAACCAAGCGGGGTGGTTCAGGCGGGCCCAACCGCGCGTGACCCAGCCTTCGGTGATCGCGCGGATCGAGCCCTTCGTCCAGAACGACATGTAGACGTGTCCCATCACGAGAAGGATGAGCCCGGTCGCCGCGACGGCATGGAGCAAGCGTCGCGAGGCGCACCAGCGGCGTCGGCAGCGCATCTGCAAAGTAGGGGCGCCAGAACAGGAAGCCCGTGACCAGCAAGCCCGACCATGCAGAGCGAGAGCAGCCAGAAGAGCACCTTCTGCCCGGCGTTGTAGCGTCCGGCCGGCGGCGCGCGCTCTTCGTGGCCCATCATCACTTCGCCCGCATGCATCAGCCACGTCCTGTCATCGGCATCGATCACGTTGTGGTGCCACACCCGCAACGCCAGCAGGACGAAGAAGATCGTCATCGCACAGTCCGAGGAACGGATGGAGGATGCGCGTCCAGGGTCCACCGCCAAACAGGTTTGTCAACCAGAACAGCGACGGATGAAAGAACGCGAGTCCGGAGAGCGTCGGCAAGAAAGAAGCGATCGCGAGCAGCCAGTGCGAGGACCCGCTCGGAGTAGTGTAACGCGAATCGCGTTGGGCGGGCATGGCATGTTCGTCTCCTCGAGCGGCGCGGGCGGACGCGGGTTCGACGGCGGTTCGTCGTCGTGCGGCTCCTTCGGGCCGACCTTGCAGGTAATGGAGCAGGCCCGCCAGTGCCGTGAGGCCCATCGCCGCGAGCGCGAGCGGCTTGAACGCGCCCTTCCACAGCGACACCATCGGGCTGATGTGCGGATCGGCGGGCAAGCCCGTGGTAGATCTCCGGCTTGTCGGCATGCTTCAGCACGTACATCACGTGCGTGCCGCCGACGCCCTGCGGATCGTACAGGCCGGCATTCTGGTAGCCGCGGCTCTTCAGGTCGACGATGCGCTCGGCGGCGTGCTCGCTTCATGTCCTCCTTGCTGCCGAACGTGATCGCGCCGGTCGGGCAGGTCTTCACGCACGCCGGCTCGAGGCCGACGACGACGCGATCCGAGCACAGCGTGCACTTGTACGCCTTGTTGTCCTGCTTCGAAATGCGCGGAACGTTGAACGGGCAACCGGTAATGCACGAGCCGCAGCCGATGCAATGTTCCTCGATGAAATCGACGATGCCGTTCGAGTACTGGACGATCGCGCCCGGCGCCGGGCACGCCTTCAGGCAACCCGGATCGGCGCAATGCATGCAGCCGTCCTTGCGGATCAGCCACTCGAGCCGGCCGTCTCTCCTCCTCGTACTCGGTAAAGCGCATCACCGTCCACGACTCCGGCGGTGAGGTCGGTCGGGATTGTCGTAGACGCCGACGTTGTGTCCGACCGTGTCGCGCAGGTCGTTCCATTCGCTGCACGCCACCTGGCACGCCTTGCAGCCGATGCACTTCGAGACGTCGATGAGCTTGGCGACTTCGATCGTCTGCGCGCACCGACGGCGACGGCGTCGTCGTCGCGGAGCGCTGCTTGAGGTCGAGCGATTGCAGCGATGACATGGCGCTCCCCCGCTACGCTTTCTCGATGTTGACGATGAACGCCTTGTATTCCGGCGTCTGCGTGTTGGCGTCGCCGACGTAGGGCGTCAGCGTGTTGGCGAGATAGCCCGCCTTCGCGACGCCCGTGAAGCCCCAATGGAGCGGGAATGCCGACGGTGTGCACCTTGGTGCCATCGCAATCGAGCGCCTTGATCCGCTTGGTCACGCACACGACGCACTGGATCTGGCCGCGATTGGAGCGAACCTTGACGATGTCGCCGTGCTTGATGCCCTTCTCCTTCGCCAGGTCCTCGCCGATCTCGACGAATTGCTGCGGCTGCGTGATGGCGTTCAGATCGCACGTGCTTGGTCCAGAAGTGGAAATGCTCGGTGAGGCGATAGGTCGTTGCGGCGTACGGAAATTCCTTCGGCTTGCCGAATGCCTCCAGGTCGCCCTTGAACACGCGCGCGGCCGGATTGGAGAACGCCTTCGGGTTGTTGCGGCGTCATCAGATTCGTCGTGACCGGCGACTCGAACGGCTCGTAGTGTTCGGGCAACGGTCCGTCGGCCATGCCGGTCGGCGCGAACAGCCGCGCCACGCCTTCGGCCGTCATGATGAACGGATTGACGTTCTCGTCCGGCGCCGCGTCGACGCGCATGTCCGGAACGTCCGCCCCGCTCCAGGCCTTGCCGTCCCAGGATATGCAGCGCCGCTTCGGGTTCCACGGCTTGCCGGACGGGATCAGCCGAGGCGCGGTTGTACAGGATGCGACGATTGACCGGCCACGCCCACGCCCAGTTCAGCGTCTGGCCAATGCCGTAGGGATCCGCGTTGTCGCGGCGCGCCATCTGGTTGCCCGCCTGCGTCCACGCGCCCGCATAGATCCAGCACCCGCACGACGTCGTGCCGTCATCGCGCAGCATCGCGAAACCCGGCAACTGCGCGCCCGCCGGCACCAGCACCTTGGCGGGCGGGATCCTTCGGGTCGAGTCCAGATCCGCGAGTGCCTTGCCGTTGTACTCCATGGCAAGCTCCTCGGAGCTCGGGTGTGCGGGATCTTGTAGGCCCAGGTCAGATTCCGGATCGGGTCGGGATACGCGCCGCCGTCCTTCTCGTACAGTGCTTTGAGCCGCAGGAAGAGCTCGGCGATGATCTCGTGGTCGCCCTTCGCCTCCGCCCGGCGGCTTGGCGCCCTTCCAATGCCACTGCAGCCAGCGGCCCGGAATTCGTGATCGATCCGTCTTCTTCGGCGAAGCATGTCGACGGCAGTCGGATCACCTCGGTCTGTAATCTTGGCCGGATCGACGTCGTTGTAGCGGACCGAAGTTCTTCCAGAACTCCGGATGTCTCCGTCGCCAGCGGATCGATGACGACCATGAACTTGAGTTTCGACAGCGCTGCGATGATCTTGCGCTTGTCGGGAAACGATGCGACCGGATTGAAGCCCTGGCAGATGTAGCCGTTCATCTTGCCCTGCGCCCATCAGCTCGAACGCCTGCAGCACGTCGTAGCTCTTGTCGAGCTTCGGCAGGTAATCGTAGGCCCAGTTGTTCTCCTTGGTCGCGGCATCGCCGTACCACGCCTTCATCAGGCTGACGTGGAACTTCGGGTAGTTCTGCCAGTAGCTCATCTGGTTCGGGCGCAGCGGTTTCAGCGTCCGCGCCCTGATGTAAGTCGTCGTAGTTCTGCTCAGCTTCGCGCGGAAGCGATGAGATAGCCCGGCAACGACTGTCCCAGCAGCGCCGAGGTCGGTCAGCCCCTGGATGTTGCTGTGGCCGCGCAGAGCGTTCACGCCGCCGCCCGGTACGCCGATGTTGCCGAGCAGCAATTGCATGATCGCGGCCGTGCGGATGATCTGCGACGCCCTGCGAGTGCTGCGTCCAGCCCAGCGCGTACAGGATCGTCATCGCCCGATCGGGCGTAGCCGTCGATGCGATGTACTCGCAGACCTTGAGGAACGCGTCCGTCGGCGTGCCGCAGATCTTCGTCACCATCTCCGGGCGTGTAGCGCGAGTAGTGCGCCTTCAGGACCTGGTAGACGCAGCGCGGGTGCTGCAGGCGTCTCGTCGACCACCGCGTAGCCGTCCTTGTCCATCTCGTAGGCCCAGCGACGCGGGTCGTAGCGGCGCGTGGCTTCGTTGTAGCCGGTGAACAGCCCGTCGGCGAAGCTGTAGCTTGTCGATTCACGACGAACGAGGCGTTGGTGTAGTGCTTGACGTACTCCTTCTGGATCTTGTCGTTGTTGAACAGATAGTTGATCACGCCGCCCAGGAAGGCGATGTCGGTTCCGACGCGGATCGGCGCGTAGTAGTCGGCCATCGCCGCCGAGCGCGTGAAGCGCGGATCGACGACGACCAGTTTCGCCTTGTTATGCGCCTTCGCCTCGGTCACCCACTTGAAGCCGCACGGGTGCGCCTCGGCGGCGTTGCCGCCCATGATCAGGACGAGGTCGGCGTTCTTGATGTCGACCCAATGGTTGGTCATCGCACCGCGGCCAAACGTCGGGGCCAGACTGGCCACCGTCGGGCCGTGTCAGACACGCGCCTGATTATCGAATACGAGCATCCCCAGGCTGCGCACCACCTTGTGCGTGAGGTAGCCGGCTTCGTTCGACGACGCGGACGCGGCGAGAAATCCCGGTCGTGAGCCAGCGGTTGACCGTCTTGCCATCGGCCGTCTTGGCAACGAAGTTCGCGTCGCGGTCGGCCTTCATCAGCTTCGCGATCTTGGTCGATGGCGTCGTCCCAGGAAATGCGCGTCCACTCGTTCGCTGCCGGCGCGCGATACTCGGGATACTTCAGACGGTTGGGGCTGTGGACGAAGTCCAGCAGGCCCGCACCCTTCGGACACAGCGTGCCGCGATTCACCGGATGATCCGGATCGCCTTCGATGTGAATGATCTCCGACTGCGCGTTCTTCGCCTTGTCGCCGAGGCTGTACATGAGGATGCCGCAGCCCACCGAGCAGTACGGACAGGTGTTGCGTGTCTCCGTCGTGCGCGCCAGCTTGAAATTGCGCGTCTCCGCCAGCACCGGTTGTGGCGAGAAGCCGAGCAGCGCGAGGCTCGAACCCCCGAGTCCGGCCGCGCAGGCCTTGAAGAACTGCCGACGATTCATGTCCATCGTTGCGCTCCCGAGTTCGTCCCGCCGGGCTATGCGGCCGTACATGAAACGGCGTCATGGGACGACCAATCGACTATACGCGGATAGGACAGGTGACAGAAACGCGAGGCATCCTCTCCGCGCGGAGCGTCTACCCCTGTTAAGGGTCGTACGCTCGTCGATCGCCGATAACTTGGCGCAGCAGCGAACGCGCCTCGTGGGCGAGATCTCGCGCGCCTGCCAGGCTTCGGCCCGCCGCCACAGCATTGTTTCGCTCTGCAGGTCCGAGTCCCATTTCGCGCCGCCTTCCGCTCGGAGAGGTGAAGCGGAACACCCACGTCGACGATGCCCCATCAATTCACAGTTGCGGACCGCCACCATCTGCATAGTCGCCGTTAGTGGCGGTCTGTACTTCGCGCACCGTGAGCAGGTTGAGGCGTGATTGCCAGGCGCCGCTGGCGCCCAAAAGTCCTCTACGGTGTGAATATTCCGCATTGCAGGCCACCTACCAAAAGGACTAGGCTTTGCCTCGTAGCCGCTACCCTGCAACGCGAGGCGAATCCCACGGCCGACTGGGTCAGGAACAACAACGTGCGTGCCCGCCTGACACTCCCCGAGCACCCCGTTTTGAGCGGCTCCTAGGTCTGAAGCTTCCGGCCTTGTCGCCGGATGTGCACCGCGTCCAGAACGTGATTGGAGCTCAGCATGCAACCTGGAGATTTCGTCGTCCAAACGACCGGCCCGCTGTCCGCCAGCCAGATTCAGGAGCTATCCGACCTGGGCCTGCGCATCACCAGCACCCTCGGACCGAACCAATATCGCCTGCGAGGCGAGAGCGCGGCCGATGCCGCCACACTCAAGGCGAAACCGTACATCGCCAGCGTCGCCCCCTATGGTGCGGGTCAGAAGATCGATGCCGTGCTGACGTCGGCGGTAGCAACGGCGAGAACCCTTGCTGCCGGTGCTGCGCCTGCGAGGGTCCGGACGCTCATTCAGACTCGACGCGAATTCCGATCCCGCCGCCACCATCGCGCAGCTCGCGCTGCTCGGCTCGGTGATCGAGAGCACCGATCGCCGCGTCCTAGCGGCCATACCCGTCGACCGGCTTACGGAGGCCGCGACGCTCCACGGCGTGCTGGCCATCGAGCCGGAACCCTGAAAACCGCCTGCACAACAATGTCGCGCGTGGCCTCATCCACGTGGACACGGTCGCGGCCGCGCTGGGCCTCGATGGCAGCGGCGAGATCGTCGGCGTGGCCGACAGCGGCATCGACAACGGCAACAACGACGCAACGATACTGGCGGACTTGCGCGGACGCGTCGTAAACATCCGCGCCACGGTCAACAAGGCCGCGTTCGGCGTCTCGAATGGAGCCGACCTCAACAATCACGGAACGCACGTCTGCGGCAGCGTCCTGGGCGACGGCTCGAACTCGAACGGCAATATCCGCGGCATGGCCCCTGCCGCGCGACTGCACGATGCTGTCGATGGGTCCGAACAACGGTGGCGGCCTCAGCGTGCCCATCGATTTGGCGGCAGGCGTGTTCACCGACGCTTACGCCGATGGTGCACGCCTTCATTCCAACAGTTGGGGCAGCAGCCTGGCCGCGTCGTTCGGCAAGTACAACGGGCAGGCGACCGACGTCGACACGTTCATGCGCGACCACCGCGACATCCTCATTCTCTTCGCGGCCGGCAATGCCGGCCCCGGTGCTTCCACGGTGTCGCCGCCGGGTACGGCGAAAAACTGCCTGACGCTCGGTTCATCCGAGAGTCAGCGACCGCTCCCGGCGACGATTCACATCAATCCCAACCTACAGGATGCCGACTTCAACGCGGCGACGCCGAAGGTCAACGTCCCGCTCTCGGTGCCGACGGGAACTCAGGCGGACGATCCGGATGACATCGCGGGCTTCAGCAGTCGCGGGCCGACCAACGACGTCGGCGACAGCCGCATCAAGCCGGATCTCGTGGCACCGGGCACCTTCATTCTTTCCTGCCGGTCTTCGGTCAGCACAGCGGATGTGGGCCCGGACGGATTGGATCATTCCAGCATTCCGCCCGGCTTCTATGCCGACGACAAAGACAATGTAGCGACGCATGGCGAGGCCGTCGGGCGCGGGTTGCCAGGGGCGCCGTTCTTCGGGACGTGGAACGAAAACACGCCCGATGCGCCGGCCGGATCCGGGCCGATCTATCAGCAGAACTACTTCTACGACTCGGGCACCAGCATGGCGACGCCGATCACCGCGGGCGCGACGACGCTGTTGCGCCAGTATCTTCGGCAACGGCGGGGCATCACCAGTCCGTCGGGCGCGCTGATCAAGGCCATGCTGGTCAACGGCGCGACGGTCCCTGCCGGTCAGAGTAATGTGCCCGACAATGTTCGGGGCTTTGGCTGGCTGAACATGGAAAACACGATCCGGCCTGGCGGCACCGGACAGCAGTCCTTTACCGACGACCTTCAGTTGGCAGTTGCAACCGGCGACGTGCGTCATATTCAGGTGCAGTTGGCAGACCCCGCGCAGCCGTTCCGCGTGACGATGGCCTACACCGACCATCCAGGCAAAGGGATCCAGAACCGGCTCTATCTGCGGGTGATCACGCCAGCGGCCGCGACCATCGACGGCGACGTGACGGCGTTCCCTACCGTCAGCAACAACGTACAGCGCGTGCACATCGATGCGCCCGCGCCGGGTCTCTATACCATCGAAGTCCACGGCATCGATGTCACGCACGGGATCGCCGCACTACTGCCGCAGGTCCGCCAGGATTTCGCGCTGGCGGTGATCAACGGCGTGGGCGTGTCGCCCAACCCGGTGGATGTCGTCCACGTGATCGACCACAGCGGAAGCATGGGCTTCTACGGCTACATGGAGCCTGCAAAGGAGCGTGCGAAACAGCTGGTCGATATGCTGCGCGTCAACGACCGCACGGGTGTGGTCGCGTTCGACAACACGGTGACGGTGGTCAACGGCGTGGTGCCGATCACCGGCGCAGCCACGCAGACCGGCATCAAGACGAACATCACGGCGATAGTGCCGGCGGGTTCCACGTCGATCGGCGGCGGGCTTACCGGTGGACAGACGGGTTTGGCGGGTGGTGGCGACCCGGCGCACCCGCACGGGATCATTCTGTTGAGCGATGGTCACGAGAACACGCCGCCGTGGGTGGGCGGCGGCATCGCCAACTCTCCTCCCGCGTGGTATGGCGGCCCTGATTTCACAGAGGCGCT
This sequence comes from uncultured beta proteobacterium, assembly GCA_963703945.1. GTDB lineage: Bacteria > Pseudomonadota > Gammaproteobacteria > Burkholderiales > Burkholderiaceae_F > JALORV01. The sequence continues at coordinate 36,143 of CAVPGM010000046.1, read as the reverse complement.
CCCCGGCATTCCCGCCGCGACCAAGATCTACACGGTCTCGCTGGGTGTGCAGAGCGATCAGCCACTGCTGCAGGCCATCGCGGCCGCGCGTGGCGGGACGTACCACTCGGTCAACAGTCCGGCGGACATCGGTAGCCTGCACGAGATTTATGTGCATCTTCAGGCGCTCGCCGGCGGCGAAGAGGTCATCGGCGCGGGCAGCGACGTGGTTGGGGTGACCGGCCAGGACGCACCGATCATCAATGTATCCGGAACCGCGCTGGAGTACGACCTGCGCTTGCTTTCCAAGGCGACCGACGACGACGCTGAGGCTGAAGTGGGGCTGGCTGTGAGCTCGATGAACATCCATCGCGTTCCGGTGGACGACACCGTGTCGTCGGTCACCATGATGGTCTCCTGGCACGATCTGGCTCACCCGGTCACGCTGACGCTCGCGTCGCCGTCGGGCAAGGTGATCGCTGCCGGTTCTGCCGCCATCGTCACTGGGACGGGGAGCAGTTACCAGTTCTTCCGAATCGAGTCGCCGGAAGTCGGTGTGTGGCAACTGCGAGTGGAGGTCTCGAAAAAGAACCAGGCCGGCACCGCCAGCTACACGTGGGGCGTCTACGGCGCCACTCCGGTCGGTCTCCGCGTGGTCCTGCCGAAGCGGCTACCGGGAGCGAAGAGCGTTCAAGCGATGCTCACGATTCAGGCCCCGGTCCGTTCGATCGGTCTGGCACGGTTCAGCGGCATCGGCACCGCGCCAAAGACCGCTCTCAAATCTCTCCTGGAGAAGTACGCCGGAAAGTTGAAGGAGATCAAGCTTTCCTTCGATCCAGATAAGCCGGCGAGCGATCCCAATCTCTATCGTCTGGCGGCGTTGGACAGCCAGTTGAACGCAGCTGGGAAGCCGTCCCTCTTCGAGACGACGGAGCAGAAGCTTAAGCTCGTTGGGACAGCGCGACCGACCGCAAAACTGGACACATCTGTGCCGGGCACCTACAAACTGCGTTTTCAGGGCGAGGGCAAGACGCGGAAGGGAAACCCGTTCCAGCGGCAAAGTCTGAACAGCGTGGCTGTCTGAGCCATCGATTGGTCCGGCAACGCCCCCGGCGTGGCGCGCGGCGGGCGGTCGACGGTCGGGGTTACCAAGCGATGCGCTGATCGAACTCGTACGCGGGTGCCGGCTGGGCGTTGGGGGTCGAAGTCACCCGTCCCGGCATCGGCCAGGTCCCAAAGTGTCATGGGCGCCGAATGCATCACCACGCCGGGCTGAGTCAAACGAGCCACTCATCGGTATTGATGGATTCACTTTCACCGCCACGACGCGGGATGCGCCTGTTGCGCATTCGTTCGATGCGCGAGTTGCTTGGTCTTGTAGATCGCGCAGCGCGACGATGGACTGACGATCATCGGATGGCTGCGCATTGATCCGGAAGCTTTGTCTGCGGATCTCTAACAGGGGCGCAAAATGCCCGACGCCTTCATCTCCCGCTCGCAGATCGATCAGCGAATGGCGGACTTCTTGTGTCGGCACCTGTGTCAAGAAGGGCTCAGCGCTTATCTCGCTTCGGTGTCCATGCGAACTGGCGAGTGGTGGAAAGACATTTGACCTTGCAGCATATTGACCTGACAGTTTCTTCTTTGTGCACGAAAGTGGACGCGCTGTCTATGACTCTTCTTCCGGCGTTCCAACCGCAACGCAATACATCGCCGCCGTTGCGACTCCGTCGTAGCCGAGCAGGCGATTCAAGCGGGTGTCGTAAAAGCCACCAACGCAGAGAGATCCAAGACCTCGTTCGCTTGCCAAGAGACAAATGTTCTGTGCGACATGACCCGCCTCGAGCAACATGTAACGATAGCCGCGAGGCCCATATTTCATGCACGTGCGGTCGAGAACACCAGCCAGCACAATCGCGAGGTTCGCGTTCTCAAGAAACGAACCAGTGAGAATGAACTCGGTGACATCGTCCAAGGCACGACCAAGTCGCAGGCACTCCAGCCGATGGTGGAGGCCGTTATAGGCATACATGCCGTCCGGTAGCTGCCTAACACGCCGGGTGGCAACCAAGACATGAAAAGGGAAAAGGGCTCCGGCGGAGGGCGCCGGGCGAGGGCACCCGCCCGCCGGGGCCTCACCGTCGAATACGCCGTATGCGCCGCGTAACAGGTCAGCAAGTGCAACGAGTTCGAGTTCAGTCTCTTGGAAGCGCCGGCACGAATGACGACGCTGTAGAACCTGCATGAGTGGCGACGGCTCCGATAGCGGCAACAGTACTTGGCTCTGACCGATCGGCGACGGCATGAAGTGCGGCACATGGGCCGCCGCCGAATAGGCCTCCTGGTTTAGCCACGGCTCGGAATTCAGGTGAAAGAGAAGAGTGAGCCCACGGGAGTCGTTTGCGCTGAGCATCGTTGTTTCAAGCTAGAGGGTGGGGGCAGGGATTCAATTCCTCCTCGCGGACATGGCGCGAGGCAATCCCGAGTCGCATCGGCACGTCAAACAGCCGCTCGCCGCCGAGCCGGGCCTCGCCGTGGCCAAAATGGATTGGCTGCAAGCCGGGACAAAGTACCCTCACAACGTGGAGCCCTGAGGTCCGGACATCCTGCGTCGTGAGTTCCTTGTACGCGACACGGCACCCGGCCTTCCTCGTCGCCGCGACCGTCTGCGCCAGGTCGCTAGCCAACGACTCCGTCGCGTGGTTCTCCAAGGCAGCCAACTCCACCTTGCGTCCGCGCTCAAGCAGAAAACCAAGCTCATTCAGATGCTCTCGAATTGCAAAGTAGCCGCTATGGTCCTCAAGCTTCCGAACGTCTTGGTACCTCGTTAGGCGCGCGGCAGGCGGATCGTCGATGTAGCGCCTGCATTCGCCCGGGCGAACCTGGCAAACCTCAAACAGAGCCTTTTCGGCGGCCTTGGCCGGATCCAGATCGGAGCCAAGTCCGACCACCGCGGCGGGCCCGTCACCTTCCTTCAGCAGAGCAACGGCCATCATCACGTGCACCGGCAGGTCAAGCTTCAGGCTAAAGACGCGAGCCTGTACCTTGAATCTTGCATAGTGTTCGATGATCGACGAGGCGAGTGAAGGGGCACCCGTAAACGTCACCTCTGGCGCTTGGACGCGATTCAGCCAGGTGATCACGAAATGATCGCGCTCGACTAGCTCCAACAGACCACGAAGTAGCGCGAAGTCCACACTTGGTCCCGCTGCCAATCCGTTCGACGTGGAAGGACAAAGGTTCTCGGCGGGGTCGTCGGGCGTGAGTCCCATGTAAACGAGATGGGCCGGCGCGAAGACATCCTGGCCACCGGGCAGTTCGCGCATCCTGATCCATGCGAGTTCCTGCCCGGCAGACCACCGGGCCCACGCAAAATCGGGTGTGTTGTACTGCGACTCCGAATAGAGAACGCACTCTTCTGGAGTAATGACAGATCCCGCAAGCTCTTCGGCACGGGCCCGGGTGACGAGGGTCGTATCGACATGGTAGGCGCAGTAGCGCTCGACGGCTTCGCCGATCGCCGCGGTCATCGCTTCAAGGTCGGTGCGGCCTTTGCCCGCTGCCCCGCGCTCGTTGATCTTGCCTTCCCGAAAGTCGAAATGCGACAGCAGCGCCTGATAAACGACCGGCGGATTGGGCTCACCGACACCACGCCACGGCCGGTCGAGCTGACGAATGAGTCCAACCTTAGGGCTGATCAAGGCGGCGAGCTTGGGATCGAGCCCGCTTTGCTGAAGCAGCAGCATTAGACCGAAGCCTTGCAAGCCGGGCACCAAGGCTTGCGTAGCACCTGATGCTTCTCGCAGCTGAGTTCCAACGGGTCAACGACCACGATGCGACCCTTCGATGTCACCGAGCCGACCGCCGTCAGGTGCTTGATGACTTCCATGGCGACAAGATTTCCCGCCAGCGCTGCCGAGATGCACAAGTTCTCGCGACGGCCTGAGTCGTCGGCCTTTCGACTATCGAGGAACTGCTGAAACGCCAGTTCCTCACCGGGGTCAGTCGCGCACGCGACAGACCGCATCCGATAGCACATGTAGCAAGCCGTCTCACCCGGGTATACGGTGGGTCCGACGATGATCTCGAATGCCGATGACCGACACGCCGTCCATGCCAGACCTGTTTGCAGGCTTACGCGATTCAGGCGGTAGAACACGTTGGTTTGCGCCGCATCAGCGGCGCAAACGGCAAAATCCGCCCCCGCAACCAACCGCCCGATCTCCTCATCGGTCGACAGCGGACCGGAGTTCGCCTCGACCGTCGCTCGGGGGTTTCTGCGCATCGCACGATCGACGAGAACTTGTGCGCGGTTCTTTCCTATCTCCGCGCTTGCAAACGAAGGGCTGAGATAGACGTCGGCTGCTGTGACCGGTAGCGCATCAGCGCACACGAGGCGCCCGACACCGGCAGACGCCAGCGCCTCGGCGACATATGCGCCCGGGCCACTTAAACCAACTACCACGACTTTCGCCTGCTTGAGGCGGTCTTGCGCGGCGATCCCATGCGGACCGACCTCGCGGAAAAAGTTGAGTTGCGGCTCCAGGTCGGCCGCGCTTTCAGCTTCCCCTTCGACGACTTCGACGATCTGATTGTCTAGCATCACTTCGAGGGCGCCTTCGAGGTCCTTGGTCGAGAAGACGTCGGCCACTTGCGAACTAATCTCTCCGACCGTTCGCGTACCGTCGAGCAACGGAACGACTCGGCTCCGAAATTCGCGGAAGGAATGGCCCTTGAGTCTTATCTGGCGACGCTCGGAGACGACATGAAGAACCTCGACTCCGCTTTCGTCGGGAGGCAGAGCTCGCACATAGAAATAGCTAGGCAGGCGCAGCTTCAGTGTTGCGAGCATCGACATGCTTTACCTGTTCCTGCGACTGAGGTTGCCACGGCGGAAAACCGGCAAGCAGACAAAGCGCCCGTTGAGGTTCAACAGGAGTCGCTTGCCTTGCAGTGCCTCCAGCGCACTTCCCAACGCCTGCGCAGACTCGTCTGAGAGCTCGCGAGCCAGTCCGGCGCTGCTTCGCGCCGTGTCGCAAACGCGCAAGACACGTGCCTCGGTTCCCCTCAAGTCATGCACGGGCTGCGTCGCGCACGGTCTCGAGTCGCGGATAGCAACTTCGTCGGGCGTGGACCAGTCGGCATCAAGTTGAGGCCGTGAACCGGCTTCGCCGGAATGCGACTTCAGCCATTGTCCGATTTCGTTTCTGACCCGGCTGAGGTAAGTCTCCGGCTTGCGGCGGTCGGAATAGTCAAAGTCGAAGAAGTAGGCCAGCCGGGCAAGCTCACGCCGGCCGAGCGGGTAGACGTAGTAGTAGGCGGTCGTTGGTCGAACATTTTCGATGCCGGCCTCGCGCCCACGGACAAACAGCGGGCTGAAGCGATCGAGTCGAATCGGAGCACACGAAGTTGGCGGCGGCAGATGCACCAGGGTGGGCACGAACTCAGCCATCCGTTCATATTCTTGCGGGTCCTCGCCAGGGAACCCGGCAAGGAGGTTCCGAAAGGGGAGTGATGCCGACTTCATCGCACCAGCGAAGCAACTGAATGTTCTGCGCGCCAGTGCAACCCTTGTCCATCAGGGCAAGCACCTTGTCACTGAAACTTTCGATTCCTGGCTGAATCATTCGCACCCCACCGTCATGGAGCGTCTTCAGTTGAGCCAGCTTGAGATTGGCTTTCACCTCGAAGAAGAGCTGTAGCTTGCGCCCGCTGCTTGCCAAGGCAGGGAATACTGTCTCGATGTATTTGTGCTCGAGAATATTGTCGACGCAGTTCAGCCGCGCAACGCCGTACCGATCCGACAACGCAGCAAACTCGTTGATCACCCGTTGCGGCGATTTGCTGCGAAAACCCATCGTGTCGCCGTTGAGTCCGCAGAAGGTGCAGTGATGCAGCGCGCCCCACCAACAACCGCGGGCGGTCTCGACCGGGAGCTCGATTTCCAGTTCCTCACGAAACGGCACCGGCTGGATCCGCTGGAAATAATCGACATAGTCCGGCAGCGGCAGCCCGTCCATGTTGTGGACGATCGGCGGCAGGCTGAGGTCGTTCGAAACGCCCCGTTGCAAAATTCCCAGTGGCGGCGGTCCCCGTTGCCCCTGCCGCAGCAGCCAGTCCAGGAACTCCGGAAACGCTTCATCGCCTTCGCGCGTGCAGACGAAGTCGATCCAGGGGAAGGAGCGAATCATCTGGAGGCCCATTTCGCCTTCGCAATTCGCTCCCCCAAAGATGACAACGGGAGGAGTGGGCGAGGCCTTTAGACGTTGCGCAACCAGAAGGCATGCGCAAGTCTGGTGAAACGTGGTCGTAAAGCCGACAACAGACGGCTTGTGCCGGAGAATCTGTTCCGCGCACTGATCGGCAAACGCCGCGCGCGCACTGCGCGCGGCACGGATGCTGGCAATCGTGGTCGGGTCCGCATAGCGCGCCAGGATCTTCGCCAAGTACTCCTGCTCAGGCGGAAGCGAGTCGCGGAACACGCCGTCGGCAAAGAACCATTCCCCAATCAGAGATTCGCTGGGCAGACCTTCCGATATGAGGTTGTACGTCGTTAAGCCGATGCGCTCCGCGAATCCAATATTCAGGTATTCAACGCAGGCGCCGTGGCCCCGCTGCTCGGCCTCAGCCTTTAGGAGACTGACGCCGATAGCGGGGCGGTCCACATCTGCAAACGGCAATACGGCGAGGACGACGTCCACCATGCGACACGCCGTTGTGGAGGGTTGGACTGTGAGCAGTAAGCGCGCCAGACGGATCAACCGCCAAGATTCTCAAATCCGCCGCCCCATCCTCCGCCTGCTCCTCCGCTGCTCCAGCAGGGCGGCGAGCACTCGTTGCACTCGCAGACAAAGCGTTGACGATAGCGCGTAATGGGAGTGCCGCGGAAACGAGCGCGGATGCCGCATTCGTTAACGCAGCCCCCGATGCAATCCACGATGCAACCCGCCGCGACGCTTCCGCCGGCGCCCAGCCTCTGCGCGACGCGCTGGTAGGTTCGCATATCCTCCTCGCTGATGTCCATCTGCTGCAGCTTGTCCTCAATGGCAGCGAGACGCATTTCAAGTGTTCTCTCCTCGGACTTCTCCTTTTCAATTGCCATGGCTAACTCCCTTTCGACGAAAAGGATATGCAGAATCACCCTCGGCTCAGCCGCTGTCAATACGCATCACAACGAAGTCCCAAGCATCTGGGATGAAGAGGCGCAAGCCGCTCGCGGGCTTATGAGTCAACGCATTAGGTCTGTGACTCGGCGGTGGCAGCCCGCGGCGGGCGTGTCTGGTCGCTTCGCCAAGTTGCGCTGTGCGTTACGCAGACGGAGCGAGCTGTGACCCGTCCGAAGCGCCGGTCGGTCCGGCGCCCTTCGCCGTGAATTAGGCCTAGGGCGAGGAGGGCGTCGACTGCACGCTCGCTTCGAACCAACGCGACCGGCCCGGGAAGGCGCTCGGCCCGTTTGCGTTCAGTTCGACCTAACCACTGACGATGATCCAGGTCTTTGTGCTGGGTCACGGGGTGCCAGTCCCGGCGCTGTTTCTATTCCGCACCGATCGGAACGCCATGGTGAATTTCCGACACTTGACCGACTCGCGGTAGCCAGCTGCGGCACCATTGCGTGCGCGCATCGGCAGTACAGCACTCGTCTTTCGGATCCAAGACCTCGGGCTCGGTGTCCCTACCCAACACGAATCGGACCCACCACCTCAGGAGCGATCGCAACAAGCGGATCGAGCTCATCGGAGAGAGCCGCCCCGGTACCCTGGCGCGATAGGGATACTGGCGCGTCGGAAACACGCCCCGCGAAGCGACGCAGGCCACGACAGCAACCTCCCTGGCTTCTTGGGTTGGACCGACCGCGGCGAGTAAGCGACAACAGAACGATGCCATACCTGGCCGTGCAGTCGCGGACAAAGTCCAGGAACACGCAACATCATGGCTCCCGAACTGATGCAGCAAGGCATTTGCCGCAAGAACCCCGGCCCGTCAGTCACAAGCAGTGAAGGCCATGCGCGTTCGCGAGGGCGGCCGCCAACTCGACGAGAGGGAAGTTCCGCAGCGGTGGAACACGGCTCACTTGCTCCTCCTTGGCAGATGCCAAGCTTCTGACGGCCTACGGACATTCACGTTGACTCAGGATGTGGACTTTCTATACTGAAACTCACTAAATGAGCGATCGTCTCCTTCTCACTTGCGGAGGGTGGATGAAGCTGGCGATGTTGGGTCTTCTCGCGCTGTGCTCGGCACAGTCATTGGCATGTGCGTCGCCGGCGCCGCAGCTGCCGTGTGCGCCGCTTGCTCGTGCTGGCGAGCGTTTATAGATAGGTTGGCACCAACAATCTGCAGCAAGGAAGGAGTGTGAGGGAGGACGTCATGGGCGAAACGACTACGATCACCCTTGAGTGGGTTTGCGGCGAAGGTATCGCGAAATCCTTCGCCAAGCAGGCCGCCGAAGACGGCGGGCAAGTCAAGTTCACGGCCCCGTTTGTGCCGGAGCCCGAATTCGTAGATCTTTTTGGCGACGCTCAGTTTGAGCCACTAACGGTCGTTACCGTCGCGTTGGCCACAGGGTTGTTGCTGCGATATGTTAAGGAGCTCGTGCTCGACCTTAAGGGCCGCGAAATTGCGGTGATCGACCTGTCAGGCGATTCGGTTGTGTGCACGAGACTCGATGTCGGGCGGGCATCAAAGGTGATTCTCAAGGCGCCGGACAAATCGCTGACGCCCTTCTCGCCGTCAGAGATCGACAAGATCCAGGATCAGTTGAAGTCGCTTCTACCGTCGTCCGGGACAGTAGGTGGCGCAGCGAAATCAGTGGGGTGAGTCGTGGCGGCACGCAGCCGCTACGTGCCAGTGTCGATGACCGTCGACATCGGCGAGCAGTGGACGCAGCCCCATCCGTTCGCGCTCACGGGTCCAGCCGACTGGCGTCCAACACTGTCCCGCCAAATCTTTCACGAGACCGTTCACTACTGGCAATTCATCGGTCACGCCCATCTGATCCATCTGGTCGAGGAGGATTGGACCCGGCTATGCAGATTCGACGCCACCGGTGAGGTCGCTTCGCCCGGCCCGCTGCGCAGACAGTTTCTGGCGCCTGACAAGGGCGCCGGCTTCAGTGCGCACGATCTTATGGAGTGTCACGCGCGCGTCTGGGACGTGCATGCGTTGGGGCCGCCAAGCCTAATTGAATTGGAACTCGACGACCCCCACCGCGATACCAGTGAAGTGCTGACACGAGACCACTACGACAAATTGAAGGCAGAAGGGAAGATCTGGCACCACGTTGACGAATCGGGTCGAGGGGTAGGCTATTCAAGCCTGAGCCTTGATCTGGCGATGCGAATGGCCGCCGGCCGGTATGCCTTGCCGTACTTGACGCTGCAGGACGCCACCAACGACCTCGTAGCCGGCGCGCTTTTTCCTCTGTGTGCCCACTTCGCGCTTCATAGCAACTCCCCGGTGAAGTTCTACTTAGCGATGCTGAAGCGTGTGACACCAAAGATTCAGCTTGTGCGGAACCAGCCGATAGAAATCGCGTGGCGAGCGTTGTATTTCGACCTGCTTGTTGAGGCCTTACGGCTGCATAAGGAGCTCTTTGATACCGAGTTTCTGACGGGACAAGCAGCGATGCACGAGAGCCCCTTGTATGGTCATCATGTCGGCTACCGCCTTTCTCACACACTGCTGTCCCAGGCATGCGACCATATTACGGCGCATCGACCGAAGGACTTTCTCATTGGGCCCGAGAACATGCCCGCGGCGATGCGAGCCCTGTGGACGATGGACTTTCTCCTCGGCTGCTGTGGCATGACCACAAGCCGTTGGCCGGATTTGCTCGCCTACCTATCGCCACCCGTCGTGCGCTTCGACGACGGGAAGACGTGGACTATCGGAACAGAGTTCGACAGGATGCCTTACGAATCCGGCGCACCGGCGACAGCAGTGCATCCCGTTCCGCGAGCCCAGGTAGCGATGGCTCTGCTTGCGGTTGATCAGAGGTGGAACGATCTCCAGCTAAAAGCGCTGGGACTTTAGAGCCTGCCTCGCCGAACTGCCTCGGCACGTGTCCTCGGCCTGGGACACCTGTCGCGTGCCGAGCGCAACATCGCATGCGCGCGCGATCAACGCATTCTTCAACGGCTCGATGACCCGAAATGCCTTCGTTGCGGAAGCTGCGAATGCAAGCCATTGCCGGCAGCAACCACACCAGCAAGCAATGGCCTAGTGCCTGGAACACCTGCATCGATCGGAATGAGCCACCCAGGGTGCTCCGGGCAACTTCAGGTCGCCGTCGTCGCGGAGCGCGTGTCGTTGAGACTCAAGCGTCGATTTTTCGATCGAAAGGGTCGACTGCTTCGCATCGAAGAGTCGAGCTGAAGCGTTGCAGGTAGAGCATGTTCTCTTCGCCGAGTGCAAGACCGAAGCCGCGCTTGGGATCAATCGGACCGGAGTCGCTCCGATCAAACTTCGCCTTGTTGCGGCGCCACGCTCGGTCTTGGCTCTAGGGGAGAAGTGTCTGTCGAATCGGTCGCGACTGCGTATGAACTTGATGAAAACCGCCTTACCGCATCTGCCCAAGCCCACGACGCAAGAACGCGGACTTCACATCCGTCCGGCACGAAACAGGATATGGTCGGTGCAGGAATTGGCCCAAGTGCGCGAATCCGACCGACGATATACGCTGAAAGGTTCCCTGGTTTGTCGAGCAGAATTTCGCCGTCACATGACGACCAATCGAGTTCAAGGGGCGGGAGATTGACGGGTGGCCAACGCATATCTGCTCCAACGGATCGAAATCGACAATCATGCGCCTGCCGCCCCACTACGACCGCTACCGGTGGGCGTGTAGGTAGAAAGGCGCAGCTCAACCGAAAGCCGCAAAGATGCTGTCATTGGCGGAGACGGACTCTTGTCAAGTCCGCATGAATAGTGGCTCCGCGGCACACCAGCCTTCAGATCCGCCAGTTAATCCGCCATGAAGGTAGGCCGCTGCTATCTGGCGCATCGAGATGCAACCGCGAGTGAGCTGACCATCGCAGTTGCATTCGCCAACCTTGAAGTCACGACGGGATGCGCCCTGATTCGGGCTACCCCGTGCTCAAGCGGCGCCGCGGTGCACAGAGGATATAGCGCCAACTGAGGGGAGCAGGTTGTTAATCCGCGCGGCCCTCGCCTTGGTGAAGGAACAATTCCGTCACTGACCCCAACGTCGACTGGGCCGTGCGGCGCATGCCTAGGGTGCAGATCTAGGACGGGATCGGCGCTGATCAGATCCTCACGACGCTGATGGGCGACGACGTCGAACCGCGCAGCGCGCGCGGCTCCTAATACGACTTTCATCATCCCACGGTCGGGACCATCCGAATGAGTAAGATCGCGCCGTTACGTTGGGAAAATTTATCCGCCTTATCAGATGAATTGGTGGCGGTCATACTAAACAGTCGAATCTGCACGTATGGCAGAGCGCGACCGATCTAGACGAGTTAGTCGCTGGCGGATCATGAGTTTCGTGCTCCTCAGCCTTCTTCCCATCGCCGGTGCTGTCGTTGTGTTTTGCTTCGGCGCTGCAGTGCTCCTCTTCTGGCTCATAGCCGGCGAGTACTACATCGCGGCGGCCATCTGCTTAGCAGTTCTAGTTGTTGCCCTGGCTCCGATGTTGGGGCCTCTTGCTTATCGATTTCTAGCTCGGGCATTTCCTCTTAATGCTTCAGGAGATCAGCAAGTAGGTGCTCTTCGATTCCTGTGGTGTGCTCTGGTAACCATGCTGGCAATCTGCATCGTCCTGACAGCGTGGGGATCGAGCCTGTTTTGGGGCTTGATGCTTCCATCTGGAAACTGGCCCGCGGCGATAATTCACTTTGCGGACGCCATAGAACTCATGGGCTGCTGCGTGCTCTTACTTTTCTCAACATGCGTGACCTGGGGACTGAGCAAGCTACTTCGTTTCCACGACAATCCGACGGCATGGACTTCCAAGGCTTCCATACTCTTTCTGCGATCCTTTGGATCAGTTTCTGACTCGGCTGCCTTAGGGATTCTGGTCCGCGGGGCTGGCATCCGGTCGCGGGTCGCGCTGCTGGCTTCGCCCGAGGCAGTCATGGCCTCTTGGGATCCGATGACTCTCGCGGTTGCCGGGTTTAGCTTTCGCCACCCCTTCCATTCTGTTCCTATCTATCTCGAAAGCACCGATCAGCGTTGGGCAGAGGATGTCAACCGCTTGGCTCGCGCGGCCAATCTGGTAGTAATTGACACGTCGCATCGGTCCCCCGGTCTCTCACGGGAGATAGAACTACTGAGTGAACCGGGGCTTTCCGAGAAGACCGTTCGGTTCGAGGAGCTTGCGATTCGCGGAGCCAAGGGGAATTCATCGCGTAAGGAGCCGGAGGAGATCATCTTCCTTGAGCGGAGCCGCTTAGCCCGCCTTACTTCACAGATAGTGGCGTTCGTATTCACGTACATGGGTTCAGTAGCACTGTCCGTACTAATTGTCGGGGTCGTAAACGTTAGTGGGAACTCAAAGCTTAGCGACGTCGTCCTGTGGTCTTCGCTGCTGTACTCTTTAGCGTCCGCAATTTGGGCCGCTTCCGCGCTATGTCCAGAGGCGGGATTTACCCGACGGTCGGCAGCCAGGCTAGTGCAGATCATCCGACAACGGGCCTTGACCTTCAGCGCGACGCGCATTACTAATGCTTAGATGCGAGTGTGACACCGTAACTGTCAATCGCTGACCCAGCGGCAGGCGCGATGAAACACGCTTGGATGAAGGCAAGATAGAGGATTTTCCGCGTCGGCCGTGCGCGCGCGAAGCGCACCAGCGTCGTCGTCTTTCCGGTGCCGGCGAATGCTGAAACGGCGATGATCCGCCCGTCCGAGCGGACCATCGCCTCCTGCTTGGGTCCACCAACACGCGAGCCATTTTCAGGATCCGGCTGGGAGTCGACCCGTTGCTGCCGGTCACGTCAGAACGACGAGCGACAGCAATGCAGCGTTATGCACAGGCCCCAGTTATGAACAGCTGGAGCGGCTAGGAGGGGGCGTTGCCCTCGTGAGAGGGCAAGCCGAAGCGCCGGTGTGATGCGCATAGTCACAGTGTCTTGAGGAAGTCCAACAGCGAGTCATCCGCTCGGAAGCGGCGCGCGACGGCGTTTGGATCCTGAAGGCGGGACAGCGCCTTCTCCTTCATGGCAAGGTCGGCCTCGACGTACTGGTGCGTCGTGGTGGGGCTCTCGTGGCCGAGCCACATCGCGATCACGCTGATGTCCACGCCCGACTGCAGCAGATGCATTGCTGTGGAGTGACGCAGGGTGTGAGGAGAGATCGCCCTGCCGGCCAGGCTGGGCATCGATCGCGCAGCAGCCTGCACGGCCAGCGCCAGCCGCTGCGTCACATTGGATCGAGTCATCGCCTGGCCGCCGCGGTTGGGCAGCAGCGCTGAGGTCGGGCCCAGGTCAGGATTGAGGCGCAGCCAGGCACGGATCACCTTGACCGTAGAACGCCACAGCGGCACCGAGCGTTGCTTGCGTCCCTTGCCATGCAGGTGCACGCAAGCGACGGGGTCAAGCACGACATCGGCCAGCTTCACGCCGATCACCTCCGACACCCGCGCGCCGGTGTTGTACAGGAGGCTCAGCAGCAGGCCGTCGCGCTGACTGACCCATCCCACACCGGGCTTACCGATCACTGCCAGCATCTCCTCCCGTGTCAGGAAGCCGAGCATGGGCCGCTCAAAGCGCTTCATCGGCACGCCCAGCGCCTGCTCGACGATGTGCAGCGCCGTCACGTCCCGGCGCGCAGCGAACTTCAGGAACGTGCGCAGCGCGGCCAGCCGCGCATTGCGGCTGCGCACCGCGTTGTGCCGCTGACTCTCCAGATGGTCGAGGAAGGCCAGGATGAGCGGGGGCGTCACGTCCATAAGCTGCATTGCCGTGGGCGCCTTGTGCAGCCGCGCCTGGGCGAAGTCCAGGAACAGCAAGAACGCATCGCGGTAGGCCGCTACGGTGCACGTGCTCAACGCGCGCTGCTGGGTCAGGTGCTCGGCGAAGAACGCCTGCACCAGCGCAGCGAAGCTCGGCGGTGCCAGCTTGCGTTCGTTGGGGCTACTCATCGTCGTACTCCGCGACATCAGCGAAGCGCTCGAACCGAGCGCCGGCCAATGCCATGAGCTCGGGCACTGCGCTTAGGTACCAATAGGTGCTGGAGATCTCGATGTGACCCATGTACGTGGACAGCGCCAGCATGCGTTGGTCGACATCTGCGCCCTGCTCGTGCCACAAGGTGAGCCGCCTCACGGCGAAGCTGTGGCGCAGGTCGTGGACACGAGGCTGGCCATGCGCGCCTCTATCGATCCAGCCCAGTTGCTCGCGCAACTGGATGAACGTCCGATGGACCTGCCTGTCGCCCAGAGGGTCACCGCGGCGTACACCGCGCGAGCTGACGAAGAACGTCGCGCACGGCGTCGGGTGCACGAACTGGCGGCGCAGCGCTCGGTAGGCTGCCAACGGACCGACCACGCTCGGGTGCAGCGGCACCAGGCGAGACTTGCCGAACTTGGTCTGCCGTATGGTCAGGATGCCGCCGTCCAGATCCACGTCTAGATCGCTCAGGCCGAGAGCTTCCGAGATCCGCAGCCCGGTCGAGGCGATCAGCCCGAACAGCGTCGCGTACGTGGCGGCTCGCAGACCATCGGCGGGCCCGAGTTGGCGAGCGGCTCCGAGCAATGCAACGATCTCGGCCTCGCGATAGATGTGCGGCGTCACGCGGCCAGGGATTGGCCCGAAGCTGGTGTCGTCCGGAACTTCGGTGGCTGGCTCGAACTGCTGCAGCCAGCGCATGAACGGACGAAGTCTGGCCAGGCGGCGCGCCGCCGTGTCGCCATTGGGCCGGCCGTCCACGAGGTACCTCGGCTGTACCTGAAGGGCCCACTGCGCCATCACATCCACCTTCAGCGGGCCTGCGTGGCTTGCATCGGTGACGAAGCGGGCGAAGCTGCGCAAGATGTTGTCGGCAGAGCAAAGCTTGAACCCCAGAAGCCGACGCTCGTCGAGGTACTGCTCCACCCTGGAGCTGAGGTCGCTGGCGAAGCCTGATTGCGCGCTCATGCTGCGCTCCCAGGCCAAGGCAGGGCTACCTCGGCGAGTAGCTGCAAGTCGAGCTTGGCGTAGATCAACGAGGTGTTCATCGATCGATGCCGCAGCACGTCGGCCACCTCCTTGATCGAGCTGCCACTGTTGACCAGACGGCACGCCAGCGTGTGGCGCAACGAGTGACAGTTGGAATGGGCGATGCCGGCGCTGCGCAGCGCGTTGCCGATTACGCTTCGCACCGCGTCCACGCCGATAGGCTTGTCGTGCGGCGCCAACCGGCGCAGAAATAGAGTTGGTAGCGAGCTCGTCGGCCGTTCGTGCCGCATGTACTCGGCCAGCGCTTGTCCGGTGGCTGCCGGTAGCGGCAGAAGATCCTGCCTACGGGACTTCGTGTGCTTCAAGGTCAGCGTGCCTGTGCGCCAGTCGAAGTCGGCCAGTTCCAGTCGTGCGATCTCGCCGACCCGCAAGCCGAGGTCCAGCACCAGGCGCACCATGGCCAGCGCGCGCAGTGGCGTCGGCTGCGCTTGGGCGCAATGCGCCAGTAGTCGCTGCACCTGCTCAGTTGTGAGGGCGCGCGGCAGCGACGCCAGGCTCCAGCGCGCCGGCGAGGAGATGACACCGAGCAAGGCATGCAAGGCATCGCCGCAGGTGGCGCGGTAACGGAAGTAGGCCCGCAGTGCAGCCGCCAGCGCGCTGGCGTGCGAGACGCTGTTCACTCGCGTCAGCTCAGTTGCGATGAAGCCGCGCACGTCTTCTGGCTGCAACTCGCCGATGGCGACATCCCTGCCGCCGAACTTGCGCAGAAGCAGCCGGCTCACTGTTGCCAGTCGATGCTCCCGCGTGCCGATCGCCAAGCCGCGGGCGTCGCGCATGTGCACGTTATAGCGATGCAGTTCGTCCGCAATGGGGCCACTGGGCCCGGGCAGCTCCAAGATGACGCGCTGCTCTCGCAGCGACGTCAACAGGTGGGAAAGGTTCGCGCTCAGGTCGCCGTGTGCGCGCGAGGCCGCGGCGTGGCAGTCGCAGCGCGGCAGGTGGAAGTCCAGGAACTGCTCGACGAGGGCCTCGTCGATCTGCTCGGCCGACAGTCGACACCGCGTCATCCAATGGGCGAAGTGCGCCAAGGCGCGCAGGCCCTTGTCCATGCCTCCTTCGGCGTACCGGCCACGCTCGAGCAACGCCTGGAAAGCGTCGACGTGCGCCGACAGCGGGCCGTCAAGCAGCCAGGCCCTGGCCATCGGGTGAAGCGAACTGATCGAATCCATGGTGATCTCCAGTTGTGAGATCACCATCCCTGCGCCAGCGCCGGGCTTATGTCCAGTTCAACAGCATCGCAGCGACCAAGCGTGCAGGAAAATCGTGGCCCTCAGGCCAGTTGCTCGCGACAACTGTTCATAACTGGGGCCTGTGCATAAAGCAGAGGATTTTTGGTTCAGCGTCGCGGCGGCTCGGTATGCGCTCAGCGGTACGGTGCTGGTCGCCGCGGCGGTGAACCAAAAATCGCGTGTACTAAGCCGCTGGCTCGGTGTCGGCGCTATGGGCGTTGAATCAGGGCGAGGTGCGTCGCTGTGAGGCTACCGCGGCGCAGGGGGCAGACGAGATGGGGGCGCGCGTTGTCGCACTGCCGAGAGCGGGGGACCGTGCGGGCAGAGTATGCATCCGACGGCGCAGCGCAGGTTGACGGTGCGACGAGTGCGCGCCGATGGCAACGCCGGCCTGAATGCGGAGCAGCGATCGTGGCGCGACTCGATGAGCGGGAAGGTGGGCAACATCAGAGCGAGTGCGGCGGCGAACGTGCGTGCACGAGTGATCCGGCCGCGAAAGTCTCGATGCAGACCATGTGCCCATTGCCACAGATGGGGCAGTCGCGCAGTGATTTGCCGGTGAGCCTGAGGTAGAGGTCGCGGTAGTCCTCCTTGGCGCTGGAGTCTTGGACCGGTGGCGGTAGCGCTGGCGCACGCAGGAGTTGGCGACACAGCGCGAGCTTGGTTTGTCGGTAGCGGTTGGCGAGGAAGCCGTAGTGCCGGATGTGCTGCAGACCGTTCGGCAGAACGTGCAGCAGGAAACGCCGGATGAACTCATCGGCATCGAGTGTCATCGTGCGCTGCGCGGCGTCGTGTTTGTAGTCTTTCCAGGAGAACGTGACGCGCTGCTGCTCAAGCTTGATCAAGCGGTTGTTCGAGATAGCGACACGGTGCGTGTAGCGGCCGAGGTAGTTGAGGACTTGGCGCGGACCACCGAACGGCGGCTTCGCATAGACGACCCACTCGGCTTGCGCGGTGGGCGCGAGGTAGGCGCGGAAGGCATCGGCCGCGCGCAGCGGCTCGAGCTGTCCGTCGAAGCGCAGTTGGCCGGCATGGAAGGCTTCGTGCAGCTGTTCGAGAAACAGCCGTCGGAACAGGCGCGACAGAACCCGCACGGGGAGAAAGAAGCCGGGGCGGCAGGCGATCCAGTGCTCGCCATCGGGCGCGATGCCGCCGCCTGGTACCACGCAATGCACGTGAGGATGGTGCAGCAGGTTCTGTCCCCAGGTGTGCAGGATCGCGAGGAAGCCGATCTCGGCGCCCAGGTGCTGCCGATCGGCGGCGATGGTGCGCAGCGTTTCGGCGCTCGCGTGAAAGAGCAGGTCGTACACGAGCCGCTTGTTCTGGTAGGCAATCGGGGCGATCGGCTCGGGAACCGTAAAGACGACGTGGAAGTACTCGACCTCGAGCAGTTCGGCTTGCCGGTCCTCGAGCCACTGCGCGCGGGCGAGCGATTGGCACTTCGGACACGCCCGATGCCGGCACGAGTTGTAGGTGATGCGCCGGTGCCCGCAGGCGTCGCACTGCTCGACGTGGCCGCCGAGGGCGGCGGTGCGGCACAGTTCGATTGCGCGCATGGCGCGCAGCTGCCCACGGCCGAGCGAATCGGCATGTGCTTGACGGAAAGCGGGCCCGAAGCGACGGAAGATGTCCGCCACTTCCAGCGACGCGGCGGCCACTGCTGCGCCCGTCAGAAGTAGGTCGGCGGAGACGGTGGCGGCGGAATCGGCTCGGGTCGGGGCAGCAGGTCAAAGGGACTCGTGGTTGCGCACACGGTCGTGGTCGCAACCTTCAGATAGCGCGCGGTCGTCGCCAGGCTGCGATGGCCCATGAGCAGTTGAATCCGGCGCACGTCGGTGCCGGATTCGAGCAGGTGGGTGGCAAAGGCGTGACGCAGAGAATGCGGCGTGATCGGCTTCTTGATCCCCGAGAAGCGATGCGCCTTCTGGCAGGCCTGTTCGACGGCATGCTTGCTGATCGGCCGGCGCGGAAGATCGCCAGCAAATAGCCACTGCGTCGGCCGTGTGGCCCTCCAATAGTCACGCAGGATGTCGAGCAACTGCGGCGAGAGCATGACGTAGCGGTCCTTCTGGCCTTTGCCCTGCTCGACGCGCAGCATCATGCGTTGACTGTCGATGTCGGTGACCTTCAGCCGCGTGACCTCGGAAATGCGTAGCCCAGCGGCGTAGGCCGTGGTCAGAATCGTGCGGTGTTTGCGGCTGGCAACCGAGGCGAGAAAGTGAGCGACTTCCTCGGGGCTGAGGATCACCGGCAGTTTGAACGGTGCCTTCGGTAGCGGGATCTCCGCATCGACCCAGTCGCGCTTGAGCGTGACCTTGTACAGGAAGCGCAGTGCCGAGGCGATGATCGACAGACTTCCCGGGGCGAGCTTGCGCTCGTTGGTGATGTACACCTGGTAGGCGCGAATCTCACCCGGTCCGAGTGCATCGGGTGAACGTTGAAAGTACTTGGCAAAGCTGGAAACTTGCTGCAGGTACGAAAGCTGGGTGTTACGAGAGAAATTGCGGATCTCCATGTCCTGCAACATGCGTTCGCGAAGTGGCGTCATGGCAAACCTCCTGCTGCGAAAGGAAGATGGGTGCTGCGAACAGCACCGATATCGTTTCGCAAAGGAGATTCACGAGCGCAGTGACGAGGAATGCCGCGCAACGCAGTGAGGTCGCCGCGCTTCAGTCCCGCGTCAGCGGGTTAGTACAGCGCTGCTTATGGAGAGCTCCCCATAAGCAGCGGGTCCGGTCTTTCGCGGCCGCGACCTGAACTCACGGTCTCGGCCACATTGCGGTCACCCAGATGCCAGAGACATCTCGACATCGACGACCGGTCTCAAGGTACTGCAGACGTAGCGCGTCGCCGGCGCGGTGCAACGCAAGCTTGAGGGCGGCAGCTCTATCAATGCCGACGCAACCGGCGCAGATGGCCGATCGAATGTCTGCTGCTCACGGCGTCGAACTCACGCACCCGACCCTGAGCAGACGATCGCGCTTTTCAGAAGCAGCCTGTCAGCGGACCAATTCTTCTTCGTGGTGAGTTGTCAGCGGCCACCGTGCAGTTTGACTCTCTGCCGCTCACGCTGGAATCTTCGAGAAATCAGGTGACCGCTTCTGGGCAAACACGGTGAAGGCTTCGCGCGCCTCGGGACTCTTGAGGCGATCGACAAACTGCGCTAGCTCCCGGTCGATCTGAGCCACAACTGCTTCCGCGTGTCGCATATCACTTCTTCGCGGCGCCGCCGTCCAGCCCCAGGATTACGACCCTTGCGTGCCTCGGCTTTGTTGGCCATGCGACCAGGGTGAATCCGTCAGCCACGGCAACTTTCTGCACGCCATCCACCGTGTACGTGATCACGCCGCCTCCGATCCCAGCACCGGTTCCCAGCGGCTCCCCCCAGAGTTTCTGGCCGGTGGACGAATCCAGCGCATAAAAATTGCCGCCGAGGTCAGCGAAGAACACGATTCCACCGGCTGTCGGTGTGATGGCGGCGACGATGGGATAGTTGGACTTGGCGCGCCATTTCCAGACACCGGTGTCGGCGTCGCTGGCATAGATCCATCCGGCCCAGTGTCCGTCAGTGGGATCTTCCTTGCCGAACATGTTGATCGGATTCCACGTCGCCATTCCGGTCCAGGGCTGCCCGACGGCAACCGACCGCATTCTCTCGTCAGTTTTGATCGTCACGGTATCGCACCAGTCGACGGTACCGGTGATGATCAGATTCCTGGTCGGATCGAAACCCGGGGTGTTCCATTCAGAGCCCCCCACCGGACCGGGACAGAAATGAACATTCTGGCCGACGGCGAAAGTGCCCTCGACGTTCTCGACCGTGGTTACCGGCACCCGGTAGAGCAGGTTTTTGGTGGCGAGATCGTAGCCATAGAGGTGTCCATCCTTCGGCGCCACCGCCATCAGCTGTTTGCCGCCCATGGTCTGAAGCAGGATAGGTGGATTGGATACGTCCCAGTCATGCCAGTCCTTTTTCACGACCTTGAAGTGGTTCTTGTAGTCGCCCGTCTTGGCGTCGAGCACCACGACCGAGTCGGTGAAGAGATTCTCGCCTTCGCGTGCTCCCAAGGCGAAGTCGGGCGCCGGATTGCCTCCTGGGACGTACAGCAACCCGTTCTTGATATCGAGGGTGTATGAGGTCCAGGCACCGCCGCCGCTGATGGGAATGCCGGGCGCGTTGTTCCAGGACTTCGCGTCGAGCGGCGACTTGCCTACCGGGCCTCGAACCACGTCGCCTTGAACTTGGGGGACCAGAAAGAACTGCCAGACGATCTTGCCGGTCTTCCCCTCGAGCGCGTACACCTGACCCTTGCCACCCTTGAAGTCTCCGCCGGCATTGCCGACGTAGACGAGGCCGTTCCAGGCGATTGGCGCCGCCGGCACTGTCTCGCCACGTTTCGTGTCGCAGATCGTTGTCTCCCACACTTGTTTGCCCGTCTTGAAATCGAAGGCCAGCACCCGACAGTCCTGCGTGCCGCGAAACAGCAGGCCGTCCATGTAGGCGGCGCCGCGGTTGGCCGGCAGGAGCGCGCCGGGATAGTCCAGACGTGTGCGCCAGTTCTCGGCGCATGTAGCCGGGTTGATGGAGAAGATGTTGTACTCGGAGGTACCGATCAGCGCGTTGTTCACCATGATCAGGCCGGATTCAAAGGCAGCGAACACGCCGAGGTCGTAGGTGCACAGGACCTTCAAGTTTCCGACATTCTTCGCATTGATCTGGTCGAGCGGCGAGAAGCGCTGCGAGGTCGGAGTCCGGTTGTAGCTAGGCCAGTCGCCAACTGCCGCGTTGGGCCATGCCGCATCGGCCAGCGGTGGTGAGGACCCCTCCGCTTCCGGCGCCTTGTAGGCCGGATTCGTCTCGATGGTCAGCGTTCCCGCCGGCGACGACAGCGACCTGAGAAAGTTGAGTCCCATGCCGCCGTAGGTCGTCATGGCCACGGGGAACGTGACGTAGAGCACTCCCCCGATTACCGCGCCCACCACGACAAGCACACCGACGATGCTGAAGAATTTTTTCATGGTTCTATCGCCTCCTCCCTTTCATTCGCGACTGCCCACGGGTCCGACAATCAGTTGCCTCCAGCCGTTTGCAGCGACTCCAACACGCTGTCGATCGAAAAGCTGCCGGGCTTCTGGCTTGGCGGAAACTCCTTGAACGTGCCGAGAAACTGGCCGACGTACTGCTGCGCCGGCACCAGCAGGAAAATGTGCTCGGCCCACCAGCGGTTCCAGTCCATGGCCTCTACGTCTCCGATCTCGAACGGATCGGACCGCAGATTGAAGATCTTGGGCGCGCGCAATGGCGTGAATGGCTGGCGCCAGACGTCGGCGCCATGCGCCTTCTGCTCGGCGAAGACGATCTTCCACTGGTCGTAGCGCAGGCCGACGAGACTGCCGTCGTCGTTCCAGTAGAAGAACTCGTGGCGCGGACTGGGCGTCTTGCCGGCGAGCGCATCGGTGATGTTGTAGCCGTCGAGGTGGACCTTGAAGGTCTTGTTGCCGACCTTCATGCCCTTCTTCAACTGCTCCTTGACGTCAGGCACGCCGGCGGCGGCCATGATCGTCGGCAGCATGTCCTCGTGCGCGAAGACGTCGTTGAGCACGGTGCCGGGCTTGATGACGCCGGGCCAGCGGATGAATGTCGGCACGCGATAGCCGCCTTCCCAGTTGGTGTTCTTCTCACCGCGGAACGGTGAGGTGCCGCCGTCCGGCCACGTGAATTTCTCGGCGCCGTTGTCGGTCGAGTACATCACGATGGTGTTCTGATCGAAACCCATCTCCTTCAATGCGTCGAGCAACTGGCCGACATGCCCGTCGTGCTCGACCATGCCATCCGGGTAGATGCCGAAACCCGTTTTGCCGCGCGACGACTCCTTGAGCCGCGTCCAGATGTGCATGCGGGTCGAATTCCACCAGAGGAAGAACGGTTTGCCGGCCTTTTTCGCGTCGGCCATAAAGCGGATCGTTTCCTTGGTGACTTCGTCGTCGATAGTCTCCATCCGCTTCTTGTTGAGCGCACCGGTGCTCTCGATCTTCTGCGTGCCGTCCGGGTTGGCGTAGGTGTGGATTACGCCGCGCGTGCCGAACCGCTTGCGCAATGCCGGATCCTTGAAATAGTCCTCGTGCTCGGGTTCGTCTTCGGCATTGAGGTGGTACAGCGAACCCATGAACTCCTGGAAGCCGTGCGCGGTCGGCAGGTGCGCGTCGAGATCGCCCAGATGGTTCTTGCCGAACTGCCCGGTCATGTAACCCTGCGCCTTGAGCAGATCGGCGATCGTGACGTCGCGCGCCTGCAGCCCTTCCTTGGCGCCGGGCAGACCGACCTTCAGCAAACCCGTGCGAAACGGCGTCTGCCCGGTGATGAAGGCGGCGCGGCCGGCGGTGCAGCTTTGCTGCCCGTACCAGTCGGTGAACAGCGCGCCCTCCTTCGCGATGCGATCGATGTTGGGCGTCTTGTAACCCATCATCCCCTGGTTGTAGGCGCTGACGTTCCAGTAGCCGATGTCGTCGCCCCAGATGATCAGAACGTTCGGTTTCTGTTGCGCCTGCGCCTGCGCGAGTCCCGACAGAAGCGCGACGCTCAATAGCGCTAGGACCCTAGTCAACATGCCTTTCATGCAAACTCCCTTTTGTTTGAGTACGTGTGCCGCGCCGATCGCTGGACTACTCGAACGCGAAAATCTTCTTCCAGTCGTTCTTCATGCTGATCACAGTCCAGCCCTCTTTATTGGCCTCGTCGTAGAGCGCCTGCGTGAACGCGCCGACCTTGGTGTCGCGCATTCCCAGCGCCGGACCGTACGCATACTCGCGCGTCGCGTCGTCGTGCAGAACGAGCATCATCAGCCGCGCACCGTCACCCGCTCCGGTGTATTCGAGCATCTGCCGATCGCCGGGCAAGTTGCGGATGGCCCCCATCGAAGTAGTTCAGCACCGAAACGCCTTTCAAGCCCCGGTGAACACCGGCTTGCGTTTTTCGAAGAAGGCACGCGCGCCTTCGGCCTGGTCCTTGCTCGCCGCGCAGCGCAGGAAGGCCCTCCGCTCTTCGCGCAGCCCTTCCTCCAGCGATCTGTCGTTGGCGCCGACGATGCACTGGAGTGCACCGGCAGTGGCCAGTGGCGCCTTCTCCGCCAGTTCCTGAGCCAAGGCCATCGCGGCCGCCTTAAGTTCAGCGATTGGGTGGATGGAATGCACCAGTCCCATGCGCAAGGCCTCTGGACCATCGATCTTGCGCGCGCGCAGCACCATATCGAGCGCATGGTCGCGGCCAACGCAGCGCGTCAGGCGCGCCGTTCCACCCCAGGCGGGCACAGTACCCAGATCCATCTCGGGGAGGCCGATGTGGCAGCCGTCGTCGGCCGCGAGGCGGAAATGGCAGGCCAGGGGTAGCTCCAGTCCACCGCCCAGGCAGTAGCCGTACAAGGTTGCGACCGATGGTTTGCCCATCGATTCGATGCGCGCCAGTACGCGAAGGCGCTGGTCAAACACCGTGTCCCAACCGCCTCGAGCAGGACCTTCGCGCATCAATTCCTTGAGGTCCATGCCAACCGAGAAGTTGGTCTCGCCTTCGGCAGTGAACACGAGCGCACGCACGCTTGGATCGGTCGCGGCCTGCTCAAGCGCCTCTTCCAGCGCGTCGATATAGGCGAAGCTCAGTCGATTGATCGGCGCGTCATTGATGCTGAAACACATGACGGAGCCGTGGCGCGTGACTAACAGCGGATTTTCGTTTGGCATGTCAGACCTTTGCGCAGTCCTTGGCGAACGCAGAGACGGCCTGCTGCATTTGCGTCAGTCCCGGCTCTTCCAAGGGATAGTGGCCAGCGTTCTCCAGCATGACTACGCGGGTTGTCACTCGCCCGACGCGCTCGAGGAAAAGCTCGCTTAGATGCAACGGCGTCCAGCGATCCGCGGCGGGCTGCGTCAGCAGGATCGGACAAACCTCGAACTCTTCCGGCTCAGTCGTGGGCTGATAGCCGAGGTAGGAGCTGAGGAATTTCATCGACGCCCAATTGCCGGCCGACGACTTGTCCTGCATAAAGACCTTCAGAGCGGCCCTATCGTTCACCAGCGCATACATCTTGCTGGCCAGGCTCATCGGGATCTTGATCCGCCGCAGCAGGGGAATCCGAGCCATCAGGTGAATCAGCGGGATTCCGAGCGCGATCAAGGCGTTCAGCGACGTCTCACGGCGCACCCGCGCCACGCGCGAGTCGAGAAACGTCATGCCGACGATGCCTTTGACCTTCCGCTTCATCGCCGCGACGTGATACGTCAGCATGCCGCCCGCGGAGAGGCCATAGAGCACGATCGGGCGTGAATCGCGCGCAAGCTCAGCATCGATCAGCGCGCTGCCTGCCCGCACCCAGTCATCGTAGGCCACCAGCGCACCGGCGCGCACTTGCGTGACGCCGTAGCCGGGCATGTCCGAGGCGATGCACTCGAAGCCCATCTTCGCGAGCGGAGCGCCGAGGATGGTGGACATCTGCCGACCGTTGGTGCCGACGCCGTGAAACAGGATCACCTTGATCTTCGCGTTGGAGTTCCGATA
Organism: uncultured beta proteobacterium; assembly: GCA_963703945.1. Taxonomy (GTDB): domain Bacteria; phylum Pseudomonadota; class Gammaproteobacteria; order Burkholderiales; family Burkholderiaceae_F; genus JALORV01. The sequence goes on along the minus strand of CAVPGM010000046.1, from coordinate 11,211 downwards.
GGTGTCGAGATGGATGCGGTGTCCCTCCCAATCCCACCACTCCTCACGCGGCGCGGTGTCCGCGGTGAGCTGCAGGTGCTGAGGCAGAAAGGCCTGGATGTCTTTCCAGTTCTGTTGCGTGGCGTACGTCAGAGGGCCGCGTCGTTCCACCAGAACGTTGGGTTGAGTAGAGGCAGGCGCATTGTTCATGGTGTTTTCCATGTTGGGCATAACTTCAAAGACCGAACCAGGCGTTCAGGGATTGGGTGGCGATCGGGAGCGTCAACAGGGTCGCGCCTACCAGGACCGCGTAGAGACCCCACTTCAATCGACCGGAGACGGGCGTGCCGTTTTTCTCTCGGCGCCAGCAGAACCACGCCACGATCGCGGCGCATATCGCCGCCTCGATAAGGAGTCCGACCACCGGAGCCCTTTGGTAGAGATTCAATCCAAGGGGCATCGCGTCTTCGCCGTCCAGTAGTGCGTGTACCCCACGAGGAGGTCGAAGATCTCGTGGACGAAAACCAGCACGCCGCACCAAATTGCCACGACCCGCTTTCGCGTGAACGCCCAGAACAAGAGTCCGATCGCCACAGACCACCCCAAGGCCGGAAGGATGTCGTGGGTGACCCACATGTTCGAACTCGAGGATGCAAAGGCAAAGTCCAGAAAGTTCTTCGGAAGCAGTTGTTCGATTCCGAGCGAGACGAAGACCAGCATCGCGAGGTCGAGAAACTGCGCAGCAACGAGAAAGACCCAAAACGAGGTGTGCTGGGTCTTCCTCGTCAGTTCGTACGGGACGAGAGCCGTTGCGTAATGGCCGGCGATCATATGTTGTCCTCCTTTCTCATGAGCCAGGACGAGGGCCAGCAGCAAGGGGACGTAGATGAACCACAGAGTTAGAGCAAGGGACATTCGAGCCTCCTTGAACATGGCAGCGCGCGCCGGTGCGAGCGCTTGCCCATTGTTGATGTGTCGCCGCGCCTCGGAAGTGCGCGTGAGCTTCGGAGCGAGGAAGAACGAGGGCGGCCCTTTCGGGCCGCCCACCTGTCGAAACTAGTAACGACTAATCAGAGTCTCTGACTCGCGACGGCCCTAGTCTCCACGGGTGCGAGTCCGCGCCATCTGTTCCTTTACCTGCACGAGAACCTGGGCCAGGCTGTACGACGCCGGGGACTGCAGCGCAGGGTACGGTCCGTAGGACTCAAGTTCCTCCAGCCACAGCGCCTGGCCGATGGGAATGATGTTCCAGTCGTAGATATAAGCGGTATAGGGTCCGGCAAGTGCGCCGCTCTGGCCCATGAGGGAACTCGGTTGGAAGCCGACGGACCCCTCGAACGGATCCCGCTTGATGTTGTTGACCAAAGGCCAATGAAAGGTATGGACCCCCAACAAGCCGCCGGTCGCGGCCTCGGATGCCATCGCGAAATAGATCTTCCAGTTCTTGTAGCGCACTGCCGACGGAACAGCGCCGCCGTAGTAGAAGAACGTATCGCGTGCCGACGTCGCCGACTTGCCGGTCAGATAGTCAAGCTGGTTGACCCCTTGAAGCTTGGTCTTGACGATGCCCTTGTACTTGCCCGCCATGATCTGCTCGTTGAGGTCGTTGCCCTTGGCGCCACCGGCAATTTCAACAAAGGTCGGCAGCCAGTCGTACGACGCGAAGATGTCGTTCAGGACGGTGCCCGGCTTGATTTGCCCCGGCCAGCGGATCACGCACGGCGCGCGCATGCCGCCTTCCCAGGTGGTCAGCTTGCCGCCCTTGAAGGGCGTGTTGCCGCCATCGGGGTAGGTGATGACTTCGGCGCCGTTGTCGGTGGTGAAGACGACGATGGTGTTGTCGAGCTGGCCCATATCCTCCAGCTTCTTCATCACGTAGCCGATGTTGTCGTCCATCTGCTTCATGCCGGCTTCGTTGGCGCCCCAGTCCTTGCCGCCGGGCGTACCTACCATCGCGTTGTACTTGTCCGACAGCATGGTGGTGATGTGCATGCGCGCCGGGTTGTACCAGACGAAGAACGGCTTGTTGGTCTTTTTCGGATCGTTGCGATCGAGAAAGTCGATGACCTTGGCCGAGATTTCCTCATCCACGGTTTCAGAGCGCTTCAGCGTCAGCGGGCCCTGATCGCTACAGGTCTGGTTCTTCTGCGTGCCGTCGGAAGACTTGCAAGCGAGCACCGGCCGCGGCGGCGTCATGCAGAGGGTCGTCTTCGGATCCACCGCGCCCGGGACCTCGGCAAGGCCGGGCACCGGTGTGTTCTTGCACGGCCGAACGATGGCCTGCTCGGTCGGGGTCTTGTTGATGTCGGGGAAGCTCACTTGCTGCATCGCGTCCAGGTGATAGAGGTAACCCCAGAATTCCTGGAAGCCGTGCGCCGTCGGCAGCGCCGCCGCGTGGTCGCCCAGATGGTTCTTGCCGAACTCGCCGGTGGTGTAGCCGAGGTCGAGCAGGAACTTGGCAAGCGACGGCGTGCCGGGCTGCAGGAAGGACGGGCTGCCGGGCAATTGCGGCGGGATCATGCCGGCGCGCAGCGGCGTCATGCCGGTGAAGAAGGCGGTGCGCCCGGACGTGCAGCTTTGCTCGGCGTAATAGGTCATGAACTTCGCACCCTCTCGCCCGATCCGGTCGATGTTGGGTGTCTCGCCGACCATCAGTCCCTGATGGTAGATGCTCGGCTGCATCCAGCCGATGTCATCGCCCATGATGAAGAGGATGTTGGGCTTCTTCGCCGGCGCCTGGGCAAACGCCAGCGATGCTGCAAACAGCCAGACCGCCAATGCTGCGATCCATTTTGTGACGTTCTAAGAGCAGGCATAAGCCATTTTTCTTTCGCTTGCACGAGCAAGACTTCCGAAGAACTGGGATGAGCTACCCGCCTTCCAGTACTGAGTCGGTTGTTGTGCGCGCTGGATTGGATGTTCATTTTGATTTCCTTTCCCCTACTGGTAGCCATGGATGCACCCTCTAGATTTGCTCGTCATCCGCTCTGCTCTTGCGCTTTCCTTCATCGTGGGCGCCCGCTCGCATCACACGGCCGACGCACTCGATTAGCCGCTTGCCGGCGAAGGGCTTGATGAGATACGCGGCGGCTCTTACCTCAACCGATCGCGCCCTGGCAGCAGGCTCGTCATACGCGGTCATGAAGATGACGGGACGCGGTGGATGCGTCGCAGTCAGTCGGTCGTACAACTCGAAGCCGGTCATGCCGGGCAAATGCACGTCGAGCACGAGACACAACGTGTCGGCCGGGACCTGGGCTTCAAGTAACGCTTCGGCCGAAAAGAACATCCCGGTATCGAACCCCGCGGCTTCAAGCACCGACTCCAGCGCCCGACTCATGTCTGCATCGTCCTCGACAACTATCACGAGAGGCTGTCCAGGCGGCATCGCTTCGCTTTCACGACGGTCCTTCCCCGTCACGTCTGAACAAGCACGCACGGATACTCCGCCCGGCAGTTGGCACGAGCAATTGGACCTTGGGGAAGTTCGCTGCCCTCGAGGGCAGTCGTTGCGACCACCGGGCGCCAGTCGGCGGCCTCGGTCATCAGGTAGACAGCGGTTTATCGCTTGATGGTTGGAAATTCGAGCAGGCTGGCCATGTGCACGAGGTCGGCCAGCGACTTCGCGTGCATCTTCTCCATGACGCTGGCGCGCTGAACCTTGACCGTGCGTTCCGAGGTCCCAAGCTCGGCGGCAATCTGCTTGTTGAGCACGCCCGCCACGACTCTTCTGTAGACGTCCAATTCGCGCGCGCTCAACGTGTCGCGACGCTGTTGCAGGATCTTCATTTCCGCATCTGCCAACCGCGAACCCGCATTGCGTGCCAGCGCTTCCTTGACAGCCTTGAGCAGTCTCACTCTGTCGACCGGTTTCGTGAGGAAATCTACGGCGCCTGCCTTCATTGCGGACACACTCATCGGGATATCGCCATGCGCCGACAGAAAGATCACGGGCATCGCGTCATCGTTCTGCGTCAGAGTCTCGTGCAGATCCAGGCCACTCGGCCCAGGCATGAGCACGTCCAGCACGATGCATCCGAAGTTGCTTTTCGGCGCGGCGGAAAGAAATTCCGTGCCGGAGCTGTAGGTGCGGATTTCGAAGCCAGCCGCACCCAGCAGGTTGCCCAGTGCAGTCCTGACGAGTTCGTCGTCATCGACGATGTGTATTACGGGCGATGGACTGCTCATGGCTGAATGGCACGCGGGACTCGATGCTCCGCATCGACGGGCAACACAATCCTGAAAGTTGCCCCGCCGCCTGAGCTGTTCTCCGCCCAGATGCGGCCCCGGTGCGCCTGGACGATGGAACGGCACAGCGCCAGTCCCAACCCCATCCCTTTCTCCTTCGTCGTGAAAAACGAATCGAATAGGCGCGAAATGTCCGCTGCATTGATTCCGCTACCGCTATCGGCAACGACAATCTCCACATCGCCGTCCTCCCTATGTACCGTTCGGAGGTTCAGCTGTCGCTGCCCCGCCGGCGTTCCGACCATGCGTCCATTCCGTTGATAAGCAGATTCAGCAACACCTGCTGAATCTGCAATCGGTCTCCCCGAACGACAGGAAGTGAACCGAAATCCGTGACAACCTGGACGCCACGCGCCTTGGCATCCGTATCCAGCAGGCGAACGATTTCTGCCGCTGCGGCGTTGAGGTCGTACAGCTCGAACGCGAGCTTTCGCGTGCGCAGCAACTCGCGAATGCGAAGCACCACGTCGCTTGCCCGCTGATTGGCAGTCTTCAGATCGAGCAATACCCGCCTTGCGTCCTCCAGTTTGGGCGGCTCGGCGTCGAGCAGCAACTCCACCGCATCCGCGTTGCTCGCTATCGCGCCCAGGGGCTGGTTCACTTCGTGAGCGATGGACGCACTCAACTCCCCGAGCGCGGCGAGGCGGGACGCGTGCGCCAACTCGATGCGCTGGTGCTGCACTTCGACCTCTGCAACCCGACGTTGCCGACGCTGGATCAGCAAAGCACCGATAAGCAAGGCCTGTGCGACGATAATCGCCAGCCCTGTGGCAATCTGCCAAAGATACTCTCGCCACAAGGAACGATCCGCAAACCGAACATCGCAGCCCGCCGGTAACCGCTGCGCGTCCAACGACCAACGCCGCAGCGCGCGCGCGTCAGCGACGCATCGGCTCGCGACAGTGAACACGTTGCTACCGGCGATAACGCGTGCCGGCTAGCGTCTCACGCACGAGTTGCCCGACAAGCCGTCCACGATCCTCATAGAATTCCATGCTGCCTGCCGCAACTCCATAGCCTACGTAGGTCTCATACATGCCATAGACGGGGGCGGCGGCCACGCTGCTCATCGCCTGCAGTCACGTCGCGGGGCCGATAGACTCGACCATCGCGGTCACGATATTGCGTGAGATACATGATGATCGAATCCGCGGGCTCCGCCGCGACCCGTGCTTGCAATTCTGGCAGGGGCAGACCGGATACAAATTCCATTGCGGTTGTTCCTGCCACGGTCGGCGCTACCCGGCGCACCAGCGGCTCCACTTGCAAGTTCCCGACCGACGCGCCGCCAATGAAAAGGATGCGGCGCGCCGTGGGCTGCAAGCGGCGGGCAATGTCGATCGTGCCGCCAAGATCATCTCGATCCACGACGCCAACAGCTCCGGGCGGAATTGGAATCCGCTTCTACGGCGGGGTCTGGAACGCCGTGGAACACCACGCGCGCGCCCGGCCAAAGTTGTTCGCCGTGCCGACTGAAGAAGTCGAGCGCAGGCTTCGTCACCGCCACGACCACGTCGATCGTGGCGCGCGCTGTATTTTTTGGTCAGCAACGCAACAAGCTCAGCTTCCCAGGACTCGACCGGGAATCGATAGTCGAGCGATCTCGGAATACAGAACAATGCGTCTCGCGTTTCGTTGGCGAGGTTCCGCACGCATTGCGCTGTCCGTCATCACATAGGCAGGAAGATAGGGATCCAGCCCGTTGAGAATCAGCACATGCGCTTCTTCCTCGGCGGCGATCGCCGGAACTACGACGATCCCCAGCGCGACCAACGCGCTTAGAAGGCGGACCGGATGCGTTACCCATTTCATAGCTGCAGATCTGCCAAAACGGGACAGCTTGCCTCTCACCGGCTGGCATTCTGGCCGACTCGAGCACGCTGCGCACGGCCAATGTTGACAAGTAAAATGCAAGGGGGTGTCTCGCCGAGCTACTCGTTAGCCCGATCAGAGAGTCGAATGTCGGCTTCTATGAGGACTGTTCTGTCAAGGCGTTTATGGCGGTGCGCGTGAGCGGGTCCGCGTGAGGTATCGGTTTGGCGTGACCTAAGCATTCATCAGATCCGAGGCCGGGGTGTAAGGAGCGTTCGAGCCAGAGCTCGGACGAACTTCTATCCGTGACGGACGTAGATGTCCGGCACCCTATCCAGCATGCGCGCAAAGTGCGCTGGCAAACCCCAGTTAGCGGCGCGCCCCATCTTTGCGGACGGTCACCGTGCAGTGACCCGCGGACGTTGCGGGCGCGTCGACCTTTGATCATGATGATGCGATCGCTGCCAAGCCGTGTTTCGATCGGAGCCGCCCCGAGCTTAAGCGGCGACCGGCTTGAGGATCGCGCCGGCCGGTATCTCGCCGTTTTGCAGATAGCGCCACAGCGCGATGGCCAGACGCCGCGCCAGCGCCACGATGCCTACCCGCCGCATGCGTTTTCCGGCAGCGGCGAAGCGCCGGTTGAACCATGCGGTCAGGGCACTCGTCGGCTGCAGGTTCAGCCACTTCCAGGCCAGCTCGACCAGCAACGCGCGCGCGCGGCGGTTACCGGCCTTGCTGATGCCCTGGTCGATCTGGCTGTCGCCGCTCGCGTAGGGCGTGGGGACCAAGCCCAGGCAGCCGGCCAGCTCACGCCGGTTGGCAAAGCGGCGCCAACCGAACAGCTCCTTCACCAGCACCCAGGCGCCCTTCGGTCCAATGGCGCGCAACCGCGTCAGCTGCGCCACCAGCGGCTGCTGGCCATCGGCCAGCTCCTGCGCGTCGCGCAGTCTCCAGTGCCCTGATCTGCTGCTTGACCAGCGCCAGCCGTGCGCTCTCGCGCTCGATCTCGGCGCCCAGCAGCGGTGGCACCTGGGCGCCGTGCCGCTCCCACCAGGCGGCCCAGTCACGCCCGCCGATGACGAGCTGCGGGCGCAGGTTGTGCAGCACCAGCAGCGAACCAATGCGGTTGGTGTGCGCAATGCGCTCATGCAGCAGCCGCTCGAGCTCGCGGTGCACGCGGCGCGCGTCCTCGTCCTCAGCCGTCGGCTCGTGCAGCACCGACCAGACGCGCTCGCCCGCATGGTGTCGCAGCAGCATCGCCAGCAGCTTGTCGCCATCGAGCCGATCGGTCTTGGCCCGCCGGGCGCGCCGGTTGACCTCGATGCTGGCCGAGTCCACCACGATGTTGTCGATACCCTGCGCACGCAGCCAGCGGTGCAGCCACCAGCCGTCGCGACCCGCTTCATAGCAGCTGTGCACCGGTGCGCTCGCCGCCAGCCCGCAGCGTCGGCGCGCCTTACTAATGCAGGCCACCACCTCGGCCTGCGCCCCGGCGCTCACCGTGTACCGGCTCGGGCCGCGACGAGCATCGCTCAGCGTCAGCGTCCAGCGCTTGTCGCCCAGCTCGAAGCTCAGGTACAGAGCACCGCAAATCGTCGTATCGTTGTCGCGAAGGACTGTCTCGGGTGTCGTCATTTCCGTACTCCTTGGCCAAAGGATTGGAAACACCGTTGTAGCTCAGCGGTGGGCCGCTTGAGCAGTCCTTCATAGGATCTTTCGGGCAAATCACTCGGGACAAAGAGGGGTCCGCAATTGGCCGGCTTGAGCCTCACGAGAAGAAGCGCCAACCACGGATGAAATCTCGAACGTAGTCGCAGAAGTCGTCGCCCTTTCCACGGAGGAATTGCGGCACTGGATCAGTTGCGCGGCCGCGGCGCGATCGGTCATCGCCTACCCATACGCATGACAAACCGCCGCGCCGTCACCCGTTCGCGGGACGTACTCCGTGAATATTCCCTACCACTCCGAGCTGTGACGGACCAGTATTCCCGAACGGGCACTTGCCCAATTTCAGCCGTCGGTAAGCATCGCCGCGAGGCGTCGCCAAGATGCTCTGGTTGTCCGTTGGAGGACTCCAATGCAGATTCCCCTTTCGGTAATCCCGCTTGAGGCCCGCCGGCGGCACGACACCTCGCCTCGCTCCATGGCAAGGACATGACAGCGCGCGCGGACGCGGCATTCCTGGACCGACCACGCCGTGGCCGCGTATCGCCCGGACATTGATTTCTGATTAACCTCACATTGGAAACATCATGGCCAAATCGGAAAAGCACACGGAATGCGCGGCTGCCAGCACGGTAGCACCTGGGACAATCGTATCGATCGATCATGTCCCAAAGGAGCGACTTCAATTCCGCGCACTGGTCGTCGGCAATCCAAACTACTTCGGCAACCTCGCGATCAGCCCATTTCCCCCGGTCGTTGCCATCAAAGGGAACACGACCTACGAAGAGATCAAGTGTGTCGGCTTCCATCCTCAGTCCAACCGGCTCGATGCGGTGGTCTTTCTGAAGCAGAGCTTCGGGTATAGCGGAGACGTATGTTCCGCGGGCAGTACCGAATACGTTCGCTTCTATCTTTCGTTCGACAACGGCGCGACGTGGGTCGATCAAGGCGTGACGAGCTTCACCGCCTATGACGTTCCCGCCGGCGTTACAGGCGGACGCCGCCTCGAATACGCAGCAGGCGTCGCGTCCGTTCCACCGCGCAGATGGTGCACGATTCCCAACATCATCCTCGCGCGCGCGATCCTGTCATGGCACGATGTGCCGCCCGCGAACACGCCGAATCACATCCCGGTGTGGGGCAACGTGCACGACACGCACATTCAGGTCGATCCGGTCTGGTTTCTGAAGTGGATCGATCTATTCAAGTTGGCCGATCTCAAGCTCGCCCCTGCGATAGCCGAATCGCTCGACCTCGACCAGACCGTCAGCGCGGCGCCAAAGAAGGCGCTCACCGTCGCCGAACTGCAGGGGCTCTACAAGAATAAAGGTGTCGAGCCCCATCGCTACGCGATGGCCGAGATCAAGAAATTGATCAAGACACCGGAGGCCACCGCCGGCCTTCCGCATCCCTTCTACACTCTTTCGCCTGCGCAGCTAGGCTTCAGCTTGAGCGACGTTATCGGCAAGCTGCTGGCGACTGACGGCAGTACCGTCTATGAAGAGCTCGATTGCATCGGTCTCAAGCCGAACGGTCTCGCCAACGAACTGGTGGGCGTACTCCGCATCAAGCGCAGCAGTGGTTTCTCGGGCGGCCCTTGCACCAAGGGCAGCCGGGAGTACGTGACGTTCTGGGGCGACTTCAACAACAACGGAACCTTCGAAACTTGCCTCGGGACCGCGTCGGTGCAGGTGTTCGACCTCGATGTGCCCGCAGATGGTCTCGAGTACTCGATCAATCTGCCGGTGAACTTGAATCCCTATCGCCGCCCGTGCGGAGAGGGGCCGCGGGTAGTTCCGATCCGCGCCATTCTGTCCTGGAATGAAGTCCCCGACTGCGGCAATCCCAACTGGGTTCCTACGTGGGGCAATCGCGAAGAGACGCTGATCCTGATTCCTCCGGGCGTGCCGATTGTCCCGGGTGACTTCAGTCCCTTCCTGTACGACATCAGCGGCGCGGCTGTTTGCGCGATCGACCAGGGTACCGGATTGGCGGCGGTCGACCGGCCATTCGGCGGCACGCTATGCATCACGGGCGAAATTCCGGGCGCGCTCGATCTCGACGTACCGGATACGCTCGAATACAAGGTCTGGGCCACGCAAGGCGCGGTGAACGCTTCCACTCATATCGCCGTTTACGATTACCGTGGAAGAGGGCACGGGCCCCGCGACAGCGATCAGCTACACCATCGCGCAAACGGCGACGGGCGAGTACTTCACGTACCGCGAACATGGAACGCCGGCGCTCGGTGCATGGCGGCGTGTTTCCAGCCCGAATCGTCGGTTGGCCGTTTGGAATACGTTGGGGCTCACCGGCACCTGGACGATTCATATCCAGGCGCGCGTCGTCGGTACCGTGGCACCCATCTATGCCGCGGGCACCACGACATGCCTCGCGGACGGCACTACGCGAACCAGTGTCAACGTGACGTTGGACGAGGAGGCGCCGGTAGCCAACATTTCGATCGTTGGATACACCGATGCCACGGGATTCCACGCGGCACTTCCGTGTGGCGACTTCACTACCGGTGTCACGATCAACGGGACCTTCGATATCACGGACAATACCGGCGTCGGCTCTTATTCCTTTACGCTCGAGCCGAATCCGTACGATCCCGCTCCGCCCCCGCCTGTGAATTTCGTCGTCGACGCGGGGTCGACCCCGACGCATCAGTTCGGAACCTGGAGTGTTGCCACCGGTGGACCTCCGGTATTCGAACCGTGTGGTTACGTGGTCAGACTGGATGCCTACGATCGGACGATCGTCGACTGCGGAACCTCCTGGCACGATTTCGACTCGGTCGGATTCTGCCTGCGAAGTCCCGGCTGACGGCCCGGCCGCGTGAGCGAGGGTCTCGACAGTCGCTGGTATTGGTTCGTGCTCGGCGTGTTGGCGGTGTGGCGCGTTACCCACTTCCTTCACGTCGAGCACGGCCCGTGGGGTGTGTTGACCCGCTTTCGCGCACAGGCTGCTCGGTTCGGCCTTGGAGACTTGTTCGCATGCTTCTACTGCTTGAGTTTGTGGACCGCTGCGCCTGCAGCGTGGTGGCTCGGTACGACGTGGCCGGGGCGATTGGTCGCATGGCTCGCGTTGTCGGCGGGAGCGATCCTCATCGAGGTGCGAGGAATCGGGAGTCCTCCAGATTCATCCGCCGTGGAGGATCAGCGCGATGACCTGCTGCGGTAACAGTAAGCATCGTCCACCCGTGGCACCAGGCCGCACGGCGAACCGTCCCGTGACGTTCGAGTATCAGCGGACCCAGTTCGCTGACGATATTCGGCCGTGCCACGGGCACTCGCTACTATTTCCCCGGTCCTGGCGCACGCGTGCGCGTCGATCCCCGAGATGCGCCAATCCTCGAAATCGTTCGCGGATTGAGGATGGTCGACAAGGCACCGGCGGCACCGTAGCCGCGACGTCCATGGGCGAAAATTATCCTTAGACGGGTCGTCGGAAAAGTCTGCTTTCAGGTCGATCGGATCGCCGTCAGCCGTGGCAGGTTTTGCC
>CAVPGM010000045.1:0-226784 GCA_963703945.1 uncultured beta proteobacterium | reverse complement strand
GAAGGGTTAGGCCTCACTGGGTACGGTCCAGAGACATAGGTAACAAAGTAGTCCGGGGACATAGGTAACAGTTTGATCAACGATGGCGGCACCTGCGGGAGGTGCGTCATGCCATGGAATCAGACATCGCCTATGGACCAGAAGACGCAATTCATTGCCGATTATCTGCGCGACCGCCTGTCGGTGAGCGAGCTTTGCGAACTGTACTGCGTCAGTCGCAAGACCGGCTACAAGTGGATCGATCGTTATGTGAAGCAAGGTCCGGCCGGACTCGTTGAGCGATCGCGCCAGCCGCATGGCAGCCCGAATGCGACGCCCGCGCACATCGTGGCGGCGTTCGTTGAACTGCGCACCCATCACCCGAGCTGGGGTGCGAAGAAACTGCTGTCGATCCTCGAGCGGCGGCAGCCGCGCTGGGATTTACCTGGCCGATCGACCGTGTGCGAGATCCTCAGCCGCAGCGGCCTGGTGCCGAAGAAGCGTCAGCGCCGTGTGATCGGCCATCCTGGTCCACCCTCGAGCCCAATGCGCGCGCCCAATGATGTCTGGAGTGCGGACTACAAGGGTCAGTTCAAGACCGGCGACGGCCTGTATTGCTATCCGCTGACCGTGACCGACAACTGCAGCCGCTTTTTGCTCGGCTGCCAGGCACTCACTTCGACCGCGGGGCACGAGGCCAAGCCGGTGTTCACCCGATTGTTCAAGGAGTTCGGACTACCTCGGCGCATCCGCACCGACAATGGCGTGCCGTTTGCCACCAACACCCTGGCGCGGCTGTCGCAGCTGTCGGCCTGGTGGGTGCGACTGGGCATCCTGCCGGAGTTGATCGAGCCGGGCAAGCCGCAGCAGAACGGTCGCCATGAGCGCATGCACCGCACCCTGAAGGCCGAAACGACGCGCCCGCCCGCCGGCAGCTGTCGTGCGCAACAGCGCCGCTTCAATCGCTTTCGGCAGGAGTTCAACCACGAACGGCCGCACGAAGCGCTGGACATGCAAACGCCAGCCGCGCGCTTTGAGCCCTCGCCGCGACCGATGCCGGACAAACTGCCACCGCTGGAGTATCCCGATCGCTTTGAGGTGCGCTACGTGAGTGCCAACGGCGGCATCCGTTGGAACAAGCGCTGGGTCAACGTCTCGATCACCTGCGTCGGTGAATACGTCGGACTGGAGGAAATCGACGACGGCGTGTGGAACGTGTACTTCGGGCCACTAAAACTCGGTCGACTGCTGGAGCGCCACATGCGCATCGAAGACGCGCTCGGCCGCCTCAAACGACATGCATGACCGCGCGTAGCATGATCCCCGACTTGTCCACCGGCGCGCGCGCCCCCGTGCTCACCAGGGCACGGCACGCGCGCCCGTGGACAAGTCGACGTGCCCGCTGCTGATGCAGCAAGAAAACCGGAGACTTCCCGTGTTACCTATGTCCCCGGACTCTTCTGTTACCTATCTTCCCGACCGGTCACTGCGTCTCCTTCCTAGTGTCCAGCTTGTACAGCGAAGACTTCGCGACATGTCCAGGGAAGTGCATCTTGTCCTTCAGGAAATGACGCATCGCATTGGTGATCTCAGTTGGCGCGCGAGGGTCAAGGAAGACGCTTTCGATAAGGGGGACCGGCTTTAAGCTGACAAAGCAACCCTTCTGGCCGTTCGCATCGGGGCGGCGTCGGTCAAGGATGACCACTCGCGTTTCTGCTTCGTGATCGAAGGGCAGGCGCTTCCGGAACAGGTGAGTGGCTGCACCCGTGAATGACGGCTTGCGTTGCGTGGCGCGAGTCCAGGTAGCCTCTAAGGCGGTCAATTCGGTTTGTTTGAGGTACTTGACCTTGCGGATGAGGAACTTGAAGTCTGAGGATTCGGCTGACTCTTCCAGTCTGGCTCGCAGCTTTGCCTGCGACACTCGTATGCGCACGCCTAGCCCATCACTTGAGTAGATGCGCCACATAGCGTCGGATACGGCGGTACGGCACCAGCACTGGGCAAAGAGATTCGGACTCAGTTCGGTTGTACGTCGCACCTCATACGGGTCCTCCCACTCGCTCGGGTGGGCGAAGTACCAGCGACCCGTCTTGAGAATCTGAACCAACCGGTGAAACGGTAGGATCCGATACAGCGAGTCCTTGACCGGCGATTCCATCGTGAGGCCTAACGACCGAGTTGAGCGGCCGGCCACGATGACCGTGCCGCGGACAGACGCGGCCCACGATGCATCACGGTCCGCTCGAACGAATAGCGTTTATCGGCCGCCGCGGCGGCGATGAGCGAAGGCACGACTGCGGCATGGCGGCCGATAAACCTCGTTGGACTGAACCGCCGCTCGGTATTGGCCGGGCGGAACGGTGAATGGGCAGTGTAAGGTTCAGGCGGCCTGTGGCGCCATGATCAGGCGCGCGAGCGGCTGAGTCGAGCGGGCGCGGGATGCGCTGGTCGATCGCGATGGCCCCGTTGGTACTCGATTCGCGGTGATCTGATGCCGCGCGGCGTGCCGATGTTGACTGAGCGCACGAAGGCAGGACGCCAGCGGGTGCGGCGCCGGCTGGGGACAATGGCAGTCAAAGGTTGCGACATCGGCGCGATGTGTCTCACGGTGCCTGCGGCACGGCAGCGGTGAAGGTCTTGCCCGCCGTTGGCCATGGGGCCCCACGCACAGGGGCACAGCGCTGCACGAGGCGCAAGCCGCCGCGGCAGTGCGGGCAGCGCGCGATGTCAATGTGCGCCACGCGGCGCATGAACTCGGACACCACCTCGCGTGCGATCGGATTGGGCGCCGGCATGGCCAGCGCCGCACGCGCCTGCGCCAGGCGTTGTGTCTTGTGGCGCGCTGCCAGCAGTCCGTAGTGGCGAATGCGTTTGAAACCGGATGGCAGCACGTGCTGCAGGAAGCGGCCGATGAACTCGGCCCCGTCGATGCGTTGCACCTTCTTGCCGCCGTGCGCATCGGCGCGCACGCGCAACCGCACGCCGTCACCGTCCACGGCGACGATGCGCTCGTGACCGACCGCGGTGCGGTGCGTGTAGCGTGACAGATAGTCCAGCACGGCGGCGGGTCCGGCCAGCGGCGTCTTCGCGTACACGACCCACGGTGTGGCGCGCAAGGTGCGCAGGCGCCGCTGCCACGCACTGACCGTGGCCGCCGGGTCTTGGGGCAGACGGCTGTCGCACTCGGCGGCGGCCAGCGCTGCACAGAACTTGCCGGCGAACACCCGGGACAGTGCGGGCACCGGAAACAGGAACCGATCTGAGCGCGCCGGCCGCCGCCAGCGTTCGTCGTCGGTGAGCGCGCCGCAGGCGATGAGCGCATGCGCGTGGAGTGCAGCCGCAAATCCTGCGTCCACGTGTGCAGCACCAGGGTGAAGGCAGCTTGCCCGCCGAGCCAGCGCGCATTGGCGGCGAACTCGGTGAGTGTGGCCGCCGTGCATGCCAACATCGTTTCGTACACCCACCGGGCGTGCGCGCGCGCCAACGGATTGAGTTCTGTCACCGCCGGATAGAAACTCCCCACTTTGGTCGTTTGAAATTTCCCCAGTTGAGCGATTCATGAAGTGAAGCCCCGGCGGGCCGAGGCCCGCCGGGGCTTCACGCACCTGGCCGAACATCGCGGCGTCGCGGACGCAGCGAGCGGAGGGCGGGTGATCGATCTGAGGGAGTTGATGATGATTCTCGAGTTGCATCGGCAGGGACTGAGCGTCTCGGCGATTGCCGAGCGCACTGGCTTCGACCGCAAGACGGTGCGCAAGTACATCCGGCGTGGGCTGGTGGCTCCGCAGTACAAGCCGCGGGTTGCTCGGCGCACGGTGATCGATCCGTACCGGGACTATCTACGCGAGCGCCTGCTGGCGTGGCCGCAGTTGACGGGCGCACGGCTGCTGCGCGAGATCCGGGACATGGGCTATGCCGGCGGCAAGACCGCGCTGGGTGACTTCCTGCGCAGCGTGCGTCCGGCGGCGGCACCGGTGTTCGAGGTGCGTTTCGAAACACCGGCGGGCCAGCAGGCGCAGGTCGACTTTGCCGAGTTCCGGGTCCGCTTCGCCGCTGCGCCGGAGGTGGAGCGCAAGGTGTGGCTGTTTGCCATGGTGCTGGGTCACAGCCGGTATCTGTGGGCGCAGTTCGTGCTGCATCAGGACCTGGCCACGGTGCTTCGTTGTCACATGGAGGCGTTCGAGCACTTCGGCGGAGTGCCGCGCGAGATCCTGTACGACCGCATGAAGACAGCGGTGCTGGGCGAGCCCGACGCCGACCAGCCCATCGTCTACAACGCCAAGCTGCTGGGCTGTGGAGCGCACTACGGCTTCGCCCCGCGGGCCTGCGCGCCGTATCGGGCCAAGACCAAGGGCAAGGTCGAGCGGCCGTATCGGTACATCCGTGCCGACTTCTTCCTGGCGCGCGCCTTCACCGACATCGACGACATGAACCAGCAGCTGCGCGCCTGGCTCGACACGGTGG
The DNA here is from genome assembly GCA_963703945.1 of uncultured beta proteobacterium. Classification (GTDB taxonomy): domain Bacteria; phylum Pseudomonadota; class Gammaproteobacteria; order Burkholderiales; family Burkholderiaceae_F; genus JALORV01. The sequence goes on along the minus strand of CAVPGM010000045.1, from coordinate 222,341 downwards.
CCAATGTGCGCCGGCACGGCACCACCGATCGGATCGTCGCCGAGCACTTCGCCGAAGAGCGCCCGCATCTGCTGCCGCTGCCGGCCGGCCGCTTCGATGCCGTGCTGCGCATCGAGCGACGCCTGAACCACGAAGGCTGCGTCAGTGTCGGCGGCAACTACTACAGCGTTCCCGACGGCACCCGCGGCCGCCTGCTCGAGATCGAAACGACCGCCGATCAGGTGCGCATCCTGCACGACGGCCAGCTCGTTGCCGTGCACCCGCGGCTGGTCGGACGCCGGCAACGCTCGGTGCTGCCGGGCCATCGCCAGCTGCACCGCGTGCTGCGCGGCGATCGGTCACCGGCTGCCGCTGCGGCCGCCCGGCCACGCGGTGGCGCAGCGGCCGCTGGCGTTCTACGAGGTCATCGCGCGTCATCTCGGAGGTGTGCGATGAGCACCACTGAACGCATCCGCCGTCATCTCGTGGGCCTGAAGATGCCGCGCGCGCTGGAAGCACTGCAGGAAACGCTCGCCCGCATCGAGCAGGGCGAGGTCACGGCGCTCGAGGCGATCGACGCGCTGCTGGGCGAGGAGTACTCCACGCGCGAGAGCCGCCGCATCAAGATGGCGCTGCAGACCGCGCGGCTGACCACCATCAAGACGCTGGCGGGCTACGACTTCAGCTTCCAGCCCAGCCTGGAGCGCAACCGCGTGCTGGCGCTGGCGCAACTGGACTTCGTCGAGCGGCGCCAGTGCGTGCACTTGCTGGGACCGCCCGGCACGGGCAAGAGCCATCTGGCCATCGCGCTGGGCGTCGAAGCGGTCAAGGCCGGCAAGAGCGTCTACTTCGCCACGCTGGCCGAACTGGTGGACTCGATGCGCAAGGCCGAGCGCGAGGGGAAGCTCCGCGAGCGGGTGAAGTTCCTGTCGCGCTACAGCCTGCTCGTCGTCGACGAGATCGGCTATCTGCCAGTGGGATCCGGCGGCGGCAACCTGTTCTTCCAGCTCGTCAACGCCTGCTACGAGCGCTGCGCGCTGATCATGACCAGCAACCGCGGCTTCGGCGAATGGGCCGAGATCTTCGGCGACGCGGTGGTGGCCACCGCACTGCTCGACCGCCTGCTGCACCACGCGGTGGTGATCCCGATCGAGGGCAACTCCTACCGCCTGCGCGAGCACGCCGACCTGATCCCGGAACACCTGCGTAACCGCGGACTGCATACCGAAGCGGCACCGACGTCGTTGACCAAACGCCGGCCGGGCCGACCTCGAAAGGACATCACCGCGTCCATGCCGGGCTGACGATCCGATCCGACTGGGGTGGGGAAATTTACTTCGACCAAACTGGGGAAATCTGAGGCGGTGTTGACAAGTTCATGCGGCAGCGTGAACACCAGGTGCGCATACGGCACGTTGAGCAACTCGGCCAGGCGTGCACGGCGCCACGCGTCGGCAGCCTGCTTCTGGCAGCGCGGGCAATGGCGGTTACGGCACGAATGCCAGCGCCATTGCTCGGCCCCGCAGCCGTCGCATTGCAGGCGCTCGCCGCCGAGCGCGGCAGTGCGGCACGCGGCGATGGCGCGCCAGGCCCTCGCCTGCGCGCGGCTCAAGCCGTGGCGCGCGAGATACTGCGGCCCGAAGCGCGCGAGCACCTCGGCCAGCGTGGCCGACATCGCCGTGTGAACCGGGTCGCGCTCAGTGCGGCAGCAATGCGGGCAGGCCCGACAGCAAGGCGAGTGGCGCACGACGAGCGCCGTCGGGCGTATCCGGCCGTGCCAGGTGCAGGTAGCGCGCGGTCGTGCTCACGTGGCCGTGGCCGAGCCACTGCGAGATGCTGTGCAAGTCGACCCCGGCCTCCAGCAGATGCGTTGCATAGCAGTGCCTCAGGCTGTGGATGCCGCCCGCCTTGGTGATGCCGGCCGCATCACGCGCGCGGTGATACCAGCGCTGCGCCTGCTCGATGTTCAGTGACCGGCTCGCATCGGTGGCGGCGGCAAACAACCACGGGCGGGGCCGCACCGCCTGCACGTACAGGCGCAGCGCCTCGAGCAGGTCGGCGCTCAGTGGCACGTAACGGTCCCTGGCCCCCTTGCCCTGCACCACGCGCACGCACATGCGGTCAGCGGCCGAATCGATGTGCTCGATGCGCAGCGCGCACAACTCACTCACGCGCAGGCCGAGCGCGTAGGCGCTGGCGAGCACGGTGCGCGCCTTGAAGTGCTGCGCGCACGCCAGCAGCCGTGCAATCTCTTCGCGCGACAGAATCTCGGGCAGCTTCTGCGGGGCGCGGGCCAGTGGAATCTGGAATGCCTTGCCGTCGTGGCCCAGCACGGTGCCGTAGAACCGAAACGCACAGCCGGCCTGGTTCACGCTCGAGCGTGCCAAGTGGCGCGCTTGCACCAGGTTCAGGAGGTACTGCTTGCACCTGCTCGTCACTCAGTCGGTCCGGGCTGCACCGATAGTGCCGCGCCAGCTTTGCGACGGCTTCGATGTAAGCCTCTTGCGTACGCGTGGCCTTGCCGTGCAAGACGAGCGCGTCCAACATACGTCGCCGAAGTGGTGTCATCGTCGTCTCCTCGATCTGGCGCGGACACATGCCCGCATCGATCAAGGTACGACTGCAACAACGACGACAAACCTCCGCGCAGTTCCCACCGCGTCAGCGGTTTAGTTCAACGCGTTGTTAGATGGCGAATTCCTCATTGTGGTGACGACTTGCTATTTCGAAGGGCGGTGAGGGCCGCTCTATCCAATTGAGGCAACGCGTCACTGATCGTGAACCACGACGATTTCGCCTCCACCAGGATGTGTCTCTCGGGTCGAAGGCCCGGATCGTCATCGAGTACTCCGGCGTGCACCTCAAACCACGGGGATTCCGACTTTGGATCGGGTACCGGCGAGCCGCATCGGCCGCAAAAGGATGTGCGATAAGGAGGAGGCTTGTCGCGGAGGGGGGCTTCGTACCTCTGAATCAGCTCTTCGCCCTGGAGAAGGCGGAAATCCTCGCGTAGTGCAGCCAACCAAGGCACGAAGGCTGAACCGCTGGCCTTGCGGCATCGGTTGCAATGGCACAGCTCAAACGGTCCGACAGCCCGAGCGATCTCGAATCGAACGCCGCCACAGAGACAGCCGCCTCGAATCATGATGCACCTCCCAAGTGTCGAGACGTGTGCAACCGTGATGCGCCTTTGCTCGCCATCTCACGACCGAGTTGAGCGGCCGGCCACGATGACCGTGCCGCGGACAGACGCGGCCCACTATGTCCCACGGTCCGCTCGAACGCGTTGTTAGACGTCATTTCGACGCCGCCGATGGCGACTCGAGCTTGGGAAGGGCGCGGAACTCTACATGACCAGGACCTTGAACAATGAGGAATTGGCACTCTTCGGTCGAAACGTTTACGGTGGTGTGAGGTCGCCTCTTCGGAATGAGACATCGCTCCAACGCTCGTAGGGTGGTGACTTTCTCCGGATTGATTTCGCGCACCTGAAGCTCGCCGCGCAAGCAAATGACGTAGTCAACACTTTCCGGATGCAGATGCCACGGCACGGCTTCTCCAGGCGCGAGCGTTTGATCAATTACTTGCATTTCGGCACTCTGCGCAATGATCAGACTTTGCTTGATCTTGTAGAGCGGATTGACGAGCGGCTGAAGGGTCGGGTTCATCGGAACCTCCATTCTTGCGGCCTTCGGATGCTCAGGCACGCCATTTCTAAATGACGTCTAACGTTTGAGCTCAGCCGCGTGCGGAGGCCGCAGGCCGTCGGCTGGAGCGATGGGTTAGGCCTCACTCTAATACGGCTCGAAGGCGATTCCAGCCTTTCGAAGCTCGGTAATGAGCAAGTTCCTCCACGGGCCCTCCGGTGACCAGACTCTTGCGACCGACTCGTAGGCTTGCTCCGGTTTCTCGCGACCAACGATCACGCGGTACAGGAAGGTAAAGCTTGAGGCGCGCATATTGACTTGGCAATGGACGAGCACTTTTCGGTCGCGGAGGCGGTTCATGGTCTCGACGAAGGACTGGAAGTCGGCCTCCGTCGGGTTGCCAAACTCGATGGGGATATTGACGAACTCCAGCCCCTGCTTTCGGACAATGTCCGCTTCGCCGGGGACTGCGTCTGAGACGGTCGGTGGTGCCAGGTAGATGACCGCACCAAAGCCTTGCGCCGACAACTTGGACAAGGCCACCCTGCTTGGTTGACCAGAAGTGACCAGCAACGCGGAGATAGGAACGACGTTCGGCGCCTGAAGGGATTCATCACTCGCGAACGCGCCACGGCAGACTAGGAGGTCAAGTCCCCTGATTGCTGTAATTTCGTGAGCGGGATGCGGGTTGAATCGGTGATGCGTGACGCTTCTCGAATTGCGCATTCAGTTCGTCGCGCAACGCTTCGAGCTGTTTGAGTTCGAACTCCGTGATCGGCACGCCGCGCCAGGTCTGACTGGCGCGGATCAGCGCCGCGTACATTAGCTTCATCACCGCGCGCTCACCGAAGGCATGCGGAATCGTCTTCGTTCGCCGGCGTTCTTCGCCAAACAGACGCTCGAGCAGATTTGTCGTGCGCGTCACGCGCCGATGTGCGATCGGCAGCTTCAGATGCGCAATGCAGGCGTCGAAGTCGTCGTCGAAGCAGGCCACCGCCGTCGGAAACTCCTGGCCCCAGGCCTTGCGAAACGTCTCGGCCGCCAGCGTCGCCAGCGCCTGGCTGGGCGCCTGATACACGGCGCGTGCCGCCGGCCCGATCTCGCGCCAGCGTTCCTCCGGCACCTTGGCCTGCAGGTTGCGCATCTTGTGCGCCAGACACCGCTGGCGCAGGCTGCGCGGCAACACGTCGTCGGTTGCGCGGATCAACCCCGGTGCGCCATCGGTGATCACCAGCAACGGATCGGCGAGCCCGCGCGCCTTCAGGTCGCGCAGGAAGTCGCGGCAACTGGCAGTGTCTTCCTTGGTGCCCGGCAGCAGCCCGAGCAGATGCTTGGTACCGCGCTCATCGATCCCCCAGGCGGCCAGCACCGCCTCTCGGGGCTGACCCAGATGCAAGCGTTCGGCCACGCCGTCCACAAACAGATACAGGATCGTCAGATCCGCCAGGCTGCGGCTGGCAAAGGCCTGGTAGTCATCCCACAATCGTTCGGCGACGCGCGATGCCGCGCTGCGCGTGAGCACACTGCGGCCACGCTCATCGGTGAAGGCCGCTTCGATATCGCGCATCGACAGCCCACGGGCGTACATCTCGATGGCCAGTCGCTCCAACTCTTCGGTCTTGCCGCCCACTGAGGCGCGCACTTCGGAACGCCAGCCCTCCAGGCCGCGCACCTGCGGCACGGCGTACTCGATCCGACCTTCAGCGCTGTCGAGTCGCCCCGTCCGATAACCGTTGCGCTGACCACGGCCGGCGTCTTCGGCACGGTCGTAGTAGCCGCGACCAACCGCTTCGGTAACCTCGGCTTCGAGTGCTTCTTCGACGATCAGCCGCACCGCTTCGCGCATCAGCGCGCTGCGCTCGACCCCGCCCGTGCCTGCCAGCATGTCCTTCAATCGTTTGCGAGTCGCCTCGCTCGCCGGTACTCTCGCCATGGGATGCTCCTCGTGGTTGCTCAGTTCGAACGCCGCCAAACGTTCAAACCGCAGGATGCATCCCGCTTCTCATTTACAGCAAATCTAAGACTTCACCGACTAGGATGACGCAAGTGACTGCGAGCAGAGCGGCTGTTCGAAGAGAGTTGCGCGGGCTGTTGCTCATCCTGTGAGCCCTAACGTTTGAGCTCACCCGAGTGCGGAAGCGGGCGAAGCCCGCTTCCGCACTCGGGTGCAGCGAAGGGTTAGGCATCATCTCCGCTCCCGAGGTGGCTCTTGGTGACCGGTGGCAGCGCGGTGCTTCCAGATTGCGTGCCACATACCCAAACCCCAGAGAATGGATAGAGCATAAGAAAGAAAGATAGCGAAGAGAGACCAGATGATCCCACCAGGGAGGTCCCAAGTAAGGACGACCCATACCATAGTGCTGGCGGTGCCGAAGTTACTTCATCGCATAGATGACACTACCCTGCTTGGTGGACAGATCGTTCTTGATGCGAGAGGCTGATGCCTAACGTTTGGGCTCACCCGAACGCGGCCGGGCGGCGGGCGCAGCGACTCTGCGGCGCCGAGGAGCGGAGGGCTGCGGTCGGCGCGCGCCGCAGGCGCGCGCTTCCACCTCTGACTCGCCGCGTCTGTTTGACGCCGGGCGCTGCGCCGAAGATCACGCTGGCCAACGTGCCGCCGATCTTGGCTTCGCCGCCCGCGAGCAATCTGATAGCCTTCAGCGGCAACGTGTTGACGATTCCGGACTGAGTGCGGACGGGACTGCAATCGGTCAGTCCGGCGAATGGCAAGACGCTCGCGAGCAATGAGAAGATGAGCGAGCGTGACGTCAAGGATGCGATCGATAAGCGCATGCAGCGTATTCGTCATGACGCAACACGCTTCGACGAGCGAGCACTCACGCAGCTGAGCAATCGTACGGAATGGACTGGACCAACCGGCAGGCAGCTTGGGCGAGCGATCCACGATGGGCGCGTGCCAAAGAACATGCAATGCGCGGCGAGGTGCTGCATGCAGAGATGCTGCTGCGCAGCCTGCTCGCCGAGCACCGCGATTGCACGCCGGCACGGTTGGCGGTCGCCGACTACATGGTCGAGCGCGGGGACCTCGATGGTGCCCTGCAATGGCTGCGCACCCCGCAGGCCGATGACTCCGACGGCAAACTGGGCTTCGCGGTCGCACGGCTGCAGTTTGCCCGTGGAGACCCGGCGGCAGCGCGTGCGGCGCTCGAAGCCGTGCTACTTCGCCAGCAACGCTTCCTGGAAGGATGGTTGATGCTCGGCGACGTTTGCGACGTGCTGGGCGATACGCACGCGGCAGTGCGGGCTCGCAGCCGCCTCTTCGTCGAAGCGAACGCCCAGGGTCGCTGGCTCAGCCCGGAGACGACCGAGCCGCAGTGGCAGCACGCTGTGCGCCGCGCCATCGAAGCCTACCGGCGCGACAAGCGCGAGCTGCTGTTCGCGGCATTCGCTGAAGTTCGCGAACGACACGGTGCCGACTCGCTCCGCCGCTTCGAACGCGCGCTAACCGGCTATCTCCGTGAATGGGACGCGCGCCCGCCCGACGCGCGCCAGCGTCCGAAGCTCTTCTGGTTCCCCGATCTGCCGCCGGGGCCGTACCACGACCCGATGCTGCAACCATGGGCGGCGACACTGCGTGACGCGTGGCAGGACATCCGCGACGAAGCCGCAGAACTGCTGCGGGAGGATCGCGACTTCGTCAGCTTCCTCGGCCTCAAGCCGGACCAGAGGGCACCGAAGTCCATTGGCGGCGCGGCAGCGAACCCCGCCTGGGACGCGTTCTTCTTCTACAACCATGGCGTCCGCTACGACGCCAACCACAAGCGCTGCCCGCGCACCAGCGCGCTGCTCGAGTCGATCGAGCTGTGCCGGGTGGCACGCCAGGCGCCGGAAATCTGCTTCTCGCTGATCCGCCCGCAGTCATCGATCCTGCCTCACTACGGCGTGACGAACATACGGCTCGTGTTCCACCTGCCACTCGTCGTTCCGCCCGACTGCGCGCTCAACGTGGGCGGGGTCGAGCACCGCTGGCGCGAGGGCGAACCGATCCTCTTCGACGACACCTATGAACACGAGGCCTGGAACCGTTCGGACCAGCCGCGCTTGATCCTGTTGATGGACTGCTGGAACCCGCACCTCACCGAGGGCGAGAAGGAGGCGGTGCGCCATGTCATCGAGGCCATCGACGCGATCGAGCCACTGAAGCCCTAGGTTCAGCACGTGACGGCCTGGTAACGCAGACAACATCGCTTGCTCATCATCCGACGCAGCGCCGAGCCGGATGCGGCGTGGCGACGACGATGATCTACACCCACGTCATGAAGAAGCCGGGAATCGGGGTTCGCAGTCCGCTGGATCGGCACATCGAAGGGTGGCCTTCGAACAGTGAACGGCCGCTTTCGGACGAGTTAGCCTTGACCGCTAGTTGGCCGAATGCGGACCGTCGCGACCGACTGTTATCGGACCCATAGCGGACGGACGTGCGCGGTGGAAGTGGACATTCAACTGGCGTGGGAAGGCTAACGTTCGACATGAGCGGCGGGCCAAAGGGCGCGAAGCGGCCTTTGGAACGTCCGCTCGATGAAGTGGTTAGGCCACTGCAGCATTGAACTACCCTTGGACGGACGAAGGACCGCGAAGGCCGATGCAGTTGCCCCAGGGATCTCGAACTTGGCACATGCGTTCGCCATTCTCGATGGACATTGGACCCCGGTACAGCGTGGCGCCTAAGCCCTGGAAGTGCACCAGCGCAGACTCGAACTGTGCCACGCGCCAGTACACGACTGAGCCTGCTGCACCGCTGGAAACCTTCGCATCGGCGCGAACGATCTCGATCGAGGCACTACCAACGGCCAAGCGCTCGAAAGGCGGATCTCCGACCTGCTCGCGGCGAGCAGTGGGAAACGCGCGCTCGTACCAAGCGATGCCGGCCTCGACGTCCGCTACGTGCACCATGACTGCGGCTATCGCGCTTTGCATGAACCAGGGGGCCTAACAGCGAAGCTCAGCAGCCGGGGCCGCTGAGGGGTCTTTGAACTCCGGAAAGCCTACTTGCGGCCCCGGTCTGCTGCAGCGCTTGGTTCGGCGCTACTTGCTCTCGCGGAAGGGGCCGAACGCCGCCTCAGCTCTGGGTGAACACCAGCGGCTTCCTGACCGTGAGTTCGTTCGACGTGTACAGGATAACCACGTCCCCGAAGATGACCGTCCCCTGCCCGCTGACGTTGAGTGTCAGTTCATTGTCTTGGAGCTTGAGCGCGCCAGCCGGAATGATCTCGTGCCACGAGCGCTCGGGCGGGTCCGCTGCGACGAAGGTGTGCTGGGTCAGGTGTGTCGCATTCAGGCGCACCGAGAACTTCGGCCGCTCCGTATGTCGGGTGCGGAAAAAGATCACGGGAGCCGAACCGCTCAGGAGGCCGGGCGCGTGAATCTGCTGAATGTGGCGGTCGCTTAATCCCGACGCCGGATCAGGGAGCTGGAACCCGCCGGCCGTCCCGACCAGCGCGATGTACCGCGCCACCTCCGGTTCCTCGAAGAACACCCCTCCCAACGGCCCGGTCCGTGCGTGAATGATCGACATGAGTGCGCTCCCCTTTCCCGCCTGAGGCGGCGTGTAAGGACCGACTTCCGTTCGGTCGGTCTCGGGATCAACCGATACGATCCTGATCGCGATTCATGGCGAAAGCAAACAAACACCCGTTGGGGTAGTCCCATGGCCGACCCCCGCCGCCGAACGAGGGGTTAGGCCTCATTCGAGATGCTTGGCCATGAACATTGACATGGGCGTGAACCCGAGGCGGTGATAGAGATTGGCTGCCCGTTCATTGAAGAGCCACACGTTGAGCCGAACTTCCGGGCAGCCATGTTCCCGGGCCCAAGCCTCCGCGTGCTGGAGCAGAGCTGTTCCGAACCCCTTTCCTCGTTGACGCGGCAGCACGGCCACGGACTCGATCTTGCCGTACTTGGCCTGGTTGAAGAGCGCCCTCGTCTCTAGGTTGATCGTGACGTGGACAAAGCCTACGACCTCGCCGAGGTGTTCTGCTACAAACACCCGGGCATCGTGGTGCTCTTGTAGAAGGTCGGTGCTCCACGCTCCTGGGGCTGCCTTCGGCGGGGCAAACAGGTGCGGGTTGTCTGAGTAGTGTTGGACGGCACTAGCGTACGCCGCCGCGTCGATCGCCTGCGCGTCAGACTGAACAGCGGGGCGGCACAAGACTGTGGTCATGAGGTCTAACGCTCGCGTTCAGTCGCGCCGAGGGTTGTAGGCCCGAGGGAACCCGAGCGCGCGGCGCGAGGGCGTCGGCTGGAACGCGTTTGAAGTTGACCCATTTTCGTGGACACCTCATTGTTGTGGAAGGAGGAGTCCGCTATGGGCAAGACGAGGGCGCCGTATCCGGCGGCATTTCGGCAGCAACTGATTGAACTGGTCGAAGCGGGTCGCAGTCCCGCCGAGCTGTCGCGCGAGTTTGGCGTCACCGCGCAGACCATTGCCAACTGGGTTGGCCAGGCCGCCATCGACAAGGGCAAGCCGTTGCCCGGCAAGGAAGGCCTGACCACGGTCGAGCGCGAAGAGCTCAGCCGCTTGCGACGCGAGAATCGCCGGCTGCAGACGGAGCGCGACATCCTGGCAAAGGCTACGGCCTGGTTTGCCGCCAGAGGCGAGAAGACGTCCACGCCGTCTTCGAACTCATGAGCGCAAACCAGGCCGACTTCCCGATCCATACGATGTGTCGCGTATTGAAGGTCTCCGCCAGCGGCTACTACGCCTGGCGCGAGCGGGCGCCGGCGCCGCGCGCCATCGCCAACGCCGTGCTGACCGAACGGATCCGGTGCATCCACGCCGAGTCCGACGGCACCTACGGCATGCCGCGCGTGCGAGCCGAACTGATCGATCAGGGTGAGCGCATCGCGCGCACCCGGGTCGCGCGGCTGATGCGTCATGCCGGTCTGCGTGGCGTCAGCCGGCGGCGCGGCTTCGTCATCACCACCCAGCGCGATCGCGACCAGCGACCCGCGCCCGATCTGGTGCAACGTCGCTTCGTGGCCGAGCGCGCCTGATCAGCTGTGGGTGGCCGACATGACCTACATCCCGACCTGGGCCGGCTTCATCTACCTGGCCGCCGTGATCGATGCGTGGAGCCGGCGCGTGGTGGGCTGGGCTCTCGGAGAACGGATGACGGCCGACCTGGTGCTGGCCGCGCTGAACATGGCGCTCGAGCAGCGCCGTCCCGACACCGTCATCCACCACAGCGACCAGGGCTGCCAGCCCGGATTCAACCGGTCGTCGCAACACGGGTTTGTTCGGAGCAGCCTAGCACCGCACTTAGAGCCTCGGCTGGCGTACGCCAGCCGAGGCTCTTGCGAGGCCGGGTGTTGAGCGCAAGAGCGACGGCGGCGAGGTCTTTGGCGCTGTGCATGCTCAGATCCGTGCCCTTTGGGAAGTACTGCCGGAGCAGCCCGTTCGTGTTCTCGTTCGTGCCGCGCTGCCATGGACTTTGCGGATCGCAGAAGTAGACCACGAGCCCCGTGTCGATGCGCAGACGTGCATGCTGGCTCATCTCTGCTCCTTGATCCCACGTCAGCGATCGCCGGAGCTGCTCGGGGAAGGACACCATCGTGCGCGTGATGGCATCCCGCACCGCCTCTGCGCCATGGCCAGCGAGCGCCGGCCCATTCTTCACGCGCGGACTGATACCGTGTTCGGCGAGCCGCGGCAGATGAAGCAATAGAGTGAACCGCGTTGTTCGTTCCACCAACGTGCCGATCGCGGAGCTCGCGAGCCCGAGAATGAGATCACCCTCCCAGTGGCCCGGCACCGCTCGGTCATCGACCGTGGCGGGCCGCTCGCTGATGAGCAACTCGGATCCGATAAACGACTTGCCACGCCCGCGAGTCCGTTCGCGCGGAACGCGCAGTGCGCGCCCCGTGCGCAAACACGCCGTTAGCTCACGGCGCAGTGCGCCGCGCCCCTGGATGTATAGCGCTTGGTAGATCGACTCGTGACTGACGCGCATCGAGCTGTCTTCGGGGAAGTCGAGTGGCAGGCGATTTGCGATCTGCGCCGGACTCCATGCGCGCGCCCAGCGCCGGTGCTGCCTTCGTCCGTACCGGCGGCCCTTCCACAGGACCGCCGGTCCGCGTATTGCCGTGCCGCTCGGCGCAAGGATCATCCCCGCCAAGCGGTCCTGCACATACCGTCGGAGCACCGGGTTGCTTACCAGCTTGGCCGGCTTTGGCCGCCGGGCGGCGCGATCCGCATGCCATTGTGCCGTCGTTGCACGATATTCAAAGCTGCCACTGCGTGTGGCCGCATTGCGTCGCAACTCACGCGAGATCGTCGACGCTGATCGCGCGAGCCGGCGCCCGATCTCGCGTACCCCATGACCCTTCACGCGCAGCAACGCGATCTCCTCGCGTTCCGTGAACGACAGATACCGCCCCGACGGCGGCCGCGCCGATGGCGCAAGGTGTGATGGTGGCATGCCCCCGGCCTCCCGAAACCACCGTACTCCGACCACCGGCGATACTCGACCGATTGCTGCCGCATCCTCACTCGAGTGTCCGGCGGCAATGGCCGCCCAGAACCGCTCCCGCTCCAAACGCCGTCCAACCGGTGGGCGACCCGGTGAGCGCAGCTTGGCCCGTATCGCCTGATCCGACCTTCTTCTCCTCGTCATTGCAACCTCCATCATTGAAGTGTTGCAACGACCGTTTGAATCCACCCAGTACACCAGCATCGCCTTCGGCAACCGCTGCGCCGAGATGGGCGTGCGGCCGTCGATGGGCAGCCGTGGGCGACGCCTACGACAACGCCATGGCCGAGAGCTTCTTCGCCAGCCTCGAATGCGAACTGCTCGACCGCCGCAGCTTCAAGAGCAAGACCGAAGCGCGGCTGGCGGTCTTCACCTGGATCGAGGCCTGGTACAACCCGCGGCGACGACACTCGGCGCTCGAGTACCTGTCGCCCGCCAACTACGAAAGGAAGCACGCGACCGACACCACGAACCCGGGTTGCCCACCGCGCCGCTCGCCTCCGGCCTCTTGCGGGCCGGCGGCGGCACCGTGGACAACCCTGCACCGCAGATCATGGAGACTTGAGAATCAAATCCCAACCCGTCCGCGGGACTGGGTCAACTCCAGTTGTTGGGCGGCACCTGCGGATATGGCACACGCTCATAGATCCGCTTGCCTGAATCCCAGCGCCCGCAAGAATCCCATTGAGTCGACGTAGACGTCCTTACGTGCAACAAGGTTGCCGGCGAAGGGAATCACGTCGACGCCGTTCCAGGAGACCTTCTTTCCCGTCGGCTGCACAGTGGTGGCGCCCTTCGTGTATGGAATGGCCAGCGTGCCTGTTGCTGTCCATTCCTGCGTCACTAAACCGTCTCGCACGTACGTCCTACGCGCATCGAAACGGATATCGGGAAACGCGGCGAAGACCCCCTTTAGGATCTCTCGTATGGCGTCCTTGCCGACACCCTTTCCGCCGCTCGAGTGGTTCTCGAAGACCGAATCCTCGGTGTGCATCGCGAGAATGGCCTCGACATTGTGGCTATTCCACGCTTCTCCGTAGACGGCAATGACCTTCTCGAGCGGATGCTCAGGGTCCATCGTGTCCTCCTTGAGCCACAAGCAGAGCTATTCGTGACGCCCACCGTTTGACGTGAGCGGCGGCGCAAGCAGGCGAAGCCTGCTTGTGGACGTCCACTCGATGGAAGGGTTGGGCGTCATCTTCGTAGGTGGACCCGCTTGGCCGCCGCGCTTGATGGTGCCAGCCAAGCCCCGAAGACGGCAAGTGCGTCAGTCTCTTCAGCTGCCTTGGCGGGGACCGACGGTGGGACGCCAGGCCCGCACGGCGGATGATAGCCAAAGGCCGCTGGGCGGGCCTGGTGGCCCGCCGTTGGGCCTCGCCTCGACCGAGGGGTTAGGCGTCTGGGCTACTTGCCCAGTGCAGCAGGTGCAAGCGTCTCGCATTGAACTCGCCTCATCGGGAAGTCGATGCCGCGTAGGGCTCCTCCTCGTGTTCCCTCGATTCGTGCTGCGAGTCGGTTCTCAGGCAGCGCTCGATAGATGATCCGTTGGGGGAAATCGTGCTGAGGGTTCTCGAACGTCACGGCTCGCTCTCCGACGCTCGAAGCCACGAAGGTTGCTTCGTTCTGGCGAGACGGCAGGGCGATGTAGACGACCTTTCCATCGGCGTTAAGTCGAATCTGGAGGAACTCGTGCTCGACGGTCTTGCCGTCTTTGACTGTTCTTCCGACTCCGAGCATCGTGCCGCCGGCAAGAGGCAGCCAGTGCTCGCCCGAGCCCGGTTCACCAGACTCAGCGGCCCAACATCCGGCAAGCCACGCCAACTGCTCTAGCTGCGACTCTTGCGCGCCAACCTGCGTCGGGGGTGACAAGATCAAGGCTGTGGCGACTGCGGCTAGGATGTGGCGCATAAGGTTCCTTCAGGCGCCTAACGGCTGGCGGCTCAGCGGCGCCGAAGGCGTCCGCTGCAGCCGCGGGTTAGGCGCGCGCATCAGCCACCGCCTGCGCCCATCCCAGTGAGCGCCACGTCTGCACAGAGACGGCCAAATACCAGAAACCGATGAAGGGACCCAGGTCCATGAGTCCAGCGTTGGCGGGCGGCGCGGGAAAGGTGTAGAGATTCAGCACTAATAGACCGAGACCAAGAATGATGCCGCTGATCCCGAACGGGCGACCGAATCGCGGATGGCGAAGCATGCTAACGCCGAACAAGACCGTCCCGAGGCCGATGTAGACGTCCCACGCAACATCCAATCCGAGCCAGACCGCCTGCAAAGGACGCTCCGTGCGATCATCAGTTGCATGCCCGACAGCCATTTGGACCAGTACCATTGCCGTGAACAACGCTCCCCCGAGCCCGTTCAGGCCGGCAGCCGCCCCCGCCGTAACTGAGGGGCGGTGCAACTGGATTAACCGCCACAATCCCACGCAACCAAGACCCAGCGCCGGCCCGAAGCTGGCGGCGAGTGCTACCGACGCGCGCAACGGAAGCGGAACGAAGACCGCTACGGGGTATGCGGTACACGCCCAAAGTCCAGCGACTACGCCGGTTCGGATCCACCGAACCTCGTGACCGGAACTATTCACCGCAACCATCCAACGCGCCTAACGTTGAGTCAAGCCGCGCCCGCAGGGCGTCGGCTCTTGAACGGAAAGTTAGTCATGAACTGCACTAGCAACGTGCATCTCTTTCGCCTTGCCCTCGATAGCCGAAGCCACAGGAATGTCTGCGGCCACAGCGCGTTCAGGAAGCGAACGCCGGGCCGCGGCCAGCGACTTCAGAACTTGAGCGGACGAAGAATGCAGCACAGGCTCTAGTTCCGGCGCCGCAAATTTGGAACGAAGCAAGAAGTGGGGAACCGCCTTGAGCCCGCCGAACACCAGCACGTCTTCAAAGCTCTTCACTCGATACAACAAACCTGAGGAGTCAGCCAAGAAGAACTGGCCCAAACGGGCGCGATCCTTCGTTTCACTGAGCAGGGACCGCGGATGAGTACACAACTCCACGGGGTCACGCGCCACGTACGCGTAACCAGGCCGCCAGAGTAAGACCGGGAAACGGAGATGCGAGACTGATGCCGGGGTGGGCATGACTAACGTCGCGGTTGAGCGGCTCGCGTAGGCGGGCGAAGCCCGCCGGAGCAGGTCCGCTCCAACCGCTGGTTCGGCGTATTGGTCATGTCAAACAGGAACGTCGCGCATCACTCTGAGTTAATAGTGCTGGAGCGAGACCGCTAGCGCATCATCATGATCGCCGCCATGATCGCGACCATGACTGCCACCATGATGATGACCATCAGTGGGCTCTTGATCATGTGGCGAAGCATGCCGAACCTAGTACCTTCGGGCAGCAATGCCATGCCGCACTTTGGGCACTTTCCGGGTGTCGCCTGACGAACGTCCGGATGCATGGGGCAAAGATAGAGTTTCGACGCCTCCTGGCCTTGAGTCATTTGACGTCACTCCCCGAGTGATGGTGTTTGAAATCTCTAGTGCTGCCGACTGGAGAGGATGACGGCCTTCTTCTCCTCGTACTCTTGCTTCTGGATCTCGCCCTTCGCGAAGCGCTCGTTCAGGATCTGCAGCGCGGAATAGGTCGGATCGCCCCATGAGCGGCCTCGGTCCATCATCTGCCACGGTCCCCAATGATGGTGGCCGCTGCCTGATCTGTGACCGAGAAAGAAAATGGCGACACAGATGATGATCATGAACAACATGAACAGCGGGAAGATCCACCAGAATCCCCAGCCGCCGCTCCACATGTGCCAAGGACCAGGCCAATCCCACGGCGGCTGCTGCGGACCAGTCGGCTGCTGGGCCTGCTGGGCAAATGCCAGCAATGGGAGAAACAGAGCGAAGAAGGCCACGGTCAGGAACGCTGAGCGCTTCGTTTCCATCTCGATATCCTTTCTCGGCAATCGATCGTTACCGTCTACGTTGAGGGGCGCCGCAACTGGCTCCATGTGGCAGCAATACGCCCAACGTCTGAGTTCACCTGCGTGCGGAAGCGGGCGAAGCCCGCTGTAGCACGTCAGGTGGAGCGATGGGTTAGGCGTCGGCGCCGGCATGTGGTAGTGCTCTTTGTCTTTGCAGCGTGCCAGTGAGAGCGTGCCAGCCTTCGCCAAGCCACGCGTTGGTAACTCCACGGCGTGTCGGATGCGGCGAGACTTCACATGCAATTCCTGCTGCACGCACCATAGGTTCGGAGTACGCACCTTGCTCGGTGCCGAGAATCCAAACACCCTTCGGCGTCAGTTCCGTTAGGAGTCGACGCAGTCGGTCTTGTGCATCGAGGTACTGCTGAGTCGTTGGCCGGGAGTCCAGCGTGGCGCCGACTCGTTGTACGTAGTTGGTGAAAGCAACCGACTCCCAGAACTTCCGCTTGCCAAGCCTTGATGCGTTTGCCACCTTGGTGTACATGCGATCAATCTGCGTGTTCGCCAAGTAGGCAGCAATGTAGCCCGCGTCGGTGACAAGGTCGCCCTCATAGTCACCGTACCAAGACTCGCCGAGCACCAAGACTCGCAGAGGCTCGTAGTGCGGACCGACCCAGACACGCTCGGGGCAACTCATGCTGGAATCATGAGGTGATTGAACAAGCGCATTCTGTTCCGGTTCGAGTTGCGGGATTGCGACCGGGCCGCGCCTGCAGACATTGTCTCTGAAGCCTCACGTTTGAGCTCAGCCGAGTGCTACGGCGCCGTAGCACGTCGGCTGGAGCGAATGGTTAGGCGGCACGCAGCCGGTGAGACGGTACATATGTTGGCGGCGGAAGGCCGAGCAGTACATAGAAGTTGTTGACCACGAGTACTGGCACGCCACGCAGCGCGACCTCTAGCAAGTGCGCCCCCTGATCGTGCTTGGTGAACGATGATGCCGTGTGGGCTAGACCTTTGTTGGCCAAGTAGATGACATACGCGAGGGCTGCTTCAGCCTCTTCCGCTGTACCCGGGTAGGACCTGACGGCTCTGGCGATTGAAACCTTCGAGAGAGCGCCAAACTGCTCGACCCGGTAGTCTGTTGGGTCGCGCCTCGCGCGCTCCTTAAGCTTCGTTTGGCTATTGCGGACCAAGCCCAGGCCCAAGAACTCGAGCAGAGCGCGCGCATGAATGATTGCAGCCTCGATTGCGGGGTTCGTAAAGGCGGTAGCTTTCCCCTCAACTACCAGCGTTCCGTCGAAAAGGATCTGAATGCTCGGCGCTTCATCCCATGACATTGACCGGCTTAGTGCCATGTGGCCAACCGCGACCGCGTGCATTCGGTATTCCAGCAGGGTGAGTAGGTCAGCGGGTGGTTTCATGTGCCGCCTAACGACCGGCGTTCAGCTGCTGGCGCGAGCCGTGCTGCGCGTACTCGCGCCGGCAGGGCTCGTGACAGTCAGCTGCAACGGCATGTTAGGCGGTGCTCCCGGTGCTCTCTTGAAACGGCCGAGTCGTGAAGCCCCAGCGGGGAACGGCACGCCGGTAGGCCCGATACGACTCCCCGAACTGTGACTCAAGGACAGGCTCCTCGTAGAGGACCACGAACAAGTGGAAGAGGATGAGGACTAGAAGTGCGTACTTTGCCAGACCGATGCTCCGGAAAAGCCACGCCTCCCCGAGGATGAGGGCGATGACGCCGTTGTACATAGGGTTGCGGGTGAAGCGGTACAGACCTCGGACAACAAGGAAGCGTGGGGGATCGATAGGGGCGAGAGTGCCCTTGCCTGCGGCGAAGAAGTCCCAGACGCACCGGAGGAGGACAAGAGCACCGGTGATGGCGAAGACGGCGGCGCAGACGGAGGCGAGCCCGAGGCCTGGGACGCGCAGTAGGTTTCCGGCTCGGAGGATGCTGAATGGGATGTAGCCGGCCACTGTACCGGGTAGCAGCAGGACGAAGAAGAGAGCTCTGAGTGCGAGGAGGAGTCGCATATGAGAGGGATGGGCAGCGCCTAACGTTTGAGTTCACCCGCCTGCGAAGGCTGGCGCAGCCAGCCGTAGCACGTCGGTGTGGAACGAAGGGTTAGACCCTTTCAGCCGAAGCGATGGACAGTGCATATGCTCGCCAGGCTACCAAGCTTGAAGATGCGTTCCGGATGCGACGTTAATCGTGGGCGCCTGCGTTCGCCCGGCGATACGAGGCGGAGCTGGGTGTTTTCGACGCGGAACGCGTCGTTGACCGCGAAGGCAAGGCGGTACTCATGCTGCGGAATGTAGACGCTGAGCTTCGACATTGCGATCCGCTCAGGGAGAGCCCAATCGACAATTGGTGGCTGGTCAGGCGTGTAGTACTTGACCTCGCCATGAACAAGGAGCTTGCTCTTGATTGACGGTCTGCGCAGCAGAGCTGCACGAACGCCGGCAATGAACCTGGCAGAGTTGTGAATCTCGACGCACGCGCTGGCTTGGAACTGGGCGGCAAGGTCCGAGCTGAGAACGGTGCTGAGACAGAAGACAAAGATGTCGTCTTCATTCGCAGATGATTCGAAGGAATGGGGTAAGACGATCGTCTGCTGGCTTGCAGCAAGTGTGATCTCAAGCCCGCTCTGTGGGCGATGGAGTCTTGTACCTTCGAACTCGTCGCCGCGCACCTGCGCGTCCTCGTAGTCGCGGAAGCAGGAGAGCGACCGAAAGAGAACAGCGCCCTCGCGGACAAATGCCTGAACGTACTTCGCCGGAAGGTATTTATAGAGGCGAGGCACACGAAGGGTCTAACGCAACGCTCAGCCGCCCGGGCGCGCGGCGCGCGACCGGATCGGTTGCAGCAACGAGTTAAGTGAGAAAGCGCTTCGTAAGCGCTGCATCTATCGCGAATCCGATAAGTGCGCCGACTGGCAGTGCCACAAAGAGCTTCCAGACTGGCGCAAATAGGAGACCAAGCGCGGCGGTCGATCCCCTGGGTTGGACGAAGACCGACCAGTACATGGCGGCATCCAGCACCGACACCGCTAGCAACCCTCCTAGCGCGGCCCCGATGTTGTTGGCCAGCTTCGCAAGCAGGAAGCAAACGACGTAGGGCAGCAGCGAGGCGGCAAGTAGCATGAAAAGAAACGAATCGAGACCGCCTTCGCCAGTGAGCAGCAAAGAAGCGCCGTGTATGACGCCAAGGAGCAGCGCCAGCAGCGGAGCGGCGACAGTCAACCACCTTGGGTAGAACGAGCGCTGCATGAATGTCACTTAACGTTTGAGCTCAGCCGCCTGCGTAGGCTGGCGAAGCCAGCCGTAGCAGGTCGGCTGGAGCGAAGGGTTAGGCAGCGGGTTCACTGCACTGACTCGATGTACTCGCGTGGGAAGCCCAAAGCACCGAGGACGCCTCTCAGACGCTTGGCGTATTCGGCATTGCGCTCGCCCGGGCCTGGCGCTTCGCGTAGGTTGTAGCAGAGCGCAGGTACAGATGAGCCTTCCAGCGCTTGTGCCACAACGGCTTCCGGTCGGTAGTGCTCCAGACCAGGAGCGGTGTAGAGCACTTCGAGATCCGCATGAGTGAGAGCCACGAGCATCCCAAATGCCTTGGCGCCTACAGCAGGTACGAGGGTGGCGCGCTGGCCAACGCGAAGCGCGAAGTCAGAGACATACGCGCGACGTGGATTGACAGGTGTAACGCCACTCTGACGGAGAATGGATTCATCCATGAACAGCCCGTAGAAGAACGCATCGATTCGGCGGCCGGGCAACTGCTGAGACATGGCGATGCCTAACGAATAGCGTTTATCGGCCGCCGCGGCGGCGATGAGCGAAGGCACGACTGCGGCATGGCGGCCGATAAACCTCGTTGGACTGAACCGCCGCTCGGTATTGGCCGGGCGGAACGGTGAATGGGCAGTGTAAGGTTCAGGCGGCCTGTGGCGCCATGATCAGGCGCGCGAGCGGCTGAGTCGAGCGGGCGCGGGATGCGCTGGTCGATCGCGATGGCCCCGTTGGTACTCGATTCGCGGTGATCTGATGCCGCGCGGCGTGCCGATGTTGACTGAGCGCACGAAGGCAGGACGCCAGCGGGTGCGGCGCCGGCTGGGGACAATGGCAGTCAAAGGTTGCGACATCGGCGCGATGTGTCTCACGGTGCCTGCGGCACGGCAGCGGTGAAGGTCTTGCCCGCCGTTGGCCATGGGGCCCCACGCACAGGGGCACAGCGCTGCACGAGGCGCAAGCCGCCGCGGCAGTGCGGGCAGCGCGCGATGTCAATGTGCGCCACGCGGCGCATGAACTCGGACACCACCTCGCGTGCGATCGGATTGGGCGCCGGCATGGCCAGCGCCGCACGCGCCTGCGCCAGGCGTTGTGTCTTGTGGCGCGCTGCCAGCAGTCCGTAGTGGCGAATGCGTTTGAAACCGGATGGCAGCACGTGCTGCAGGAAGCGGCCGATGAACTCGGCCCCGTCGATGCGTTGCACCTTCTTGCCGCCGTGCGCATCGGCGCGCACGCGCAACCGCACGCCGTCACCGTCCACGGCGACGATGCGCTCGTGACCGACCGCGGTGCGGTGCGTGTAGCGTGACAGATAGTCCAGCACGGCGGCGGGTCCGGCCAGCGGCGTCTTCGCGTACACGACCCACGGTGTGGCGCGCAAGGTGCGCAGGCGCCGCTGCCACGCACTGACCGTGGCCGCCGGGTCTTGGGGCAGACGGCTGTCGCACTCGGCGGCGGCCAGCGCTGCACAGAACTTGCCGGCGAACACCCGGGACAGTGCGGGCACCGGAAACAGGAACCGATCTGAGCGCGCCGGCCGCCGCCAGCGTTCGTCGTCGGTGAGCGCGCCGCAGGCGATGAGCGCATGCGCGTGGATGTGCAGCCGCAAATCCTGCGTCCACGTGTGCAGCACCAGGGTGAAGGCAGCTTGCCCGCCGAGCCAGCGCGCATTGGCGGCGAACTCGGTGAGTGTGGCCGCCGTGCATGCCAACATCGTTTCGTACACCCACCGGGCGTGCGCGCGCGCCAACGGATTGAGTTCATGCGGCAGCGTGAACACCAGGTGCGCATACGGCACGTTGAGCAACTCGGCCAGGCGTGCACGGCGCCACGCGTCGGCAGCCTGCTTCTGGCAGCGCGGGCAATGGCGGTTACGGCACGAATGCCAGCGCCATTGCTCGGCCCCGCAGCCGTCGCATTGCAGGCGCTCGCCGCCGAGCGCGGCAGTGCGGCACGCGGCGATGGCGCGCCAGGCCCTCGCCTGCGCGCGGCTCAAGCCGTGGCGCGCGAGATACTGCGGCCCGAAGCGCGCGAGCACCTCGGCCAGCGTGGCCGACATCGCCGTGTGAACCGGGTCGCGCTCAGTGCGGCAGCAATGCGGGCAGGCCCGACAGCAAGGCGAGTGGCGCACGACGAGCGCCGTCGGGCGTATCCGGCCGTGCCAGGTGCAGGTAGCGCGCGGTCGTGCTCACGTGGCCGTGGCCGAGCCACTGCGAGATGCTGTGCAAGTCGACCCCGGCCTCCAGCAGATGCGTTGCATAGCAGTGCCTCAGGCTGTGGATGCCGCCCGCCTTGGTGATGCCGGCCGCATCACGCGCGCGGTGATACCAGCGCTGCGCCTGCTCGATGTTCAGTGACCGGCTCGCATCGGTGGCGGCGGCAAACAACCACGGGCGGGGCCGCACCGCCTGCACGTACAGGCGCAGCGCCTCGAGCAGGTCGGCGCTCAGTGGCACGTAACGGTCCCTGGCCCCCTTGCCCTGCACCACGCGCACGCACATGCGGTCAGCGGCCGAATCGATGTGCTCGATGCGCAGCGCGCACAACTCACTCACGCGCAGGCCGAGCGCGTAGGCGCTGGCGAGCACGGTGCGCGCCTTGAAGTGCTGCGCGCACGCCAGCAGCCGTGCAATCTCTTCGCGCGACAGAATCTCGGGCAGCTTCTGCGGGGCGCGGGCCAGTGGAATCTGGAATGCCTTGCCGTCGTGGCCCAGCACGGTGCCGTAGAAGAACCGAAACGCACAGCCGGCCTGGTTGACGCTCGAGCGTGCCAAGTGGCGCGCTTGCACCAGGTTCAGGAGGTACTGTTGCACCTGCTCGTCACTCAGTCGGTCCGGGCTGCACCGATAGTGCCGCGCCAGCTTTGCGACGGCTTCGATGTAAGCCTCTTGCGTACGCGCGGCCTTGCCGTGCAGCACGAGCGCGTCCAACATACGTTGCCGAAGTGGTGTCATCGTCATCTCCTCGATCAGGCGCGGACACATGCCCGCATCGATCAAGGTACGACTGCAACAACGACGACAAACCTCCGCGCAGTTCCCACCGCGAATACGAAGGGACTTCCCGGCTTCCAGTAACGGTGTCGAAGCACCAAGATTGAGTTGCGAGCATCAATCCGAAACTGAAAAGGGGAAGCCCATGAGCGAGATTGCACGCGGAGCGATCGTGCGGGTCGGTGTTGACCTTGCCAAGCAGGTGATCCATGTCCACGCGGTGGATGCATCCGGCCGACGCGCGGTGGCACGCGCGTTCAAACGCGATCAGTTCTTCGCCTGGTGCGCGCAGCTGCCCGCGGGCTGCCTGGTGGCGATGGAGGCGTGCTCGAGCGCGCACCATTGTGCCCGCAAGCTTCGCACGTTGGGGCTCGACACGCGGCTGATTGCAGCCAACTTCGTCTCGCCCTATCGCATGGAAGGCAAGGGCGGCAAGAACGATGCCACCGACGCCGCGGCGATCTGCGAGGCGGCGTCGCGACCCGGCATGCGCTTCGTGCCGGTCAAGACCTGCGAGCAGCAAGGCGTGATGAGCCTACACCGCGTGCGCGAAGGCTTGAAGGAAGAGCGCACTGCGTGCATCAACCAGATCCGCGGCGTGTTGACGGAGTTCGGCCTGGTGTTCGGCAAGAGCCCCAAAGTCTTGCGCGCAGTGCTGGCCGACGTGATCGAAGATGCGAGCAACGAACTCAGCACGACGGCACGCCTCGTAGTGCAGCGGGCGTTCGAGCACTGGCGCGAGCTGGACGCGCACATGCAATGGTGCGACCGGCAGGTCGGCCAACACGTTCGTGGCAGCCCAGAAGCCAAGCGTGCGGCCAAGGTCATCGGTATCGGCGAACTCGGTGCGTCGGCACTGACGGCCGGCGTCGGTGACTTCGCGCAGTTCAAGAGCGGCCACCAGTTTGGCGCTTGGCTGGGCGTGGTACCGCGTCAGGCCTCCAGCGGCGGCAAGATCCGTCTGGGGCGCATCACAAAGCGCGGCGACGACTACCTGCGCACGCTGCTGATCCAGGGTGCCAAGGCCGCGGTGATGAGCGCCGACAAACGCGACGACCCGACTGCGCGCTGGCTGGCGCAGCTGACGGCGCGCGTGGGCTGGCAGAAGGCCTGCGTGGCCATGGCCAACAAGAACGCTCGCATCCTGTGGGCGGTGATGACGCGCGAAGCAGGCTTCGACCCCAAACACGTCAGCGTCAAGCCGCGGGCCAAGCAGTCGACCCCGCACCCCGTTGCGGTTCCACCACCCAACTCCGCCGCGTGCGCGGCTTAAGTGCCGCCACAAGTCGCGAAACCAGATCAACCCCACAACGAAGTCCTTCCAGCCAAGACGTGCTCTCGAAGATGCGTTTGACAGGTCAGACCGGCAGCTGGCGAACTCGATAAACCGTGCGTGGCGGCATCGTGCCCAACCCCGTACCGCGAATGGAGCCCGGCTGAGCGGTTCGTATCTGGGTCCGCACCGACAGGTGCAACAAGACCGTTTGTAGATGTGCAGTCTGTTCTCTGTCACACCGCAGCTTCAATGCCACACGTCCCCACAGGACGCACTGCCGAAAACCAAACAGCCGAAAACCAAACAGCCGAAAACCAAACAGCCGAAAACCAGAACAGCCCGCTTAGCAAAGGAAAACAAAGACACCCGGTTGACACCGAAGGAAGTCCTTGTAGTCAGCGGTTTAGTTCAACTTGATATCGACCGCACTCTCTGCGACCTAACTTGGCTGGCCGCGCCCTAACCTGGCGCAGCCAGCCGTTGAAGACCCGCACTGGGGCTTGCTTTTGGGCAGAGTACTGTATATAAATTCAGTACTAACTGCGCCATGAAACCCGTTCCCCGTCCGGCGCTGCGCTCTACGCGACTACTGGATCAGTTGCGCGAGCGGCTTCGTTACTGTCACTACAGCATACGAACCGAGGAAGCGTACGTCTACTGGGTTCGCGGCTTCGTGCGCTTTAGCGGAATTCGTCATCCGCGTGAACTCGGCGCACCCGAAGTGGAAGCATTTCTCACGCATCTCGCGGTGCAACGCCATGTCTCGGCCTCGACTCACAAGCAGGCACTGTGCGCAATCCTGTTCCTGTACCGCGAGGTCCTGACGGCCGATATGCCGTGGCTCGACAACCTCGGGCGGCCGCAGACGCACAAGCGCGTGCCGGTGGTGTTATCACGCGACGAGGTGGCGCGCCTCCTCGATCATCTGCACCCGGCGCACCGCCTGTTCGCGCGGCTGCTCTACGGCACCGGACTGCGACTGCTCGAAGGGCTGCGGCTTCGCATCAAGGACGTCGACTTCGACCGCGGCGTGATCGTGGTTCGCGATGGCAAGGGCGGCAAGGACCGCGTCGTCATGCTGCCGCAATCCTTGCGTGATGACCTGGCGCACCAGGTCGCGGCGGCCCGTGCGCTTTGGGCGTCGGATCGCGCTCTGGAACGTACTGGTGTCTGGCTGCCGGATGCGTTGAGCGCCAAGTACCCGCGTGCCAGCCTATCGTGGCCCTGGTTCTGGGTGTGGCCTGCACCGGAACCGTCGGTTGATCCGCGCAGCGGCATCGAACGGCGTCATCACCGGCATGAGGATCGCATTGGCCGCGCATTGTCGGGCGCAGCCGAGTTGGCTCACATCCCCAAAAGGGTCACCGCGCATACGCTGCGCCACTCGTTCGCCACGCACCTGCTGGAAGCCGGCGTGGACATCCGCCGCGTGCAGGAGCTGCTGGGCCACTCGGATGTGTCGACCACGATGATCTACACGCACGTGCTGGCGACGAGTGCCGCCGGGCTCGCCTCGCCGCTCGATTCGCTGCGCTGCGCCGAACCGGTCCCTTGCGTCTACGTTGCTTCCTACGTTCATTGAGCGCCGATGCTGTGGCTGGCCCTCGTTCTGCCTGCGCTGCCGCTCCAACTGGCCGAGCGCGCGTTGCCCTGCATCGGGCCGCTGGCGATCGTCGAAGGGCCGCCGCAGCGGCTGGCGGTGATCCACTGCAACGCCGCGGCGCGGGCGGCCGGCGTGGCGCCCGGCATGAAGCTCGCCGCCGCGCAGGCACTGGCGCGCGAGCTGATCGCGCTCGAGCGCCAGCCCGAGCGCGAACGCGATGCGCTCGCCGAACTCGCGGGCTGGGCCTACCAGTTCTCGTCGCACGTGGTGCTGCAACCCGACGGACTGCTGCTCGAAACCGGCGGCAGCGAGCGCCTGTTCGGCGGGCGCGCGCCATTGCACCGGGCCATTGCAGGCGGGCTGGACCAGCTCGGCTATCGCGCAGCATTCGGCTATGCCGCCGCGCCGCGCATGGCGCGCATGTTTGCGCTGGCGCGTTCGCTGCGACCGCCTGACAGGGCGCGCGCTCGAGCCACTGCCGATCTCACTTCTCGAGTGGGATGCGGAAACGAACGAGACCTGCACGCGCTCGGTCTCGAGACGATCGGCGACCTGCTGGCGCTGCCGCGCGATGCCTTCGCGCGGCGCTTCGGTGCCGCGCGGCTCGACGATCTGGATCGCGCGCTCGGCAGGCGCAATGATCCGCAGCTGCCGTACGAACCGCCGGCGCGTTTTCGTGCGCAGCTCGAGCTGCCGGCTGATTTCAGCGAAACCGCGCAGCTGATGTTTCCGGCGCGGCGGCTGCTGGCATCGCTCGAAGGCTTCCTGCGCGGGCGCAATGCGGGTGCCACCGAACTGGTGTTCACCGCGGCGCACAGCGCGCGCCGCGGCGTCGCGCCCGACCCGACCGTGGTCACGCTGGCACTGGCCGCTCCCGAGCGCAACGCGCAGCGGCTCGCCGCGCTGCTGGAAGAACGGCTGGCGCGCGTGACGCTGCCGGCGCCGGCGATCACGCTGGCGCTCGCGGTAGAACACCTGCATCCGTTCGCCGCGCTCAATGCAAGCCTGCTGCCGCCGTCGGCGCACGAGGCCGAGCGCGGCATCGACTGGCTGCAGCTCGCCGAGACACTGCACGCCCGCCTCGGCTCCGAGCGGGTATTCCAGTTGCAGGCGGTCGACGATCACCGGCCCGAGTGGGCGTGGCGCGCCGTGCCCTTGTCGGTCGACGGGGCGAGCGAAAGCGCATCTGCCCTGCCCGCCGCGCCGCGACCGCTGCTGCTGCTGCCGACCCCGCAACCGCTGCCGATGAGCAACGACCAGCCGCTGTACCGCGATCCGCTGACACTCGTCACCGGGCCGGAACGCATCGAATGCGGCTGGTGGGATCTCGGCAGCCCGGGCGCGAAGGCGGTGCACCGCGACTACTTCGTCGCGCGCAACGGGCGCGGACAGTGGCTGTGGGTGTTCCGCGAACTCGCGGCGCCGCGCGGCTGGTTCCTGCACGGGTTGTTTGCGTGATGCACTACTGCAGCGGTTCAGGCCGCGCTCTCGAGCTGGACATCCCAGTTAGGGAAGACAAGCACCGCAGGGTGGCAACGCAGCGCGCGCGCCAGAACCTTGGCTCGCTCCACGCCGAGACTGACACGGCCATTCTCGATCGCCGAGATGGTCGCCTGTGGAATGCCACTGCGCTCGGCGAGCTGACTCTGCGTCAGCTCCTGCAACTCGCGCAGGATACGCACCGATTCTCCCGGCGAGACTTCGACACGCCGGCGGGCCGGACGGAACATCTTCATCTAGGGCCTCCGATAGTCGTGGGCCGTGACATTGACCACTTCGATCAGCAGGACCTCGCCTGCCACCCGATAAATCACCCGCCACTGGATACCGAGCCTGGAGGAGCGGTAACCCTTCCACTGCCCCGACAGGGCTTCGTCGTGGAAGCCCTTGATCAAACGGAGTCCGAGCGGGCCGGAGATCGTGGCGATGTCTTTCCACTTTTCATAGCGCTTGAGGATCTCGATCGGGGCCCCGGCAAGCTGGCGGTCGACGCGACGGTGCTCCTCGATGCGCCACATGTCAAATTATGTATATACCTTATTAGATATGTCAAGCGTCGAACCGCTCGTTTCGACTAGGACAAACACAAAGCCCGTTCGTTACGCGCGCGAACAGGGATGGAAGATCTGACGCCATGCAGGTTTCGTACGCCGAGCTGCACTGCCTCAGCAACTTCTCGTTCCTGCGCGGTGCGTCGCATCCCGAGGAACTGGTCGAACGCGCGCTGGCACTCGAGTACACCGGGCTGGCGATCACCGACGAGTGTTCGTTCGCCGGCTCGGTGCGCGCGCACCTGGCACTGAAGGAAGCGCGCGAGGACGACGAGCCGGCGCGCGCCTTCCGGCTGATCCACGGCACCGAGATCCAGTTGACCGAAGGCGAAGGCAAGCGGTCTGCGCCGGGCGCCAAGCTCGTGCTGCTGGCGCAGACACGTGCCGGCTACGGCAACCTGAGCCAGCTGGTGACGCTGGGCCGGCGGCAGGCGGTCAAGGGCAGTTACCGCCTGAGCGCGGCCGACCTCGAGGCGCACGCCGAGTGGCTCGACGACGTGCTGGCCCTGCTGCTGCCGCTGCGCCACTGGCGCGAACCGCTCGACGCCGACGCGCTGCATGCGCGAAGCGCGCTGGCTGGTGGAGCTGAAACCCGGAGCGAGCTGGATCGCCTGCGAGCTGACGCGCGGCATGGACGATGCAGCGCAACTGGAAGCGCTGCAGACGATCAGCGACACCACCGGCCTGCCGCTGGTGGCCGCCGGCGACGTGCAGATGCATGCACGCCGTCGCAAGCGCCTGCACGACGTGCTGACCGCGGTGCGCGTGAAGACACCGCTGGCGCAGTGCGGACGCGAGCTGGCGCCGAACGCCGAGAGATACCTGCGGCCGCTGTACCGGCTTACCCGCATCTATCCGACCGAGCTGCTGCTTGCAGACGCAGGCGATCGCCGAGCGCTGCACCTTCTCGCTCGACGAACTGCGCTACGAGTATCCGGAGGAGATCGTGCCGGCCGGAGAGACGCCGGCCACCTGGCTGCGCCGCGCGACCTACGAGGAGTCGCGCCAACGGTATCCCGACGGCATGCCGGAGAAGGTGCGCGCCATCGTCGAGCACGAACTCGCACTGATCGCCGAGCTGCGCTACGAGCCGTACTTCCTCACCGTCTACGACATCGTCCGCTTTGCGCGTTCGCAGGGCATCCTGTGCCAGGGACGCGGCTCGGCGGCCAACTCGGCGGTGTGCTACTGCCTCGGCATCACCGAGGTCGATCCGTCGCGCATGAGCGTGCTGTTCGAACGCTTCATCAGCAAGGAGCGCAACGAGCCGCCGGACATCGACGTCGACTTCGAGCACCAGCGGCGCGAGGAGGTGATGCAGTACATCTACGCCAAGTACGGGCGGCATCGCGCGGCGCTGACGGCGGCGCTGCACACCTACCGGCCCAAGGGCGCGCTGCGCGACATCGGCAAGGCGCTCGGCCTGTCGCTCGACCAGGTCGATCGCCTGGCGAAGTCGCTCGGATGGTGGGACGGCCGCCGCATCATCGGCCAGCGGCTCGAGGAAGCCGGCTTCGACCCGGCCAACCCGGTCATCGTGCAGCTGGCCGAGCTCGCGCACGAGGTGATCGGTTTTCCGCGGCATCTGTCGCAGCACTCCGGCGGCTTCGTCATCGCGCGCGACCGGCTCGACCGCATGGTGCCGATCGAGAACGCCGCGATGGACGAGCGCACGGTGATCCAGTGGGACAAGGACGACCTCGACGCGCTGGGCCTGCTGAAGATCGACGTGCTCGCGCTCGGCATGCTCTCCTGCGTGCGGCGCGCACTCGATCACCTGCAGCGCTTCGAGTGGCCGTCGCTGGCGGCTGCAGGACATTCCGTCGGAGGATGCGGCCGTCTACGACATGCTGTGCCGGGGCGACTCGCTCGGCGTGTTCCAGGTCGAATCGCGCGCGCAGATGAACATGCTGCCGCGGCTGGCGCCGCGCTGCTTCTACGACCTCGTCATCGAGACCGCGATCGTGCGCCCCGGCCCGATCCAGGGCGGCATGGTGCATCCGTACCTGCGGCGGCGGCAGGGCCTGGAACCGGTGAGCTATCCGTCGGAAGCGGTGAAGTCGGTGCTCGAACGCACGATGGGAGTCTCGATTTTTCAGGAGCAGGTGATGCAGCTCGCGGTGGTCGCGGCGGGCTTCACGCCGGGTGAAGCCGACAAGCTGCGGCGCGCGATGGCGGCGTGGAAGCGCAAGGGCGGCATCGGGCCGTTCCGCGACAAGCTGATCAGCGGCATGCTGGCGCGCGGCTACAGCAGCGAATATGCCGAGCAGATCTACAAGCAGATCCAGGGCTTCGGCGAATACGGCTTCCCCGAGAGCCACGCGGCGAGCTTCGGTCTGCTGGTGTACATCTCGTCGTGGCTCAAGTGCCACCAGCCGGCGGCGTTCTGCGCCGCGCTGCTCGATTCGCAGCCGCTGGGTTTCTACGCACCGGCGCAGATCGTGCGCGACGCGATGAACCACGGCGTCGAAGTGAGGCCGATCGACGTGACGGCGAGCGACTGGAACTGCACGCTCGAGCCGTCGAGCGCCGATCGCGTCGACGGCCGGCGGTGCGGCTGGGGCTCGAACTCGTCAGCGGGCTGACCGAAGCCGCCGCGCAGCGCATCGTCGCCGCACGTGCGTGAGCAGGCCTTCACCGACGTCGAGGACCTTGCGCGCCGCGCCGCGCTCGATCGCGGCGCCATCACGCGGCTCGCGGCGGCCGACGCGCTGGCGCCGCTGACCGGCCACCGGCGCCGCGCGCTGTGGGCCACGCTCGGCGTCGACGCCGATGCGCCGCGCAACGCGCCGCTCGCTTCGCGCGCGCAGCGCGAAGCACCGGTCGACCTGCTGCCGCCGACCGAGGGCCAGGACATCGTCGCCGACTACCACCACACTGCGCTGACGCTGCGCCGCCATCCGCTCGCGCTGCTGCGCGATCGTTTCAACGCGAAGGGCTTATTGAGCGCCGCGCAGATCGGCGCCGCGCGCGACCAGCAGCGCGTGCGCACCACCGGCATCGTCACCTGCCGCCAGCGCCCGTCCACCGCGAGCGGTGTCACCTTCGTCACGATCGAAGACGAAACGGGCACCGTCAACGTCGTCGTCTGGAACTCCACCGGCGAGAAATATCGCCGCGCCATGCTGCAGTCGACGCTGCTGACGGTCTATGGCCATGTCGAGCGCGTCACCTCCGGCGTCACGCCGATCGTGCACCTGATCGCGGCCCGGCTGGAGGATCACTCGTCGCTGCTGGGCGCGCTGACCGTATCGAGCCGGAACTTCCACTGACCGCGCAGCGCGGCTCCGGTCCGATCCTGTCGAATCGTCCGCAGGCGATCGACCGCGGATTCGGACGCAATGCGACCCGGACCGCCCGTCCCCGTCATTGCGTGCAGATACTCGTGCCTGCAATGAGTGATGTCACAAAAAAAACATTGATCTGGT
Organism: uncultured beta proteobacterium; assembly: GCA_963703945.1. Taxonomy (GTDB): domain Bacteria; phylum Pseudomonadota; class Gammaproteobacteria; order Burkholderiales; family Burkholderiaceae_F; genus JALORV01. Next base: position 191,714 of record CAVPGM010000045.1, on the reverse strand, counting down.
CCTCGGCGACGTTCTAATCTCTGCCTCCCGCCGACGTCCGCGGGCGCGGACGCTACGACAGCAGCGCCGCAAGGCGGGACCCCAAATTGATGAATGACCGCAAGGAGAGACTGCATATGCTTCGATTTTTCGTCGCGTCGCTCGCGTTGATCGCTCTGCCCGGCCTGGCGTCCGCGCAATCCAGCTGCAGCCAGGTCCTTGCCCAGTTAAGTGGCCTGCTGGTGGATGCCGTCTGCGTTCAAAGCCCGGACCTGACGACCACCAATCCGGCGACAACCCCCGCGAACAACTCGATCCCGACCCTTCCCGCCTTCGCGTTCACGCCGCAAACGGACCGCGACGTGATCGCCCCGACCGCAGGGAAGCGGCCGCCGATCACCAAGGTCGTTCCCGGGCTGCAGATCCAGGCGCGCTTCGCGAACGACCCCACCAACCAGGGCCGATTCCTGCTGCGGCTGCCGAACGACTGGAACGGCAAGCTCGTAGTGGCCGGTGCGTCGGGCACGCGCAGCGAGTTCAATGGCGACTTTGCCTGGAGCGACTTCGTGCTTCAGAAGGGATATGCGTACGCATCGCAGAACAAGGGCGTGCTCAACCTGCGCATCACCTCGTTGAGCAGCACCACACCGCCCAACGCACTCGCCTGCCGCCTGAATCCGGGTTCGCTGGTATGGGTCAACTTCTACGACAACGATGACGGCCAGCCTTTCACGCGCTGGCAGGAGTACATCGTCAAGGCGGCAAAGGTGGCACGCGTCGGGGTGAAGGCGGCCTATGGTCACTGGCCGCGCTACACGTACGCAGTCGGTACTTCCAACGGCGGCTATCAGGTTCGTCGCGCGGTAGAGATCGCGCCCGACGTGTTCGACGGCGGCGTGGACTGGGAAGGTACCTACGTCGATCAGCGCGATCCGACCGTGCTCAATGACTTGCCGCCCGCGGTCCTGAACTGGCCCGACTACGTGGCATCGGGGCTCTCGGCGACGAGTACCGCAGCCAGGAACATCATCTCCTCAGGTTATCCGCCCGATATCGTCAACAGCCCGACCGTTTCCTTCTGGCTGAACCACTGGACCTCGTTCTGGGAAGTCACGCAATGCCAGTGGCAGAAGCGGCTCGACCCGGCGTATGACACCTATGGAGGGAGTCCGATTCCTCCGGTCCCGGGCACCGCAACGTACAACTACTACGCGCGGCTGTCGGCGTCGAAGGTCGGCCAGAACATCGCGGACTTCGCGACGACCGGCAAGATCAAGCGGCCGCTGATCACGGTGGCGGGAACGATGGACGCCCTGCTGCCGATCGACCACCATGCGCGCGCCTATGCCCGCCGCGTCGACGCCCAGCAGGATGACGACTCCGACAAGGGCCATGGCAATGGGTGGGGGCACTGGCAGAAGGAGCCGCAGTACCGCCTCTATGAAGTGCAGAACGGCAACCACATCGAGGCCTACCAGGACGTCTTCACGCAGCTCGAGTTGATCATGCCGCACGCACAAAAGGCGTTCGACTTTCTCGTGCGTCATGTCGAGCAGCGGACTCCGCTACCGCCCGATCAGTGCATCCCCCGCGGCGGCGTGATCCTTGATGCGCCGGCCGCAACCGGCCACTGCGCGCAGTTGTTCGTGCCCTGATCCTTGCGAATGGCAGAACGGCCCGGCCCTGCCGGGCCTTTTCTTTGTACCTTGAATCTGTCGATTCTTTGCGAGGGACGCCGTGCCCGCAATTGGCAGATTCGCACCACTGACGGCTCAGGGCTTGGAAGGAGCAGTCGAGACGTCCGGCGAACTCCGCAGTTGCAGCATCAGTGCGCCGAGCCCGATCAACAACGCAGCGAGGACGACCGAACCGCCGAGGTACGGCACCCGAGCCAACAGCGCGAGCACCAGCACCGCCAATGCCGCGGCACCAATGCGCCATCCGATTGCCGCGTAGGCCGTGGGTATTAGGCGCACCAATGCGCCGTCGCCGAGCGCAATCGCGGCGGCCACGTAGCCCACGGGCAGCAGCGCAAAGTAGGCGAACAGAGTAACCAGGCCAAGCGGCAGCCCGATCAGCGTGATCATCAGGATCAGCGCGGCGACGGGAATGCACACCAGCGCAATGAAGCCGGCGAGTGCGCTCCCTCCCGTTCGCTGGCGGGCGGTAACTGCGATGCGGGCTGTGAATGCGGGCAGCAGCGCGACCAGCGCTGCAGCGAGCACCATCAGACCGACGGTCCAGATCCAGCCGACGCCGCGGCCGATACGGCGCGCGGTCTCGTCCGAAGGGATTCCGGCGGACGCGCGCCACGTCGTGCGCTCGACGCCGCCGACGATCTGCGCCGCCGGGTCGATAACCGCCTCGTTCTGACTGGCGTACTGCAACCGGCCCGCGATGCGCGCGCGCGGACCCAGTTCGACGCGCCCGCCAGTGATCAGCACGTCGCCACCGACCGCGCCGTTGATGAACACCTCACCGCCTGCCACCTGGAGGTAACCCTTGACCACACCGCCGACTTCGACGCGTCCGCCTGCCAGGCTTGCGTTGCCGCCGACTTCGGCGTGTCGCACGAGTGTCACTTCGCCGCCGGCTGCGCGCACGTTGTTGGCCACCGTACCGGCGAGCGTGAGTTGCCCGCCGGCCGCATACACCGATTTGTCGAGGCTGCCGCCGAGACGCACATTGCCACCGGCGACGATCGCATCGCCGCGGACTGGAGCCGCAACATCGACCTGTCCGCCGGCCGCCAGCAGATCGCCGGCAACGGGCTGCTCGATACGCACCGAGCTGCCGGCGGCGAAATGATCGGCGCCGACATCGCGCGCCTCGCCGCGCGCCACAGCCGGCGGCGAAAACGCGGCCATCACGCACGCAACCGCAAGACACAGGACTTTCAGCATCGTTCCCAAGCTCGCATCAGCCGGCGATCGAAGGGTCCGCATTGAGTCCATTGTGCGCCGGTCGAAAGAGTCTGACGGTGGCCACGAGCTAGGCGGTTCAGCCGAGCATCAAATGTGCAGCAGTGCGAGCACGCCCAGCACCGACCGTGGCGAGTATTGCCGTAGTGACAGCGATGCGGCCGGAAAAGCGGTCCGCCGTTCCATGTCCCGCGCCGGAGTGCGCGCCCTGCGCGGCGTGCTCGAGTTCATGGTCGTGCGGCCCGTGCACGTGGAAGTGTGACTCAGACATCGTTGCGACTCCCCCCTCTTTCGATCCGCCGCACACCGCGGCCGTGCTCAGATGCTAGCGAACTCGGATGACAGCTCCGCTCAACGACCAACCCAACGGATGATGTCCAAGCCTGCATTGAACCGGTGAAATTCCGACTGTCTGCCATCTGACATTCGACAGGGATGGAATTGGTTCGAAAAGGCTTGCTCCAGCTGCGGTCTACATTGAGACTGCCACGGGCATCCACGGACAGCCGTTCGAGTCATGGCGTTGCGAGCGTGCGGTCGACGGCCGCGCCGGCCCCGCCAGACCGACGGCCCGGTGCACTAGACGACGACCTGCAAGAGTTCATCGCGCAATCGCTGTGGCCCATGGTCGAAGCGGCATTCCGGGACATCGAGGATCATGTCGAAGCGCGCTTCTTCCAGCTCGACGATCTGCAGGTCGTCATTTCTCGCGCGCCCGCGCGTGGCGCAAGCCATCGTGATGCGGGGCGGAGGGTCACTCTCGAACTATGGCCGCCTGCCGGGCCTCGCGTGCTCGTGGTCGAGTGGCGCGGCCGACATCCGTACGTCGTACATCGACGCGACGGTGACTGGCTGCAAAGGCTTATCCGGATTTCGCGTCGATCCCGATGAGCGGAGCGATGGCGCCACTCGCCGTCATCACCTTTCAGGCTTATTCGACCACCGGCGTGGCTTTCTGCGACGAAACGAATATTGAAGCGTCTGATACGGCGACTACATCGTGTTCTTCGCCGGGCTGGGTGAACAGATAGTCCCCCGGCGCCAGTTCCATTCCGCCGATACGGACAACACCGCTCAGGACCACCACCTCTTCGGTGCCGTGGTGGGCATGGCGCGGAAACCTCGCGCCCCGTGACAGGCGCACGACCGATGAGCGCCCGCCGGCTTCATTGTTGCGGAACAGGCTGCGCTCGATGCCGGGATAGTCGGTGGGAGTCCACTCGCGATCCGCTGCCTTCCTGACGAGCATCTCGACACCTCAATCGGGTTCAAATCGACGGTCCACGCTACCCGATGTCCGGCTGCTAGTGCAGCTTGACGCGCGGTTCGAGCCGCTCGCGCAACAGCCGGCTCATCGAGTCGAGGGCGACCCGCAGCACACCGTGGATCGACACCTGGTGCATCTTGTAGAGCGACGCATACATGATCCGCGCGATCAGCCCCTGGATGATCATGCTGCCGCCGATCAGCCGGCCCATCAGCGTCCCGACCGCCGACAACTCGCCGAGTGACACCAGTGAGCCGAAGTCGTGGAAATGGAATTCCGGCAGCGGCCGACCCGCGAGCCTCGACTTCATCGACTTTGCAAGCAGCGTCGCCTGCTGATGCGCCACCTGGGCACGCGGCGGCAGGATCATGGGGCCTGGGTGGCCGAGCCAGGGCGCTGCCGCGCAGTCACCGAACGCGAAGATTTCTGGATCGCGTGTGGTCTGCAGCGTGGGCCCCACCACGAGCTGGTTGGCACGATTCACTTCGAGCCCGTCGAGCGTGCGCAGGACCGGCGGCGCCATGATCCCGGCGGCCCAGACGACGAGATCGGCCCTGAAGAATTCGCCGGACATCGTGCGGACGCCCTCTGTGTCGACAGCCGTCACGCGCTGCGCTGCGCGCACATCGACATCGAGCCGGGCCAGCAGCTCGGCCGCCGCTGTCGACAGCCGCTCGTTGAGCTGCGGCAGGATGCGCGGTGACGCTTCGAGCAGCGTCAGCCGGATGTTGCGCGCGGGATCGAGATGATCGAGGCCGTAGCCCGCGTGCGCGCGGGTGGTCTGGCGGATCTCGGCCGCGAGTTCGACCCCGGTCGCGCCGGCGCCGATGATGACGATGTGTACCTGCGCCGGCTCGCCCGCGGCGGCGCGCGCGTCGGCGCGCACGCAGGCCGCGATCAATCGACGGTGGAACCGTTCGGCATCTTCCGGCATGTCGAGCGACACCGCGTGCTGCTCCACTCCCGGCACGCCGAAGTCGTTGCTGACGCTGCCGACGCAGATCATGAGCGTGTCGTATTCGAGCGTGCGCCGCGGCAGGATCTCCTCGCCGTCGGTCGAATGCACCGCATCGAGCGTGATCCTGCGATGCGCGCGATCGAGACCAGCGAGCGCCCCCTGCACGAAGCGGAAGCCATGCCAGTGCGCGAGCGCCGGATAGTCGAGATCGTGTGCGTCGGCGTCCATGCGGCCGGCCGCGACTTCGTGCAGCAGCGGCTTCCAGACGTGGGTTGCGTTGCGGTCGACCAGGGTCACACGGACCGGTCCCTTGCGGCCGTGCCGTTCGCCGAGCCGCGTGGCGAGCGGCAGGCCGCCGGCGCCGCCGCCGACGATCACGATCCGGTGCGGGGATTCGTTCATTCGGCTGTGGTTGCCCCATTGACGACGCGACCGGAGCGCACGACCGCACGGCAGGGATTGAGCCCGATCGCGTAGGCCAGATCGGCAGGGCGGTCAATGTCCCACAGCACGAAGTCGGCGCGCTTGCCCGGCTCGAGCGTGCCGAGGTCCGACTGCAGTCCGAGCGCATGCGCGGCCTCGATCGTCGTGCCGGCGAGCGCCTCCGATGGCGTCAGCCGGAACAGCGTGCACGCCATGTTCATCGCCAGCAGCAGCGACGTCAGCGGGGACGTGCCCGGATTGCTGTCGGTCGCCACCGCCATGCGCACGCCGCGCGCGGCGCAAGGCCTCGATCGGCGGCACACGCGTCTCGCGCAGGCAGTAGAAAGCGCCGGGCAGCAGCACGGCCACGGTACCCGCGCGCGCCATCGCATCGACGCCGGCCGGCGACAGCCACTCGAGGTGATCCGCCGAGAGCCCGCCGTAGCGCGCGACCAGTGCGGCCCCGCCCTGGTCGGACAACTGTTCGGCGTGCAGCTTGACCGGCACGCCAAGCGCCTGCGCCGCGCGGAAGACGCGTTCGGTCTGGGCCGGCGTGAATCCGATCGTCTCGCAGAAGGCATCGACCGCATCGACGAGGCCCTCGCGCACCAGCGCGGGCAGCATCACATTGCAGACCTCGTCGATGTAGTCGTCGGCGCGCCCGGCGAACTCAGGCGGCAGCGCATGCGCACCGAGGAATGTCGTGCGGACGATGACCGGCAGCTCGCGGCCCAGCCGGCGCGCCACACGCAACATCTTGCGCTCGGAGTCGAGGTCGAGGCCGTAACCGGACTTGACCTCGAGCGCGGTCACGCCCTCGGCCAGCAGGCGCCGCACGCGACCTTCGCTCGCGCGAAACAGTTCATCCTCGGACGCCGCGCGGGTCGCGCGCACGGTCGACAAGATGCCGCCGCCCCGTTGCGCGATCTCGGCGTAGCTCGCCCCGGCGAGTCGCGCCTCGAATTCGTCGCTGCGGTTGCCGGCGTAGACGATGTGCGTGTGACAGTCGATCAGACCGGGAGTGATCCACGCTCCGCGAGTGTCGATGGTTCGTTCCGCTCGCAGCTCAGCCGGCAGGTCGGCGTGTCGCCCTAGCCACTCGATGCGATCGCCGCGTACCGCGACCGCTGCATCGCGAATCTCGCCGTAGCCGTCGGCAGGCGATGCGGCCATCGTCGCCAGGTGCACGTTCGTCCACAGGCTATCGCACTGCACGCGCGACTCCGTTGGCGATGCGGGCGACGATGCGCGCTGCGACCGCGGCCGTGCGACCGTCGATGTCGAAGCGCGGATTCATCTCTGCGATATCCGCAACCCGCACCTTGCCGCTGGCACACACCGCGTCGATCAGCGGCTCGACCAGATCGAGCCCGACGCCGCGCGCTGCCGGTGCGCTGACACCCGGCGCGACGAATGACGGCAGCACGTCGAGGCAGAAAGTCAGGTAGACGTGGTCGACCGATGCCGTGAAGCTCTCGAGTTCGTCCCGAGCATCCGGTGCGCCCATGTGTTCATCAAGCCGCCAGACGACGTCCAGTTCATCGGCGCGCGCGAACAGTGCCTCGGTGTTCGAATAGCGGCTGACACCGAGGCAGGCATAACGGAACGGCCACTTCCGCGCGTCGCACTCGCGCGCGATCTGCAGGAACGGCGTGCCCGACGTGGCCCGCTCATCCTGCCGCAGGTCGAAGTGCGCATCGAAATTGACGATGCCGATGCGCGGGGCGTGCGCGCCATGCGCTGCAGCATGGCCCGCCAGGCCCATGAACGACGCGTAGGCCATTTCGTGTCCGCCGCCGAGCACCAGCGGAAAGCGGCCGGCGTCGAGTTCGCCGAGCACCGCATCGCCGAGCGACTGCTGCGCCGATTCGAGCGCATCGCCTTCGCAGCTGATGTTGCCACCATCGGCCAGCGCCCGACACTCGTGCAGCGGCATGTTGCGCAGCGCGTGCCGTATCGGAGCGGGTCCGCCCGCCGCGCCTACGCGACCGTGGTTACGCGCCACGCCGGCATCGCAGGCGAAACCCAGCAACACCGCCGTGCCCGGGACCGTGGCGGCCGCGAGGGGTTGCATGACCTGGTGCCAGCGCCGCCCCAGCGTGCCTTCGGCGTCGTCGGTGCGCCCGTGCCAGACGGACATGTCGACGCTGCGGTCGACTGTCGTCACGCGATCTCCGCGAAAAGATCACGACAGCCTTCGCTCAGTGTGCCGGCGGACACCAGGTCGGCCGCGGCTGCGATGTCGGGCGCGAGGATGCGGTCGACGTCGTAGAACGGAACGCGCTGGCGCAATGCATGATGCACGGCTGTCAATCGGGGGGATGTCGTCAGCGGATGATGAAAATCGATGCCCTGCGCCGCGGCCAGCAGCTCGATGCCGACGATGGTCGCGCTGTTGGTCGCCATCTCATGCAACCGACGTGCGGCGAACGTTGCCATGCTGACGTGATCCTCCTGGTTGGCGGAGGTCGGCAGGCTGTCGACACTGGCCGGGTGCGCCAGCGACTTGTTCTCCGACGCGAGCGATGCCGCCGTGACATGCGCGATCATGAAACCCGAATTCACACCGGGTTCGCGTACCAGGAACGGCGGCAGCCCCGACAGCGTGGCGTCGATCAACAGCGCAACGCGACGCTCGGACAGCGCCCCGATCTCGGAGATCGCCAGCGCCAGCGTGTCGGCCGCAAAGGCCACCGGCTCGGCGTGGAAGTTGCCGCCCGACAGCACCTCGTCGGCGCGGGTTGCATCGGCGCGCGCGAACACCAGCGGATTGTCGGTCACCGCGTTAGCCTCGGTCAGCAGGGTCGATGCAGCCTGGACGATCAGGTCGCGACACGCGCCCATCACCTGCGGCTGGCAGCGCAGGCTGTATGGATCCTGCACGCGATCGTCGTTGACCAGATGCGATGCACGGATCGCGCTGCCGGCCAGCAGTTCGCGATAGGCACGGGCGGTGGCGATCTGTCCGGCATGGCCGCGCAGCTCGTGCAGTCGCGGGTCGAATGGCGCGTCGCTGCCCTTGGCGGCATCGACCGCCATGGCGCCGACCACCACCGCCGCCTCGAACACTCGCTCGGCCATGAACAGGCCGTGCAACGCGAGTGCGGTCGAGATCTGCGTGCCGTTGATCAGTGCCAGCCCCTCCTTGGCGCCGAGCACGACGGGCGCAATGCCTGCGGCCGCCAATGCCTGCGCAGCGGGCCGCCGCACGCCTTCGACGCGCACTTCGCCTTCTCCGAGCAGCGCCAGCGTCAGGTGCGACAGCGGCGCGAGGTCGCCCGAAGCTCCGACCGAGCCCTTGGAAGGTACGCACGGAACGATTCCCGCGTTGGCGAGCGCGATCAGCGTCTCGACGATCACCGGCCGCACGCCGGAATGGCCGCGCGCCAGGCTCGCGATCTTCATCACCATCGCCAGTCGCACCACGTCATCAGGCAGCAGGCCGCCGGTACCGACCGAATGCGACAGGATCAGGTTGCGCTGCAGCTGCTGCAGTTCGCTGTCGGCAATCCTCTTCTTCGCCAGCAGCCCGAACCCGGTGTTGACGCCGTATGCGGCCTCACCGCGCGCAACGATGCGCTGCACCGCCTGCGAAGATGCTGCGACCGCGGGCCAGGCGTCGGTCGCGAGCGCGAGCGCGGTCGGGCCCCGCCAAAGGCGCCGAAGTTCGGCCAGGCGCAGCCGACCCGGCTCGATGGTCAGCGCGGTGCTCACGCGGAGAGCATCGGCAGGTTCAGCCCGTTGCGCCGTGCGCAGGCGATCGCCGCCTCGTAGCCGGCGTCGGCATGCCGCATCACACCGGACCCCGCGTCGTTGACGAGCACGCGCGCCAGGCGTCGCGCAGCGGCCTCGGTGCCGTCGGCGACGATCACGACGCCGGCATGCTGCGAGTAGCCCATGCCGACGCCGCCACCATGATGCAGCGAGACCCACGTCGCGCCGCCGGCGGTGTTGAGCAGCGCATTGAGCAGCGGCCAGTCCGACACTGCGTCGCTGCCATCGCGCATCGCTTCGGTCTCGCGGTTCGGACTGGCAACCGATCCAGTGTCGAGGTGATCGCGGCCGATGACGATCGGCGCTTTCAGTTCGCCCGTGCGCACCATCTCGTTGAACGCCAGTCCGGCAACATGGCGCTCGCCGAGTCCCAGCCAGCAGATGCGCGCCGGCAGCCCCTGGAACGCAATCCGCTCGCGCGCCATGTCGAGCCAGCGGTGCACGTGCGCGTTGTTCGGAAAGAGTTGCTTGACCTTCTGGTCGGTGCGATGGATGTCCTCGGGGTCTCCGGAAAGCGCGACCCAGCGGAACGGACCCTTGCCCTCGCAGAACAACGGCCGGATGTACGCCGGCACGAAACCTGGGAAGTCGAACGCGTTGGCGACTCCGTGATCGCGCGCGACCTGGCGGATGTTGTTGCCGTAGTCGACGACCTTGCAGCCCATCGTCTGGAAATCGAGCATCGCCTGCACGTGCGTCGCGCACGACGCCGCGGCGGCAGCGACAAGTTCCGCATGCCGGTCCGGATCGGACTGCGCGGCCTGCCAGCGGTCGATGGTCCAGCCCGCGGGCAGGTAGCCGTGCACCAGGTCGTGTGCCGACGTCTGGTCGGTCACCAGGTCGGGCTTCAATCCGCCCGAACGCGCGCGGCGTACCAGTTCCGGCAGGATCTCGGCGGCGTTGCCCAGCAGCCCGATCGATACCGCTTCCTTGCGCGCGCAGTGGTATCGGACCAGTGCGAGCGCGTCGTCGAGATCGCGCGCCTGCTTGTCGAGGTAGCGCGTCCGCTGACGGAATTCCAGCCGCGATGGCTGGCACTCGATGTTGAGCGACACCGCCCCGGCGAAGGTGGCGGCGAGCGGTTGCGCGCCTCCCATGCCGCCGAGCCCGGCGGTCAGGATCCAGCGTCCGCCCCAGTCGCCGCCGAAGTGCTGGCGGCCCGCCTCTGCAAAGGTCTCGTAGGTGCCCTGCACGATGCCCTGGCTGCCGATGTAGATCCAGCTGCCGGCGGTCATCTGGCCGTACATCATCAGGCCCTTGCGGTCGAGCTCGTTGAAGTGCTCCCAGGTCGCCCATTTCGGCACCAGGTTGGAGTTGGCGAGCAGCACGCGCGGCGCATCTGGATGTGTGCGAAACACCCCAACTGGCTTGCCTGACTGCACCAGCAGCGATTCGTCATCGCCGAGCCGGCGCAGCGCGTCGAGGATCGCGTCGAAGCACGCCCAGTCGCGCGCAGCACGGCCGATGCCCCCATAGACCACCAGCCGCTTCGGATCCTCGGCCACTTCCGGGTCGAGATTGTTCTGCAGCATCCGGTAGGCCGCTTCCGTCAGCCAGCTCCTGCAGGAGAGCGCGGACCCGCGCGGCGCACGGATTTCGCGCTGCGCGTCGTAGCGTGGTTCGGCAGCGAGCCGTGCCGTTTCTGCCGGTGCATTCATCGTGGTTCTCCCGTCGGCGCGAACCGTTCTAGTCTCGCACGGTTGACGGCACACGCGGCAAGTGGAGCCGACGCTGGCTGCGGCAGGCAGGCGCGTCAGCGCACTGGCCGGACGCTGCGACCGGGGGCGGAGGCGGAATTCAGGGGAACGTCAGGGCACGCTGGGCAGGCTCAGAGCAACCCACTCGGGCATGCCACCACGCATCCAGTACACCTGCGTATAGCCGGCGTCGCGCGCGGTCTTCGAAGCCTTGTACGACTTCCAGCATTCCGGACCGTTGCAGAAGAAGACCAGTGCGTCGGTCTTGCCCAGGCTCGCGAGCCCTGGGAACTGGTCCTTCTTCGAATCGTAGTCGATCTCCTTCAGGCTCTTCTCGACATACGGCAGGTTCACCGATCCGCGCGCATGCCGCGCGATGTATTCCTTTTCGGTGCGCACGTCGACCAACTTGGCTCCGCTTCCGACCAGGTCGAGCGCCTCGCGCGCGCTGACGCGTTTGACGCCGGTGAGTTCGGTCGGCGTGAAGATCCCCAGACTGGCGACATATTCGTACGGCGCCGCGTCGCTCGTCGGCCGGAAACGCGGCACGTCGGGGATCACGAAGTCGGGCGACGTGACCCATTGCACGACCGCGGTCTTGACCGGCGCAGGCAGCGACTTCTTCACCGCCACGCCGAGTCCGCCGGGCATGGCGCGCGAGATGGCCAGCACCTGGCCCGGGGATTTCTGCGTCTTGGACCACTCGATCCATTCGCTTTCGAGCGCGATCGTCGCGTCGGCCGCTCCACCCGCCACCGAGAGCAATCCGGCCCCGCTGGTCTGTCCGTACGTCACCTTGTTCAGCGTTCTTGTCGTCATGCCTTCCTGGGCCAGCAGGCCGCGCGCGACGTAGCTGCGCAGAGAGTCCTGCTGCGGGAAGTAGGCGCGCCGTCCCTTCAGGTCCGTCAGCGACTTGGTGTTGCCGCTGCCGACCAGCACGTAGCGGGATATCTGGCCGGTGGAAGCGACGAGCTCGTACCCGTGGACCAGCGCCGACGCGATCACGTGCGGCGGCGCGATGATGATGTCGTTTTCGCCGGTGCGCGTCGATCGCATCGCGTCGGTCAGATCCCGCTGCGGCAGTACTATGGCCCGCGTGCCGGCCAGCTTGCTCAGCCCGGTATTGGCCACCGCCAGGGTCAGGAAGTCGCTCGCCGCATCCGACGCATCAAGCACCACGACCGCCTTGAGTGTCGCCGTAGACGGCGCCTGTGCGGTCGCCGGTGGCGCGTTCAGCAGCGCAGTGGCGAAAACGGCCATCGCCCAACCCGTCGGCATCTTCATGGTCTGTCCCCCGCTAGTCCTCATTCCCGGCTATCGACCGGCGCCGCCCGCTCTTGAGTACCGCGCCCAGGCAACGATAGCTCCGGCCCCGTTCCCCCGCATCGCGCGGTTGCGCTTCAACCGCCGAATTCGAGCACGACGCGCCGCGTCCGTGCGCTCTTCTTTTCGATCTTTGCGACGCGGACATCACCGATTTCCGCGGTATTGCGCACATGCGTTCCTCCGCACGGCTGAAGATCGACGTCCTGCACCCGCAGCAGTCGGACCCGCCCGAAGCCGAGCGGCGGACTGACGCTCATTGACTTCACGAGCTGCGGATTGGCGATCATCTCCTCGTCGGTGATCCACTCGCTCGATACCGGGTGCCCGGCAGCGATCAGGCGGTCCAGCCCGGACTGCACCTCGGACTTGTCGAGCAGGTCGGTCATCGCGAAATCGAGCCGGGCATAGTCGCGCGTGATGCTGCAGCCGTCGACCAGCTGCCCGACGACGGCGCACAGCAGGTGGGTTGCCGTATGAAACCGCATGTGCCGGTGGCGCCGCTCCCAGTCGATCTCGGCGCGCACCTTCACACCGGGAACCAGGTGCGCGCGCCAGTCGCCCCCCGCGTCCAGCATGTGCAAGGCATCGTCGGGTGTGGCGTCTTCACGCCGGCTCTTGCGGGTATCGGTGACCGTCCAGCGCGCCCCGTCGGGCGTTGTCAGCCAGCCGCAATCGCCGGCCTGCCCGCCGCCGAGCGGGTAGAACACCGTGCGATCGAGTTCAACGCCGTCATCCGTCACACGGGTGACGACTGCATCGCAGGTCGTGAGGTAGGCGTCGCTCCGGAACAGCGCCTGCGTCGTCATGTCACCTGGCGCGCGTTCGCGAAGGCCGACTTGCGGCGCCGTAGTCCGGGCGGTCGCTGCGCGGATCCGGACCCCGTCGCTGCGTGCGACGCTGGCGGCGAAGTAGCGGCTGCCCCATCGCCCGCCGCGCTTTCCCCGGCGGCCGTGTCCGCAACCGGCGCCGCGGCCTCGACCCGCGGCCTGACCGCACGCCGCTTGCGCGCCTTTTTCTCATTCGCAGACCGCCGCGGCTCGATGCGCGGAAAGATCCAGTTTTCGGCCTCGTCGGCGTCGACAGCACCTTCCCACGGCAGCATGCACAGGGCCATCACCAGCTTCTCGAACTCGGGCTGGAACCGGTCGATGATCCGCTGCGGTTCCTCGCACAGGCGCTTGTCCGTGATCAGGCCGAACTGAACGCCACCGGCATACGAGAGTATCGACACGCCCATACCGACGTTGCCCGACTGCGGCACCCAGAACATCATGCGCTTCACCTGCGCACCGGCCATGTAGAGCGGCCGTTCCGGCCCCGGCACGTTGGTCATCACCGCGGTTGCCTTCTTCGCGAGAAAATCGAGCGCCTGCTTCTGCAGCCCGCGCGGCGCAAATCCGACAGCTGCAAGGATGCCCATCGACAGCACGGCCGTGTAGCCCTGCTTGAGTTCATCCATCCGACGCCGCACTTCGTAGACGCGCGCGATCGGATTGGCAATGCCGACCGGCAACAGGAGCGGGACCAGGCCGAACTTGTTGCCGAGGTCCTTCCACTTGCGCGGATCGCGCAGATTCACGGGCACCATCGCACGCAGTTCGATCCCCTCGACCTCCTCGCCCTGCTGCTCGAGGTACGAGCGGATCGCACCGGCCACGCACGCGAGCAGCACGTCGTTGACCGAGCAGCCGAGCGCCTTGCCAACCGCCTTGACGTCATCGAGCGACAACGGCTCGTTCCAGGCAACCACCTTGGAGCCCGAGGGCATACCCTTGAGGCTCGTGACCGAATCGTTGTCCATCAGCGCAATGCCGGCCAGATCCTTGGTCACCTGCACCGCGACGCGCGCCATGTCGCCTGCGGCATCAGGATGTTCCAGCATCGCGGCGGAGGCCTGCAGAGCGCGGGCCGCCGCATCGCCGGTGGTTCCGATCGCCCGCACCGCTGCATCGGTGAGCGGGCGCAGCCAGTTGCCGACCAGACGGGCAGACTCCGCCTTCGATTCTTCTTTCGTGGCCCCGGTGCCGTCTTCAGTCGGGTCCTCCGAGGTCATCGCCAGCAGCACGCCGATCAGCGCGACGCCGTCGGCGATGCAGTGGTGGATGCGCACGATCAGCGCCTGGCCGCCGTTGTAGTTGTCGACCAGATGCACCTGCCACAACGCCTTGTTCGCGTCGAGCGCGGTGGATGCCAGTCGCCCGACCAGCCGTTTCAGATCCGCCGTCGTGCCCTTGCCCGGCAGCGCGGTGCGCGCCAGATGCATGTCGAGGTCGAAGTTGTCGTCGAGCTCCCAGTAGTAGCCGGTGGCATCCTGCACCACGCGGCTGCGGAAACGTGCGTGCGGCAGGAAGCGCTCCTCGTACAAATGGCGCAGGCGTTCGTACTCGATGCTGCCGTCGAACTCGTAGACGCCGACGATCATCATCAGGTTGGCCTGCGAATCCATCCGCAGCCAGGCCGTGTCGATGGACGACATCCGCTCCCGCTTGCCCATGCTGCCTCCCGTATTCGTCCGACGGCTCGCCGGCGCCGGCTGGTCTTCGCGTGGTCTGCGCGCGTCGCTGACTATGATACGACGCGCTATCCTCGCAAACCCCCGGGGCGGCTGACTCGACCGCAGAACACAGCCCGCCCGCACCGGATCTCGCGTCCGCCCCATTACCGAAGGAGACACCGTGAGCGACCTGAAGGCGAAATTCGAGCAGGCAGTAACCGACTCCAAGAACCTGCCCGAGCGGCCGGACAACCAGACGCTGCTCAAGCTTTACGCGCTCTACAAGCAGGCGTCGGCCGGCGACGTGGAAGGCAAGCGGCCCGGCTTCACCGACATGGTCGGGCGCGCGAAGTGGGACGCATGGAACGAGATCAAGGGCACGTCGAGCAACGACGCGATGAAGCAGTATGTGTCACTGATCGAGGAACTCAAGGGCTGATCGGGCCCGCCAGCGAGCGCTTCATTCCGGCGCGTTCAGCGCCCCGCGCGGACGAGTGCCTCGACTTCGTCCATGATGCGGTCCATGCGCCGCACCAGAGCCTGATAGGGCGCCGGTTCGCCGAGATCGACACCCGCGCGCCGGTACAGCTCGTAGGCGTAGTCCGAGCCGCCGGCCTTCAGCATGACGACGAACCGGTCGCGTGCGGCGGCACCCTTGGCGCCCTGCATGTCGTCGGCGAACTGCGCGGCGCCTGCCATCGACGTCGCGTACTGCCATACGTAGTAGCCGTAGTAGAAGTGCGGAACGTAGGCCCACTCGTTGCAGTACAGCGGGTCGATCTTCATCACGCCCTGAGCCTCGCCGTAATAGCGCCGTAGCAGCCCGCAGTACTTCTCGGTCAGCGTCGCGCCGGACAGCGGCTGCTCCTTCTCGCGCAGCTCGTGCATCGTCAGCTGGAACTCGGCGAACATCACCTGGCGGAAGAAGGTCTGCCGGATCAGCTCGAGCTGCTCGCCGAGGTAGAAGAGCTTCTGCTCGCGGCTGCCCGCGTTTCGCACCAGGTAGTCTCCCAGCAGCATCTCGTTGGTGATCGACGCGGATTCGGCAATGAAGGTCGAATAGGCGGCCTTCTCGTACGGCTGGTTCGCGTTGGCGAGCAGCGAATGCACCGCGTGCCCCCACTCGTGCGCCACGGTGGTCAGCGACTCGAAGTCGTCGTTATGGTTGAGCAGCACGTAGGGATGCACGTCGTAGGCCGAACCGACCACGTAGGCTCCGGCGGCCTTGCCGGTGCGTGGATACGGATCGGTCCAGCGCGAGGTGAAGCCGCGTTTCAGCAGCGCGAGATACTCGTCACCCATCGGTGCCAGCGCGGCCAGCGTGATCTTCTGCGATTCCTCGAGCGTGAAGTGCGGCGGCTCCGCAACCTTGAAGAGCGACGGGTAGTTGTCGTAGTACGCCAGCTCGTCCTGGATGCCGAGCAGCTGCTTGCGCAGGCGCAGATACCGGTGCAGCGTCGGCAGACCGGCGTTGGCCTGCGCCACCAGCGTGCGGTACACACGCTCGGGCATGTTGTCCTCGAACAGCGCCTGCTGCAGCGAGTTGTCGAAGCGGCGCGAACGCGCGGAAAACACGTCGCCCATCACCTGCGTCGTCAACGTTGCACCCAGAGTTCCCTGGTAGGACTGGAACGTGCCCCAGAACGCGTCGAACACGGCCTTACGCTCCGCGCGGTCGGCCGAAGTGCGGTACTTCTCGTACTCCGGCTGGGTCAGGCGGACCTTGCTGCCACGAATCTCGATCGTCGGATACGGCAGTTCGGCGTCGACCAGTTGCTTGAACACACTGTTGGGCTGCGCCAGCACATTGCCGGTGGCGGCCAGCACGCCTTCGGCTTCGAGCCCGAGCGTATGCGGCGCGGACCTCAGCGTGTCAAGCAGGTAGAAATCGAAGCGGCGCGCCAGCGCGGGTGACTGTCCGATGAAGGAGCGCACCTTGGCATCGGCCACGGCCTGGATTTCCGGGGCGAGCCACGAAGTCTTCTCGGCAAGCTGCGTAAACAGTGACTGAGCCTGCTGTCGGCGCTCGAGATTCGACGCGTTGCGCAAGTCTTCGTCCGACAGCAGGAACGCGTATGCATACAGGCGCGCCGTTTCACGGCGCGCATCGCTGATCGCCACCAGCGCAGCGAGCATGGCATCAGCACTGGAGCCCAGCGTGCCCTTGTAGCGGTCGAGCGTATCGATCGTCGCACGTGTCCGCTGGTACGACGTCGACCAAGCTTCGTTGCTCGCGTAAAGATCACGCAGGTCCCACTGGGCGCTGGCATCGGCCGCCAGGGCCGGGCCCGCCGCGCTTCCGGCGGCCACCAGGATCGTGAACACCGCTGGTGCGAGCGAACGGCCGGACCGGCTGGAGTGCACGCCTCGGGTTCTGCCGGACTCGTTTCTCACGGAATTCCTTTCGCCAGTTGCCTGGATTTCACGCGTGATCGCTCAACCCTTGCGCGCTGTCTTCTTGGCTGCCTTGGTGGCAGGCCTGGTGCGCGCGCCGTCACGCGCCGTCGTCTTCGACTTGGCGGCCGGACGGTGCGCGGCATGCGCCTTGGTGAGCAGTGTCTCGAAGTTGTGCTCGATGTTCTCGACGAATTTCGCCTTGAACATACTCAGCAGGAAACCCAGCGTCACCTCCAGCCGGATTTCCGAGCCGGTCACCTCCATATGGCCCTGCACGCCACTGCGGCTGAAGTGCAGCGTATTGCCGGCCCAGCGGCTTGTGAGGTCGTATTCCTCGGCCAGGTCGTCCGCCGCTTGCTGCACCAGCGCGCGCGCTGCCGGCATCGGCAGCGAGTGATACTTGATCATCCTGATGTCAGCCATGACACCTCCCGATCACGCTCGACGCCGGGCCAGCGCGTCGGGATTGAGCAACGAAGGCGGTACCTGCCCCGCGAGCGCCGCGCGCAGGTTGGTGATGGCCAGTGCGGCCATCGCCGAGCGGGTCGCACGCGTGCTCGATGCGACATGCGGGGTCATGACGATGTTTTCGAGTTCGAGCAGGCCCGGATGCAGTGTCGGCTCGTTCTCGAAGACGTCGAGACCGGCTCCCGCCAGACGGCCCTCGCGCAGGGCGGCGGCGAGCGCCGCATCGTCGACCACCCCGCCGCGCGAGATATTGACCAGCACCGCGCTGCGCTTCATCTGCGCCAGCGCCGCCGCATCGATCAGGTGGTGCGTCGCCTGCGAGTACGGCACGACCACCATCAGATGGTCGGACTCGTGCAGCAGTTCGGCGAGATCGACAAAGCGCGCGCTGCCTTCGAGATCGGGCGCCAGCCGCGTGCGGTTGTGATAGATGACCGGCATGGAAAAGCCGGTGGCGCGCCGCGCGATGGCACGCCCGATGCGTCCCATGCCGAGGACGCCGAGCGTCGTGCCGCTGACTTCGGCGCCCATGAACATCTCGAACGTCCAGCGCTTCCACAGGCCGGCACGCAGCCAACGCTCGCACTCGCCCACGCGCCGCGCCGCAGCCAGCAGCAACGCCCATGCATGGTCCGCCGTCGCTTCGTTCAGCACGTCGGGTGTGTTGGTCGCCAGCACGCCGTGCCGCGTGCACGCGGCGAGGTCGAGATTGTTGTAGCCGACCGCGATGTTGGCGACGACCTTCAGCCGAGGACACTGCGCAAGCAGAACCTCGTCGACGCGGTCGCCGGCGGTGAGCAGGGCACCGTCGGCGCCAGCCAGGGCGGCGACCAGTTCGGCGGCGCTCCAGCTGACGTCGTCCTGGTTGGCCAGCACATCGAACTCGCTGCGCAGCTCGTCGACCAGTGCGGGAAAGATGCGGCGGGAGACGACGATGCGTTGCACGTCAGAACCTCATCTTGATTGGTGAACGGCCGCCGGGGTCGGCAGCACTTCCCTTCGGCGGCGGGCCGGGGTGAAATCCGATCATCCACAGCATCACGAGGTAGCCCACGACGTAGGCGACCGCCACATGCCAGCCGTGGCGCAGCCACTGGCCGACCGAACGCGCCTGTGAATACATGTTCGACAGCGCCACGCCCGCCGACGAGCCGAACCAGATCATCGACCCGCCGAAGCCCACCGCGAAGGCGAGGAAGCCCCAGTCGTAACCGCCCTGCTTGATCGCGAGCGCGGTCAGCGGAATGTTGTCGAACACGGCCGACACGAAACCCAGTCCCAGCGCGGTCTGCCACGAGGCCGGCGGCAGTTCCTCGACCGGCATCATCGAAGCGGCCAGCACGAGGGAGAGCAGGAAGATCGTCCCCTTCAGCGTGGCCGGTATCAGCCGCCAGTCGGGGCGGCGCACGTGGCCGCCGATGAAGATGGCCGACCAGACCGCAACGCCGATGAACGGGAAGCGGTCGGCGACATCGCTGAAGATGCAGATTGACCAGCACGTTGACGGCGACCGCGGCCCCGAGGATGAAGGCCACGACGCCGACGCTCCACCAGTCGACATGCACACCTGCCGCCGACTCGCGCTCGATCGGCTGCAGCGCGTGCTGCTGGCGCGCCGCGAAGAAGCCGAAGATCAGCAGCGCGACGAATGACGCGATGAAGGCCTCGAGCACTTCGAGCGGCGAAATCCCCGAGATCCACATCATCGTCGTGGTGGTATCGCCGACCACGCTGCCCGCACCGCCGGCGTTCGACGCGGCCACGATGGCGGCCAGGTAGCCGATATGCACCTTGCCGCGGAACACGGTGGCGGCGATCGCGCCGCCGATCATCGCCGCCGCGATGTTGTCGAGGAAGCTCGACAGCACGAAGACGAGCGCCAGCAGCACGAAGCCGCCCGGCCACCCGGCGGGCAGGTATTTCGGCAGCACCGCCGGCACGCGGCTCTCCTCGAAATAGCGCGCCAGCAGAGCGAAGCCGAGCAGCAGCAGGCCGAGATTGGTCAGCACCACCCACTCGTGGCCGAGATGGACGAAGAACCCGCCGAACCCGGCGCCGGTGCGAAACGGCGAGAAAGCGATCTTGTAGAGCGCGATCACCAGCGGCGCCGGTGACCGCGATCGGCATCGTCTGATGGTGGAACAGCGCCACCCCGGTGAGCGTGATCGCGAACAGGATGAACTCG
The DNA here is from genome assembly GCA_963703945.1 of uncultured beta proteobacterium. Classification (GTDB taxonomy): domain Bacteria; phylum Pseudomonadota; class Gammaproteobacteria; order Burkholderiales; family Burkholderiaceae_F; genus JALORV01. The sequence goes on along the minus strand of CAVPGM010000045.1, from coordinate 171,825 downwards.
ACCGGAATGCCGGCTATCGTGGGCCCGGCAAACCGGACTTCCGTGGCCTGGGCGAGCGACGGCACCAAGCAATGCCCCCGCCACGGCCACTCGTGCGCGTGGATGCATGGTTTGCCGCCGCTCTGGATCAGCTCTTGTTGTCCCCGACCGCGATCACGATATGCACGCGGTACGGTCCGTGCGCGCCGAGCACGATGGTCTGCTCGATGTCACCGGTGCGCGACGGGCCCGACACCATGTTGATCGCACGCGGCATCATGCGCTGCGGGCCGCCGCACTCGCTACGCAGCAGTTCGAACGCGTCTTCCATGGTCGCCACGATGCGCGCGGCGTCGACCAGGGCGATGTGCGTTTCGGGCAGCAGGTGAGTGGAAGCCGGCGACTGCGGGCCCGACAGCAGCACCAACGTTCCGGTTTCGGCGATGGCGCAGAAGCAGCCGGTCACGCCGACCAGATCGGCACCTTTCGACTCGTCGCGTCGCGGCGCGCGCCATTCGGCCTCGATACCGGCCGGCTGCCATGGCAGGGTGCTGAGCACGGGCCAGGCCACCACGCGCGGCGCAAGAGACTGGTTCGCCAGGTAGCGGGCCACCGCGGCGGGTGCATCGGCCATCGCAGGGACCGCCTCGACCGTACTCGACATCCGCTCGGCCATCGCGCAGAACTGCGCGCGCCGGTCAGCGTAGGGCGTCGGCTGCGGACCGGGCGGGTGCTGTGCCAGATAGTCGTCGGCCGCCTTCAGGTCCGACGTCGTCGGGGCGGCGCGCCGCTGCGCGGAGCGGATGCGCTGCATGATCTCGGCGCGTGCGCGGGATGTATCGAAGCTCATCGACTCGCCTTCCTCAGAAAAGCCGCAATGCGTGCCATGCCTTCTTCGATAGCCGGCTCGCTTGTGGCATACGAGAAGCGGATATGTTGCCCTTCGCCCGCCACCGGCGGGCCGAAGTGGACATCGGCCAGCACGGCGACACCGGCCTCGGTCAGCAGGCGTCTGCGCAGTTCCTCGGAGTCGCGCGCGCCGATCCGCCGGCACGCCTCGCTGACATTGGGCCACGCATAGAACGCGCCCCCAGGGGCCTCGCAGCGGAATCCAGGCAGCTGATTGAGCAACCGCACGATCAGGTCGCGCCGCGCATGAAAATGCTGCTTCATCGCATCGGCATCCGTCTGCGGCCCGGTCAGAGCCTGCAGCGCCGCCCACTGGCTGATCTGCGAGGCGCACGACTCGGTGTTGGTGATCCAGCGCGTGAACACCGGCGCCAGCACCCGGTTGGCCGTGAAGCCGATGCGCCATCCGGTCATCGCGTAGGTCTTCGACGCGCCGTCGGAAATGATCGTTCGCTCGCGCATTCCCGGCAGCGACGCGATCGAGACGAAGTTGCCGTCGTACACCAGCTTGCTGTAGATCTCGTCGGCGTAGATCCAGACCTGCGGATGCTCGCGCAGCACGGCGGCGATTGCGTCCAGGTCAGATCTTGTCAGCAGGCCGCCGGTCGGGTTGTGCGGCGTGTTCAGTATCAGCAATCGCGTCTTCGGGCTGATGCGCGAGGCCAGTTCGGCCGGATCGAAAGCGAAGGCGCGCGCCTCGCGCAGCGGCAGCGCCACCGGGACCGCACCGTTGGCGATGATCTGCGACTCGTAGATCGGGAAGCCGGGGACCGGGAAGATCACCTCATCGCCGACGCCGTAGTCGGTCACCGACGCGATCGTGTAACCGATGAAAGGCTTGGCGCCCGCGCCGACGACCACATCGTCCAGCGCGATCTCGATTCCTCGCAGTGCTCCCATCGAGGCGGCCGCGGCCGCACGCAGTTCGTCGATGCCGGCCGAGGGCGTGTAGCCATGCCGTCCGCTGCGCACCGCATCGATCGCCGCGTCCTGCACGTGGGTCGGGGTCGGAAAGTCCGGTTGGCCGATGCAGAACGACACGATGTCGGCGCCGCCGCGGATCAGCCGATTCACTTCCGCCAGCACGACGAATGCGTTCTCGGTGCCAAGTGAATCGGCGCGACGGCTGAGGGCGGGCATGGCGCGCGATTATAGGTTTGCCTTCACCGCATCCGCTTCGATTTCGCGCCACATCGTCACGCAGGTGCGCGCCAATGCGGCTGTCGAATCGATGCACTGCGCGCGCAGCGGTGATGCGATCGCGTCCAGTGCCACCGGCACTTCGGTGCACGCGAGCACCACGCAGCTGGCTCCGCGTTCCAGCAGGCCGGTGACGACCGGTTCGAGCAGGCGTCCGCCCTGGCCCGCTTCATTGCGCTTGACGGCGTCGATGCCGGGCTGGACCAGGCGCTCGAATTCGTCGCTCGATGGCGCCAGCCAATCGATCCGCGGATCGCAGCGCGGCGCGTAGATGTCGGCAGCCAGCGTCGCCGCCGTGGCGATGATGCCGATCCGCCGTGCGTCCGGTGCCATCTCCGACGCGACAGCATCGGCGATATGAGGGAACGGCACGCCGATGCCGCTCGCGAGATCGGCGTGCCAATAGTGCGCGGTGTTGCAGGGCATCGCGAGCATGCTCGCGCCGGCAGCCAGCAGCCGGTCGCGCGCTGAGAGCAGTGCCGGCAGCGGCGATACACCGCCGCGCAGAATCGCCGCGGGGCGCGATGGAATCTGCGGCACGCTGTGGATCAGCGTAGGGATGTGGTCCTCATCGCAGGTGGCCGGCGTTGCCGCGAGCAGCTTGTTGAAGAAATCGGCGGTGGCGAGCGGGCCCATGCCGCCGAGCACGCCGAGCATCACGCCAGTCCGAGCCGCGGCGCAAAGGCGTGCAGGTAGCCGAACAGGCCCGCCGCGCCGCCGGTGTGCAGGAAGACGATGTTCTTCGCACGCGCAAGTTGTCCGCTGCGCACCAGATCGATCAGCCCGGCCATCGCCTTGCCGGAGTACACCGGGTCGAGCACGATGCCTTCGGTGCGAGCCAGCATCTCCATCGCGCCGAACATGCCCTCGGTCGGCACGCCGTAGCCCGCACCGACGTAATCGGAATTCGCGACCACATGCGCTGCGGTCGACCGCCTCCGGCATGCCGAGCAGCTCGGCCGTGCGCTGCGCGAGCGCGTAGACCTTCTCCTCCTGCATCGTCTTTCGGCGAGCGCACGCAGATGCCGAGCACCGGGATCCCGCTGCGGCAGCCCTGCAGCCCCGCCAGCAGGCCGGCCTGGGTGCCGGTGCTGCCGGTCGCGGTGACCAGCAGGTCGATGTCGAGTCCTGTGTCGTTGGCCTGGCCGACCAGTTCGAGGGCCGCCGTCACGTAGCCCAGCGCGCCGACCGGGTTCGAACCACCGCCCGGAATGACATAGGGCCGGCGCCCTGCAGAGCGCAACTCGTCGGCTCGACGCGTCATCGCAGCGTCCATGTCGGTGCCGCCCGGCACCCGTGCGACCGTCGCGCCGTGCAGTCGATCGAGCAGCACGTTGCCTGACAACCGGTAATCGCTCTCGGTCGAACCCGTGCGGTCCTCCAGCAGGATCTCGCAGCCGAGTCCGAGCTTTGCCGCCGCCGCCGCGGTCTGACGCGCATGGTTCGACTGGGTCGCGCCCTGCGTGATCACCACATCGGCCTTCTGCGCCAGCGCCTCGCCCATCAGGTATTCGAGCTTGCGCGTCTTGTTGCCCCCGGTGGCGAGTCCGGTGCAGTCGTCGCGCTTGATCCACAGTTTCGGCCCACCCAGCAGCCGCGTCAGGTTGGGCATCGGCTCCAGCGGAGTGGGGGCGTGGGTCAGTCGCACGCGCGGAAAGCGGGCGAGTTTCATCGTGGCATCCTCATGCCGCCGGGGCGCGTTCGCGCGCCGGCGGCTTGATCTCGAACACCTGCCGCAAGTAGGCGAGGTAGGCAACGTCGTCGCACATGTTCTTCTCGGGCGAGTCCGACAGCTTGGCGACCGGCTGTCCGTTGCAGCGGACCATCTTGATCACGATCTGCATCGGCGTGTAGCCCAGATCGTTGGTCAGGTTGGTGCCGACTCCGAAGGCGATGCGCGCGCGATCCTTGAAGCGCGTGTAGAGCTCGATGACGCGCGGAAAATCCAGCGAATCGGAGAACACGAGGGTCTTGGTGCGCGGATCGACTCGATTGCGCTCGTAGTGCTCGAGCAGGCGCTCGCCCCAGAGTATCGGGTCGCCCGAGTCGTGCCGCGCTCCGTCGAACAGCTTGCAGAAGTACATGTCGAAGTCGCGCAGGAAGGCATCCATGCCGTAGACATCCGACAGCGCGATCCCGAGGTCGCCGCGGTACTCGCGGGCCCACGTCTCGAAGCCGAAGGTCTGCGAGTCGCGCAGCCGCGGCCCGAGCGCCTGACAGGCCTGCAGGTACTCGTGGGCCATCGTGCCCAGAGGCGTCAGCGCATGCTTGCGCGCATACATGACATTGCTGGTGCCCGCCAGGTTCCCGCCGAGCCCGGACTTCAACGTGGCGAGAACCTCGTCGTGCCAGTCGCGCGAAAAACGGCGGCGCGACCCGTAGTCGGCGATGCGACAGCCGGACAGCGACGGGTTGTCCCGGACCAGCGCGATCTTGTCCCGCAGTCGTCGCCGCCCTTCGGCGTAGTCCGGATCCGGACGGGTGTTACGGAAGTAGACCTCGTTGACGATCGCGAGCACAGGGATCTCGAACAGGATCGTGTGCAGCCACGGGCCGACGATCGCGATATCGATGCCCCCGCTGCTTGCGGGATTGCGCTCGATGCGGATCGACTTCATGTTGAGCTGGAACAGGCCGAGGAAATCGACGAAGTCGCTCTTGATGAACCGCATGGCGCGCAGGTAGTCGAGCTCGGATTCGCTGAAGCGCAGCGTGCACAGCGCTTCGATCTCGGCGCGGATCTCCTCCAGATAGGGCGCAATATCGACACCGCGCGTGCGGCAGTCGAAGCGGTATTCGACCTGCGCACCCGGGAAGTGATGCAGAACGACCTGCATCATCGTGAACTTGTACAGATCCGTGTCGAGCAGCGACTGGATGATCATGAGTCGATTGTAGGGGTCCGCCCGGCGGCGCGCGCTATCCGATGCCGAGAACGGCGCGCACCTGCGGAGCCGGCCCGCTCAAATCGTCGCGCGTAGCCTCACCCACGATGTGCCCCTGCTCGATCAGCACTGCCCGATCGGCCAGCTCGCGTACGAATGCCAGGTTCTGCTCGGACAGCAGGATCGCCACGCCCCGGGCACGCATCGCAATAACGGCCTCCTTCATGCGCCCCACTACTAGTGGCGCAATGCCTTCCGACGGCTCGTCGAGCAGCACGACCCGCGGATTGGCGGCCAGCGTGCGCGCGACCGTCAGCATCTGCTGCTCGCCTCCGCTCATCTGATCGGCCGGACGGTCGAGCATCTCGGCCAGGTTGGGAAAAATGGCGAGCAATTCCTGTTCGGCAAATCCGCCCGGGCGGTCCCGCGCCGCGAACCTGAGGTTCTCGCGCACCGTGAGATCAGTGAAGATGCGGCGGTCCTCCGGAACGTAGCCCAGCCCGCGGCGCGCCCGGGCATAAGCCGGTAGCCGCACGATCGACGTTCCGTCGAGTTCGACCTCGCCGCGCGTGCGCGGCATCAGCCCCATTACAGCGCGCAGCAGCGATGTCTTGCCCGCGCCGTTGCGACCGACGAGCGCCACGACTTCGCCGCGATCCACGGCAACCGTCGCCCCGTGCAGGACCTGCGCAGCGCCGTACCAGGCATCGAGCGAGCGCAGAGCCAGCAGCGTCATGAGTCCGGCCCCAGATAGACGGACCGCACCGCGTGGTCGGCACGGACTTCGTCGGGAGTGCCGTCGGCGATCAGGCGTCCGCGCGACATCACCAGCACGCGCTCGGCCGAGCCGAACACCACCTCCATGCTGTGTTCGGTGAACAGCACGGTCACACCGCGCTGGCGGGCGAGTCCAACGACCAAAGTCATCAGCGCGGACCGCTCTCCGGGAGCCATTCCCGCGGTCGGTTCGTCCATCAGCAGCAGGCGCGGCGCGGCCGCCAGCGCCAGCGCAAGTTCCAGGCGCTTCAGATCGCCATACGCGAGTGCGGCCGCCGGTTCATTGCCACGCTCGGCCAGCCCGACCTGCGCGAGCAGTTGCCGCGCTTCGTCGACAGCCCGACCATCCAGCGGAAGCCCGATCGACTTCGATTCGCCCGAGCGGACGACGATCGCCAGCTGCGCGTTCTGCAGCACCGTCATCGAGGCAAAGGTCTGTGCGACCTGGAACGTGCGGCCGATTCCTGCCAGTGCGCGCGATGCAGTCGGCACACCGATCAGGCTGCGCCCTTCGAACTCGATTCCGCCGGCATCCGGTGCCCACTGGCCGTCGATCAGGTTGAACAGCGTCGACTTGCCGGCGCCGTTGGGACCGATCAGCGCGGTCACGCTGCCGCCTGCCAGCGAAAACGACACATCGTCGACCGCGCGCACGCCGCCGAATGCCTTCGCCAGACCGGTGACCTGTAGTGCGCTCATCGTCGCCCTGCGGCCCGCGCGCGCAGGAAGCCGACCAGGCCTTGCGGGAAGGCGATCACCACCAGCAGGATCGCGCCTCCGAGCAGCGCACGCCAGTATTCGCTGTGGCGGATCAGCTCAGTCGCCAGCCCGTGATAGGCGACCGCACCGACGATCGGCCCGGCGAGCGTCTGTATTCCGCCGAGCAGCACCATCACCAGCGCATCGACCGAAACCGGGATCGACAGCGAGTTCGGAAACACCGCGCCTTTCTGGAATGCCTGCAGCGCGCCCGCAAGGCCGGCGAACGCCGCGCCTGCAATGAACGCGGCCCAGCGGACCCGCCGGACCTCGATGCCGAGCGCCTCCGCCCGCAGCGGCGCGTCACGCGCTGCGCGCAGCGCGAAGCCGAACGGCGCGAGTGCGGCCCGGCGCAATGCGACCAGCGAGAGCGCGACGATGCCCACCGTGGTCGCGTAGTAAGCCGCGCGCGACGCTGTCGGCGGCCACACGCCGAGGATGCCGTTGTCACCCCCGGTGAGGTTGACCCACTGCACGGCAATCGACCACAGGATCTGGGCGAACGCCAGCGTGAGCATCGATGCATAAACCCCGTGCGCGCGCAGCACGAAGTAGCCTGCGGCCAGCGCAGCGGCGCCGGCCACCAGCGGGGCCGCAGCGAGCGCGGCCACGAACGGCGCGCCGAGTGAATGTGAGAGCAGCGCGGCCGTGTAGGCGCCCAGGCCGAAGAACGCCGCATGGCCGAACGAGACCAGGCCGCCGTGGCCCATGAAGAACTGCAGGCTGGCGGCGAAGAGAGCGAGAATCGCCATTTCGGTCGCAATGACCAGCGCATAGTCGCCCGCCACGAGCGGCAGCGCGCAGGCGAGCGCCAGCGCTGCGACGGCCAGCCCGCGCGCGCGCGGCGCCATCGCCACGAACGGCGGATGCGTCATCGCGCGCACCGCGGGAAGCGCGGCATCCGAGCGCCCGAGCAGGCCGTACGGGCGGACGATCAGCGTGATCGCCATCACGACGAACACCAGCACCAGCGTGGATTGCGGCAGCCACCAGATGCCGAACGCGTGCAGGACGCCGATCGTCAGCGACGCCCAGAAAGCGCCCGTGATCGAACCCAGACCGCCGACCACGACGACGACGAAGGCCTCGACGAGGATCGTCAGATCCATCTGCAGGTTGACCGTCTCGCGGGGGATCTGCAGCGCGCCGGCCAGTCCGGCCAGTCCCGCGCCGGCGGCGAACACCGCGGTGAACAACAGTCGTTCGTTGACACCGAGCGCGGCGGCCATCTCGCGGTCCTGCGTCGCCGCGCGCACCACCGTGCCCCAGCGCGTGCGGTTGACGATCCACCAGAGCGCACCGTAGATCGCGGGGCCGACGAGAGTCAGGAACAGGTTGTACTCAGGGACGCGGGCTTCGCCGATCACAAGCGCCCCGCCGAGTCCCGGCGCACGCGGGGCAAATAGTTCCTCGGGCCCCCACACCGCCAGCACGAGGTCCTGGATCACCAGCGCGACACCGAAGGTAGCCAGCAGCTGGAATATCTCCGGCGCCGCGTAGATCCTGCGCAGCACGAGGAGTTCGATCACGATGCCGGCGAGCGCCACGCCGAACGCGGCCAGCAGCACGCCAAGGAAATGCCCGCCCGGACTCGACGGCAGTGCGCCGGTCAGACTGACTGCGAGGTAGGCGCCGAGCATGTACAGCGCGCCATGGGCGAAGTTGACGACGCGCGTCACGCCGAAGATCAGCGTGAGCCCCGCGCTGACGAGGAACAGTGTCGAGCCGTACGACAGTCCGGCGAGGAACTGACCGAGCACGAGATCCATGGGGCCCGGGCCGCTGGGCAATGACTACTTCATGGCCTCGGCGGGGCGACGACTGCGGACTTCGGCATCGGTGGGCAGGAACGCCCTGCCGTCGGCATAGCGCCATTCGACCATCGTTCCCTTTCCGCCGCGCAGATCGAGCTTGCCGACATAGGCGCCCATGGTCGATTGCTGGTCGATCGCACGGAAGGTCGCGGGCCCGAACGGGGTCGTCCAGGTCAGGCCGCGCAGCGCGACGATCAGCCGCTCGGTGTCGATCGAATTCGCCTTGCGAATCGCATCGAAGATCGCAGTGAACGTAGCGTATCCGACCACCGACCCGAGACGCGGCGTCTCGTTGTAGCGCTTGTAGTACGCGTTGAAGAACTTCGCGTGCTCTGGCGTGGCGATCTGGTCCCATGGATAGCCGGTGACGATCCACCCCTTGGGCGTCTCGTCCTTCAGCACGTCGAGATACTCCGGCTCGCCCGACAGCAGGCTCACCACCGGCACGCGCGGAAACAGCCCCCGCAGGTTGCCCTCGCGCACCAGTCGCGGCAGATCCGCCCCGAACGTCACGTTGAAGATCGCATCGGCCCGCGCGGCAATCAGCGCCTGCACGGTACCCGCCGCCTCCAGCTTGCCGAGCGCCGGCCACTGTTCGGCAACGAATTCGACGTCTGGCCGCCGCGCCTTCAGCAACGCCTTGAAGCTAGTCACCGCAGATTGTCCGTACTCGTAGTTCGGCGCCACGATCGCCCAGCGTTTGGCCGGAAGCTTTGCCGCTTCGTCGACCAGCATCGCCGATTGCATGTAGGTGCTCGGCCGCAGGCGAAAGGTGTAGCGGTTGCCCTTTTCCCACACCAGCGCATCGGTCAACGGCTCGGCAGCGACGAACAGCACCCGGTTGCGCAAGGCGAACTCGGCTACAGCCAGGCCGACATTGGACAGGAATGTCCCTGTCAGCAGATGGACTTTTTCGTTCGACACCAGCTCGGTCGCGAGACGGATCGCGTCATCAGGCTTGCCAGCATCGTCGCGCGAGACCACTTCGACCTTGCGGCCGAGTAGTCCACCCGCCGCGTTGGCCTCCTCAACCGCCAGCTGCCAGCCCATGCGGTAGGGCACCGTGAACTGCGGAATCGTCGAGTAGCTGTTGATTTCGCCGATGCGTATCGGCGGTGTCTGCGCGCGCAGGGGCATGGCCAGTACGGCGGCCGGCAACAGCAGGATTACGCGTCGGGTGGTCATGCCATAAGCCCCTGGATGCAGAGGGAAGCGAGCGAGTTGTCAGCCTCGGTCAGCTAGAATACCGACTTTGAAAAGAGCTCGGCCGCTGCGCCATTTCGGCGTGCAGTCCGCGGGGTCCGGCGTACCACCGAAAGGACAGGAGTCGCTCGATGACGCATGTCGTCACCGAATCGTGCATCAAGTGCAAGTACACCGATTGCGTCGACGTCTGTCCGGTCGACTGCTTTCGTGAAGGTCCCAATTTCCTCACGATCGATCCCGACGAGTGCATCGATTGCGCGGTGTGCATCCCGGAGTGCCCGGTGAACGCCATCTATGCCGAGGAAGACGTGCCGGAAGATCAGCGCGACTTCATCAAGCTCAACGTCGAATTGGCGAAGGGCTGGCCGTCGATCACCCGGATGAAGCCCCATCCTTCCGACGCAGATGAGTGGAAAGATGTGCGCGAAAAGCGCCAGTTGCTCGAACGTTGAGGCCGTTCCGGCCGGTTGAAGCCAGATCCCGCGCTTATTCGCTCGACCGCCAAATTGCGCCGTCGGGCGGGGGCGCGCATAATTATCGCCGCAAACCGGTCTGACCAATTTGACGATACAGAGAATCGGCCGGCGCAAAACGGGGGGTTCTCGGATGCAGTTGCCGGCCAAGATCGGAGTCAGGTGTGCTTTATCACCTGCATGAACTTCAGCGTCGCTTCCTGAACCCGCTTTCCGTGTGGGCGCAGGCGACTTCAGAGCTTTTCTCGAGTCCTTACAGCCCCCTCGCCTATACACCTCTTTCACGTCGACTGTCGGCGGGTTATGACCTCCTGCACCGGATCGGCAAGCAGTACGAGAAGCCCGAGTTCGGGTTGAAGAACACGCAGGTCGGCGATGCCGAGATACCTGTCGTCGAGGAAGTGACCGTCAAGAAGCCGTTTTGCCGACTGTTGCAGTTCCGCCGCGTGTTTCCGGCCAGGACCAAACGTCCTTCCGATCCGCGTGTGCTCATCATTGCGCCGCTGTCCGGCCATCACGCCACCCTGCTGCGCGACACCGTCCGTGCGCTGCTGCCGGACCATGACGTCTGGATCACCGATTGGATCGACGCGCGGCTGGTCCCGATCTCGGAGGGTCCGTTCCATCTCGACGACTACGTCGCCTACGTGATCGAGTTCATCCGCGAGCTCGGCCCCGACGTCCACCTGATCTCGGTGTGTCAGCCGACCGTGCCGGTGCTGGCGGCGGTGTCGCTGATGGCCAGCGACAACGATCCGAAGCTGCCGAAATCGATGACGATGATGGGTGGGCCTATCGACAGCCGCAAGTCGCCCACGGAGGTCAATGCTCTGGCCAAGCGCAAGAATATGTCGTGGTTCGAAAACAACGTGATCTTCAAGGTGCCGTCGGCGTATCCCGGCTACCTGCGCAAGGTCTACCCGGGCTTCCTGCAGCACGCGGGATTCGTGGCAATGAATCCGGACCGCCACCTGAATTCGCACTGGGACTACTACCTCGACCTCGTCAAGGGCGACATGGACGACGTCGAAGGCCATCGTGGTTTCTATGACGAGTACAACGCTGTGATCGACCTGCCGGCCGAGTACTACCTCGACACGATCCGGATCGTTTTCCAGGAGCATCGCCTGACCAAAGGCACGTGGAAGGTGCGCGGGCAGCTGGTGAAGCCCGAGGACATCAAGACGGTGGCGCTGTTCACGATCGAGGGCGAACTCGACGACATCTCGGGCAGCGGCCAGACCCAGGCGGCACACGACCTGTGCAAGGGCATTCCCAAGGCGCACAAGCGGCACCTGACCGCGGAGGGCGCCGGACACTACGGCATCTTCAGCGGGCGCCGTTGGCGCGAGCAGATCGCGCCGCAGATCAAATCGTTCATCCACGCGAACGCCTGAGTACCGTCCGTGGCGCTCACGCCGCGGCGGGCTGCAGCCTCCGGTGACGAAACCCGACGACGCAGCGCAGATGAACGGACCCGTACCGACGCTCGCCGACCGCATCGATGCGGTGCTGCCGCAGACCCAGTGCACGAAGTGTGGCTACGCGGGCTGTCGACCCTACGCGGAAGCGATCGCCACCGACACGGCCAGGATCAACCAGTGTCCGCCGGGCGGATCCGCCGGCATCGTGCGGCTGTCGAGGTTGACCGGGCGGCCGATCATCCCGCTCGACCCGGCGCGCGGCGCCGAACAGCCGCTGCGGGTGGCCGTCATCGACGAATCACTCTGCATCGGCTGCACGCTGTGCATCGAGGCCTGCCCGGTCGATGCGATCGTGGGCGCGGTGCGCAGGATGCACACGGTCATCAATGACTGGTGCAACGGCTGTGACCTGTGCGTCGCGCCGTGTCCGATGGACTGCATTGCCATGGTGCCGGTCGAGCCCGCGCGCGCATGGAACGACGAGGATGCGTACAACTCCAGAGCAAGGTATCTGGCGCGCCGACGCAGACTGATACAAGAAGTGACCGAGCGCGAAGCGCAGCTGCCGGCCAGGGGGAATCGCAAGCCCGACGAACTCGCTCACCGGGAGGACCTCACGTCCGATGACGCCGAACGCCGGCGGACGATCGTTCAGGCGGCGATCGACCGCGCCCGCGAGCGCCGGCGCAGCGCCCGCCCGGCATGAACCCTGTCAAGCGCCGCGCGATCTTCGAGCGTTTGCACAGCCTCGAACCCAACCCGACGACCGAACTCGAATACAAGTCGCCTTTCGAATTGCTGGTCGCTGTCGTGCTCTCGGCACAGGCCACCGACCGCAGTGTCAACCTGGCAACGCGGAAGCTGTTCCCGATCGCGCGCACCCCGGCTGCGATGGTCGCGCTGGGCGAGGAGCGCCTCACCGAACACATCCGTACCATCGGCCTGTACCGCACCAAGGCCAAGAACGTCATCCGACTGTCGCAGCAATTGCTCGAATCGCATGCCGGAGCCGTGCCGCGCGACCGTGCGGCGCTCGAAGCACTGCCCGGCGTCGGCCGCAAGACTGCCAACGTCGTACTGAACACGGCGTTCGGCGAGCCGACGATCGCGGTCGACACGCACATCTTCCGGGTGGCGAATCGAACGGGGCTGGCGCCGGGCACCGACGTGTTGCAGGTCGAGCAGCGCCTCGAGAAGTTCACGCCCGACGAGTTCCGCAAGAACGCGCATCACTGGCTGATCCTGCACGGACGTTACATCTGCAAGGCGCGATTGCCGGAATGCTGGCGCTGCCCGATCGCCGAGTGGTGCGAATACAAGCCGAAGACACCGCCGCCGGGCCGCGCCACCGCCGGCAGCGCGAAGAAAAGCTAGCGATGTTCTCGCCGTCCAAAGACGAGGTGCGGCGCTTCTTCTGTGAAACGTGGCGCAAGCATCGCGATGGTGAAGTGCTGACACCGCTCGAGGCGATGGCGCTCGACTGGATCGTCGAGCACCCCGAGTATCACGCGGATCTCGCCAGCGCGGAGGCAGCCACGGGTGCCGAATACCGCGTGGAAGACGGTCGCACCAATCCATTCCTGCATCTGTCGATGCACCTGGCGATCGCCGAGCAACTGTCGATCGACCAGCCGCACGGTCTGCGCAGCGCCTACCAGAAGCTGGTAGCTCGACGCGGCGACGCGCACGCCGCCGCTCACGATGTGATGGAGTGCCTCGGTGAAACGCTGTGGGCCGGGCAGCGCGCCGGCTCGTCAGTGGCGCCCGAGGAACTCGGCGAGCGCTATCTCGACTGCATCGAACGCCGCGCCTCGCGCTGAGCGAAGCGCCATAAACAGCTAGCGCTTCTGGTTGTCGAGCGGTCCCGGCAGGCTGCCGAGATAGTCGGAAAGATCCTGGATGTCCGCGCGCGACAACGGCTTGGCAATGCCCGCCATGATCGCGTTCTTGCGCGCACCGGTCTGGTAATCACGCAGCGCCTTTGCCAGGTAATCCGGATACTGGCCGGCCAGCTTGGGATAGGCGGGATCCACGGGGCTCGCGAAGTCCTTGCCATGGCAGGCTGCGCATTGCGCCTGAGCCAGTTGCTGGCCCTTGGCCTGGTCGGACGCGTGCGCGCCGATCACTGTGCCGGCCGCCCATGCCGCAAACAGAATTTGCGTTTTCATCGCGCCGTCCGATTACTTTCCGCGCGCCGCGAAATACGCGGCCACTGCGGTGATCTGCTGGTCCGTGAGCCCTTTGGCGATCCCGATCATCGTCGGATGAGTGCGCTGGCCGTCGCGATATTCCTTCAGCGCCGTCTCGAGGTACTGAGGCGACTGGCCGCCGATCTTCGGCACGCGGTAGACCTGCGGGAAGGACGCCTGGTAACCCGGAATCGAATGGCAGCCGATGCACATCGAGACCGGAGCATCGGTGGTCGCGCCGGGTGCCGCGGCCTTCTTGTCCTGCGCCGCGACCAGCAAGGGAGCGCAGGCCGCGAAAGCAGCGATCAGATAGCGGTTGGCCTTCATGCAGGACTTTCCTGGTGGCTCGCGATTCGGCGACTGCAGTGCCGGCGGCGGCGGAGCGATCGATCATTCCGAACACCGTCCGCACGCAACCGGTGATTGTAATCGAGTCGGCGGCCACAACTGCGCGTTGCGTATACTCGTTCGACCCTGCCCTAGCGCGTAGCTGCTCGTCATCATGTCCCGCTTCGAAGGCTCGTCCACCTACGTCGCCACCGACGATCTGAAGCTCGCAGTCAACGCGGCGCTGACACTGCAGCGACCCCTGCTGATCAAGGGCGAGCCCGGCACCGGCAAGACGATGCTGGCCGAAGAAGTGGCGCGCGCGCTCGGGATGCCGCTGCTTGCGTGGCACATCAAGTCGACCACCAAGGCCCAGCAGGGACTTTACGAGTACGACGCGGTGAGCCGGTTGCGCGATTCCCAGCTCGGCGACGCACGCGTACAGGCGATCGAGAACTACATCGTCAAGGGCGTGCTGTGGCAGGCTTTCACGTCCGATCAGCCCTCGGTGCTGCTGATCGACGAGATCGACAAGGCCGATATCGAGTTTCCCAACGACCTGCTGCGCGAACTCGATCGCATGGAGTTCTACGTTTACGAGACGCGGCAGACCATCGTCGCGCGCCATCGACCGCTGGTGGTGATCACCTCGAACAACGAGAAGGAGCTGCCCGACGCTTTCCTGCGCCGCTGCTTCTTCCATTACATCAGGTTCCCGGACAAGGACACGATGCAGGCCATCGTCGATGTCCACTTCCCCCGTCTGCGCAAGGAGCTGCTGGCCAACGCGCTGGCGGTTTTCTTCGGCGTGCGCGAGCTGCCGGGACTGAAGAAGAAGCCATCGACTTCGGAGCTGCTCGACTGGCTGAAGCTGCTGGTCGCCGAGCAGATCCCACCCGAGGCGCTGCGTTCCAAGGACGAGAAGATCGCGGTGCCGCCGCTCGCCGGCGCCTTGCTGAAGAACGAGCAGGACATGCACCTGTTCGAGCGGCTCGTCTTCATGGCGCGCAGCAACCGGTAGGTTTCGGACGGAAGTCAGGTGTTCCGATGAAGTGCGATCCGGGCCGCCGCAACCTACTCTCGCGTTCGACGCGGACAAGGCGACGCGGCGCTGGCCTCGCCGGTCAACGCTCGGGGGCGCGGTGATTGCACCTGCGCCCGTGACGCTAGAAGGCCACGGTGTGCGGCTCGAGCCGCTGGCGCGCGAGCACCACGACGGCCTGGTCGCCGCAGCGCGCGACGGTGAACTTTGGCAGCTCTGGTACACGTCGGTGCCCACTCCGGAAGAGACCGACGGCTACATCACCGCGGCGCTGGCGGGCCAGCAGGCGGGCCACATGCTGCCGTGGGCCGTTCGCGACCTCGCAAGCGGATCACTGGTCGGCAGCACGCGTTACCACGACATCGTCGCGTCGATCGACCGCGTCGAGATCGGCTACACCTGGTACGCACGCCGCTGCCACAAGACTCATGTCAACACGGCGTGCAAGCTGCTGCTGCTCGCGCATGCGTTCGATGAACTCGGCTGTGCAGTCGTCGGCTTCCGCACCGACAACTTCAACTTCACTTCGCAGCGGGCGATCGCAGCGCTGGGCGCAAAGAAGGACGGCGTGATCCGCCACCATCAGCCGCGGCGCGACGGCACGGTGCGCGACACCGTGCTGTTCAGCATCCTGGCGCAGGAATGGCGCGACGTGCGTCGCCACCTCGAACTGCGGCTCGCGACCCGGCGCTGACGACATGCTGATCGATTTTTTCTTCCACCTGCGCGCAGCCAAGCTCAAGGTGTCGATCAACGAACTGCTGACGCTGCTGGAAGCGATGAAGCGAGGCGTGATCGGGCCTTCGATCGACGAGTTCTATCACCTGTCGCGAGCGGCGCTGATCAAGGACGAGGCGCAGTTCGACAAGTTCGACCGCGCATTCGGAGAATACTTCAGGGGCGTTACGACGTCGCTCGATTTCGCCGGCGAGATCCCCGAGGAATGGTTCAAGCAGGTGCTCGAGCGCGCGTTCACCCCCGAAGAGATCGCGAAGCTCGAAAAGCTCGGCTGGGACAAGCTGATGGAGGAATTCAGGAAGCGGCTCGAGGAACAGGACGGCGCGCACCACGGCGGCGACCGATGGATCGGCTCCGGAGGCACCTCGCCGTTCGGACACGGCGGCATCAACCCGGAAGGCATCCGCGTCGGCGGACCAAGCAAGGGCGCCAAGTCGGCAGTCAAGGTGTGGGAGATGCGCGGCTTCCGCGACTACGACGACTCGGTCGAAATCGGCACGCGCAACATCAAGGTCGCCCTGCGTCGGCTGCGCCGGTTCGCGCGCGAAGGCGCCGAACTCGAGCTCGACATGCACGACACGATCGAGTCGACCGCGAAGAATGCCGGATGGCTCGACCTCAAGCTGGTCCCCGAGCGGCACAACACCGTCAAGGTGCTGATGCTGCTCGACGTCGGCGGCACGATGGACGAGCACATCAAGCGCACCGAGGAGCTGTTTTCGGCGGCGAAGGGCGAGTTCAAGCACCTCGAGTTCTACTACTTCCACAACTGCGTCTACGAGTACCTGTGGCGCAACAACCGGCGCCGCTACACCGAGCGCTTCGCGACCTGGGATGTCCTGCGCAAGTACCCGCACGACTGGAAGCTCATCTTCGTCGGCGATGCGACCATGAGTCCGTACGAGGTGCTGCAGCCGGGCGGGTCAGTCGAGTACAACAACGACGAGGCCGGCGCGGTGTGGCTGCAGCGCTTCTTCTCGACCTTCCCGAAGTCGGTGTGGCTGAACCCGGAGCCCGAGGGCCTGTGGCAGTACCGCCAGTCGATTTCGGTCATCCGCCAGCTGGCCAGCGGCAAGATGTTTCCGATGACGCTGGAAGGATTGACTCGCGCGATGCGCCAGCTGTCGAAGTGAACGCCCGGGCGGCGGCATTCAAGGACAACTTGCTGTTCCTTTTGCCCGACGTTCATCGGCCTTCCCATCGTGGCGGCGGGCGCTGGTCGGAAGTAGCGCGTGAGGCCGAACGAGGCGCTCAAGGCTGTTGCGCACCGCGCAAGGCGGCGATCAGAGGGGCATGAGCAATGTTGCCTTCGACGACGATGCGGTTGACCAGCTCGTCGAGCTCGAGCCCGGGCCAGACCGGCGTTGCGCACGCGGCGCAGGGCCACTGCGCCAGGCGCGCGCGCTTGTCGTTGCGCCCATGGACAGACATTGACGGATGTTCGGCCGCGAAGGACAGGACAAGGCGCGCGCACTCCATCTCCCCCTGTGCCGCGAGAATCTCGGCGAAGTAAGACACGCCCTCGAGCAGCAGATTCGGTTGACCGAGGGCGATCGCGATTCCCAGGGATGATCCAAGGTCGGCGCGCGCAGCTGTGAAATCGCCGCGTTGCAAGTCGAGCAGGACGAGGTGCACCTTCAACGTGCAAAGAACCAGGCGGTTCCCTGTCGCCTCCGCGACCTCGATCGCGCGCTTCGCATGAGTCTCGGCCGAGCGAAAGTCACCCGTCTTGATGCAGAGGTCGACCAGGTTCAACAGAATGAGTCCGTGCGTGCTGACAAGGCCATGACGCTCGCAGATGGCAAGCCCCTGTCGAAGGTGTGCACCGGCTGACTCGTACTCCTGCTTGTCCAGATACTGCACGGCAAGGTTGTTCAGACACAGTGCCTCTCCGGCAAAGTCGCCGAGGCGGCGGTGCTCCACCAACGATTGAATCGACAGGCGCTGCGCTTCATCACGGTGGCCCAGCGCGCTCTCGACCAGCGCCAGGTTGTCCAGCATGGCCGCAGCATTGTGCGGATCGGAGTTCACCTGCGCCTGCTGCAGCGCCTTCTTGAAGAAGCGATTTGCGTCGGCATGGCGTTCGAGCCTCAGGCAGCACGAGCCGAGGACGTTGAAGCATCGGAATTTCGTGTCGTTATCAACCGGGCGCGTCGTGGTCAGCGCGCGCACGGCGGTGGCCTCGGCGTCGCCATAGCGGTCCAATCGGTATTCGAGAGACGCCGCTGCGCACAACAGCATCGGGGCGAGCCTCGGATCGCTTTGTGCGGATGGCGATTCGAGGGCGTTGCGAAACACGGACAGGCCCTCTTCAAATCGACCGCGATGGTCGCAAAAGAACAGCAGGGTAAGCGCGCTCTTCGCCAGCGCCTCGGTTTCCTCGTGCGCCACCAACCAGGCCCAGGCGGCTCGGCAGTTCTCGAGCTCGATGTCCACGCGTTGCAGTGCTTCCCGATCGCCATCATCGACGGCGCGTCGACTCTGGGCCAGCAGGCGATGGAAGAAATTCGCATGCGCCCGCTCTGTCGAGTCGCGTGTTTCTCCTTCGCAGAGATGACCCGCGGCCAGTTGCTGGACCAGGGGGTGCATGAAGAGACGTGCGCCATCCTTGCGCAGCAGCGACTTGTCAGCGAGCGCACCGAGTACAGGGAGTGACGCGCCGGCAACCGCGCGTGCCGCGTCGGCCGAGAAGCCGCCGCGAAAGACGGAAAGGCGCGACAGCGCTTCGCGTTCGATCGCGCTGAGGAGTCGCCACGACTGGTCGAACACGAAGTCCATACTTGCATGTCGAGCCGGGCGACCGGTGTCGGCGGCGTGCAAGAGTTCGCTTCCTCGACGAAGTTCGGCGACGATCGCTTCACACGACAGCAACCGCGTCCATGCGGCCGCAAGCTCCAAGGCCAACGGCAATCCCTCGACCTGCCGGCATATGTCGACGATCGCCGCGGCCTCCAGTGCGGGGACCAGTGCAGGTTCGACGCGCCGGGCTGCCTGGACAAAAAGGCGCACCGCATCGAACGCTTCGAACCGGTCTTGATCCTCGATCTCGGGACATGGCAGCCCTTCGAGGCGGACCACCCACTCCCTGGAAACGGCCAGGCGCACTCGCGAAGTGACGATGATCTTCAGCCGCTCACACGATTGCATCAGGCGGTCCAGGATCGATGCGTCGGCGGCCAGGTGTTCGAAGTTGTCGAGCACAAGCAGCATTTGCCGCTGGCGTAGAGACGCGACGACCTGAAGCAGCGGTTCCTCGCCGCCGGCAAGATCGACGCCAAGCTCGCGCGCGATCCGGCTGCCAAGGTCGCTCGACGACGAGATTTCTTCGAGGGAAACGAACGCGGCGCCATCCGAAAAACGCGGCGCGAAGTCTCGGATCACACGAGCCGCCAGTCGGGACTTGCCGACGCCACCGGGGCCGACGAGACTCAGCAACCTGCAGTCATCCTGTGCCAGCAGGGCGCCGATTCTGCGCAACTCGACGGTACGTCCGATGAAGTTGTCATCCTGGATCGGGTACGCCGATGCCTCGGAGGGTGCCGGAATGGCAGCCGTGCCGATCGAATCGTGCAGTGCGCGCAGCTCGACCCCCGGGGCAAGCCCGAGATCATTCGCGAGGCGTTCCGCGAAGTCGCGATAGGCCTGTCGTGCCTGCGCGCTCTGCCCGCCGCGGGCAAGCCAGGACATGTGCGCGCGCAACGCGGCTTCGTCCAGCGGATCCGCGTCGAGAAGCCGCGTCGACAGTTCAATGGCCTCGGCAGTATCGATGTCGGTCGCCAGACGGTTGAGCGCTGCATCACGCCAGGCGGTTCGCAGGCGATCGCGCTCGAAGTTGAGCCAGCTCGACCACGCTTCGTTCTGATCCTCGTCAAATCCCGCGAGCAGTTCGCCCCGGCGCATCGGCAGGGCGTCGACGATGCGTTGCTCGCGCAGCGCCGACTCGAAAGCAAATACATCGGTCTCGGCTTCGAACCGCAGCGCACCGCCCTGCACCTCCATGTGGGCCCATGGCAATGACTGCGCGCGATGCAGGAGCTTGCGCAGATTTCTGTAGGCGCGGTCGGCTTCCAGGTCAGGCCAGAGCATCGCCGCCAGTTCCGCGCGCCCAAGCCACGAGCGCTTGAGTGCAAGCAAAGCGAGCAACTGAGTCCGCCGCTCGAAAGGCAGGACGACGGACTCGCTGCCGTACTCGATGGCCGGAGGGCCAAACAGGAACAGGCGGACCTTCATCTCTGAGCTGCGTGAGTCAGCAGCCTGCGCGGCTCCAATGTGGCCCGCGGGCAGGTCTCAGATCCCGGCGAGAGCGCCTCGAGCACGGTCAGTCTGGGACCAGAGGCGGAATGCGAGCAACGCTCGTGCAACGGCTCCTTGCGTACGGTTCCCCCATGGACACGACGAACGATCAATCGCCCGACTCCGCGGGTTGCGACCCTCTCACTGAGGAGAAGCTGGTGAGTCTACTTCTTCTACTCCCCGATTGCGCCACGCACATATGCCGTGGCGATGGACACTTCGATCAGAGGCACGACAGTCCCGACAGCGGGCCAAATCACGGCCTGCGCGTTCAGCCTGGACGCCACTCGATCAAGCGAATTCTGCGGCGTCTGCATGAAGCAAGGATTGCGGTGGAGCTCGCCGCGGCCCGTTGGCAAGCCAATTACGCCGTTCGCCGCCACGCGCGCGAAACGATGAGGCAGTTGTCGCAGCTCGATGACCGAACACTGCGTGACCTGGGTCTGTACCGCAGCGAGCTTCTCTCGGCCGTCCTGGAGTTTGAGCGCGTCCAGACAGATCCCACCCTGCGAATACGGCGGTGACCGGCACGCCGTTGCCGGTGTGAATGGCCCGGATACCGGTGCTTGGGATCCTGGCGATGGCACTTCGCGCAAGCACGGTCCGACCTACCCGGGTCGGAGCGACGTTTACGGGCGGCGTCCGCTCTGGCCAGGACTTGGAACAACGACAGATTGCGAGCAACGGTCGAGCAACGGTTGCTTGCGTACGGTCCGGGTGTCGACACGACGAACGATCAATTGCCTATTCCGCTGGCTGCAACCCACTCAATGAGGAAAATCTGATGAGCCGACTTCTTCACTCACCGGTAGCGTCACGCGCATTCGCCGTGGCCGCGAAGACATCCATCAAGCGCGTCACGGCGCCGATCTCAGGTCGAGTCATGGCCTGCGCGTTCAGCCTGTGCGCTGCTGCCCTCGCCGGCTGCGCCGCTGCGCCGGGACCGAGAGCTACGACCGAAGGGCCTTACAGCGAATTCGTCTACGAGGCGCTCGGCGCGACGCCGTCGATTCAGTTCGGAGCCGGGCGGTGGGCATCGACCCCCGCCGGCACGAACAGCGCCCAGACGGCGGCAAAGAAGTCTGAATCGACACCGAACGACCAGCGGCCGCCATCCACTGGGAAGGAGGCCAATGCGCCGTCCTGATCAGTCAAGCGGGTACATCGACACGTCACGTGGCAGGGCGTTGCCGCTGCGAGCGGATCGGATTGATACACAAAACTTCTTCTCTGGGGAAGCAATGAATACGAATTTGATGGTCGTAGAGCCACGCGCCGGCCGCTGGCCGGGGCTGATTGAAGCCGCAGTGATCATCCTGTGGGGCGTGGTTCAGGCGGCAGCCTTCGATCTCGCCTGGACGAATCAACCCGCAGGCGACGCAGCAGAGAGCGTGGTTGCCCGTTGCGACCGGATCGCACAGATCGTCAGCAGCCGGAACCATGAGGCCCGCGACTCGCAGTGGCGACGCGAGCGCGAAAGCGCGTTCGCGGCCTGCCTGGAGGGTCCCGGCAGCTATGCACGCTCCCACGACGTTCAGTAGCGATTGGCCAGACCCTGAGATTTCACGCCGGAGTTGGCCGCGGGATGAAACCCCGCACTCCGGCCTTCTTTTCATCAAGCAAACCACCAGGAGAGTGCTTCATGAAGAACGGAAAGAACTACAAGGGCAGCTGCTTCTGCGGCGCAGTTCAGTTCACTGTCAGCGGTGAGCCCGCCGGAATGGGCTATTGCCATTGTGAGTCGTGCCGGAGCTGGTCGGCCGGGCCTGTCAACGCCTTCACCCTATGGAAGCCCGAAGCGGTGCAGATCACGCGGGGAGCAGACAACATCGGCACCTACAACAAGACGCCGCACAGTTTTCGCAAGTGGTGCGAAGCGTGCGGAGGCCACCTCTTCACTGACCATCCCGGGATGGGACTGATCGACGTCTATGCGGCGGCCATTCCGGACTTCCCGTACGAGGCCGGCGTCCACGTCCACTATCAGGAGACCAGGCTGCGCATGAGAGACGGTTTGCCGAAGTTGAAGGACTTGCCGAAGGAGATGGGTGGCTCGGGCGTCGCCGTGGCGGAATGACGCTGCACCCCAAGCTTAACCAGGCGGCGTAACCTGCTGCCCGGCGTTTGCCGTGGAGAGGACAGAAGCGGCTGCGTCCGCCAGCACCTGGCAGCCCAGCACGATGTCGGCCTCCAAACTGTCCTCCGCGAAGTCGTGGCTGATGCCACCGATCGACGGGATGAACAGCATTGCCGACGGGATGCACGCCGAGACGATGCCGGCATCGTGAAACGCGCCGCTCGGCATGCGCTGCCAGCTTCCCGGCGCGTGGCGTTCCGCCGCCGCTTCGATGTAGGCCCGCAGGCCAGCGTCCATGCGCGTCGGCGGAATCGGCGCTCGCGAAGAAACGGCTTCGATGGTGACACCGCCGCGGCCATTCGTCTCCGTTACGAGGCGCGCGGCGACCTCCTCGAAAGCATCGAGCGGCGCATCCGACGGGTCGCGGAACTGCAGATCGAGTTCCGCATATCCCGGCACGATCGACGTCGCATTCGGCTCGACGCGCACGCGACCCATGGTCCAGACGCTCCGCTCGGCGGCCACCTTCGGAAATTCCTGGTTGATGCGGTACGCCAGTTCGTAGAGCGCCGTCGATGCGTCGCGGCGGCGCGCCATCATGGTCGTGCCCGCATGATTCTGCTGGCCGCGAAAGACGAAGCGGATGCCGCGCATGCCGACGATGCCCGTCACCACACCGACCCGGCGCCCGGCCTCTTCCAGATGCGGACCCTGCTCGATGTGCGCCTCGATGAAGCCGGCGTAGCGCTCACGCGCGAGGCGCAGGCGCGGAACATTCGCGAGACCCGCTTCGCTCAATGCAGCCGCCAGCGTCACGCCTCGGCTGTCTACAGCACCCTGCTCAATCTCCGGCGTCAGCGTCCCCGTCAATGAACGGCTGCCGAGACAGCCGACAAAGCGTGACTCTTCATCCTGAAACGACACGGCGTCCACCGGCAGAGCCTGGGTTACGGCGTCGGCGGCGAGCGTCCGCACAACTTCCAGCGCGTAGATCACGCCGAGTGCGCCATCCAGCCAGCCGCCGGTGGGCTGTGTGTCGGAATGCGAACCAATGAGAAGCGCCTTGCCCACGCGCCGCGAGCGGCCAAGCACATTACCCACTCCATCGATGGTCGCTTCGAGGCCGGCCTCCTGGTAGCGGCGCTTGAGCCAGCGCCGCGCTTCCATGTCGGCGGCGCTGAACGCGGGCCTCACGACGCCGCGGCCGTGCGCGCCGATGCGGCGCAGTTCGTGCAAGTCGGAAAGCAGACGCTGCGGATCGATGCGGGGCATGAACCGTTATTCTATGAGTCGATTGCACAGACGTTGCTACAAGGCCAGGATCAGCAGTGAAAGCGAGGAGTACCGCAGACGCACTGTCCGTCTTTGATGGCCTCGATGCCGTCGACGTCGGATTCATGCTGGGCGCCTGGAAAGGAGACGGCTACCCGACCGGTCACCCGCTTGATAGCGCGCTGGAAGCGTTTCACTGGCATGGCAAGCGCTTTGAGACTCTCGAGGACGTACACCCGCTCATATTCGACAAGACGGATGGCTCAGTAGCGAGCGTGAACCCGTCGCTGATCACCCCCGCACTCGCCCTGCTGGACCGATTTCCGGCGCTAAAGTCCGATCGCACCGGGCGACTTTTTCAGGCCTGCATCCCGCTTTTCTCGACGCTGCGCTCGGGCGCGCGGCTGCGACTCACCAACTACCGAGGCAAGGAGAGCGCGACCATGATTTATGACCGGGTGCCGATCAACGACGTCTTTCGGAAGCTCGACGACGACACGGTACTGGGAGTCATGGATCAGAAGGGAGCGCAGCGGCCCTTCTTTTTCGTTCTCCGGCGTGAGAAGCCTGCCGGATAATCGTCGATGGCACTCCCACGAAAACGAGCGATCATCCTGTTTGCGCACGGCGCGCGCGATGCTCGCTGGTCGGACACGCTGGCGGAACTGAGTCATCGTGTTCAAACGCGCGCACCGGATGTGTTCGTGGCACTCGCCTTTCTCGAACTCCAGCCCCCCACACTCGAATCGACCATCGGCGACGCGATCGACCGCGGCTGCCTAGACATCGACATCGTGCCGGTGTTCTGGGCCCGTGGCGGACACGTGGTCAATGATCTGCCTCCGATGCTTGCCGACCTTCGTCGAAGGCATCCGGCCATAGACATCAGAACCTTGCCGGTGCTATCCGAGCTGCCCGGACTGCTGGACTTCGTAGCCGACGCTGTTGCCGGGCCGCGGAGCGCCTGACTTCGCAGAGCCTGAAGGGTCCGCGCGGGCGCCGCGCCGTTGCTCAGAACTACGCGGCGACTGCTTCGGGAATGTGTACCACTTCCAAGGGCGGCGGCGCTGCGATGTCTCGCATGACCCCGGCAAACGCCTGCCCGATCAGCAGCAACACCGGCCCCGCCTCCCGAGGTCCGGGCCACGCCGATGCAGTGCCGAGCGTGCCGGCCCAAATCCGTTCGGATGGAAGCGACGCGTTCTCGACAGCCACGAGTGGCGTGGACGAGGACCTTCCCGCTGCGATCAGTCGCTGCGCGAGAAGGCCCAGCAGCTGACCTGCCATGTAGACCACCAGGGTGTCTTCGTCGGTCGCCGCAGCAAGTGAAAACCCCGCGTCGCCTTGAGCGGCATCGGTTGCGACTCTCGGCGTCAGGAAGCGAACGCTGCGCGCCACACCGCGCAAGGTCAGCGAAGTTCCGAGGCTCGCCGCCGCTGCACAGGCCGCAGTCACCCCGGGTACCACCTCGAACGGGATGCCCGCCTCGCGAAGCGCCGACATTTCCTCGTCGAGCCGGCCGAATATCGTCGGATCGCCGCCCTTCAGTCGCACCACGATCGGGCGCGTCGTGCGCTGGTGACGAGGATTCGATTGATGAAGCGTTGCGCCGTCGATGCCTTGCCTGCGCGCTTGCCCACATCGATCAGCCGGGCGTTCGATGCCATTGCGAGGACGCGCGGATCGACCAGGGCATCGTGCAGCACGACATCGGCTTGCCGCAGCAGCCGGGCTGCCTTCAGCGTCAGTAGTTCAGGGTCACCCGGTCCGGCGCCGACCAGAAAGACGCGCGGCGCGTCGGCTTGTGATCTCGAGTGTTGGAGGTGTCGCATCAGAACCTCAGGCGGCTTCGCGCAGCATGCCCGCCGCAATGGTCTGGTTGGTGGTCGCGTCGATCAGCACCACGGTGCCAGCGGCTCGCAACTGATCAAACGCATCGAATGGCAGCGGGTGCTGCACGTCGATGACGACTCGTCCGATGTCGTTGGGGAGCAGTGTCGCGGCCGATCCGTCGGCGCGCATCGGTTCATGCCACTCGACCCTTTCGAGGTCGAGCAGTGCTTCGACGCTGCGCACGCGCGCGAGCACGAAGCGCGTTCCATGCCGGATCCAGAGCCGCCGCTGCGGGGCCAGCGGTTCACTGTCGAGCCAGGCCAGGTCGGCGCGGATCTGACGCGCCATGTGCGGCTGGGTCGCGACGTCATCATCGACCAGCCAGTCACCGCGCGACAGATCGACCTCGCGGTCCAGGCGTACCGACACCGACTGGCCGGCGATCGCGACGGCGAGGTCGCCATCGAATGTCTCGATCGCCGCCACCGTAGCTTTGGCTCCCGAAGGCAGCACGCGCACCGGGTGGCCGAGCGTCAACTCACCTGCGCCGACGCGTCCCAGATAGGCGCGCGCGCCGGCGCCTACGCGCGGCGCTCCCTTCTGCACCAGCTGCACTGCAAACCGCAGCGGATCGGCCGCGTGGAGGGCATCCCTGCCGTTCTGCCGCGCATCGATGTCGACATCCTCGAGCCATTCGAGCAACACCGGGCCGCGATACCACGGCGTGTGAGGCGAGTGCCGCACGACGTTGTCGCCATGCAGTGCGGACATCGGGATCGCCGTGAAGTCATCCACGCCGAATCGTCCGGCAAGGTCCGCAAAGGCGGCGACGATCGCCTCGAAGCGTGCGGCATCGAAGCCGATCTGGTCCATCTTGTTGACCGCCACCGCGACATGACGCAGCCCCAGCAGGTGCACGAGCGCCGCGTGGCGTCGAGTCTGTGGCAGCAACAGCGCGCGACCGTCGGTGCCGAGCGTGACGCGTGTGGCGTCGATCAGGATCACCGCAGCGTCCGCCGTGCTGGCGCCGGTGACCATGTTGCGCGTGTACTGCTCGTGCCCCGGGGTGTCGGCGATGATGAACTTGCGTCGTGCCGTCGCGAAGTAGCGATATGCGACGTCGATCGTGATGCCTTGCTCGCGCTCGGCCTCCAGTCCATCGGTCAGCAGGGAAAGGTCGACCGCAGCATCGTTTGCCGTCGTCGCCACCGCCCGTCGCAGGCCGGCGCGCGCGATCGCGTCGAGCTGGTCGCTCAGCACGCTGCGCGTGTCGTACAGCAAACGCCCGATCAGCGTGCTCTTGCCATCGTCCACGCTGCCCGCGGTGATGAACCGCAGCACCCCTCGGTCGGTGAGTTCGTCAGCAATCCGCAATCCAACCCTGGCATTCATTGTCTGGTTCCGTTTTCGCCGCCGACAGCCCAGCGGCTCCGTAAGCGCGATGTGCCTAGAAGTAGCCTTCCCGCTTGCGTCGCTCCATCGAGGATTCGCTGGTCTGGTCGTCCATGCGGGTGGCGCCGCGCTCGGTGATCGCCGCGCGCGCCGTCTCGGCGATGATCTGGTCGACCGTCACGGCCTCGCTCGCCACCGGACAAGTGCAGCTGATGTCGCCCACGGTGCGGAAGCGCACGGATCGCTGCTCGACAATCTCGCCATCCCGCGGCAGCGTCAACGGCGTTACCGGTACCAGCAGGCCGCGACGCTGCACCACCTCGCGTTGATGAG
Source organism: uncultured beta proteobacterium (assembly GCA_963703945.1). Classification (GTDB taxonomy): domain Bacteria; phylum Pseudomonadota; class Gammaproteobacteria; order Burkholderiales; family Burkholderiaceae_F; genus JALORV01. The sequence continues at coordinate 144,903 of CAVPGM010000045.1, read as the reverse complement.
CGTAGTAGAGCGACGGCAGCGGCAGCCGCTCGCGCGCGATGTACTGCCACACGTCGAGTTCGGTCCAGTTCGAGATCGGGAACACGCGCAGGTGCTCGCCCGGATGAACGCGAGCGTTGTAGAGGTCCCACAGCTCGGGCCGCTGGTTCTTCGGGTCCCATTGTCCGAAGCTGTCGCGGAAGCTGAAGATGCGCTCCTTGGCGCGCGCCTTCTCCTCGTCGCGTCGAGCGCCGCCGATCAGCGCGTCGAGGCCGAGTTCCTCGATCGCCTCGAGCAGCGTCACCGACTGTGCGGCGTTGCGAGAGTCGTTCTCGCCGCGCAGTCGAACGGTGCCTCGCGCGATGCTGTCTTCCACCGAGCGCACGACCAGTGTCTCGCCAAGCGTCGCCGCTCGCTCGTCGCGGAAGTCGAGCACCTCGGGAAAGTTGTGCCCGGTATCGATGTGCAGCAATGGAAACGGCAACCGCGCCGGCCGGAAGGCCTTCTCTGCCAGGCGCAGGACCACGCAACTGTCCTTCCCGCCGGAAAATAGCAGCGCCGGCTTGCTGCACTGGGCCGCGACCTCGCGCAGGATGTAGATCGCCTCGGACTCCAGCCACTGCAGATGGTCGAGTCGACGACGCGTCAGCGGCACATCCACCGCAACGCGAGAAAGAAGTTCGGAATCGAGCACGGCAGACATCACTTCCCGCTCGCGACACGCAGCGGCACCGTCGTCGCGACGTGCAGACCACATTCCTTCTTGGCGCCATCGGTCTCCCACCACCAGCGCCCGGCGCGGATGGGCTCTCCCGGTTTGATTGCCCGCGTGCACGGCTCGCAGCCGATCGACGGGTAGCCACGCTGGTGCAGCGGATTGAACGGCACGTCGTGCTGGTCGATGTACTGCCAGACCGCCTCATCCGGCCACAGCGCCAGCGGGTTGAGCTTGCTGATTCCGCGGGCAGGGTCGGTCTCTTCAGCGGCCAGCGTCGCACGCTCGGGTCCGTGGGCACGCCGCTGGCCGGTGAGCCAGGCGTCCCGTCCATTCAAGGCCCGCTCGAGCGGCTCAACCTTGCGAATCTCGCAGCAGCGGTGGCGCAATTCGACGCTCTGGTAGAACCCGTTGAGTCCGAAGCGCCGGACGTAGTCGGCGACCGCATCTTCCCGCGGCGCATAGACGAGGATTTCGATGCCGTAGCGCCTGCGCGTCCGCTCGAGCAGGCCGAGCGTCTCGGCATGCAATCGGCCGGTGTCGATGACAAACACGTCGATTGGAACACCCGCCGTGGCGATCGCGTGCGTCAGCACCATATCCTCGGCCGACAGGCTCGACGCCAGTGCGGCTCGGCGGAACTGGCGGCCGATGCGGTCGATCGTCCGATCGAGTTCGGCGTCGAGCCCGGACTCGACGGCGACGGATGTGGTGACTGCGTTCATGCTGCCACCGCCAGGCGACGGAAAAAGGCCGGAAGCCGGCCGTCCGCCGCACTCTGGTAGGCGTCCGAGTAACGGGCCAGAGCTGCGCGCGCGACCTCGATCGACTGGTCGCCGCGCAGCGCAAAGGAACTGAACCCGACGCGCCGGAGCATGAACACCTGGTCGACGAGAATCTCGCCGATCGCCCTGAGGTCGCCGCGGTATTGCAGGCGTGTTCGCACCAGCGTCGCGGTCGAGTATCCGCGACCATCGCCCGACTTCGGAAAATCGATCGCGATCAGCGGAAGCACATCGATCCGCTCCTTCAGCGGTTGCCAGTCGTCGCCGGCCGCAAGCCACACGCCCAGCCGAAGGGTAGGCGCTTCGTTCAGGTACGCGGCGAGCGGCAACAGCGTCGGGAGCGCGTGGTCGTAACCCTCGCTCTCACGCAGCACGTGCCATGGGTCGTCGAGCAAACAGCCGTCGGCGTTCAACACGCGGGATGCGGGCAGCGCATTCATCGAGTCGGGTCCAATGTCGCTCACGTGACGACTTCCTGGCGCCGCGCCTGCGGGGCGACGGGCCGCTCGGAAGCATCCGGATGGCGCTCGTGTGCATGCACGGCACCGCGATAGACGTTGTCCTTGAACGGTGCGAGTCCGACGCGGGTCACCGTGTCGACGAAGCGCTCGCCCTCTTCGCGCAACTGCACGTAGGTCCCGATCAGCCGGGCGACCACCTCAGGAACCTCGCCGGCGCGGAACGACGGACCGATGATGCGGCCCACAGCCGAGCGGCCGCCGGAGGGTGCCGAGCCGTCCGCACCCCCGATCGACACCTGGTACCACTCCTCGCCGTCCTTGTCGACGCCGAGCACGCCGATATGACCGACATGATGATGGCCGCACGAGTTCATGCAGCCGGAGATGTTGAGGTTGATCTCGCCGATGTCGAACAGGTAGTCCAGGTCGTCGAAGCGGCGCTGGATGTCCTCCGCGATCGGGATCGACTTGGCGTTGGCGAGTGAACAGAAGTCTCCGCCGGGGCAGGCGATGATGTCGGTCAGCAGGCCGATGTTCGGCGTGGCGAGGCCCGCGGCCTTGGCCTCGAGCCAGAGTGCATGCAGCCGGTCCGCGCGCACGTCGGGCAGGATCAGGTTCTGCTCGTGCGACACGCGCAGCTCACCGAAGCCGTAGCGCTCGGCCCAGTCGGCGACATGTTCCATCTGCTCGGCGGTGATGTCGCCCGGTGCGATCCCGGTGGGTTTCAACGACAGCACGACGGCGCGATAGCCGGGCTGTCGATGCGACCGCACGCTACGTTCTACCCAGCGGCGGAACGCCGGCTCGTGATGCTGCGTCAGGTCGACTTCCGGCGCAGCTTCGTACGGAAACGGCGCGAAGTATGCGGTGACGCGGTCGAGTTCCTGTTGCGTGATCGTGGACACGCCACCGACGTCATGCGCGAAATCGTCTTCGACCTGGCGCGCGAACTCCTCCACCCCGAGCGCCTTCACGAGGATCTTGATGCGTGCTTTGTAGATGTTGTCGCGCCGGCCGTGCAGGTTGTAGACGCGCAGGATCGATTCGACGTAGGTCAGCATGTGCTGCCACGGCAGGAACTCGCGGATCACGCTGCCGACCATCGGCGTACGGCCCATGCCTCCGCCGACCAGCACGCGAAAGCCCAGTTCGCCGTCGGCCGCGCGCAACAGGTACAGGCCGATGTCGTGGAACGCGGTGGCCGCGCGGTCCTCGCGCGCGCCACTGATCGCGATCTTGAACTTGCGCGGCAACCAGTTGAACTCGGGATGCACGGTCGACCACTGACGCAGGATCTCGGCCAGCGCCCGCGGATCGACGATCTCGTCCGGTGCGATTCCTGCAAACTCGTCCGAAGTGATGTTGCGCACGCAGTTTCCGCTGGTCTGGATCGCGTGCATCTCGACCTCGGCAAGCTCGGCCAGGATGTCCGGGCGTCTCCTCGAGCTCCACCCAGTTGAATTGAAGTTCTGCCGCGTGGTGAGGTGACCGTAACCACGGTCGTAGCGGCGCGCGATGTGCGCGAGCTTGCGCAGTTGCGTCGATGACAGCAGGCCGTAGGGAATCGCGATGCGCAACATCGGCGCATGGCGCTGGATATACAGGCCATTGCGCAACCTCAGCGGGCGGAACTCGTCTTCCGACAGCTCGCCCGCGAGGAAGCGGCGTGTCTGGTCGCGGTACTCCTCGACCCGTTCGGCGACGAGCGTGCGGTCGATGGCATCGTAGCGATACATGGTCGGTGGACTCTAGTGGCCGGCAGCCTCCCTCCTTCGAACTTATCGACGTGTACTTATCGTTGCGGTGCATAAGCCGCTCGCTTTCTTATGACGAATCCTGCATAGCTATGCGCAACAAAGTGGTTGGAGCCGGGTCTTTGGCCACCAGACTTCGCGCTTCACACGCAACCCGCTCGCCATCGAGGTCTGATGAAGGTTCTCCGCACTTTCCGCCGATCAGCTCTCGCCGCCATCACATTTGCCCTGGCGGCGACCGTGCTCGGCGTTCCGGTCCGCGCGCAGGCGCCCTCGATCACCCTGCTCAACGTGTCCTACGACCCCACGCGCGAGCTCTATCAGGAAGTGAACAAAGCGTTTGCCGCGCAATGGCGGCAGAAGAACGGCCAGGCGGTCAGCATCAGGCAATCGCATGGCGGCTCCGGGCGACAGGCACGTTCGGTAATCGACGGCCTGGACGCCGACGTCGTCACGCTCGCCCTGGCCTACGACATCGACGAGATCTCCGCCAGAGGCAAGCTGCTGCCCTCCGACTGGCAGAAGCGGTTGCCGCACAACAGTTCACCCTACACATCGACCATCGTGTTCCTCGTGCGCAAGGGCAATCCCAAGGGCATCAGGGACTGGAACGATCTGGCGAAGCCCGGCGTCAGTGTCATCACGCCGAACCCCAAGACTTCGGGCGGCGCGCGCTGGAACTATCTGGCGGCATGGGGCTACGCCTTACGTCAACCCGGCGGCAGCGAGGCAAAGGCGCGTGATTTCGTTGCGGCCATCTATCGCAATGTGCCGGTGCTGGACTCCGGCGCGCGTGGATCGACGACGACTTTTGTCGAGCGCGGCATCGGCGACGTCTCTCATTTCATGGGAGAACGAGGCGTTGCTGGCCCTGAAGGAACTGGGCCCGCAGAAGTTCGAGGTCGTGTATCCGTCGATCAGCATCCTGGCCGAGCCGCCGGTCACGATCGTGGATCGCAACGTGGACAGGAAGGGCACGCGCTCCGTTGCTCAGGCCTACCTGGAGTTCCTCTACACCCCGGCGGCGCAGGACACTCATCGCGCGCCACTACTACCGCGCCACCGACCAGGGTGTGGCGGCGAAGTATGCGCACCAGTTTCCCGCGGTGAAGCTATTCACGATCGACGAGATGTTCGGCGGCTGGACCAAGGCACAGCCTCTGCACTTCGGCGACGGCGGAGTGTTCGACCAGATCTATCAGCCGGGCGCGCGCTCATAGGCTGATGCGCATCCTCGATTCGCAGCGACCGGAGAGCGACATGAGCGCTGTGCTTGCATGGCCGGGTCCGCGCCGCAGCGTGTTGCCGGGCTTCGGCCCCGCGATGGGCTACACGCTGTTCTATCTGAGTCTGATCGTGCTGATTCCGCTGGCGGCGCTCGCCATCAAGTCGTCGACGCTGAGCTGGTCCGCCTTCTGGACCACGGTCACCGAACCGCGCGTGGCTGGCGTCGTATCGGCTGACTTTCGGCGCATCGCTGATCGCGGCGTCCGTCAACCTTTTCGCCGGCGTCGTCGTCGCCTGGGTGCTGGTCCGCTACGACTTCCCCGGCAAGCGCCTGATCGACGCGCTGATCGACCTGCCGTTCGCGCTACCCACCGCGGTCGCCGGCATTGCCCTGACCGCGCTGTATGCGCCCAACGGCTGGCTGGGAGCGCCGCTCGCCGCCCTCGGCCTCAAGGTGGCGTTCACGCCGCTGGGCGTGCTGGTCGCGCTGATCTTCATCGGCCTGCCCTTCGTGGTGCGCACGGTGCAGCCGGTGCTCGAGGACCTCGACAAGGAACTCGAGGAGGCGGCCGCTTCGCTCGGCGCATCGCGCTGGCAGGCCTTCTTCAAGGTCGTTATGCCGCTGCTCGCTGCCCGCCATTTTGACCGGCTTCGTGCTCGCGCTCTCGCGTGCGATCGGCGAATATCGGCTCGGTGATCTTCATCGCCGGCAACATGCCGTTCGTCTCGGAGATCACGCCGCTGCTGATCATCACCAAGCTGGAGCAATACGACTACGCGGGCGCCACGGCCATCGCGTCGGTGATGCTGGTGCTGTCGTTCGCGCTGATCCTTTCGGTCAACCTGCTGCAGAAATGGCAGCAGCGGCGGGCGTGATGGCGACGAAGCTCCTCGCGCCCGCAAAGCCACGACCGAACCGGTATGGGTCCGGTTGCTGCTGACGGCGCTTCGCGCTGGGCTTCATGGCGCTCTTCATCCTGTTGCCGCTGGTCGCAGTGTTCTTCGAAGCGCTGCGCAAGGGAGTTGAAGCCTACTTCGCCGCGATCGTCGAACCCGACGCGCTGGCCGCGATCCGGCTGACGCTGCTGGCTGCGCGGCATCGCGGTACCGCTGAACCTGGTGTTCGGCGTGGCCGCAGCCTGGGCGATCACCAAGTTCGAGTTCCGCGGCAAACAGCTGCTGATCACCCTGATCGACCTGCCCTTCTCGGTATCGCCGGTGGTCGCGGGCCTGATCTACGTCCTCGTGTTCGGTGCGCAGGGCTGGTTCGGGCCATGGCTGCAGGCGCACGACATCAGGGTCATCTTCGCGCTGCCGGGCATCGTTCTCGCGACGGTGTTCGTGACCTTTCCGTTCGTGGCGCGCGAGTTGATCCCGCTGATGCAGTCGCAGGGCACCGAGGAAGAGGAGGCTGCGCTGACACTGGGAGCGTCGGGGTGGCGAACTTTCGTCAAGGTGACGCTGCCCAACATCAAGTGGGGCCTGCTGTACGGCGTGATCCTGTGCAACGCGCGGGCGATGGGCGAATTTGGCGCGGTCAGCGTCGTGTCCGGCCACATTCGCGGCCAGACCAACACGATTCCGCTGCACGTCGAAATCCTCTACAACGAGTACCAGTTCGCGGCAGCCTTTGCGGTGGCTTCGATCCTCGCCTTCCTCGCGCTGGTCACGCTGGCGATCAAGAGCGGGGTCGAGTGGCGCGACGAGAGAGCGCGCGAAGCATCGCAGCGCATCGCGGCTCCGGAGGACACCGACCGCCTTCGTGTCCGAGCGCCGGTGGCAGCTGCAGCAGTCGCCTGAAGCGACCACGCATAGGAACCATCATGTCCATCGAGATCCGCAACCTGTCGAAGCGCTTCGGCAGCTTCACCGCGCTGAACGACGTGTCGCTCGACATCGACCACGGCGAACTCGTCGCGCTGCTCGGCCCGTCGGGTTGCGGCAAGACCACGCTGCTGCGGATCATTGCGGGTCTCGAGACGCCGGACGCCGGTAATGTCGCCGTTCACGGCGAAGACGCCACGCAGCTCGCCGTGCAGCGCCGCGGCGTCGGCTTCGTATTCCAGCACTACGCGCTGTTCCGCCACATGACGGTGTTCGACAACGTGGCGTTCGGGCTGCGGGTCAAGCCGCGCGGCGAGCGGCCGGGCGAACAGGAGATCCGGGCACGCGTGCACCAGCTGCTCAACCTGGTGCAGCTCGACTGGCTGGGGGACCGCTACCCCAATCAGCTCTCCGGCGGGCAGCGCCAGCGGATCGCCCTGGCGCGGGCACTCGCGGTCGAGCCGCGCGTGCTGCTGCTCGACGAGCCGTTCGGCGCACTCGACGCCAAGGTGCGCAAGGAACTGCGTCGCTGGCTGCGACGACTGCACGACGAACTGCATGTGACCAGCGTGTTCGTCACGCACGACCAGGAAGAAGCGCTGGAAGTCGCAGACCGCGTGGTCGTGATGAACCGCGGACGTATCGAACAGGTCGGCGCGCCGGACGAGGTGTACACGCATCCGGCCAATGCCTTCGTCTACGGCTTCCTCGGCACCGTCAATCGTTTTCATGGTCGCGCCGAGGGTGGCATCTTCACCGGCGACGGGTTGCAGGTCGATGTCCCCGCAGCAAATGGCGATCAAGGATTGACAGAGGGGGCCGCGGTTGCCTTTGCGCGACCGCACGACCTCGAAGTCGAGCGCTACACACCCGGCGCCGATGGCGTGGTAGCCGACCTGGTCCGCCAGTATCTGCGCGGGCCGAACGTGTTGCTGGAACTCGAGCGTCCCGGCCGCGTTACCGCTGAACCGATCGAGGTCGAAGTCCCGCGCAGCCGGTACGAGCAACTCGGGCTGCGCCTGGGCGAAACGCTGGTCGTGCGACCGCGTGCATTCCGCGTCTACGCCTCACGGGCACTTCTAACCACCTGAAGCGGCCGAGCTGACGGCATCTTCAGCAGAGTGTGGTGCCATGTGGATCGCCGATCGCGGACGCAGTTTCCGTCGATCACCGCCGCTTCGGCCCCAAGCTATCCGCGAGTGGCCTGTGCCCACTGATGCGTGTCGACGAAGTGCCGGAAACCGGTCACGAGGCCATCCACGCCGAACGTCCAGAGGTGAATTTCCAAGTCGCGGATGCGGCTGCCGTTTGCCCTGTAGACGAGTTCGAGCCGCACCGGAACGGCAACCATGCCATCGCCCTCGAGGAATGCGAAAGGCTCGAAGCGGACGAACTCGAAGTCCGCAAGCGTGGCGAAGAAGCCGGGCACGGCATCGCGGCCGCGCCGCGGTTCGAACCACCTCAGGGTTTGCCCACCCCAGTCATGCTCCCACGACACATCGGATGCCAGGCGAGCGACGATCCCTGGAATATCGGCCTTGCCGAACGATTCGTAGATCGCTTTTACTGCGTCGGTGTTAAGAGACATGACCCCTCCTTGAAGCGCCTCGCGGAACAAGGCAGCATACGCAAGCGACACCTTGCGCTCAACTTCGTTCGCGGCAATTCCGGGCATTGCCGACTCCGCCACGCACGACTAATGTCTCGCTCGCTGACGGTAGGCGGACGGGGCGTTCAACATGAAGCGTGTTGTCGCAGCTCGTCTCGAGAACGGACCGCATCGAGACAACAGGCCGGTGCATTGAGGTCGGGAGTGCGCCGGGAGTTGGCGCACGATTTGATGTAACCTTTCAGCGATCTACCTGACGAAAAACCTACACCCTCGCAACGAGTTCCTATGCATCCTCGCCCCAAGATCTGCGGGCGAGCGCGTGCCGCAGGAGGGCCTCTCGATGAACAAGGACAAGATTTTTGCCCAGAAGACACAGGCGGTCGGCGACTTCAATTTCGGCGAAAAGACCGCCGCCGTATTCGAGGACATGCTCGACCGCTCGATTCCGCTTTACCGGGAACTCCAGCGCATGCTCGGCGAGATCGCCGCGGAGTTCGCAGTGAGCGGTTCGAACGTCTACGACCTGGGCTGCTCCAATGGCATCACGCTCGAAACGCTGTCGGCGGCCATCACCAGCGCGGGCAAGAAAGTGCATCTCGTCGGCGTGGACTACTCGGCAGCGATGCTCGACAAGGCAGCGCTGCGGTTTTCGAGCGCGGAGCAGTCCGGCAAGCCGGAGCTGGTACTCGCCGACTTGAACGAAGGCTGTGCCATCAAGAACGCGTCGGTCGTCGTGCTCAACCTGACGCTTCAGTTCGTGCGCCCCCTGTTCCGCGACCGGCTGATCCGCTCGATCCACGAAGGGCTGAACGAGAACGGCTGCCTCATCCTCGTCGAAAAGGTGCTCGGCGACAACTCCCTGTTCAACCGCCTCTTCATCAAGTTCTACTACGACATGAAGCGGCGCAACGACTACAGCGAGACCGAGATCGCTCTGAAGCGGGAGGCGCTCGAGAACGTGCTGATCCCGTATCGCATCGACGAAAACATCGAACTGCTGAAGCGCAACGGTTTCGGCAGCGCCGACGTGTTCTACAAGTGGTACAACTTCGCCGGCCTTCTTGGCGTGAAGACACTCTCGTAGAGTCCGCGATGGTTGCTCTGGGTCGCTTCCTGTTTCGTTACCGTGGCGTCGTGTTCACGGCGATCGGTCTCGGAGCTTTGGCGCTGTCCACACCGAGGTACCTGCTCGGTCGCCCTGAGCTCGACGCCTGGATGGATGCGCTGGGCGTGCTCGTCGCGGTTCTCGGCCTTGCGGTGCGCGCCGTCACCATCGGCTATGAATACATCGTCCGCGGTGGGCGTAACAAGCAGGTCTACGCGGACAACCTGGTGCAGGGCGGGATCTACGCGCACACGCGCAACCCGATGTACCTCGGCAACTGCCTGATGATTCTGGGCTGGGCGCTGATCGTCAACGCTCCGGAGTTCTACCTCATCGCGCTGCCGCTGACGGCGGTGTTCTACGCCGCGATCATCGCCGCCGAGGAGGCGTACCTTCGCGAAAAATTCGGTGTCGAGTTCGATGCCTACTGTGCCCGGGTCAATCGCATCCTGCCGAGTCTGTCGGGACTGCATCGGTCCGTCGAAGGCATGCGATTCAACTGGCGGCGAGTCCTGGTCAAGGATTACAACCAGATCTTCATGTCGGTGCTCCTGCTCGCGGGCCTGGTCCAGTGGGACGACTTCGTCATCCAGGGTCCGGCAGCGCTGCCCTCACGCAGCCATGTGTGGATGTTCCTCGCGCCCTGGATGCTGCTCTATTTGGGTGTCTTTATCCTGAAGAAGACGCGGCGACTCGAAGCGGATCGTCCGCACAGCACCCAGGCCGCCTGACCGCAGGCTGGTGCTAGCTGTTGAAGGGCGGAGCGGCCTTCAGCACTTCGTCCAAGGTCGTGACGCCCTTGGCGATCTTCTCGGCACCGGACACCCGCAGCGAACGCAGGCCGTCACGCGCGGCCTGCCCGCGCAGCTGCACGAGGTCGGCACGCTCGGCGATCAGCTTGCGCATCGCGTCGGTCATCACGAGCATTTCGATCAGGCCGGTGCGGCCCATGTATCCGGTGCGGCGACACTCGAGGCAGCCGATCGGGTGATAGATCTTCTCCGGCACGTTCGAGCGCCACGGCGCCACCAGTTCCTTCCACAGCGTTGGCTCGATCGGCTCGCCCGGCGCCTTGCAGTGCGGGCACAGCGTGCGCACCAGTCGCTGCGCCAGAATGCCGATCAACGTGGCGTTGACCAGGTAGTTCGGAATGCCGAGTTCGAGCAGGCGCGCGATCGATGCCGCTGCGTCGTTGGTGTGCAGGGTCGAGAAGACGAGGTGGCCGGTCAGCGCGGCCTGCACCGCCATGTCGGCCGTTTCCTTGTCACGGATTTCGCCGACCATGATGATGTCCGGATCCTGCCGCATCAGCGCGCGCAGCCCGTCGGAGAATCCCAGATCGATGCCGTGCTGGACCTGCATCTGGTTCAGCGCCGGGTCGACCATCTCGATCGGATCCTCGACCGTGCTGACGTTGACCTCGTCGGTCGCCAGCTGCTTCAGCGTCGAGTACAACGTCGTCGTCTTGCCCGAGCCCGTCGGTCCGGTCACCAGCACGATGCCGGACGGCCGGTGGATCAGCTCTTCCCAGACCTTGGATTCTTCCGCGGTGAAGCCGAGTTCCGCGTAGCTGCGGACCACCACTTCCGGATCGAAAATCCGCATCACCAGCTTTTCGCCGAACGCGGTCGGCAGCGTCGACAGCCGGATCTCCACTTCGCGCCCGGCATTGACGCCCGTGGCGACCTTGGTCTTGATGCGCCCGTCCTGCGGCCGCCGCTTCTCCACGACATCCATGCGACCCAGCAGCTTGATGCGGCTGGTCATCGCCGCCATCACGCCGGCCGGCACCTGGTAGACCTGGTGCAGCACGCCGTCGATGCGGAACCGCGCGATGCCCTGCTCGCGACGCGGCTCGAGGTGGATATCGCTGGCGCGCTGATCGAATGCATACTGCAGCAGCCAGTCGACGATGTGGATGACGTGCGCGTCGTCGGCCGCCACCTTGCCACCGAGCTCGACCAGTTGCTCGAAGCTCGACACCAGCGGTGCCGCGCCGGACTTTGCGGCGCCCTTGACCTGCTGCGCGAGCTTGTAGAACTCGGTCGTATAGCGCGCGACGTCGTGAGGGTTGGAGACGACGCGCTTGACCGACCTCTTCGTGATCTGCTCGATCTCGCGTTCCCATCCGGTCTGGAACGGCTCGCAGGTCGCGATCGTCACTTCGTCGCCGCTGATCGCGACCGGCAGGATGGAATAGGTCGTCGCATACGACGACGACATGACGTCGACAACGCGAGTGAAGTCCACCCGCAGCGGGTCGATGTGGAAGTACGGCAGCGCGGCCTTCTGCGCCAGCCAGTGCGTCAGCATCTCGAGGTCGAGCAGCCGCCGCTCGGCATTCGGCGTTCGGTAGTTCATCTCCGCCAGGTTGGCCAGCGGGTGCCCGGCGCGATCGCGGCCGCCGGATATCTTGAAGCGCTCGGCGTCGGCAACGGCAAGCAGGCCGTCGGCCACCAGCTGTTTCAGCACGTAGCCGCCGGTGACGCGGCCGTTCGGGAGCGCCGGCGAGCCATGTCGCTCGCGCGGAGCGGCAGCCTTGATCGCAGCGGCCCCCTCTTTCGGGTTCATGCGGAGTCGGTCATGCCGCCGGCTGCGACGCCTTGTAGCGCTCGGCCATCTTCGCGGCACGGTTCGGCACGGCTTCGAAGTCGGCCACCACCGCGTCGACCGCGCGCTTGGTCAGCGGAATGCTTTCGAGCGGCTCGATGTACTTGCGTGCCAGGTACGACTTCAGCATATCGGATGACAGCACGTGGGCTTTCTGGTCGTGCTCGCTGGCGAACAGGAACAATGTCCGCAGCGGACTCATCCAACGCAGCTTGACGCGCACGAAGTCCATGCCGTTCCACATCTTGAACCAGTTGCCGCGCTGCCAGCGACCGATCTCTTCCTGCACGCGCGCGTCCTCGACCGGATCGAGCCGCGCGATATCGGTCAGCGGATCGGGCATCTGGATGTCGGCCTGGTGCTCCTGCGCGGCGCGCATGATGAGTCCGGTCGAAACGCGGATGCCGCCCGGCACCGTCGTCACCGGGAAGATGCCCGACAGCTGCATGCCGTCGATCTTGGCGCGCAGCTCCGAGGTCAGCAGGCTCGACTTGATGTAGCTCGCCTGGTCGACCGGCTTGACCGCCATCGCGTGCGATTCCATCAGCTGGCTGAAGAACTGATCGCGCTCCCGCTCGGACAGATTGATCAGCGCGAGTCCGTCGCGCAGGATGCGGACCATGCCGGGGATCATCTTGACCAGCTTGTTGCGGTCCTCGGTGCTCGCCTTCGGCTGCACCGACCAGACCAGCTCGTGGATCACGTCGCGGAACGCCTTGGCGAATCCTGGCTGGGTCTCACCGCGCACCGTGGCCGCGACCAGGACCTTGACCCACGCGCCCAGCAGGAACTCCTTGATGTACGGCTCGAGGTCCACCCGCTCGAAGGCGCGCCTGACCTGGATCGTCGTGTTGATCGTCAGGATCTCGTGCTTCTCGGCTGCCTCGAGCGCCCTCTTCGCGCGCGACACCGGATCGTTCTCCTCGGTCGCGATTTCCGAAACGAAACGGTCGAACTCGGTGTAGACCTTCTCGAAGACGGAAAGATCGGTCTCGAAGTTCTTCAGGATCTGGGCGACGACACGCTCGACTTCCTTCAGGTACTTCTGGTTGTCGTCGCCGTACGGCTCCCAGCCGGCCGAGGTGCCGGCAATCCGGTCGATCAGCTTGCGGGCCGGGTGTGCACTCGATGCGAAGAACGCGGCATCCATCAGCGCCGCCTTCAGCACCGGGAACTGCAGGCGCGACAGCCGTGCCTTGATCTCGGCCGGCACCTGCTTGTCCTGCATCACATGGTCGAACAGCATGCCGACCAGTTCGATCGTCAGCTTGTCGACCGTGCGAGTCGACTTCGAGATCAGCTCTTCGCGCACCGCGCTGATCGACTGCGACGGTGGGAGCATCGCGAAGTCGCCGGTCTCGATGAACTGCTCGGTACCGTCGCGCTGCATCTCGCCGATCGATTTCAGCAGATCGGGCGGCGCCGAGCCCAGCGACGGCATCGGCGGCAGCCGCGAGCCTCGCGCATTCGACTGCAGCCGGGTCAGGAGTCCGCCGAGCAGCTGGGCGGGTTCTTCCGCCCCCGCCGGCGCGCGCGTCGGTCCGCCTTCGGCGGCTGCCACCGATCCCGGCCGGCCGGCCCGCGCCGCACCGGGGGCGGCTCCCGCCTGCCCGGAAGCTTCGCTCAACTCGCCCGGCGTACCGCCGCCGGACACCCCCGGCGACTGCCAGCCTGCCGTATGAGGCTTCGGTACCGCCAGGCTGCGACGAATCGATCGAACATCGACGCCGTGATTGGCAAAGTGCTCGAGCAGCTTCCGCACGATCTGCCCGAGCTCCTCGCCGAGCGGCTTTTCGTAGCGCGTCAGCAGGAATTCCCACGCCTCCTTGTGCAGATCGCATTGCTCGGCGGCGCCCAGCAGCGCGCGCACATAGACGTTGGGGCCGAGCGGATTCTCGGAATTGCGGACCGAGCCGCGGCCCAGAACGTATGCGACGACCAGGTTGAGATCGCGCAGCGCCAGGTCCGCGAATCCGGCCACCTTGCCAGCATGGCGCTCGACAACGGTATTGCTCTCGACCGACATCGAATCGACCAGCGACAACGTTTCGGCGTCGAGCGACCCGGGCGGCGGCCGCACGCGGCCGACGGTGATCTCCCGGAACGCCGCGTCCTGCGCGTGCTGGAGTTGTTCCATGAACGACCGGTGCAGGTCGTCCGGCTTCGATACCAGCAGCCGCTGGACCAGCGGCGAGCTGACGTCGAAGTCCCAGGTGCCAGACAAACCTTCGACGATCGAGCTGGTGATCTCGGGGAATGCCGAGGAAATCAGCTCGTTCGAAATCGCCATCGCCGACTTCATCAGCGCCGAGGCCTGCGCGGCGGTGACGTACGGCAGCTCGCCAGCAGGTCGGGGGGCGTCGGTGTTGGGAGTGAACTCCATGGATTGCGAACGACTGCGTGGCCGCACAGCCCTTAAAGAGGCTTCGACTCTATCTGGGTATGGCGGCGTGTCAAGTTACATATGGGCGCGAGCAACATGCCAATTGTTCGCGTCGGATCAGACGCTTAGCGGATCCGGCGTGCCATTGGCCTCGGCGAGGTCGGCGAGCCAGCGAGAAAAAGGCAGCCTCCAGCGGGTTTCCAGCGACCTTGCACGCTGCTGCGCAAGAGTCGACGTAATCCGGCTGCGCGGCCCGTTGAGCGCGAACACGATGCGATTTCCTTCGTCGACCGCTGGCAGCGCCAGCACACGGTCGCTGAAGGCCGAGGCGATCGCCGCGAAGCTGGGATCGAACCGGCCGCCGAACAGGTTGAAGCAGGCCACACCGGGCCGTCGCAGCACGCGCCGGCACAGGGAATAGAACTTTGGATCGTCGTGCACCGGGCCACGCGCAGCGGCGTCATAGAGGTCGACCTGCAGCCAGTCGGTCCGTGCTGCGCCACGCCGGTCGCCGAGATAGTCGCGGGCATCGGCCATGACCACCTCGAGCCGATCATCGTCGGCCGGCAGCGCAAACCACTGGCGCGCCGCATCGATCACGGCGCTGCTGATCTCCACCGCGGTGACCTGGGCGGTCGGAACGTTCCTGTAGCAGAACTTGGTCAGTGCAGCCGCTCCGAGGCCCAGTTGGATGATCCGGATCGGCGCGGGCAGGAACAGCGCCACGGCCATCATCTGCTTCTGATACTCGAGTTCGAGCTGCCAGGGCCGGGCGATGCGCATGCCGCCTTGGATCCATTCGGTGCCGAAGTGCAGGTAGCGGACACCTTCTTCCTCGGAAAGCGTCACCGCGTTGCGCGGCGCGCGCCGCGGCGGCACGTCAGGCAGGCTGCGCCGCGGGCGCGCCCAGATCGCGCATCAGATCTCCGACCACACGCTCGAACAGCGGCGCACGCTCGGCAGTCCGGATGCGCCCCGCCCGGACGTATCCGCGCAGCACCAGCGGCGCGAGCGAGTGCGCCTTGCCGGTATCGGCCGACGTGAACAGATAGAAGTTGCGGCGGGGACTGATCCAGCGCAGCCGGACCCGCTCGACCTGCTCACCGGTGTAGAGATCGAACCAGGAGCCACGCTCCCAGTCTTCGATCATCTGGTCGATCTGCACATCCGACAGCTGCTCGATCGGGATCATCTCCTCCGGCGCCACGGTGGGCGGCGAATCGAGCACGTTCACATCGGCATGGTTGGCAGCCGCCGCACTGCGCACGACCGAGGCCGGAATGGTGAGCGGTCCCTCGTCAACATCGTCCGCCGATGGTGGCGGCGGCTCGACGATCTTCACCTCGTCGAGACGCTTCTTCAGCACTCCGGCGTCCACCGGCGGCGGCGCGCCGTAGGCCACTTCCAGCGCCTTGACGGCCTGTGCGTGCGATCCCATCAGGCGGGTGAAGAACTCCTGGGTCTGAGTCGCCGAATGCTCGATCAGCTGTAACCCTTCGCGCACCGTGTTCAGCACCGCAGGTATCGTCTTGACCAGTCGCTTGCGATCGTCCGGATTGATCTTTGGCTGCACGCTCCAGACCAGCTCCGGCACCGTGTCGCGGAACTTCTTGGCGAAATCCGGCTGGCTGCGTTCGCGCAGCGTCGCCGCGACCAGCACCTTGACCCAGGTCCCAAGCAGGAACTCTCGCAGGTACGACTCGAGCTGAACGCCGTCGAAGGCACGGCGTACGCCGATTGCCGCGTTGATGGCCATGACCTCGCGAGTCTCGGCCTCCTCGAGCGCGCGCTTGGCGCGCGTGATCGGGTCATCGTCGCGCACCCGCTCTTCGTTGAGGTACTTCTCGAACTCCTCCAGCGCCTTCTCGAAGATCGACGGCCCTTCGTTGATCGCGACCACGATCGTGTCGACCGCCTTGTTGACTTCGACCAGATACCGCTGGTTCTCCTCGCCCTCCGGAGTCCAGCCGACGGCCGTGCTGGCGATCCGGTCCATCAGGCGCCGCGCCGGCTGCAGCGGCGAGACGAACAGGTCCGAATCCGACAGCGCGACCTTCATGATCGGGAACTGCAACCGCGACAGCGCCGTCTTGATCTCGGCCGGCAGATGCTTGTCCTGGTGAATGCGATCGAACAGCATGCCCACCAGTTCGATCACCAGCTTGTCGATCTGCTTGGTCGCGCGCTCCGATACATGCGCCCGCAACTGCGCCTCGTCGCGCTCGCTGATCGCAGTGGCTGTGGCCGATCCGCTGCGCGCGGCGACGGCCGCCAGCGCGTTGAGCCGCTGGACCTCGTTGATCGAAGCCAGCAGCCCGGGGTCGATCGCCGCGAACTGCACCGGGGTGCCGGCGGCGACCGCGCCTTGCGGCGCTGTGAACATGCCGGTGTTGCCGAACGATGCCGTCCCCGGCGCCACCGGCGTAGCCGGCACAGCGAAATCGGCGCGATCGAACAGCGGCTGCGGCGGAATCGCGGTGGCGGGCGCCACCGGCATGCCGTGAGGCATTGCGCCCGCCAGGGGCACCTGCATCCGCTGATAGAGCGCATTCAGCAGCTGTTCCGCCGTGGCTCCGGTGATCGCACCGACGGCGCCTCCGCCCTGTGAGGGTCGCCCGGCGGCGACGAACGTGTTGCGGAAGCCGGCCATCGAGTTCCTGAAGGCGGTGGCGGCCCCGGTGTTGCGTTCCTCGATTCCCTGTTCCTGCAGGTTCCGGTTCAGCTCGACGTACAGATCGGTCAGCGGACGTCCCAGTGCACCCTCGAAGGCCTTGACCACCGTCAGGCGCTGGTCGCCCTTGAACCCCAGCTTGTCGACCGCTTCGCCCAGCGCTCGACAGAAGCGCAGCGGGTTAAACGGGTTCTCGCGATCGTTCAGCCCCGGCACGCCGAGCACGACCGCCAGGCGCTGGGTCAGTGGCTTGTAATGCTCGTCGGCCGCGTTGCGTATCCGCGCCGCGAACCGGTCGAGCAGCATGTTCTCTTCCATCTGGTCGTAGTCGACCAGCGACAGCGATGCCACCGGTTTGTCGGCGGCCTTTTCCTTGGCTGCCTTGGCATCACGATCGGCATGGAACAGTTCGTCGACTGCGCCATCGATCTCGCGTTCGACCGCCGAAAAAAAGGTGCTCGAAAACTCTCGCTGGTCGACCAGCAGGCGCCGCACGGACTTCTTCAGCGTTCCGGAGATCTGCGCATCCGCATCGATGGCCTGGATCGCGTCGCGTGCTGCAGTCGGCAGCAATGGATCAAGCGTGCTGCGCATGGCGGCCCGCAGCGCCACCAGGGCACGCTGCGCATTGGCGCGGCTCGCCCGTCCGGATCCTGCTGTGGCTGTTGTGCTGCTCATTCAGACCTTCATGCCTCGCGCACGCCCGGCCGCAAGGGTAGCCCATCCCGCCCCCGCGGGTCACGCAGTCACCGCGTTGCCGGAGACGCCCAGCCGCCCGGGGCGTGCGCACCGCGCGGCGCGTTCCACCATGCCGCCCACAGCGCAAGCTTCTCGTCGAGGCTGCGGCCGGCATGCGCGGGACTGGTGGAAGGTAGCACCCGGGTTGAGAGGCCCGCTTGCTCGAAAAGCGGTCGAAATCGCCCGGCTGCCATGCCATTGAAGGCGACTGTATAGAGCGCCGGGGCCCGCCGGCGCAGCGCCTGAAGCGAATTGGGCCGGCCCTGCCGGATGGCCGCATCGCCGCTTCCGGTCCGCACGCAGGCGCCGTAGACATCCCAGATTCCGACGCGATGGGCCAGCACCCGTCGCGCGCGTTCCTCGTAAGGCAGTGCTTCGAGCGGTTCGCCCAGCAACCGCCCGAGGATGACCCAGAACTGGTTGCGCGGGTGCGCGTAATACTGGCCGGCCGCCAGCGAGGCGACCGACGGAAAGCTGCCGAGGATCAGCCGCTCGACGTGAGCGTCGATGATCGGCGGAAAGCCACGCAGCCGCGCCCCGGCACGGCTGTCCACGCGCGATCGCGCGGATGCCGCGTCAGCCGGGCGCCGCATCCATCAGCAGGCGGTTGACGCGGTGGACGAACGCCGCCGGATCCTCCAGTTGCCCGCCCTCGGCGAGCACGGCCTGATCGAGCAGCAGTTGCGGCCAGTCGGCCAGTTCGCCCCCCAACACCTTCAGGCGCGCGACCAGCGGATGGCGCGGATTGAGTTCGAGGATCGGCCGCGCCTGCGGCACCCTCTGCCCGGCTGCCTTCAGCAGTCGCTGCAGGTGGCCGCTGGGATCGTGCTCGTCACTGACCAGGCAGGCAGCCGAATCGGTCAGCCGGAATGTGACCCGAACATCCTTGACCTGCTCGCCCAGCGCCGACTTGACCCGGTCGACCAGCTGCTGAAACTCTCCTGCGGTCAGCGCCTGCTCGGCTTTCTCGGCCTCGTCTGCCAGCGCACCGAGTTCTAGGCCGCCCTTGGCTACCGACGCCAGCGCCTTGCCGTCGAACTCGTGCAGGAATGACAGCATCCATTCGTCGACTCGATCGACCAGCAGCAGCACCTCGATGCCCTTCTTGCGGAAGATCTCCAGATGGGGGCTGGCGCGGGCCGCCTCCAGCGAATCGGCGGTCACGTAGTAGATCTTGTCCTGCACATCCTTCATGCGCCCGATGTAATCGCGCAGCGACACCGTCGGTCCCGCAGCCTCGTTCGTCGAGGCAAAGCGCAGCAGCGCGGCGATGCGGTCGCGATGTGTTGCGTCATCGGCCAACCCCTCCTTCATTACCTGGCCGAACTCTGTCCAGAACGTCGCGTACTTCTCCTTCTGGTTTTCTGCGAGGTCTTCGAGCAAGGACAGCACGCGCTTGGTCGAACCCTCGCGGATCGCCCTGACATCGCGGCTTTCCTGCAGGATCTCGCGCGACACGTTCAGCGGGAGGTCGTTGCTGTCGATGACGCCGCGCACGAACCGCAGATACGGCGGCATCAGCTGCTCGGCGTCGTCCATGATGAAGACCCGCCGCACGTAGAGCCGGATACCGTGGCGCTGATTGCGATCCCACAGATCGAACGGCGCGCGCGCGGGCAGGTACAGCAACTGCGTGTACTCGGTGCGGCCCTCGACCCGGCTGTGCGTCCACGCCAGCGGCTCACCGAAATCGTGCGAGACATGGCGATAGAACTCCTGGTACTGCGCCTCGGTGATCTCGCTTTTCGGTCTGGCCCAGAGCGCGCTCGCCCGGTTGACAGTCTCGTCCTCGCTGCCCGCGACCATCTCACCCTTGTCCTTGTCCCAGGACTCCTTGCGCATCCGGATCGGCGCGGAGATATGGTCCGAGTACTTCGAGATGATCGACTTCAGCGCCTGGCCGCTGAGCAGCTCATCCTCGCCCTCGCGCAGGTGCAGCGTCACGTCGGTTCCGCTTTCGTCGCGCTGCGCCGGCTCGACGGTGAATTCGCCGCCGCCGTCGCTTTCCCAGCGGACCGCGTCGTCGCTCGCTGATCCGGCGCAACGGGTGACGACGGTGACGCGGTCGGCGACGATAAAGCTCGAATAGAAACCAACGCCGAACTGACCGATCAGCTGGGCGTCACGCTGCTGGTCACCGGTCAGCTGCGCGAAGAACTCGCGCGTGCCCGACTTCGCGATCGTTCCAAGGTGTTCAATCGTCTCCTGGCGCGTCATGCCGATGCCGTTGTCGGAAACGGTGATCGTGCGCGCCGGGCGGTCATACGTGACGCGGATCGCCAGTTCGGCGTGTCCCTCGAGCAACTGCGGACGGCCGATCGCCTCGAATCGCAGTCTGTCGAGTGCGTCCGACGCGTTGCTGATCAGCTCGCGCAGGAAGATCTGCTTGTTGCTGTACAGCGAGTGAATCATCAGCTGCAGCAGCTGCTTGACCTCGGCCTGGAAGCCGTGGGTCTCTCTCGGGGCAGTCTGCGTTGCCTGCATCAATGGCTCCTGTCGGTTTCAATGCGGCCGATCGGTTGCGGCCGCCTGCGAAGTGCGGCCAAAACCCGGATTATCAAGACTTCTGGCGGGCGGGCCGGGCGCCTCCGCGGCCGCGCGGTATCGTACGGTCAATGCGTGAAAACCGACTACGTACGCTGTGGGCCGCAGGGCGCGCCGCGGTCAACGGCTGGCTCGCGATTCCGAGCGGCTTTTCTGCCGAAGTCATGGCGCACCAGGGTTGGGATGCGCTGACCATCGACCTGCAGCACGGCGTGATCGATTATCAGGCGGCCGTCACCATGCTGACTGCGATCTCGACGACCGAGACGGTACCGATCGTGCGGGTGCCCTGGCTCGAGCCCGGCATCCTGATGAAAGCGCTCGACGCCGGTGCATATGGCGTGATCTGCCCGATGGTGAACACGCGCGACGATGCTGCCCGCTTCGTCACCTGGACGCATTACGCGCCGCGCGGCACACGCAGCTTCGGACCGGTGCGCGCGCTGCTTTACGCTGGCGCGGATTATCCGCAGCACGCTGATCGCACCATCGTGCGCTTCGCGATGATCGAAACTGCGCAGGCGCTCGACAATCTGGATTCGATCCTTTCAGTCGAGGGACTGGACGCGATCTACATCGGGCCGTCGGACCTGTCGCTGGCGCTGGGCTGCAAGCCGGCGTTCGACGAGGTCGATGCCCCTGTGGCGGCTGCGATCGACCATATCCTGGAGCGGGCGCAGGTGCACAACATCGTAGCCGGAATCCACAACGGCAGCCCCGAGGTGGCGCGGGGACGCGTCGCCAAGGGATTCCGTTTCGTCACGGTCGGCACGGACGCACGGCTGATGGCTGCCGGCGCGCAGCAGGCAGTAGCCCGCATGCGCGAGTGATGGCGCGGGGCCGCGCTAGAGCAGCGCGCGCCCGAGTGTCGCGACCGCGGCCGTAATCAGGCCGAGCGTCAGGTTGACCACGACGAGCCGCCGAATCGTGTCCAAATGGCTTGCTGCGATTGGCCAGTCCGACATCGCCACGGCATTCACCAGCTTCGGAAACGGGCCCAGCCTGATACGCACGAAAATGGCCATCATCGCGAGTCCGAGCGCCAGCATCACGTGCACCGAGACATGCGCGTTGGCGAAGCCGCCCGCGCCGAGGATGAGCCCGACCCCGCTGGCGAGTATCGCGACGATCGCGATCGCGACCAAGTCAAAGAACCGCCGCAGCACGTGGCCCAGCAGTGGAAGACGCTGCGGCGGGGGCAGTTCCGCGACCGCTGCCGGCCGCACCGCGAATTGCAGCACCACCATGCCGCCGACCCAGACCATCACTCCGAGCAGGTGGATGAACAGCAGCAGCGTATACAGAAGGCGCATGTCGGCGTAGTTGGAGGTGAGGTTTCCGCGGCGAGGCGCTAAGCCCTTAATCCGGCAGCCTCAGCAGCGCAAACGGCGGCTTGAGTCTGGGATCCACCAGTTTGCCCTTGCGAGCTCGATGTCCGCGCTGCGCCTCCAAAGCCTGGCCTTGCAGGCGAAGCTCGAACGGCTTGCCCGCGGAGCCCCGCGTAGCCCGCAACAGCGCACCGGCTCCGATCGGCTGAGCGGCGAGCAGAGTCTCGCCTTCGTCAAGATCCATCAGCGTCACACCGCGTCCGCCACCCGACAATGCCTTGATCTCGGTTGCGTCGAATACCAGCACGCGGCCACGGGCCGACAGGCATGCGATCTGGCGATCGCTGGCAGGCTGGACAATTTCGGGACGCAGCGGCTCGGCGCCATCGTCGACCGTGATGAACTGCTTGCCACCCTTTTGCCGCGACACCATGTCGCCCAGCGTCGCCGCGAATCCGTAGCCGTTGCTGGTCGCGATCAGCAGCGGCAGATCAGGGCTGCCGGCCACGTAGCCGACCAGTCGAGTGCCCGGCTCGAGGTCGATCATCGAGCTGACCGGCGCACCATCGCCGCGTGCCGGCGGCAACTGGGCGACCGGCACCGAATAGACGCGACCGTTGCTGCCGACCGCAATCAGCTGGTCGACGCTGCGGCACTCGTACGCGCGGTACAGCGCATCGCCGGTCTTGAAGGTGAACTGCGTGGCGTCGTGCCCGTGGCCCGCGCGGGCTCGCACAAAACCCTTTTCGGAGACGATCACCGTCACCGGCTCGTCGATCAGCCTGACCTCGATCGCTGCGCGCTCGGCCTGCTCGATCAGCGTGCGCCGGGCGTCGCCGTACTTCTTCGCATCGTCGTCGATCTCTGCACCGACCTGTCGGCGCAGAGCCGTATCGGAACCCAGCAGCTTGCGCAGCGAAGCCTCGTCCTTGTGCAACTGGGCGAGTTCCTGTTCGAGCTTGATGCCCTCGAGCCGCGCCAGCTGCCGCAGCCGGATTTCGAGGATGTCATCGGCCTGCCGCTCGGTCAGCTTGAACGCCTTGATCAGGTCCGGTTTCGGGTCGTCGGAGCCCCGGATCAGCTTGATGACCTTGTCGATCGAAAGCAGGACGATCTGTCGACCCTCGAGGATGTGAATGCGGTCCTCGACCTTCTGCAAACGGAACTGCGACCGGCGCCGCACCGTGTCGACACGGAACTCGATCCACTCGAGCAGGATTTCGAGCAGCGGCTTGCAGCGTGGACGCCCGTCCCGCCCGATCATCACCAGGTTGACCGGTACGCTGCCCTCGAGGCTCGTTTGGGCGAGCAGCGTGCGGACAAATTCGTCGCGGTCGATCTTCGAGGTGCGCGGTTCCAGGACGAGGCGGACGGCGGCGTCCTTACCCGACTCGTCGCGCACGGTGTCGAGCACCGCCAGCACCAGCTGCTTGGTCTGCTGCTGCTCGGGCGTCAGCGCCTTCTTGCCAGCCCTGACCTTCGGATTGGTCAGTTCCTCGATCTCTTCGAGAACCCGTTGCGACGAGGTCGAGGGCGGCAGTTCGCGCACGACGAGTTGCCACTGCCCGCGCGCCAGGTCCTCGAACTCGTAGCGCGCCCGCACCTTCAGGCTGCCGCGTCCGGTGGCATACAACTCGCGCAGGTCCTCGGGCGAGGAGATGATCTGCCCGCCTGCGGCGAAGTCCGGACCGGGCAGCTTCGCCATCACCTCGTCGAGTCGCGCCTTGCGACTGCCGAGCAGCAGCAAAGCCGCCGTGGCCACTTCGCGCAGGTTGTGCGAAGGCACTTCGGTGGCCATGCCGACGGCGATACCGGAGGCACCGTTCAACAGCACGAACGGCATGCGGGCCGGCAGCAGCCTCGGCTCCTGAGTGGAGCCGTCGTAGTTCGGCATGAAGTCGACGGTGCCTTCGCCGATCTCGTCGAGCAGCAGCCGCGCAATCGGAGTCAGGCGAGCTTCGGTATAGCGCATCGCCGCCGCGCCGTCGCCATCGCGGCTGCCAAAGTTACCCTGTCCGTCGATCAGCGGATATCGCAGCGTGAACGCCTGCGCCATACGTACCAGTGCGTCGTACGCCGCCTGGTCGCCGTGCGGATGAAAGCGGCCCAGCACGTCACCGACGACGCGCGCCGACTTGACGGGCCTCGCGCCAGCGGCGAGTCCCATCTCGTTCATCGCATAGAGAATCCGACGCTGGACCGGCTTCTGGCCGTCGGCGCCGTCTGGCAACGCGCGGCCCTTGACGACCGAGATCGCATAGTCGAGATACGCGCGCTGGGCGAAATCCGCCAGCGTCAGTGCGTCGTCGCCGTTACCGCCGCCGGGCGGGAATAGAGTCTGTTGTTCGAGCATTGCGAGGATTTTACGGTGCCGCGCTGGCGGCGCTTGCGTTTCGCCCATTGCGGTACGAGCTTTGGCCTCGTTCTTCGCACCGAGGCTCGCGCCATTTGCCGATCTCTCGCCGCCCCACGACCGAGCCGGATTTCGCCCGGCGGGCGAGTGACTTTCTTTGCTTCGCCAAAGAAAGTCACCAAAGAAAGGCGACCGCACGAGGCCGGCCTGCGCGCAGCGCAGGCTGCCCTTGCGCTGCAGGGCATCAGCGGGCCGTGCGCGAAACTCGCCCGATCACGCTGCGCGTGCCCCGGGCTCAGACACGCGCCCGGCACCCCCCGCTGCCGCCCCGCACCGCCGCGGCGTCCCCGAGCGGACTCACCCCGTCGCCGTGCCGGCACCGAGCCTCGCACGCGACGTCGTTGGATGCCTTCGAAGGCGCCGCGCAGCGCAGGGGGCGCGGGAGCTGTTGAGGGCCTGCCTGTCTGAGCGCCCGCAGGGCGCGAGTTTGCAGGCCCGCCCGCGACCCCGAGCAGCACAGGGCACCCCGCAGGGGCGCCTTCGTAGGCGCGGCTTTCTTTGGTGACTTTCTTTGCCAAGACAAAGAAAGTCACCGGCCCGCGCCGGGAGCGTCGGTCGTGAAACGACGAAGAAGCAGCCCGCGCCAGCGCTGCGCTTGGACGCTACACGCGACAACCTTCGGCGTAAGCCATGTAGCGCTCGCGCGCCAGCGTGGCGATCGCCCCGATCGGCAAGCTGCGCTGCCCGTAGCGCGTGCACGGCATCACCTTGCCGAAGTTGCCGGTGCTGAAGATCTCCGTCGCCGTGTCCAGCTCGCCAGGCGCGACCGTTCGCTGCTGCACCTCCACGCCAGCTTCCGCAAGCAACGCGATGACGCGCGCCCGCGTGATGCCAGCGAGAAAGGTTCCGTTGGGTGCCGGCGTGACGACGGCGCCATCCGCGGTCACCAGGAAAAGATTGGCCGTCGCGAACTCGGCGACATTGCCTTCCAGATCGAGCACCACCGCGTTCTGGTAGCCGGCGGCGGCAGCCTCGCGCAGTGCACGCGAGACGTTCGGATAGAGCGCGGAGGCTTTCGCGTCGGTGGCAGCCGTCGCAGGCGACGGCCGTCTGCGCTGCGACAGGTGCGCCGAGAATCCCTCGAACGGCGGCAGCGGGGCTTCGAACAGCGTCATGGCGAACGCCGATCTTTCGGGTACCAGCAGGCCGGACGTCGCGAACACCAGCGGACGGATGTACAGATCGACGTCCGCGGCAAAGCGGTGGATGCCCTCGATCGCGAGTCGCATCATCTCGTCGATCGGAATCTCGATCTGCAGTCCCATCCGCTGCGCCGAATCGTAGGTGCGCTGGCAGTGCGCGAGCAGATCGGGCGCCATCCGGTGGATCGATCGCGCGCCGTCGAAGACCGACGATCCGAGCCAGACGCTGTGATCCATCGCGCCGAACAGCGGCACGTTGCCATCGCGCCAGGCGCCCTCGAACCAGGTCGTGTACAGGAGCGGCTCCGCTGTCAGTGCATCAGCGAACGTTCGCGTCCGACACCACGCCGGTCGATGAACAGCTTGATGAAATCGTCGGCCGGCATCGGCCGGGCGAAAAGATAGCCCTGCGCGGCATCGCAGCCCAGGTGCTGCATCCACGTCTGCTGCGCCTGTGTCTCGATCCCCTCGGCGGTAACACTGATCCCGAGCGAGCGCGCCATCTCGATGACGGCTTTGACGATCGTCAGCGTGCGCGCGTCACGCATGCACTCGACGGTGAAGCTGCGGTCGATCTTCAGCCGGTGGATCGGCAGGTCGCGCAGGTGGGCAAGGCTGGAGAATCCGACACCGAAGTCGTCGAGCGCGAGCCTCACGCCGGCATTGCGCATTCGCACGAGGTTCTCGCGCGACACCGCCGAAGTGTCGAGCAGTCCAGTCTCGGTCACCTCGACCTCGATCTCGGCCGGTGCCACGTCGTAGGCGTTCAGCACGTCGAGCAGTCCTTCGACGCAGCCCAGCTGGCGCAGCTGCACGCCCGACATGTTGATCGATACCGGCGGGATGTCGAGCTGCAGATGGCGCCACTCCTGGCGACACCGGCACGCCTCGCGCAGCACCCAGTCACCGAGACCGACGATCAGCCCCGATTCCTCGGCGATCGGAATGAATTCGGCGGGGGAAATATCGCCGAGTTCGGCATCGCGCCACCGGATCAGCGCTTCGGCGCCGATCATCTTGCCGTCGGTCAGCGACACCAGCGGCTGGAAGAACAGTTTGAAGTCGCGCGATTCGACCGCCTTGCGCAGGCGCTGCTCGAGACGCAGCCTCAGGTCGACCCGACGCGCGACCGTCTGCGTGTAGAAGGCATAGGTCCGACGTCCGCTGTCCTTGGCCTGGTACATCGCCGCGTCGGCAGCGTTCAGCAGCGAATCGAGGTCGATGCCGTCCTGCGGAAAGAAGCTGATGCCGACCGACGCCGTTACGGCGATCTCCATGCCGAGGATGCGTGCCGGCTCGGCGATCGAATCGATCAGACGACGAGCGACGTCGACCGCTGCGTCCGGGCGCTGCAGGTCGACCAGCAGGACGACCAGTTCGTCGCCGCCGCGCCTGCCCAGCAAGTGCGGCTCTCCGACGACGTCGCGCATACGGCTGGCGACGATCGCCAGCATCTCGTCGCCGACGCGATGACCGTAACCGTTGTTGAGCAGCCGGAAATTATCCAGGTCGATGAACAGCAGCGCGCAACGTTTGCCGGCCGCGTACGACGACGCGAGCAGGCGGCCCGCGCGTTCATCGAATGTCTGCCGATTCGACAGCTGGGTCAGCGCGTCGACGGTGGCCAGCCGCTCGATGCGTTCCTGGGCCCTGATCTGCTCGGTGATGTTCTTGCCAATGCCCCGGTAGCCGTGAAAATGACCCTCGGCATCGAACACCGGATCGCCGCTGGTCAAGTGGTACACCAGCGATCCGTCGGGCATCCAGCGGCGGAACATGACGTCGCGGAACGCACGGCGAGCCATCAGGGTCGCACGGTGCTCATCCCACGACGAGGGCTGGATCAGCTCGCCGGGCAACTCCCAGCGGTGCTTGCCGATCACCTCGTCGTCGCTCAGGCCGAACGAACCGCGCGCACCCTGCCGCAGCTGGGTGAAGCGCAGGTTCTCGTCCATCTCCCAGTACCAGTCCGACGACAGTTCGGTCAGCGCACGAAAACGCGCTTCGCTCTCGGAGATGCGGGCGATCAGCGACTCGCGTTCGGTCACGTCCCAGGCAAGCCCGCGATAGCCGATGTATTCGCCGCGCTCGAACACCGGTTGTCCGGCCAGCTCGTAGTAGGCGACATCCGGTTCGTTGCGCAGCTTCAGCTTGACGTTGCGGAACGACTCGCGGCGGGTGACGCGATCGCGCAGCGCGTTCCAGTCGATCGGAAACGCGGGGTCGATGTGATCGAACTCCCAGAAGCGGCGGTTCAGTGTCCACTCGGCGACCCGCTGCTGTTGGGTCGGATCGCCGCGCACCGTCGTCACGCGCAGCTCGCTGTCGGTCTCCCAGTACCACTCGGTGGCCAGCATGGTCAGCGCACGGAACCGCTCTTCGCTGCGACGCAGGGCAGCGACGATGTCCTCGCGCTCGGTGACGTCGCGGCCCGCGCCGTAGTAGCCCTGGAACTGCCCCTTCTCGTCGAAAATGGGCTTGCCGGTCACCGCGATCCACATCGGGGTGCCGTCGCCTCGACGCGCCCGATACGTGAACCACGGGAACGGCTGCCGGTGTGCGACATGCGCCCGGTACTCGGCATACTGGTTCGGATCGGCTTCGAAACCGGGCATGTCCTCGCGCCGACGCCCGAGCAGTTGTTCAGGCGGCGCCTTGACGTGCAGCTCCATCGCTGCCGAGAACTCCACGAAGCGGCCGTCCGCGTCCTGCCGCCAGAACCAATCGTAGGTGAGGTCTGCGAGATCGTCGATCAGCTTGCGACGCTTGCTCAGTTCGTGCTCGATGACCTTCTGCTCGGTCACATCGCTGCGGAAGCAGATGATGCTGCCATTCGCCGTGCGGCAATCGGTCATCAGCAGCCAGCGCCCGCGATGGTGCCGGACGACTTCGCTCACCTGCGATCCGCTGCGCCGGCGGCGCTCGCCGTCGGCGATGAACTGCTCGAGCGTGCGGCCGTCGACGACGTCGGCTGGCGCGACTCCGTAATACGCGATCATCAGCTCGCGATAGGTGCGCCCGGGCAGCAGCTGGCTGGCAACTTCGGAATACAGCGCGCGATAGGCGTCGTTGCAACCGATCAGCCGATCGTCGGCGTCGTACAACGCGACACCGACCTTCATCGATTCGATCGACTGTTCCCACAGCCGCGCGCGCGACCGCGCCTGCCGCTGCACTAGCTGTGCGTGCGCCAACCAGGCGACCAGCAGGATGCCCAACACGACCGCGGCGGCACCGTGCGACCACTCGAGCGCCCGCATGGCCAGCGGGTTGGAGTACCGCACGCTCTGCGGCAGCCACCACGACAGCACGAGCGTGACTATCAGCGCGAGGCCGAGCGCGCCGACCGACCAGCGCAACCAGGCGAAGCGCGGAGAGTCACGCAGCGTGTCCACCGTAGGCGGCGCGCTGACCATGCCAGCAGGGGTCGAGGCTTCCTTCATCCGTGGAGCGGGCCGCCCAGGCCTCCGCGTGGGGATCGCGCGCAAGTATGCCCGCACAAACGGCCGATCAGAACACCCCAATAACGGCAGTAAGAGGCCAATCTCCGCCCTGTCCCCATGCTTCAGACGTCGGCTTCGACTTCGTGGCCGTGCTCTTCCAGCCACGCGCGACGCGCCTGACTCTCGGCGCGGCCCATCAACATGGTCAGTGTCGACGCGGTGCGTTCAGCGGTCAGGTCGCCCAGACCGACGCGGAGCAGGCGCCGCGTGTCCGGGTTCATTGTCGTTTCCCACAGCTGCGCCGGGCTCATCTCGCCGAGGCCCTTGAAGCGAGCAATGCTCCAGGCGCTTTGCTTGACGCCCTCGTCGGCGAGCTTTTCCAGTGTCACGTCGAGTTCAGCGTCGTCCAGGCAATACAGTCGCCGCGCGGGACGCTTGCCCTGCGCAGCCACGTCAACCCTGAACAGCGGCGGGCGTGCCACATGGATGTGCCCGCGTTCGACCAGTTGCGGAAAGTGACGGAAGAAGAGGGTCAGCAGCAGCACCTGGATGTGCGACCCGTCGACATCGGCGTCGGCGAGGATGCAGACCTTGCCGTATCGCAGACCGTCCAGGCTGACTGCCTGATCCGGCCCGTGAGGATCGACGCCGATCGCCACTGCGATGTCGTGCACTTCGGCGTTGCCGAACAACCGGTCACGGTCGACCTCCCATGTATTGAGCACCTTGCCGCGCAGCGGGAGGATCGCCTGGAATTCCTTGTCACGGCCCATCTTGGCCGATCCACCGGCCGAATCGCCTTCGACCAGGAAGAGCTCGTTGCGCGACAGTTCGGTGGATTCGCAGTCGGTCAGCTTGCCCGGCAGCACGGCGACAGCCGAGCCCTTCTTCTTTTCGACTTTTTGCCCTGCGCGCGCACGCGACTGCGCCTGGCGGATCACGAGGTCGGCCAGCTGCCGCCCCTCGTTGGGGTGCTGGTTCAGCCAGAACTCGAGCTGTGGTCTGACGAAGGACGAGACCAGCCGCAGCGCGTCGCGGCTGTTGAGCCGCTCCTTGATCTGGCCCTGGAACTGTGGATCCAGCACCTTCGCAGACAGCACGAAACTCGCGCGGGCAAACACGTCCTCGGGCAGCAGCTTCACGCCCTTTGGCAACAGACCGTGCGCATCGACGAAGGCCCGCACGGCTCCAAACAGCCCCTCGCGCAGGCCCGCCTCGTGCGTCCCGCCCGCCGAAGTCGGGATCAGGTTGACATACGACTCGCGCGTGACCGCACCCTCCTCGGTCCACACGACGACCCAGGCTGCGCCTTCGCCCTCGGCATAGGTGTCATCCTCGGCGCCGGCGTAGCCGCTCGACTCGAACGGGGGCAGCAGCGGCTCCTCCCCCAGCGAACCCAGCAGATATTCGAGCAGCCCGCCCTGGTAGAGCCAGCGCTGCTGCGCGCCGGATTTCTCCACGGCAAGCGTCACCTCGGTACCGGGCAGCAGCACGGCCTTGCTGCGCAGCAGTCGCTCCAGTTCATCGACCGGCACTTGGGCGGAGTCGAAATACTTCGGATTCGGCCACGTCCGAACGCGCGTCCCGCTCACCCGGCCCTGCGACTTGCCCGTCGTCGACTTCAACGGCTGGCTGACCTCGCCGTCGGCAAATGCAATGGTGTGCATCTTCCCGTCGCGCCACACCGTCACTTCGAGCCGCGACGACAGCGCGTTGGTCACTGACACGCCGACGCCGTGCAATCCACCCGCGAATGAATAGGCACCGCCGGCGCGCTTGTCGAACTTGCCGCCGGCGTGCAGGCGTGCGAACACGATTTCGACGACGGGCGCCTTCTCTTCAGGATGCAGGCCGACTGGGATTCCGCGGCCGTCATCGTCGACGCTGACCGAACCGTCTGCATGCAGCGTGACGTCGATGCGATGCCCGAACCCCGCGAGGATCTCGTCGGACGCGTTGTCGATTGCCTCCTGGATGATGTGCAGCGGACTGTCAGTGCGCGTGTACATGCCGGGGCGTTGCCGCACCGGCTCGAGACCCTTGAGGACTCGAATCGAGGCCTCGCCATAGTCGGCGGCCCGTCGGGCGTCAGCGCGCAGCTTGGCAGCCATCGATCGACATCATCAGAAAGTTGTCCCCAGCGCCTGTGGAAAAACCGTCAGCTGCGAACCGCGGAACCGCATGCCTGCTCGCTGCCATCGGAGTGACCACGGATTATGCAGTGGCCGTTCGCCGGTCCCGGCACTTTGTCGCGCGCGGATTCTACGGGAGGGCGCTCGCTATACTGCACGCGCTCCCCGTAGTTCAACGGATAGAACAAGTGCCTCCTAAGCGCTAGATCTGGGTTCAATTCCCGGCGGGGGGACGGGCGCAGGCCAGCGAATCGTGCCTGCGTACGATTCGCCTGTGCGCGGGCGGTGGCGCTTGCAAGCGCCGCAAGCTTTCCAGAGATTCCCTCATACCTGCCGAGCCGATGACCTCCATCCGAGCCAACTTCGACAACCTGTTCCGCTACGGCGGCGCGGCGATCGTCGCGATCGGCGTTCTGATGGTGCTGTATCCGTTCCTGTCCGCGATGCTGTTTGCCGGCGTGTTCGCCATCGCTACGTGGCCGGTCTTCGAGCGGTTGCAGCGTGCAGTCGGCGGCAACGCAACACTGGCCGCGTCGGCCATGCTGGTGATGATCCTGGTGCTGGTGATCATTCCGATCACGCTGCTGTCGGCCGCGGCGGCCGACCAGATTCCGGCGCTGGTCGGCCTGTTCAAGGCCTGGACCCAAGGCGGACTTCATTCTCCCGAGCAACTGAAGAAGATTCCGCTAATCGGCGAACGCGCATTCACGCAGCTCGAGGCTCTGCTGATCGACCGCGCGCAACTCGCCGCCCTGCTGCAGCGCGCGATCGAACCGGCGGGCCGCCTGTCGCTGGCTTTCGTGCGGGTACTGGGCGATGGCATCGTGCAGTTGCTGCTCGTCACCTTCATCGTCTTCTTCTATTACCGCGATGGCGAGCGCATCGCGGCGCTGGCCCGGCGCGTCATGGACCGCGTTTCGGGCCACCTGAGCTCGGAAGTCCTGACGATCGTCACGGGAACGACTCGCAGCGTGGTCATCGGCATCGTCGGGACGGCGGCGGCACAGGGATTCGTCGCATTCATCGGCTTCCTGATCGCCGGGGTGCCCGGAGCATTCATGCTCGGCGTGGGGACCTTCGTGCTGTCGGTCGTGCCGATGGGCCCCGTGCTGCTGTGGGGCGCGGCGGCCATCTGGCTCTATACGCAGGGCGAAACTGGCTGGGCCATTTTCATGGTGATCTGGGGCGCGGTCGTGATCAGCACCATCGACAACTTCCTCAAGCCGATCCTGATCGCACGGGGGTCGACGCTGTCGCTCGGAATGATCTTTCTCGGTGTCCTCGGCGGCGTGATCGCTTTCGGATTCATCGGCGTGATCCTCGGTCCCGTGCTGCTCGCGCTCGGCTTCGCGCTGGGCCGGGCCTGGATGAGCGCGCAGGAAGCGTTGCTGCCCGCCGAGCCGGCCGAAGGCGTCGCCGCGCAGCGAAGCGTCGACGTCGTCGGCAATCCGCCGCCCGCAGACCGCGGCTGATATTCGGTCAGCTCCGCAGCCAGTGTGTTCGGTAGTGCCGGAGCTCGTCGATCGATTCGTAGATGTCGGCCAGCGCCTCGTGCCGGCTCTTCTTCTCGAACGAGCGATAGACCTCGGGATTCCAGCGGCGCGCGAGTTCCTTGACCGTGCTGACGTCGAGGTTGCGATAATGGAAGTACGCTTCGAGTTGCGGCATCCAGCGCGCCATGAAACGTCGGTCCTGGCAGATCGAATTGCCGCACATCGGCGACTTGCCCGGCGGAACGTGCCGCTGCAGGAAATCGATGATTGCCGCGGAGGCGGTGTCCTCGTCAACGGTGGATGCGCGAACCTTGTCGATCAGTCCCGAGCGTGCGTGCGTCGCGGTGTTCCAGGCATCCATGCCGGCGAGCACCCGCTTGGATTGCAGGATGACCAGTACCGGTCCTTCCGCGATCACATCGAGCTGGGCGTCGGTCACCACGACCGCCACTTCCAGCACGCGATCGGAGTCCGGGCTGAGTCCGGACATCTCCATGTCGACCCACACGAGGTTGGTCTCGCTGTAACGCTCGTGGCGGACGGGGGCTTGAGGCGGAGGCTGTGACATAATTCTTCGGCTTATTCGATCGAGGCGTTGTGATCGAATCCGCTCCGCGTGCGATTGTCGCATGCTTGGCTTCGCACACTGCATCGCCGTCCGGTCGTTGCGATGAGTTGCCGCCCCCGATCCAATGTCCCAGATCCTTTCTCTGTCGTTCGTCGGATTCCTGCTGCTGATGGTCGGCCTGAAGTACTGGCTGGCCTGGCGGCAGGTACGCCATGTCGGCGAACACGCGGCTGCCGTCCCGCAGCAGTTTGCAGGACGAGTTTCGTTGAACGCGCACCGCAAGGCGGCGTCCTACACAATCGCAAAGACTCGCGTCGCGCTGGTCGAGACCGCGGTGACCGCCGCAGTGCTGATCGCGCTGACTCTGCTGGGCGGACTGCAGTGGCTGGCTGATACAGTCGGCTCCTGGATCGAACCCGGCTTCGTCTTCCAGCTGGCATTCGTGGTCGCTGTAGCCGTGGTGCTGGGGGTACTGGACCTGCCCTTCTCGTGGTACCGCCAGTTCCGCATCGAGCAACGGTTCGGCTTCAACCGCATGACGCTCGCGCTGTGGTTGACCGATCTCGGCAAGTCCTTCGTGCTGGCCGCGCTGCTTGGGCTTCCGTTGCTCGCTGCAGTCATCGCCCTGATGCGCAGCGCCGGCGGCTACTGGTGGGTCTACGCGTGGCTGCTCTGGGTCGGTTTCAATGCGATGGTGCTGATCATCTACCCGACCCTGATTGCTCCACTCTTCAATCGCTTCGAGCCGCTGAAGGACGCCGGGCTGGCACAGCGCATCGCCGAATTGCTGAGCCGGACCGGCTTCTCGAGCAAGGGTGTGTTCGTGATGGATGGTTCGCGTCGTTCGGCGCACGGCAACGCGTACTTCACTGGACTCGGGCGGGCCAAGCGCATCGTCTTCTTCGATACGCTGGTCGATCGCCTGCAGCCGTCCGAGATCGAGGCCGTACTCGCGCATGAACTGGGTCACTTCAAGTTGAAGCACATCGCCAAGCGACTGGCGTTTTCCTTCATTGCCAGTCTTGTCGTTCTGGCGTTGCTCGGCTGGTTGGCGATGCAGCCGTGGTTCTACACCGGCCTGGGGGTCGAGCCCGCGCTGGTCGGTGGCAACGAGGGTGTCGCACTGGTGCTGTTCATCCTGGTGCTGCCGGTGTACACGTTTTCGTTCGCGCCACTCGGCAGCTACCTGTCGCGTCGGCACGAGTTCGAAGCCGATGCCTTCGCCGCGAAGCATGCCTCGGCCGACGATCTGGTCGCGGCGCTGGTCAAGCTGTACGAGGATAACGCGTCGACTCTGACGCCTGATCCGATCCATTCGGCGTTCTACGACACGCATCCGCCCGCATCACTTCGCGTGCAGCGGCTGACCGGCCTCGCGAGCGCCTGACGTGATGTGCGCCGTCGCGCGACCGGTCGCTCGCATCAGCGACAGGTTCAGCGCACGCGTCACCGCGACCTACGGCCGCAACTGCGCGCTCGAGGATGACGTCGGCGGCCTGTGGTCCGCAGTGCGGCGCGGCCGCCGCAGCGATGTCGCCGTCGGAGACCGCGTGTTGGCCGTGCCCGCGGGACCGGGTCAGGCGGCGATCGAGTCCATCGAACCCCGCCGCTCCCTGCTCTACCGCGCGGACGCGTTCCGGACCAAGAAACTCGCGGCCAATGTCGATCAGACAGTAGTCGTGTTCGCCTCGCGCCCGACGTTCAATCAATGGTTCGTGTGGAAGGCACTGCTCGCTGCGCGCGCGGCCGATATCGACGCCCTGGTCATCCGCAACAAGGCGGACCTCGACGAAGGCGCGGCCGCCGCGCAGGCCGCACTGGACGAGATCGCGGCACTCGGCGTGCGCACAGCCTCCGTGTCGGCGCGCGCGCAGCCCGAACAGGCAAGCGAAGTCCTTCGTCCGTTGCTGCACGGGCGCCAGTCGCTGCTCGTCGGCGAGTCCGGCATGGGCAAGTCCACGCTGCTCAACCTGCTTGTTCCCGATGCGCGCGCGCGCACGCGTGAATTTTCCGTTCGACTGGACGGCGGCAAGCAGACGACCACCGCGGCGCGCTGGTTCGCACTGCCGGACGGCGGTGCGCTCGTCGACACGCCCGGGTTTTCGGAGTTCGGGCTGGCGCACGTGGACGCGAACGCGATGATGAGCGGCTTTCCCGACTTCGCTCCGTACCTGGGGCAATGCCGCTTCCTCGACTGCAGGCACCTGGCCGAACCCGAATGTGCGATCTGCAGCGCGGTAAGCGCCGGCGCGATCGCGCCGGCACGCTACGAGTTCTATCGTCACTTGACCCAGCAGGCGGCTCGATGAAATTGCTGGCGCGTGCTGACCATCTGGTGCTGGCGACAATCTGGGCCGAATCGCTGCGCGCTGCGGGCATCCGCTGCCAGCTTCGCAATACCAGCCTGTCCGGCGCGATCGGCGAGATTCCGTTCCTCGAATGCGCGCCTCAACTGTGGATCGAGCGCGACGCGGACGAAGCGCGCGCACGCGAGATCCTGCAGGAACTGCGGCGCCCGTTGCGCGGCCCGGGTTGGCTATGCACCGCCTGCGGCGAAACTTCGGAACCGCAGTTTGGCGCGTGCTGGCAATGCGGTGCGGCGCGGCCGGACTGACCGAACCCCAGAATCGGTTGATCAGGCGATCAACCGGGCGAGCGTCAGCAGCAGCAGCAGAGCGAGCCACAGCAGCAGCGAGCGCCAGACCAGTCCGACGACGGCCCGCACTGCGGGTGGTCCGGGCTCGGCCAAGCCGGCACCTTCGTTGCCGGCTTCGTCGAAATAGCGGACGCTTTCGGCCTCGGGCATCAAGCGCAGGCCGAGTGCGCCGCCGGCGGCGGCCAGGATCAGCGTGCGGGCATCGGGCGCCGGCAGCCCATCGACCGATTGCTCGCGC
The DNA here is from genome assembly GCA_963703945.1 of uncultured beta proteobacterium. Lineage (GTDB taxonomy): Bacteria > Pseudomonadota > Gammaproteobacteria > Burkholderiales > Burkholderiaceae_F > JALORV01. Next base: position 109,082 of record CAVPGM010000045.1, on the reverse strand, counting down.
GAGACCTGGCGCCAGCAATAGATTGCCCCTTCGAAATCGCCGACGATGGCGTAGCCGAGCGCGGTCAGCCGCGCGGGCGCCCAGTCAATCCACGCAAAGGCGCGGCGCGCCAACTCGCCGAACCGGTCTGCCGGCGTCGGCGGTGCGGGCGGCCGGTTCCAGACCCGTGCCGAGTGCTCTGCGAGGCGATAGAACACCGCGCCCATCGGGCCCGGCAGCAAGACAAACCAGAAGAACACTCCGAAGACGTGGCGCTGCGCCAGCAGCAATCCGTGTTCGATGGCCTGGCGCACAACCTCGTCCGGCGACAGGTCTGCCGCGGTGTAGCTCGGATCGCTCAGGCTCTTCCATGCGGTCAACTCGCGGCGTGCGGCGGCGATGTCGCCATTGGCCAGAGCAATCTGGATCTCGCTGCCGCGATGACTGAATTGGCGGAACCCGAGCGCGAAATAGAGCACCGCGACGTTGAGCAGCAGCCCAAGCAGCCAGTTGATTGAAACCAGCAGCGAATAAAGCAGGCCGACCGCCAGCGTCAGGCCGACCACAACCAGCAGCCAGGCGTAGAAGCCGTGACGGGGCCGGCCCGCGTTCAGATTGCCCTCGGCCCACGAAGAGACGTGCCGGACCGACGCATACACCGGGTTCTCGCTCGGCAACGCGCGAAGCTGCTCGAGGAACAACGTGATCACCAGCGACAGCCAGGCCAAAGACATTCTCCTTGCGCCGGATTGTAGGGGCGACCGCCGACTGGCTCAGGCGCGCAGCAGATGGTAAAGATTGCGCAGCATGGCAGCCGTCGCGCCCCAGATGAAGTATCGCCGCCCGTCCGCCTCGTAGGGCATCGCGTAGAAAGTGCGCGAGACGTCGCCCAGCGTGACGATGCGGCGTTCGTGATGCGCGGGATCCATCAGAAATCCCAGCGGCACCTCGAACGCTTCCGAGACCTCGAAGGTATCCAGCGTCAGTGACACCGGCGGCTCGACCATCCCCACCACCGGAGTCACGCAATAGCCGGTCACGGTCGTGTATTCGGGAAGTGACCCGATCACTTCGACCCGCTCGGCGAGCAGTCCGATCTCTTCCTCGGTTTCGCGCAGTGCGGTCGCGACCGTGTCGGCATCGTGCTCCTCGACACGTCCCCCAGGAAAACTGATCTGGCCGGCATGGTCGGTCAGATGCGCGGTGCGCTGTGTCAACAACACGTGGACCTGCTCACCGTGAACGATCAGGGGCATCAGCACGGCCGCCGGGCGCGGCGCCGTATCGATCTGGTACAGCCGTGGATCGGACCGCAGTTCGGGCTGCCAGGATCCCGGCGCGGCGAAGCGCTCGCGCAGTGCCGACGGTGTGAGCCGAACGCGAGCGACGCTCGCCCCGCGCACCGCCGGATTGTCGAACGTCGGATCGAGCGGAACCTGTTCCGGATCGAACAGCGGACGCCGCGGCTGAACGGAATTCGCGGTCATTGCAGCATGCCGGCACGTCGTGCCGGATCGCTGAGGCGCACGGTTACAAACGCAAAGGGCCGCCCGGGGCGGCCCTGCGGCGCGGCCAACGCAGCTACTCCGACGCCTCGCCGGCCGACGCCTTGTCCGCCGCAGCCTTGTCGGCGGCGCTCTTGTGGGAAAGCTTCTCGCGGATGCGGGCCGACTTGCCCGAGCGGTCGCGCAGGTAGTAGAGCTTGGCGCGTCGCACGTCGCCGCGGCGCTTGACCTCGATCGAGGCGATGCTCGGCGAATAGAGCTGGAAGGTGCGCTCGACGCCCTCACCGCTCGATACCTTGCGCACCACGAACGACGAATTGAGCCCGCGGTTGCGCCGGCCGATCACCACACCTTCATAGGCCTGGATGCGCTTGCGCGTGCCCTCGACGACGTTCACGTTGACGATCACCGTGTCGCCGGGAGCGAACTCGGGAATCGTCTTGCTGGCGGTCACTCGCGCCAGTTCTTCCTGTTCAAGTTTCTCGATGATGTTCATTGCCAACTCCTGATCCCATCGTCGCGCGGCTGTCATCGTTGGTGTGCCGCGCGAGAGGATGGTTGACGTCAAGCAGCGGATTCCGATTCCGCCACACCCATGCGCACCAGTTCGCGCAATTCCTTTTCGTCGCCCGCGGACAATCGACCCTCCGCACGCGCACGTTCAATCATGTCAGGCCGGTCACGCCAAGTGACTCGCAACGCATTGCGACGCCGCCAGGCGCCGATCTCGTCATGGTGACCCGACAGGAGCACCGGCGGCACGGCGAGGCCGCGCCATTGCTCGGGTCGAGTGTAATGCGGCCCGTCGAGCAAGCCGGTCGAAAAAGACTCATCGTCCGTCGACTCGTCCTTCAGTGAGCCGGGCAACTGCCGCACCACCGCATCGATCAACGACATCGCGGCCAGTTCTCCACCCGACATCACGAAGTCCCCGACCGAGACGACGTCGTCGACGCACTCGTCGAGGAAGCGTTGATCGATGCCCTCGTAGCGGCCGCACACTATTGCCAGCGTCACTGCCTCATCGGCCCAGCGACGGACCATCGCATCACCGATCGGCCTGCCGTTCGGCGCCAGCGCAACCACCCGCGCCGCGCCGCCATCCTTCCGTATCGCCTCGACCGCCAGCGCGAGGGGCTCGGCCATCATCACCATCCCGGGGCCGCCACCGTACGGGCGGTCGTCGACCGTGCGGTGAGCGTCGGTCGTGTAGTCGCGCGGGTTCCACAGCGACAGTGACCAGAGTCCCTGCTGATGGGCGCGCCGCGTGATCCCGTGCTCCGTGATCGCCGCGAACATCGCGGGAAACAGCGTCACCACATCGAAGCGCATCACCAGTCTTCCTGCCAGTCGACCTGCACCCGCTTACGGAGCAGATCGACGCTTTCAACATATTGCTCGACCAAGGGAATGAGGATCGGCCGTTCGCCCTGCGCCCTCAGCACTTCCAGCCACTGGCCGCCGGGATTTTCGCGCAGTCCCCCGACGACTCCCAGTTCCTCTCCATCGCGGTCGACAACGCGACATCCCAACAGGTCGGTCCAGTAGTACTCGCCATCGGCCAGTGGCGGAAATTCGACGCGACTGACCGCCAGCGTTGCGCCCTTCCAGAAGTCGGCCCGCTCCTTCGAATCACAGCCCGCCCACTTGACCAGCATCGCGTCGCCGTGCCGCCGCGCACCTTCGGGCACCACGGCCTGCTTGCCGGCCGGCCCGCTCAGCCACCACCGGCGTGCGCCCGACAAGGCTTCGCTGTCGGTGGCATACGGAACGAACCGGGCCCAGCCCTTCAGACCGTAGGCGCCACGCACCACGCCAAGCTCCACCAGATCGGCTGGCGGCTCGCTCTCGCCGGCCGCTGCCTCGGGCACTACGCGGGCACTACGCCGCAGCCGGCGTGTGCTCCTTGACCAGGCGCGCGACGGTCGGCGACATGCGTGCGCCTACCCCGGTCCAGTAGGTCAGGCGGTCCGCGGCGATCCGCAACTTGGGTTCGTTTTCCGCCGCCACCGGGTTGTAGAACCCGACGCGCTCGATGAATCGGCCGTCGCGCGGATTGCGCGAATCGGTGGCGACGATGTTGAAGAACGGCCGCTTCTTAGCGCCGCCGCGGGCAAGTCGAATCACGACCATAATCAGTTCCTTGTCTCGGATTGCTCACCGTGACTTGCCACGCCCCCAGGGGCAGCGCCTGTCCCAGCGGAAAACCGGTGATTGTATCCGGCACGAGCCGGGCCAAGCAAGCGAGACCCCCGTGACGCGATTCCGACACAAGGCATTTGCAGCACTGCTCGCATCGCTTGCCGGCTCGCTCGGGTTCGACCGTCTCTACCTCGGCCAGGCGCTCTGGTGGTTGCCGCTCGGCGTGACAGCCGGGACATTGCCGTGGCTGATCGGGGACCGGCACTGGTACCAGGCCCCGGCGTTCTTCGTGCTGATGATTCCGGTTACCGCCGGCTTCATCCACGCCCTGGTTTTGGCGCTGGCGCCCGATGAGCAGTTCGACGCCCGCTTCAATGTCGGGCAAGCTCGCCGCAATCACAGCGGCTGGGATGCCGTCCTGGTAGCGATAGCCACGCTGGCTGGGGGCGCAATCGCGCTGATGGCGACGATCGCGCTGCTGTTCCAGACGTATTTCGAGTACGCGCTGCGCACGTCGGGATGAAGCAACTCAAAACAGCGCGAGCTGGGGACCGGTCGGCCGGGGCGGGACGAACAAGTCGCGGCGCAGGAGCGGAAGCTCGTCGCTGAATCCGTGGCGGGCCGAAGCCCGCCGGAACCGCTGGGCGATCAGATCGGCCCATGTTCCTTCGCCGGTCATGCGGCGGCCGAACTGCGCGTTGTAGTTCTTCCCGCCGCGCATGTCGCGGATGCGGTTCATCACACGCTGTGCGCGGTCAGGATAGTGCGCTTGCAGCCATTCCTCAAACAGCGGGCTCACCTCCCACGGCAACCGGATCACCGTGTAATGGGCCTGCCGCGCACCGCACTGAGCCGCAGCATCGATGATCGCCTCGATCTCCGGTTCGTTGATGAACGGAATGATCGGAGCGACGTTGACGCGCACCGGGACGCCGGCCGCCACCAACGTGCGCAGCGCGCGCAAACGTCGCTGCGGACTGGCGGCGCGCGGCTCGAGGATGCGCGACAGCGATGAATCCAGCGTCGTGATGCTGATGCTCACCGAAGCCAGCCGCTCGGCCGCCATCGGAGCGATCAGGTCGAGATCGCGTTCGACCAATGCCGACTTGGTGACGAGGCCGAACGGATGACGCGTGGCGGACAGCACTTCGAGGATGCCCCGCGTCAGCCTGAGTTCGCGCTCGATCGGCTGATAGGCATCGGTGTTCGGGCCTACCATGATCAGTTCCGGCGCATAGCCGGGTGCCGCGAGCTCGCGCTGCAGCACCTCGACCACGTTGCTCTTGGCGATCAGCCTCGTTTCGAAATCGAGCCCGGGCGACAGGTTCAGATAGCTGTGCGACGGACGCGCATAGCAGTAGATACAGCCGTGCTCGCAACCGCGGTACGGATTGATCGAGCGGTCGAATCCGATGTCCGGCGAATCGTTGCGCGTGATGACGGACCGCGCGGTCTCCATCGTGACCGTCGTGGCGAGCGGCGGCAGTGGGTCGTCTTCCTCTGCGGCCAGATGCTCGACATCGGCCAAGCGCTGCACGGACTCAAATCGATGCGGCACATTCGAGACTGCGCCGCGACCCTTGCGCGCGAATATGACGGGTGCGGAAGCGCCGACGACCGGATCGTCAGACGGGATCCGTTCGACCGGATCGTCAGTGGAAATCCTGGGCAAGAGCGGCCTGCACCTGCGGCGCGATCTCGTCGATCCGCACCGCATACCGGGGATGGTCGATGCCGATGGCCACCGCTGCGCCCTTCCGGAAGCCGGCGATGGCGGCGGGCTCGAACTCGAAACGAAGGAAATGCACCGATGAGGTCTTGTGTTCGTTTTCCCGCTCGAGATCCTCGTCAGCGATCGCGTACACCCGCGCGGTTCCGTCGACCTGCGCGTACACGCGACCTTCGATGCCACGCAGCCGCCCCAGTTCGACTTGGCGCACCGCCGGATCCTCGTACTCGATCATCATCGTGGCCTTGAGGTTGGCTCCGTCCGGTATCAGCGGCGTGTAGGCATCCAGCTCGTCCTGGATGCCCGTTTCCTCGAACGTCTTCTCGATGCGCAGCATCTCCTGGATCTGGTAGCGCACGGTCAGTTCGTCCTCGAATATCAACGTCACGTGCTCGCCCAGTCGCAGCGTGCGGTTCTTCTTGTGGGCAATCACCTTCGCCCGAAATTCCTTGCGCTGCCTGGCATACGCCTCGAGCGTCAGCAGGCTGTCGCGTGCAATCCGGTTCATATCCATCTCTCCATCTACAGCCCATAGGCCATGCGCACCAGCGTGATCGGGTGTGCCACCTGCGGTATCTTCCCGCCCAGGGCTTCGCTCGCAAACTCGCCGATCCCCTGCTCGATGTGGTGTCCGGCCAGCTGGCAGTCCGAGCTGAGAAAGTCGGGCTGCACGCTCGCCATGTTCCTGAACACCGGCTTGCCGATCTTCATCGCCATCGCGTGAAACTCCTTGCGTGTGCCCCAGAGTCCGGAGTGCCCGGAACACCGCTCGACCGTGTGCACGCGCGTGTCAGGTATCAGCTTCAGCAGTCTCCTCGGTCTTGCGCCCGATGTTCTGCACGCGTCCGTGACACGGAACATGATACGAAACGGTTCCCAGTGGACGACGGAAGTCCGTCTTCAGCAGCCCGTCGCGATTGCGCGCCACCAGGTATTCGAACGGGTCCCACATCGCGTCCTTGACAGCCTGCACCTCGGCATCGTCAGGAAACATCAGCGGCAGCTCCTGCTTGTACATCAGCGTGCACGACGGGATCGCAGTGACAATGGCGTAGCCATCGCGCGCCAGCCGCGCAAGTTGCGGAACGTTGACGTTCTTCAATCGCTCGACCGAGTCCAGATCGCCGATCTCGAGCTTGGGCATGCCGCAGCAGGCCTCCTTTTCAACCAGCACGTACGGAACCGCGTTGTGCTCGAGGATGCGGATCAGATCGTGCCCGATGCCAGGCTCGTTGTAGTTGACGTAGCAGGTCGAGAAGATGGCCACCTTCCCCGGTGTCTTCACGCCGTCAACCACAGGGGGCGTCGAATTCGAGCGCGCGGCGGAGCGAAACCGCGTTGTCGCGAACTCGGGCCGCCAGGCGTTGCGGTCGACTCCGAACACCTTTTCCATGCCGGCCCGCGCCGGCGCGGTGCGGTTCACCAGGTTGATGGCCTTGGTCACGATCGGGATGCCCGCGAAGGTGCCGACCTTGTCTGTCGAAGTCAGGAACTTGTCGGTACCTTTCGCTCCATGCTGCCTGAACTCGACCGCCTTGGCGCGCAGCATCAGGTGCGGGAAATCAAGATTCCACGGATGCGGCGGCACGTACGGGCATTTGGTCATGTAGCACATGTCGCACAGGTAGCACTGATCGACCACGGCCTTGTATTTCTCCTTCGGCACGCCATCGAGTTCTCCGGTCGGCCCGTTGTCCACCAGGTCGAACAGCGTCGGGAAAGCGCCGCACAGGCTGACGCAACGGCGGCAGCCATGGCAGATGTCGAACACGCGCTCCATTTCGCGGTGCAGCGCCGGCTCGCTCCAGAATTCCGACGTCTTCCAGCCGAGCGGATGCCGAGTCGGCGCTTCGAGGCTACCCTCGCGCACGGTCATGTCGTTCTTTCCAGGTTCAAGGAAAAGGTGCGCCGATCCACGGGCCAGCGCAGCAGACTGGCGGCCGGGCAAAGCCCGGCCGCCGTCAGGTCATCACCAAGGCGAGTCAGCTCAGTCGACGATCGAATCGAGCGTCCTCTGGAACTTGTTGGCGTGCGAACGTTCGGCCTTGGCGAGCGTCTCGAACCAGTCGGCGATCTCTTCGAAGCCTTCCGAGCGCGCCGCTTTCGCCATGCCCGGGTACATGTCGGTGTACTCGTGTGTCTCGCCGGCGATCGCAGCCTTCAGGTTGGACCGAGTCGGTCCAATCGGCAGGCCGGTAGCGGGATCGCCGACCGCCTCGAGATACTCAAGGTGCCCGTGCGCATGGCCGGTCTCGCCTTCCGCGGTAGAGCGAAATACCGCGGCCACATCGTTGTAGCCCTCCACATCAGCCTTTCCCGCGAAATAAAGATAGCGGCGGTTTGCCTGCGACTCACCGGCAAACGCGTCCTTCAGATTCTGTTCGGTCTTCGAGCCCTTCAGTTGCATGGACATCCTCCTCGCTTGGATCGGTAGAACTCTCCGCAGCGCCCACTTGTGAAAAGGGACACGGCTGCAAAGCAGCCTACGCCGCCGGTCTTCATCTAACAAAATAATTATGTTAATCTATTCAATAGTCATTGACTATCGAGAGGGTATTGTCTTCTCCCAGGCTTGCAGCCTGGCCCGTCCGTGTCGACTTCAGAACTGCTCTTCGGCCAGAGCGAGGGTGCCGGTGCTGCCGGCGACGATGCTGGCGGCCAGCGAGGGCGCGGTGACGAGCATGTGGTCAGCGAAGAATCGCGCGGTGGCGATCTTGGCCTGCGCAAAGGCGGTATCGCGATGCTGCGTGATCAGGCGGTCAGCCGCCAGTGCTGCCCGGCCCATCTGCCAACCGCCATGCACGATGCCTGCCAACTTCAGATAGGGGACCGAGCCGGCGAATACCGAGCGGATGTCACCCTTGTACTGCGCCACGATGTACTCGACCGCCTCGCCGTAGGAGTCGACGGCCGGCCGCAGGCGCGTGGCGATCGCACGGAGTTCGCCACCTGCTTTTTCCAGCTCGGCTGCCGTGGCCTTCATCTGCTGGATAAAGGCCTTTGCCGTCGACCCGCCATCGCGCGCGGTCTTGCGTCCGACCAGATCGTTCGCCTGGATCGCGGTGGTGCCTTCGTAGATCGTCAGGATCCGCGCATCGCGATAGAACTGCGCCGCGCCCGTTTCCTCGATGAAGCCCATGCCGCCGTGTACCTGCACGCCCGTCGACGCGACATCGATCGAGATCTCGGTCGACCAGCCTTTGACGATGGGCACGAGGTATTCGTAGGCAGCCTGCGCCTCCTTGCGTACCGGCGGGTCGGGATGATGGTGCGCAACGTCGTGGTAGCCGGCCGCCACGTAGGCGACCGCCCGCGCCGCTTCGGTGTTCGAGCGCATGAACATCAGCATCCGCCGCACGTCGGGATGCTGAATGATCGGTACCGGCGCGCTCGAGCCTTCGATTGCCCGACTCTGCACGCGATCCTTCGCGTAGGCCGCAGCCTTCTGGTAGGCGCGGTCGCAGACGGCGATGCCCTGCATGCCGACCTGGAAGCGCGCGGCGTTCATCATCACGAACATGTACTCGAGGCCGCGGTTCTCCTCGCCGACCAGGTAGCCGATCGCTCCGGGGCCGACCTCGCCCTTGTCGTCGCCGTAGAGCAGCACGCAGGTCGGGCTCGCCTTGATGCCGAGCTTGTGCTCGATCGACGCGCAGTACACGTCGTTGCGCTTGCCGAGCGTGTCGTCCGCGCGACACGACCTTCGGCACGATGAAGAGCGAGATGCCCTTTACGCCCTCGGGTGCGTTCGGCGTCCGCGCCAGCACGAGATGGATGATGTTCTCGGCGAGATCGTGATCACCGTAGGTGATGAAGATCTTCTGTCCGAACACGCGGTAGGTGCCGTCGGCCTGCGGCAGCGGCGCGCGTGCGCACCTGCGACAGGTCCGAGCCGGCCTGCGCCTCGGTCAGGTTCATCGTTCCGGTCCAGCGCCGTCGATCAGGCGCGGCAGGTAGGTGTCCTTCTGCTCGTCCGAGCCCGCCACCAGCAGCGCTTCGATCGCACCGTCGGTCAGCAGCGGACACAGCGCGAACGACAGGTTGGCCGCCTGCATCATTTCCATGCACGCGGCGCCGACGATTTTGGGCAGTCCCTGGCCGCCGTACTGCGACGGATGCTGCACTCCCTGCCAACCGGCCTCGGCGAACGACCTGGAAAGCATCGCGGAAGCCCGGGCTGGTGTCACGCTGCCATTGGTCCACTCGCCGGGCTGCGTGTCGCCGCTCCAGTTGAGCGGCGCCACCACCTCGCCCATAAAGCGCGCGTTCTCCTCGAGCACGGCCTGCACGGTCTCGTCGGTCGCGTCCTCGCAGCCGGGCAAGCTGCTGAACCTGCTTCAAGGCCGGCCAGTTCGTGCAGCACGAACAGCATGTCCTTGAGCGGGGCGCGTGTAGCTCATCGGGTTACCGTCGAATGCATTGATCGGTTGAGCGTGCCACGGACATCACGCGTCAGCCGAGTTCCTTGACCAGTTGCGGAATCACTTCGAACAGGTCACCGACCAGTCCGTAATCGGCAACCGAGAAGATCGGCGCCTCGGGATCCTTGTTGATCGCCACGATCACCTTCGAATCCTTCATCCCGGCCAGATGCTGGATCGCCCCCGAGATGCCGACTGCGACATACAGCTGCGGCGCGACTACCTTGCCGGTCTGTCCGACCTGCCAGTCGTTGGGCGCATAGCCGGCGTCCACTGCAGCGCGCGAGGCACCCATCGCCGCGTTCAGCCGGTCGGCCAGCGGCTCGAGCAGCTTGAAGTTCTCGGCCGAACCCATACCGCGACCGCCGGACACGACCACCTTGGCGCCCTGCAGTTCGGGTCGGTCGGACTTGGCAATGTCGCGGCCGACAAAACGCGAACTGTCGGCAGCCGCCACTGCCGTGACGTTCTCGACCGCCGCCGATCCTCCCTCGGCCGGTGCCGCATCGAAATTGGTCGGCCGCGCGGTGATGACCTTGATCTTGTCGCTCGACTGCACGGTGGCGATCGCGTTGCCGGCGTAAATCGGGCGTGTGAAGGTGTCGGCCGACTCGACGCTGCTGATATCAGAGACCTGCGCCGCGTCGAGTTTGGCGGCCACCCGCGGCAGGATGTTCTTGCCGTACGCGGTCGCCGGTGCGAAGACATGCGTGTAGCCGCCGGCCAGCGCCACCACTTGCGCGGTGACCGGTTCGGCGAGCCCGTCGGCGAACTGCGGGCCGTCCGCCAGCAACACCTTGCCGACACCGGCGATGCGGGATGCCGCCTGCGCGGCCGCCGCGGCGTTATGGCCGACGACCAGCACGTGGACATCGCCACCTGCCTTGGCGGCGGCTGTTACCGTGTTGAAAGTCGGGCCCTTGAGGGAGGTGTTGTCGTGTTCGGCGAGGACGAGTGCTGTCATGGCGTTCTCAGATGGCCTTGGCTTCGTTCTTCAGTTTGGCGACCAGCGTGGCGACGTCCGGCACGCGAATGCCGGCCTTGCGTGCCGGCGGCTCCGATACCTTCAGCGTCTTCAGACGCGGGGTGACGTCGACACCGAGATCGGCGGGCTTCAGTGTCTCCAGCGGTTTCTTCTTCGCCTTCATGATGTTCGGCAGCGTCACATAGCGGGGCTCGTTCAGACGCAAATCGGCAGTGACGACCGCCGGCAGCCTGATCGAGATCGTTTCGAGACCACCATCGACCTCGCGCGTCACTTCGGCGCGGCCATCGGCGATCTTGAGTTTTGACGCAAACGCACCCTGCGGGACATCGAGCAGCGCCGCCAGCATCTGTCCGGTCTGGTTCGCATCATCGTCGATCGCCTGCTTGCCGAGGATGACGAGATCCGGCTTCTCCTTGTCGACGATCGCCTTCAGCAGCTTGGCGACCGCAAGCGGCTGCAGTTCGACGTCAGTCTCCACCAGGATGCCGCGATCGGCGCCGATCGCCATCGCCGTGCGCAGCGTCTCCTGGCACTGCGGAATGCCGCACGACACGGCGACTACTTCGGTAGCGGTGCCCGCCTCCTTCAGCCGCACGGCTTCCTCGACGGCAATCTCGTCGAACGGATTCATCGACATCTTGACGTTGGCGATGTCGACGCCGCTGCCGTCCGATTTGACCCGGACCTTGACGTTGTAGTCGACCACACGCTTGACGGTGACGAGGATCTTCATAGGGCTCGCTTCCGATGTTGAACGCGCTGCCGAGGATCGGCGCACCGATCCCGGACGTGGATGAAGCGTTCGATTATAAGAGTCGCATGCGGGCCGACCGACCTCCCCCCTCCCGATCGGGGGGCGTCACCGCACCCAACGGCGAAATCGGGCATGGCGCCCCAGTCTAGTGCCCGCTGTCATGGGAGGCCCCTGCTACATTTCCCTCGCACATTCCTCGCTGGAGTTCACATGCCAGACGTGCTGGAAGCGCTGCGACGGCTGCCCGACCTGGGCGATCCGTACGCAGACGAGCGCAGCGCGATCCTCGCCCTGCTCGCTGGCGGCCTGCCCTCGCCCCAAGTGCGCGCCGCTGCGCGCGCGCGTGCGTTGCGCTACATCGAAGCGGTCCGGGCCTTCGATCCCGGACTGCTGTCGGCGCAGAACCTGCTGAATTCCTTTCCGCTTGCAACGCCCGAAGGCATCGCCCTGCTGCGCCTCGCCGAGGCCCTGTTGCGCGCTCCTGATGCCGACACGCAGACCTGGCTTATCGCCGAGAAGCTGGCCGCCTTTCGCCAGGGTCGGACGGGTGGCGAGGGCAACTTCATCACAAGGGTGCTGACAACTGCGCTGAGCATCGCTGGCCACACGGCCGCCGAGGCCGAGCTGAGCGAGGCCGGCGCCGATACCCATACCTTGCGGGCCTGGCTTGCCCGCAGCGCGCTGCGGCCGCTGGTGATCGATGGCATAAGACGGTTCGGTGACCAGTTCGTGTTCGCAACGACACTGCCTGACGCACTACGCCGCGCGACGAGGCGTCCCGATGCACGGGTGATGTACTCGTTCGACATGTTGGGCGAAGGCGCGCGTACCCGCAGCGATGCCGACCGTGCGTATCGCTCGTATGTCGACGCACTGTCAGCGCTGAAGGCCACCGGCGGCACCGACTGGATGTCGCGCGACGGCATCTCGGTCAAGCTGTCGGCGATCCATCCCCGCTTCGAAACGGCGCAGGTCGAGCGCAGCGACCGCGAGCTGTATCCGCGACTGGTCGAGCTCGGCCAGCTCGCACGCAGCGCCGACGTCAATCTGACGATCGACGCCGAAGAGTCCGAGCGCCTCGCGCTGCACATCGGCCTGTTCGAACGACTGATGCGCGAACCCTCACTCGCGGACTGGCCCGGGCTCGGCCTCGCCGTGCAGGCGTACCAGACACGTGCTCTGAACGTCATCGATCACCTGCTGGCGGTCAGTGGCGAGCTGCGACGGCCGATCACCGTGCGCTTCACCAAGGGCGCCTACTGGGACGCCGAAATCAAGCGCGCACAGGAAATCGGCATGGCCGGATTTCCTGTGTACACGCGCAAATGGGCGACCGATGTCTCGTACCTGGTCACGGCGCGCCGGCTGCTGACTCACGGCGCGCCCGTTTACGCTCAGTTCGCCACGCACAATGCGCTGACCGTCGCCTCGATCGTTGAGTTCGCACGCGAACTCGCGCCCGGACGCCAGTACGAGTTCCAGCGCTTGCACGGCATGGGCGATCCGCTGTACGACGCATTGCTCGCCGACAGCCCGGACGTGCGCGTGCGGGTGTATGCGCCGGTCGGCGAATTCCGCGACCTGCTCGCATACCTCGTACGGCGGCTGCTCGAAAACGGCTCCAACACGTCCTTCGTGCACCAGATCACCGACCGCAGCGTGCCGTCTGCTTCGCTGGTCGAGGACGTCTACGAGCTTGCGCAGCGCATGGTCTCCAGCGATGCGCCAACTTCCTCGTTTCCGAGCGGGGCGCATCTGTTTTCCGATCGGCGCAACTCGAAGGGCATCGACCTGCAGTTCGCGCCCGAGCTGATCCGGCTCACCGAAGACGTGGCACGCGCGGGGCGGGTCGACGCGGTCTCGTCGGCCGCGGCTCCCGGCGCCGTGCAGCGGCCGGTCACCAACCCGGCGCGGCTCGACCAGACGGTCGGCACGGTCACCGAATCCGATGCCGCGGCAGCGACGGAGGCGATTGATCGCGCAATGGCCGCACAGCCCGCGTGGAATGCGTTGGGTCCGGATGCGCGCGCCGACATCATCGAACGCGCTGCCGACGCATGGGAGTTCGCTCACGACGAACTGGTTGCGCTGATCGTGCACGAGGGCGGTCGTACGATGAACGACGCTCATCTGGAAGTGCGCGAAGCGGTCGACTTCTGCCGCTATTACGCGGTGCGGGCGCGCGCGCAGATGCGGCCGCAGCCGCTGCCGGGGCCGGCGGGTGAATCGAACGAACTGCGGCTGGCCGGACGCGGCGTGTTCGTGTGCATCAGCCCGTGGAATTTCCCGCTGGCGATTTTCGGCGGGCAGATCGCGGCCGCGCTGGTCACCGGCAACACCGTCGTCGCCAAACCGGCCGAGCAGACGCCGCTCGTCGCGTATCGCGCGGTCCAGCTGATGCATCGGGCCGGCGTGCCAGAACCGGCGCTGCAGCTTGTACTCGGCGCCGGCGAAACGGTGGGTCGCGCGCTGACTTCCGATCCGCGGGTGGCGGGTGTGGCCTTTACCGGTTCCACCGCAACGGCCCGCGCGATCAACCGCGCGCTGGCGTCGCGTGATGCGCCGATCGGCGTGTTGATCGCCGAGACCGGTGGCCAGAATGCGATGATCGTCGATTCCACCGCGCTGCCCGAGCAGGTCACCGACGCCGTGGTCTCGAGCGCGTTCCGGTCGTGCGGGCAGCGTTGCTCGGCGCTGCGGGTGCTGTTCGTGCAGAACGACGTGGCCGACGCCATCAGCGCGATGATTGCCGGTGCGATGCGCGAGTTGGTCATCGGCGATCCCGCCGATCCTCGTACCGACGTCGGGCCGGTGATCGACGTGAACCAGCTCGAGCTGCTCCGCGAGCACCGCGAGTGGCTACGGGCGCACGGCCGCCGGTTGTTCGAATGCGAACTGCCGGCCGGACTGAACGGCCACTATTTCGCGCCGATCGCCTACGAGATCGGGTCGATCGGCGATCTTGGCGCCGAAAATTTCGGCCCGATCCTGCACATCGTTCGCTACGACAAGCGCGAGATCGACATGGTCATCGACGCGATCGCCGCCACCGGCTACGGGCTCACGATGGGATTGCATACGCGGCTCGACCGGCGCGTCGAGCACGTGGCCCGGCGCGCGCGGGCAGGCAATCTCTACGTCAACCGCAACATCATCGGCGCCGTCGTCGGCAGCCAGCCCTTCGGCGGCGAAGGATTGTCGGGCACCGGCCCGAAAGCGGGCGGTCCCCACTACCTGCTGCGTTTCTGCGCAGAGCGGACTTTGACCGTCAACACGGCCGCCGCAGGCGGCAACGTCGAACTGCTGGCCTAGCATCGGGCACGACACGAGCGACGGTTAAAGCAGGTCGCGCGCGATCTCGCGCGCCGCGTTGTGGCCCGGCGCTCCCGTGACACCGCCGCCCGGATGCGCTCCGGAGCCGCAGTGATAAAGGCCCTTGAGTGGCCCGCGATAGCGCGCATACCCCAGCACCGGGCGCATCGAGAACAACTGGTCGAGCGAGAGCTGGCCGTGGAAGATGTCACCACCCACCAGTCCGAACTCCTGCTCCAGGTCGGCGGGTGACAGCGCGCGGTAACCGAGCAGCACCGCGCGGAAGTTCGGGCAGTGCAACTGCACGACGTCGAAAATGCGCTCGATTGCCGTCGGCTTCAGGGTCGACCAGTCGGCGTGCGGATCGAACTGCTGGCAGAAGAGGCTCGCGACGTGCTGTCCCGCCGGAGCCAGCGAGTCGTCAACCACGCTGGGGATCAGCATCTCGACCACCGGCTCCTTCGAGCAGCCGTGCGCCTCGGCGTCGTGCCACGCGCGGTCCATGTAGGCAAGCGATGGTCCGAACACGATGCCGCTTGCGTGGTGCGGCTGCGGCTGCGTGCCCGGCGCCGCACGGAAATCCGGCAGCGCCGACAACGCGACGTTCAGGCGGAAGGTGCCGGACCCACATTTATAGCGGCCGATCGCCTCGTTGAACTCCGCAGGCAGTTCGCTCGCGTCCAGCAACCGCTGGTACAGCAGCTTCGGGTTGACGTTGGCCGCGACCGCGCGCGCGCGCAACTCTTCGCCCGATGCGAGTTCGACACCGACGGCTGCACCGCTTTCGACCAACACGCGCGACACCGGCGCATCCAGCGAGATCTCGACACCGCGCGCGATCGCCTCTCCGGCCATTGCCTGGGTGATCGCTCCCATGCCGCCGATCGCATGTCCCCATTTTCCGGGCTTCCCGTTGACCTCGCCGAAACAGTGATGCAGCAGCACGTAAGCCGAGCCGGCGGCATAGGGGCTCGCGTAGTTGCCGACGATCGCATCCCACCCGAGCACGGCCTTCAACGGCTTCGATTCGAACCAGCCGTCCAGCCAGTCGCCGGCACTCTTGGTGAAGATGTCGATCAGGTCACGCCGCCCTTCGCGTGGCAGTCGCCCGAACTGCAGCAGCAACCGGGCCGCTGAGACCAGGTCGCGCCAGCCTTCGACAACGAACGGGCCGCCGAGATTGGGCGGCGCCTGCAGCACCCACTGCTTCAGTTGCTGCGCGAGCCGATCGAGCCGCGCGTAGTAGAGCGGCAGTCGTTCGGCATCGCGCGCCGAGAAGCGGGCGACCTCCGCCTGCGTCGTAGCTGGATCGCTGCCGAACCGCAACGCGCGGCCGTCGGGCAGCGGCAGGAAGTTCGAATAGGGTCGCTCAACGACGCGCAAGCCGCGCTCGACCAGCCGCAGATCGCGGATGACCTGCGGATGCAGCAGGCTAACCGTATAGCTCGCGGTGGAGTTGCGAAATCCGGGATGAAACTCTTCGGTGACCGCCGCACCGCCAACCACACCGCGCCGCTCGATGATGCGGACCTTGAGTCCGGCAGCGGCCAGGTAGCACGCGCACGCCAACCCATTGTGGCCGGCCCCGATGATGATGACGTCGGTCGAACTCCCGCGCATGGCGGCGGAGTGTACGAGCCGCGCGCCACTCGCCTCACGGCGGCAGGTCGGTCAGCGTCGGCGATGCAAGGTCGGTGCGACGGCGCACGGCTGTTGACGGCCCCGATCAGCTCGAGGGATGCATCTGCGATTGCAGGTAGTTCTGTAGTCCGACCTGCCCAATCAGCTCGAGCTGGGTTTCGATCGCATCGATGTGCTCCTCGGTGTCGTCGAGGATATCGACCAGGATCTCGCGCGACACGAAATCCTGCGCCTGCTCGCAGACGACGATCGCGGCTTTCAGCGTCTTCTGCGAGCCGCGCTCGAGCGTCAGGTCACCGTTGAGGATTTCCGGAACGTCCTGCCCGATCAGCAGCTTGCCAAGGTTCTGGAGATTCGGCAGACCCTCGAGAAGCAGAATGCGTTCGATCAGCCGATCGGCATGCTTCATCTCGTCGACCGACTCGTCGTACTCGCGCTTGCCGAGGTGCTCCAGCCCCCATTGGCGGAGCATGCGCGCATGCAGGAAATACTGGTTGATCGCGGTAAGTTCGTTTTTGAGCTGAAGATTCAGCTGCGCGATGACCGCCTTGTCGCCGACCATTGGAGGATTCCCGCCGGATTGGGAAGCTGCAAGCCTACCGGACCTTGTCAGGCTGCGGCGACTTCGCGGCGGACACAGGTGGCGCAGTCGCCACCGCAGACGCTGTCGCGGATCACCTGCTGCGCCGCTTCGCGGCAGCACCCGCAACCGGCGCCGACGCCGAGTTGCATCGATACTTCGCCCAGCGAGGCCGCGCCGGCCGCTACCGCCGCGCGGATCTGCCGCTCGGTGATCGCGTTGCAGATGCAGATATACATGGCGCTTGCCCCGCTTCAGCGATAGCCGACGCGGTCGAGAATGCGCTGGGCCGCGATCTGACTCTTGCCGATCGCCGAGATCGGCAAGTTCTCGAATTTGGGTGTTCCCAGCGCTGCGAGCGCGGCGTTATCGGTCTTGGCGCCCTTCACCACGGGCCACTCGTTGTTACCGTCGGCAAAATAGGTCTGCGCCTGCGGGCCGGACAGGTACTCGACGAACAGCACGCCGTTCGCCCGGTTCGGCGCGTTCCTGGCAACCCCTCCGCCCGAGATATTGATGTGCGTGCCGGAGGTCGCCTGGTTCGGCCAGAGAAATCCGACCTTGGCGACGACCTCCTTGTCCTTCGGATCGTCGGAACGCACCAGGCGCAGCCAGTAGTAGGTGTTGGTGAGCGCCACGCCGCACTCGCCCGAGGCAACGCCCTTGATCTGGTCAGTGTCGCCGCCGCGCGGAGGTCGCGCCATGTTGGCGACCATGCCCTTGGCCCATTCCTCGCGTCTTTGCCTCGCCGTTGCGCTCGATCATCGCGCCGATCAGCGACAGCATGTACGGATGCGAGCCCGAGCGCGTGCAGACCAGTCCCTTGAGCCTCGGAATCGGCCAGTTTTTCATAGGTATCGACGTCGGCCGCCTTCACTCGCGACTTGTCGTAGACAATGGCTCGCGCACGCGTCGAAAAGCCGTACCAGGTGCCGTCGTTCGAGCGCAGATTGGCCGGGATGCGCTCTGCGAGGAGCTTCGACTGGACCGGCTGAAACAAGCCGTCGATCTGGGCGCGCCAGAGGCGAGCCGCGTCGACCAGCAGGATCACGTCGGCCGGGCTGTTGGCGCCCTCGGTCTTGACCCGCTGCACCAACGCCTCGTCCCCGAGCTCGATGCGGTTGATCTTGATCCCGGTCTGCTTGGTGAAGTCGTCGTACAGCGCGTTGTCGGTCTGGTAATGGCGGGCGGAATACAGGTTGAGAACCTTGTCCTGCGCATGCCCGTCGACCGGCGACAGGGCGGCGGCGGTGACGCTCAGGACGACAGTGGCTTGCAGACCGCGACGCAACCAGCGCTCGGCGATCGATGAGAAGCGGGTCATGTGGTGGTTTCCGTTTGGCTTCGAGGCGAGTCGGATCTCCCGACCCCGCGATCGCATGCTAACGAAAACCAACCTCAAATGCAAATGGTTCTCATTTGCGTTCAAGGACTCAAGGCCAGTCGCCTGACGTTTGTACTTGTAGATTCAGGGAGTTACGCGAGTCTCAGGCCCGAAGTCGCCAAGCGTGCCAGCGGCTGACGCCGCAGCGGTGACCGCCGATTGCGCGGGAGCGAGTCCGTCCACGCGGCGCGCTCCGTTATAACGCGCCGCCCAATACGGGTCCGAGAGCAGTTCCACGCGCACGCGTCCGCCGCGAGTGGGCGCGTGCACGAAGCGATCTTCACCAACGTAGATGCCGACGTGTGAAAAGCGGCGTCCGAGCGTATTGAAGAAGACGAGGTCGCCGGCCGCCAGGGCGCGAGGCGCCAACCGCTCGCCGACGCGCCCGATCTCCTCGGAACGGCGCGGCAACTCGACGCCCGCCGACTCACGGAATACGAAACCGACGAATCCGCTGCAGTCAAACCCGGCGGGCGTACGCCCGCCATAGCGATAGGGCGTCTCGAGCAGCGCCAGCGCGCGCAGGACAAGGTCGGCCGCGCTGCCCGCCGCCGAAGGCGCCTGCGCCGAGGCCGGCGAAGCCGACCCTGAGGCCAGTGCGACCCCAAACGCGAGCCAAGCCCGTTTCCACCGTCCGCTTCGCAGCATCGAGTTCGCGCGCGGCTGCCACAATGGCCGCGACCATAGCGCATTCCAGCGAGAAATCCTAAAGCTGGCCGGGGTTTACACCGATCATTTAGGCTAAATTCCACCGCACTGAGCACGGATGGGGCCTCGGACAGCGGGCCGAGGTCCGTCACCGAGGGTTGCGTGCCCACCGACAACCAGAAGACTTCAGCGCCGAGCGCGCCGCCCAAGCCGCGCGTCCTGATTGCCGATGATTCGCGCATCGTGCGGGCGTCGATCGTCCAGCACATCCGCGACCGCTTCGACATCCGCGAAGTCCTCGACGGAGAAGCCGCCTGGCAGGCGATCCTGCTCGATTCGTCGATCCGGGTCGTGATCACCGACCTGACCATGCCCAAGGTCGATGGTTTCGAACTGCTCAACCGGGTACGCAGTTCGAAGGTGCAGCGCATCCGCGAACTGCCGGTCGTCGTCATTTCGGGCGAGGACGAAGGTGCAGAACGCGACCGCGCTGCCACCATCGGCGCGACGGATTTCATTCAGAAGGGCGTGGCCGCGGCAGAACTGATCGCGCGGCTGGAAGTGCTGGTGCGGCTGTCCGCCACGCGGGAAGCGCTGGCCGAGAGCCAGGCATCGCTCGAGTCGTCGCGCACAGTCGACGGCGAGACCGAACTGCTGAACATGCCGTTTTTCGACAAGCAGGTCGAAAAACTGATCTCGTTCGCGCGGCGCAATCTTTCCGACGTTGCCCTGATCTGTGTGCGGGTCGAACTGTCGCTGCCACAGCAGGCGTCGTGGGAGGGCGAGGTCGACCAGCGCATCAAGCTGGTCGGCCGCACGCTGGCCGCCTCGATCCGTCTCGAAGACCTCGGAACGCGGTCCGACAAGTTCGAATTTTGCGTCGCAACACCCTCTTCCGGGCTTTCGGGGGTACTGCGGTTCGCCGCCCGCCTGCGCAAGGTGCTCGAAAACGTCGAAGCGGCCGGACCGGGAGTCGAGGTTTGGACCTGCATCGGCCTGTCGACCCTTTCGGAGGAATTACGGCGCAGCGCAGAGGAACTTCGTGCGCTGGCTCAAAAGCGCGCGGCGCAGGCACAGCAAAATCGCTCGCGCCGCATCATTCTTGGGACCTCGGACGGCGTCTCGCCGGGCAGCATGGATCCAAAGCCCGAGGACGGTTCGATGGACATCAATCTCGCGCTGGCGCTGATTCGCGCTGGCCGGGCGGCTGAAGTGGTGCCGCATCTGCCCCGACTTCTGGAGCAGATCGCCCCGATGCTGAAACTGGTGCGGCAACAGAAGGAACTTCAAGCCACACCGGACGGAGGCGCGCATGGGGCAGTACAAGGAGTGTCACGCTAGGTCAATCGCGGACCCCGCCGGGTTCTGGGCCGAACAGGCCGCGCTGATCGACTGGCAGCAGCCGTTTTCCCGCGTTCTCGATTATTCGCGGCCGCCGTTTGCGCGCTGGTTCGTCGGGGGCACCACCAACTTGTGCCACAACGCGGTCGACCGCCACCTTGCAACGCGGGGCGACCAGCCCGCCCTGATCTTCGTTTCCACCGAGACCGGTGACGAGAAGATCTATACGTTCAAGCAGCTGTACCGCGAAGTCAACCGCATGGCCGCGATACTGCAGTCGCTCGGCGTCGTCCGTGGCGATCGCGTACTCATCTACATGCCGATGATTCCGGAGGCCACCTTCGCCATGCTCGCCTGCGCGCGCATCGGCGCGATTCACTCGGTGGTCTTCGGCGGCTTTGCCTCGGTAAGCCTGGCGACCCGCATCGACGACGCGCAGCCCAAGGTAATCGTCTCCGCCGACGCCGGGTCGCGCTCCGGCAAGGCAGTGCCTTACAAGCACCTGCTCGACGAGGCCATCGCGCTTTCGAAGTTTCCGCCGAAGAGCGTACTGATGGTCGACCGCGGTCTGGCCGAAGCCAAGATGGTGCCGGGTCGCGACCTGGACTACGCAAAGGTGCGGGCCCAGCACATGAACGCCGAGGTGCCGTGCACCTGGCTCGAATCGAGCGAACCCAGCTACATCCTGTACACGTCGGGCACCACGGGCAAGCCCAAGGGGGTGCAGAGAGATACCGGCGGCTACGCCGTGGCGCTCGCGGCGTCGATGAAATTGATCTTCTGTGGCAATCCGGGCGAGGCCTACTTCGCAACCAGCGACATAGGCTGGGTCGTTGGCCACAGCTACATCATCTACGGTCCATTGATCGCCGGCATGGCGACTGTCATGTACGAGGGCACGCCGATCCGCCCTGACGGCGGCGTCTGGTGGAGCATTGTCGAGAAGTACAAGGTGACGACGATGTTCTCGGCGCCGACCGCGATCCGGGTGCTGAAGAAGCAGGATCCGGCGCTCCTGAAGAAATACGACCTTTCCAGCCTGCGACTGCTGTTCCTGGCCGGCGAGCCGCTCGACGAGCCGACCGCACGATGGATCGCCGAAGGGCATCGGCAAGCCCATCATCGACAACTTCTGGCAGACCGAGACCGGCTGGCCGATCCTGGCGATCCCGCGCGGCGTCGAGGCGCTACCGTCGAAATTCGGCTCGCCGGGTGTGCCGTGCTACGGCTACTCGGTCAAGCTCTACGACGAGTCGACCGGCGAGGAGATCACCGACCATCACGTCAAGGGCGTGGTCGCGATCGAGGGCCCGCTGCCGCCGGGATGCATGACGACGGTATGGGGTGACGACGCCCGCTTCGTGAAGACCTACTGGACCACGATTCCCAATCAGCAGGTCTATTCGACGTTCGACTGGGGCATCCGCGACGAGGACGGCTACTTCTTCATCCTCGGTCGAACCGACGACGTGATCAACGTGGCCGGCCACCGCCTGGGTACTCGCGAGATCGAGGAGTCGCTGTCATCGCATCCGAATGTCGCTGAGGTTGCGGTGGTCGGCGTCGCCGATCAATTGAAGGGACAGGTCGCGATGGCCTTTGCGATCCTGAAGGACCCGAGCAAAGCCGACACGGCGGAGAAGAAGCTTGCCCACGAGGGCGAGATGATGAAGACGGTCGACAGCCAGCTCGGCGCAGTTGCGCGGCCGTCGCGCGTGCACTTTGTCAGCGTCCTGCCGAAGACGCGCTCCGGCAAGCTGCTGCGCCGTTCGATCCAGGCGCTGTGCGAAGGGCGTGATCCGGGCGACCTGACGACGATCGAGGATCCCGCTGCGCTGGAACAGATCAGGAACGCGGTGCACGCCTAGGCGTTTCGTCGCTTTCGAAGACGGCCGCGGGCTCGCGTAAGCTCGCGGCCGTTTCCATTCGAGACTTGCCGTGACGTTCAGCTACGCCCTGTCGGACCTGGTCCTGCCGCCGACATCGCTGATCGTTCTCACGATCGTCGGCGCGCTGCTCACGCGATGGCGGCGGGCGCTCGGCCTGACGCTGGTGCTCGGCTCACAGCTCGCCCTGCTGGCGCTCTCTCTGCCCCTCGTAGCCAACGCGCTGGCGCGCTCGCTCGAACCACCGCCGGTCACTGCGGATGACCTGAAGCGTGCGCAAGCGATCGTCATCCTCGCCGGAGGCAACAACCGCGGCTCCCCCGAGTGGGGTGGCGAGACCGTGAAGACCTACACACTGCAACGCCTGCGCTACGGCGCGCGACTCGCACATGAGACCGGCCTGCCGATCTACGTGAGCGGCGGCCGGCCCGAGGGCGGAAAGTTCGCCGAGGCCACGTTGATGCGCGACGTGCTGGTGCAGGAATACAAGCTCGAAGTGCGCTGGGTCGACCTGACCGCGACGACCACGGGCGAGAATGCCTTTGCCGCCGCCAAGGATCTGAAGGCAGACGGACTGAAGCGCGTCGCACTCGTGACTGACGCGATGCATATGCCGCGCTCGCGGCAGGTGTTCGAGGCGGCAGGACTCGAAGTGATCGCCTGCCCGACGGCATACGCCGGGCAGCGTCCGTTCGGGGCCTACCAGCTGGTGCCCGGCAGCACTGCATTGCAGGTCTCGCACGCCGCGCTGCGGGAGTGGGTGTCGCGCGGCTACTACCTGTTGCGTTATCGCTGAATACTCACCGCGAGGAGACGACGATGAAGACCAAACCCATGTTGACGCTCGACGATGTCAAGCGCATTGCCGCCGCCGCCGAAGCGGAGGCTGTCGCGCACCAGTGGAACGTGGTGATCGCGATCTGCGACGATGGCGGACACCTGCTGCTGCTGCATCGCATGGACGGGGTAGCGCCCGTATCGGCGGCGATCGCGCCGGCGAAGGCGCGCGCATCAGCGCTCGGCAAGCGCGAATCGAAGCTGTACGAAGACATGATCAATGGCGGCCGGACCGCGTTCCTTTCGGCGCCGCTCGACGGCATGCTCGAAGGCGGCGTGCCAATCATCGTCGATGGGCACGTCATTGGAGCGGTCGGGGTCTCGGGAGTGAAGTCGAGCGAGGATGTGCTGATCGCACGCGCAGGCGTCGGCGCGCTCGTCTCGGCGGGCTGAACCCCTCCGGCTGTCGGCCGGTCAGCTATTCCGCGCTGCGTCGCCCGCGCGCGACGTCGATGGCGGCGAGGGCGATGAGTCCGCCGACGAAGAACAGCCCCGTCAAGCCGATCGCGAGCCGATGGTTGTTGGCCGTCGCAAACACCACGGCACCGTAGCTGATCGGGCCCACGATCGCCGCCAGCTGCGTCGCAAAGGTCCATAACCCGTAGAACTCGGCCAGCCGGTCGCGCGGGGCGAAAAGCCCCGCCATGGCGCGCCCCGCGGACTGACTCGAACCCATCGCCAGCCCCGCGAGGTTGGCGGCCACCCAGAACATCGCCGCGCTGGTCGCCACCGCAGCCACCGCGACCATCGCGAGCCACAGCAGCAGCGTCAGTGCCAGTGCGAGCTTGTGCCCGATCGCATCCTGCACATATCCGAACGCGAACGCACCGACGGCAGCGGTCACGTTGACGACCAGCACCAGCGTCATCGTCTGCACGAAGCTGAACTTCATCACCTCCTGCGCATAGATCGCCGCCAGCGCGATCACCACCATCACGCCAGCCTGGTAGCACACCCCGCACAGCAGCAGCAGTCCAAAGTCGCGATAGCGCCCGATGTGCCGCAGCGTGTGCCCGAGCCGCGCCATCGCCTGCGCGACGAAGTGCCCCACCCGCTCGTCGGTCTGTACCACGCCGCGCTCCCGCACGATCAGCAACGTGGGGGCGGCGGCCAGCGCGAATACGGTCGCTGTGATCAGCATCGTCATCGGCACGAACTGCTGCGCCGTGCTGCCGCCGGCCTGCGCCCATTGAACGTAGACGAGGCACAGGCCCAGTGTGATGAGTCCGCCGACATAACCGAATCCCCAGCCCCACCCGGAAACCTTGCCGAGCGCCTCGGGTCGCGCGAGTTCGGGCAGGAAGGCGGCGATCAGCCCGACACCTGCCATGAAGAAGAAGTTTGAAACGGCGATCGCCGCCGCGGCGAGCGCGACATCGCCCGGTCCGACCGCGGCCAGCGCGGCGGTACCGGCGATGCATCCGGCGGTGCTCAAGGCCAGCAGCCTCTTCTTGCGCGCGCGCAGGTCGGCGTAGGCCCCGATCAACGGCATCGCGATCATCAGCGCTGCGTTGGACACCCCGAGGATGAGTGTCCATGCGAAGGTCGCCCATTCGGCATTGGCGGCGACCACGCCGACGAAGTACGCGTTGAATACCGCGGTCAGCACAACCGTGGTGTAACCCGAGTTTGCGAAGTCGTATCCCGCCCAGGCAAACACCTCGCGCGGCCGCACGTCCGGATTGAGTGCTGCGGAGTCGAAGATGCGCATGGCGTGGACGGCGGTGCGGGATGAGGTCGCCGACGGATGCTACGCGACGCTCGACCGCCACCGCGGGCATCCGGCCTGCGATTCGTATACTGCGAGCCATGGCGACCACTGAACTGGATCGCATCGACCGCAGGATCCTCGAGATCCTGCAAGCCGACGGGCGGATCACCAACCAGGCGCTGTCGGAGCGTATCGCGCTGAGCCCACGCGCCTGCCTGGATCGCGTGCGCCGGCTCGAACGCTCCGGCCTCATTTCCGCTTACATGGCGGTTCTCGATCCGCGCCGCCTGGGCGGCCTGCTGACGATCGTGGTCGAAGTGACGCTGAAGGACCAGACGCAGGCCACCCACAGCCGCTTTGAACAACGGATGAAGTCGACGGAAGAAGTGGTCGAGTGTTTCCTGGTGTCAGGCCAGTGCGACTACGTGCTGCGACTTGCATGCCGCGACCTCGATCACTACCGCGAGCTCACCAACGCGTGGACCGACGATCCGACGCTGGGCGTCGAGAAGATCAGCTCGAAGCCCGAGCTTCAGACGGTCAAACCGTTCCGCGGCTATCCGTTGCCCTGAACGGGCGTCACCGCCGATTCGGCGGTAGTGAGTGCGCCCGACTGCAGCATCGGTCAGTTCCGCAGTCCGAGATTCGCATCGCACGGGGGCCAGCCTTCCTACACTGGCAGCACCTGATGGGGTGATGCTATGGATGCAAGGCTCGGGCAACTCGGTAATCGATCGACCTCCGCCATCTTGGTGGAACAAGACTTCGCAGCGCCGAACTACGCGCCGATTCCGGTCGTAATCGAACGCGGCGACGGCGCCTGGTTGTGGGACGCGGACGGCAAGCGCTATCTCGACTTCATGTCGGCTTATTCCGCGGTCAGCCATGGCCATGCGCATCCGCGACTGGTCCGTGCGCTGATCGACCAAGCGCAACGCGTGGCCGTTACCTCGCGCGCGTATCACTCCACCGAACTGGGACCATTCCTGGCCCGCCTGGTCGAAGTGGCCGATCTGCGCACGGCCGCGCGCGTCCTGCCGGCGAGCGGAGGCTGTGAATCGGTTGAAACCGCGATCAAGGCTGCGCGTCGCTGGGGCTATCGCGTCAAGGGCATCGCCGCTGACCGCGCCGAGATCGCAGTGGCACGCGGCAACTTCCACGGACGTTCGAGCACCGTCGTCGGGTTCTCCACCGAGCCGTCGTATCGCGCCGATTTCGGACCGTTCGGTCCGGGCTTCCGGCATTTCGACTTTGGCGACATCGGCTCCCTGTCGGCAGTCATCAACGAAAACACGGCGGCAGTGCTGATGGAGCCGATCCAGGGCGAGGCCGGCATCATCCTGCCCCCCGAGGGCTACCTGAAGGCGGTGCGCCGCCTGTGCGACGAGCGCAATGTGCTGATGATCCTCGATGAAGTCCAGTCCGGGCTCGGTCGCACCGGTGCGATGTTCGCCTACATGCACGACGACATCCGACCGGACGGCGTGATCGTCGGCAAGGCGCTTGGCGGAGGCCTGCTGCCGGTGTCGGCGTTCATCGCGCGTGCCGACGTGATGGATACGTTCGATCCAGGCAGCCACGGCTCGACCTTCGGCGGCAACCCGCTCGCCGCGCGCGTCGGTCTCGAGGCGATCAACGTGCTGGTCGACGAGCGGCTGGTCGATCGCAGCCGTGAGCTTGGACTTCAGTTGCTGAGCCGGCTGCGCAGGATTGATTCACCGCTCGTGATCGATGTGCGCGGGCGTGGACTGTGGGTCGGAGTCGAACTCGATCGGCGGACCGTCTCGGCGCGCGCGGTGGTCGAGCGCATGGCCACGCGCGGCGTGCTGAGCAAGGAAACGCACGAAACCGTGATCCGCTTCGCACCTCCGCTCACCATTTCGCGTGAGGCGCTCGACTGGGGCGTCGATGTTTTCGCCGACGTGCTGGCGGAGTTCGATCCACGCAGGCAACGCGCTGGCCGGCACCCGGCCGCGACCGAAACGCTGCACCGAGCGGCGCGACAGAGCGCAACGGTGCCCCAGCGGCAGTCACAGTCGCGCTCGACACCTCACCTGATGATGAGCTCGGCCGACCACTTCGAGGTCAGCTATCGCATCAACCCGTGGATGGAGCCATCGCAATGGGCGGTCTCCGCCGAGCGGCTCGCAGACGATGCGCGGCGCGGATGGCAGGCGTTGCGCGCGGCCTACGAACGGCTCGGCGCGGTGGTC
Organism: uncultured beta proteobacterium; assembly: GCA_963703945.1. Classification (GTDB taxonomy): domain Bacteria; phylum Pseudomonadota; class Gammaproteobacteria; order Burkholderiales; family Burkholderiaceae_F; genus JALORV01. Next base: position 82,011 of record CAVPGM010000045.1, on the reverse strand, counting down.
GACGTCCAGGCGCCGGTGCGCGGTCTGCCCGACATGGTCTTCACGGCCAATGCCGCCATGGTGCTCGACCGCAAGGTCCTTTTGGCGCGTTTCCTGCATGGCGAGCGCCAGGGCGAGGAAGTGCACAACCGCGCGTTCTTCGAGGCGCTGCGAGCGCGCGGAGTGATCGACGAAATCATCGAGCCGCCTACCGGCCTCAGCTTCGAGGGCGCGGGCGATGCGATCTGGGATGCGACCCGGCAGCTGGTCTGGACGGGTTACGGCCAGCGGTCGAGCCGCGAGATGTTCCGCGTCATCGAGCAGGAGTTCGGTGTGCCGGCCATTGCGCTCGAACTCGTCGACCCGCGCTTTTACCACCTCGATACCTGTTTTTGCGTGCTCGAAGGCGGCGAGGTGCTGTGGTATCCGCCGGCGTTTTCCGCCTCGGCCGCCGAAGCGGTGCGCGAGATCGTCGGCGAGGATCGGCTGATCACAGCCACCGACGACGATGCGTTCCATCTTGGGGTCAACTCGGTGTGCATAGGGCGCGACGTCGTCATGTGCCACGTGTCAGCCGCCACACAGGCCGCGCTGGTGGCACGCGGCTACCGCGTGCATCGTGTTCCGCTCGATTCGTTCAACCGCTCGGGCGGGGCGGCCTACTGCCTGACACTGCGGCTCGACAACACCACCGGTGCCGAGCGTCCGATGCCGCAGTTCTGCGAGGACGATTTCGACGAACTGCGCCGCGCGGCGTAAGCCGCGCGCTATCGGCTTGGCGCAGACGGCAAGCGCCAGCCATCGCCCGAGGAAGTGAGGCGCCCTCCCCCGGACGGGCGATCCCTGCGTGTGACCCGACTGCCGAAACTCCGTTCAGACGATGTCCACGGAGTACGCGATGCGCGAACTTTCGCCGGCCGATGGCAGTGCCGATGCAGTCCGAAATGCCGCCGATGAGGCACTCGCGCAGGCTGACAGCCGGCCTGCTCTCGAGCGCGAACTCGATCGCCTGAACGCAGCGGTGCAGGGTTCGGCAGCCGCGCTCGGTCAGCACTTGTCGTGGTTGCTGGTCGCGCAGTCGCTGCTGTTGACCGCCTATCTGATCGTGCTGGTCGGAGGGTGGACTCTTCCGTTGCCCGGCAAGCGCGGCCTGCTGGTCGGCATCGCCATTTTCGGGCTCTGTGCGGTCTGCGCTACATATCTCGGATTGCGGGCGGCCCGTGACCGCATCGGTCCTCTCAAGCTGCAGCGCCAGCGCGTGGAAGACGCGCTTGAACGGGTCGCCGGACGCCCGCCGGCGTTCGCCCGTCAAGGCGCCGTGACCGCCCTCCTTGCCCAGGCTTCGACCCGCGGTCTGCCGGTGATCGTGGTCGCCGGATGGACCGCGCTCGTGATCTACACGCTGGCGCTGCCGCTGCCGAGCGAAACGCGCCCGCCATCGGCAGCGGCGGAGTCTCGCGCCGCGCCCGCTTCAGCACCTGCGCCGCGCGTGCAGCGACCGGCGGTGGCCAAGAATGGTCCCGCCGCTACGCCCGAGACGCCGGCGACACCCGAGGCCGCGAATGACGCGTCGGAGTCGCCGCTGATGAACTTCCTGCGGCGCGCCGTGAATACGCCGCCTGCGGTCGAAGCGCAGGAACCGACCAAGCCCTGACAGCCGGCGGCGGATCGCCGCGTCACGGCGCCCAGGTCGGCTTGCGCTTCTCCATGAATGCCTGCACGCCCTCCTGCGCCGACGCGTCGATCATGTTGCAGGCCATGGTCTGGCCGGCGATCTGATAGGCGGCCTCGATCCCGGTCTCAATTTGCCGGTAAAAGAGTTCCTTGCCCATCGCGACCGCGACGCGCGGCTTGGCGATGATGCTGGTTACCAATCGCGCGACCTCGGCATCGAGTTCGCCGGGTTCGACCACGCGGTTGACCAGTCCGCGTGACTGCGCCGTGGCGGCGTCGATGAAATCACCGGTGACCAGCATCTCGAACGCCTGCTTGCGGCCGACGTTGCGCGACAGGGCGACGCCGGGCGTCGAGCAGAACAACCCCACGTTGATGCCGCTGACGGCAAACCGCGCATCGGACGATGCCACCGCCAGGTCGCACATCGCGACCAGCTGGCACCCGGCCGCCGTCGCTATGCCGTGCACGCGCGCAATGACCGGCTGCGGCATGCGCTGGATCGTCATCATCAGCCGGGTGCACAGCGCGAAGACCTTCCGGTAGTAGTCGACCGACGGCGTTGCCTTCATCTGCTTGAGGTCGTGCCCGGGACAGAACGCCTTGCCGCGGCCGGCGAGGACGACAACACGCGCCGTCTCGTCACGCGCCACCGCATCCAGCGCCTCCTGCAGCGCGCCCATCATTTCTTCCGACAGCGCATTGAACTGCTGCGGACGGTTGAGCGTCAGAGTGACGCAGCCATCGCCGCTTCGATCGACCGTCACGTAGGGCTCGATTGCGGCGCGGGTTTCGGGTGCATTCATCGGACCCTCCTAGACGTCGATGGCGGAGGCCGATTTCGCCTGCCGCCTGAGCATGAACTTCTGGATCTTTCCGGTCGATGTCTTCGGCAGCGGCCCGAACACCACGCGCTTGGGCACCTTGAAGCCTGCGAGATGCGTGCGGCAATGGGCGAGCAGCGCCTCGGGAGTCAGCGGCGAGCCATCCTTCAGTTCGACGAACGCGCACGGCACCTCGCCCCAGCGCGCATCGGGCTGCGCAACCACCGCCGCCGCGATCACATCGGGATGCCGGTACAGCGCATCCTCGACCTCGATCGACGAAATGTTCTCGCCACCCGAGATGATGATGTCCTTGCTGCGGTCCTTGATCCGCAGATAGCCGTCGGCATGCACCACCGCCAGGTCGCCGGAGTGAAACCACCCGCCCGCAAACGCCTCCTGGGTCGCCGCCTCGTTCTTCAGATAACCCTTCATCGCGATGTTGCCGCGGAACATCACCTCACCAATGGTCTCGCCATCCCGCGGCACCGGCTGCATCGTTTCCGGGTCGAGCACCGCGACATCCTCCTCGAGCGTGTAACGCACCCCCTGGCGTCCGTTAAGCATCGCCCGCTCGCCGATGTCGAGACTCGCCCACGCTGGCTGCTTGGCGCACACGGTCGCCGGACCGTAAACCTCGGTCAGCCCATACACGTGGGTGAGGTCGAAACCGAGGCGGTCCATACCTTCGATCATCGAGGCGGGCGGGGCGGCGGCCGCCACCATCGTGCTGACACGGTGCCCGATGCCCTGCTTCAATTCATCGGGCGCGCTGACGAGCATCGACTGCACGATCGGCGCACCGCAGTAATGCGTCACTTTGTGTTCGCGGATCGCGCCGAACACCGCTGCGGCGTCGATGCGCCGCAGGCAGACATGCGTGCCCGCCATCGCGGCGACGGTCCAGGGAAAACACCAGCCGTTGCAGTGGAACATCGGCAGGGTCCATAAGTACACCGGATGCTGCGGCATCGCCCACACCAGCACGTTCGAGACCGCGTTGGTATATGCACCCCGGTGCGAGTAGACGACGCCCTTCGGGTTGCCGGTCGTGCCCGACGTGTAGTTGAGCGCAATCGCATCCCACTCGTCGGCTGGCGCCGGCCATGCGAAATCCGCTGACCCGGTCGCAATGAACGACTCGTAGTCCGTGCCCCCTGCCACCGCCTCGGGACCCTCGTACAGGGGGTCATCGACACCGATCAGTCGCACCGTGTCGCGCCGTGCGCCCAGCGCCGCGCGGACGATCGGACCGAACTCGCGATCGACGATGACGACGCGGGCTTCGCCATGCTCGAGCATGAACGCGATCGACGCCGCATCGAGCCGGGTGTTGAGCGCGTTGAGCACAGCGCCTGCCATCGGAACGCCGTAGTGCGCTTCGACCATGGCCGGCGTGTTCGGCAGCATCACAGCGACCGTATCGCCACGGCCGATGCCGGCCTTCACCAGCGCGTGCGCGAGTTGCCGCGATCGCGCACCGAGTTCTCGCCAGGTGCGACGGATCGTGCGCTCACCGCTGCCGTGCACGATCGCCGGCAGGTCCGGAAAAACGGTGGCGGTGCGCTCGACGAAGGTGAGCGGCGACAGCGGCGCGAAGTTCGCCGCGTTCTTCTCGAGCCCGGTGTCGTAAATGGATTTGGGCATTCGTTCGCGCTCCGCCCCGGCGGCGCTCACAGTTGAGCCAGCGTCTTCAGGTGCGCTCCAACGCTGCGCGCGAGCGCACTCAGGTTGTAGCCACCTTCCAGTGAACTGACGATCCGTCCTTCGCCGAACTCATCCGCGACCTCCATCAGCCTGCGCGTGATGTAAACGTAGTCGGCTTCGACCAGCCCCATCTGACCGAGGTCATCCTCCCGATGCGCGTCGAAGCCGGCCGAAATGAACAGCATCTGCGGCCGGAACTGGCGCAATCTCGGCAGCCAGACCTCGTCGACCACCTGCCGCACCACGTCGCCCTTGGTTCCGGCCGGAAGCGGCACATTCACCATGTTATTTGCCAACTGTTCTGCTCCGGTGTACGGGTAGAAAGGATGCTGGAAGAAACTGACCATCAGCACACGCTCGTCCCCGGCGAGTATGTCCTCGGTCCCGTTGCCGTGATGGACGTCGAAGTCGATGACCGCGACCCGCTGCAGGCCGTGCACCTCGAGTGCATGGCGGGTGCCCACGGCAACGTTGTTGAAGAAGCAGAATCCCATCGCGGCCGCCTTGCTGGCGTGATGGCCCGGCGGCCGCACCGCGCAGAACGCATTGCCGAGTTCGCGCGCAATGACGCGGTCGGCGGCCTCGATGACCGCGCCTGCGGAACGCAGCGCCGCCGCCCACGTGTGCGGATTCATCGAGGTATCGGGATCGACCGGCCAGTATCCCTGCTGTGGTACGCTGGATTTCAGCCGGTCGATGTAGGCGGCGTCATGGGCGCGACCCAGCGCTTCCTCGGATGCGGCCGGCGCGTCGTAATGCTGCAGGTGTGGGGCGATGCCGGTCGAGATCAGATGATCGTGTATCGCAGCCAGCCGTTCCGGACTTTCGGGGTGCCACGATCCCATTTCATGCGCCGAGCAGGCACCGTGCGTGAAGAAACCGGTCTGAAGCATGTTTCCTTCCTGCCCATCCGCTGGGTCGCGCTCCCGATGCGACCTGGGCGCCTGAACCAATGTTAGAGAAATTCCGCGCGACCGCCAGTCAGATCGGCAGCGTGATCGTCGGCAAGAGCCTGCAGATCAGACAGTGCCTGACCTGCCTGCTCGCCGGCGGCCACCTGCTGATCGAGGATGCGCCGGGTGTCGGCAAGACGACACTGGCGCACGCGCTCGCGCTTTCGCTCGGACTGCCGTTCCGACGGATCCAGTTCACCAGCGACCTGCTGCCGTCCGACGTCATCGGCGTGTCGGTATACGACCGGGCCACCGGCCAGTTCGTCTTTCATCCGGGTCCGATCTTCACCGAAGTGCTGCTGGCCGACGAGATCAACCGTGCCAGCCCGAAGACTCAGAGCGCGCTGCTCGAAGCGATGGAGGAGAGCCAGGTCTCGACCGACGGCCTGTCGCGACCGCTGCCGCATCCGTTCTTCGTGATCGCCACGCAGAATCCGCTGTCGCAGGTCGGCACTTTTCCGCTGCCCGAGTCCCAGCTTGATCGCTTCCTGATGTGCATCAGCCTCGGGTACCCGGACCGCGCGGCGGAGCGCGCCCTGCTGTCGGGCGAGCCCCGGCGCGACATGCTGAAGGCGCTTTCGGCCGTGGCCAGACCCGGCGACCTGATCGCGGCCCAGGCCGAGGTCAAGCGGGTGTTCGTTTCGGCGGCACTGCTGGACTATGTCCAGGCACTGATGGGTCATACACGCGCTTCGGGAAAGTATGCCGAGGGTCTGTCGCCGCGCGGCGGTCTTGCTTTGCTCGCCGCGGCGCGTGCGTGGGCCTGGCTGGACGGGCGCAATCACGTGATCCCGGAGGATGTGCAGAACGTGATGCCGGCGGTCGCCGGCCATCGCCTGCATGCGGTCAGTCGCGACAGCGGACGTGCGCTGCACGGCAGGGAGCTGGTCAGTCAGTTGATCGGCGCCGTTCCGGTGCCGTGAGCCGAGTCGCTGCGAGGCCAGAGCGATGAGCGTGACCACGCACCCGCTGGCCGTGCGCCTCGGTCAGTGGATCGCCGGACGTCTCGGACCCGAGACCGGTTCGGTCGTGCTCGACCGCCGCCGCGTCTACATCCTGCCGACCAAACCGGGACTGCTGTTCGGAGCGGCGATCCTGGCCCTGCTGATCGGCTCGATCAACTACAGCCTGCAACTCGGATACATGCTGACCTTCCTGGTGGCCAGCATGGCGGTGGTGGGCATGCACACGACCCATGCCAATCTCGCGCAGATCGTGCTGCGGGGCGTGCGCGTCGAGCCGGTCTTCGCCGGCGACGTGGCGATCTTCCAGGTCACCGCGACCAACCCAACGACGGTCGACCGCTTCGCATTGCGGTTCGCCTTCATCGATCCGGCCAGTTCGCCACGGTGGTTTTCGTGGCGGTCGCGACGCGCACCCACGACCACGGCGGTCTCGAGCGAGATTCCGGCGCGCGGCGACCGCAACATCGGCGTTCCGCTGGCCGCGCCGCAGCGCGGCCGCCTGCCCGCCCCGCGGATCGTCATCGAAACCCGCTTTCCATTCGGCCTGTGGCGGGCGTGGGCCTATCTGACTCCGGCACTGACGGCGATGGTCTATCCGGCCCCCGAAGTCGACGCACCGCCGCTGCCGATCACCGGCGCCGGTGGCGGTGAAGGGATCGGGCTCGCCTCGTCTGGGGACGACTTTGCCGGTGTGCGTCCCTATACCCCGGGCGACCCGCAGAAGATGATCGCCTGGCGCCTGGCCGCGCGCTCCGACGAACTGTCGGTCAAGCAGTTCGAGGCATTGGGCGGCGGCGATCTGATGCTCGACTTCGATAGCCTGCCGCCGCACTTCGACGTCGAACACAAGCTGGCACGCCTCACCCGCTGGGTGCTCGATGCCGACGCGGCGCACGCGCGCTATGGGCTGCGCGTTCCCGGCTCGATGGTGTTTGCCGGCAGCGGCCCGCGCCACCGCGAGCATTGCCTGACCGCGCTCGCGCTGTATCAGGGCTGAGATGAACCCAGCGGCCGCGGCATCGAGCCGTCAGACACTCATACGCTGGCTGGGACCGGTCGTCCGCCTGTTCGGTCCGCAGGCCTCGAGCGCAGCACGCGAGCGCCGCGACATGCTGGTGCTGCTGCTGGCCGTCGGCCTTGTCGTCGCCCCGCACATGGAGCACCTGGCGTGGTGGGCCAACTCTGTGCTGGCGTTGCTGCTGGTATGGCGCGTATGGCTGACACTCGCCCAGCGCCCGCTGCCCGGACGCTTCGTCATGCTGCCGCTGCTGCTCGCGACTGCCGCCGCCGTCTACCTGCAGTACCGCACGCTGGCCGGACAGGAGGCGGGAGTCACCTTCCTGCTGATGCTGATGGCGCTCAAGCTGCTCGAGATGCGCGCGCGGCGCGACATCTTCGTCGTCATCTTCCTGTCGTTCTTTATTCTGCTGACGCAGTTTCTGTACAGCCAGGATATGCCGGTGGCGGCGATCGCCGTGACCGCGGTCATCGCGCTGTTCTTCGTGCTGGTCGGCGTGAACCTCGACGAAGTCGACCTGCCGGCCGCACGCAAGCTGAAGCTGGTCGGGATCACGCTCCTCAAGTCGCTGCCGCTGACGGCCGCGCTGTTCGTTCTGTTTCCGCGTATCTCCGGTCCGCTGTGGGGCATGCCGGGCGATTCCAGCCTGGCCAATACGGGACTGTCGAATTCGATGTCGCCGGGCAGCATCAGCCGACTGCTCGAGTCCGACGCCGTTGCGTTCCGCGTCCGCTTCGATGCGCGCGTGCCGACCAATGATCAGCTTTACTGGCGCGGCCCCGTGTTCACGCAGTTCAACGGGCGCAGCTGGACGCCGCTGCTCGGCCAGCGTGCGTTCGACGCTCCGGTGGTGACGATCGACGCCGACCCGCGTTCGGCGGTTTCCTACTCGGTCACGCTGGAACCGCACAAGCGCGACTGGCTGTTCGGCCTGGAGGCTCCCGCCGGATTGCCGGTGCTGCCCCAGCACCAGGCGCGCTTCACCGGCCGACATGCAGATGCTGGCCAATGGACTGATCACCGAGCGCATCCGCTACGACATGCGCTCGTACACCAGCTACCGGATGGCGGTCCGCGCAGCGCCCGACGACTTGCAGGACGCGCTGAAACTTCCGACCGGCTACAACCCTCGCACGCGACAGTTCGCTGCGGAATTGCGCGCCCGCGTCGCGCCCGGTTCGAACGGTCGCGCCGAGTCCGACGTGCAACTCGTACGGGCTGCGCTGGATCACCTGCGCACCGGCGGCTACGAGTACACGGTGGCGCCGCCTCCGCTGGGCCGCAACTCCGTCGACGATTTCCTGTTCGATACCCGACTCGGGTATTGCGAACACTACGCCTCGGCATTCGCGTTTCTGATGCGCGCCCTCGATGTCCCGGCGCGCGTCGTCACCGGCTACCAGGGCGGCGAACTCAATCCGGTCGATGGCTTCATGACCATCCGGCAGGCCGACGCGCACGCGTGGACGGAAGTGTGGCTGAAAGGTCAGGGCTGGGTGCGGGTCGATCCGACCGCCGTCGTGGCGCCGCTTCGCATCGAGCGCGGCGCGGTCGAGATCGCGCGCCAGGCCGGGCGTGCGATGCCGGCGCTTGGCAGCGATGTCGCCTGGCTGCGTTCGCTGCGCTTCAATTGGGAGGCTTTGCAAAACGGCTGGAACCAGTGGGTGATTTCGTATTCGCAGGAGCGCCAGCGCGCGCTGGTCGAAAGGCTGGGTCTCGCCCCGAGCCTGGAGAACGTCGCGCTGGCGCTGGCGCTCGCAGTCAGCGTCATGCTGGGGTGGCTGGCGTGGGTCTCGATGCGACCGCGTACGGTGCGCGATCCGTTGGGCGCGTCGTTTCAGTTGCTGCGCGACCGGCTCGAACAGGCCGGCGTGGCGGCCGCCGTGTCATGTGGACCGCGAGAGCTCTACGTGCGGACGAAGCGCGCGCTGATCGAGGAGGATGTGAAGACCGCACGACGCCTTTTGTCGCGCTACGAACGGCTGCGCTACGGACCGGCATCCGAGACCGCGACACGTGACGACATTCGCGCGTTGCGGCGCGCGATACGGGCGTTCCGCCCGCGGTCCAATCCGCTGTGAACCGGCATCGCAGGTCGTTCGTCTTCTCGATGCTGGCGCTCGCGGCCGGCGCGCACGCACGGGCGAGCAACGAGCATCTGGCGCGCGACGACGTCCAGCAGTTCATCGACGGCCTGGTCACCGCCCACGGCTTCGATCGGGTGCTGCTCGAGCGCTGGATAAAAGAGGCGCGCTATTCGGCGACGGTCGAGCGGTTGATGCAGCCGCCGATCCCGTTCGGTCAGCGCAACTGGCTCGACTATCGAAAGCGGTATCTCGATGAGCCGCGCATTCGGGCCGGGATCGTGTTCTGGCAGGCGCACCGGGCCGCGCTCGCGCGCGCGGAGCAGCAATTCGGCGTACCGGCGGCCATCATTGTCGCGATCATCGGCGTCGAGAGCTATTTCGGCAGAACGACGGGCGATTTCCGCACGCTGGATGTGCTGACGACGCTGTCGTTCGACTACTTGCGGCGCGCCGACTTCTACCGCACCGAGTTCGTGGAATTCCTGCTGCTGGCGCGCGACCAGAAGCGCGACCCGCTCACCTACCGGGGATCATTTGCCGGAGCCATCGGGCTGCCGCAGTTCATGCCCGGCTCCGTGCGGCGCTGGGGTGTCGACTTTGACGGCGACGGCCGCATCGATCTGCTCGCGAGTCCGGTTGACGCCATCGGCTCGGTTGCAAATTTTTTACAGGCCCATGGCTGGCAGCGCGACCTGCAGGTCGAGTTTCCCGCGCAGGCGGACGAAGCGACCGTTGACGCGCTCGGCCGCGGCATCGTTGCCGGCACGCCGTGGTGGTCCGCCATGGCCGAAGGTGTCGTGGCCGACCTGCCGCTCACGCTCGACACTCCGGTACTGGTGATCGATCTCCCGATCGTGGACTCCGATGGACACTCGGACCGCCAGTACCGCGTCGGCACGGTCAACTTCAGCGCGATCCTGCACTACAACCGCAGCTACTTCTACGCCGCCGCAGTCAGCGACTACGCGAACGCGTTGCGAGAGCAATTCGCGGCAGGTTCCTGAAGTGCTCGCCCCGCTCTGCTACTCGGCATCCGGCTGTCGTGTCGGCTGTGCCGCGACAAACGCCGGAAGCTCCATGCAGTGATCGAAGATGCGCATCAGCGTCGGTACGTGATGGAGACGGCAATCGAAGCGCTGCGCGTTGAAGATCTGCGGGGCCAGTACGACGTCCGCCAGCGTGGCACGATCCCCCAGCACGTGGCGACCTGATCGTCCTTCCGCGACGACGCGGGTTTCGAGTGCCGCCAGCCCCTGCTCCACCCAATGGCGGTACCAGGCGTTCTTGGCGTCCTCGCTCGCGTGCAGCTGGTGCACGAGATAGCGCAGCACGCGCAGGTTGTTGAGTGGATGAATTTCGCAGGCGATCGTCAGTGCAAACGACCTGACATAGGCGCGCTCCAGCGCATTTCCCGGCAGCAGCGGCGGCTCGGGATGTGTCTCGTCGAGGTACTCGAGTATCGCGAGCGATTGCGTGACGATTGCGCCATCGTCGTCGAGCACGGGGATCAGCGCATCCGGGTTCAGCGCGCGGAACGCCGGCGCGAACTGCTGGCCGCCCGCCCGCGTAAGGTGGACCGGAATGTAGCCATAGGCGAGGCCCTTGAGATTCAGGGCGATGCGCACGCGGAACGACGCCGAACTGCGGAAGTAGTTGTAGAGCTTCATCGAGGTCACCTTTTGGCGCACAAGCTGAATCAGCCACAGCGTCAGCGCCGGCACCCGGCAAATTCTCGTCAGCCCGGCTAGACGACGCGAACCTGCAGTCCACCGACGCCGGCGATGCCACCTGTCATCAGGTCGCCGCGCTGGACTGCCCCGACGCCTTCGGGTGTGCCGGTGAAGATCAGGTCGCCCGGCTGCAGGCTGTAGTAACGCGAGAGGTGCTCGATCGTCTCATTGACGTTCCAAATGAGCTTGGACACGTCGCTCGCCTGCCGCTTCTGGCCATTGACCTCGAGCCAGATTGCCCCCGAAGCGACCTCTCCGGTGGCGGCGATCGGCTTCAATGGAGAAACCGGGGCGGAGGAGTCGAACCCCTTGGCCACGTCCCACGGACGTCCCTTGTCGCGCAGCGCGAACTGCAGGTCGCGCCGGGTCATGTCCAGCCCGACCGCGTAGCCCCAGATGTGCGAGCTCGCGCGGGACTGCGCGATCTCGCGTCCCGCACGGCCGATCGCAACCACCAGTTCGATTTCGTGATGCAAATTGGTGGTCTCGCCCGGGTACGGCATTTCGCCGACCGTGCCGGCCGGCACCGGCAGCACGGCATCGGCGGGCTTCATGAAGAAAAATGGCGCCTCCCGTTCGGAGAACCCCATCTCCTTCGCGTGGTCCGCGTAGTTGCGTCCGACGCAGTAGATCCGGTGCACCGGAAAAAGCTCGGTCGACCCGTCGATCGGAACGACCGCCTGGCCAGCAGCGGCAATCACATAGCCCATTTCAACGTCCGGCAGCAAAGGGGGGCCGCAAGCGTACTACGCGTGTCCGGGTCCCGAGGCGCGGGCGATCGCGCGCGACAGCAGCGCGACCGGGATGACACCGGCGACCACGATGGTCAGCGCCGGCAACGCAGCATCGGCGAGCCGTTCATCGCTGGCCATCTGATAGGCCGCGACCGCCAACGTGTCGAAATTGAACGGCCGCAGCACCAGTGTGGCCGGCAGTTCCTTCATCGCGTCCACGAACACCAGTAACACCGCCGCCAGTATCGACGGCGCAAGGATCGGCAGGTGGACACGCGCGAATGTGTCGAGAGGCGGACTGCCGAGGCTGCGTGCGCTGGCATCCATCGCCGGTGTGATGCGGGTCAGTCCGGCTTCGACAGACTGGTAGGCGACGGCGAAGTACCGTACCAGGTAGCCGTAGAGCAGTGCGAACACGCTACCGGTGAGCAAAAGACCCGTGCCCCAGCCCACGGCGGACTTCAGCAAGGCATCGAGCGCGTTGTCGAACGACGCCAGCGGCACCAGGATGCCCACCGCGATCACCGCGCCGGGCAGTGCATAGCCCAGGCCCATCAACTGGACCGAGGTCCGCACCAGGATTCTCGGCAGTCCGCGCTCTGCGGCTCGTGCGGAATACGCAAGTCCGAGCACGGCAACCAGCACCACCGCGGCGCCACCCGATGCCACGGTGAGCGTATTCAGCAACCACTGTCCGTAGTGCGTCCAGTCGACGCCGGTCCACGCCGGTATCAGCAGCCGTAACAGCAGCAGCACCGGCAAAAGAAATCCGAGCACCACCGGGACCGCGCAGGCAGCCACTGCGCCGGCGGCCTGCCATCCGCGCAGCAATGCGCGCGGCGCAGGCCTCTGACTCGCAGTCGGAGCGAAGTAGCGCGCGCGTCCGCGCGCGCGTCGCTCGAGCGCAAGCAGCCCCAGCACCATCACCAGCAGCACCGCCGCCAGCTGGCTCGCCGCCATGCGATCGCCAAGCGAAAACCACGCGCGGTAGATCGCCGTGGTGAAGGTCTGAAGGCCGAAGTAGACGGAGGCGCCGTAGTCCGCAATCGTCTCCATCAGCGCGAGCAGGGCACCGGCAGCGATGGCCGGACGGGCGAGCGGTAAGTTGACTCGCCACCAGGTCTGCCAAGGTGTCAGCCCCAGGCTGCGCGCCGCATCCAGCATCGCAGCGGTGCGGGCCATGAATGCGGTGCGCGCCAGCAGATAGACGTACGGGAAGAGCACCACGGCAAATACGAAAACTCCGCCGGCCAGCGATCGGATCTCGGGAAACCAGTAATCACCGCGTCTCCACTGGAACATCTCACGCAGACTGGTCTGCACAGGCCCGGCAAACTGTAGAGCGTCGGTGTAGGCGTACGCCACGATGTAGGCAGGCATCGCCAGCGGCAGCAGCAGCGCCCACTCGAACATCCGACGCGCGGGAAAATCACAGCCGGCGGTGAGCCATCCAGTACTGGCACCGAGCACCACAACACCGATGACGACACCGATCGCCAGCGTAGCGGTCTCGGCCACGGCGGCCGGGATGACAGTCGCTGCCAGGTGGCGCAGCGTGTCGGCGGAGGCCGGCGCGTCCGTGAAGCTGGCGAACACGCTCAGTACCGGCAAGCCCACCAGCCCGGCGCAGATCAGCGTCAGCAACAGTGGTCGACCGAGCCCGCCGGCGCCGATGCGCGGCCAAAGGCGCCGAAGTTGGTCAGCACTTCGCGACATCGCCGCCTTCGGGCCGGCGCCTTCAGCCAATTCCCCTCGCATGATCGTGGAGTCTAAATCTAAATGAGAACTAACCGCATTTGAAGTACACTGCCGTTCGCATGGACGCCCAGCCTGAGGCCCCCGCCCTTCTTGTCATCGATGACCTCGCCGTTGCCTACCGGGGAGGCGGACTGGTACTCGACGCGCTGTCGCTCAGCTTGCGACGGGGCGAAATCGGTTGCCTGGTAGGCAGTTCCGGTTGCGGCAAGACGACCTTGCTGCGCGCCATTGCAGGTTTTCTGCCGGTCACCGCCGGCACCATCGAAATCGACGGCCTGGTGGTGTCGGGCCCGCATTTCACGTCACCCCCCGAGCGACGCGGCGTCGGCCTCGTGTTCCAGGACTATGCGCTGTTTCCCCACCTGAAGGTCGAGGACAACATCGCGTTCGGACTGCGCGGCCTGGGCGCTCAGTCGCGGTCGACCAGGCTCCGGGAAATGCTCGATCTGGTTGGTCTGGATGCTCTGGCGCGTCGCTATCCTCACGAGCTGTCCGGCGGGCAGCAGCAGCGAGTCGCACTCGCACGCGCGTTGGCGCCCCGCCCCGCCTTGTTGCTGATGGACGAACCGTTCTCCAGCCTAGACGTCGAGCTGCGCCAGCGGCTCGGACAGGAGGTGCGCCAGATCCTCAAGGCCAGCGGCACGACCGCCATTTTGGTGACGCACGACCAGCAGGAGGCCTTTGCCATGGCGGATCGGGTCGGCGTGATGAACGACGGCCGGCTGGAACAGTGGGATCGGCCCTACGAGCTCTATCACCGACCCGCCACCCGCTATGTAGCGGATTTCATCGGGCAAGGTGTGTTTGTCCCCGCCGAGGTGCTGTCGCCGAACAATGTCGCCATAGAACTCGGCGAGCTGCGGGGAGAAATCCCACTGCCCTGCCAGCAGGGATGCGCCACGTGCGGCAAGGGTTGTCACGTGGACGTTCTGCTGCGGCCCGACGATGTGGTGCACGACGATGCCAGTCCGCTGAAGGCGGAGGTGCTGCGCAAGGTGTTCCGCGGCGGGGACTTCATCTACACGCTGAAGCTCGACAGCGGTCGACAGGTCCTGGCCCTGGTGCCGAGCCACCATGATCACGCGATCGGCGAGCGCATCGGCATCCGGCTGGATGCCGACCATGTGATCACGTTTCCTGCGTCTGCTGCCGTACCGGCGGGCACCCAGTGAAATCCGGCCGCCGTGCCGCTGCCGCTACTTCTTGCGACCTCCCAGCAGCGCGGCCACGCGACCCGGCGTACGGACGATTCCCGGCACCGGCGGTTCGGCCGCAGGCGTCACGGCCGGTGGGATCGAACCGGCCTCGTACGGTCGGCTGAAGAAGTCATCGGGCTTGCTGGCCGCGCGCGAGGGAGGCGCGTCGTTGCGCCGACGCGCGCGGTCGTCCCGCTCGCTACGATCGCGGCCGCGTCCGCTGCTGCGCTCGGGCCGCTGCGCTGACACCGTAACCTGTTCAAACTTCTGCTTGGTCATGCGCTCTATGGCACCGACGTTGCGCTCGTCGGCGCCGGACATCAGCATGATCGCCAGGCCCGCGGCTCCGGCGCGACCGGTCCTGCCGATGCGGTGCACGTAGTCTTCAGGAGCAAACGGCACGTCGTAGTTGATGACGACCGGAAGCTCGACGATGTCGAGTCCGCGGGCTGCGACATCGGTCGCGACCAGCACCTCGATCAGCCCCGTTTTGAAACCCTCGAGCGCCTTCATCCGCTCGTCCTGCGTCTTGTCGCCGTGAATGGCATCGGCGTTGACGCCTGCCTTCTGCAGCTGGCGCGCCAGCCGTCGGCATTCGATCTTGGAGTTGACGAACACCAGTACCTGCGTCAGCCGGCCGCCATTTTCGCCGCGCGTGCGCAACAGTTCGAGCAGCACATCGGTCTTCTCCGACTCGTGCAGTCGCACGACCTCCTGGGTGACGTTTTCGGCAGTCGCGTTGCGACGTGCGACTTCGACCAGCACGGGGTCGTTCAGGAAGTTGGCCGCCAGCTTCTTGATCTCCTCGGAAAACGTCGCCGAGAACATCAGGCTTTGTCGTTGCCTGGGCAAATGGTTGAGGATGCGCGAGATGTCGGGGAGAAATCCCATGTCGAGCATGCGATCAGCTTCGTCGAGCACGACGATTTGCACCTGGCCGAGCGAGGTGTTCTTGCTCTGCAGGTGATCGAGCAGGCGACCTGGCGTGGCCACGACAATCTCGACGCCGGCACGCAGGGCCTGGGTCTGTGGATCCATGTCGACGCCGCCATAGACGACGGCGCAACGCAGCGGCGTCCCGGCGATGTAGAGCTTGACGTTTTCGGCTACCTGGTCCGCGAGTTCGCGAGTCGGCGTCAGCACGAGCGCACGCACCGGATGCCGTGCCGGCGACATGCTGGCGCTCGCCTGCGGCAGCAGGCGCTGGATGATCGGCAGCGCGAATCCCGCCGTCTTGCCAGTGCCGGTCTGTGCCGCACCCATTACGTCTCGACCCTGCATGACCAACGGGATTGCTTTCGACTGGATCGGCGTCGGGGTCGTGTACCCCATGGCTTTCACCGCAGCGACGATGCGCGGGTCGAGCCCGAAGTGATCGAAGTCGTGGTAGTCGGACAAGGCGTCGGGCCGGCTCAGCGCCGGATGGTGGGCCGTGTTGGATTTGAACCAACGACCAAAGGAGCGAGCCGCGACCAGTGGGAGCGGCGAGCGAGTCCTCGGCGCGCAAGCCGCGCGCAGAGGACAGGCGAGGATGCCAGTTCAATGGTGGGCCGTGTTGGATTTGAACCAACGACCAAAGGATTATGAGTCCTCTGCTCTAACCACTGAGCTAACGGCCCGCGGCCCACGGCGTTACTCGAGGAAGCTCTTCAGTTTGTCGGAGCGGCTCGGGTGACGCAGCTTGCGCAGAGCCTTGGCTTCTATCTGGCGGATGCGCTCGCGGGTCACGTCGAACTGCTTGCCGACCTCTTCCAGGGTGTGGTCGGTCGACATCTCGATGCCGAAGCGCATGCGCAGCACCTTGGCCTCGCGCGGCGTCAGCGAATCCAGCACGTCCTTGGTCACACCCGACAGGCTGTTGTACTGCGCGGCGTCGACCGGGGCGACGGTGGTCTGATCCTCGATGAAGTCGCCAAGATGCGAATCGTCGTCGTCGCCGATCGGCGTCTCCATGCTGATCGGTTCCTTGGCGATCTTCAGGATCTTGCGGATCTTATCCTCGGGCATTTCCATCTTGACCGCCAGCGTCGCCGGATCGGGCTCGGTGCCCGTCTCCTGCAGGATCTGGCGCGAAATGCGGTTCATCTTGTTGATCGTCTCGATCATGTGCACCGGGATGCGGATCGTTCGCGCCTGGTCGGCGATCGAACGCGTGATCGCCTGGCGGATCCACCACGTTGCGTAGGTCGAGAACTTGTAGCCACGTCGGTATTCGAACTTGTCGACCGCCTTCATCAGGCCGATGTTGCCTTCCTGGATGAGATCCAGGAACTGCAGGCCGCGGTTGGTGTACTTCTTGGCGATCGAGATCACGAGACGCAAGTTGGCCTCGGTCATTTCGCGCTTGGCCTTGCGCGCCTTGGCCTCGCCGGTGGCCATCTGCTTGTAGACCTCGCGCAGGTCGCGCAGTGGCAGCACCACTCGCTTCTGCAGGTCCGACAACTTGCTCTGCAACTCCTGCACTGCCGGCAGATTGCGCCGCATGACCTCGCCGTACGGCTGGCCGGAATCGACCTCGCGCGCAGCCCAGCGCATGTTGGTCTCGTTGCCCGGGAACGCCTTCAGGAAATGCGCGCGCGGCATGCCGCACTTGTTGACGACGATCTCGTAGATCTGCTTTTCGATGCTGCGCACCTCGTCGACTTGCTTGCGCAAGGTGTCCGACAGCTTCTCGACCATCTTGGCCGTGAAGCGCAGGCTCATCAGTTCATCGAGAATCTTCGTCTGCGACTTCAGGTAGCCGGGCGACTTGTAGCCCTCTTTCTCGAATGCCACGCGCATCTTGTCGAAGAGCTTCGCCACGTGATCGAACTTCTCGATGGCACGAACCTTCAGCTCATCCAACTGTGCCGCCGTCATGCCGGAAGCACCGATGTCGGTCGTCTCCTCGCCCTCCTCATCCTCGTCGTCGCCACCTGCGGTCGGGAAGTCCTCGGCGGTCGGATCCATCAGGCCGTCGACCACTTCATCGATCGGAATTTCGCTGGCGCGGATGCGCTCGGAGTGGGACAGGATTTCGGCGATCGTGGTCGGGCACGCAGAAACCGCCATCACCATGTGCTTCAGGCCATCCTCGATTCGCTTCGCGATCTCGATCTCGCCCTCGCGCGTCAGCAGCTCGACCGAACCCATCTCGCGCATGTACATGCGCACGGGGTCGGTCGTGCGGCCGAACTCGGCGTCGACCGTGGTCAGCGCGGCCTCGGCCTCTTCCTCGACGTCGTCGTCCGTCGTCGCAGCCGGAACGTTTTCGTTCATCAGCAGCGTCTCGGCATCGGGCGCCTGGTCGAAGACCTGGATGCCCATGTCGCCGAATGTGCTGATGATCGAGTCGATCGCCTCGGCGTCGACCAGGTTGTCGGGCAAATGGTCGTTGATTTCGGCGTAGGTCAGGAAGCCGCGTTCCTTGCCGAGCTTGATCAGCGCCTTCAGCTTGTTGCGGCGCGCCTCGAGATCTTCCTCGGTGCCGTGGTAGCTGCGCTCCAGGGCCTCCTTCAGCGCCTTTTCCTTTGCGCGACGGTCCTTGGCGCGCAACTTGGTCGCGCTCATCTTCTCGACGATCTGCACGCTCGGGTCGGCTGCGTCGTCGCCCGCCTCGGGAACGGCATCCGCGCTGGCCTCGGCGCCGATCAACTGCTCATCGCCCTGTTTCGGCTTGCGTCCGGGACGCGCACGCGGCGGCAGGCTGGCTGCTACGGGCGGCGTGGGAACCTGCGTCGGCTTGACGACCGGCGTGACGGCCCGCGTTACCAGGGGCTTGGCCATTGGCGCATGCGTGGCCTCGGCGCGAACCGCCCTGGCAGTGCCGGCCTTCTTCGCCGGCGGCGGCGAGACCTTCTTCACGACCGCCTTCGGGCGGGCAGCTTCGCGCGCCACCGAACGCCCGGACTTGGCCTTCACTGCCGCCTTCTTCATCACCATGGTTTCACTCCGATCGACCCCGACCACTGCCGGGGCAGAAAACTGGACGCGTACGTTCGGTCCAACGCCGATCAACGTGCGACGTCAAAAGCATCATTGGGTTCAATTGCGCGATCTCAATCGAGCCTGGCGCCCCCGGCATAGCCTGCAAAGCGAAAGCTCGATACACATCTCCGTGTGTGCGGTGCAGACGTGCCACGAGGGCCGGGCGCTTCCGTTCAGGGCGCCCATCAGTGCGTTTGCACACGGGTTGATGCGGTACTTTTACGCGCCACCGATCTATTCGCGATCTCCTGGGCGCTTCCGACACTGGCCCTGCAGAAAATGGGCGCAAAAGGTCGGAAATTCAATATTTTAGCAAAAAGTTCGGCAGTCTTTGCAAGCCTTCCGTCGCTTAACGGTGGGATTCGCACTTTCGTCCCCGCTCCGCCGTGTAGGCCCGGTCCGCTTCACGATAGGCGTCCAGCCGCTCGGGCGACTGCTCGCGCTCGAACTCGGCCAGCCGCTCGCTCCGCTCCTGTTCCAGCCGGCGCAGCCGAAGCTTCTGAAACGCCTCGGTCAGGATCTGGCGTGAGGTTTCGACATCGGTATCGAGCTCCATTTCCTGTGCAGCCAGCGCGCGGAAATCGTCGATGTATTCGCTCTCCTGAAGCGCTTCGAGCAGCGCACCCTGGCTCATCACCACGCCAGCCGCGGTGACCTGCGCCGTAGCGGCGCGCCAGACTTCGCTGATCTCCGAGTCGATTCGCTCGGGCCGACCGATATGCTCTTCGGCGACAGCCTGCTCGAACTCACGCGCCAGCGGAGGATGCGCGAGAAGGTGCTGGAGGATCCGTCGCTTCAGGTCGTCGACGTCGGCGTGTGGCGTTCGCCGGGCGATGGATGACGGCCGGCCGGCTCGGGCTCGCTTTAGACCGAACAGCACTTCCAGGTCCTCCACTGGAGTACGTGCGGCATCGGAAAGTTCACGCAAAAGCTGCAGCCGCAGCGCACCCGGCGGCATCGACAACAGCAGTGGCCTGGCTTCGGCGACGATGGCGGCCCGGTCCTCGGGGGAGGCGAGTGAACGATCGCGGGCCAGCGAATCGATGAAGAAGCGCGAAAGCGGCAGCGCGCGCTGAAGCTGGGACTCGAATGCAGCCGCCCCTCCCTTCTGCACCAGGCTGTCGGGATCCTCGCCTTCGGGCAGCAGAATGAAGCTCGCGCGCTTGGTGTCAGCCAGAACGGTCAAGGTCGCTTCCAGCGCGCGCCGCGCGGCCTTGCGGCCGGCCGCGTCGCCGTCGAAAGCGAAGACCACATGATCAGTGGCGCGAAAAAGCGCAGTCACGTGCGCGCTTGTCACCGCCGTGCCGAGCGCGGCGACCGCTTCACCAAACCCCGCTTGCGCCAGTTGGATGACATCGAGGTAGCCCTCACAGACCACTGCGCGGCCAGCCTGCCGGATTGCGTCGCGCGCCTCGTGCATGCCGTACAGTTCCTGGCCCTTGCGGAAGACTGGCGTCTCCGGTGAATTCAGATACTTCGGTTCGCCACTGCCGATGACGCGGGCTCCGAATCCGATCACCTGTCCGCGCGCGTTTCGAATCGGGAACATGATGCGGCCGCGGAAGCGGTCGTAACGCTTGCCCTCGTCGGCGATCACCAGCCCAGCCTCGACCAGGCGCGCATCGTCATAGTCCTCGACCGCACCGCGCAGCGGTTGCCAGGCATCCGGCGAGTAGCCGAGTGCGTAACGGGCAGCGGTGTGACCGGCGATCCCGCGCGATTTCAGGTAATCGATGGCGACTCGACTCGCCTTGAGCTGCGTTCGGTAGAAGTCCGCCGCCTGCGCGAGCAGGTCGGACAGCGGCACGCGGCCGGAGTCCCCCGATCGCTCCTGAATGGGAACCTGCATCCCGACCTGCTGGGCGAGTTCGCGGATCGCTTCGACATAGCCGAGACCCCGCTGTTCCATCAGGAAGCCGATCGCGCTGCCATGCGCTCCGCAGCCAAAGCAGTGATAGAACTGTTTGGCAGGACTGACCGTGAACGAAGGTGATTTTTCGCCGTGAAACGGACACAGTCCGAGATAGTTCTGGCCGCCCCTCTTGAGTTCTACGGTTCGGCCAACGACGTCGACGATGTCGACACGTGCCAGGAGATCCTGAATGAAGCTCTGCGGGATCATGGGCCGCCCTGATGGGCCGCGCTACGACAGGCGCTGCTTCACGAGTGCTGAAGCCTTGCCCATGTCGGCTCGACCGGCGAGGCGCGGTTTGAGCAGCGCCATCACCTTGCCCATCGCCTGCGCTCCAGTGGCGCCGGACTCGGCCACCGCGGCGTCGACAGCGGCCTGCAGCTCGGCATCCGACAGCTGCTGCGGAAGGTACCCGGACAGCAGTTCGAGTTCCGCCTTTTCCTTGTCGACCAGATCGGTGCGGCCGGCCTTCGCGAACTGCTCGATCGAGTCCCGACGCTGCTTGATCAGCTTCTCGACGATCGCGAGGACTTCAGCATCATCGGCCACGATGCGCTCGTCGACCTCTTTCTGCTTGACAGCGGCCTGCAGCAGGCGGATTGCCGAAAGGCGCCCGGCGTCGCGCGCGCGCATGGCTGCCTTCATGTCTTCGGTGATGCGGTCTTTGAGTGCGACGGATGCGGCCATCGGAAGCTCCGGAAAGACAAAGCGCGCCCGGAGGCGCGCTTTGTAACAGCAATCGTCGGACGGATCAGTACATCTTCTTCGGCAGCATCTGGCTGCGCAACCGCTTGAAGTGCCGCTTGATCGCCGCCGACTTCTTGCGCTTGCGCTCGGCGGTGGGTTTTTCGTAGAACTCGCGTGCGCGCAGTTCGGTGAGCAGCCCGCTTTTTTCAATTGTGCGCTTGAAGCGGCGCAGGGCGACTTCGAACGGCTCGTTTTCTTTCACGCGAATCGTAGGCATGGGTTTCGGCTATCTTGGCTATCTCTTGGGCCAGCGGCGAAGAACGGAAAATTATGCCAGAACGCGTTTCCGCAGACAAGTCAACGGCTTAGCGTCTCGTACACTGGCCGGATGCTGATCCTCGGGATAGAGACCTCCTGTGACGAGACGGGTCTGGCGCTGCTCGACAGCGAATCCGGCCTGCTGGGCCACGCCCTGCACTCCCAGACCGAAATGCATGCGGCCTATGGCGGCGTGGTGCCCGAACTGGCCTCGCGCGACCACGTACGGCGCGTTCTGCCGCTGCTGGATGATGTGCTCGAAAGATCCGCGCGGCAGCCCGCCGACATCGATGCGATCGCGGTAACCGCCGGCCCAGGGCTGGCCGGCGCACTGCTGGTCGGCGCCAGCATCGCGCATGCGATCGGCTACGCGTTGCGGCGGCCCGTCTTCGGCGTACACCACCTCGAGGGCCATCTGCTGTCCCCGTTGCTCGCCGAACCCGCGCCGCCGTTTCCGTTTGTTGCGTTGCTGGTGTCCGGCGGACATACCCAATTACTGCGCGTCGACGACTGGGGGCGCTACGAACTGCTCGGCGAAACGCTAGACGATGCAGCCGGCGAAGCGTTCGACAAGACGGCGCAACTGCTCGGGCTCGGTTATCCGGGCGGGCCCGCGGTTTCTCGGCTCGCCGAGTTCGGCGCCGCCGACGCCATTCGGCTGCCGCGGCCGATGCTGTCGAGCGGCACGCTCGATTTCAGCTTCAGTGGGCTCAAAACGGCGGTGCTGACTGCGGTACGCCGGCAGGGCAACCTGTGTGAGCAGGGCCGAGCGGATATCGCCCGCGCGTTCGTCGAGGCGATGGTCGACGTGCTCGCGAGCAAGGCACACGGCGCACTGGAGATGACCGGCCTGCAGCGCTTGGTGGTCGCCGGCGGAGTCGGCGCCAATGCTCAACTGAGACAGCGCCTGCTGTCCGACGCGGAGCGCGACGGCACCCGGGTGTATTTCCCGCCGCTGTCCCTGTGCACCGACAACGGGGCGATGATCGCGCTGGCCGGATTGGCTCGCCTGCGCCGCGCCATGGCTCGCGATCATGGTTCGTACGCCTTCGCGGTCCATCCGCGGTGGTCGCTGGCCGAAGCGGTCGCTTAGCCGCGATTCTGGATTGGACCGGGTTTTCCCTTCGCGTCACCGATACGGCGCTCGGTGCCGGCCACCAAATGAGCGATGTTGGCGCGATGGCGATACACAACAAAGCCGGCAATGACACCGATGGCGAGAAACTTGTCGTCGAATCCCCATCCGAACGCCGAGTAAAACGCCGCGAACACCGCGGCGACCAGCGATGCCAGCGACGAATACCGGAAGAAGAACGCGACGATGAGCCAAGTGACCCCGGTCGCCAGGCCCAGCCAGGGATTGAACGCCACAATGACCCCGGCCGCCGTTGCCACGCCTTTCCCGCCCTTGAAGCCGAAGAAGATCGGATACAGATGCCCAAGGAAAACGGCTACGCCCACCAGCGCGACACCCCATTCGCCGATGCCGACCGAGCCACCGAAGCGCTGCACCGCCCACACCGCGGCCCAGCCCTTCAGAGCATCACCGATCAGCGTCAACACGGCCGCTGGCCGGTTGCCCGAGCGCAGGACGTTGGTGGCGCCGGGATTCTTGGAGCCATACGTGCGCGGATCGGCAAGTCCCATCGCACGGCTCACCACGACGGCGAACGACAGGGAACCGATCAAGTAGGCGGCCACCACCGCACCCAGCGTCCATAGCATCGGCATGGCTCACTCCTTCAGCGCGCAGTCGACCGGCACCGCCGCCAGCCACTGAGTCAGTACACCCGGATCGATCCCGACCAGAAATCCGCGGCGGCCGCCGTTGATGTAGATGCGCGGCAGTGCGAGCACGCTGCGTTCGACGAACACCGGCATCGCTTTGCGCATCGCAAACGGCGACGTGCCCCCGACCAGATAGCCGGAGTGGCGCTGCGCGACATCGGGACTACAGGGATCGATCCGCTTGCGCCCGGTCTGGCGGGCGAGATTCTTGGTCGACACCGAGCAGTCACCGTGCATCAGGACCACCAGTGGTTGGTCGGTTTCGTCCTGCATGACCAGTGTCTTCACCACCGAATGCTCGTCGACTCCAAGGCTGCGCGCAGACACCGCGGTGCCGCCGTGCTCCACATAGTCGTAGGGGTGCCCGACGAAAGGGACGGCATGCGCGCGCAAAAACCGCGTCGCCGGCGTTTCCGAGACGTGTGGCAGCTTCGACTGCGATTTCGCCATCGGAATCGAGTCTAAGCGCGACACCGGTACACGCTAGCTAGCCGCGCGGATGGTGCTGGGCGTGCAATGCGTGCAGGCGCGCGCGCGCAACATGCGTGTAGATCTGCGTCGTCGAAATGTCGGCATGGCCCAGCAGCATTTGCACGACACGCAGATCCGCTCCGTGGTTGAGCAGGTGCGTCGCGAAGGCGTGCCGCAAGCCGTGCGGGGACAGCGGCGCAGAAATCGCCGCACGCCCGGCATAGCGCTTGACGAGGATCCAGAACATCTGGCGCGTCATGCCTGCCCCACGCTGCGTGACAAACACCGAGTCGGATGTACGCCCCGCCAGCAGCGCCGCGCGCGCCCGGGCGAGATAGCGCTCGATCCAGACACGCGCCTCTTCTCCGAGCGGAACGATGCGCTCCTTGGCGCCCTTGCCGACGATCCGTACCAGCCCTTCCGACAGTGACAGCTCGCCGAGCTTCAGACCCACCAGTTCGGACACGCGCAGGCCGGTTGCATAGAGCAATTCGAGCATCGCCCGGTCGCGCAGGCCGAGCGCCGTATCCGCATCGGGCGCTCGCAGCAACGCCTCGACCTGCGCCTCATTGAGCGACTTCGGGAAGCGCGGGGCCCGACGTGCTCCGCGCAGTCGCACGGTCGGATCGACCGCCACCAGCCGTTCGCGCAAGGCCCAGCGAAAGAAGCGGCGCAGGACCGCCAGCCTGCGATTGGCGGTCGTTGCGCGCGTCGTCGCGTGCTCTTCGGCGAAATAGCCGGCGAGATTGACCTCGCTCGCCGCGACCAGCTCGACATCACGCACTGCCAGCCAGCGCGACAATCCAGCCAGGTCGCGACGGTAGGCCGCCAGCGTGTTGCGCGACAGTCCGTCTTCCAGCCAGAGTGCGTCCAGGAACCCGTCGATCAGCGGGTCCATGCCGCGCTAGAGCAGCGTCCCGATCAGCGCGCCCTCGTGTTCCAGCAGCCACCGCTTGACCGTGATCGCATGGCCGTTCGTGCTGTGCGCGAATCCGCCGAGCCCGCCAGTCCCAATCACTCGATGGCATGGGATGACGATGGGCAACCGATTGTCGCCGCAGGCCTGGCCGACCGCCCTAGCCGGAGCATCGAGTGCACTGGCGAGGTCGCCGTACCGACGCGTTTCGCCCGCGGGAATCGCCGCAATGGCGTCCCACACCCGGCACTGGAAGGCTGTTCCACGTACCGCCAATGGCAGACTGAATCGAAATGACGGGTCTGCGAAATAGCACTGCAACTGTTCGACGGCGGCCGCGGCCAGCTCGTTAGCGGCAGACATCGGCGGCGCCGACCGAACGAAGCGCAGTGCCGTGACCTGCGCGCCGTCGGTTTCGACTTCGACAGCCCCGAAGGGTGCGGCGACTACCGCGTGCACCCGGCGGTGCTGATGCTCCACATGCGCTGTCATCTCAACCTCCGAGCAGGCCCTTCTTGAGACCGTCATCGACCGGCTTGTCTCCGAGCCAGACGCGCATCACGGCAGAATAGAAATCCGCACCCGCGATCGGCGTTCCGCGCGGCTGGCCGTTGACCGTGATGCGCGTGCCTGCGTCCGGCGTGTAATCGAAATTGATCACATCGCCCTTCTTGGCCTCGCCGATCGACTTGAGCGTACCGGTGAAGGTTTCGATCTGCGGCTTGAGCGCCGCCAGCTGGGCTTCGCTGAGGTTGTTGCGCAAACCATCGGTGAAGGCGCTGACGAAACTGTCGGCATCAACATCGCGCAGCATGTGCAACGAAGCCCGGCGCGCGCCCTTCTCGTTGATGATCGTCGCTGCGTCGCCGCTCTTCTGCGGCACGTACAGGCCGTTGACATACACCTTGAAGATCGCCCGCTTGCGCAGTCCGACGCCGTTCAGGGTAAGGGTCTGCCCGCCAACCTGCACCGTCGGTTCGAACTTCTGCCCTTCCATCTCGACCGGTTGTGCCTGCGCAACGGGGCATGCGACCAGCAGGACTACGGCTGTCACGATTCCGAGCCAGTTCTTCATCGGTGTCTCCTTGTGATTCTCCATGCGGATTCAGGCGGCGGCTATGCGACCCAGGCCCTTGGGCATCGGGAACACGACGTCTTCCTTCACACCGTCGAGCACGCTGACACTGCCGGCGCCGATCGCCTTCAGCGCCGCGATCAGTTCCTGGACCAGAACTTCCGGTGCCGACGCACCGGCCGTTACGCCAATCCTGCGCCGTCCAGCAAACCACGCCGGGTCCAGTTGCGCAGCCGTGTCGACCAGGTACGCCGGAACGCCAAAGCGCTCGGCCACCTCGCGCAGCCGGTTCGAGTTCGAGCTTTTCGGGCTGCCGACCACGATCACGATGTCGACCTGTGGCGCCATGAACTTGACGGCATCCTGCCGGTTCTGGGTCGCGTAGCAGATGTCGGCCTTCTTCGGCTCAGCGATGTGCGGAAAACGGCGCCGCAGAGCGTCGATCACGGCGCCGGCATCATCCAGCGACAGTGTCGTCTGAGTGACGTAGGCGACCCGCTCGGGATTGCGCACCTGCAATCGGGCGACGTCCTCGACGGTTTGCACGAGATGCATGCCGGACAGCAGTTGCCCCATGGTGCCTTCGACTTCCGGATGTCCTTCATGGCCGATCATCACGATTTCGTGACCGACGGCGTGCATCTTCGCCACTTCCACGTGTACCTTGGTGACAAGCGGACAGGTGGCGTCGAAGACCTGCAGGCCGCGACGCGCCGCCGCCGCCTGCACCGCTTTCGATACGCCGTGCGCCGAGAAGACCACCGTGCCGCCGGTCGGCACTTCGTCCAGTTCATTGACGAAGACCGCCCCCTTGCGGCGCAGATCGTCGACCACGTAAGTGTTGTGAACGATTTCGTGGCGAACGTAGATCGGCGCTCCGTGCAAGGTCAATGCACGTTCGACGATCTCGATCGCACGATCCACCCCGGCGCAGAACCCGCGCGGCTGGGCCAGCAGCACATCCATCGTCACAGCACTCCGACCACGTGGACCGCAAAGCGCAGCGGTCGCCCGGCCAACGGATGATTGAAGTCGATCACCACGCGTTCCGCGTCGCGCTCCTTCAGCACACCCGCCAGACGCCGGCCCGCAGGACCGGCGATCTCGACCACGTCACCCGGCGCGTAATCGACGCCCCGATCGGCGTACGTCTCGAATGTCGAGCGCGACAGACTCTGCACAAGCTGTGGATTGCGTGCGCCATAGCCTTCGCCGGCCTCCAGCTCGAACACCTCCCGCGCGCCCGCGCCGAGCCCCAGCAGGCGCGCCTCCAGCGTGTCTGGCAGTTCGCCAGCACCGATCGTCAGCGTCGCCGGACGCGCGTCGAAGGTCGTCATCACCTCGCGCTCGGTGCCTTCGATCATGACGGCGATACGATAATGCAGCGTGACGTGCGCACCCGGCGCAATGAGTGGAGAGTCGGGCATGGTCGAAGATTCTAGTCGAGGCAGCCCGCGTGGCGATTAAGGACTGGCCCGAGGGCGAGCGCCCGCGCGAGCGGATGCTGGCGCATGGGCCACAGGTGTTGTCCGACGCCGAGCTGATCGCGGTGTTCCTGCGCACTGGAACCGCCGGCCGCAGTGCGCTGGACCTCGGACGCGAAGCGCTTGCCCGTTTCGGAGGTCTGAGCGGACTGCTCGCCGCCACGCCCGCAGAACTGGGGCGACTCGCGGGCCTGGGACCGGCCAAGTCGGCGCAATTGCAGGCGGTGCTCGAGCTGGCGCGACGATCGATCCGCGAAGACGTCAGGCGCGACGCCGTACTGACTTCGCCCGGGAAGGTACGCGACTATCTGCGCATGACGCTCGGGAATCTGCCGCACGAGGTGTTCCTGGCGTTGTTCCTCGATTCGCAGAACCGGCTGCTGGTTGCCGAGGAACTGTTCCGCGGCACGCTGACACAGACCAGCGTGTATCCACGCGAAGTCGTCAAGCGGGCGCTGTCGATCAATGCGGCCGCCGTGATCTTCGCTCACAACCACCCGTCGGGCGTCGCCGAGCCGAGCCGCAGCGACGAACTGCTGACCGCGAGCCTCAAGCAGTCGCTGGCGCTAGTCGACGTCAAGGTCCTCGACCACCTGATCGTGGCGGGCAGCCAGACGGTCTCGCTTGCCGAGCGCGGACTCGTCTGAGCGGCCTCGCGAACGTGGCAAGCTGGACGAAAAGTGCATATAATTCGCAGCTTTGCGCTTGGCCTTGCGGGCGGAGCAGAGCTGAGCACAACACAGAGTCAGGAGCATCAAAATGGCACGTGTGTGTCAAGTGACCGGCAAGCGACCGATGACGGGGAACCACGTTTCCCACGCCAACAACCGGACCAAGCGCCGCTTCATGCCCAATTTGCAGTACCGCCGCTTCTGGGTCGAGAGCGAAAACCGCTGGGTGCGCCTGCGCCTGACCAACGCGGCGCTGCGGACAATCGACAAGAAGGGGCTGGACGTCGTGCTGGCCGACCTGCGCGCCCGCGGTGAGATCGCCTAGGGCGCAGGCTCCGGAGCGCGCAAGAACCTGACAGGAGAACACGATGGCCAAGGGCGCACGCGAAAAGATCAAGCTCGAATCCACGGCCGGGACCGGCCATTTCTACACGACATCCAAGAACAAGAAGACGACACCTGAGAAGCTGCAGATGATGAAGTTCGACCCGGTGGCGCGCAAGCACGTCTCCTACAAGGAAACGAAGCTGAAGTAGCCGTTTCGATGCAACAAAAAAGCCCGGACGTGTCCGGGCTTTTTTTCAGGCCTTCGCGGCCGCGACGGTTACGCGGGCATGGTCCGATAGCTGCGGATACGCAGCGCGACTTGTTCGAGTGCAGTGATGCGGCTCGCTTCGGCACGTGCGATCCAGTCCTGCAGATGCACCAGCATCTGCTCGCGGGTCGCCGAGTTCTTTTCCCACGTCGTCGCCAGTTCGGAGCGCATTTCGACCAGCGTCTTCATCACGCGGCTGTGCGCCATCAGATCGCTCAGCGACCGTTGCTGCTCGGTCGGCAGCGATGACACATCGCCCTTGCGCAGCCAGCGCTTGAGGCTGGCAAAGCGTGCCTGCTCGGCCGCCGGCAGGTGCAGCCTGCCGATCTCGTCCCGATAGGCTTGTTTCAGGTTGCGCGCGTACTTCGCCAGCAGGTCGTAGCGATTGGCAATCAAGGCTTGCAGCGTTTCGAAATCGACCGAGCGCTTCGGCTCCGCCACCTTGGGAACCGGCGCCACTCGCAGTACCTTGGCCAGTCCGACCGCCTGCAGCGCGCGGATGTAGTTCCAGCCCAGGTCGAACTCGAACCAGCGCAGCGAGAACTTGGCCGAGGTCGGGTGTGTGTGGTGATTGTTGTGCAACTCTTCGCCGCCGATCAGCACGCCCCAAGGCGAGATATTGTTGCTGGCATCCGGTACGTCGTAGTTGCGGTAACCCCAGTAGTGGCCGATGCCGTTGATGACGCCGGCGGCGAAAAACGGGATCCACATCATCTGCACCGCCCACACCGCCAACCCAGCTGCCCCGAACAGGATCAGATCGGCGCCAAGCATCAGGCCGACGCCCTCCCAGGTGTATTTGGAGTAGAGATTGCGCTCTACCCAGTCGTTCGGCGTTCCGTGGCCGTAGCGCGACAGCGTTTCCTGGTTCTCGGCCTCGGCCTTGTAGAGCTCGGCACCGGTCCACAGCACCGTCTTGATGCCGCGCGTCTGCGGGCTGTGCGGATCCTCGGTCGTTTCGCACTTGGCGTGATGCTTGCGATGGATCGACACCCACTCCTTGGTCTGCATGCCGGTGGTCAGCCACAGCCAGGCGCGGAAGAAGTTGGCGACGGCCGGATGCAGGTCGAGCGCACGATGCGCCTGGCTGCGGTGCAGGTAGATGGTGACGGCGGCGATCGTGACGTGCGTCAGCAGCAGCGCCGCGATGATCAGTTGCCACCACGACAGTTGCAGCAGACCACCGTCGAGAAATTCGAGCAGATACATGTAAAGGGATTCCTAGTGAAGGCCGGCTGCCGGGGTGCGTCACGCAGGCAATCCGGGAGCAGCCCACCGGCTTTGCGCAGTGCAGCATTATACCTGCCAACCCGATCTCACCCAAGGGCCAAGTTCAGGGCGATTTGCGGCCGATCAAGGCGCTTTGCCGGCGGTCGGGCGCAGCGCTTCGGCGGCGTCTGGCGGCATCAGTCGCACCTCGCGCTGCGGAAACGGAATGGTGATCTTTTCAGCCGCGAAACGACGCAGGACCTCGCGCGAGATGTCCGACCGCACCGCCAGCGTCCCTTCCTCGGGATCGCGGATCCAGAAGCCGACCTCGAGCTCAACGCCGTCGGCAGCAAGCCCCGTCACGAATGCGGCCGGTTCCGGCTGCGCCAGCACGCGCGGCTGATTGCGTGCGCATTCGCCGAGAATCTGCAATGCGTGGTCGAGATCCGCAGAGTAGGCAATTGCTACCTTGACGACCACCCGCACCGTCCGGTCGGTGTACGAATGGTTGATGACCGGCGTCGACACCAGCATTTCGTTCGGCAGGATCGTCTCGGTGCCGTCGAGCGCCTTGATCACCGTATAGCGCGTGTTGATCTGCGTGACGCGACCGTAGTACTTGTCGGCGGTGATCATGTCGCCGATTGACAGGCTGCGATCCAGCAGGATGATGAATCCGCTGACATAGTTGCTGGCGATCTCGTTGCAGGCCCAGGCCAAGGCCGACGCCGAGTGCACCGCCGAACACTGACAGCACGGTCAGGTCGATCCCGACCAGCGAGAGCGCCACCATCACGGCGACCACCAGCAGCAATGCCTTGATCACCCGCGTCAGCACGACACGCGAATTGGCGGTCAGCGACTCCGCCCGCATCAGCCTCGATTCCAGAGACGAGCCAATCCACAGCGCGGCCAGCACCGTGGCCAGCACTGAGGCTGCGGCGATCAGCAGGTCCCACACGCTGATCTGCGAGCGTCCTACCGGCAGACGCATCGATTCGAGCGTGTCGACGACGTCGTTCAGCACGCCGGTCAGATAGAGCGCCACGGCGAGCCACATCACCAGCGCGATCCATCGTTCGAACGTCCCGAGCCAGGTCGCGCGTGGCAGCGAACGCCGCAAGACGTAGACCATCAGCCGGATCACGGCCATCGCCGCCACCAGCGTCAGCGCCAGCCGCAGCAATTGGACGTCAGCGAAGCGGTGAACCAGGCCGCCTGCGCGCAATGCCATCGCTCCGGCCAGCATGATCAGCAGGGCGCTGATCGGAAATGCCAGCCGGCGCATGCCGTCGATCGAGAAGCGCAGCACATCGGCACGCAGACCGCTGTCCTGGGCTTCCGCGTCGGCGCGGGCGCGGATGCGACGGCGGACCGTCCGCGCGATCAACCAGCCACCGATAAGGCCGGCCGCAATCACCGCCAGTTGCCAGAGCGACTGCGGCCGCGCGAGACCCGCGCGGATGATGTCGATCACTTCCTGCAGCAGCGCTGACTCGGGCATCTATTGCCTCTCGAGGACGGCCGCGAAGAAGCCGTCGGTCGCATGCAGATGAGGCAGCATTATGAAATACGGTGCGAAACGCGCGGCATGCTCGACTGCGATCGACTGCGAAGCCAGGATCTCGCTGGCCGGTTGCAGTTGGTACTCGGGATGGGCCGCAAGGAACTCTTCGATGACCTGCTGATTCTCCTGCGCGAGTAGCGAACAGGTGACGTAGACCAGTCGGCCGCCCGGTCGGGGCAGCCGGGCGGCCGCCGCCAACACCGACCGCTGTACCGCGTTGACACGCGCCAGCTCCGTCTCGTCGAAACGCCACTTCAGATCGGGATTGCGGCGCAGTGTGCCCGATCCCGAGCACGGTGCATCGACCAGCACACGATCGCACTTTCCGTGCAGGCGCTTGACCCGCACGTCGCTTTCGCTGCGGATGACGATCGGATGGACGTTCGAAAGGCCGCTGCGCTTGAGCCGGGGACCGAGCCCTTCGAGCCGCCGTGCGTTGACGTCGAACGCGTAGAGGCGGCCGCTCGAACGCATCAGCGCGCCGAGCGCGAGCGTCTTGCCGCCCGCGCCGGCGCAGAAGTCAACCACCATCTCGCCGCGCCGAGGCTGCACCAGTCGGGCGATCAGCTGGCTGCCTTCGTCTTGCACCTCGATGCGGCCTTCGCGATAGGCAGGCCACTGCGTCAACGCAGGCTTGCGGTCGAGTCGGATGCCCTCGGGGGAGTAGCGGGTCGCCGTCGCGCCGACCCCATGCCCGCCCAGTTCGTCCAGCACAGCGTCCCGCGTCGCCTTGATCAGATTGACGCGCAGATCGAGGGGCGCAGGTTGGGTGAGCGCGGCCAGCAGCGGTGCGGCGTCGGAATACTGATGCTCGAGCGCGCGGTACAGCCAGTTCGGCATTTCGGCACGCACCGAAGATGGCGCATGAGCGAGGTCGATTGCAAGCGCGTGACGCACAGCGGTCGCGTCGCCGCGCAGCGCGCGTTGGTCCAGGGCATCGACACCGTGCTGACGGGCGAGCGTGATCAGCGCAGCCAGGCGTGTGGCACGTGCAGGCACAGCCGGCTGCATCACCCAGCCCAGCGTGGCGTAGCGCCGCAACGCGTGAAATATGGCTTCGGCGATCAAGCTGCGATCGCGGCTTCCCAGCTTGGCATGCTCACGAAAGAAGTGCGACATGACCGCGTCTGCCGGGCCGTCGAACCGCAGCACGCGCGCGAGCGCCAGCGCCAGCTCGTCGACGATCAGTGACGTGACCTTGTGCGGCACGGCAGCGCGCTGCGACGCCGAATTCAGACGCGGCCGATCATCGCGCGCCGGATCGGTGCGCGACTGAACGGTGCGCGACTGAACGGTGCGCGACTGAACGGTGCGAGTCCGCTCCGGCGATACGCTGCTGCGCGCTGGGCTGCGCTTGCGGTCCGTGCGGTCTGACGACGGCCGCCGGCCGGGCCGAGTGCTGGAGCGCGTCATGCGGGCAGCAGCAGCAGCTCGTCTGCGCGCGCGCCGCGCGTGATCGCGCGGCCGTCGATGCAATCGATCCGGCGCTCCAGAACGAGTCGTACCGCACGGGGCAACAGCCGATGCTCCTGCGTCAGCACGCGAGCCGCGAGCGCCGCCTCGTCATCTTCCGGGGTCACTGCCACCACCGCCTGCGCGATGATGCTGCCCGAGTCGATACCTTCGGAGACGAAGTGCACGGTGGCGCCGTGGACCCGGACTCCGGCATTCAGCGCCTGTCGATGCGTGTGCAGTCCCGGGAACAGCGGAAGCAACGACGGATGGATGTTGATCAGCCGCCCCGCATAGTGACGAACGAATGCCGGTGTCAGCACGCGCATGAAGCCGGCCAGGACCACCAGCGCTGGGTCATGCGGGTCGATCGCTGCGATCAGCGCCTGTTCGAACTCCAATCGACCTGCATGGACTCGATGATCGACGAAGGCGGTGGCAATGCCTGCCCGCTCGGCGACTGCCAGTCCCGGCGCATCGGCACGATTGCTGATGACAGCAACAACCGCAGCATCGAGCGTTGATCGCCAGTTGTCGCGCTGCGCTTCCTGCAGCAGCGCTTCGAGATTGCTTCCGCGCCCGGAGATCAGCACGACGATATTCTTCATCGGTACGAATTGTACCGACCAAGTTCGAGTCCAATTCGCTAAGTCCCGGAAAACACGGAACAATCGAGCCTCGACCGTATAATTTCGACGCCATCACAGCGGGAAGAACATGCAGGTATTCCGTGGACTACCGCGGCCGGGCGAACGTGCAGCGTGCGCGCTGACGGTCGGCAACTTCGACGGCGTGCATCGCGGCCATCAGGCGCTGCTGGCACGGCTCGTCGCGGCGGCGCGCGCACGCGGAATCGCCGCCGCCGTGCTGACGTTCGAGCCGCACCCGCGCGAGTTGTTCACCCCCGATCGGGCGCCGACCCGCATCTCGGGCCTGCGCGACAAATTCCGGGCACTGGCCGACCAGGACATCGATCGCGTCTTCGTCCAGCATTTCAACCGCGCGTTCGCCTCGGTCACGGCCGACGCCTTCGTCCAGTTGCTGATCCACGGCTATCGCGCCCGATGGTTGTTGGTCGGCGATGACTTCCGCTTTGGCGCTCGGCGGTCCGGCGACCTCGCGCTGCTGCAACGACATGCGTCTGCCGGCGACTTCGAACTCGAACAGATGCCAACGGTGGTCGAAGGCGCCGAGCGGATCTCGAGTTCGGCCGTGCGTGCTCTGCTCGCCGACGGCAGCCTCGCGGGAGCACGGCGCCTGCTCGGTCGTCCGTACACGATGAGCGGCCGCGTGCTGCACGGTCGCAAGCTCGGCCGCGAAATCGGATTCCCCACACTCAACCTGAGAATCGCGCACCGTCATCCCGCAGTGCAGGGCGTGTTCGCGGTCCGCGTCCACGGCCTTGGAGACAAGCCGCGACCGGGTGTCGCCAGCGTCGGCCTGCGACCGACGGTCGAGGACAGCGGCCGCTGGATGCTTGAAGTCCATCTGTTCGACTTCGCCGAGCAGATCTATGGCCGGCTGGTCTGCGTCGAGTTCCTGCAGCGGCTGCGCAACGAGCAGCGCTATTCGACGCTGGAAGAGCTGGGCGCCGCCATCGCCGAGGACGCAGCCCGCGCGCGTGCGCTGTTCGCCTCGGGAGAGGTCAGCAGCGCAGCGGCCTAGCCGCGGCGCGACGCACGCTACACTTGCGCTCCGCGATCTTTCGACACCTCTTGCAGAGCCCGAGGGGGCCAAGGAGTGCCACACCATGGCTGACGCCGACGCCAAGAAGAAGCCTGCGTCCGATCCCGCGACGCGCAAGTACCCGCTCAATCTGCCCGATACCCCGTTTCCGATGCGGGGTGACCTCGCCAGGCGCGAGCCGCACTGGATCCGCGAGTGGGACGAGCAGAAGGTCTACGACCAGATCCGCGCAGCCTCGGCCGGGCGTCCGAAGTGGATCCTGCACGACGGTCCACCGTACGCCAACAACGACATCCACATCGGTCACGCCGTCAACAAGATCCTGAAGGACGTCGTCGTCAAGAGCCGCCAGATGGCAGGCTACGACGCGCACTACGTGCCGGGCTGGGACTGCCACGGCATGCCGATCGAGATCCACATTGAGAAGCAGTACGGCAAGAACCTGCCCGCACGTGAGGTGATCGCGAAGTCGCGCGCGTATGCGCTCGAGCAGATCGAGCGCCAAAAGAAGGACTTCAAGCGGCTCGGCGTGCTCGGCGCATGGGACCGCGCGTACACGACGATGAACTTCCGGGCCGAAGCGAACGAGATCCGTGCGTTGGCGAAGATCATGGCCAAGGGTTTCGTGTTCCGCGGTCTGAAGCCGGTCAACTGGTGCTTCGACTGCGGCTCCGCACTGGCCGAGGCCGAGGTCGAGTACCTGGACAAGGTCGATCTCGCGGTCGACGTCGCCTTTCCGTTGCGCGACGATCAGCGCGACAAGCTGGCCGCCGCATTCGGCCTGACAAACCTGCCCGCCAAACCGGTGGCAGCGGTCATCTGGACCACGACGGCGTGGACGATCCCGGCCAACCAGGCACTCAACCTGCATCCGGAGTTCAGCTACGCGCTGGTCGATACCGAGCGTGGCCTGCTGCTGCTGGCGAGCGAGCGCGTCGAGGCGTGCCTCGAAAGGTGGGGCCTGAGCGGGGCCACGATCGCGCAGACGCGCGGCGAGAAACTCGCGCTGATCCGCTTCCGCCATCCGTTCTACGACCGCGATGCACCGGTCTACCTCGGCTCTTACGTGACGCTGGACACCGGCACCGGCATCGTGCACTCGTCGCCCGCCTACGGCGTCGAAGACTTCGTCTCGTGCAAGGAACACGGCATGACCGACGACGAGATCCTGAATCCGGTGCAGGGCGATGGCGTCTATGCGGCGTCGCTGCCGCTGTTCGGTGGCATGAAGATCTGGGACGCCAACCCGAAGATCGTCGAGGTGATGCGCGAGCACGGCGCGCTTTTGAAGGTCGAGTCCTTCACGCACAGCTACATGCATTGCTGGCGGCATCGGACACCGGTCATCTATCGCGCGACCTCGCAATGGTTTGCCGGCATGGACACGTTGCCGAAGACGGGCGGGAAGACCTTGCGCGAACTCGCGCTGGCCGGCATCGAGGCCACTCAGTTCTATCCCGCGTGGGGCAAGGCGCGGCTCGCCGGGATGATCGCCAACCGCCCGGACTGGACGCTGTCGCGCCAGCGGCAGTGGGGCACGCCGATGGCTTTCTTCGTCCACAGGGAAACCGGCGAGCTGCATCCGCGCACGCTGGAGCTGCTCGAACAGGTCGCGCAGCGCGTCGAGCATTCCGGCATCGAAGCCTGGCAGGACCTAGACCCGCGCGAACTGCTCGGCGCTCAGGGGCCAGATTCCGCCGACCAGTACGTGAAGAACCGGGACACGATCGATGTCTGGTTCGATTCAGGGACAACCCACGAGACGGTGCTCCGCGGGTCGCACGCCAACGAGTCGCACTTTCCGGCCGAGATGTACCTCGAAGGCTCGGACCAGCATCGCGGCTGGTTTCATTCGTCACTGCTGACCTCGTGCATGATCAACGACGTGCCGCCGTACAAGGCACTGCTGACGCACGGCTTCGTCGTCGACGGCCAGGGCCGCAAGATGAGCAAGTCGCTCGGCAACGTGATCGCTCCGCAGAAGGTGGCCGACACGCTGGGCGCCGAGATCATCCGGCTATGGGTGGCGAGCACCGATTATTCAGGCGAACTGTCGCTGTCGGACGAGATCCTCAAGCGTGTCGTCGAGAGCTACCGCCGGCTGCGCAACACGCTGCGCTTCCTGCTCGCCAACGTCAGCGACTTCGACCCGGCCCGCGATGCGCTGCTCGGTGGCCGAGTGGCTGGAGATCGACCGCTACGCGCTGGCAATGATGCGCGAGGTCAGCGCACGCACGCTGGCCGACTACGAGCGCTACGAGTACCACCCGATCGTTTCGCGCCTGCAGACCTTCGCCTCGGAGGATTTGGGCGCGTTCTATCTGGACATCCTCAAGGACCGGCTCTACACGACGCCGGCGGATTCGAAGGCGCGCCGTTCGGCGCAGTCTGCGCTTTACCTGATCACCGACAGCCTGCTGAAGCTGATGGCCCCCCTGCTGTCCTTCACGGCCGAGGAGGCGTGGAAGGTATTCAAGGTCAGGAGCACGGGCACCATATTCACCGAGACCTATGCCACCCTGCCAGCGCTGCCGGAGGCGCCGACGCTGATCGAGCGCTGGACCGCGATACGCGCGGTGCGGGCGGAGGTACACAAGCGGCTGGAGGCGTTGCGCGAGCAGGGCGCGATCGGCTCGTCGCTGCAGGCCGAGGTCGAGATCCGGGCCAGCGGTGCACGTGCCGCACTGCTGCAGTCGCTCGGCGACGATCTGAGGCTGGTGCTGCTCACCTCCGGCGCCCGGGTCACCGCAGTCGCGCAGGAGTCGGACGAGGCGATCGTGGTGCAGCCCTCGTCCGGCATCAAGTGCGAACGATGCTGGCATTGGCGCATCGACGTAGGCGCCGACGCAACGCACCCGACGCTGTGTGGGCGATGCGTGTCCAACCTGTTCGGAGCGGGTGAGCCGCGAAGCTACGCATGATCGCCAGCGGCACCCAGGCGCCGTGGCTGCAGCGCATGCTGCCGTGGCTGGCGCTCGCGCTGGCGGTGATCTTCCTCGACCAGCTGACCAAGATCGTCGTCGAGCGGATGTTCGACTACGGTGACGTGCGACCGGTGACCGGCTTCTTCAATCTCATCCTGACGTACAACAAGGGCGCAGCGTTCTCCTTCCTGGCCTCGGCATCAGGCTGGCAGGACACGTTTCTGACGACGATCGGCCTGGCCGCATCGGCATTCATCGTGTACCTGCTGGCGCGGCACGGCGATCAGCGGCTGTTCGGCTGTGCGCTCGCGCTGATCCTCGGAGGCGCCCTCGGCAACGTGATCGACCGCATCGTCTACGGCCACGTCATCGACTTCCTCGACGTTCACTGGCGGGGTTGGCACTGGCCGGCCTTCAATCTGGCCGATTCGGCCATCGTCGTCGGTGCCGGACTGCTGATCCTGGACGAACTGCTGCGGGTCCGTCGGGCAAAATAGCGCGATGGAACTGGCGAACAAGCACATCGTCGTCGGCATGACCGGTGGCGTGGCCGCCTACAAGGTCTGCGAACTCGTGAGGCGGCTGCAGGACGAGGGCGCGGCGATCCAGGTCGTGATGACGGCCGCCGCGCAGCAGTTCGTCACCGCCACGACGATGCAGGCGCTGAGCGGCCAGCCGGTATTCACTGACGCCTGGGGCGATCGAGCGCAGGTCGCCAACGCGATGCCGCACATCGATCTGACGCGCGGCGCTGATGCGATCGTCGTCGCACCGGCCACCGCACACTTCATCGCGAAGGCCGCAGGCGGCCTTGCCGATGACCTGCTGTCGACGCTCGTGCTCGCGCGCGACCGCGACCGCACCGCCCTGCTGGTCGCACCGGCGATGAACGTGGAGATGTGGGACCACCCCGCCACCCAACGCAACGTCGCACAACTAGCGGACGATGGTGCGGTCATTCTCGGCCCGGCGAGTGGCGACCAGGCGTGCGGCGAAGTGGGCCTTGGGCGCATGCTCGAACCGGCTGAGCTGCTGGCCGACATCATTGCGTCCTTCCAACCGAAGCGATTGGCCGGCAGGCATGTCGTGCTGACCGCGGGGCCGACTTTCGAGCCGATCGACCCGGTGCGCGGCATCACCAACCTGTCTTCAGGCAAGACGGGGTTCGCGCTTGCGCGGGCGGCGGTCGAGGCGGGCGCCTCGGTCACGCTGGTGGCCGGCCCGACGATGTTGCCGACACCGCGCGGAGTGCGACGCATCGATGTGCGCACTGCTGCCGAGATGCACGATACGGTCCACGCCGCGTTGCCGGCTGACGTGTTCATCGCGGTGGCCGCAGTCGCCGACTGGCGCGTCAGCAATGCCAGCGCGAGCAAGCTCAAGAAGCAGGCGGGCGCTGGTGCGCCAAAGCTGGAGTTCGTCGCCAACCCGGACATTCTTGCGAGTGTTGCCGCACTGGCTCGGCCGCCCTACTGCGTGGGTTTCGCCGCCGAGACCGAAGACGAGATCGACAACGCTCGCATCAAGGGCGCCGCCAAGCGCGTGCCGTTGATTGTTGCGAACCGCGCCCAGGACGCGCTCGGCGCCGATGACAGCGAACTCTATCTGGTCGATGCGCGCGGTGTGACCACGCTGCCGAAGGCGGACAAGCAGATCCAGGCGCGACGCCTGATCGCCGAGATTGCGGACCGTCTGTGATGCCGGCCACGCACGAGCCGCGCGACAGTGACTTCGTCGCTTACATCGACGAACTCCAGCGCGAGTCGGCAGCGCGCATCCAGGCACAGTCCAAGGCGCCGATGATCGCCCTTCACGGCGCGCCGGTGCTCGACGCGCAAGAGGCGCAGGAACTGCTGGCACGACTTGCACGAACGCGCCCCGTCCCCCGTTTCATCTCGGGCATTCTGGGAGCCGCGGTCGGCGCGGTGCCGCTGCTCTACGCCGTGCTCGGCCCCGGCGGTGCATTGCCGTTCCTGATCGGGTTCGGTCTGTTGGTGTGGGCGGTGCCGCGGTTGGGCCGAGCGTCGAGCGAGGTTCCGGCCGCGGACCGGCAGCTTGTCCACCGGCTTGCCGTCACCTTCGGACCTCGGCCACCGCACAAGTGAAGATCGACGTCAGGATCCTCGATGCACGGTTGCGCGACCAGCTGCCGGCCTATGCGACGCCGGGCGCGGCAGGCCTGGACTTGCGCGCCTGTGTCGACGCACCGCTAGTCGTCGAACCGGGCAGCGCGCATCTGGTCCCGACTGGAATCGCGATTCACATCGGCGATCCCGGCTATGCGGCGCTGATCCTTCCGCGTTCCGGGCTCGGCCACAAGCACGGCATCGTGCTCGGCAACCTGGTCGGCCTGATCGATTCCGACTACCAGGGCGAACTGCTGGTTTCGACCTGGAACCGCGGCGCGACCGCGTTCACGCTCAACCCGCTCGAACGACTGGCGCAGTTGGTGATCGTCCCCGTCGTGCAGGCCACGTTCAACATCGTCGACCAGTTCGACCAATCCAGACGTGGCGCCGGCGGCTTCGGAAGCACCGGCAAGCACTAGCCCATTGAGCGACTTCCCGACCGCTGATCGCCGCCGGCACGTCTGGCTTGCGCGCAGCGCGCGCGCAGTGCTCGGCCTGTTCGGTTGGCAGGTGCGATTCGACGGACTGCCGGGGCCGAAGGGGATTGCGATCGTGTATCCGCACACTTCGAACTGGGACTTCGTGCTGGGACTGCTTGCCAAATGGGCGATCGGCCTGCCGATCCGCTGGGTCGGCAAGGAGTCGCTGTTCCGTGGCGTCACCGGTGCCACCCTGGGCCGGCTGATGCGGCTGTGGGGTGGGCGCCCGGTCGATCGCCACCACCCGAGCGGCGCGGTCGAGCAGTTAGCGCAACTGATGGGATCCGAACCGTGGTTCTGGCTCGGCATGGCACCGGAGGGCACTCGTCGTCACACTGATCAGCTGCGTTCAGGCTTCTATCATCTCGCCCTGCGGACTGACCTGCCGCTCGCGCTCGCCTACATCGACTACCGGCGCAAGGAAATCGGTGTCACCCGCTTTGTCCGCATGAGCGGCGATATCGAACGCGACCTCGATGTGCTGCGCAGCTTCTATGCCGACAA
The DNA here is from genome assembly GCA_963703945.1 of uncultured beta proteobacterium. GTDB lineage: Bacteria > Pseudomonadota > Gammaproteobacteria > Burkholderiales > Burkholderiaceae_F > JALORV01. The sequence continues at coordinate 41,553 of CAVPGM010000045.1, read as the reverse complement.
GGTCGGCCGCCACCCGGAGCAGGCAAGCATGATCGCGTTCAAGTAAATGGCGGCGCGGGCGCGCCGGCTTCTGCCTGCCCCGAGCAATCGTGCGGCGCCTATGCCAGCATGTCAGCCCATATCGTCTGCGCCCAGCCGTTTGCGTAGGCGCCTTCGAGCGCCCAGGAAGCACGATCCTGCGACGAGATGCCGCCCGCGCCGGCGACCGGCTCTAGCGTCTTCTTCTCCGGCGTCCACCGATGGACGCTGCAGACATGGACGGCGTTCTTGTCGTCGATGAAGCTGTAGCAGGTGTTGGCCATCGTCGGCGGCGTGACCGGGCGGCCGTTGAGCAGTTCGACGATGGCGGCGGCGGCGGCCTTGCCGTGCTGGTTGGCCATGTGCCCCGACTTCGGCATTGCCGGCGCCGACAGGGTCGAGTCGCCCAGTACGTGCACGCCCTTGACCTTGATCGACTCCATCGTCGTCCAGTCGACTTCACACCAGCGGTTGTTGGCGGTGATCAGTCCGGCGTCGCGGGCAATGTTGGCGGCACGCTGAGGCGGGATGTAGTTGACGACATCGCCGCGCACCTTGTCGCCGACCTCGGTCACCAGCGTGAGGGTCTTGACGTCGATCTCGGTCGCCGGCGCGCCCAGCCGGAAATCGAGAATGCCCTTGTAGTCCTCTCCGAACACGCGCGAAAACAGCGGCTTCTTCGAAACGTAATCCGGGTTGGCGTCGAGCACGATCAGCTTGCTCTTGGGTTTGGCAGTCTTCAGGTACCAGGCGATCTGGCAGGCGCGCTCGTATGGCCCCGGCGGACAACGGTAGGGCGCGAGCGGGAACGACATCACGACAACGCCGCCGTCCTTCATATCGACCAGTTGCTTGCGCAGCGCCACCGTCTGCGGACCGGCCTTCCATGCGTGCAGCACCGTTGACTCCGCAGCCGGCGACCAGCCCTGAAGACGTTCGTACATGAACTCGATGCCGGGCGAAACGACGAGCCGATCGAACGGCAGCGTCCCACCGGACGCGAGAGCGACCTGCTTCTTGTCCACGTCGATCGCGGTCACGGTGTCGCGCACGCGCTTGACGCCGTACTTGTCGAGTCCGGCGTAGCTGACGGTGATGTCGGACATGGTCTTCGACCCGGCCAGCACCAGGTTGGAGATCGGGCAGGAGATAAAGGCCTCGTTGGGATCCACCAGCGTGACGTCGACCGTCCCTTCGGACCACAGCCGCAGGTACTTGGCCGCCGTAGCACCACCATAGCCGGCGCCGATAACGACGACCTTCCCGATCGACTTCTTGTCCTGCATCGTGGCGCAAGCCGCTAGCGTTCCGGCAGCAGCGGTCGCGGACAGTGCCTTTAGTATTTCGCGGCGAGAGAGCTGCGTGGTGTTCATGTGTTTCTCCCCTCAGCGCGCAGCCGGTTGCCGCGAGAAGTAGTCGGCGATCGCGTCGATCTGCGCGTCGGTGTAGCCCTTGGCGAGCTGGGGCATGATCGTCGCTACTCGCTTGCCGTCGCGGAACGCCCTCATCTGCTCGACCAGGTAGGCCTTTGGTTGGCCGGCCAGGCTCGGCATCCCTCCCTTGGCATTGCCGGTTGTGCCGTGGCAGTTGGCGCAGTTGGCCGCAAGATAGGCGGCGTTGGAGGGAAGCGTCGGGGTGCCCTGCGCCCAGGCGGCCGTCGTAGTAGCGAGTGGCAACACCACGCCAGCGACCCATTGTCTTGTTTTCACGACTGTCTCCTCGAAAAAAAAGCCCGCAGATTTTGCGGGCTCCATTTGAGGCAGTTTCCTGCCGGACGTCAACTGAGGTTCAGTCGCCGCCAGCTCACGAAAAATGAATTCGTCTCATTCCGCCGGCGGCAGACTCATTCGGACAGCACGGGCTCGCCCTGTTCTCGGCGCGGGGCGTCGCCGCTGTCGGACGGCGGGAAGTCGAGCTTGACGTTGCCATCCGCGTCGACATCGACCTCGACGCGCCCGCCATTGACCAGTTTGCCGAACAGCAACTCGTCGGCGAGCGCCCTGCGGATCGTGTCCTGGATCAGCCGTGCCATTGGCCGAGCGCCCATCACCGGATCGAAGCCTTTCTTCGCCAGGTGCGCCCGCAGCGTGTCGCTGAACACGATGTCGACCTTCTTCTCATGCAGCTGGTCCTCGAGCTGCATCAGGAACTTGTCGACCACGCGCAGCACGACCTCCTCGTTCAGTGACTTGAACGAGATGATCGCGTCGAGCCGGTTGCGGAACTCGGGCGTGAACATTCGCTTGATGTCGGCCATTTCGTCGCCGGCCTCGCGCGTGTTCGAAAAGCCGATCGCCGTCCGCTGCAGCGTCTCGGCCCCCGCATTGGTGGTCATCACGATGATGATGTTGCGGAAATCGGCCTTGCGGCCGTTATTGTCGGTCAGCGTGCCGTGGTCCATCACCTGCAGCAGGATGTTGAAGATGTCCGGATGCGCCTTCTCGATCTCGTCGAGCAGCAGCACCGCGTGCGGCTTCTTGCTGATGGCCTCGGTCAGCAGGCCGCCCTGGTCGAAGCCGACGTAGCCCGGCGGCGCGCCGATCAGGCGGCTCACCGCGTGGCGCTCCATGTACTCCGACATGTCGAAGCGGATCAGTTCGATCCCCATCGTGAACGCGAGCTGCCTGGCGACTTCGGTCTTGCCGACCCCGGTCGGGCCGGAGAACAGGAAGGAGCCGATCGGCTTCTCGGGCTTGCCCAGCCCGGAGCGCGCCATCTTGATGGCAGCGGCCAGCGCGTCGATCGCCGGGTCCTGACCGAACACCACGTTCTTCAGGTTGCGATCCAGATTCTTCAGCTGCGCGCGGTCGTCGGTCGACACCGTCTGCGGCGGGATGCGCGCGATCTTGGCGATGATCTCCTCGACCTCGCCCTTGCCGATCGTCTTCTTCTGCTTCGATTTCGGCAGGATGCGCTGCGCGGCCCCGGCTTCGTCGATGACGTCGATGGCCTTGTCGGGCAGATGCCGGTCATTGATGAACTTGGCCGACAGCTCGGCTGCGGCCGTGATCGCGCCCGCTGAGTACTTGACGCCGTGGTGTTCCTCGAAGCGCGACTTCAGCCCCTTGAGAATCTCGATGGTCTGCGCCACCGTCGGCTCGATCACGTCGATCTTCTGGAAGCGGCGGCTCAGCGCGTGGTCCTTCTCGAAGATCCCGCGGTACTCGTTGTAGGTCGTGGCGCCAATGCACTTCAGCGCGCCGCTCGCCAATGCCGGCTTCAGCAGATTCGACGCGTCGAGCGTGCCACCCGAGGCCGAGCCGGCGCCGATCAGCGTGTGGATCTCGTCGATGAAGAGAATCGCGTTGGAATTGGCTTTCAGCTGCTTCAGGACCGCCTTCAGTCGCTGCTCGAAATCGCCGCGGTACTTGGTGCCCGCGAGCAGTGCGCCCATGTCGAGCGAATAGACGTTGGACTTCTCGAGGATCTCGGGCACGTCACCCTTGACGATGCGCCACGCGAGCCCCTCGGCGATCGCGGTCTTGCCGACGCCGGCCTCGCCGACCAGAAGCGGATTGTTCTTGCGGCGGCGGCACAGTACCTGGATCACCCGCTCGACCTCGGGTTCGCGGCCGATCAGCGGGTCGATCTTGCCCTCTTTGGCCAGTGCGTTGAGGTTCTGCGTGTACTGCTCGAGAGGGGACGGCTGGTCCTTGCCCTCGCCTTCCTGTTCCTGCTCGGCGGCCGGCTTCGCCTTCTCATCGGCCTGGCCTGACTTGGTGATGCCGTGCGAAATGAAATTGACAACATCGAGCCGGGTGACGCCCTGCTGGTGCAGGTAATAAACCGCGTGCGAATCCTTCTCGCCGAAAATGGCGACCAGCACGTTGGCGCCGGTCACTTCCTTCTTGCCGTTGCTGGTGGACTGCACGTGCATGATCGCGCGCTGGATCACGCGCTGGAAGCCGAGTGTGGGCTGCGTGTCGGCTTCGGAATTGGGCGGCAGGATCGGCGTGTTGTCTGCGATGAAATTCTGCAGGTTCTTGCGCAGATCCTCGATATTGCAGGCGCAGGCGCGCAGGACCTCCGCCGCCGACGGGTTGTCGAGCAATGCAAGCAGCAGGTGCTCGACGGTGATGAATTCGTGCCGCGCCTGCCTAGCCTCGACAAAGGCCATGTGCAGGCTGACTTCGAGTTCTTGGGCGATCATGCTTCCTCCATCACGCACTGCAGCGGATGCTGATGCTGGCGTGAGTAACTGCAGACCTGCTCGACCTTGGTCGCTGCGATGTCGCGCGGGTAGACGCCGCAGACGCCGCGTCCTTCGTGATGAACCTTCAGCATGATCTGGGTTGCCTGTTCTCTCCCCTTGCCGAAGAACTTCTGGAGAACTCCGACCACGAATTCCATGGGCGTGTAGTCGTCGTTCAGCAGCACCACCTGGTACATGGGCGGAGGCTTGACGCGAGAAGCCTGCTTCTCGACGACCGTGCCATCGTCAATCCGCTCGCTCATTGACCTGCATTCTATGCAAACCGGTCATCATTACCGCGCCACAAATAGCGTACCAATCATACGGTAAATCAATCCGGACTCCCTCGAAGACTGGCCGTCGATCGTTGCGCAAATGCACGTTCCTCAAGACGCAATTTCGACTACGCCGCGGCTTTCGTCGCATCGTCTGCATCAACGCGCCAGCACGCTTCGCCGATGACCGTGCCGCCAAACGCCTGCTGATTCGCAATGGCGCGTTGCACCGAAGCGTTGCGCAATCGCCAAGCAACCGCTTGACCGCCGGGGCTTTTGCTCGAACAATCTTGCCGTCCACTGAGCGCGCGCAGGCGCGCGGGGTGGATGCGCACCCAAACCGAATGATGTGCGCAAGATGGGGCCAGCGCCGGGTGCCGCAAAAGTACGGAGCCGACGCCAAATATCGTGGGAAGGACGGACGGATGGCAACTGGTACGGTCAAGTGGTTCAACGACGCCAAGGGGTACGGCTTCATCACTCCGGATGACGGAGGAGAGGATTTGTTCGCACACTTCTCGGCAATCCAGATGAACGGTTTCAAGACCCTGAAAGAGGGCCAGAAGGTTCAGTTCGAGGTCGTGCAGGGCCCCAAAGGCAAGCAGGCGTCCAACATCACAGCAGCCGCCTGACCGCGGCGCGCCCATTGCGACCCCGCTACGGCGGGGTTTTTTGTTGCTGCGACACCCGTCCATGCACCCTCCCCGCTCGACGAGAAGGACAAGGGAATCCTGGCATCACGGAAGACCTCTCCGGCTGGGGTGCCGGAGAGTCGCAATTCGGCCGAGCGCGCGGACGCTTCCGGAGCAGCGGACTGATTTGCCGTTCCGCCGAGGGTGCACATGCGATCGGCAAAGCCGCCGCATACCCCCGAGGCGACTACATGTTGTCGATCATTACCTGGCCGAAGCCCGAACAGCTGACCTGCGTGGCGCCGGCCATCAGCCGCGCGAAGTCATAGGTGACCTTTTTCGACAGAATCGACCTTTCCATCGAACGGATGATCAGGTCGGCGGCCTCGGTCCAGCCCATGTGACGCAGCATCATCTCGGCCGACAGGATTTCCGAACCCGGATTCACGTAGTCCTTGCCGGCGTACTTCGGGGCCGTGCCGTGCGTCGCCTCGAACATGGCGACGGAATCCGACATGTTGGCGCCCGGCGCGATGCCGATACCGCCGACCTGGGCCGCCAGCGCATCGGAAATGTAGTCGCCGTTCAGATTCATCGTCGCAATCACGTCGTATTCGGCCGGCCGCAGCAGGATCTGCTGCAAAAAGGCGTCGGCGATCACGTCCTTGACGACGATGTCCCCGTGCGCCGCCTTGATCTTCATCCACGGCCCACCGTCGAGCAATTCTGCCTTGAACTCGCGCTGCGCGAGGTCGTAGCCCCACTTGGCGAACGCTCCCTCGGTGAACTTCATGATGTTGCCCTTGTGGACGAACGTCAGGCTCTTGCGCTTGTTGGAGATCGCGTACTGGATGGCCTTGCGCACCAGCCGCTCGGTGCCCTCGCGCGAGACCGGCTTGATGCCGATGCCCGAGGTTGCCGGAAAGCGGATCTTCTTGACCCCCAGTTCGTCCTGCAGGAACTTGATGAGCTTCTTCGCCTTGTCGCTCTCGGCCTCGTATTCAATGCCGGCGTAGATGTCCTCCGAGTTCTCCCGGAAGATCACCATGTTGGTCTTTTCGGGCTCCTTGACCGGGCTCGGGACGCCCTTGAAATACTGGATCGGACGCAGACAGACGTACAGGTCGAGTTCCTGCCGCATGGCCACGTTGATCGAGCGGATACCCCCGCCGACCGGGGTCGTCAGCGGACCCTTGATCGACACCACGTATTCACGAAGGACTTTCAGCGTTTCATCCGGCAACCACACGTCCGGGCCATACACCTTGGTCGACTTCTCGCCGGCATAGACCTCCATCCAGACGATCTTCTTCTTGCCGCCGTACGCCTTGGCCACTGCGGCGTCGACCACCTTGATCATCACTGGCGTGATATCGACCCCGGTGCCGTCCCCTTCGATGTAGGGAATGATCGGCTGGTCCGGGACACTGAGGCTGAAATCTGCCTTGACACTGATCTTCTGGCCGGTGGTGGGGACCTTGATGTGCGCGTACATGGTGTCTCCGTGCGGGTCTTATTGGGTTGCACACCTGCAAAACAGGCCCGGCAGTGTACTCGTGCCGGCTTGCGATCTTGCTGCGCCCGGTGTGAGCCACGTCAACCACGGGCTGGATGGGCCGTTGATTCAATGACCCCACGGTCGTCCGCAGTTCCGACCGCCCGGCGCCCGCCGGCAACTCGTCCGGCCCCCGCCCGCTAAAGTGCCTTGTCTGCTGCTACGTGGAACAACCTGATGCGATCAGTGCGCCGCTCGCCTCACATACTCGTGGCCCTGATCGGCTGCCTCTGCGCCCTCCAGCTGGCGCTGGCGCAGTCGGGACCGCAGCCGACTTTGCCGACCCGCCAACTGACCGCCGGTTTCCACGTCATCACGGCCGAGATGGCGACCACGCCGCTTTCGCGCATGACCGGCATGATGTTCCGGACTTCGACGCCGCCCAACCACGGCATGCTGTTCGTCTTCGAGGACAAGGCGCAGCAGTGCTTCTGGATGCGTAACACGCCACTGCCGCTGTCGATCGCGTTCATTGAGGACGACGGCACGATCCTGCAACTCAACGACATGGCGCCGAAGAGCGAGGCCCTGCACTGCTCACAGCACGCGGTCCGCTACGCGCTGGAAATGGAGCAGGGATGGTTCGCCAAGCGCGGCCTCGCGGTGGGCGCGAAGATCAAGGGCCTGGCGCCGGCTGGCCGTTAGGGACTCTGCGCAAACCGGTTTTGCGGAGGCTGCTCAGCCCGACGTCGTCTCAGCGCGCTTCGCCGGCGCGACATCGAGATTGCGCGCCGCCCATTCCCAGTTGACCAGCGTGACCCAGGAAGGCGTCGCACGAATTTCGGTCGTTGGGAGCGCACAACTGCGCGTAGTCCATCTCCGAAGCAAGCGCTGCACCCGCTACAACGCCTGCTGTCCGCTCGGACCAATTAATTAGAAGACTGCGCCCCCTCGGTTCTGCTGGATCACCATCATGTAGAGCATCGGGATCGACAGCATCGTGTTGAGGCGCGAGGTCAGCATTGCCAGCCGAGCAGCCTTGGTCTTTTCCTCAGGAGCGACCTGCACCATGCCCAGCGCCTTCTTCTGGTTCGGCCAGATGATGAACCACACGTTGAACGCCATGATCAGCCCCAGCCACATCCCGATGCCGATCGCGCGGGTCCCTTCCTGCAGCGTCAGAGCACGTCCGATGTAGCCCATCAGCTCCGCCAGCAGCAAACCGGTCACGACCGTCGAGAGCGCGGCCCACCGGAACCAGAACAACGCGGTCGGCGCGATGACCTTGCTCACCGCGGGTTTCTGTTCATCCGGAATCTTCGGCATCGATGGAATCTGCACGAAATTGAAGTACCACAGCAGCCCGATCCACATGACGCCCGAAATCACATGAAGCCAGCGCATCAGGAAGGCCAGCCATGCCTGGTCCGGAGCCACGCCATGCGCGAAACCGCCCGCGATGACGATCAGCACGATCAGCAGGACGATGCCGGCAGTGATCGTGCGACCCAGCGATTGCAAGATTGCGCCCATCGTCGTTCCTTCCTCTGCACCGATGCGCAGATGTCGAAATGAAAATCTAGCACAGCAGCGATGTCGACCGGATCAACCGCGTCGGAGCTGCTCGACTCGCGCATCGGCTCCGCCATGCCCGAATTCGATACGCAACGTGTCGCCGGTCGCCAGCGTATCCGCGCTGCGAACGAGCGAGCCGGCGGCATCACGGACGATGCTGTAGCCGCGTTCGAGCACCTGACGCGGATCGAGCAAGCCCAGCGAGACCAGATCGGAGTCCAGCCGCGCGCGGCGCGCAGCAATCTGGGCGGCCACAGCCGATCGCAATCGCCCCAGTCCGGATTCGACTGCGGTGGCGAGAAAGCGTGAGCTCGGCCGTCCACCCGCCAGTCGCTGCACGGCCACGCTGCTGCGCTCGCGCGCGCTTCCGAGCCGTGCGAGCGTCAGGCGTGCGGCTCGTGCACTGAGGGCGTCAATCCGGTTCGCAAGGCCCCGCGACGGAGTTCGCGATGCCAGCGCACGTGCGGCATAGTCGAGCCGCTGCTGCGCCTGCGCGTTCGCCCGCCCTAGACCGTGGCGCAACGACACCAGGCGGGTGCGTAGCGCGTCCCACAGCGCACCCAGTTCGGTTGCGACCACTTCGGCTGCGGCCGTCGGTGTCGGCGCGCGCGCGTCGGCTGCAAAGTCCGCAATCGTGTAGTCCGATTCATGTCCGACGCCGACCACGACCGGAATCGAGCACGCGCGTATCGCCCGCGCCACCGTCTCCTCGTTGAACGCCCACAAGTCCTCGATCGAGCCGCCGCCGCGCACCAGCAGCACGACGTCGACCTCCTTGCGCTCGGAAACTCGCGCCAGCATGGCGGCGATCTGCGCTCCTGCGCCGACGCCCTGGACCGCAACCGGGTAGACGACGATGCCGACGTACGGCGCGCGTCGCGCGAGCGCGCTGACCACGTCGCGCAGGGCGGCGGCCTGCAACGACGTGACAACACCCACCACGCGCGGAAACCGGGGCAGCGGCCGCTTTCGCGCCGGGTCGAAAAGTCCTTCCGCGGCCAGTCGCTGCTTCAGTCGCAGGAACTCCTCGTAGAGGCGGCCGAGTCCGGAGCGTCGGATGAATTCGACGTTCAACTGGAATTCGCCGCGCGCTTCGTACAGCGACACCAGCGCCGAGACCTCGACGTCGTCGCCTTCGCGTGGGATCCAGTCGATCAGAGTGTTGCGCGCACGGAACATCACGCACCGTACTTGCGCGATGTCGTCCTTCAGACCGAAGTACCAATGTCCGCTGGCAGCGCGGGTCAGGTTGCAGATCTCGCCCTGCACCCGCACCAGCGGGAAGCTGCGTTCGAGCAAGCCCGAAACCGCGCGGTTTAGCGCGGAAACTGTCAGCGGCGCCCGCGCCGTTGCTGCATCGGCGGACTCAGATCCAAGCACCATGCGGGTTTCCGGCCGGAAACTGTCCACAGAGCGCGCAACTTGCGCGGAACTTCGCCCGCCGAGCCTCGTGCAAACGGCCTACTGCGGCTCAACGTGTTGATTTGTTGACTTTTTCCCATCTGCTCAATCGCTGTGCAGGGCCGGCAAAGCTTGCTGCAACAAAGGCTTAGCTCAGCCTCAATCGAAGTTGCTCACATACTTGTCCACAGGAACTGTGGAAACTTGCAGGTCCCCATGCCCGCCACTACGCTTCGCGCTTTTCGCGCATCCTGCGCCGGAGATCCGCTGCTTTGTTCGCCATCATCGCCGAGTTGGGCTGGCCGGTCTGGCCCCTGATCGTCGCCTCCATCCTTGCGTTGGCGCTGATCATCGAGAGAACCGTGGCGCTGCGACGCGCGCGCATCTTACCGAGCGGACTGCTGGACGACGTGGTCGGTCTGGCAAGAAAGAAGACCGTCACGCCGGACATCCTCGGCAAGCTCGAGCAGAACTCACCGCTGGGGCGCGTGCTGGCTGCCGGACTGCGCAACGAGCGCGTGCTGCGTGAGGGCGCAATGCAGCAGATCGAGGCCGCCGGCGCGGTGGTGGCCAACCATCTGACCAAGAACCTGACGCTGCTGGGTTCGATCGGCTCGATCGCGCCGCTGCTGGGGTTGTTCGGCACCGTCGTCGGCATGATCCATATCTTTGCCTCGCAGCAGGCCGGAACCAGTCCGCAGGACCTTGCGAAGGGTATTTCCATCGCGCTCTATTGCACCGCTTTCGGCATCATCGTCGCCGTGCCCGCGGTGCTGGCGCACCGGTACTTCCGGCGGCTGGTCGAGGACTATCTGGTCGACATGGAGGAACAGGCCGAGCGGCTGCTCGAGTTCGTCTACGGAGACCGGAGAGGCTGATGCGCTTCCGGCGTTCGTTCGAGGAGGAGCCCGAGGTCAATCTGATCCCGCTGATCGACGTCCTGCTGATCGTACTGATCTTCCTGGCAGTCAGCACAACGTACTCGCGATTCGCCGAGCTCAAGGTCCAGTTGCCGTCGGCCGAGGCGACGACGCCCGCAACGCCGCCGCAGATCATCAACATCGCGGTCACTGCCGATGGCCGATACGCGCTCGATCGCACCGTACTTGCAGTGACCGATGCAGCAAGCCTGGCCGACGTCCTCGCCAAAGCGGCGCAGGGTCGCGACGACCTGCTGCTTGTCATCAATGCGGATGCACAGGCATCTCACCAGTCGGTGATCAGCGTGATGGAAGCCGCGCGCCTGGCCGGCATCGTCCGCATCAGCTTCGCCACGCAACGCGCCGCCGGCAGCCGCTAAGCATCGCGGTGCCTTCCGAGTCGCGCCTTCGTTCCGCCATCACTTCGGCCTGGCAGCGGCGCGGCGCGCTGGCCTGGATGCTGGCACCGTTCGCACTGCTGTACGGCGCGCTGATGCGCGCCCGCCGCGGCGCGTATCAACGCGGCCTGCTGCACAGCGAACACGTTGCTGTGCCAGTGGTAGTCGTCGGCAATCTGTACGTGGGCGGCACCGGCAAAACGCCCCTCGTCATCGCACTGGTCCGGGCGCTGCAGTTGCGCGGCTTGCGACCGGGCGTGATCTCGCGCGGCTACGGCGGGACGGCGCGCGCATCTCGCCTGATCGGTCCCAACGATGCCGCGGCCGAGGTCGGCGACGAGCCGCTTCTGATCGCGCGCTCGACGCAGGCACCTGTGGCGATCGGCGCCGACCGGGTGGCGGCCGCCGAGGCGCTGCTGCGGACACATCGGGGCTGCGATCTCATCGTTGCCGACGACGGCCTGCAGCACCTGCGGTTGGCCCGCGACTTCGAGATCGCATTGCTGGACGAGCGCGGCCTTGGCAACGGCTGGGTGTTGCCGGCCGGGCCGCTGCGCGAGCCGGCAGCGCGGCTGGCGTCGGTCGATGCGATCGTGCTGCACGGGAGCGAAGCCGTGCCGTCGGAGCGCGTCCCCTGCTTCGCGATGCGCACGCGCCTTGCCGACCGGATGTATCGCCTGGCCGAGCAGACGGACACGATGTCGCTTCGCGAACTCGCCGCCCGCCAGCGCGATTCCGCGCTCGGCGTGACCGCCGCGGCCGGCATCGGGGTGCCGGAGCGTTTCTTCAGGATGCTGCGCGAGCAGGACCTCGCAATCGATCCGCTTGCGCTGCCCGACCACTACGACTATCGCGTCAATCCATTTGCAGAGGTGCAGACGCCGTTTGTGCTGATCACCGAAAAGGACGCCGTAAAATGCATTCAGATCGAAGCGCTGCGGTCCGATCGGCGCATCTGGGTCGTTCCGCTGTCGGCGACGATCGACGCGGGGCTCGTCGAACTGATCGTCAACCGCCTGAAAGAGCCGCGAGGCCATCCCGATGGATCACCGCCTGCTTGACATCCTCGTGTGCCCCGTTTGCAAGGGCAGCCTCGAGTACCGCAAGGACGCGCAGGAACTGATCTGCAAGGCCGACGCACTCGCCTACCCGATCCGCGACGATATCCCGGTGATGCTCGAATCCGAGGCGCGCAAGGTCGAGCCGGCCGAACTCGGCCGTTGATGCGGCCTGCGCGGGCATGGCAGGCTTCGTCGTCATCATTCCTGCACGGCTGGCGTCGACCAGGTTGCCGCGTAAACCCCTCGCCGACCTCGGCGGCGCTCCGATGGTGGTGCGGGTCGCCGAAAGGGCGCGCGCGGCCGGAGCTCAGCGCACGGTCGTGGCCGCCGACAGCGAGGAGATCGCGACCGCCTGCCGCGCCCACGGCGTCGAGTGCCTGCTGACTTCTGCGGAGCATCCGACCGGCACCGATCGCCTGTCCGAAGCGGCCCGCCTGCTCCAGCTGGCGCCCGACGAAATCGTCGTCAATGTGCAGGGCGACGAACCGCTGATCCCGCCCCGGGTCATCGGGCAGGTCGCTGCTGCCCTGGTTGCCGATGCCGGGTGCGAGGTCGCGACCGCGGCGTGCCCACTGGACGCCGACGATGTGTCCTCGTTCCTCGATCCGAACGTCGTCAAGGTGGTGGTCGACCTGAACAATCGTGCGCTGTATTTCTCGAGAGCGCCCATTCCCTGGCCGCGCGATGCGTTCGCGGTCGACCGCACGCGTTTGCCGGCTGCCCTGCCGGCACGCCGCCACATCGGCATCTACGCCTACCGCACGCGGTTCCTGCTGCAATTTCCTGCTCTCGCACGCGATCCCGTTGAAGAATTCGAAAGCCTCGAACAACTGCGCGCGCTTCGCCACGGTCATTCGATCGCGGTGGTCGACCTGGCAGGCCCGCTTCCGCCTGGAGTCGACACGCCCGCCGACCTCGCACTCGTTCGTGCCGGCTGGGTGACGTAGAGATAAACTCGCCTCCTTTCAAACGGGGGCAACCATGAGAGACCGGTTGGTGGCTGCAGTGGCCATCCTTGCGCTGGCCGGCCCCGTCGACGCCACCACGCTGCGCTGGGCTTCGGCAGGAGATCCGCAGACGGCCGATCCGTATTCGCAGAACGAAAGCCTGACCAACCAGTTCTCGCAGGCCGTGCACGACACGCTGGTCATGCGCGACAACTCGCTGAAACTGGTGCCAGGCCTTGCGCGTCAGCTGGCAGCAGGTCAACCCGACAACCTGGCGCTTCTCGCTGCGCAAGGGCGTCAAGTTCCACGACGGAACACCTTTCACGGCCGACGACGTCGTCTTCTCGTACGAACGCGCACAGCATCCGAACTCGCTGCTGCGCCAGTACTCGTTTCCAGTCGGCAAACCGCGCAAGATCGACGACTACACCGTCGAGTTCGTGCAGGACAAGCCCAATCCGATCACGCTCGAGCATGCGGCCACGATCTACATCATGAGCAAGGCGTGGGCGACCCAGCACAAGGTCGAACGGCCGCTCGACTTCAAGGGCAAGGAAGAGACCTACGCGTCGCTCCATGCCAACGGCACCGGACCGTGGATCCTGGTGTCGCGCGAGCCCGGAGTGAAGACCGTGCTCAAGCGCAATCCGGACTGGTGGGGCATTGCCGACGGCCGCGCGACAGGCAACGTCACCGACGTCGTCTACACCCAGGTCAGCGCGGATGCGACGCGCACCGCCGCACTGTTGTCCGGCCAGGTCGACTTCGTCCTCGACCCGCCGCCGCAGGACATGCGTCGACTCGAGGAAAACAAGGACCTCAAGGTGATCCGCGGGCAGGAGAACCGAATCATCTTCTTCGGTTTCGACCAGCAACGCGACGAACTGCTGTATTCGAACGTCAAGGGCAGGAACCCGTTCAAGGACGCGCGCGTACGTCAGGCGGTCTACCAGGCGATCGACATCGAGGCGATCCGCACGCGCACGATGCGTGGCTTCTCGGTGCCGACCGGCGGCATCACGCCGTCGATCCTGGCGTCCAACCCGGATGCCGAGAAACGTCTGCCCTTCGATCCGGCGCGCGCCAAGCAGTTGCTGGCCGACGCCGGCTATCCGAACGGCTTCGAGGTCACGCTGGACTGCCCGAACAACCGCTATGTCAACGACGAGGAGATCTGCATTGCCGTCGCCGCGATGCTGACGAAGATCGGCATCGTGACCAAGGTCACCACGCTGCCACGGGCGACCTACTTCCCGAAGCTGGAGAAGTACGACACCAGCATGTTCATGCTCGGTTGGGGCGGGGCGATCACCGATGCGCAGACGACGCTGTCGGCGGTGCTGCGCTCGAAGGACGATAAGACCGGCAACGGCTCCTTCAACTACGGCCGCTATTCGAATCCGAAGCTCGACGAACTGATCGACGCCGCGGCGAGCGAGCCCAACGCCGACAGGCGACGCGAGACGATCCGGCAGGCGATCGCCGAGCACAACGCGCAGCTCCACCATGTGCCGCTGCATCGCCAGATGATTCCGTGGGCGATGCGCAGCAACGTGACCGTCGTCCATCGGCCGGACAACGTGCTGAACCTCGAAGCGACGAAGGTCGGCGGCGCTCCCTGATCCGCCTCGGCACTCCGGCAGGGCGCAGCGCCGCACTTTGCGGGGATGCAGCCGAGGTCTGGCGCGCCGTTCGATCCGGGTAGAATCCCGCGGTTTTGGCGCCAACGGGCGGTTGCAAAGGCAGCGGGTTGCAGCGGCCTTGGCAGCGCAGCGGCCTTGGCAGCGCAGCGGCCGCCGTCGGCGGACCGACCGCACACAGCGCGACGCAGAACGCGACGAACAACGACGAAGCAAGTCGAGCGAGGGAACGGGGATGCGACTGATACTGCTTGGGCCACCGGGCGCCGGCAAGGGCACGCAGGCCGCGTTCATCAAGGAGCGCTTCGGCATCCCGCAGATTTCAACCGGCGACATGCTGCGCGCCGCCGTCAAGGCCGGCACCCCGCTCGGCATCGCCGCCAAGCGCGTCATGGATGCGGGCGGACTGGTGTCCGACGACATCATCATCGGGCTGGTCAAGGATCGCCTGCGGCAGCCCGATACCGCCAACGGTTATCTGTTCGACGGTTTTCCGCGCACGATCCCGCAGGCCGAGGCGATGAAGCAGGCCGGGGTGGCGATCGACGTCGTGCTCGAGATCGCGGTGCCCGATGACGACATCATCGAGCGGATGAGCGGTCGGCGCGTGCATCTTTCCAGCGGACGTACCTACCACGTGCGCTTCAACCCGCCGAAGCGCGAGGGCGTGGACGACCTCACCGGCGAACCGCTGATCCAGCGCGATGACGACCAGGAGGACACGGTGCGCAAGCGCCTCGAGGTCTATCACGCACAGACCAGCGTGCTGATCGAGTACTACTCGAAATGGGCGCAGAGCGGCGCGCCCGGCGCGCCGCGTTACCGCCGCGTCGAAGGCGTCGGCACAGTCGAGGAAATCAGGCAGCGCGCGCTCGCGGCGCTGTCGTCGTGACATTCGATTCGAATCGTTTTGATCTGGAAGTTTCGATGAGGAGAACATCATGTCTGGACTGACACTCGCGCTGCTCTGCGGCCTCGCGGCCGTGGTATTCGGCGCGTGGTCGATTTCCTGGATCCTGAAGCAGCCCGCCGGCAACGCGCGGATGCAGGAGATCGCGGCCGCCATACAGGCCGGCGCGCAGGCCTACCTGAACCGGCAGTACCGCACGATCGCCATCGTCGGCGTGGTGCTCGCGATCATCATCGCGGTCGTGCCGCAGCTCGGCCTGTGGACAGCGATCGGCTTCGTGCTCGGCGCCGTGCTGTCCGGCGCAGCAGGCTACATCGGGATGAACGTCTCGGTCCGCGCCAACGTGCGCACCGCACAGGCGGCGACCCAGGGCCTCAATCCTGCGCTCAACATCGCGTTCCGCGGCGGTGCCATCACCGGCCTGCTGGTGGTCGGCCTCGGTCTGCTCGGCGTCGCCGGCTTCTACTGGCTGCTCAAAGCGACCCATGCCGCTGTCGCCACGCGCGAACTGCTGCACCCGATGATCGGCTTCGCCTTCGGCGCGTCGCTGATATCGATCTTCGCGCGACTCGGCGGCGGCATCTTCACCAAGGGTGCGGATGTCGGTGCCGACCTGGTCGGCAAGGTCGAGGCCGGCATTCCGGAAGACGACCCGCGCAATCCGGCGGTGATCGCCGACAACGTCGGCGACAACGTCGGCGACTGCGCCGGCATGGCGGCGGACCTGTTCGAGACCTTCGCGGTCACGGTGGTCGCGACGATGCTGATCGGCGGTTTCGTCTTCAAGGATGCGGGCGACGCCGGCATCATCTATCCGCTGGTGATTTCCGGCGTGTCGATCCTGTCGTCGATCGTCGGCTGCTTCTTCGTCAAGGCACGCGACGGCGGCAAGATCATGAACGCGCTGTACCGCGGCCTGATCGTCGCCGGCGTGATCTCGCTCGTGCTGTTCTGGCCGGTCACCAACTGGATCCTAGGACCGGTCGCCGCCAGCGGCGGCGTCACCGTGATGAATCTCTATCTGGCGGCGGTGGTCGGTCTGGTGCTGAC
Organism: uncultured beta proteobacterium; assembly: GCA_963703945.1. Classification (GTDB taxonomy): domain Bacteria; phylum Pseudomonadota; class Gammaproteobacteria; order Burkholderiales; family Burkholderiaceae_F; genus JALORV01. The sequence continues at coordinate 25,039 of CAVPGM010000045.1, read as the reverse complement.
GGCAGCGCTGGTCTACATCACCGAGTACTACACCGGTACGCAGTTCAAGCCCGGTCAAGTACGTCGCCCAGGCGTCGACCACGGGTCATGCGACCAACATCATCGCGGGCATCGCGGTGTCGATGAAGGCCTGCGCCTGGCCGGTGATCGCCATTTGCGCAGCGATCCTCGCCTCGTACTGGCTGGCCGGGCTGTACGGCATCGCGGTGGCGGCCACCTCGATGCTGTCGATGACCGGCATCATCGTCGCGCTCGACGCCTACGGTCCGATCACCGACAACGCCGGCGGCATCGCCGAGATGGCGGACATGCCGAAGGAAGTGCGCGCGATCACCGATCCGCTCGACGCCGTCGGCAACACGACCAAGGCGGTGACCAAGGGTTACGCGATCGGCTCGGCCGGACTGGCCGCGCTGGTGCTGTTCGCCGACTACACCGAAGGACTGCGCAGCGCGGGCATCTCGACCACGTTCGACCTGTCGAATCACCTGGTGATCATCGGCCTGTTCATCGGCGGCCTGATCCCGTTCCTGTTCGGCGCGATGGCGATGGAAGCCGTTGGCCGCGCGGCCGGTTCGGTGGTCAACGAGGTGCGCCGCCAGTTCCGCGAGATCCCGGGGATCATGGAATACAAGGCCAAACCCGACTACAGCAAGGCAGTCGACATGCTGACTTCGGCGGCGATCAAGGAAATGATGATCCCGTCGATCCTGCCGGTGCTGGTGCCGATCGTGGTCGGCGTGCTGCTCGGACCGGCGGCGCTCGGCGGCGTGCTGATGGGAACGATCGTCACGGGACTGTTCGTCGCGATCTCGATGACGACCGGCGGCGGCGCGTGGGACAACGCCAAGAAATACATCGAGGAAGGTCACCACGGCGGCAAGGGCTCGGACGCGCACAAGGCCGCGGTCACCGGCGACACGGTCGGCGATCCGTACAAGGACACCGCGGGCCCAGCGGTCAACCCGCTGATCAAGATCATCAACATCGTCGCGCTGCTGATCGTTCCGATCATCGCGACGATCCACGGCGGCAAGCCGGCCACCGCAGCGGCGACGCCACCCGGTGTTGCCGTCGCCGTCCCGATCGCCGTGCCCGTCGTCGTAGTCGTCGGAGTGCCGATGCGCGTGCACTTCGACACCGGCTCCGATACGATTTCCGCCGCAGGCAAGCTCATCGTCGATGGCTACGCGCAGGCGCTCAGGGCCAATTCTCAGGCCAGCATCGAGCTTTCAGGCTACGCGGATCCGACCGGAGACAAGGCCAAGAACCTCGAACTCGCCAAGCAGCGCGCGATGACGGTGCGCGATGAACTGATCGCCAAGGGCGTGGCGGCAGAGCGCGTGACGCTGGTCAAACCGACTGAAGTGATCACCGGCCAGGGCAGCGACGCCGACGCGCGCCGGGTCGACATCGTGTTGCGGTGATCGGAGACCCAATGTTCGACGAAGCAGACAGGGAAACCGGGTTCGCACTCGCCATCGCGATCGCGCTGGCGATTTTTGTTTCGATCTTCACGATCGGCATCGCGGCCGGCAGTGCGGTCGGCCAGATCGGCAGGAAGCCCTCCGCGGCCGCTCCGGCGGCGCGCGCGTTGACGGTGAAGCTGTACTTCGAACTGGGCAAGGCCGACCTGCCGGCGGATGCGCTGACCCGGCTCGCGCCGCTGATCCGGTCCGCCCAGGAATCGCAGTCCGCGCTCGTCGTGTCCGGCTATCACGACGCCAGCGGAGACGCCGCGGCAAACGCCGAGTTGGCCAAGCAACGCGCGCTGGCGGTGCGTGACCTGCTCGCAACTGCCGGTGTCAGCGAGCGCAGCATCGAACTGGCGAAGCCCGCGGTCACGACCGGCGGCGACGACGCGCGCGAGGCGCGACGCGTCGACGTGACGCTGCACTGACCGCGATCCGGCGCAGGCCCGCCGGCGGCGCTGTTTGACATCGCGGGCCCATTCCAGCCATGGAAATCCGTGCCACGCTGCCCGCGGACGTTCCCGCGATCCAGGCCGTCTACGCGCACCATGTGCTGCACGGCCTCGGCACATTCGAGACCGACCCACCCGATGCGCGCGAGATGCAGTTGCGTCATGCGCAGATCACGGCGGCCGGCTATCCGTACCTGATCGCCGTCGAGGCAGGCAAGGTGCTCGGTTACGCCTACGCCAATCATTTCCGCACACGTGCGGCCTACCGCTACACCGTCGAAGACTCCGTCTACGTGGCTCCGACTGCGGTCCGACGCGGCGTCGGCAAGGGGCTGCTCGACGAACTGATCAACCGCTGCAGCGCCCAGGGGCTGCACCAGATGCTTGCAGTCATCGGCGATTCCGGCAACCTGGGCTCGATCGGCGTCCACCGAGCCTGCGGCTTCGAGGACGTCGGCGTGTTGAAGGCGGTCGGCCGCAAGTTCGACCGCTGGGTCGACATCGTGATCATGCAGCGCGCGCTCGGCGCAGCAAGCGACGCGGATTGACCGGCGTTGGCGCCGCCTACGCGTCACGCACGTGCCGCAACGCATCGGCGGCCGACTCGTAGACGTGCGGCGCGAGTCCGCGTTGCATCAGCGTCTTGCCGAGCTTGGCGCGCAGGAACGCGGAGGTCGTGTAGCGGCTGACCCCGAAGTAATACTGGTCGACCAGCCGCTTCACCATCTCGGCGTATTCGTCCGAGACCTCAGGCGCCAGGTCGAAGTGGTCGTAGTTGACGATCCCGTAGACCTTGTGCCCGATCGTGTCCAGCCGGCGCTTGATCTCGTCGTACACCGCCTGGACATCGTCCGAAGTGCGGACCGACAGACGCTCGAAATTGATGAACAGCACATTGTGTTCGTCGTCGTAGGCGAAGCGCTGGGCGAGCGGCACCGCCAGCATGCGCTCGCGCAGATTCATCGGTTCGACGTCCGAAAATCGCGGCATCCATCAGCACCGGATCGCGCGGAATCACGGGCTTGAAGTCCATCCGCGCCAGGATGTCGCGCTCGATGTCGACCCCGGGCGCCACTTCGCGAGCTCGAGGCCCCCTTCGCCCAGGCGGAACACGCAGCGCTCGGTGATGTACAGCGCCGGCTGTCCACGCCGCAGTGCTTCTGAGCCTGAATACGTGCGGTGCTCGACCTGCGCAACGAATTTGCGCGGGCCGATGTCGTTCAGCAGGTGCAAGTGGCCGTCCTCGATGCGAATCTGCAGGTCGCCTGCAGTGAAGGTACCGACGAAAACGACTCGCTTGGACGACTGCGAGATGTTGATGAATCCTCCTGCACCGGCCAGTCGCGGCCCGAACTTGCTGACATTCAGATTGCCCTCGCGATCGGCCTGCGCCAGGCCGAGGAACGCGAGATCGAGACCGCCGCCATCGTAGAAATCGAACTGGTACGGCTGATCGATGATGGCCTGCGTATTGACCGCGGCCCCGAAATTCAGCCCTGAGGCCGGGATGCCGCCGACGACGCCGGGCTCGGCTGTGAGCGTCAGCAGGTCGATCACCTTTTCTTCGGTCGCGACACCGGCGACGCCCTCGGGCATGCCGATGCCGAGGTTCACCACGCTGTTCGCCTGCAATTCGAGCGCGGCCCGGCGCGCGATGACCTTGCGCTCGCTCATCGGCATCGGCGCCAGCGAACTCACCGGCACGCGGATCTCGCCGGCGAAGCCCGGGTTGTACTGCTCGACGAACGTCTGCATGTGGTACTCGGGCTTTTCCGCCACCACCACGCAGTCGACCAGCACCCCGGGAATCTTCACCTGGCGCGGATTCAGCGAGCCGCGCTCCGCCACGCGCTCGACCTGCACGATGACGATGCCGCCTGAGTTGCGCGCCGCCATCGCGATCGCCAGCGCCTCGAGCGTCAGCGCCTCGCGTTCCATCGTGATGTTGCCGTCGGGATCGGCGGTGGTGCCGCGCACGATGCCGACATGGATCGGAAACGTCTTGTAGAACAGAAACTCCTCGCCGCCCACCGTCATCAGTTCGACCAGATCCTCGGTGGTGCGCTCGTTGATCTTGCCGCCGCCGTGGCGCGGGTCGACGAAGGTGTCGAGCCCGATGCGCGACAGGTGCCCCGGCTTGTGGGCCGCGATGTCGCGGAACAGATGCGTGATGACGCCCTGCGGCAGGTTGTACGCCTCGATCCGGTTCGCGATCGCCAGCGCCTGCAGCTGCGGGGACGAGTCCCCAGTGGCCGCCGATCACGCGTCGAACGAGACCCGGGTGCCCGAGATGGTTGAGGCCGCGCTCCTTGCCGTCACCCTGTCCCGCTGCGTAGACGAGGTCAGCCCTTCAGGTTTGCCGACGCCGTCCGGCTCCTTCTCGCTCGACTCAACGAAGCGCTGTTCGAGCGCGACGGCGATGTTCTCCGGGAAACCGATGCCGACGAATCCGCTGGTGGCGATCGTGTCGCCGTCATGGATCAGTTGTACCGCTTCCCGTGCGGTGACGATCTTGCCTTTCTCGAAATTCCTGAGCCCCTGCAGCAGCTCGCGCCCCCGTCCCATGACCGTCTCCCCTCCGATGTTCTTGTCAGCTCCGGATCGATCGACACGCGCCGGACAACGGACTTTAGTCATCCGATTGGACTCTTGTCACGAAAGTCCGGCCTGCGCCACAGTAATCTTCACTTGCGAGTGCGGGCTCGGCGGAGCTACGGTCGCCCGATGCACATGACCACTTTTCGATTTCTGCAAGCGGCCCTCCTGCATCTGCTGGGGGCCTGGATCGCGGTCGGTCCCGCCGCAGTCGCTCAAATGAGGGTCGAGACCATCCCCGACTCGGTGCTTCGTCCCTACGCGTTTCGCGACACTCGCGCCATTCCCGGCCCTGCGGTGCCGGCACCCACCGCGTCTGCACCTGCGTCCAGCACCGCTTGGCAGTTACGCGACTACAGCGTGCTGGGCGGAGCAGTGCAGGTCGAAGCGGCGCGCGAAGGCATCGACGGCCTCTACACCCGGCCAAAGATCATCATCGGCCTGCCGTCGGACTCGATGAAGAGCTGGATGAACTCCGCCGGGTTCGTGACTGAGCAATGTCTGCTGCCGATGTTACGCGCCCGCGCCGGCGTCAACGCGGACGGCGAACCCAACGGCGCACTCTGGTTGTACGCACGCTGTACCTTTCATTGACGCCGCCACGCGCCGGCGCGGCGCGCGGGGCCCGGCCTCCTCTACACTCCTCGCTGCCACTCGGGGAGACCTCATGCAGATCAGGAGCAACACCTTTATCGTGACCGGAGGCGCGTCCGGGCTCGGCGGTGCCACGACGCGCATGCTGGCGCGAAAATGGCGGCAAGGTCGTGATCGCCGACGTGCAGGCCGAGCGCGGGCGAGGCGCTTGCGCGCGAGCTCGGCGCCAGTGCACGGTTCGTCAAGTGCGATGTCGCCAGCGAATCCGACGGGCGCGCCGTAATGGATGCGGCTCGCAGCCTGGGTACCCTGCGCGGGCTGATCAACTGCGCCGGCATCGCGATCGGCGAGAAGACCGTCGGCAAGGAAGGGCCGCATTCTCTGGCGTCATTCGCGCGCGTCGTCACCGTCAACCTGATCGGGACCTTCAACATGATCCGGCTTGCCGCCGAGGCGATGTCCGCGCAGGACGCGACGGCCGAGGGCGAACGCGGTGTGCTGGTCAATACGGCTTCGGTCGCAGCGTTCGACGGACAGATCGGGCAGGTCGCCTATTCGGCCTCCAAGGGCGGAGTGGTCGGCATGACGCTCCCGATCGCCCGCGACCTGTCGCGCAGCGGAATCCGCTGCGTGACGATTGCACCGGGCCTGTTCGCCACCCCGATGCTGCTCGGCATGCCGCCGGAGGTGCAGGATTCGCTCGGCAAGCAGGTCCCGTTTCCGTCGCGCCTCGGCAAGCCCGACGAGTACGCGGCGCTGGTGCGTCACGTCATCGAAAACGTGATGCTGAATGGCGAGACGATCCGGCTCGATGGGGCGATCCGGATGCAGCCGAAGTAGGGTCGGATGAAGCCGGCGAACTGCCGGATGAAAGCGATCGGCCGCGCGGTCGCGCTGCTCGTCGCCGCCATCGCGGCGGCGTGCAGCACGCCGCCGGACCGGCCGTCGCAACCCGAGCCCTCATCGCCGTTCCGGGCCGGCCTGACGACGGTCGTCGCGCAGCGCCACATGGCGGCTTCGGCGAATCCGCTCGCCACGCGGGCCGGACTCGAGATCCTGCGCGCCGGCGGCAGCGCAGTGGACGCCGCCATCGCGATCCAGGCCGTGCTCACGCTGGTCGAGCCGCAAAGCTCGGGGCTCGGCGGCGGCGCGTTCCTGCTGCACTGGGACGGGACACGCGTCGTCGCGTTCGATGGACGCGAAACCGCGCCGATGGAGGCCACCGACGCGTTGTTCCTGCGGCCGGACGGCACGCCGATGGCGTTCTACGAGGCGGTGGTCGGCGGACGTTCGGTCGGCACGCCGGGAACGGTTCGCCTGCTCGAAGTCGCCCATCGGCAATACGGCAAGCTGGCGTGGTCGCGCCTGTTCGATCCGGCGATCCGGCTCGCCGAGCACGGATTTCCGATGTCGCCGCGGCTGCAACGCGCTGCTGGCTTCGGACAAGTACCTGAAGAACGATGCGGCGGCCGCAACGCTACTTCTACGAGCGCCGACGGACGACCGAAGGCGGTCGGCACGCTGATCCGCAATCCCGCGCTGGCGGCCACCCTGCGGACGATCGCAACCGAAGGTGCCGACGCGTTCTATACCGGTCCGATCGCTGCCGACATCGTCGGCGCGGTGCGGTCTCATCCGAATGCCGGCAAGCTGGATGCGTCAGACTTTGCCGCGTACCGGGTTAAGCGGCGCGCAGCCGTTTGCACCGACTACAAGGCATGGCGCGTCTGCGGCATGCCGCCGCCGTCGTCGGGCGGCATCGCGGTCGCGCAGATGCTCGGCATCTTCACCTACCGCAACATCGCCGTGGTGCCGCCCATTCCCGCCGGTGCGGGAATCGAGCCACAGGCCGAGGCGGTACACCTGTTCTCCGAGGCCGGACGGCTCGCCTTTGCCGACCGGGGGCTTTATGTCGCCGACAGCGATTTCGTGCCCGTCAATGTCGCCGGGCTGCTCGATCCTGCCTACCTCAAGCAGCGCGCGCGCTGATCGGCCCGCGCAGCATGGGCACGGCGCAGCCCGGTGTGCCCCCCGGCCAGCCGCTCGCGCTCGCCGCGGATCCGTCGCCGCCGCGCGGCGCGACGTCGCACATCTCGGTGGTCGACGGCATGGGCAACGCGGTCGCGATGACGACGACGATCGAGGACGTCTTCGGCGCGCGCGTGATGGTGCGCGGCTTCCTGCTGAACAACCAGCTGACCGACTTCTCGTTCGTGCCTCGTATCGACGGCAGGCCGGTGGCGAACCGGGTCGCAGCCCGGCAAGCGCCCGCGCAGTTCGATGGCGCCGACACTGGTGTTCGATCGCGCGACGCGGGCACTGGTCGCCACGCTGGGCTCGCCCGGCGGATCGCAGATCATCGGCTACGTGGCCAAGACGCTGGTCGGCATCACTCGACTGGAATCTCGATATCGAGCAGGCCATCGCGCTCGCCAAACTTCGGCTCGCGCAACGGCCCGACTGAAGTCGAGAAGGGCCGCATCAGCGCCGTCGGTGATCGACGGCCTGAAGGCGCGCGGCCACGACGTGCGCGAAGTCGACATGGCGAGCGGCCTGCAGGGCATCGTCCGCGTCCGCCTGCCCGACGGCCGCGCTGGCGTGGGCCGGCGGCGCCGACCCGCGTCGCGAAGGGGTTGCGCTGGGCGACTGAGCCTGTCGCGCCGCATTGCTAGACTGACCATTTCCGCCAACCACTCACGGAGACGATGCGCCATGACGATCAAGGTCGGAGACCGGCTGCCGGACGGCGAGCTGCAGGAGTTCATCGAAGTCGAAACCGCGGGCTGTTCGCTCGGCCCCAACACGTTCAAGGTCGGCGACCTGGTCGAAGGGCAAGAAGATCGCGATCTTCGGCCTGCCCGGCGCCTACACGCCGACCTGCTCGGCGAAGCACGTTCCCGGCTATGTCGCGAAGTTCGATGCGCTGAAGGCGAAGGGCGTCGACGAGATCTGGTGCCTGTCGGTCAACGACCCGTTCGTGATGGGCGCGTGGGGCCGCGATCAGAAGGCGACCGGCAAGGTGCGCATGATGGCCGACGGGTCGGCCGCCTACACCAAGAAGCTCGGACTGGAACTCGACCTGATCGCCCGCGGCATGGGCATACGCAGCCAGCGATTCTCGATGCTGGTCGACGACGGGGTCGTCAAGTCGCTGAACATCGAGGGGCCCGGCAAGTTCGAGGTCAGTGACGCCGACACGATGCTGAAGCAGCTCGGCTGACCGGCGGGCGATCCACCGACTCAGTGCAGCGCGCCGGCCGCGCGCTGCAGCCGCGCGAGCCTGGCGCGCATCTCACCGTCGTCCGCGCCGGCGGGTTGCAGCCGCAGGCACGTGGCCAGGTCGTCGGCGGCGGCGCGCGGACATCCGAGCCGCTCGTAAGCCAAGGCACGCACCAGGCGCTCGTCAGCCGCGCGAGGCCTGGCTGCCACCAGCCGATGAGCCACCGCCAGCAGCAGCGGCCAGTCCTGGCGCGCCAGATGGATCGCCTTGAGATTGTTCAGCCAGCGCACCAGGATCTCGTTGTCGGTTGCCGCGCGCAGGTAGTGCGGCAACGGCTGCGCAGGCTGTCCGGCCAGCGCAGCATGCAGGCGCCGCTTCAGCTGCGACTCGGACAACAGTGCTCCGCGATCGAACACATCGACCAGCAGCGTTCCTTCCGGCATCGCGACTTTGACCAGGAAATGGCCGGGAAACGACACGCCGTCGGCCGTGAGCCCGATGGCGGCCGCGATCTCCAGGTACACCACGCTGAGGGAGATCGGAATTCCGCTGCGGCGCTCGAGTACGCGATGCAGGTAACTGTTGTCGGCTGAGTCGTAGGTCGAGACATCGCCGGCGAAGCCGAGCTCGACGAAGTAGAAATAATGCAGCATGCGCAGGCGGTGCGCAGGCGACATGTCGGATGCCAGTCGGCGTTGCAGTTGTTCACCCCAGACGCGGATGGCTGCGACCGTTTGCGCCGGATCGGCCGATGGATCGGCATCGGTCTGAATAGCGGCCAACTCATCCAGCAGCTTCGGGCGAGACAGGTCGGTGGGGATCACGCGGGACGCTCCGGCCGAAAGTCGTGCGCCCGAAAGCCGAGCGCGAAGAGCGCAGCGAAGTAAACCCCCGCCGCGCCGGCGATCAGCGCGGCGAGTAATCCGGCGCGTTGCCATGGCGCGGACTGCAGCGCGGTCCAGTCGATCTTCTGCTGGGTCAGCAACAGCGCGACACCGAGGACGGCGAGTGCGATTGCCAGTCGTGCAAGAAAGCGGCCCCAGCCGGACCGTGGCACGTAGACTCCCCGTCGCTTCAGTCCGAGGTAGAGCGCTCCCGCATTGGCGCAAGCACCGAGGCTGACCGAAAGTGCGAGCCCAGCGTGCGCAAGCAAGGGAACGAGGACAAGGTTGGCCAACTGAGTCCCGATCAGCACAGCAACCGCGATCTTCACCGGAGTGCGCACGTCTTTCTGCGCGTAGAAACCCGGGGCCAGAATCTTCACGGCGATCAGGCCGATCAGGCCGACCGCGTAGCCGACGACCGCCACCGAGGTCTGGTGTACGTCCTCGCCCGTGAATTCGCGCCCCTGGAACAGAACTGACACGATGCCTTCGGCCAAGAAGACCAAGCCCCACGGCTGCCGGCAGCGCCAGCAGGAAGATCAGCCGCAGCCCCCAGTCGAGCAGCCGCGCGTAGTCGTCGCGACGCTGCTCGGCGAAGGCGGCCGACAGGTTTGGCAGCAGCACCGTACCGAGCGCCACCCCCAGCAACGCGGTCGGAAACTCCATCAGCCGGTCGGCGAAAGCCAGCCAGGTGACGCTGCCGGTCGCCAGGTGCGAGGCGATGTTGGTGTTGATGATGATGCTCAACTGCGCGACCGATACCGAGAAAATGGCGGGCAGCATCAGGCCGATAACTCGCCGCACATCGCTGTCGCTGAACGCCGCCCGCGGAGAGCCGATGCGCAGTCGCAGGCCGATCCGGCGCAGTGCCGCCCACTGCAGCCCGAGCTGCAGTGCGCCTCCGATCAGCACCGCAAAGGCCAGCGACATGATCGGTTGCGACAGCCGCGGCGCGAGCCACAGCGCGCAGCCGATGAACGAGACGTTCAGCAGCACCGGCGTGAAGGCCGGGACCGCGAAGCGCCGGTAGGTGTTCAGCACGCCGGCGATCAGCGCGACCAGCGACATGAACAGGATGTACGGGAAACATCCACCGCGTCATCACGCTGGCCAGTTCGAAAGCCGATGGATTGCGCGCCAGACCCGAGGCGATCAGCCAGACCAGCACCGGCGCCCCGATCACCCCGGCGATCGACACCGCCAGCAGGACCCAGAAGAGCGCGCCGGCCACGTGCCCCGCAAAGCTGTCGGTCCGCAGCTCATCGCCGCGCGAGCGAACGTCGGCCAGCATCGGCACGAAGGACTGCTGGAACGCACCTTCGGCGAACATCCGGCGCAGCAGGTTCGGCAGGCGGAAGGCGACGTTGAAGGCGTCGGTCTCCGCGCTGGCACCGAACAGCCGCGAGATCAGCATGTCGCGCGCGAGTCCGGTGACCCGCGACAGCAGCGTGAAGCTGCTGACGGTCGCGAGGGCTCGGAAGAGATTCACTGCGAGAGTGTGCCGGGACGGCGCGGAGTCGGCTGCGCAGCGGCCCGTCCCGCGGCCCAGTGCGCTGAATTGCCCGTAAACGGTTGATTTGATATAGTTTACGGCTTTTCCGGGCGCTGCCTCGCCGATGATCGTCGTTCGATCGCCCGCGCGGAGCGCACAACCGACTCAGGGCAGCAGAGCAGAAGCGCTAGCTTCCGACAGGAAACCAGATGGCGAACAGCAAGCAGGCGCGCAAGCGGGCGCGCCAGTCCACCGAGCGCAACGCGCAAAATGCCTCGCAGCGCTCACGCGCGCGCACAGCCGTCAAGTCGGTTCGCAAGGCCATCGAGGCCGGCGACAAGACCGCAGCGCTCGAATCGCTCGGCAAGGCGACGAGCGTGATCGACTCGATCGCCGACAAGAAAGTCATTCACAAGAACACGGCCGCCCGCAACAAGAGCCGGCTCGCGCAAGCCATCAAGGCGATGGCCTGAGCGCCGGGCCGCCACTCCGGCAGCGAACACCGGTCGGCGCGGTCCCGGTCGAACAGCCTACACCTGCAGATCGTTGTCGCGCGCGAAGCTCATCACGAAGTCGAAGGCCATGCGCTCGAGCTCGCGCAGCCGCTCGTCGAGCACCACGCACTTGACGCCGCCCACCACCGTCGGACGCACGTACGGCGAATAGCCGATGTAGGCGTCGCGGCCGCTCGCGATGCCTCCCGGCCGGTAGCACGACATCACTCCGCACAGCCGCTCGGCCCAGTCGCTGGGCCGGAACGTGCGCCCGCTCGAAGTGACACCGTGGATGAAGTACTCGCGGGACCTGGCGGGCGGGAATCGGCAGCGTCTGACACGGCGGGCTCGGTCCCGCAAGCACCTGGGACATCGCGCCGGCGCGACGGAGCGGCGATTTTATCCGAGCGGCATGACGGTCCCCCGGCCGCTCCCCAGGCGCGCAACTCGACGACGGCGCGTTGTTGCTTGCATTTGCCCCGCAATTGCCGCATAAAGCGGCCCTTCGCCCCGCCCCGCCACCCGCGCGCATGTCCAAGCCTGCTTCCAAGGTGCTCGTCATCAACGACGAGCCGCTGATCCTGCGCGATTTGCTCAAGGGGCTCAACGCGGCGGCGCGTTCGCTCGACAACCCGTTCGGCATCTCGTTCCTCGGTGCGCTCACGGCCCGCGAAGGACTGGCCCTGATCGAGCGCGACGGCGACGTGCAGATCGTGATCGTCGACGACAAGCTGTACGCGGTGCAGGACACGCGCAAGCGCCGCAACGGCGAACGCGCACGCGGTGAACGCACGCGCAACCTGCAGGTGTCTGCGCTGAAGCTGGTGCAGCGGATCACCGCCGTCCGGCCCGAGCTCGACATCTACATCCTGATCGAGAAGGAAAAGGAAGACCAGGTCGTCGATGCGCTGTTCGCCGAAGCGGTCGACGGGTATTTCTATCGCGAGGAGCGTGACTATCGCGGCATGTACCGGATCCTGAATGCACAGATCGCCGAGCGCGCACGCACGCCTTTTTACGACGCGCTGAAGGCGTACGTGCTGGCCGCCAAGGATGCCTGGCACACGCCGGGCCACTCCAGCGGCGACTCGATGCGCGGCAGCCCGTGGGTCAACGAGTTCTACGACTTCATGGGCGAGCACGTGTTCGACGCCGACCTCTCGGTTTCGGTCAAGGCGCTCGATTCGCTGATGGAGCCGACCGGCGTGATCGCCGAGGCACAGCAGATGGCGGCGAAGGCGTTCGGTGCACGGCGAACGTTTTTCGCCACCAACGGCACGTCAACCGCCAACAAGGTGATTCTGCAGACGCTGATCGCTCCAGGCGAGAAGCTGCTGCTCGACCGCAACTGCCACAAGTCGGTGCACCACGGCGTCGTGCTGTCCGGCGCGCGGCCCGTTTATCTCGATTCGTCGGTCAACCGCAAGTACGGCGTGTTCGGCCCGGTGCCGAAGAAGACGATCCTGCAGGCGATCGAGGAGCACCCGGACGCCGAACTGCTGGTGCTGACCTCGTGCACCTACGACGGGCTGCGCTACGACCTCAAGCCGATCATCGAGGCCGCGCACGCGCGCGGCATCAAGGTTCTGATCGACGAGGCGTGGTACGCGCACGCGCGCTTTCACCCGGCGCTGCGACCCACCGCGCTCGAGGCGGGAGCCGACTACGCCACGCAGTCGGCGCACAAGACGCTGTCGGCGCTGTCACAGGCCGCCTACATCCACGTCAACGATCCGACGTTCAACGAGCACATTTTCCGCGAGAACTTCAACATGCATACATCGACCAGCCCGATGTACAGCATGATCGCGAGCCTCGATGTGAGCCGCAAGCAGGCGGTGCTGGAGGGCTACAAGCTGCTGCAGCGAACGCTGATGCTGGCCGAGCGAGCTGCGCGAGCAGATCAACTCGACCGGCGTGTTTCGCGTGCTCGAACTCGAGGATCTGCTGCCCGAGGAGGTACGCGAAGACGGCATCCGGCTCGATCCGACCAAGATCACGATCGACATCTCGTCGTGCGGGATGACCGTCGACGACCTGCAGAACGAGCTCTACACTCGCTTCAACATCACGGTCGAGAAATCGACCTTCAACACGCTGACGCTGCTGCTGACGATCGGCACCACCCGTTCGAAGTGTTCGCGGCTGTACGACGCGCTGATGCGCATCGCCCGCGAGAAGCGGGCGCCGCGTCGCCTGTACCGCACGCCAGATCTGCCGCCGTTCACCGAACTCGTTTCGCTTCCGCGCGATGCGTATTACGCCACCGGCGAGCTGGTGCCGCTGCTCGACGAGAACGATCAGCTGAATGGCAAGCTTGCCGGCCGCATCTGCTGCGACCAGATCGTTCCCTATCCGCCGGGCATTCCGGTTCTGGTGCCCGGCCAGCGCATCACCGCCGCATATCGTCGACTTTCTGGTGCGCTACCTGCGCGTGCAGAACAAGGTCGAGCTGCACGGCGTCGTCTACCAAGGCTACGTTCCGTCGATCCGCGTACTGATGGAAAGCGAGGAACGCTCGCTCGCGCCGATCGCCGCGATCAAGCCGGTACGGCGACGCGCGGCGTAACTCACACCGTCCTACGAGCACGGCAACGCGGCAGCGCGGATCCGCCGACAGCCGGTTGGCCAGCAGGCAGCCCGCCGTCCCCGCACCGACGATGACGACGTCGAACTGTCCCAGCAGTTCACGCATGTGAAATGGAGCTCACCTTATAATCCTTCAAACGCGGCTGCCGGCAACGCCAGCGCCGCGTTTTTCTTCGTCCGTCCCACGAAAGCCCGCCATGACGCATCTGATGAACACCTACAGCCGGCTGCCGGTCGCGTTCACACGCGGTCGCGGCGCGTGGCTGACCGACGAGCAGGGCAGAGAATATCTCGACGCGCTCGCGGGCATCGCGGTCAACGGCCTCGGCCATGCGCACCCGCGGCTGGTCGCGGCGCTGACCGAACAGATCGGTCGGCTGATCCACACCTCCAATGTCTACCGCGTGCGCGAGCAGGAGGAACTCGCCGACCGGCTGTGCGCGCTGTCGGGTCTGCAGGAAGTGTTCTTCGGCAACTCCGGCTCCGAAGCGAACGAGGGCGCGCTCAAGCTGGTGCGACTGTACGGACACAAGCATGGCGAACCCGAGGCGCAGACGCTCGTGATGGAACGCGCCTGGCACGGGCGAACGCTGGCGACACTCGCGGCCACCGGCAGCGAGAAGGCGCGCAAGGGCTTCGATCCGCTGCCTAGCGGCTTCATCCGGATCCCCTACAACGACATTGAGGCGGTTGAGCGCGCCGCGGCAGCCGATCCTCGCGTGCGCGCGGTCTGGATCGAAGTGCTGCAGGGCGAAGGCGGCATCCAGGTCGCCGACCTCGACTACGTGCGTGCGCTGCGCCGGACCTGCGACGAACGCGGGTGGCTGCTGATGATCGACGAAGTGCAGAGCGGCATTGGTCGTACCGGCAAGTGGTTCGCTCACCAGTGGGCGGGCATCAAGCCCGACGTCATGACGCTTGCGAAAGGGCTGGGCTCCGGCGTGCCGATCGGGGCGCTGCTCGCCGGCGGCCGCGCGGCCGGTGTGTTCGGCCCGGGCCAGCACGGCACCACGTTCGGCGGTGGACCGCTGGCGATGCGCGCGGGCCTGGAAACGCTGGCGATCATCGAAAGCGAAGGCCTGATGGCCAACGCTTTCGAGCAGGGCGAACGCGTGCGCGCCGGCCTGAAGCGCGAACTGGCCGGTGTCGCGGGCGTCGTCGAGATCCGCGGCATGGGACTGATGATCGGCGTCGAGCTCGACCGCGCCGTGCGGCGAGCTGGTCAAGCAGGCGCTCGCCGCCGGGCTGCTGATCAACGTCACGAACGACACCGTGATCCGCCTGCTGCCGCCGCTCGTCCTGTCGGCAGCGGAGGCCGAGCAGATCGTCGAGCGCCTGGCGCCGGTGATCCGCGCCTTCCTCGCGCCGGCCGCGCGGGCCGCCTGAAGACGTGGGCGCGCCGCTCCGCCATTTCCTGCAGTTCGCCGACCTCTCGCGCGCCGAGCTCGAGTGGGTCTTCGAGCGCACGCGAGTGATCAAGGAGCGCTTCAAGCGCTACGAGTTCTATCAGCCCCTGGCGGACCGCACGCTGGCGATGGTGTTCGAAAAGGCCTCGACCCGCACCCGCGTGTCGTTCGAGGCCGGCATGTACCAGATGGGTGGCTCGGTGATCCACATCACCACCGGCGATTCGCAACTCGGCCGCGCCGAACCGATCGAGGACACCGCGCGCGTGATCTCGCGCATGGTCGACGTCGTGATGATCCGCACCTACGAGCAGGCCAAGATCGAGCGCTTCGCCGCGCATTCGCGAGTGCCGGTGATCAACGGGCTGACCAACGAATACCATCCTTGCCAGATCCTGGCCGACATCTACACCTACCTCGAGCATCGCGGGCCCGATCAGCCGGCCGCACGGTGGCGTGGATCGGCGACGCCAACAACATGGCCTATACCTGGCTGCAGGCGGCGCAGTCGCTCGGCTTCCGCGTCAACGTCTCGACCCCGCCCGGCTACGCACTCGACGCCCGACTGGCGCCGCCGGGGCCTCACTTCGCCTGCTTCGAAGATCCGATGGATGCAGCGCGCGGCGCGGACATGGTCACGACGGATGTCTGGACCAGCATGGGTTACGAGGCGGAAAACGAAGAACGGCGGCAGGCGTTCGCCGACTGGTGCGTGGACGACGAGATGATGCGGCAGGCCGGCCCCGACGCGCTCTTCATGCACTGCCTGCCCGCGCATCGCGGCGAGGAAGTGACCGCCAGCGTGCTCGACGGACCGCAGTCGGTCGTGTGGGACGAGGCGGAAAACCGGCTGCACGCCCAGAAGGCCCTGATGGAGTACCTGCTGCTCGGCCGCGATGTCCGCTGACCGCGGCGCGTGCGGCTCGCCGAGGCGACGTGCCCTGCTCCTCGCACCGCTGCTGGTCGCCACCCGACGCGTACGCGCGCAGACCGGCCATCCGCAACTCACGCTGAAACTCATCCTGACCGCCCCGCCCGGTTCGTCGATCGACGTGCTGGGCCGTCTGATCGCCGAGCGGCTGCGCGAACGATTCGGATACATCGTCGTCGCCGAGAATCGGCCAGCCGCCGGGGGAACCGTCGGCACCGACGCGGTGGCGAAAGGCGCTGCCGACGGCAGCATCCTCGGCCTCTCGTTCACCGGCCCGCTGGTCCTGGCGCCGCTGCTCTATCGCTCGCTGCCCTACGATCCGGCGCGCGACCTGGCTCCTGTCGTGCTGGTCGGCACCGCCCCCAACATCCTGGCGATCAACGCGCGCCTGCCCGTCCGCTCGCTCGACGAGTTCATCGCGTGGGTTCGTGCCCGTCCCGGGCAACTGAATTACGCGTCGGTCGGCAACGGCAGTACATCGCATCTCGCCTTCGAACTGCTCAAGGCGCAAGCGGCGCTGTACATGATCCACATTCCATACAACGGGTCGCCGCCCGCGGTGCAGGCCGTCGCAGCCGGTGACGTCGATGCGATCGTCTCCAACCCAACCTCGCTGCTGCCGCTGATCCAGTCCGGCCGCGTGCGAGCGCTGGCCACCACCGGCGTCAAGCGCTGGTCCGGTCTGCCCGATGTGCCCACAGTGGCCGAGAGCGGTTTCCCGGGCTTCGAGGCTGTCGCCTGGAACGGGATCGTCGCGCCGGCCGCGCTGCCCGCCGAGTTGCTCGACCGCTACAACCGCGAAATCAATGCCGTCCTCGCAGAGCCTGCGACGAGGGCGCGCATCGCCGGCGCCGGCTGGGATCCGGTCGGTGGCTCGGCCGCGCAGTTCGCAGCGTTCATTCAGACGGAACGCGTCCGATGGGCGGCGGCGGTCAAGCGCAGCGGAGCGCGACTCGACTGAGCGCCGAATCGCGAACATTCGGGACGACCGCGCGGATCAAGGATAATCGCTGCGAGTTCTCACTCGCGGTGCATCGCTCATGTCCACCATCCTGCAGGACCTTCCGGTCGGCCAGAAAGTCGGCATCGCATTTTCCGGCGGCCTCGATACCAGCGCCGCGCTGCTGTGGATGCAGAAGAAGGGAGCCCGATCCCTGCGCATACACCGCCAATCTGGGGCAGCCCGACGAGCCCGACTACGACGAGATCCCGCGCCGTGCACTCTGAATACGGTGCAGAAACCGCGCGGCTGGTCGACTGCCGCGCAGCCTCTCGTCGCCGAAGGCCTGTCCGCACTGCAGTGCGGAGCTTTCCACATCTCGACCGCCGGCCTGACCTACTTCAACACGACGCCGATCGGCCGCGCGGTCACCGGCACGCTGCTGGTGGCCGCGATGAAGGAGGACGACGTTCACATCTGGGGCGACGGCAGCACCTACAAGGGCAACGACATCGAGCGCTTCTACCGCTACGGGCTGCTCGCCAATCCGTCGCTCAAGATCTACAAGCCGTGGCTCGACCAGGCGTTCATCGACGAACTCGGCGGCCGCGCGGAGATGTCGGAATTCATGCGCCAGGCCGGGTTTGCCTACAAGATGTCCGCGGAGAAGGCGTACTCGACCGATTCGAACATGCTGGGCGCCACGCACGAGGCGAAGGACCTCGAGTACCTGTCGAGCGGGATCCGCATCGTGCAGCCGATCATGGGGGTCGCCTTCTGGCGCGACGACGTTGCGATCGAGCGCGAGGAAGTCACGGTCCGCTTCGACGAAGGGCACCCGGTCGCGCTGAACGGCGTCGAGTTCGCTGACTCCGTCGAACTGATGGCCGAGGCGAACCGCATCGGCGGCCGGCACGGTCTCGGCATGTCCGACCAGATCGAGAACCGCATCATCGAAGCGAAGAGCCGCGGCGTCTACGAAGCACCGGGCATGGCGCTGCTGTTCATCGCCTACGAGCGCCTGCTCACGGGCATCCACAACGAGGACACGATCGAGCAGTACCGCGACAACGGTCGCAAACTGGGCCGCCTGCTCTACCAGGGGCGCTGGTTCGACCCGCAGGCGATCATGCTGCGCGACAGCGCGCAGAGCTGGGTCGCGCGCGCCATCACCGGCGAAGTGACGATCGAACTGCGGCGCGGCAACGACTATTCGATCCTCAACACCGAATCGCCGAACCTCACCTACAAGCCCGAGCGGCTGACGATGGAAAAGGCCGACTCGAGCTTCTCGCCGCAGGACCGCATCGGCCAGCTGACGATGCGCAACCTCGACATCACCGACACCCGCGAAAAGCTGCTCACCTACGCTCGGGCGGGGCTGCTGTCGAGCCCGTCGGGAACGGCGTTGCCGCGTCTGACCGACGACGCGAAGAAGCGGTAGCTGTCGGTCCACCCGCGACAGCCTAGGTCTGCTGGCCGCGGGATGCGAGGTCACAAGCCATTTGGATGAATGCACAGCGCCGCGATTGGTGCCACAGTGCAATCGTTCGTGGTCGTCGGTGCTTGACGCGTTCTCCTCACCGCAAGCAAGCTCTCCGGCCGGCGACCGCGAGCGAAGCATGGATCACAGCCTGACCAAAGGCCCGCCGTTGCGGGCCTTTTTTTCGGGTTTCTCGAACTTAGTGTGGGCTGGCGCCGCTCGGCCGACCGCAAGCATTGGTCCGGGTCTTTGGAAACTCCAGGAGCAGACTCGCTTGCAGTCGCAGGCCTTCGGTGTGGAATGGCCGCTCTGGAGCGTCGCCTAACGACAAGACCCGACCCCTATGCGCAGGTCGAAACTATGCGCAGGTGTCGCGAGAGGATGGCGCCGGCCCCTATGGCGGTGAGCGTTCGGGGCCGGCGAAGTCTGCGCATAGTTACAGCGTCTGCAGGAACCGCATGAGCGAGTCCGGCGCCCTGTACCGACGCATCTTGGTGTCGGGCGCCTCCAGCCGCGCGAGCGCCTTCTCCTTCATCGCGAGGTCGGCCTCGACGTAGCGATGAGTGGTCGTCGTGCTCTCGTGCCCGAGCCACAGCGCGATCACGTTGAACGGCACGCCCGACTGCAGCAGGTGCATGGCCGTCGTGTGTCGCAGCGTGTGAGGCGAGACCTGCTTCTTGAGGAGGCTGGGCTGCTCGGCGGCTGCGCGGGTCACAGCGAGGTCCAGGCGCTGCGCGACGTTGGATCTGGACATCGCCTGCCCATCGCGGTTGGGCAGCAAGGCGGCCTCGCCGCGCAGCGTCGGGTTCAGCCGCAGCCAGGCGCGGACCTCCACGACGGTGGTGTTCCACAGCGGCACCGATCGCTGCTTGCGCCCCTTGCCGTGCAGATGCACGCAGGCGGCGCCGTCGAGGACGACGTCGACCACGCGCACGCCGATGATCTCGGAGACCCGCGCGCCGGTGTTGTAGAGCATGGCCAGCAGCAGATGGTCGCGCTGCGAGGACCAGCTCGACCCCGGTTGCCCGAGCACCGCCACCATCTCCTCTCGGGTGAGGAAGCCCAGCATCGGCCGCTCGAAGCGCTTCATCGGCACGGCCAGCGCCCGCTCGACATCGTGCAGCGAGGCCACGTCGCGTCGGCCGGCGAACTTCAGGAACGCGCGCAGTGCGGTGAGCCTCAGGTTGCGGCTGCGAACCGCGTTGTGTCGCTCGTGCTCCAGATGATCGAGGAACGCCAGGATCAGATCGGGCTGGATGTCAGCCAGCCGCAGCGCCGGTCGGCGCCTTGCCCAGCTTGCGGCTGGCGAAGTCCAGGAACAGCATCAACGCATCGCGGTAGCAGGCCACCGTGCGCGGGCTGACCGCGCGTTGCGCGACCAGGTACTCGGTGAAGAACTGCTGGACCAGCGCGGCGAACGACGGTGGCTTCGGTGCGGTGGCATTACGCATCGCGCACCTCCGGCTGCGGCATGAACGACTCGAAGCGCCCGGCGGCCAGCGCCATCAACTCCGGCACCGCCGAGAGGTACCAGTAGGTGTTGGTCACCATCGCGTGCCCGACGTAGGTCGACAGCGACAGCATCGCCTGATCGATATCCACCCCCTGCGCCTGCCACTGCACGATGCGGCGCACGACGAAGGTGTGCCGCAGATCATGGATGCGCGGGGCGTGGTGAGTTCCACGGTTGCGCCAGCCCAGCTGCTGGCGCAGTTCGGCGAAGACGCGATGCACCTGGCGATCGCTCAGTGGCAGTCCACGCCGTCGGCCTCGGGTGCCGACGAAGAACGGAGCATCGTCCTGCAGCAGACTCGCCCGCCAGGTCGCGCATCCAGCGATAGCGACGCAGGGCTTCGACGGTGCTCGGGTGCATGGGCACCTGGCGCGACTTGCCGAACTTGGTCTGGTGGATGGTCAGCATCCCGCCCTTGAGATCGACGTCCGCGTTGCGCAGCGTACAGCGCCTCGGAGATCCGCAGCCCGGTGCTGGCGATCAGACCGAACAGCGTCTCGAAGACGACGCCGCGCAGTCCCGGCGTCGGCCCGAGCCGGCGCGCGGCGGCCAGCAGATCGACGATCTCCTGCTCGCTGTAGATGTGCGGCGCCTGCCGCTCGGGCAGCCGCCCGAAGATCGCGTCGTCGGGAACCTCGGTGCGCGGCTCGAACTGCTGCAGCCAGCGCAGTGAACGAGCGCAGCTTCTTCAGCCGGCGCGCCCAGGTGCGCGGGTCACTGCTGCCGTGGCTGTCGCGCCGCGCCCAGTCGGCCATGACCTCCACGGTCAGCGGCCCGCGATGGCCGACAGCGCTGACATGGCGCGCGAAGCTGCGCAGGGCGTAGGCCTGGGCCTGCGCAGCGAGAAACCCAGGCGGCGACGCTCGACCAGATAGCGCTCGACGCGCGCTTGCAGGGAGGTGGCCGCGCTCATGCTGCGCTCCCCGGCCACGGCAGCGCGACCTCGACGAGCTTGCGGCTGTCGAGCTTGGCGTAGATCAGCGTGGTGTTCAGCGAGCGGTGGCGCAGCACGTCGGCCACCTCCTTGAGGGACGAGCCGCTGGCCAGCAACCGGTTGGCCATCGTGTGGCGCAGCAGGTGCGAGCGCGTGTAGGGCAGCCCGGCGCGCGCATAGGCCTGGCGGATCGTCTTGCGCACGAGGTCGGGGCCGACGGGCTCGTCGCGTGGTGCGACGTGGCGCACGAAGACCGCGCGGTTGCGGGTCTTGGGGCGTTCGTGCTTCAGGTACGCGGCGATGGCCTTGCCGGTGGCCGCCGGCAGCGGCAGCACGTCTTCGCGGCGGCCCTTGGTGTGGCGCAGCGTGATCGTGCCGGCGCGCCAGTCGATGTCGTCGAGGCTGAGCCGGGCGACCTCGCCGCTGCGAAGACCGAGATCGAGGGCGCAGCGCACGATGGCGTCGGCGCGCCGCATCGAGCGGCCGGGCTCGCCGAGCGAGCCGACCAGTTGCTCGACTTCTTCGGCCGTCAGTGTCTTGGGCAGCGAGGACAGCTGCCAGTTGGCGGGGTAGGACACCGCGCCGATCAGGCCGTGAACGACGATCGCCGAGCGAAGCGCGGTAGCGGAAGTAGCCGCGCAGCGATGCGACCACCGAGCCGGCGCTCGCCGGCTTGCTGTAGAGCTTGGCCTGTTGCGCGAAGAAGCGGCGAACATGCTCGGGCTTGATCGCCGCGATGTCGATGGCGCCGTCGCCGAAGCGCGCGGTCAGCAGCCGTCGCGACGATGCGCAGCGCCATGTCCCGGGTCTTCGGCGCCAGGCCGCGCACATGGTCCATGTGCTCGTCGTAGCGACGCAGTTCCTCATCCACCGGCGTCGTGCTCACCGCCGGCGGCGCAATCACGCCCTGAGCACGCAGCACCACCAGCAGATGACCCAGCGCGGCGCTGCAGGTCGCGCGGATCGCGGCTGAACCGGACCAGTGCAGCGGCAGCGAGGAAGATGCTCATCAAGGAACTCGGCGACAGTGCGCTCGTCGATGCGCTGCACGCGCAGCCGCGCCCGTGGCGCCCACTGCGCGAAGTGGGCGACGCTGCGCACAGCAGTTGGCGAACGTGGTCGCGGCGTAGCCGCGGTCGGTCAGGTACTGCTTGAACGCATCAACGTAGGGCGCGATCGGCCCCTTGGCGAGCCAGTCGATGCGCATAACGCGAGATGATCGGGAATGTTGCCCATGGTGGTCTCCTGAAGTGGGACCACCACTGCACTCGGATCGCCAAAACTATGTCCAGAAGATCGCTGACCCACCTCGCCCATAGCCGCGCCATGCCTGCGCCAAACAGGTCCTGCTCCGACGAGCTACACATAGTTGACATCTATACATAGGGGTCGCTGTACTAACCCGCTGACGCGGGACTGAGGCGCGACGACCTCGGCTGCGTTCTGCGGCCTTCCCCGTCGAGACGCCCGCAAAGCTCTTTTGCGAAACGATATCGGTGCTGTTCGCAGCATCGATTGTTCCTTTCGCAGCAGGAGGTTTGCCATGACGCCACTCCGCGAACGCATGTTGCACGACATGGAGATCCGCAATTTCTCTCGCAACACCCAGCTTTCGTACCTGCAGCAGGTTTCCAGCTTCGCCAAGTACTTTCAGCGTTCACCCGAAGCACTCGGACCGGATGAGATTCGCGCCTACCAGGTGTACATCACCACCGAGCGCAAGCTCGCCCCCGGAAGCCTGTCGATCGTCGCCTCGGCGCTGCGCTTCCTGTACAAGGTCACGCTCAAGCGCGACTGGGTCGATGCGGAGATCCCGCTACCGAAGGCACCGTTCAAACTGCCGGTGATCCTCAGCCGCGAGGAAGTCGCTCACTTTCTCGACTCGGTCGGCAGCCTCAAACACCGCACGATTCTGACCACGGCCTACGCCGCTGGGCTGCGCATTTCCGAGGTCACGCGGCTGAAGGTCACCGACATCGACAGTCAACGCATGATGCTGCGCGTCGAGCAGGGCAAAGGCCAGAAGGACCGCTACGTCATGCTCTCGCCGCAGCTGCTCGACATCCTGCGTGACTACTGGAAGGCCACGCGGCCGACGCAGTGGCTATTTCCTGGCGATCTTCCGCGCCGGCCGATCAGCAAGCATGCCGTCGAACAGGCCTGCCAGAAGGCGCATCGCGTCTCGGGGATCAAGAAGCCGATCACGCCGCATTCTCTGCGTCACGCCTTTGCCACCCACCTGCTCGAATCCGGCACCGACGTGCGCACGATCCAACTGCTGATGGGCCATCGCAGCCTGGCGACGACCGCGCGCTATCTGAAGGTCGCGACCACGACCGTGTGCGCAACCACGAGTCCCTTTGACCTGCTGCCCCGACCCGAGCCGATTCCACCGCCACCGGCTCTGCCGACCCATTTCTGACGGGCACAGCAGTGGCCGCCGCGTCGCTGGAAGTGGCGGACATCTTCCGTCGCTTCGGGCCCGCTTTTCGTCAGGCGCATGCCGATTCGCTCGGCCGTGGGCAGCTGCGCGCCATGCGCGCGATCGAACGGTGCCGCACCGCCGCCCTCGGCGGCCATGTCGAGCAGTGCGACGACTGCGGCCATCAGCGCATCACCTACAACTCTTGCCGCCATCGGCCCTGTCCCAAGTGCCAGTCGCTCGCCCGCGCGCAGTGGCTCGAAGACCGGCAAGCCGAACTGCTCGAGGTCGAGTACTTCCACGTCGTCTTTACCGTGCCCGAGCCGATCGCCGCCGATTGCCTACCAGAACAAGACGGCTCGTCTACGACCTGCTCTTTCACGCCAGCGCCGAAACCTTGCGCACCATCGCCGCCGATCCCCAACACCTGGGCGCCGAGATCGGCTTCCTCGCCATCCTGCACACCTGGGGACAAAACCTGCTGCATCATCCCCATGTGCATTGCGTGGTGCCGGGCGGCGGCATCGCCCCCGATGGCGAGCGCTGGATCGCCTGCCGCCCCGGCTTCTTCCTGCCGGTGCGGGTTCTGTCGCGCCTGTTCCGCCGGCTCTTCCTCGAACAGCTGCACGACGCCTTCCGTGCCGGCCAGCTGCACTTCTACGGACAACTCGAACCGCTGCGCGACGCCCGACGCCTTCGCCGCCTACCTCGCGCCCACCGCGCAAGCCGAGTGGGTCGTTTATGCCAAGCCGCCCTTCGGCGGCGCCCCCAAGTGCTCAACTATCTGGGCCGCTACACCCATCGTGTCGCGATCTCCAACAACCGCCTGCTCAGCTTGAGCGAGCAGCGCGTCACGTTCCGCTGGAAGGACTACAAACACGGCGCCGCGCAGAAGACGATGACACTCGATGCCGATGAGTTCATCCGCCGCTTCCTGCTTGCACGTTCTGCCGAACGGTCTGCAGCACATCCGCCACTACGGCTTCCTCGCCAACCGCTACCGACAAACCAAGCTCGCGCGCTGTCGCCAACTCCTGCGTGCCCAGCGCTACCGCCACCGTCCAGCCATCCGCGCCGAGGAGGACTACCGCGACCTCTACCAGAAGCTCACCGGCCAATCACTACGCGACTGCCCCC
Organism: uncultured beta proteobacterium; assembly: GCA_963703945.1. Taxonomy (GTDB): domain Bacteria; phylum Pseudomonadota; class Gammaproteobacteria; order Burkholderiales; family Burkholderiaceae_F; genus JALORV01. The sequence goes on along the minus strand of CAVPGM010000045.1, from coordinate 481 downwards.
TCTGCGGCAACGGACACATGGCTGCATCGACACTTTCGCGGCCGGATCCCTCGTGCACGCACGTTCGCCGCCGCACTCGCTCTGATGTTGCCCACCTTCCCGCTCATCGAGTCGCGCCACGATCGCTGCTCCGCATTCAGGCCGGCGTTGCCATCGGCGCGCACTCGTCGCACCGTCAACCTGCGCTGCGCCGTCGGATGCATACTCTGCCCGCACGGTCCCCCGCTCTCGGCAGTGCGACAACGCGCGCCCCCATCTCGTCTGCCCCCTGCGCCGCGGTAGCCTCACAGCGACGCACCTCGCCCTGATTCAACGCCCATAGCGCCGACACCGAGCCAGCGGCTTAGTACACGCGATTTTTGGTTCACCGCCGCGGCGACCAGCACCGTACCGCTGAGCGCAGACCGAGACGCCGCGACGCTGAACCAATCCTCTGCTCTGAACCAAAAACCCTCTGCTCTATGTAAAGCTTTGCATAGCG
>CAVPGM010000044.1:0-13067 GCA_963703945.1 uncultured beta proteobacterium | reverse complement strand
TGTGTGAAAACGCTCTGATCTCTCGTAGAGTACGGCAACGCGTTCTGATGCGGGTGCCGGATGAAGCGCTTCATCGAAGGGGAAGACCGCAGCCAGGCGACCTTGCTGCCGGCGTGCCTGGATGACTACATCGCCGAGGACAACCCGGTGCGCGCGGTCGATGCCTTCGTCGAAGAGTTCGATCTGCACGGCACTCGGCTTTGCCGGTGCCGAGCCGGCCGAGACCGGCCGGCCCGCGTATCACCCGGCGGTGCTGCTCAAGCTCTACATCTACGGTTATCTGAACCGCATCGCCTCCAGTCGCCGGCTCGAGCGCGAAGCGCAGCGCAACGTCGAGCTGATGTGGCTCACCGGCCGGCTGGCGCCCGACTTCAAGACCATCGCCGACTTCCGGCGCGCCAACGGCGCCGGCATCCGCGCGGTGTGTCGCCGCTTCGTGCAGCTGTGCCGGGAGCTGAAGCTCTTCACCCAGGCGATCGTGGCCATCGACAGCAGCAAGTTCAAGGCGGTCAACAGCCGCGACCGCAACTTCACGCCGAACAAGGTCGACCGGCGCCAGCAGCAGATCGAGCAGAGCATCCAGCGCTATCTGGATGCGCTGGAGACCGCCGACCGCACCCAGCCGGCGGAAGTGGAAGCCAAGACCGAGCGGCTGCGCGAGAAGATCGAGACGCTGCGCGGGCAGATGCGGCGCATGGACCGGATCCGCGAGCAACTGAAGAGCGACCCCGGACGAGCAGATCTCCGAGACCGACCCGGACTCCCGCTCGATGATCTCGCAGGCCAAGGGCACGGGCGTCGTCGGCTACAACGTGCAGGCCGCGGTCGACACCAAGCACCACCTGATCGTGACCCACGAGGTGACCAACGTCGGCAACGACCGCGCGCAGCTGACCAAGATGGCCACCACCGCGCGCGACGAGATGGGCAAGACGAAGATGCAGGCCGTCGCCGACCGTGGCTACTTCAACAGCAACGAGATCAAGGCCTGCACCGAAGCCGGCATCACGCCGCTGGTGCCGAAGCCGATGACCTCCGGTGCCAAGGCCGAGGGTCGCTTCGGCAAGGCCGACTTCATCTACCTCAAGAAGGACGACGAGTACCAGTGTCCCGCCGGGCGAGCGCGCCATCCACCGCTTCAGCCGCGGAGGAAGACGGCCTGCTGGTACGCATCTACTGGTGCAGCGCCTGTCCGCGGCTGCCCGATGCGCGCACAGTGCACCACCTCGAACTACCGGCGCATCCGGCGCTGGCAGCACGAGCACATCCTGGAAGCGATGCAGCGGCGGCTCGATCGCAAGCCCGAGGCGATGACGTTACGTCGCCGCACCATCGAGCACGTGTTCGGCACGCTGAAGCACTGGATGGGCGCCACCCACTTCCTGACGCGTGGGCTGCAACACGTCAGCACCGAGATGAGCCTGTACGTGCTGGCCTACAACCTGAAGCGGGTGATCAAGCTGCTCGGGATGCCGAAAACGCTGCAGGCGATGCGACTGCTGGGCGCCTGAGGGCGCTTTACTTCGTCCAAAACGGCTCGATCAGTGCGCTCGACACGGCCCCGACGCGCTCAATTGGCAACACCGCCGCTGCGCGTGACCCGTCAACCGCTTCAACACTGTCCACAAACGCGTTTACACACACCCTCGACCCATTCCGGTCATTGGCAATTGCCGAAAGCGGTCAAAAGCGTGTGCCTGATAACGGACAGACTCGCCAGCTGGCAGAATTGGAATACTTAACTTCTCCAGCAGCGGACACCTCTTCGCGTTGAAATGGCGGCTTAAAGCGCTCCCTTAAGTCGTAGCATCAACTTGTCGTTCCGGAGCCGCGAGGCGGAACGCCTCGTGTTCACTACAGGCGGCGTCGATAGCGCAGATGATCGGCCAAGGAGATAGATCTACGTTGAAACGACGTGCGCTTGCGACCTGAGGAATCAAGTACACATCCGCAAGCGTCGGCGAATTACCAAAGCAGAAGGCACCACGCTTGACGTCCGCCGCAAGGAGCGCCTCCAGCGCGTCGAAGCCCGCGCTGATCCACGTCGCGCACCAGACGTCGACCGCCGCCTCGTCAGAGTGAAAGTGGTGCCGCAAGTACTCCAGGACGCGCCGATTGTTGATCGGATGAATGTCGCATCCGACAATCGAGGCCAATGCCCGCACCCGGGCGCGCGCGTCCAAGTCCGGCGGCAGCAGCGCAGGCGTTGGATAGCGCTCCTCGAGCCACTCGATGATCGCAGGGGATTGGATTAGTACCTTCTCCTCGTGCACCAATGCCGGCACCAGGCCCTGTGGGTTCAGCGCCCTGAACTCGGTCTGCAGGTGTTGCTCGGTGCGCAGATTGACGGGCACGTATTCGTATTTCAGCCCCTTCAGATTGAGCGCGATTCGTAGTCGATGCGACGTACCGCTGCGGAAGTAGTTGTAAAGCTTCATCGGGCCATCCCGCTGAATTCCAAGGTCTGTTGCGCCTTCAGGGTCGATAACCGAGGCGCGCCGAAACTGCAGCTGCCGTCTCCTTGACGGCCTGTGCGATCGGGCCGCGCCAATCGGAACTGAACGTCCCGACCGGCCCCAGGGCCGTGATTGCGAGCACGATGTTGTGGGTGTGATCGAATACCGGCGCACTGAAGGCGTTGATGCCGGGTATCGGGTTACCGACGGCTCGCGCGAGACCGTGTGAGCGCACCTCCGCGAGCACCGCCTCGATTCCTTTCCACGATGGACGCTTCGACTGGTTCGTGGCCGCCGTACTGCTCCAACTCGGTCTTGATCAGAGACTCGGTCAACTTCGGTGGAAGGAACGCGGCGAACACCAGCCCGGTCGCGGAATTGAGAAGCGACATCACGGTTCCGGTTCGCATGTTTACATGAATCGGATGGGTAGATTGCTCGAAGCGAATAATCGTCGGTCCTTGATTGCCCCACACGGCAAGCGCAATGGACTGCGCGATCCGGTCGGCAAGCGTCGTGATTTCAGGCGTTGCGATGCGCACCGGATCGAGACGCTGCAGACCGGCGAGACCCAGCTCCAGCGCCATACGCCCGAGGTCGTAGCGGCCGTCGTCGGATCTTGTTCGATCAGACCCAGCTTGGCGAAGCTGACCAGATACGGATGAGCCTTAGCGGCCGGCATCCTGGCCTCGCTCGCCAGGTCCTTCAGCATCATCGGCGCATCGCTCTTGGCCGAGGCGCGCAGGAGCTGCCCACCGACCTCGATCGACTGGATGCCGCGGCGCTCCTTCTCATGTTGATCTCCTCTTCCGTGAACTGGTAGGCGATTGCAATTGCTTCGGGGGTTCTAAATTGCCTTAATTATCCATTAGTTAATCGCATGTCGCAATTGCACATTATTCGCCTATTACAAATGGCTTGACAATTATCTAATTCTCTCGCATAGTCCACTCCAGCCTGCTTGCCCTTGCGAGGGCGACAGAACCGACGCAAACCGGCACCGAGCACGTCATTCGCCGACCGGGAATGCGCGACCACGAAGGAGGAGACACATGCAAGGACCACGCAAGCTTTTGGCGTTCGCGCTCACCGGATTAGCCCTGTCGACCATGCCGGCATTCGCGCAGCAAACAGTAAAGATCGGTTCGTTCCTGTCGGTGACAGGAGCCGCCGCGTTCCTCGGCGATCCCGAGTTGAAGACGCTCGAGATGTACATCGAGAAGATCAACAAGGAAGGCGGCCTCCTCGGCCGCAAGATCGATCTCATTCATTACGACGACGGCAGTGAGGCGAACAAGTCGAACAGCTTCGCCAAACGGCTCATCGACAATGACCAGGTTGATGTCATCCTCGGCGGGACGACGACAGGCGGCACGATGGCGGCAATCCCCGTCATCGAGAAGGCGGGGACGCCATTCATCTCGATGGCAGCCGGCGTACCGATCATCGAGCCGACTAAAAAGTGGGTGTTCAAGGTGGCGCCGACCGATCGCATGGCCGCTGAGCGTGTGTTCGCGGACATGAAGAAGCGCAAGCTGACCAACGTCGCGCTCATTTCGGAGACGGGCGGCTTTGGTCAATCAGGCCGCAAGGAAACACTCGCCGTCGCAGGAAAGTTCGGCATCGAAATCGTCGCCGATGAAACGTTTGGACCGAAGGACACCGACGTCACCGCGCAGCTCACCAAAATCAAGGCCAACCCGAAGGTTCAGGCGCTATTCGTTTTTGGAGCTGGCCAGGGTCCCGCGGTAGTGACCAAGAACATCGCGCAACTCGGCATCAAGGTTCCCGTTTACCAGTCGCACGGTGTCGCTTCCGAGGAATACATCAAGTTGTCCGGTGCGGCTGCCGATGGGGTACGCCTACCAGCCGCGGCTCTTCTGATCGCCGACAAGCTCCCAGCCAACGACCCGCAAAAGAAGATCGTCACTGACTATGAGAAGGCGTTCCGCGAGCGAACCAAGACAGACGTATCGACCTTCGGTGGCCATGCGTACGACGCGCTGATGATTTACGTCGAAGCGGTCAAGCGCGCCAATTCCTTCGACAAGGAAAAGATCCGGGGCGAGATCGAGAAGACCAAGGCCTACGTCGGTACCGCTGGCACGTTCAGCCTGTCCCCCGATAACCACATGGGCCTTGACCCGTCCGCGTTCCGGATGCTCGAGATTCGCAAGGGTGACTGGGTGCTGGTCGATTAGTCGACGCTGCTCGGCAAAAATCGAAGGTCCGGCGAACAACCGGCCCTCCGCTCCAAGGAGGAGGATCGAATGATCTCCCAGTTCCTGCAGTTCCTGTTCTCCGGAGTGACGGTCGGAGCGATGTACGCGCTCGCGGCACTCGGCTATGCGCTGATCTACAACGCATCGGGCGTGATCAATTTCGCGCAGGGCGAGTTCATCATGATCGGCGGTATGGCGGCGGTGGTCCTGACGACGGCCGGGGTGCCGCTCCCGATCGCTATCGTGGTGGCAGTCGATGATCGCCGCGCTGGTCGGCTTGCTCGTCGAAAAGCTGGCCATCGAGCCAGCCGGCAATGCGGAGGTCGTTACCCTCATCATCATCACGATCGGCGCATCGCTGACGCTGCGCGGCCTGGTCCAGGTCTTCCTTGGCAAGGGCAACCACGCACTTCCTCCGTTTTCCGGCGAAGCGCCGATCGCCATCCTCGGTGCCACGCTGCTGCCGCAGAGTCTCTGGGTAATCGGCGTGACGCTGGTCGTGGTCGCAATGCTGGCCTGGTTCTTCGGCCGCACGCTCCTTGGCAAGGCGGTGCTGGCGACGGCCTACAACAAGCTCGCGGCGCAACTGGTAGGTGTCAACACGCGTTTCATCCTGCTCCTCTCGTTCGGACTTGCCGCGGCTCTGGGCGCGCTGGGAGGAATCCTCGTCGCGCCGATCACGTACACCAGTTATGACGCCGGCATCATGATGGGGCTGAAGGGCTTCGTTGCCGCTACCTTGGGTGGTCTCGGCAGCGGCGTTGGCGCCATCGCGGGCGGCCTGCTGCTGGGCGTGGTGGAAGCGATGACTGCGGGCTACGTCTCGTCCGCCTACAAGGACGCGACGCCCTTTGTCCTGATCCTCCTCATCCTCTTCTTCCGGCCGCAAGGGTTGTTCGGCAAGAAGACGACGGACCGGGTGTGATCATGAACAGGTCCTTGTACGGTCTCATTGCCCTGGTTGTCGTACTCGCCCTGCTGCCGCTGGCGCTGCCCAACCCGTTCTACTACGACGTGGCCATCCGCATCGCGATTAATGCCTGTGTCGCGATCGGACTCAATCTGCTGATCGGATACACCGGCCAGATCAGCCTCGGTCACGCCGGATTCTTCGGCATCGGCGCCTACGCATCGGCGATTCTGACAACGCATTTCGCCTGGCCACCCGCGCTGGCGATGGTCGCAGGCGCCACTGCGACGGGGCTCCTCGCCTTCGTCGTTGCGCGACCGATCCTGAAGCTCAGGGGCCACTACCTCGCGATGGCGACGCTCGGCCTCGGAATCATCCTGTCGATTGTCCTGGTCAACGAAGCCACATACACCGGCGGTCCCGACGGCATGTCCGTGGGCAATTTTTCTGTGGCCGGATGGGAAATTGCGGGCGAGCGCACTTGGTACGCCGTGGTCGCGTGCCTGTTGGTGATCGTGACGTGGTTCGCGCTGAACCTGATCGGCGCGCCGGCTGGTCGCGCCCTACAGGCCATCCACGGCTCCGAAGTCGCGGCCCGGGTCGTCGGCGTGAACACCACCGCGTTCAAGGTCCGCGTGTTCGTCCTTTCGGCCGTACTCGCGAGCTTGATGGGCTCGCTCTCGGCGCACTACGTCGGCTTCGTCACCCCAGGAATTGGCGGCTTCTTTCACTCGATCGAACTGGTGACCATGGTCGTCATCGGCGGCATGGCTTCAGTGTTCGGCTCGATCCTCGGTGCGGCGCTGCTCACGATGCTGCCGCAGGTCTTGTCGGCCTTCGAGGGCTGGGAAACGGTGATCTTCGGTCTGATCCTGATGCTGACGATGATCTTCCTGCCGAAGGGGGTCGTGCCGACACTGCGCCTGAAGCTCACGCAGGAGCAGTGGTGATGCTGCAAGTCAACAAGCTCTGCAAGACCTTTGGCGGCGTGAAGGCCGTTCAGGACGTGTCATTCGCAGTCCGGGAAAAGACCATTCATTCGGTCATCGGCCCCAACGGCGCGGGTAAGACCACGCTGTTCAACCTGATTTCGGGTGTCTACACGCCGAGCGAAGGAGAAATCATGTTCGACGGCGAAGACGTCACCGGCGCTTCGCCCGATCAGCTGGCCCGGCGCGGCATGAGTCGCACGTTCCAGAATCTGCAGGTGTGCATGAACATGAGCGCCATCGAAAACGTGATGGTCGGCGCACACCTCACGCTCAACGCCGGCCTGTTTGCTGGAATGATCGGACTCCCAAAACTGCGTCGGTCCGACAGATCGTGCCGCGAGGAGGCCGCCCGGCTGATGGACCTCGTCGGCGTGGGCAAATATGTGAAGAGCCACGCGAGCCAGATGCCGTTCGGGGCGCTGAAGCGCCTGGAAATCGCCCGCGCACTCGCGGCCAAGCCAAAAGTACTGCTGCTCGACGAACCAGCCGCTGGCCTCAATCACACTGAGACAGGCGAGATCGATGCGGTGATCCAGAAGGTGGCCGAAGCCGGCGTCACCGTGGTCCTGGTGGAGCACGACATGAAGCTCGTGATGAACCTTTCCGACCACATTCTCGTCCTCGACTACGGCAAGAAACTCGCCGAAGGCACGGCCGAGGAAGTCCGCCGCAATCCCGATGTCATCGCCGCGTATCTCGGCGCCTCGGCGTGAAGGAGACCGGGATGCGAGCTCTAGACATCATCCAAGCGGAGCATCGCGGCATGTGGCGAGTCGCCACCGCGCTTGACAGCCTGCGCGAGGCGATGGCAACCAAACATGATGCGGCCGCTGCGGCGACGGTCGGCCAGCTGCTCGATTACATCGACGCTTACGTCGACCGCGTTCATCACCCCAAAGAGGACGGATATCTGTTCCGGCTTCTTCGCGAACGTGATCCTGCCGCTTCCAAAGCCATCGCGCTCCTCGAACGCGAGCATCGCGACGGGCCGCAGCATCGGCGCCGCGTGCGGCAGCTGGCGCGCGACTATGAACAGGGCCGGTCCGCCAGCGAACAGGAATTCTTCGCGGCACTCGCGAGCTTCACTGAGCATCTTCGGGCGCACATACAGCTCGAAGAAACGACCGTCATGCCGGCGGCGCGACGATCGCTCGAGGTGGAGGATTGGCAGGCCATCGACGCCGCGTTCCTTGCCAACGACGATCCGTTGTTCGGCGCGAATGTCCGGGCCGAATTCGAGTCCCTTAAGGCAAGCATCGTCGCGCTCGCGCCCGAGCCGGTCGGCCTCGGGGGACGCGAACCCATTGCTGCTGCACCGGATGTCGCTCCGGCGGCCGCCCGCCGTACCGTCCTGGAAATTCGTGGCGTCACGTCGCATTACGGCCGCATTCAGGCGCTGCACGGCATCGACCTCGAAGTAAAGGAAGGACAGTTGGTCGCCCTTGTCGGTGCGAACGGAGCTGGCAAGACCACGTTATTGCGAACGATTTCCGGCGTGCAGCCGGCAAGCGGCGGAGCAATCCGGCTGTTCGGCAAAGACATCACAAGCCTGCACGCGGAAAAGCGGGTGAAGCTCGGTATCTGCCAGGTGCCGGAAGGTCGTCAAGTGTTCGGACCGATGAGCATCGAGGACAACCTGCGTCTCGGTGCATATACGCGCAAAGACAACGGCATCACGGTCGACCTGGAACGTATGTACGCAATCTTCCCGATTCTGAAGGAAAAGCGACAGCTTCCGGCCGGCACGTTGTCAGGAGGTCAACAGCAGATGCTCGCAATGGCCCGGGCCTTGATGGGACGGCCCAAGCTCCTCCTGCTGGACGAGCCCTCCATGGGACTCGCACCGCTGCTCGTCGAAGAGATCTTTCGTGTGGTCAAACGGCTCAAGGCCGAGGGCATCACCGTGTTCCTGGTCGAGCAGAACGCGCACGCGGCGCTGTCCATCGCTGACATTGGTTACGTCATCGAAACTGGCCACACCATTCTCACCGGCCCCGGCCCCGAGTTGCTGCAGAACGAGCAGGTCAAGAAGGCTTACTTGGGCATGTGACGGTGGTTACTGATACTTCCAGGGATCCCTTCATGATCAATTTCACCGAAGCACGGATGAAGGTCCGCACGGCTACGGCCTCTTGTATTGGGTCCGCAGTTGCCCCGGTGAGAGCCAGCGGTGCCGCCTGCGCGGATCTCATGGAACTGCACTTTTGAACGCACTCGAGCAATCTGGAGAAAGCATGACGATCGAAAAGAAATTTGCTTCGCACGCGGACGTGGAGGAGAAGAAGGTCAGCTTCGAGCAAGCTGTCCGACCATGCCTACGCCTACACCGCGGAGGGCGACCCTAATACCGGCGTCGTCATCGGCGACGACGCGGTGTTGGTAATCGACACCCAGGCCACCCCCGCGATGGCGGCCGACGTGATTCGCCGTATTCGCGATGTGACCGACAAGCCGATCAAGTACGTGGTGCTCACGCATTACCACGCAGTGCGGGTGCTCGGCGCCAGCGCCTACCAGCCGCAGCAGATCCTGGCCAGCCAGGACACATACGACCTAATCGTAGAGCGGGGCGAGGCCGATAAAGCGAGCGAGATCGGCCGCTTCCCGCGCCTGTTCCGTGACGTCGAGACAGTTCCAGCGGGACTGACCTGGCCGACGATGACCTTCACCGGAAAGATGACGCTGTGGCTGGGCAAGCTCGAGGTGCAGCTGCTGCAGCTCGGACGCGGTCACACCAAGGGCGACACCGTCGTCTGGCTGCCACAGGACCGGGTGCTTCTGTCGGGCGACCTCGTCGAGTTCGATGCGACGCCTTATGCGGGTGACGCGTACTTCCAGGACTGGCCGCAGACGCTTGACGCGCTTGCCGCACTAAATGCGCGGGCGCTTGTGCCGGGCCGCGGACGCGGCGTTGCTGGACGAGGAGCAGGTGGCCAAGGGCCTTGCGGTGACGAAGCGCTTTCGTCACCGATGTGTTCGCTACCGTCAAGGCCGGTGCTCAACTCGGGCAAGGACCTGCGCAAGGTCTACAAGGAAACCTTCGCCAAGCTGCAAGCCAAAGTACGGACAGTGGGTGATCTTCGACCACTGCATGCCCTTCGACGTGACCCGCGCCTACGACGAGGCCACGCAATATCCAGATCCCCGCATCTGGACTGCGGAGCGCGACTCGCCAAATGTGGCAGGCGCTTGAAGGTTGAATCTCAGGAGAACATCTCATGAAGACTCGAACGCATTCACCACGTCGCCTATCGCTGCAAAGACGCCAAAGAAACCGTGGAGTGGTACGGCAAGCACCTGAACATGGATTTCGTGCTGGCGATCGCCGAGGACCACGTGCCGTCGACCAAGGCGCCGGATCCCTACATGCACCTGTTCCTGGATGCCGGCCACGGCAACGTGCTGGCCTTCTTCGAGCTGCCCAATTCGCCGCCGATGGGCCGCGACACCAACACGCCCGGACTGGGTGCAGCACATCGCCTTCAAGGTGGACAGCGTGAAAGACGCTGGAAGAGACCAAGGCCCGGCTGGAAGCTGCCGGGCATCCCGGTGGTTGGCGTCACCGACCACACCATCTTCAAGTCCATCTACTTCTTCGACCCCAACGGCCACCGTCTGGAACTGGCTGCCGACGTCGGCACGCCAGAGATGTACAAAAACCTCGACGAGGTGAAGTGGGAGATGCTCGAAGAGTGGAGCAGGACCAAGCGCGCGCCGAAGCATGCAGCGTGGATGCACGACAAGGAATTCAAGGCACTTGACTGACACGCACAGGCGCCGGAGCAGACATGCTGCAAACCTACACCTACCCCGAATACGCGTACGCGCAGAGCGAGGAGCAGCGCACAGGCACGCTCAAGCGCCATCCGCTGGTGATCATCGGCGCCGGGCCGATCGGCCTGACCCAGGCGCTCGACTGCGCGCTACCGCGGCATACCGACCGTTATTCTGGACGACAACAACACCGTCAGCATCGGCTCGCGCGCCGTCTGCTACGCCAAGCGTCCGCTGGAGATCTGGGACCGCCTTGGCGTGGCCGAGAAGACTTCGCGGCACGGGGTGTCCAGTGGCAGGTGGGCAAGGTCTTCTTCCGCAACGATCTGGCCTACCCGCTTCGACCTGCTGCCCGAGGCGCGATCACAAGATGCCGGCCATGATCAACCTGCAGCAGTACTACCTGGAGGAGAGGCTGGTGAAGGCCTGCGACGACTCCTCGCTGGTGGACCTGCGCTGGAAGCACAAGCTGCTCGGCATCGAGCAAAGCGACGAGTTCGCCACGCTCACGGTGGAGACGCCCGACGGCATCTTCAAGATGGAGGCCGCCTGGGTGATCGCCGCGACGGCGCCAACAGCGACACGCGCCGCATGGTCGGCGCCGAATTCACCGGGCAGTTCTTCCAGGACCGCTTCCTGATCGCCGACGTGGTGATGAAGGCTGACTTCCCCACCGAACGCTGGTTCTGGTTCGATCCGCCGTTCCATCGTGGTCAGAGTGTGCTGCTGCACAAGCAGTGCGACAACGTCTGGCGCATCGACTTCCAGCTCGGCTGGAGTGCCGACCCGGTGGAAGAGAAGAAGCCCGAGAAGGTGATCCCGCGCATCCAGGCCATGCTGGGCCCGGACGTGGAATTCGAGCTGGAGTGGGTGTCGGTGTACCAGTTCGCCTGCCGTCGCATCGACCATTTTCGCCACGGCCGCGTGATCTTCAGCGGCGACGCGGCGCACCAGGTCTCGCCCTTCGGCGCGCGGGGTGCCAACACCGGCGTGCAGGACTGCGACAACCTGGGCTGGAAGCTCAAAGCCGTGCTCGATGGCGATGCGCCCATGGCGCTTGCTGGACACCTACCACGAGGAACGCGCCTATCGCGGCCGACGACAACATCGGCAACTCCACGCGCGCCACCGACTTCATCACGCCAAAGAGCCGCAGTTCGCTGCGCCTGCGCAATGCCGTGCTCGAGCTGGCGCGTACAGAGCCCTTCGCGCGCCCGCTGGTCAACAGCGGTCGTCTGTCGACGCCGACGCCGTATGCGCACTCGTCGCTTAATACGCCGGACACCGAAGCCTTTGCCGGCAGCATGCGGCCCGGGACCAACTGTGCCGACGCGCCGATCCGGCGCAATGGCCACAGCGCCTGGCTGCTCAACCAGCTAGGCAAGGGACTTCGTGCTGCTGAGCTTCGGTCCCGCTGCCCCTGTAATAGTCGGCGACGTCACCGCCGCGATACTCGAAGTCGGCAAGGACATCATCGATGAGCAAGGCGTCCTTGCCCAGCGCTACGACGGCCAGCCTGGCACCGTCTATCTGATACGCCCAGACCAACATGTCGCCGCGCCGCTGGCGGCAGTTCGATTCGGCCAAGGTGCAGGCCGCGCTCCGTCGCGCTCTGGCGCTCCACTGAGGGAAGGACGTCATCGATGGCTCTCAACCACCAACCGAATATCCGCGATCATGACCTTTTCTATGAAGAGCTCATCAACGCCCAGCGCGACCTTAGCTGATGAACAGGCCGACCTGATGCTGGCCAAGCTGGTGTTGATTCTGTCCAATCATGTCGGTGACCGCGCCGTGCTTTCGCGAGGCCATCGCGCTGGCGCGCGACAACACTCTGGCCACGCCGACATGAGCACGAGCACATTGAACGAGACCCACGACCCGGCGCTGCGAAGCTGGGTCGGGTCCTCGAATGATGAGCGAAGTGATTTCCCGATCCAGAACTTGCCGTTCGCGGTGTTCCGGCGCAATGGATCGGGTAGTGCCTTTCGCGGCGGAGTGGCTATCGGCGATCAAATCTTGGATCTGGCGATGGTGGCGGACCGGCGTGTGTTCGGAGGCGTGGTAGCTGATGCGGTGCAGGCAGGTGCGCAAGACAAGCTCAATGCATTGATGGGCCTTGGATCGCAAGCGTGGAGCGCGCTGCGACTGGCACTGTCGCGTGCGCTGCGCGTCAGCGCGCCGGAGCAAGCTCGACTGCATGAATGCTTGATTCCTCAGATCGAGGCTGAATTCGACGTGCCGGCCCGCATCGGCGATTACACGGACTTCTACACCTCCGTCTACCACGCCACCAACATCGGCAAACAGTTCCGACCGGACAACCCGCTGCTGCCGAACTACAAATGGGTTCCGATCGGCTACCACGGGCGCGCGTCGTCTATCGGAGTGTCGGGCCAGCAGTTCGCCCGGCCTGTCGCACAGTTGATGGCGCCCGGAGCGCAGGCGCCGGTGCTCGCGCCTAGCCAGCGACTCGACTACGAGTTGGAACTCGGCGTGTTCATAGGTACCGGCAACACGCTGGGCTCGCGCATCGCGATCGACGACGCCGAATCGCACGTATTCGGACTCTGCCTCCTAAACGATTGGTCTGCGCGCGACATACAAGGCTGGGAATATCAGCCCTTGGGGCCGTTCCTGTCGAAGAATTTTGCGACGACGATCTCGCCATGGGTTGTCACTCTCGAGGCGCTCGCGCCATACCGGGTGCCGT
>CAVPGM010000043.1:0-28157 GCA_963703945.1 uncultured beta proteobacterium | reverse complement strand
GTTCCCCTGCCGCAACGAGCGACGACTTGTCGAGCAGTCGCAACACGGCATCCTCGCCGTGAACGCTAGGCATCACCGACAACCGAACATCAATCGCACGGTGTGCATGCCGTACCCGGAAGCGTCCGTCCTGAGGGCGTCGGCGTTCTGAGATGTCGAGACTGCCTAATACCTTGAGACGAGACAGCACCTGCTCGGTGAGCGCCCGGCCCGGCACCTGCTGCAGGGGCGAAGCAGGCCATCGACTCGTAGCCGGATCAACAGGCCTGACCCGTCGATCAATGTGAACATCGCTCGCTTCGCACTTCAGCGCCGCGGCCAGGCACCGGTTCACCAGGGAAACCGTGCTCAAGGCGCCATCCTCGTCGCCCGTGACGAGCAGTTCAATGCCCTCCTCCGCGTCCGTTCCGACTGCAGTGTCGAGCGCGAGTCGCGCTGCGCCGCGCGCGCTTTGCTCGCCGAAACGCCTCCAGGACTTCGTCGAGTGTCTCGCGGCGACACGAGCGCGAGCGAAATGGGCGTGGGCAACGCCGAGCTTCCCCCAGGAAAGTCCTCGACCGAAGCCTGCGACGGCTGGCATCAGCAGTCCGACCGAGGGCTCCGTCCTGCTCGACGACGCAGCACGCGCGGCGACGGCATTCGGCGAGCGGAACCAGATCGGCGCGGACTGCATCGGCAGCAACGGTCATGATCGAGCCACTTGATCCGACGCCGAAAGCAAGACGCTCGCCAGCTGTCGTTTCATCGGTATCAAGCAGGCGGGCGGCCTCGGTCAGAAACGTCGGCGGCGGAGCATCACGAAGCGCTGCGAATGGCAGGCTCAGCAGGTCGGGCGACGACGGCGCGTTCATCAGCGGATCCACTGCGCCATGTCGAACAGCGGCAGGTAGAGCGCAATTACGACCGCACCGATCACCAGCCGATGAGCGCCATAAGCAGAGGCTCGGCAACGCGCATGAACCTGTCGATGAACCGTTCGAGTTCTTCTTCATGATGTCGTGCAGCTTGTGCTGCCATTCCGGCCAGATCGCCTGAGCGTTCCCCGACCCGCAGTAGACGGTCCGCGACCAAGGTGCTGGCGTTGGCGCGCGAAAGCGAATTTGACAAGAGGAACCCCTGTTCCACCGAAGCTCGCGTCGCGTCGAGCCGTCCGCGCCAACTGAGAGGCAGCACCTGTTTGGCAAGTTCGAGTGCCTGCGTGAGCGGGACTCCAGCCTCCAGAAGCGCTGACATGGCCATCAGCATGCGCGAAACACGGGCGATGTGAAGGCGCGGGCCGACGACGGGTGCCGATTCGATCCACCTCGTTGGCAGCCTGACCGCCCCGCGCTGCCAGCCTGCGATCAAGAAAGCGACAGCGATCACAGCCGCCAACGCCAGGTCCACTCCGTATTGAGAAAGAAATCGGCTCGCTGCGAGCAGCAGCGCAGTCACTGCGGGAACCGACTTGGTCCCATCTTCGAAAACGGCGGCGAAGCGGGGCACGACGAAGACCGCGAGAAAGATGGTCACCGCAACAGCGACGGCGATCAGGAGAGCGGGATAGATCACGGCCGCCACCACTTTCCGCCGCAGCGTCTGAGACAACATCGAGTAACGCAGATAGCGATGGAGGCCAGCGCCAAGGCTTGCGGCATCTTCGCTCGCCCGCGTCATCGCCACCAGCAAGCTGGGGAATCGGTCACCCTCCTTTGCCAACGCCGCCGACAATCGATCACCTTCCTGCAGGCGACGGAGTAGCCGTCCAAGCACTTGCTTGAGTACGGGATCGGACTCTTTGTCGTGAAGGAGCGCGACCGACTCGGGAATCGTCAATCCGGCCTTGAGCAACGACGAAAGCTCTCGCACGATGAGCTCGATTTCGGTGTGGGCGCCGCGACCCAGAGTCGAAAATCGAGGAAGCGCAAGCTCCCGCTTCATCGACAGCAGCCGTGCACGACGCTGTCGCAACTCTTCGCTGACCACTGCGGGGTCATGCACGGACAGTGCGAACTCGATCAGTTCACCGTCACTGTCGATCGCGCGGACGCGGCAACCCGAGGCGATCATGGCCGGATATCCGCGTCGGCGCCGCTCCCGCCCGGAGCGCCGTCTTTGCCGAGGGAGAGCAGGTCAAACTCCGCGCCACTTTGCCCCGGAGCCCGGTAGACATATGGACGTCCCCACGGATCGAGGGGAATGGCCTTCCTGAGGTACGGACCCCGCCAACGGGAATCGCTCGGTCGATCGACAAGCACCGACAGTCCCTCTTGCGTCGTCGGATAACGACCCATGTCGACTCTGTACGCGTCCAGAGCGTCGAAGAAGGCGCGGACCTGTGCCGTCGCAACGCTGGTCTCGGACTTGCCAATCTGACCGAAATAGCGAGGGCCCACAAATGCAGCCAGCAGGCCAAGAATGGCGACGACGACGAGCAACTCCAGCAGAGTAAAGCCTGCGTGGAGGCACCGTGAACGGCGTGCCGCCTTCATTCCTTCTCCTCCGATGGGACGATCGACCGGTCTGCCTCCCGTTGCTAATCTGCACGAAAACACGCCGTTAGAGGGGCTTGAATTGCTTCCGGCGTACAAGTTGCCATCGTCCAATCGGATCAGGTCTTGGTTCGGCCTGATGCTGCTGTCGCTCGCTTGCGGCGCGGCCGGCTGGGCGGTCGCCCAAGATGAGCGAAGTACGGCTCCGCCAATTCAGCGGCTTGGCCGCGCGCTCTTCTTTGACAGTTCCCTGAGCGCCGACGGCAAGATCAGCTGCGCTACCTGCCATCGGCCTGACTACGAATTTGCCGAGCCGCGAGCCGTCTCACAAGGAACGTTTGGTCTAACGGGCACACGCAACGCACCAAGTCTGCTGGCTCGCCAACCGACGGAGCCGCTCCTTTGGGACGGCCGCCGCGACACGCTCGAGTCGCAGGTTCTGGCGCCACTGACGAATCCGGTCGAGCACGGGCTCGCTGACTTCACTGCACTGACCAAGCGGCTTGCCGCCAGTCCGAACTACCTCGCGTTGCTTGGTGAGTCCTTCGGACTCGCTGACATTTCGAAAGTCCAGCCGCAGCAGATTGCCGCCGCGCTCTCGGCGTTTGTGACTGCGCTACCGCGCGATCCAACCCGGGTTGAGCTCTATCTCGCAGGCGAAGACTCGGCACTCGATCCAAATGAAAGGCGGGGGATGACGATCTTCCGAGAGCGTGCTCGATGTTCGGCTTGTCACCTAGTCCAGGGTCGAAATGCCGGCGTGTCGGACGGTAAGTTTCACTCAGTGGGCATTGGAATCGATCCGCAAGCGGATCTCGCGCAAATCGCGCGCCGAGGGTTTGCACTGGTCAAGCAGCGCGGACTTGATCACGTCGTGCTTTCTGACGCGGAACTCGCCGCTCTGGGCCGCTTCCTCGTCACGAGCGATCCGCGCGACATTGGAAAGTTTCGAACTCCCGGTCTGCGCAGAGTCAGCCAAACGGCACCCTACATGCACGACGGCAGTATTCAGACCCTCGAGGACGCTCTTGATCGGGAACTCTATTACCGGAGTCTGGTTTCTGGTTCGCCCATCAGTCTCACATTGGATGAGCGCGAGGACCTTTTGCGTTTCTTGCGAGCACTATGAGTCGCTGCTGTTAGTCTCTTCTTCTAGTGACCCGCGGCTCGCTCGCACTCAAGGTTCTCGCTTTCACGGTTCGCCGCTTGCTTGGGAAGGAATCACAAGCTGTGTCCAGGTGCCAAGAATTTCATTCTCGTGGCTTCATCCAAGGCGCGTCTTGGGTGAGCTTGACTTCCGCCTGAGCTGGTATCAGTGAGAGGGGATATGGCCTCCGTCCTCATTGTTGACGATCACCCGTTCGTTGCCGCGGCGACAGCGCGCGAGGCAGCCGCGTTGCTGCCTGACGCTGAAACGTGCTGCGTGGGCTCCGTGGCTTCGGCCGAGGCCGCTATCGCAAAACGGGCGCTGCCACCCACCTTTATCCTGCTGGACCTCTTGCTTCCGGACGCCGAGGGCTTGTCAGGCCTCGTCCGCCTGCATCAGCTGGTACCGAACGCGATCATTGCGATCGTGAGCGGAGAGGTGAACCCGCAGGTGATGCGCGACGCGTTTTCGCAAGGGGCACGCGGCTACCTGACCAAGACGCGCGATGTCGAGGAGTTCACCGACGCTCTCAAGAAGCTCTTCGACCGTGGATTCTTCTTTCCGCCGGAGGCGGCGCAAACCGCGCCGCCCAGGCGCCAAACGGCTCACCTCACGGACCGCGAGGTAGCGGCACTTAACGCGCTTGCCTCGGGCAAGTTGAACAAGCAGCTCGCCGACATACTCGGTGTGGCCGAGAGTACATTCAAAACGCACCTTCGAGCGATCTACAAGAAGCTTGGGGTCCGGACTCGTGTCGAGGCCGTTGGACGTGCTCGTGAACTCGGTCTGATCTTGCCGGGCCGGAGGTTATGAACGACCATCCAAACCCGCGGGGCCGCTTGACCGGTCTGCTGACGGCAGAAGAGCGCGCGCGCGTCGTCGTTGCGCTCGATCACGACGCCCGCCAGCCGCAGCACGCGATCGAGATGGGGCTGCGCAACCTGCGCCTGCTTATCGGCGAATGCGAGGAGGCGACGACAGGCGCGGAACTTCCGGGAGAGTTGCTACAACGGATAAGGACCGAGCTTGCATCCGTTCAGGCCGCAGCACGACAGATCGTCGATACACAGCAAGACCTGGTCGATGCTATCCGCCTCGAGTTCGACGACACGCGTCCTACGCCAAGGACGGTCCGCGCGGATGACCTCATCAACCGAGCCGTAAGGACGAACCGCGTGCTAGCACTCGACATCACACTACACGGCGCCCCGTCACGGCTTGCGTTCGTCGCAGACGAGCGATGGACAGAGCGCATACTGAACAATCTCATCAGCAATGCACTCTGGCATTCAGGCGCTAAGCGCATCCTGGTCGGTGCGCGCCGCCGCGGCGACGATATCGTCTTTGAAGTTCGCGACAACGGACGCGGGATGGCGCAGGAAAAGGTTGATCGGGTGTTCGAGCCGCTCAAGATGCCATCCTTTAGTCCGGTTGGTTACTCCGCCGCGCGCTCAGGCCTTGGCCTTTACAACGTCAGGCTGTTCACGGAACGGATGGGCGGCTCGGTCGAGTGCAAGTCGGCACCAGGCCTCGGCACGCTGTTCGAGGTTCGACTGCCTGGCCCTGTTCAATCGAGCGAAACGGCGCCACTCGGACTGGCACACCGATCGCCAAGACCCGCGCGAAGCAGGTTCGTAGCGATCCTCGACGACGACGAACAGGTCCTGCGAACGACGGAGCGCGTATTCGAGAGCCTCGGCATCGACGTCTACGCGGACAGTGATCCCTTGCGCTGGCTGAATGTCGTTACGGAGTTGAAGCGCATGCCCGACCTGTTTCTCCTTGACTTCCAACTCAGGGGTCAAAACTGTTCACTGCAACTGGACATAGTTCGTCGCAAATGGGGCGACGGAAGGCCCAAAATAATTGTGGTGACAGGGCACGCAGACAATCCGACACTTCAGACCATCGCAACCTCGGTGCCCGTCCTGAGGAAACCTCTGTCTGATCCAAAATTCGAACTGATCCTTGACGTGCTATTTGGAACCAAGGAACTGCCGGCCGCAGGTTTTCTTTAGTAAGCGCTGTTCTTGCTGACGGCATTCCTAGCAAGCTCTGTCAAAATGGATCACGCTTTGCACGCGGCCTCTGAACAGCGGAATGCTCGACCATCACCCAGTGTTGGTTAGACACCGTTTATGCCAACAGACGCAAGCTCAACAACTCCGCTGCAGTGGGAGAACGACCCAACTGAGCAGCTTCGGGCGCTCAACGAGGAAGTTGTTCGACAGCTGGACTTTCCAGCTTCCCAGAGTCGAACTTTCATGGCCGAGGTTCTGGACGCTCTGGAACAGCTGCCACAGAAGCATTTCCTACGAGATCGGGTCCAAGCACTGAGGGGGATATCTCGCTTCCACTACCTCGATAACAACATGGACGTGGCGCTTCGCGCTGCGGCGGAAGCGGTACGTGTCGCTCTGCTTGGGGGCCATCGCCCCCTTGAAGCGCGATCACGATTCACGCTAGCAATCGCGCTGCGGGAAGCGCACGACTTCTCTGCATCGTTGCGTGAGATGGCACAGGCATTGGAAATCGCCCGTGCCCATGGCGACGCTGTGCTCGAGGCAGAACTGCTCAACAGCCTGGGAAACTCGTACAGCGATGTCGGGCTGCAGTCCGAGGCGCTTGCAATATTTGAGCAGGTCGCTGCTTTCTTCGAGGCGAAGAAGGACCATGTTTCGGCATGGATGGCTCTCGATAACGCCGCGATAGCAGCGCTACGGCTCGGGGATATTGCGCGAAGCGCTACCTTGGCAGCGAGGGCAAAAGCCGCCTGGTCTGGTGAGGCACGGACCTCGAACGAACACCTGTGGGTCGTCCAAGGTGCATTAACGAACTGCGAACTTTTCATTCAACTTGACCGCGTTGAGGAGGCCAACGCGTACGCTCGCGCCGCCCTCGCGTCCGCCAGGGCTTCAGGCTTAGCCCAAGCAGAGACGCTGGCCGCGATCGCTGCGGCGATCACCAATTTCATGTCGGGCGCCGCCGACGATAAAGCGATTGAGCGCGCCATCGAGCGAGCGCGGAGAGAATCGCCTAACTCGTATGCATCGGCACTCGAGGCGGCAATTCGGACCTACGAACGGGCCGATCAGCTTGACAAGGCATTCTCCTTCCAGAGCGAGCTGCTTGCATTCAACCGGGATCGAAAGTACGAGGCCGTGCGGTGCATCCTGGGACGCGCTTCGCCGGAAGAGGCCCACGGCACGGCAAAGCTGGCGCAGCTCGGCACCGCAGTTGACCGAAGGGTCACCGAACTCGTCAATGCGGCAATCATGCAGGCACTACGTGCGGGACATGATCACACCAGAGTTTTTCGTGTCAGCCGCCTCGCGGAAGGCTTCACAACGTCGCAAGGCTGGTCAAGAAATCGCGTGCAGTCCATCGCACTAGGAGCGAAGCTCATTGATATAGGCATGATGGTGATCCCCGACGAATTGCTGAGCAGGCCGCGGACTCTTCTGGATAGCGAGCGCCGAGTCTTAGGGGAGCACGTGAGGTTCGGGACGGAGGTGATCTCGAGAGCCCGGCTCGCACTTCTTGAATCGTGTCTCCCGATGGTGGAGTTCCATCACGAGCGATGGGATGGGACGGGTCCGTGCGCCATGCGGGGCGACGCCATTCCGGAGGAGGCGCGCGTTGTTGCGCTATGCGACTGTCTTGATGCCTTGACCCACGCGCGGCCGTGGCGGCAGGCCTTTACGGTGCAATCGGCGCTGCAAATCCTCGACGACGAGGCAGGCACACACTTTGACCCCGGCATCATCAAGCGCTTTATTGCTTGGGTGCAGGAAGAAGTTGGGAAAGTCAAAGATCTCGACGCCCACCTTGCTGCTGAGGCCGAGGAAAACAGCTTTGTGATGACGAGACGGCGGATTCAGCGACTGGTTCAAAGTCAACAGCCCTGAGCGGCGCCTCGTCTTCATCAAAGCGGTCATCGTTAGCCGCGAGAGCTCGTGAGTTTCAGTTGCTGAGAAAGCCCGCGACCTGACGGAAGACGGGCTGATACGCGAGAACGCTGGTTCCCAGTTAGATCCGGCGCTCAGCGAACGATTTACATCATGGGTGCAAGACGAATTGTTGAAGGTCGACGATTTCGAAGCTCACCTCGCTGTCGAGGCGGCCGAAAACGGTTACGTCAGGATGAGGAAACGCATTCATCGACTGATCGACCCGACACCTTAGACGGCACGTCAAGAATTCACAGCGAGCCCTGCCGCGTATCCCGACGCCCACGCCCACTGAAAGTTGTACCCACCCAGCCATCCGGTCATGTCGACCACCTCGCCGATGAAGTGCAGGCCCGGCACTCTGCGCGCTTGGAGCGTTGATTGCGAGAGTTCATCGGTGGCGATGCCACCCCGCGTGACTTCGGCCTTGCGATAGCCCTCGGTGCCGGTCGGCACGAGGCTCCAGTGCTTCAGCGAGATCGCGAGCGTGCGCAGGTCGGCGTCGGAGACGTCGGCGATGCGGCGGTCGGCGTCGTGGCCCTGCAGTGCGGCCCAGCGTTCAGCCAGGCGGCGCGGCAGCCAGGTGGCGAGAGAGTTCGCGACGGTCTGGTGGCTCGAGCGCTTGAGCCCAAGCAGTGCTTCCTCGGCCTCGGACTGCCGCAGGCCCGGCAGCAGGTCGATGACGATCGGCTCGCGCGGGTTCCAGTGGCTGGAGATTTGCAGGATCGCCGGGCCCGAGAGGCCGCGATGCGTGAACAGCAGGTCCTCGTCGAAACGGCCATCGTTGCAGCGCACGTGCACGTCAAGTGAAACGCCGGCGAGCTCCGCAAACGGCTGCCAGGCGCGCGTGTCGAAGGTCAGCGGCACCAGTGCCGGGCGCGGTTCGACGATGCGCAGGCCGAATTGGCGCGCGATGCGGTAGCCGAAGTCGGTCGCACCGATCTTCGGGATCGACAGTCCCCCGGTGGCGATGGCGACGCACGCCGCGCGCAGCACGCCGGCGTCGGTGTCCAGTTCGTATTCCTCCGCGCTTCGCCGCACGGCGTGCACCGCACACGGCATGCGCCATTGCACGTTGCCCGCGTCGCACTCGGCCTGCAGCATCGCAGTGATCTGTTCGGCGCTGTCGTCGCAGAACAATTGCCCCTTGTGCTTCTCGTGAAAGGCGATGCGATGGCGCTTCACCAGCGCGATGAAGTCGGTCGGCGTGTAGCGCGCGAGCGCCGAGCGCGCAAACTGCGGGTTCTCGGAGAGATACCGGTCGTGCCGCCCGGCCTCGACATTCGTGAAGTTGCAGCGGCCGCCGCCGGAGATGCGGATCTTCTCGGCGAGCCGTGTCGCGTGTTCGATCAGCACGACGCGCGCGCCGCGCTGGCCGGCCACGGCCGCGCACATCATGCCGGCGGCCCCGGCGCCGATGACGGCCACTTCGAAGCGATCGCGGTGTGCGTGCGCCAAGGTGTCCGGTCAGCCTGTGGAAACCGGAGTATCGCCCGAAGCGCGTGTCGATTACGGCGCGGACTGCAGGGCACCGATCACACGCGTGGTGCCGGTGATCGCCCGGACGGCGAAGGGTTGCGGCGAATCGTTGACGTAGCTCGCCACGATGCTCGTCGGCAGGGTCAATTGAGGCAGGAGCGCCGTAGCGGGCCAGAAGTTTGGTGAAGCGACGTTGGACGCGCCGGGAACCTGAGTCGCGTCGGTCACTACGTTGCTCGTCTGCGTTGGCGTGGCACCGCCGATCAGCGATGGATTGTTGGTGCCGGCGAATATGTTTGCCGTGAGCGTGACGGCGGCTCCGGTGTTGACATTGATGAACTGGCCGCCGGGATAGGTGGACACCACCGTGTTGTGTTCGAGCGTCAGCGAGTTGTAGGCAGCGCCCCAGATGTTCGCGTAATGCGTGATCAGGATCGAGTTGTCGGCCTTTGGGCCCTTATGCAGCAGGTTGCCGCGCACGACTGCGCGACCGCCGTTGTCGAAATTGAGTAGATAGCTCGACGTGCCGTTGGGGCCGTCGATGAAATAGCTGTTCTCGATGTAGTTTTCCCGCGCCCGGCTTTTCAGGTTGTGGCCGATCTTCGCTTCGTGGAAGTAGCTGTAGCGAACCTGCAGCACGCCGATTTGGCCGATGTAGATGTTGTGCGTGAAGCCATCGCCGAAGCCGTTGCGCGCGAACTCCGAATACTCGATCGTGATCGTCGAGCTGGCACCGTTGTCGGTCAGGATGCCGTTCTCGTTGTCGTAGAAACCGGTGTCGCGCAGCGTTAGCGTCGGGCCCTCCTGGCGGATGCCTGCGCCGTTCGTATCAGGCACCTTGGCGTCGTGAAACTCGACGCCATGAATCGTCGTGTTGCTGCCGGTAATGACCCAGATGCCCTTGCCGCCCTCATGCACGCCGTCGGCGTACAGCTTGGCGCGCCCGCCGATTCCGCAGATGGTCAGGTTGTTCGCTCGCCAGGTTGCAACGTCGCCGCGATAGTCGCCCGCGCTGATGTGAATCGTGTCGCCGTTCTGTGATGCCACGGCCGCCGCGCGGATGGTTGCGTATTGCTTGGACGGACCGACGGTCAGGACGCGGCCGGTGGCCGTTGGGCACGCCAGCGCCGACGGAGGCGGGGGAGCTGGCGTCGGGGACGGCGAAGGCGCGGGTGGCGGTGCAGGTGTGGGCGTCGGCGAGGGCGAAGGAGATGGCGCCGGCGGCGCCGGCGTGGGCGCTGGCGAAGGGGTGGCACCCACGGGCGCGACCGGCTCGTCCGAGCCGCCGCATGCTGCCACTGCCACCGTGAAGAAGAGCGCCGCGGCGCCTGCTTTCGAAAGCCGCAAAGAGTGAGTCAAACCGGATACCTCGGGATGAAGTGCGTGAAGGATGTGCCGCTTGGCACCGGGTCGAACGATAGCGAAGACGCACGAGCCCTTGGTCGCTCTTGATCACCCTTTCGGGCGAGTCCGGACGGACCTGCCGTTCACTCCGCGGTGAAAAACCCCTTCATCCGCTCGACGAAGCTCTTCTCCTGCGGCGAGTGCTTCTGCCCGCCGGCTTTCAGCAGGCCGTCGAACTCGCGCAGCAGCTTCTTCTGCTTCTCGGTGAGCCGCACCGGTGTTTCGACGGTGACGTGGCAGTAGAGGTCGCCGGGGTAACTCGAACGCACGCCCTTGATGCCCTTGCCGCGCAGGCGGAAGGTCTTGCCGGATTGCGTGCCTTCGGCGATTTCCAGGCTCGCCTTGCCGTTGAGCGTCGGCACGTCGACGTCGCCGCCGAGCGCGGCGGTGGTGAAGCCGACCGGGACTTCGCAGTGCAGGTCGTCGCCGTCGCGCTGGAACACGTCGTGCTGCTTGAGGTGAATCTCGACGTACAGATCGCCATGCGGGCCACCGTTCATGCCGGGCTCGCCCTTGCCTGACAGTCGGATGCGCTGGCCTTCGTCGATGCCCTGCGGGATCGCGACTTCGAGCACCTTGTTCTTCTTGACGCGACCGGCGCCGTTGCACGCGGCGCACGGATCGGCGATCACCTTGCCGGCACCGCGGCAGGTGGGGCAGGTCTGCTGCACCGAGAAGAATCCCTGCGACATGCGCACGCTGCCGGCGCCGCCGCAGGTGCCGCACGCCTTGGAGCTGGTGCCCGGCTTGGCGCCCGAACCGCTGCAGGTCTCGCAGGTGTCCCAGCTCGGCACGCGGATCTCGGTGGCGAAGCCCTCGGCCGCCTGCTCGAGCGTGAGTTCCATGCTGTAGCGCAGGTCGGCGCCGCGGTACACCGCGTTGCGGCCGCGCGCGCCGCCGCCGAAGATGTCGCTGAAGATGTCGCCGAACGCATCGGCAAAGCCGCCGAATCCTTCGGGCCCGCCGCCGAATCCGCCGGCGCCCTGGCCAAGCCCCGCGTGACCGAAGCGGTCGTAGGCGGCGCGCTTGCTGGTGTCCGACAGCGCCTCGTACGCTTCCTTGGCTTCCTTGAACTTCTCTTCGGACTGCTTGGTGTCGCTGCCGGAATGGCGGTCCGGGTGGTGCTTCATCGCGAGCTTGCGATACGCCTTGGTGATGTCCTCACCGGACGCGTCCCTCGCTACGCCGAGGACTTCGTAGTAATCACGTTTGGACATCGGCTTCCCGTCCGATTGCGTTCAATCTCAATGACTATGAGCCATGGCTCGGCCCGCTCGCCTTGAGCGCTGCGTCGAGCTTCTGATACAAGGCCTTCTGCTCGGCGGTCAGATGCGTCGGAGTTTCCACCTGCACCTGCACGTACAGATCGCCGAATTCACCCGATTTCATGCCCTTCATGCCCTTGCCCCGCAGTCGGAAGCGGCGGCCGGGCTGCGTGCCGGGCGGGATCGTCATCGTCACGCGGCCGTCGAGCGTCGGCACCTCGATCTCGCCGCCGAGCGCAGCCATCGGCTGGCTGATGGTCGCACGCGTGACGAGATCGTCGCCTTCGCGCTCGAAGCGCGGGTGCGGCTCGATGTGGATCTCCACGAGCACGTCGCCCGCGGGTCCGCCATTTTGGCCCGGGTGGCCGCGCCCGACGACGCGCACTTTCTGGCCGTCGCGGATGCCGGCGGGCACCTTCACTTCGAGCGTGCGGGGCTCGCCATCTTCGCCCGGCACGGTGATATGCGTATCGAAACCGTGTGCGGCCTGCTCGAGCGACACTGTCATCCGGTAACCGATGTCGGCGCCCTTGCGTGAACGCGGCGCGGACGAACGCCTTGCGCCCCGCACTCCGCCGAACAGTCCCTCGAACAGCTCCGACGGATCGCCTTCGAACTCGAAACTCTCGAAGCCACCGCCGCCCGGCGTACCGCCGGCGCCACCGGCGCGCGACTGGCGGAACATCTCGCCGAAGTCGAAGCCGCCGGCTCCGGCACCGCCCGCCGCAGCCATCGATGGATCGACGCCGGCGTGGCCGAAGCGGTCGTATGCCGCGCGCTTTTCCTTGTCGGACAGCATCTCGTAGGCTTCCTTCGCCTCCTTGAAGCGCGCCTCGCCGTCCTTCTGGCCCTTGTTGCGGTCAGGGTGGTACTTCATCGCGAGCTTGCGATACGCCTTCTTGATCTCGTCGTCCGACGCGCTCCGCGGCACACCGAGAACATCGTAGAAGTCGCGCTTGTTGGCCATCTCTAATCTTTGTCTTCACTAACGCAAACGCCGGGTGAGGCTTGGCGGCCTGCACCCGGCGGTTCCGGGCACAGGCCCGGTGTTGGCGGCTGGCGTGTTGCCGCTCAGCCGCGCTTCACTTCCTTGAACTCGGCGTCGACCACGCTTTCGTCCTCCGGCTTCGTCGCACCACCGCCCGCGCCACCCGCTCCTGCGGTCTGCGCACCCTGCGCCTGCACGGCCGCCATCAGTTGCTGGTGCGCTTCGGTCAGCGACTTGAGCTTGGCCTCGATCGCGGACTTGTCGTCGCCCTTGATCGCCTCTTCGAGTTCCTTGGCCGCCGACTCGACGCGGTCCTTGGTCGCCGCTCCGGCCTTGTCGCCGGCCTCGGTGACCGCCTTGCGCGCCTCGTGCACGGCCGCGTCGGCCATGTTGCGCGCCTGCGCGAGTTCGAAGCGCTTGTGGTCCTCGGCCTTGTTGGCCTCGGCGTCCTTGACCATGCGCTGGATCTCGTCTTCCGTGAGACCCGAGTTGGCCTTGATCGTGATCTTGTTCTCCTTGCCGGTGGCCTTGTCCTTCGCACTGACGTGCAGGATGCCGTTGGCGTCGATATCGAACGTGACCTCGATCTGCGGCATGCCGCGCGGCGCCGCCGAGATGCCTTCAAGGTTGAACTCACCCAGCAGCTTGTTGCCGCCTGCCATCTCGCGCTCGCCCTGGTACACCTTGATCGTCACCGCCGGCTGGTTGTCCTCGGCGGTCGAGAAGGTCTGCGCGAACTTGGTCGGGATGGTCGTGTTCTTCTGGATCATCTTCGTCATCACCCCGCCGAGCGTCTCGATGCCGAGCGACAGCGGGGTCACGTCGAGCAGCAGCACGTCCTTCTTGTCGCCGGCCAGCACCGAGCCCTGGATCGCCGCGCCGACCGCAACCGCCTCGTCCGGGTTGACGTCCTTGCGCGGCTCCTTGCCGAACAGGTCCTTGACGACCTCCTGCACTTTCGGCATCCGCGTCTGACCAC
Organism: uncultured beta proteobacterium; assembly: GCA_963703945.1. Taxonomy (GTDB): domain Bacteria; phylum Pseudomonadota; class Gammaproteobacteria; order Burkholderiales; family Burkholderiaceae_F; genus JALORV01. Next base: position 14,474 of record CAVPGM010000043.1, on the reverse strand, counting down.
CCACCAGGATCACATCCTGGATGTCGGACACCTTGACCCCCGCGTCCTTCAGAGCGGTCCGCACCGGCTCGACCGTGCGCTGGATCAGTTCCTCGACCAGCGATTCGAGCTTGGCGCGAGTGAGCTTGATGTTCAGGTGCTTCGGACCCGACGCATCCGCCGTGATGTACGGCAGGTTGATCTCGGTCTGCGTCGACGACGACAGTTCGATCTTGGCCTTCTCGGCCGCGTCCTTCAGGCGCTGAAGCGCGAGCACGTCCTTCGAGAGGTCCGCGCCCTGCTCCTTCTTGAACTCGGTGACGACGTAATCGATGATGCGCTGGTCGAAGTCCTCGCCGCCGAGGAACGTGTCGCCGTTGGTCGACAGCACCTCGAACTGCTTCTCGCCCTCGACATCGGCGATCTCGATGATCGAGATGTCGAACGTGCCGCCGCCCAGGTCATAGACGGCGATCTTGCGGTCGCCACCCTTGGAGCCGGCGCCGGATTTGTCCATGCCGAACGCCAGCGCGGCCGCGGTCGGCTCGTTGATGATGCGCTTGACCTCGAGGCCCGCGATGCGGCCGGCGTCTTTGGTCGCCTGGCGCTGCGAATCGTTGAAGTAGGCAGGCACGGTGATCACCGCTTCGGTGACCTCGTGGCCGAGATAGTCCTCGGCGGTCTTCTTCATCTTGCGCAGCACCTCGGCGGACACCTGCTGGGGTGCCAGGTCCTTGCCCTGCGCGCGCACCCAGGCGTCGCTATTGGGCGCCTTGATAATGGCGAAGGGCATCAGCTTGATGTCCTTCTGCACCTCGGCGTCCTCGAAGCGGCGGCCGATCAGTCGCTTGACCGCATACAGCGTGTTCTTGGCGTTGGTAACCGCCTGCCGCTTGGCAGGCGCGCCGACCAGGATCTCGCCGTCGTCCAGATAGGCGATGACCGACGGCGTGGTGCGCGCGCCCTCGGAATTTTCGATGACCTTGACCTGGTCGCCCTCCATCACCGCCACTGCGGAGTTGGTGGTGCCCAGGTCGATACCGATGATTCGTGCCATTTCGTTTTCCCCTCAGCTCTGCGCCGCCCGCCACATGGCCGCCGCGGCAACTCTCGATGGACGCTATATGAGCGCCGCCCCCATGGTTTCAACGCGCATTGTTGTCTTCACTTCGGGTCGGCATCGGTGTTTTCACTTCGCGATCACGACCAACGCCGGCCGCAGGACCCGGTCGGCGATCGTCCAGCCCTTCTGCAGCACAGTCACCACCTGGTTCGGGCCTTGTTCGGCGGTCGCCGGCACCGACGAGATCGCCTGGTGACGATGCGGATCGAACTTCTCGTTGACCGGATTGATCTCGGCGAGCGCGTTCTTCTCGAACGCCGACCGTAGCTGCCGAAACGTCAGTTCCACGCCTTCGCGCAACTGCGGCGCCGTCGCATCGCTCACTTCGAGAGCCTTTTCCAGGCTGTCGATGACGGGCACCAGCGCATCGGCAAACGATTCGATTGCGTACTTGTGGGCCTTGGCGACCTCTTCCTGGCTGCGCCGCCGGACGTTTTCCGCGTCGGCCCGAGCGCGCAGGAACAACTCGTAGTTCTCGTTCGCCTTGGCGAGCGCCGCGTCGAGTTCCTTTTCGACTTCGGTGACCGACGCAGAGCCCAATGCGGGCGCTTCGGACTGCGTGGACGCTACCTCGCCGGGTTTCTCCTCCGCCGGCTCGACCGTTGCGCCGGGATCGGGCTGGTGCATCGCTGCTCCTGGCTTTCTGTTTTGATTTCAGTAACTTGCAGCACTTGCGGCCGACCCGTAGGAATTCAAGCCACGTGTCCAACAATGTTTTGTTCCGCCTCAGCGGCGCGTCGTCCTGGTCGCGTCATCGGCGGAGCCGGCGTGCTCGCTCATCGGTTCGGATGAAAGGTCGGCCGAGCGCTCTCGCGGCAACGTGGGATCGGATGATCTTTCGCCAACCACCGACCGACATTACAAAGGCGGTGAACCCCGTACGCATGAACAGAATGACCGCCTCCAATCACGAGACCTCGGGACGCGCGGCCGAGAGCTTCGGAGCCCAGGCTCCGATGGCCCTGCTCGGCCTGGCCGCGATCGCCGTCATCGCCCTGATCAACGTCAATGCACGCCCGGTCCACCAGGCCGAGCGCCCGCAGATACTCACGTCGGCATGCGCCGACTGCGGCACCGTGGTCGCCGTGCGCCGGTCGGCCCATTCGTCGCCGGTGTACTTCGTCGAAGTCCAGATGCTCGACGGTTCGACCCGTGTCGTCCAGCAGCTCGCGGCCGGATTCAAGGTCGGCGACGTCGTCCAGGTCAACGGCAACGCGCTGTCGCTTCGGCCGCATTCGTCCTGAACTTCACCGGCTCTCAGTTCTCAGCACCCAAAAGCCGCGCCCGAGCGCGGCTTTTTTCCGCCTGTTGGGCACGGCTTTCGATCATCGATCGCTCGGTCGGCCACCCGTGCATGTGCTGCGCGCACAGATCGACCAGCGCCGAGATGAAAGCCGGCGCCTCGTTGAGAGACGGAATGTAGTGAAACTCGCTGCCACCAGCCGCCATGAACGTGGCGCGGCCCTCGATCGCGATCTCCTCGAGCGTTTCCAGGCAGTCGGCCGGAAAGCCGGGACAGATGACGTCCACCGAAGCTGCGCCGCCGCGCGCCAGCGTCTGCAGGGTCGGCGCGGTGTAGGGCCCGAGCCATTCGGCGCGCCCGAAGCGTGACTGGAACGTCACCACATACTCGTCGCTCGTCAGCGCCAGCGCCTCGGCCAGCAGGCGAGCGGTCTTCTGGCACTCGCAGTGATACGGGTCGCCGAGTCTCAGCGTCCGCTTCGGCACGCCGTGGAAACTCATCACCAGCTTGCCCCCCCGGTCCTGCGCACGCCCGTGACGGCTCCAGTGCTGCAGCACCGACTGCCTGAGCGCACCGATGTAGCCCGCGTGGTCGTGGAAATGCTTGACCCAGCGCACCTCGGGCAGGTTGCGCCGGCGAGCCAGTACCGCGAACACCGCGTCCAGCGCGGATGCGGTCGTCGTCGCCGAATACTGCGGGTACATCGGCAGGATCAGCACGCGCTCGACGTAGCGTTCGGCCAGGGTCTTCAGCGCGCCGGCGATCGACGGTTCGCCGTAGCGCATCGCCAGCACCACATCGGCATCGATCCCCCGGTCGCCCAGATACCCGCGCAACAGCAGGGCCTGTTGCTGCGAGTGCACCATCAGCGGAGAGCCTTGATCCGTCCAGATGGCCGCGTACTTGGCCGCCGAGACGCGTGGCCGGAACGGCAGGATGACGCCCTGCAGGATCGGCCACCAGAGCGCCCACGGAATCTCGACCACCCGGCGGTCCGACAGGAATCCCCGCAAATACCGCCGTACCGCGGCTGGGGTCGGCGCCTCCGGCGTTCCCAGGTTGACCAGCAGCACGGCTGTTCGGCCTGGGATGCCATGCGGGTACGGCGGTTCCGGCGAAAAAGCCATTGAATTGGCAGCCTTTTGGAGCGATCCAGCGGATCGGCGAACGCCGCATTCTAGGGGTCCGTCGGAGCCGATCCGAGGCAACCAGGTGCCACCCGCTAATCCCGGTAGCCTAGCAAGAATCCGTGAGTCGGCAGGGGATGGCGCGGGAAATAATCCCACGCAGGGGACTCGGCCGCATTCGATCTACGAGAAGAAGTTATACCCGTGAACATTGCGAAGCCCGGGAGTCCAAACCAGGCCGACACGCTGCTCGAAGAGAGCGTCGCGCTGCTGGCGCCGCTGGTCCGCCTGCTGGTGGAGCACGGCGTCACCTATCCCCAGTTCGTGGGGGCGCTCAAGACCAGTTTCCTGCGGGCGGCCCACGCGGAACTCGAGAGCGGGTCGAAGAGGGTGACGGACTCCGCGGTCAGCCTGCTCTCGGGCATCCATCGCAAGGACGTTCGGGCGCTGACCGCGGACGGCCTGCTGAAAGCGCGCACCTTCGACCGCATGCAGTCGCTGCCGGACGAGGTGTTCACGCGCTGGACCAATGATCCGAATTACCTGGACGAAGACGGCCTGCCCAAGGTGCTGCCGATCCGTGGCCGCACGCCGGACGAGACGTCGTTCGAACAGCTCGCGCAGTCTATTTCGCGCGACTTCCACCCGCGTTCGGTACTCGACGAACTGGTCCGCCTCGGACTGGCGGACGTGCAGGCCGAGACCGTGCGGCTGCGCGCCGGCACCTATGTGCCGCGCGAAGACGTCGCGCTGACTCTGGGGTACGTGCGCACCAATCTCGCCGACCATATCGCCGCGGCGGCCGCCAACCTGCGCGCGGTCGAGCTCGGGTCGTCCGGGCCGTTCCTGGAGCAGAGCCTGTACGCCGACGAGTTGTCGGACGAATCGGTCCGGGAGCTGCAGCGGCTGGCGCGCCGCATCTGGGAATCGGCGCTGCGGCGCATGTTTGCGCTGGCGAACGAACGCTCGCGGATCGACGAACACGGCCCACCAGGGTCGCAGGCGATGCGAATGAGGTTCGGCGCCTACTTCTATTCGGAGGCCGCAACGCCGCTCACGGGCCCGCGCGACCTGCCCGTCGAGGATACGAAGGACACGCCATGAGCCTGCTGCGTCGGATCGTTGCGTTGCTGGTCTCACTCGCACTTGCTGCCTGCGGCGGCGGAGAGACGGTTGCCCGCATCGGCAGCGGTGGCAGCGGGGCACCGATAGCGGTACCGGTCGGCGTCGGATCGGTCGGCGGCTTCGGCAGCATCATCGTCAACGGCCAGCACTACGACGAGACGGGCGCCCAGGTCAGCATCGACGAACGCCCGGATCAAGCGACGGCAGGCAGCATCGACTCGCTGCGGCTGGGCGTTCAGATCCAGTTCGAGCAGCAGTCGAACCGGATTTCCAAGGCGACCGCAGCAGCCGAGGTGATCGGACCGGTGACCTCGTTGGCGGCGTCCAGCCTGGTCGTGCTCGGCCAGACCGTGCGCATCAACGCCGATCCCGCCGCTCCCACGGTATTCGAAGGATTCGCAGCGCTCACCGATCTGGCCACCGGCACGCTGCTCGAAGTGCATGGACAGCGCAATGCCGCCGGCGAAATCCAGGCCACGCGAGTCGAGGTGCGGCCGGCTGCCAGTGTGCTGCGCGTCGCGGGTACGGTAGCGAACCTCGCGAACGACGGCTTCAAGATCGGCGCATTGACGATACGCACTACACAGGCCAGCGTCGTCCCAGCGGGACAGACTCTTACCAACGGGCAGCGCGTCGCCGCCTGGACGGATCTGCCGCTGAGCAGCGGCGAAATGGTGGCGCGGGTCGTGCGCATCGGCGGGCTCCCGATCGCGAACGACACGGCGCTGACGGTCGACGGAGTCGTCACCGACTTCCAGTCCGCGGCGAATTTCCGCCTGGCCGGCATCGCAGTCGATGCGACGGGCGCGCAGTTCGCCGGCGGTACCGTCGCCGACCTGCGCAACGGTCGAATGATCCGCGCATCGGGTGCGTATGCGTCCGGCGTGCTCCGCGCGAGCCGCATCGAGCTGCTGGCCGCGACGGCGGTTGTCGTCGAGCTGAACGGCGCGATATCCGGCTATGTGGACGCCGCGAGCACGTTCCGCATTCGTACGGCTGCAGCCCGCGTAACGCCGCAGACCACCTACTCTCGTGGCGACGTGACCAACCTCGGCGACGGGGTGCTGGTCAAGGCCACCGGCCCGCTGGTCAATGGCGTGGTGGAAGCTGCCACGGTTGACTTCCTGCCGCCTTCGGCCGGAATCGCCCGCGTCCTGGTCGGCGCGGTCGCCAATCTGTCAGCGACGGCGTCTGATGGCTCGCGAACCTTCCGGCTTTCGCCGCTGCCGTTCGACGTCAAGACGACCACGGCGACACGCTACAAGAACGGACTCGCCAGCGATCTGGCTGCCGGTCGTGCGGTGAAGGTGGACGGCTTCTATGACGGCCTGCAGTTAGTGGCTGACGAGTTGCAATACATGGACAACGCGCAGTCACCGCCGACCTTCTCGATCGACGGGATCGCCACCAACGTCCAGCCGACGCAGGTGACGGTCGACGGCAAGACCGTGATGCTGACGCCCGCGACGGTCTATACGAAGAACGGCCAGGCGGCCACCATCGCCGACCTGAAGAACGGCTCCGGCGTCGAGATCATCGCGTACAAGCTCAATGGCATCCTGTACGCGTCCAGCGTCGACATCAAGGAACTGGCGAGCGGCACGGTATCGGTCCGCGGACTGGTCAGCGGACGCGCTTCCTCAGCAGTGCTCGAATTCCTGGTCGGCTCGCAACGGGTCAGCGTCGCCGGCAATCCGAAAGTCATCCCCGGCAGCAAGACACTGGCCGACATCAAGAACGGCACCGACCTCGAGGTCGACGGCACGATCGCCGCCGGCCTGCTGACCGCGACCCGCGTGAAGTTTCGCTGATTCGCCTCGCGTGCACGTGCGATCGGCAGAGGCGATCGCGTACACGAGCGACGACTACGTTTGCGACAGAGCGTTGGACAGCAGCTTGGCGGTGATATCGACGATCGGGATCACGCGCTCGTAGGCCATGCGTGTCGGCCCGACGACACCGAGCGTGCCCACCACCTGGCCGTCGACCGCATACGGCGCGACCACCAGGCTCATTTCGTCCATCGGCACCAGTTGCGACTCGCCGCCGATGTAGATCTGAACGCCCTGGGCGCCGATCGACGTGTCGAGCAGATGGATCAGCCGAGTCTTGTGCTCGAACAGATCGAACATCCGCCGCAGCGTGTCCACATCGGTCGCCAGGTCGCTGACACCGAGCAGGTTGCGCTCGCCGGACACGACCACCGGATCGCTCTCGGCCTCGGCTTCGCTGCCCGCCTGCACCGCGGCCTCCATCAGCGCCGAGATGTCCTCGCGCAGCTGCCGCAGTTCAGTGCGCAAGCGCAGCCGCGCTTCGCCGAAACTGAGTCCGGCGAAATGCTCGTTCAGCATGTTGGCGGCCTCGACCAGCTGCGACTGCGTGAAAGCCGACTGCGTGAACAAAATGCGGTTTTGCACATCGCCCTCGGGCGTCACGATGATCAGCAGCACCCGGTGCTCGGAAAGCCGCACGAACTCGACCTGCTTGAAGCTCGCCGACCGCCGCGGCGTCAGCACAACGCCGGCAAACTGCGACAGGCTCGACAGCAGCTGTGCCGCAGCCTGCATCGAACGCTGCGGGTCGCCGCCACGCAGCTGGTCCTCCATCAGGTCGGTCTGCTGCGGCTCGAGCGGCCGCAACGTCAGCAGCGTGTCGACGAAGAAACGGTAGCCGCGCGGCGTGGGCACCCGTCCGGCGGAAGTGTGCGGGCTGGCGACGAAGCCCATCTCTTCCAGGTCCGACATTACGTTGCGGATCGTCGCCGGCGACAGTTCGAGCCCGGACAGTCGGGACAGCACGCGCGAGCCGACCGGCTGACCGTCGGCGACATAGCGCTCGATCAGCGCCTTCAGCAGGGTGCGTGCGCGTTCGTCCAGCATGAAAACATTCTAGGGCCTGTTCACGCTAAGTGCGGGAGATGCGTTGGGCCGCAATGCGGAAGGATGCGCGAAGCGTGGCGCGGCGCAGGGTGGCTCCCCTGCGCAAGCCGCGCGACAAAGCAGACGCCGCATTTCGGCTCAACCCTTTGGGAAGGCGAATGGCGGGCGCATTGCGTCCGCATTTGCAAATGAGCGCTTCGCTGATTGGCATCAGCCAACGGCGCTTGCGCCGCCTTGCACTGCATCCCGCCATTCACCTTCGCACTCCCGGCTTTGGCGTGAACAGGCCCTGGTCCGCTGCCGGCCGTGCGAACGGCGGCCTGGATCATCCGTCTGTCGGGCTTCGTCCTGCATAATCGACCGATGTCCCAGGCCTTCCGCAATGTCGCCCTGTTCGGCAAGCCGCGCGCGGAAGGCATCCGCGAGCCGCTTATCGAGATCGCTGCCATCATCGAGGCGGCGGGCGGGCGGGTCTTGTTCGACATCACAACCGCAGAGCAGGTCGGGCTCGACGGCGTCGAGCGGCAGACGGTGCACGCAATAGGAAAGCAGGCCGACGTGGCCGTCGTCCTCGGCGGTGACGGCACGATGCTCGGCATCGCGCGCGAGCTCGCCCCGTTCCGCGTACCGCTGATCGGCATCAACCACGGCCGGCTCGGCTTCATGACCGACCTCGCGCTCGACCAGATGGCCGAGTCGCTGCCGGCCATGCTGAAGGGTCATTACGAGATCGACCGGCGCGTGGTCCTCGATGCCGAGGTTCGTCGGGCCGGCCAGGTGGAATTCCATGCGATGGCCGTCAACGACGTGGTGGTGTCGCGCGGGGTGACCGGTGGCATGGTCGAGTACACGGTGCGCGTCGATGGCGTGACGATGTACAACCAGCGCGCCGACGGCGTGATCCTCGCGACGCCGACCGGGTCGACCGCCTATGCGTTGTCGGCCGACGGCCCGATTCTCCATCCCAGTCTGGCCGGGCTGCTGCTCGTGCCGGTGGCGCCGCAGACTCTGTCGAACCGCCCGATCGTCCTTCCCGACGGCGTCGTGGTCGAGATCGAGATCACCGACGTGCGCGACGCCAGCGCGCATTTCGACATGCAGGTCTACACCCGGCTGGTGCCAGGCGACATCGTCCGCGCACGCCGCGGCAACGAGCTGGTGACGCTGCTGCATCCGGTCGGCTACAACTTCTTTGCCACGCTGCGCCAGAAACTGCACTGGAGCGTGATGCCGAGCGAGTCGCACTCCCGCGGCTGATCAGAACCTATCTCAGAGTCCCCGATGGATCGCGTTGCCACGAGAACCGGGCGGATGCAAGGCGGCTGGCGAAGGACAGTAGCCGGGCCTACGGCCGAGCCAGCCAACGCCGCAGACGCCCGGCAACGCAGCGGCCGGGCCGCTGCGTTCCCGGAAACCGTTTTCACGCCGCACGCGCGCAGCGCGTGCGCAGCGTGGCAACCCTCCGGGGCGGGGTCGCATGGGGCGCATGGCGTTGTTGCGGCTCGGGTCCTTGCAGTAAGCAATGGTCCCCTCGCCGCGCCTAGCCCTGCACCCCATGCGACCCCGCCGCGACCACCGGGGACTCTGAGATAGGTTCTCGCCATCATTTCGGCATGCTGGTTTCCCTGTCGATCCGCAATTTCGTGATCGTCGACGAACTCGAACTCGAGTTCTCTCCCGGCTTCACCGTGCTGACCGGAGAAACGGGTGCGGGCAAGTCGATCCTGATCGACGCGTTGTTACTGGCATTGGGCGAACGCGGCGAAGCGGACGTCGTCCGCGAAGGCGCAAGTCGCGCGGACATCGCCGCCGAGTTTCGGCCCGGCCCGCAGGTCCTGCACTGGTGCGAGCAGCACGAACTCAGCGGTGATTCGCCCGACCAGCTGCTCGTGCGCCGAACGATCGATGCGAGCGGCCGCAGCCGCGCGTTCATCAACGGAGCCACTGTCACGCTCGCGCAACTGCGACAACTCGGCGAGCAGCTGCTCGATGTGCAGGGTCAGCACGCGCACCAGACGCTGCTGCGGCCGGCTGCCCAGCTCGAGCTGCTCGACGAACACGGCGCTCTCGGCGAGCTGCGACGCGCCGTCAGCAGCGCCCACGCGTTGTGGAAGCGCGCGGAGCGGGCGCGCGAGGACGCCGAAACCATGGCCGCCAGCGCGATCGCCGAGCAGGACCGGCTGCGCTGGCTGGTCGACGAACTCACGGCACTCGCGCCCGAGCCGGGCGAATGGGAGCGCGTCGAAGCCGAGCACAAGCGTCTTTCGCACGCCGCCGGCCTGCTCGAAGGAGCGCAGGCGGCCATCGATGCGCTGCACGAGGCCGAGGATGCGGCGCTCGGGCGAATCGCCGCAAGCAGCAGCCGGCTGGGCCAGCTCGCCGCCTACGACGAGCGGCTGAAGAAGATCGTCGAACTGATCGACGGTGCGCAGGTCCAGCTCGAAGAAGGGGTCGGCGAACTTCAGCGCTATGTCGATCGGACGGACCTCGACACCTCGCGACTCGCCGAAGTCGATGCGCGCCTTTCGGCGCTGTACGGCGCGGCGCGCCGCTTTCGCGCCGCGCCGCACGAGCTCGCGGCGCTGCTGGCCGATTCGCGCGACAAGCTGGCGGCGCTCGCGGCCGCGGCCGATCTCGATGCGTTGCGCGCCGGCGAGCAGTCGGCGCAGCGGGCCTACGATGCCGCGGCCGCGACGCTGACATCAGCGCGCAAGGACGCCGGGCGCCGGATGGCGGTCGAGGTGACGCGTGCAATGCAGGACCTCGCAATGGCCGGCGGTCGCTTCGACGTCGAGCTGGCGGACGCGCCACCGTCGTCGCACGGACGCGAACGCGCCGAGTTCATGGTTGCCGCGCACGCAGGCAGTGCGCTGCGGCCGCTCGCGCGCGTGGCCTCGGGCGGCGAACTGGCGCGCATTTCACTCGCCATCGCGGTGATTGCAGCCGCAGCCACTCCGGTGCCGACTCTGATCTTCGACGAGGTCGACGCGGGCATCGGCGGTGCCGTCGCTGACACCGTCGGCCGTCTGCTCAAGCAGCTCGGACAGACTCGCCAGGTGCTGTGTGTCACGCACCTGCCCCAGGTCGCGGCACGTGCCGACCAGCACTACGCGGTCAGCAAGCTGACCGGCGGCGACGGTCGTCCGCTCTCGCGGCTCGGATTGCTTGAGCGGCGCTCGCGCGTCGACGAGCTCGCGCGCATGCTCGGCGGCCAGGAGATCACGGAGACCACGCGCAAGCACGCGCGCGAACTGCTGGCGGGTTGATGCCTGCCGCGCTCCGCGCGCCGCGCAGACTCTCACGCCGGCTGCGTGACCTCGAGCAGCTGACGCGCTGCGGCCAGATCGGCCACTGCGGTGCCGACCGATTTGAATAGCGTGATCTCGCGCGCGTCGGTCCGCCCGGCGCAGGTGCCGGCAACGAGTTCGGCCAGTTCAGCCACGATCGCCGCACGATCGATCACACCGCGTTCCAGCGGCTCGAGGATATCGGCCGCCTCGGCCAGCGCACCGGCGTAGGTATCGACCACGATGCGCGAGCGCGCCACTGCCTCGTCGTCAGCCTCACGCATCCCGCGCCGGAAGCCGCCGACCAGGTCGAGATGCGTCCCATCGGCCAGCCACGCGCCGCGCACGATCGGCTGGGTCGACGTGGTGGCGCAGCTGATCACATCGGCGCCGCGCACCGCAGACTCCAGATCGTCGACCGCCTGCGCTGGCAAGCCCTCGTCGCGCAGGCGCTGCGCCAGCGTCTGCGCGCCCTCGCCGCGACGCCCCCACACCCAGAGCCGATCCGGCTGACACGCCGCGGTCATCGCGTGGGCCATGTACGGCGCGAGCTTGCCGGTGCCGATGACGAGTGCAGTGCGCGCGTCCGCGCGGGCCATGTGCCGTGCTGCCAGCAGCGACATGGCTGCGGTGCGACGCAGCGTGAGCGCCTCGCCGTCGATCACGGCCTGCGGTACGCCGCTCGCGCGATCGAACACGACGTAAATGGCATTGACGGTGGAGGCGCCGCGCGCGGAATTCCCCGGCATGACGGTGACCAGTTTCACTCCGAGCGCCTGCGCGGACCATGCGGGCATCACGAGCAGCGTGTCGCTCTCGGAGAGCGCATGCACATGCCGCAGCGGGGCCACGGGCCTTTCGCGCAGCATGTCGGCAATGGCGTCGGCGAGCGCGCTCAGATCGAGCGCGTCGTGCACCTGCCGCGCATCGTAGAAACGCATCAGGGCTTGTTCACTGCGTCGGCCCGGTAGCTGCCCGACTGCCCTCCATGCTTTTCGAGCAACCTGACCTCGCCGATCTCCATGCCGCGGTCGACCGCCTTGCACATGTCGTAGATCGTCAGCAGGCCTACTTGCACCGCCGTCAGCGCTTCCATTTCGACGCCGGTCGGACCGTGCGTCTCCACGCGCGCGGTGCAACGGACCGCGCACGCAGCACGATCGATCTCGAACTCGACCGCGATGCGGGTCACGGCGATCGGATGGCAAAGCGGGATCAGTTCCGCAGTTCGCTTGGCGCCCTGGATGGCCGCGATGCGTGCGACGCCCAGCACATCGCCCTTGCGGGACGAGCCGGTTTCGATCGCGGCCAGCGTCGCGGCCTGCATCGTGATGCGCCCGCTCGCGACTGCGACGCGGTGCGTGGCCGGCTTGTTGCCCACGTCGACCATGTGGGCCTGTCCGGCAGCGTCAAAATGGGTCAGCGATTTCATGGCGGGTCGGGTCCGGCGGCGACATGCCGAAACGGGAACGAAACACAGGGCTGGCTATCATACGGACGATACGGACGCGGGCGCATTCGCGCCCCTGAGCTCGCCTTGCACACCTTCCGATTCGCCGTCGTACTGCTCGTCGCCTTCGCGCTGGGTGCCCCGCTGCCGCAGCCGGCAAGGGCGCAGGCGTTCGACCTGCCGGCGCTTGGCGAAGCGGGCAGCGAGGAGTTGCCGCCTGCCCTCGAACGGAAGATCGGCGAGCAGATCATGGTGCAGATCCGGCGCGACCCGGAGTACCTGGCCGATCCCGAATCGACCGAATACCTGAACCGCCTCGGCTACCAGCTGGTCTCGGTCAGCGCGGCACGCACGCAGGACTTCTCCTTCTTCCTGGTGCGCGATCCGATGCTGAACGCGTTCGCGCTGCCCGGCGCCTTCATTGGGGTGCACAGCGGGCTCGTCATTGCCGCGCAGAGCGAATCCGAACTGGCCGGTGTGCTGGCCCACGAAATGGGCCACGTCTCGCAGCGGCACATCGCGCGCATGCTCGGCCAGCAGAAGGATTCGATGGCGATCCAGATCGGTGCGCTGCTGCTGGCGATACTCGCGGCACGCGCTGGCGGCTCGTCGAGCGGCGATCTCGCGCAGGCGGCGATATTCGGCGGCCAGGCAGCCGCGCTGCAGCAGCAGCTCAACTTTTCGCGCGAGGCCGAGCGCGAAGCCGATCGCGTCGGATTCACCACGCTGGTCAATGCCGGATTCGACGGTCACGGGCTCGAGCAGTTCTTCGGACGGCTGCAGCAGGGCTCGCGGCTTTACGAAGGAACGGCGCCCGCTTACCTGCGCACCCACCCGCTGACGGTGGAGCGCATGGCCGACATGCAGAACCGCGCGCGCAATCTGCCCTTCAAGCAGCGCCCGGACCCGATCGATTTCCTGCTCGTCCGCGCGCGGCTGCGCGTGCTGCAGCAGACCACGGTACAGGGCTGGCGCGATCAGCTCGAGTACTTCGAGGCTCAGTTGCACGACCACACGGCCGTGTCGGAGGCAGCAGCGCGTTATGGCGCCGCCTTGGCTGCTCTCAAGATCAATCAGCCGGATGTGGCGTACGAGTACGCGACCTCGGCGCGCAAGCTGACGAAGGCGTCGTCGGCGATGCTCGACAAGCTGGTTTCAGAGACCCGCTACGCGGTGGCGAAGTCCGACGAGGAGCGCAAGCAGGCGGTCGATGCGGCGGCCGAGATAGCCGCCCGCTACCCGCTATCGGTCGTCGCCGTGGCGCATTACATCGATCTGCTGAACCGGTCGAACCAGCATCAGCAGGCCATTGCCGTGCTGCGCGAACAGGCGGCCATCACGCGCTCGATGCCCGCGTACTACTCGCTGCTCGGGCGCAGCTACGCCGCGCTTGGCAAGCAGTCCCTGCATCACCAGGCCATCGGCGAGATGTACGCCCTGCTCGGTGTCAAGCCGGCAGCGCTGCAGCAGATGGAGCTGGCGCGAAAGGCCAATGACGGCGACTTCTACACGATGTCCGAAATCGATGCGCGCGTGCGCGAGCTGCAGACGGATATCAAGCGCGAGCAGGAGTATCTGCGCGAGAGCGGGCGCACCGGCGGCCCGGCGAGCAGCCGACAGCCCGGCTGAACGCGCCTGAACGACCCACGCCGTCGACGCGCCGCGAGGAGCGGTGCGACCGGAATCCGTACCGGAATCCGTACAATGGCGCGCCGCCACAAGTCCGCGCCGGACGTCCCCCGCGCGCCGGAACCCAGCCGCCACAGATGAAATCGATGACACCCGCCGAAGCTCCAGCCCCTGCGCACACCGGTCGAACTCGCCGGTGCCATTGAAACCGACGCGATCATCGTGGGCGCCGGCCCGGTCGGACTGTTCCAGGTGTTCGAACTCGGCCTGCTCGAAATCAAGTCGCATGTCGTCGATTCGCTGAGTGAGGTCGGCGGTCAGTGCGTCGAGCTCTACCCGGACAAGCCGATCTACGACATTCCCGCGGTGCCGGTGTGCACGGGCAAGGAACTCACCGTGAGCCTGCTCAAGCAGATCGAGCCATTCGGTGCGACCTTCCATCTCGGACAGGAAGTCAGCGTCGTGCAGCGGCTCGACGATACCCGCTACTTCGTCGAGACCAGCAAGGGGACACGGTTCATCACGAAGGTCGTCATCATCGCCGCCGGTGTCGGCTCGTTCCAGCCGCGCACGCTCAAGGTGCCGGAGATCGACCGGTTCCTCGGGACCCAGCTTTTCTACCGAGTGCGCGA
>CAVPGM010000042.1:0-23843 GCA_963703945.1 uncultured beta proteobacterium | reverse complement strand
TCGGCGGACGGCGGCCGCAAGTCTGCCTATGGATTCTGCACGAGTCGCGTTTCAAGTCAGGGAGCAAGCTCAAGGCGGCGTCGACTCGGCGCCGGTGCCGAGCGCGGCTGCTGTCGCGATCCGATAAAGGGCGTTCGCCACGCGGGCTCTCTTCGGACGAGGAGGAAGGAAAAGTCGCTAGACAATCGTGGCCAGACCGTGAGAGTCATTGGTACAGAGTGAAGCGCATGCGATCGGCGTGCCATTGGGACGAAGTACATCATCACCGCACATTGGCATTCGGCGACTGTCGCGCCGCCTAATCGCTCAAGACTTTGGTATAGCGCGCCGCGTCTGCGACTTTGCGAGCGCTTCGCTTACACACGCCAGAAGTTCGTCCGGTGCGAACGGCTTGGTGAGATAGCAGGTGATTCCCGCTTCGCGCGCGCGCGCTTGCGTCAGCTCTTCCGGGTGGGCCGTGATAATGATGGTAGGAATGCGGTGACCCAAAGCGACGAGCTCGTGATACAGCTCTAGTCCCGTCATGCCGGGCATTCGCATGTCGGCAACCATGCACGACGCACTGGCGAAACTCGCCGAGGCGAGGAAACTTTCGGCGTCTTCGAACGTGGCGGTGGAGAACCCCGCCGCCTTCAGCAGATTCTGTGTTGCATTGCGGATCGACTTGTCGTCGTCCACGATGGCGACGAACGGCCCTTCTTGCATTTCGCCTCGCGAGATTGAGTCGCTAGCCTAGCCCGCCCCGCGCCGCCCGCCCATTGCACCGAAGCGTGGCGCCATTACACCTAGGTATAGCGCGCTAAGCGGCGCCCGGCGGTCCGAGCCGGTCAGCCATGCGCACCAGCTCGGCAACCGATTTCGCGAGCATCTTGTGCATGACCTGCCCGCGGTGGACCTTCACAGTGACGAGGCTCAGCCCGAGGTCGGCCGCGATCTGCTTGTTCACTAGTCCCGCCACGACGAGCTTCATGACCTGCTTTTCGCGCGGCGTCAGCCCGTCGTAACGCGCCTTCAACGCCGCGAAGCTCGCCGCGTCGCCGCGCCGCGCGCGATCGCGCTCGATGGCCGCATTGATCGCATCGAGTAGCACCTGATCGTCGAACGGCTTGGTGAGGAACTCGGCCGCGCCGGCTTTGATCGCACGCACGCTCATCGGAACATCGCCGTGCCCGGTGATGAAGATGATCGGTAGAGCGATACCTGCTTTCGCAAGCTCCTGCTGAAACGTCAGTCCGCTCATGCCAGGCAGCCGCACGTCGAGGATGAGGCAGCCCGGTGCGTCGGGCCGCTCCGCCTGCATGAATTCCTGGGCCGAGGAAAAAAGGCGCGCGTCGAGGCCGACCGACCTGAGCAGACTCTCAAGCGAGCGTCGCATCGATGGATCGTCATCGACGACAAAGACGACGGCGCGTTCGCTCACGGCACTCTCATGGCAGTCTGCGACACCGGCAGCGTCAAACACTCTGGAATGACGGGGGGATCTCCGGTCTTGGCGAGCGCCGAATAGACCACGAAGCGGCTCATGATTGTCCGTTCTCCGCTGCCGGAAGCGAGAACGCGAAGACCGCACCATGAGGCTGGTTCGGGGCCGCCCACAGCCGCCCACCGTGCGCCTCGACGATCGAGCGGCTGATCGACAAGCCGATGCCGAGGCCTTCGGCTTTGGTCGTGTAGAACGCATCGAAGACTCGCTCCGCACCGTCCTGATCGAACCCGATGCCGGAATCGCGTACTTCGACCACAACCCCGCCCGTGTCCTGCGCCGAAACGATCGTCAACTGGCGCGGGCGATCGTTCACGGCACTCATTGCCTCGATCGCATTCAGGATCAGGTTGAGAAGCACCTGCTGCAGCTGCACTCGATCTCCCCTCACCTGCGACAGCATGCTGTCCAGCTTTGTCTCGAGCACGATGTCGTGGCTGCGCAGCTCCTGCTCCGTCAATGCGAGCACTTCGAGAATCTCGCGGTTCAGATCGAGCAAATCCATGTGCGGCGCCTGCCGCTTCGTGAGCGCCCGGATCCGCGCGATGACTTCGCGCGCCCGCTTGCCGTCGGCGACGATGTTGTCGAGTCCCGAGCGCACTTCCGCTATCACGGGCGGGTCCGCTGCCAGCCAGCGCGCACATGCCCCCGCGCTCGCGACCATCGCGCCAATGGGCTGGCTCACCTCGTGGGCGATCGAGGTGGTCAGCTCGCCCAGCGTCGTCAGGCGCGACACGCGAGCGAGCTCCGTCCGCGTAGTCTCCAGCGCAGTGTCCTTTTCCCGCAGCTTCTCCTCGGCGCGCAGCGTCATCTCGAATTGTCGCTGCAAATGCCGGACACGCAACCGATAAGCGATCCACAACATTGCGAGGACGAAGGCAACGCAGAGAGCGCGAAACCAATTGGTCTGGTAATACGCCGGCAAGATAGTGAACTGCGTTGTCGCCGTCTTACCCGACCAGATGCCGTTGGCATCGCTCGCGTCGACTTCAAAGCGATAGGCGCCGGGGGAAAGGCTGCGATAGCTGACCGAGGTCAGCGTGCCGGCGTCACGCCAGTTGTCATCGACACCTTGCAGTCGGTAGCGGAAGCGGATCGAGTCCGGGTGCAGCAGACTGACGGCGGCGTAGCCGATCTGGACGTTGGAAGTGCCTGCGGGAAACCGCAGCGGCTGGTCCAGTTCATAGCGCTCGCTATCCGCCGATACCGACTGGATCGAAACCGGTGGCGCCGGCAGCGTTACGGAACGGCGCTTTGGATCGAGCCAGACGACGCCGCCATCTACGCTGAACCATAGCCGCCCATCGGTGCCTTCGATCGCAGTAGGATTCCGCCGTATTTGCGACGGCAAGCCCGGCAGGCCGGAGCGGCGGTCGAAGCGCTCGCTGCTGACACGATACGAAGGGTCTTTGATTGCCTGCGCAATTTCTGCGCGGCCGATGTGCACGATGCCGCCGAGGCCGTTGAGCCACAGGTCGCCATCGGCCGTTTCCACGATGCCGGAAATACCGCGCAGCGCCTCCGGGTCCAGGCCCTGGATGGTATGGAAACGCCCTTCGTCATACTGCTGCAGACCGAATTCGCCGCCGATCCAGAGGGCCGAGCCGCGGCCATGGATGGCCGAAACATTGCCGGCCTGGACTCCCTCGTTCGCCCCGAAGCTCGTTTCCTTCCCGCCGTCGATCACCGCCATTTGCCCCTTGGTGCAACCGAGCCAGATGCGGTTCGCATGGTCCGTAAATGTCACCAGCACACCGGAACCCGGACACAACTTGCGGGCCTCTGTTGGCGGCAAGTGAGGCGCCGGTTGATATCTTGTCCAGGTGCCATCCTTGAGCCGGTAGAGGCCCACGCCGCTGATGGATACCCAGTAGCCGCCTGATCCGTCGTGCGTCATGGTGACCATGAACCGTGCCAGTGCAGCCCATTCCGCAGGCAGGTCGACGCGCGAAAAACGATCGTTGACGAGATGCCACAGCCCGGCTTCGCCCGCGAACCAGTGCGTGCCATCCGGTGCGCGGTAGGCGAAACTCGAGACCCCCGGAAGCGACCGCTCCGACTCGACCTTGCCGTCCCGGACGCGGTAGACAGCCGACTTTCCCCGCCCGTCCGCGGCAGTGATCCACACTGCGCCGCCTTCATCGGGCGCGACCATGAACAATGAAACCTCGGCCGCGGCTGCGGGCAATTTCTGCCGAACCAGCGGGCTGTAGGAAAGGCGATGTATGCCCGTCGCGTCTCCCATCCAGAGGCTGCCTTCGCGATCGACGAGCGTCGCGCCATGGCTGGCGTCGATGTCGTAAGTCTCGGAGTTGCTGGGCGCGGCCTTCTCGATGAGGGTGGCGAGCGGATCGCCGGCGGGTTGGCGCAGGACGCCGGCGTCCGGCGAGAACACCCAGACGCCATTGGCACGATCAAGGACCTGGAAGGAGCGTGTTCTCAGAATCGGATGGGGAGGCGGCGGGCTTTCCCAGTCCATGAACGCGCCGCCTGCGGGTGCAGGTGCCTCGCGGCTTGTCATTACCTTCCCATCGGCATCCCAGGTAAAGCTCGTGACGGATAGCCCGTCGCCGGCTTTCCGGAACCCGCGGTCACTTGGAAGAAGCACATGAAGCTCGTTTGAAGCCCCTGCGCCGCGCCGCCCCGTGAGAACCCAGAGGTTGCCCTCACGATCGAACCCCAGATGCGCGACCGGCTGTGCGGGAAATTTCCATTGCTCGCCGACGTTCTGCCATGACGAGCCATCGAAGCGCCATAGCCCGCTGGTTCCCTGCCGATTCGCGCTGCCGGCCCAGACAACGCCCTGCTTGTCGCGGGCGAATCCGGTCACGGTGCCCGTTGCATCGACGAAATTCCGGACGCGCCCGTTCTTTATGGAACTGAAACCTCCGAACCAGTAGCCGACCCACAGGCCATCCTCAGTTGCGCTCAACGCGGAGACAAAGGTCGACTGCAGTGGCTCGCCGGATGCCGCGCGAAACAGCTCGAAGCGCGTTCCGTCGAAGCGAAACAGGCCGGCCGAGGCGCCCACCCACAGGTAACCATCAGCAGTTTGCGCGAGCGCGGTCGGAGATTCAGGCGCGCCGTCCTTGAACGCCCACAGCTCCTGAACGATCCACGGCGCCGCCGGCGTCGTCTGCGCCGTTGCCCTATGCGAGCTGGAGGCGGCGATCAGAACGATCACCAGCGACAACAGAGGAAAACGCACCAAGATCGTCGACAATCGGCTAGCCGTAGATGTAAGCCTCCTTGGCAATCGCCCGAGCCTCACCAAGGCGACACTGGTCAGCGCCAAGGCGAGGCCGTAGCGCTTGAGCAAGTCTCGGCGCTCCGGCGGCAGTTTCATCACGAGACCGGAGCCGGTCGATGACGAATGTTCTCCATCTCGGCCTGCAGACGGATCGGAAGTTTCCGCTCGCGCGTGCCGTCTTTGCGCCGGCAGGACTTTTCAACGGCTACGGCGTCCTCGTCGATGCGACTGTCGCCCGCCCCCATGAACGACGGCTGGCTGCCCGGATCGGGAACGACCTCCCGCAGCGACTTGCCGATCAGCTTCTGGCACGTGTAGCCGAGGCTCTCGCAGGCTTGCCGGTTGAGATCCAGGATCGATCCGGCTTCATCCAGGACCAACAGCGCGTCGGCTGCGTGATCAAAACACGCTCGCAGCAGTGTCGCCGCTGCCGGTAGTTCCGCTCTTCGGTTCCGGTGCTCCGCTCGACCCATTGCTGTGCCGCCCTACTGGAGGGATTCGCGATCGGCTGGCCGGTGCCGCCGATTCCCCGGACCGAGCGCCGGCCGTTGACGACTGATCCACGGGTGCAAGCCCCCAATGCGCCACGCATTCTGCCCTGAAGCTTAGGAGAAGGCACTGTAGTTTCGATGCGCGCGCCGAGGCTCCCCGGGACCGGCCGCTGGCTGGCGTGGCCAACACTCGTCGCCCTCCGGGCGGCGCCCGCACGATGTGCCGCGGATACCCGAGCCAAGCCTGACAGGCCCTAGACCAAAGTCGTAGGCGACCGAATCCATCCGGCAGTGCTCGTACGCGCGGGTAGAGGCAGGCTTTACGGACGTGCAATGGCGCCTTGCCGGGCCAAGCCATAGAGTGCAGACAGTCGTGCTTTCGGTCCCGCCACGGCAGTTCCTTGCAGGCGCAACAGCGGCCTGCTCGGAACCCGCGACGGACCTGGCGCGAAATGCCACTTGGAGGCTCGGCAGTGCTGGACCATAGGAGGCCGCGTATGAACGCAATGAACCCAGAGCAGCAAATGTTTGGTTACTACGTCATGGGGCGGCACACGTCCTGCGCTTGGTATCTGCGCAAGGATGAGGCGGAGCGCGTCTGCAAGCAGATGAACTACCGGGGCGGCACGCACTACCGCGTCGAACCCGCCGAAGAACGTAACGGCATCAGCAAGGGGCGGTCATGAGAACAGGTGAAGCAACACCGTGGGGCGCGGCGCAACACGTGCAAGAGAAACGCGAAGGCGTGTGGCAAATCGACACGCCGGGACATAGCGGCTATTTCGTCAACGACGCGGGACTGGCCGCGATGCCTGCCGAGTTGCGGGCGATTCCGACCTGGGCCGGAACTGCGATGAAGTGCGGCTGGGGTGCCGGATGCCAACGCTCGGCGACGCAGGCGTGGATGCGCGGCAGGATTTTCGCGAACGCGCTCTGCGAGGAGCACGCTGACAGCCTGCGGATGGTGCTGCCGCAGGTGCAGTTCATGAGCTGGACCGAATCCGAGGATGCCAGCCGACGAATTGAGGATTTGCGGGTGCCAAAGCCGTGACGAATGAATGAGGTTCAGTCGGAGATCCGGACCACCGTCATGGAAGCGCTCATATTCATCGTCCTGGTGCTGGCGTTGACACCGCTGCTGCGGCTGCTCGCGATCCGACTCATCGACCATGCCGACAGCCCGGAGTAGTTCCGCCGCCACGGCGTGATCGTCAAGCGCCTCGAGGCGCTCGAAGACATCGGTGAAGTGCTCGGCCTGTATCGCGGGCGACCGATCTACGGCAGCCTCGGCTCAAGAAGAATCAGTTCGAGCGGGTCGCGCTCATGTTGGCGCTGCTGAGTTCGACGATCCGGCCGGCGCGCAGAACGATGATGGGGACCTGCTCCCCCGGCTGCGCCCGCCGCAACCGATCGCGGATCCTGCGGTAGTTGGCGGCGTTCGCTTCGATCGGCATCCCAGCAACCGCCAAAATGATGTCACCGCCGAGCGTCAGGTTCACGCCGCCGACTACCGCGGGCGTGGTGCCCGCTCTGAGGCCCATCTGCGCACCGGGCGAATCTTCAGCCGCGTGCATCACCAGCAAGCCGGCGGGTTGCGGCAGGTTGAGAAGCCGAGCCAGCTCCCCGGACAGCGGGACGACGGACAGCCCCGTCCAGATGGGTGGCGCATCGAGCAGGATTTCCTTCGCGGCGTTGGACGTCACGGCGAAGCCGAATCCTTCGGAGCCTCCCGAGCGACTGACGATGCGGCTGACGATGCCGATCACCTCGCCCTGCATGTTGAACATCGGTCCGCCGGAATTGCCCGGCGCAATCGCCGCGTCGGTCTGAAACAGTTCCACCGAGGCTGAATCGCCGGGCTCCGCGCGGGACGTGCGCCGCGCACTGACGTAGCCGACGGTCAGCGTTTCGCTGATGCCATACGGCGCACCGACCACGAACACCTGGTCTGCGACCTCAACCTTGTCCGAGTCGCCGATCCGGGCGGCGACTGCGTCCTGCGGCACCTGGGTCACCTCCAGCAGCGCGAGGTCCGCCAGAGGGTCGGACGCGACGACGCGTGCTGCCACGACGGCCCCACCTGCAAACCTGATCCTCACGCGATCGGCCGCCTCGACGACGTGCGCAGCGGTCAGGATCCTGCCGCTTTGCGAGATGAGTACACCGGAACCGAGCCCGCCGACGTCGGCCGGGCCCTGGTAGCCCAATGCCCCTGGCGACTTCGACTCGGCCAAGACGACGACGACCGACCCGCTGACACGTTTGAACACGTCGCGCAGGGCCGCTGCGTTGGCCGCGCCGAGCGGCAAAGCCAGCACCGCCGTGAGAACCGCCGCGAAGAATTTCTTTCCCACCTTGCTTCTCCTTAATTGGATCGACGATGTCCGCGCCTAGCGGCTCAGGAGGTCCGCTTCAGCTACGCGTGAAGCGTCGCGAGGCCGCTCTTCGGCAAGCGAGGCCCCGTCGGTCTCGCCGGTCGCCGCCAGATCGCGAACCCGCTGCTCCCACAGCTCCCTTGCCAGCGTGAGCACGACCGGGCCGACCACCAGCCCGACAAGTCCGAGCACTTCAAAGCCGCCGAGGCAGCCCATGAGCACCCAGACGAAAGGCAGACCGACCCCGCCCCGCGCAACCGCCGGCCGCACCACCTTGTCGCCGGCCAGCAGAATGGCGCAGCCGAGCACCAGCGCAATGAACGCCGCGGCGGCCGCGCCTTGGATGACCAAATGCAGCGCCAGTGCGATGACGGCCACGTAGCCGAGGAAGGGGACGAGCGCGAGCGACCCGGTGATGGCTGCCCAGACCGCTGCCTGCGGCACGCCGGCCAGGGTGAACGCGACCGCGGTCGCCAGTCCGTCGAACAGCCCGACCACCAGCATGCTGTTGACCGAAGCGCGTACCGCCCGCGTGCCCAGGCCGATGTAGTGTTCGACCCCGGCGCCGAGGCGCTGGCGCAGCACGCGCCTGCAGCCCTGCGCCAGCACTTCGCCTTGCTGATAGAGAAAGAACAGCAGCAGGATCGCGAAGCCGATGATGATCGCGTGGTGGGCCGTGAACTGACCGAGTGATTGGGCCCAGCCCAGCAGTAGGGCCGGGTCGGTCCGCTGCGCCCACAACAGCAGGGTCCCCGGATGTGCCAGCTCGCTCTGCCAGCGGGCCATCGCCCAGGGTCCGACCACAGGCACGTTTTCGAGCCAGTGCGGAAGGGCAATTCCGCGCTGGTCGGCGGCGGCGATCTCCAGAATCAGCGTGTGCGCTTCTCCGATCAGGGCGCCGAAGGCAAACACCATCGGCGCCAGCACGAACACGATCATCAGGCAGGTAAAGATCAGCGGCGTGGCGGTGCGCCGCAGGCGTACGGGCATGCGGGTCGCGAAACGCGTGTACAGCGGCCAGCTCGCAACCGCCGTGACGCATGCGGCCAGCATGGCCGCGAGGAAGCTGTGCAGGATCCAGACCGCCAGGACGATGATCAGCGCGCGAGTGAACGAGCCGGGCGCGAGCCTGAAGTCCAGGGCCCAGGGAGTGTGGGCATCGGTTGGACTTGGTCCGTGTCGGTCGATCATGGGTCGGTCCATGTTGCGGGCTCGGTTTCGGCGTGCGGCGTTCATCGATGCACGCGCTGGGTCTTCTTCAGTGGCCGGGCAGTCAAGCGCACGCGTGCAACCGCCATCTGCCACGCAAAGCATGCTAGGGCGTGCGCGCGCTGAAGTCGTCAGCGAAACGTCGCGATTGCGTCGTGGTTGTCCGGGTCCAAATCACGACCAAACGTCGACGGTTTGCTCACCACTTCCTCGGTCGCGCCGACTAAGGTGCGCGGCATGACGTTCCGGCAACACGGCCGCGAGCACCCGCTCGGCGATGCGCCGGGCCGCTACGTACTGGAGAAGTAATGCACCAAGTCGACGTCAGATCGCAATCACTGCTCAGCGGCCGCAAGGGCCTGGTGGTCGGCATTGCCAACGAACACAGCATCGCCTACGGCTGCGCGCGCATGTTCCGCGAATGCGGCGCCGAACTCGGCGTGACCTGGATCAACGAGAAGACCCGCGGCTATGTCGAGCCGCTGGCGCGCGAGCTGGGTGCGACGATCCAGATGCAGATGGACGTCGAGCAACCCGGCGCCATGGAAGCGGTGTTCGACGCGATCCGCGAGCGTTGGGGGCGGCTGGACTTCGTGCTGCACTCGATCGCCTCTG
Source organism: uncultured beta proteobacterium (assembly GCA_963703945.1). Classification (GTDB taxonomy): domain Bacteria; phylum Pseudomonadota; class Gammaproteobacteria; order Burkholderiales; family Burkholderiaceae_F; genus JALORV01. The sequence goes on along the minus strand of CAVPGM010000042.1, from coordinate 14,420 downwards.
CACCCGCGAGCGACCTGCGGGGCCGCGTCGCCGACACCACGCGCGAAGGCTTCATGCGCGCCATGGACATCTCGTGCCACTCTTTCATGCGCATGGCGCGGCTCGCGGAACCGCTGATGGACAAGGGCGGCACGCTGCTGACCATGACCTACCTCGGTGCCAACGAGGTGGTGCCGCGCTACGGCGTCATGGGTCCGGTCAAGGCCGCCCTCGAGGCCTCGGTGCGCTACCTGGCGACCGAACTCGGGCCGCGCGGCATCCGCGTCAATGCAGTTTCGCCCGGCCCGATCCGCACGCGCGCGGCCTCCGGGATCCGCGAATTCGACGAACTGCTCGCCGAAGCGCGCCGGCGCGCGCCGCTGGCGCGCGAGGTCGAGATCGACGACGTCGGCGCGCTGTGCGCGTTCCTGGTGAGCGACGCCGCGCAGGCCATCACCGGCGACGTTCACTACGTCGACGGCGGCTTCCACATCCTCGCCTGAAGCCGCTGGCGCACACGCTCACCGAAGTATTCGACGACAGGACACACATGGTAACGAGCACATTCGCACGCGACGACCTCGAGGTCCTCCGCAACCGGACTTTCGACGAGATCGCCGTCGGCGACCGGGCCAGCATCGAGCGCACGCTGACCGCCGCCGACATCCAGCTGTTCGCCGCGATGTCCGGCGACATCAACCCGCAGCACATCGACGCCGAGTTCGCCGCGTCGACGCGCTTTCACGGCGTCATCGCCCACGGCATGTGGGGCGCGGCGCTGATCTCGGCGGTGCTGGGCACGCGCCTGCCCGGGCCGGGCACCGTCTACGCCGGTCAGACGCTCACGTTCCACGCCCCGATTCGCGTCGGCGACACCCTGACGACCACCGTCACGGTGACCGCGCGCGACACCGCGAATCACCGCGTGACGCTGGATTGCCGCTGCGTCAACCAGGACGGCAAGACGGTGATCTCGGGCGAGGCGCTGGTGCTTGCGCCGACCGAGCGCATCGAGCGCCCGCGCGGCACGCTGCCGCAGGTGCGCATTGCACTCGCGCAGGGCGACGACCTCGTGCGGATACTGCAGTACGTACGGCCCCTCGGGTGCATCAAGATGGCGGTCGTTCACCCGTGCGACGCCGTCAGCCTCTCCGCGGCCCTCGACGCGCGTGCCGCCGGATTGATCGAGCCGGTGCTGATCGGCCCGCGTGCGCGCATCGAGGCCGTTGCACAGGAGTCGGATCTGAAGATCGACGGCATCGCGATCGAGGACGTGCCGCACAGCCATGCCGCGGCGGCGCGTGCCGTCGAGCTCGCCGTCAAGGGCGAGGTCGAAGCGCTGATGAAGGGGAGCCTGCACACGGACGAGCTGATGGCCGCCGTCGTCGCCAGCCCGCTTCGTACGAAACGCCGCATGAGCCATTGCTTCCTGATGCAGACGCCGGCGTATCCGCGCCCGTTCATCATCACCGACGCGGCGATCAACATTGCGCCAACGCTGTCCGAGAAAGCGGACATCGTTTGCAACGCGGTCGAGCTGGCGCAGGCGTTCGGCATTGCGCGGCCGCGCGTCGCCATCCTTGCCGCCGTCGAGACCATCAATCCGAATATGCCGGCGACGCTCGATGCGGCGGCGCTGTGCAAGATGGCGGACCGCGGCCAGATCCCCGGCGCCATCGTCGATGGGCCTCTTGCATTCGACAACGCCGTCTCCGCTGCCGCCGCGCGCACCAAGGGAATCGTCTCGGAGGTCGCCGGTGCCGCTGACATCCTGGTCGTTCCCGATCTGGAGAGCGGCAACATGCTCGCCAAGCAGCTGATGTACCTCGGCGGCGCGGCGAGCGCCGGCATCGTCGTCGGTGCGCGCGTTCCGATCGTGCTCACCAGCCGCGCCGATTCGCGCGAAGCGCGCATCGCCTCGTGCGCGGTGGCGCTGGTGGCCGCGCGGCGCGGTGCTCACCTCGCTCTCAATGCAACGCAAGCACCGACCACCGGCCCGGCGGCCAGCGTCCCTTCTCCCCCGAAGGCGACAGCGGAGCTGCAATCATGAGCGCCGCCGCGCCGTCCCAGGCCGCTCGGCCGGCTCTCGGCGAAAGCGCCGTTCTGCCCGACGGGCTACAAGTCAGCGAGCCGATCCTCGTACTGAATTGCGGCTCGTCGAGCATCAAGTTCGCCTTGTTCGACGCGGCAGTCCAGCCGCTACCGCGCAAGGCGCTCTGGTCCGGCAAAGTCGAAGGCATCGGCCCTGAAAAGCCGTACGCCGCCGCGCTGCAGGAGGTGCGCAGGACCGTCGAACGCCAGACGGGCGGGCAGCCGCCGGCGGCGATAGTCCACCGCGTCGTCCACGGCGGGGCAAAGTACGCGGCGCCGGTTCGTGTGGACGCGACGGTGCTCGCTGACCTCAAGCGCCTTATTCCGCTCGCGCCGCTGCATCAGCCGTTCGCGCTCGAGGCGATCGAGGTGTTGCTCGCCGAACTGCCGCGGCTGCCCCAGGTAGCGTGCTTCGATACCGCATTCCACCGGACGCTTCCGCAGGTCGAGCAGATGCTGCCGTTGCCCCACGCACTGTGGGAGCGCGGCATCCGGCGCTACGGGTTTCACGGTCTGTCTTACGAGTACATGGCCATCGCACTTGCGGAGCGACACGGCGACGCCGCGCGCGGCCGCACGATCGTCGCCCATCTCGGCAGCGGCGCCAGCCTGTGCGCAATGCACCAACTGCAAAGCGCGGCGACCACGATGGGCTTCTCCGCGCTCGACGGTCTGATGATGGGCACGCGTTGCGGCTCACTCGACCCCGGCGTGCTGCTGCATCTGATCGAGACGGAAAAGCTCGGTGCGGAGCAGCTGACGCATCTGCTCTACCACGAGTCCGGGCTGCTCGGCGTGTCCGGCTTGTCGTCGAGCCCGCAGCCGCTCCTCGCGGCGGAAGCAACGAGTCCGCGGGCGCGCGCGGCACTCGAGCTTTACGTGCGTCGCATCGTGCGCGAGATCGGCGCGTTGACTGCCGTGCTCGGTGGGCTCGACATGCTCGCCTTCACGGCGGGGATCGGCGAGCACAGCGCCGTGTTGCGGGAGCGGATCTGCGGGGCACTCGACTGGCTCGGGGTGCGGATCGACGACGCTGCGAACCGCGCCGACGCATCGACGATCTCTGACCGGCTCGGCCGCGTACGGGTTGTGGTCGAGCCGACCAATGAAGAGTGGATCGCAGCGTCCCATGCGCAGCGCGTGATCCGCGGCGTCGCAATTGAGGCGGCATGAACAAGCACCCACAACTTCCCAAGGGCCACACGTCGATTCTCTCGCCGCAGTTCAAGTACGTGCCGGCGGCGCTCACGGATCTGGCGGCGACCTTCGCCCGCATCCGCGGTGAACGCATGCAGCCGCAGCCAGCGCCTGGCGAAGGTGCGGATTGGCATCGGCCCGCTGACGATGTACCTGAGCTCGGCATCGAAGTACCGAACACAGCCTGGCTTACGAAACGACCGAGTTGGCCCAGGGAGCCGGAGTATAGATGACAGACGGCAGCGAGGCGCGAGGTGCGCTGCAGTAACCCTCGCTCGGCTGACCGCGTCAGCGAGCGGAGTCGTGCGAACCTGCGCGGCATAACGATCCGCGCCGTCCGCCGCGACGATAGGGAACGCATAGCGAAAGCGTTTCGGGCACTGGACGCCAAATCAATCTACCAGCGGTTCTTCGTTTTCAAAAGCGAACTGAGCGACAAGGAACTCCGGCGTCTCACCGAAAGCGACGGCGTACGCGACGTTGTCCTGGTTGCCACGGTCGCAGGCGGCAATCAGGAAATCATCGTTGGTCTCGGACGCTACGCACGGAATGAAGCGCGCGCAGAGATCGCATTTACGGTGGAAGAGGACTACCACGGCCGCGGAATCGCAACTGAGCTGCTTCGGCAACTGACAGACATCGCACGCCGCAGCGGCGTCTTGCAGTTCGAGGCGTACGTGCTTCCCGACAATGCGTCGATGCTGAAGGTATTCCAGCGCAGCGGATTGCCCATGAAAGAAGCACAAACAGATACAGATGGCATCGTTCACTTGACGCTGTGTCTCGACGACGACTCCGAGAACGCCTAAGGGCTCTCGAGCGAATCCTGCATTCCGACCGAACAGCGACGTTTCCGTTACCACTTCACGCCGCAATGCGACTACCTTTCTCACGAGCGACGTACTGACACTGCGATGACACTGAAGTCCGAATCCACCTACCCCAGCCGACGCACCTACGTGCTGAAACTGCGCAGCGATGCAAGTTCCGGCGCACTCGCCGGCCGTCTCGAGAACCTGGTCACCGGCGGACAGCGCGAATTCGTATCCGGCCACGAACTGCTCGAATCGATCGCCAGCGACCTGGCGACGGGCCCCGCTGAACGCTCAGTCGACACAACGCACAAGTAAAGGATGACGGAAGACCTTATGAACAATCCAGCCAAACGGCTTTCGCAAAGCCACGATGTGGCGGCGAAAGTCACGCAGATCCTGCAAGGCCGTACCAAGCTCGCGTCGGAGCGCTTCAAAAAGCGGATCGAGCAGGCATGTGCGGGACAGGTCGCCGAGTTGACGACCAACCCGCTGGCTGCCTGGCAGGCATGGGCGAGCAGCGCGCAATACGGTGTCGACTTCGCGCAGCGCTCCATTCTGTTCTGGGACACGCTGCGCCAGCGCGGCAACAACTTCGTCGAGCACGAGCGGCAGGGACTTGCCGCCGGTGCTGCGCTTCGACTATGAAATGGTGATGGACGGGCGCTCGCTCGAACGGCCGGTCAACTACGCGCTGGTGCGCATCGTTCCGCCGAAGGGTGTGACGATCGATCCCAAGCGCCGCCCCTTCGTGATCATCGACCCGCGCGGCGGCCATGGCCCCGGCATCGGCGGCTTCAAGGACGACTCGCAGGTCGGAGTGGCGCTGCACGAAGGCCACCCGGTGTACTTCGTGATCTTCTTCCCGAATCCCGAACCGGGACAAACGCTGCTCGACGTGTGCAACGCCGAGCGTGAGTTCGTGCATCGCGTGCGCGAGCTTCACCCCGACGCCCCGAAGCCCGGAATCGTCGGCAACTGCCAGGCGGGCTGGGCCGCGATGATGCTCGCGGCCGCCCATCCCGGACGACACCGGTCCGGTCGTGATCGTCGGCGCGCCGATGTCCTACTGGGGCGGCGCCTGGAGGGAGAACGAGGGCGACAACCCGATGCGCTACGCCGGCGGACTGCTCGGCGGCACCTGGCTCGCATCGCTGACCTCCGACCTGGGCGCGGGCAAATTCGACGGCGCCTGGCTGGTGCAGAACTTCGAGAACCTGAACCCGGCCAACACGTTCTGGGACAAGTACTACAAGGTATTCGCCGACATCGACACCGAGCCGGCGCGCTTTCTCGAGTTCGAGCGCTGGTGGGGCGGCTACTACCTGATGAACCGCGAGGAGATCGAGTGGATCACGCAGAATCTTTTCGTCGGCAACAAGCTGTGGTCAGGGACGGCGAAGGGCGGCGCGGCCGGCGCATTCGACCTGCGCCAGATCAAGGTACCGATCGTGATGTTCGCTTCGATGGGCGACAACATCACGCCGCCGCAGCAGGCCTTCAACTGGGTCGCCGACGTGTACGGCAGCACCGAGGAGATCAAGGCCCGCGGCCAGGTGATCGTCGGCCTGATGCAGGAGGAAGTCGGCCACCTGGGCATCTTCGTTTCCGGCAAGGTCGCCAAGAAGGAGGGAACGCAGATCGCTTCGGTGCTCAAGTCCATCGAGGCGCTGCCACCGGGTCTGTACGGGATGCAGATCGCGGAGAAGAAAGACTCCGGGGGCAAGACGGCCTACGAGGTCAACCTCGTTGAGTTGCGTCTGGAAGACGTCGTCGCGCGCCTGAACCGCTTCAAACGTGTCGACGAGAAGCCCTTCGAGGCGGCCAAGGTCGTCGCGGAATTCAATCAGCGCGCCTACGAGCTCTTTGGGCGGCCCCTGGTGAAGGCGCTCGCCAACGAGTACGGCGCCAAGCTGTCGCGCGAGTTTCACCCGCTGCGCTTCCAGCGCTGGGCATTTTCCGACCTCAATCCGTTCCTGAGCTGGCTGGCGCCGGCAGCGCAGGCGGTGAAGGCCCAGCGCCAGGCGCTGGCGTCCGACCATCCGGCGCGCCAGATCGAGTCGACGGGGTCGGAGGTGCTGAGCGCCTCGCTCGATTGTTATCGGGCGCTGCGCGACACGGTGGCCGAAGCGACCTTCTTCCAGATCTACGGCAACCTCTTCGCGTTCTATCTGGGCGACGAACGCGATCCTGAAACGGTGGCGCCGGCCGTGGACGCGCGCGAGCTTCCATTCGTCAAGGAAGCGCTGGCCTCGATCGACAAGGGCGGCTACCCGGAGGCGCTGGCTCGCGTCGGCTTCCTGATGGCACACCGGGACGAGCCGCTGCCGCTCGCCAGAGTGCAGCTGGCCAGCGATCTGCTGGAGGACTATCGGGACCTGTTGCCGGATCTGCCCCGCGACGAAGCGCGCCGCATCGGTGGCGAGCAGGAAATCATCGCGCGCTACGAGCCGGAAAAGGCGGTCGAGACGTTGCCCGCGTTGCTGGCCAAGCGGAAGGACCGGGATCGCCTGCTCACGCTGCTCGAGCGCGTGCTCGCTGACAAGCGGGTGCAACGCATTCAGCCCTCTCCAGAGCAAACCGCGATGCTCGGGCGTATCCGCCGCGTGCTTGGCTGGGCAGGCCGCCGCCCGGCACCGGTCCCGGCGCGACGACGGATCGAGCGCGAAGTCGCAACAGAAGCAGGGTGAACCATGACCGAGCATACCCACGACCTTCCTCTCGCGTTCTGGGAGAACAACCTCGAAGAACTCGATGGCGAAATTGCGCGGCTGGCGATGCTGTGCGAGATCAGGATCCTCGAACCCGGCGCCATTCAGCGCGTGCTGCAGAAAGAAGCATCGGTGTGCGGAACCGACAATCCCATCGCCTTCGCCAAGCTGCGCGCCCTGCTGATGATGCACCTCGCGATACGCGAGAAGTCGGTCGACGCCTTTGGACAGACGGCGACGGCGCGGGTCGAGGACTATGTCATCGACCGGCTCAAGCAGCGCTTCCCTCACCTGCAAGGCGAGTAGCCGCACGCCGGAGTCCTCGGTCCCACGAGACAGAGCCCAAGGCTGAGCAATGGATCCAACCCTGGTAGGCGCTATGGCGGGAGTGCTGGGATCGCTGGTGGGCGGTTCTGCAACCGTCGCGACTGCGTGGCTCACGCAGACGACCGCCAACAAGCGCGAACTGGTGCAACTGGAGTTCCGCAAGCGGGAAGCGCTGTACGGCGAGTTCATCGCCGAATGCAGCAAGCTTCTCATCGACGCGATGGCCCATACCCTGGACAAGCCGGAAACCTTGCTGAACGCCTACGCCCTGCTCAACCGCATCCGACTGTCCGCCTCGCCCGCTGTTCTCAAGGAGGCCGAGCATCTGGCATTGCGAATTACCGAGCAGTACTTCTCAAAGAACCTGACCGTTGCGGAGATGCGCGAACTCGCGCGCTCCGAGGATGCCGACCCGCTGAAGCGCTTCGGAGAGGCCTGCCGCGAAGAGTTTGCCTCCATCCGCGCTCGGTTGTAGTCGGCGGCACCTCCCGGAATTCATCCACAGGAGTCACGGCGGCGAGTCCGTCGCAACCACGGGAGTCAAACGCGGTCGACGACCGCTGACTCCGTCTCCTCTGCTGCCGACCGCGCCGGACCGGTGGTCGCAGCGTGCGGCTTCGATGATCGCCGCACCAACGCTCACCAAACTGCGACCGAACCTCGACGCTTCACTGACCACTCTTTGCAAGCGACTGGTTACGCTGCCCTCACGTCGAAATCGATCTGATGTCAGCGACCGATGCCGCTACTTGCTCTCCCTGCTAAAAGGCCTCCGCGGGCCGGCCTCGAGCCGAATCGCCCATCCGAATCGCCAGTGGATGCCAAGGCCGCGCTCGCAACGTCACTTGCGATCGGTTCGGCCGGGGTGCACCACCTGATGGCCAGGCCGCAATTCGCGGCGCTTGCGCTCATCAGCAGCGTGCTGTTCGTCATCTCACTTGTGCGTTTTCGCAAGACGCTGGGGTCGACGATATGAAGGCGAGTGTTTGGCTGATTTCGGTCGCGTTGCTGTCATCCTGCGTAGTCGACTGCGCCGCGCAGTCGCCCGCGTCTTATCGTGGCGCATTGACGGTTACCGTGGAAAACGACGTAGCAACGGGTTCCGACAACAACTACTCGAACGGCGTCGGCGTGACGTGGGTTTCGAACTCCATCGACACCTACGAGGAGCGGAGCTTCGTCCGCCGGTGGGGTGAATTCTGGTCGTTCCTGCCGTTCGTCGGGAATGAGGGTTCCCGCACGTACGTGTCCTGGTCCCTTGCCCAGGAGATGCATACGCCAGACGACATCCGCAACCCGAACCCGCCAAAGGACGACCAACCCTATGCCGGCGTGCTGTATCTCGACAGTGTGGTCTATGCGAGAAAGGAACGCTGGGCACATGCGTGGCAGCTCAGAGTCGGCGTAGTGGGCCCGGCATCGCAGGCTGAAAACACACAAAAATGGTTCCACCAGGTGAGCGGCTCGGACGAGCCGATGGGCTGGGATTATCAGCTTCCGAACGAGCCAGTTATCAACGTCGGTTACACGGGGACGTACCTGCTGGCCCAAGGGGACTTGGGCAAATCAGCCTCGTGGAGAGTCATTCCCGTGGGCTACGCAGGTCTCGGCAACTACTTCACCGGTGTCGGACTCGGTCTGTACGGCGAGGTCGGCTGGAACCTCGTGGATGCCATGGGCGGAACAGCCCTGCGTCTGGGGTTCAATGGGGCGTCAACGGTCGGTGTCGGGCCAGTGGATGGATGGTCCGTGTCGCTTTCCGGCGGTGTTGTGGGCTTCGGCGTCGTCCACTACCTTCCGCTCGACGGTACGGTCTTCAATGACAGCCGATCAGTCGGCTCCGAGCCCTTCATCGGCATGGCCACACTCGGTATCGCCGTGCGACATCGCGGTTTCACCTTCTTCCTCGGTAAAACGTACTTCACCAAGACGTTCGAAACCGAGCGGCTGCGCCCCGAGTTCGGAACTTTGAGCTTGTCCTGGTATTTCTAAACATCTTGATGGTGTCGCCACGGCGTGGATCACGCAGCGGATCGTCAGCAAGCGCGAACTGGTCAGACGAAGTCCCGTAAGCGGGACCGTTCTGTACGAAGTTGTTGTCATTCAGCAGCAGCCCCGTGCCAGGCTGCTCGACACCAACACTGCGAAGAAACGATCGCGGCCCGTTCGCCGGCCGTTGGACGCCGCGTGCCAGGGCCATCCCGTCGGTGGGCGCTGACCGAATCGCGACCAAACGTCGACGGCTCACTGACCACTTCCGGCAGAGCCTCCACTACTGTTCTCCCATTGATTAAACGTTGACGACCAATGACTCGCGGACTGCTCGATTCGATCGCGAGCGATCTCGAGGCGGGCAGCCTCGCGGTTTTCGATGGAACACAAGTGATCGCTTAAAGCGCCTCGACGAACAATGAACCTCTTACTCAATCCCGATGAACCGCTCGATGTGGCGCCGACCGCAGCGCGACCGGGGGCTTCGCGAGCCGCAAGTCGATCGGGTCGCAGCGGCCGTGCGCTCCGGTCGCTCGCCGCGGCATGGGCAGCGGGCCTCGGGATCCTGGCGGCGGGATGCTCGTTCGCGCCGCAATACACCCGGCCCGCGCTGCCAGTCACGGAAGAGTACCCGGCGGATGCGCCCAAGCCGCCGGATACCAAGCCCGATGCGCGCGTTGCCGCCGAGGTCGCATGGCGCGATTACTTCACCGACCCCGAGCTGCAGGCGATGATCGAGCAGGCGCTCGAACACAACCGCGATCTGCGCATCGCGGTGCTGCGCGTACTCGAGGCGCGCGCCGCCTTCCAGATCCGGCGCGCCGACCAGTTCCCCTCCCTCGACGCGAACGCCGGAGCGTTTCGAGTGGGCGTTCCCGAGAGCCTGAGCGGCACCGGGAGTTCGCGCACCGCCAGCGTGTACGACGTCGGCGTGGGCGTCATGGCGTGGGAACTCGACTTTTGGGGCCGCGTGCGCAACCTGAAGGATGCCGCACTGGAACAGTTCCTCTCGAGCGACGCCGCCCGGCGGGCCGTCACCTTGAGCCTCATCGCGCAGGTGGCCGATGGCTATCTCTCACTGCGCGAGCTCGACGAGCGCATCGTGATCGCCCGCGAGACCATCAAAACCCGCCAGGAGTCGTTCCGCATCTTCACGCGCCGCTTCGAGGTCGGCACGACGACGCGCCTCGACGTGGCGCAGGTAGAAACGCTGCTCACTCAGGCGCAGGCGCTCGGCGCGCAGCTCGAACAGGCGCGCGCGGCGCAGGCGCACGCGCTCACGCTGCTCGTCGGAGCGCAGCCAGCGCGGCTTTCGGAGCGATCGAACCTGAACGACAACGCGCTCCTGCCCGACCTTCCGGTGGGCTTGCCTTCGGATCTCCTCCAGCAACGGCCCGACATCGTCGCCGCCGAGCACCGCTTGAAGGCGGCGAACGCGAACATCGGCGCTGCGCGCGCGGCATTCTTTCCCAACATCACCCTCACGGGGTTCTTCGGCGGCGCGAGTTCGGATCTGGGCAACCTGTTCGAATCGGGAACGAAGGCGTGGCTGTTCTGGCCGCAGCTCTCGCTCCCGATCTTCGACGCCGGCCGCCGGAGCGCGAACGTCGACCTCGCCGAGGTGCGCCGCGACGCGGCGGTGGCTGACTACGAGCGCACGGTACAGGGCGCGTTTCGCGACGTCGCCGATGCGCTCTCGGCGCAGCACTGGCTGGCCCAGCAGCTCGCGATCCAGCGGCGGGCGCTCGCGGCCCAGCAGGAGCGCGCGCGCCTCGCGCAGATGCGTTACGACCGCGGCACCGCGACCTTCCTCGAAGTGCTCGATGCCCAGCGCGACCTGCTTTCGACCGAGCAGACGGTCGTGCAGTTGCGCCGGGCACTGCTGTCCAGCCGGGTATCCCTGTACGCGGCGCTCGGCGGCGGCAGCAAGCATTTCGGCGAGCCGCCGGAATCGACCGCGCGGTACGAAGCAAAGCGAGGCACACCATGACACAGCCAATGACGGGGTTCGGTCCGCCGTCCATGAGCCCGGGTCTCCCGGCTAAATCCTTTCGTATGGCCCCGACATTAGTGAGTGCGATGAAACCCTCTGTCACCGCCGTCACCGTATTGATCGCCACCCTCCTTTGCGCGTGCACGCCGGACAAGCCCGCCGAGGCGCTTCGGACGGTGCGCACCGCCGAGATCCGCTACGACCAGCCGCTGCAAACCAGCCGCTACACCGGCTCGGTGCACTCGCGCTACGAGGTGGACCAGGCATTTCGCGTCGGCGCCAAGATCGTGAAACGCAACATCGACGTTGGCCAGCGGGTGCGCGAAGGCGATGTGCTGGCGGTGCTCGACGACACCGATTTCCGGCTTGCCGTCGAAGCGGCGGAGCAGCAGTTCCTCGCCGCCCAGACGGCGGCGCGGCAGGCCCGCTCAGACCGGCAGCGCAACGTGGAGCTGAAGGACGATGGCGCCGTCAGCGTATCCGAGACCGAGCACACGGAAAGCGAGGAGGTCAGGGCCAAGGCGGCGGCCGAGGCGGAGGCGAGGAAGCTCGAGCTCGCCCGCAACCGGTTGAAGTACACGGTGCTGCGCGCATCGCGCAGCGGTGTCGTCACGGCCGTGCGGGCCGAGGTGGGCCAGGTCGTCGCCGAGGGGCAGCCGGTCGTCTCGATCTCGGACTACGGCGAGCCCGAGATCGTGGTCGACGTGCCGGAAGATCACTTCGCCTTGTTCACGAAGGCGCGGTACAAGGCGTCGCTGGCGAGCGCGCCCGACCAGAGCTTCGACGTCGTCCTGCGTGAGCTCTCGCAGCAGGCGGCGGCGCAAACCCGGACGTATCGCGCTCGATTGAAGCCCCAGACCCCAAGGCCGCTGCCGCTCGGTGCCACGGCCACCCTGATCGCGGAGCGAACCGCCGAGGAAATCCCGGTGGCCGTGATCCCGGCCAGCGCGATCACCCAATCGAGCGGGCAGCCGGCGCTGTGGGTCGTTCGCCGCGCGGGCGCCGAGCCGGTGGGAACCGTCGAGTTGGTCGGCGTTGCGGTGCACGGGTATCGCAGCGACGAAGTCCTCGTTTCCGGGCTGCCGGCCGGCGAGCTCGTCGTCACCGCGGGTGTGCAGAAGATGGCGCCCGGACTGAAGGTTGCGCTGGCCGCTTCACGGCACAGCGAAGCAGGCAAGCAGGTCGTCCGATGAAGTCGTTCAACCTCACTGAATGGGCACTCGGCCACCGCGCCATCGTGCTGTTCCTGATCCTCGTGATCGGCATCGGCGGCGTGCTGGGCTTCACCAAGCTCGGCCAGCTCGAGGACCCGAACTTCTCGGTGCCGTCGATGACGGCGATGGTGATCTGGCCCGGCGCGACGGCGCAACAGGTCCAGGACGAGCTGCTCAACCGGCTGGAGAAGAAGTTCGAGCAGCTCGACCACTTCGAGAAGGTCAAGACCTACGCGCGCCAGGGCTACGGCGCCATGCTGATCACCGTAAAGGGCGGCACCTCGCACGCGGATCAGCAGGAGGCGTGGTACCAGGCGCGCAAGAAGTTCAGCGACATCAAGCTCGAGCTACCCGAGGGCGTCATCGGCCCGAGCTTCAACGACGAATTCGGCGACGTGACCGGGCTGCTGTATGCCGTCAAGGGCGACGGCGTCAGCCTCGCGGAGCTGTCCGACGTATCCGAGGACATCAAGCGCCGCCTGCTGAAGGTGCCGATGGTGAAGAAGGTCGACATCTACGGCAAGCAGGCGAAGAAGGTTTATGTCGAGTTCTCGCACGAGCGGCTGGCCGCGCTCGGCATCACGCCGCTGGCAATTGTTGAAAGCCTGCGGAACCAGAACGAAGTTCTCCCCGCCGGCTCGATCGACACGCGGGGCGACCGGGTGCTGGTGCGCGTGAGCGGCCAGTTCGCCAGCGAGGAGGACATTCGCAACGTGCCGGTCACCGCCGGTGGCCGGACGATCAAGCTCGGCGACTTCACGACCGTCACGCGCGGATACGAAGATCCGCCGACCTACACCGTGCGCCACAACGGGCAGCAGGTGCTGATGCTCGGCATCGTGATGACCAACGACGGCAACATCGTCGATTTCGGCAAGGCGCTCGAAACGGCGGTCGCCAAGCTGCAGGCCGAACTGCCCTACGGCGTCGAGCTCGAGCGGGTCGCCGACCAGCCGACCGTCGTCAGCGAATCGATCTGGGAATTCGAACGCTCGCTGATGGAAGCGCTCGCGATCGTGCTCGCGGTCTGCCTGCTGAGCCTCGGCTGGCGCACCGGGATCGTGGTCGGGCTCTCGGTGCCGATCGTGCTCGGCGTCGTCGCGTTGGTGATGCTGGCGATGGGCTGGAACCTCGAGCGCGTTTCGCTCGGCTCGCTGATCATCGCGCTCGGCCTGCTGGTGGACGACGGCATCATCGCGGTGGAGATGATGGTCGTGAAGATGGAGGAGGGTTGGGATCGCGTCAAGGCCGCCGCCTATTCCTACGCGTCGACCGCGATGCCGCGGCTGACCGGCGCGCTGATCACTGTCGCCGCGTTCATGCCGATCGGATTCTCCCAGTCGACCACCGGCGAGTACGCGGGCGGCATCTTCTGGATCGTCGGCACCGCCGTGTTGTTCTCGTGGGTCGTCTCGGGGCTGATCACGCCCTACCTCGCGGTGAAGATGCTGCCGGACTTCAAGAAGCACGACCACGGCGGCGATCCGTACCAGACGCCGTTTTATCGAAAGCTGCGCCGCTGGATCGACCTCGCCATCGAGCGGCGCTGGTGGGTCATCGGGATCACCGTGGCCGCACTGGCCGTGGCGATCTTCGCAAGCCGGTTCGTGTCGCAGCAGTTCTTCCCCAACAGTTCGCGGCCCGAACTCGTCGTCGAGCTGCGACTGAAGGAAGGCGCCTCGTTCGCCAGCGACCACCGAGCAGGTCAAGAAGATGGAGTCGGTCCTCGCGCAAGGATGAGGACATCCGCTTCTTCACCGCGTACACGGGGGCCGGCCAGCCACGCTTCTATCTCTCGCTCGATCCGGAGATGCCGAACCCGGGCTACGCCGTGTTCGTCGTGATGACGAAGGACATGGAGGCGCGGGAACGCGTGCGCTCGCGGCTGATGGCGAGCGTCAACGAGGAATTCCCGCAGGTGTGGGTCCGCGTCACGCGCCTCGAGCTCGGTCCGCCGGTCGGCTTCCCGGTCCAGTTCCGTGTCGTCGGTCCGGACACGCAGAAAGTGCGCGAGATCGCGCGCGAGGTAGAACACATCGTCGCTTCGAGCCCGAAGGTGCGCGACGTCCAGCTCGACTGGAACGACCCGGTTCGCATCCTGAGA
>CAVPGM010000041.1:0-21025 GCA_963703945.1 uncultured beta proteobacterium | reverse complement strand
GATTGCATGGAAACTCTCCGCGACAGCGACCATGAACACTACGACCGATGTGATCGTAATCGGTCTCGGTGCCCTGACGGAGCAAATGGCAGCTATTGGCCTATTTTGTTGAAGAACTCCGCTGAACCATCATCGTTGTCCCAAGTCTGAAGCGCAAGCCAACGACGAGGGGACGTCGCGATGATGGGTCAGCAGGCGGGTGCGCAGGACGAGTTGTTTTACTCCTTCAACCTCAATGCGCACGTGCCGGCCGATCACCTGCTGCGCGGCATCGATCGGTTTCTCGATCTGGGCGAGCTGCGTCGTCACCTGGCTGAGTTCTACAGTCACACCGGACGGCCGTCGATCGATCCGGAGCTGATGATGCGCATGCTCATCATCGGCTACTGCTTCGGCATCCGCTCCGAGCGCCGACTGTGCGACGAAGTGCATCTCAATGTGGCGTACCGCTGGTTCTGCCGTCTTGGGTTACAGGATCCTGTGCCCGAGCACTCCACCTTCTCCAAGAACCGTCATGGCCGCTTCCGCGACAGCGATGCGTTCCGGCACTTGTTTGAGACCGTACTGCAACGGTGCATCGCCGAGAAACTGGTCGGTGGCGAAGGCTTCGCGATCGACGCCAGCGTGGTCAAGGCCGATGCCAGCCGCGATCACGCCATCGACGGGAAGGAACTGCCGCAGCGTCGGCTCGATGCAGCCCAGGCCACACGCGCGGTGCGCGAGTACCTCGCCGGAATTGATGAAGAAGCCAGCCGCCGGCTCGAGGCCGACAGGAAGAGCATCTCGCTGACCGATCCGGCGGCCGAGTGGACCTGTGCGCCGGGTGGTCCGGCCTTCTTCGGCTATTCCACCAACTACCTGGTCGACGTGCAGGCTGGCGTGATCGTCGATGTGGAGGCCACCAGTGCCCATCGCACCCGCGAAGTCGATGCCACCCGGACGATGATCGAACGGGTCGAGCAGCGCTTCGCGCTCAGGCCCACGCACCTGATCGGCGACATGGCCTACGGATCCAGCCCGATGCTGGGCTGGCTGGTGCAGGACAAGCAAATCGCACCGCACATCCCGGTGTGGGACAAGTCCGAGCGCCGCGACGGCACACTGAGCCGATCGAGCTTCGTCTACGACGCCCCGCACGATCGCTACCAGTGCCCGCAAGGCAACTACCTCACCAGCTCCGGGCGCGTGAACAGCGATCAGACAGTGCGCTACCGCGCCAGTGTTCCGGACTGCCGCCGTTGCCCCATGAAGCCGTCCTGCTGTCCCAACACACCAGCGCGCAAGATCAGCCGTAGCCCGCATGAACCGGCGCGTGATGTCGCACGCGCGCTGGCCGACACCGACGCGTATCGCCAGTCACGCAAGGACCGCAAGAAGGTGGAGATGCTGTTCGCACACCTCAAGCGCATCCTGCGCTTGGATCGGCTGCGACTGCGCGGACCGAAGGGCGCGAGCGATGAGTTCTTGCTGGCAGCCACGGTGCAAAACCTGCGGCGCATGGCTAAGCGCTGGCTCAGGTCGCCGCCAATAGCGGTGCCAATCGCGGTCTGAAGCGGCGCGCAGCCGAGTCAGTGAAGCAACTTCAGCGCGAACGCGAGGCGCTCGCGGCCGAACAAACATCAGCGACGCATTGCCGCCTCGACGAAACCGAGCAAACAAGCGAGTTTTTCAACAGAATCGGCCAAGTCAGATCGGCGGCAAGAGCCATCGCTGATATGCGGCGGTCGCTCGCTCCCAGTTCGCCCGGTCTGCAAATCGCGGCACGATCAGGACGGGTGCGGTGCGCCCTTCCGCCTGGATCCACGTCAAAGTGTCGGCCACGGGCTCATCGCGGCCCGTGTACTTCTGGCGCGCTTCCGAGGCGTAACGATCGAGGTGGTCCGCAATCGGTTCGGCATCAAGATCAACGACGCGAACGTCGCCAATGCCATCACACCACCACAGCATGCGTGCAGGCCGCGCGTTATCGCGTCCGGCATACTGAGCCATGTATGCATCCGCCAGCTGACGGTCAGGCTCTCGCGATTCTGTGGTGTCGGGAAGTTCACCACCCCGGCTCGGTCGGCGTTGGGCCGGTCAGTGCCGAAAAGCGGCGACGTATCAGGGACTTGGTGCTGCGGAGACGGCTCGAACGTCCGACCTACTAATTACGAAGACTGCTTCCACACTGACAAGCACAAATCAACACGGATTGTGCGTTGTCTTGAAGAGAGCCGATCGCCGAGTTGCGCCCCCAACCCCTTTCAGTAAACAAACCCGGCGCAACCGGATCGCAACGGAGGTGCGCCATCAAGCCGTCGAAATCTTGAGACCCGCGGAAGGTCGACAACGGACTCGCAGCTCACGGGAGGGTGTCGACTCGATTTGAGGCCCAGGCGGCACACATATCAGCAACTTGATTTGTCGTAGCGCAAATCCAGTGGCTGGTACACATGACAAAGACGGCGCCAGAGCACTATGGTTTAAACAGTTCGTGAGCAAATCAGCTAGAACTCGATCGGAGGCCGAGATGACAGGAAAGACCGCGAAGCAGAAGATCAAGGATCTCGACACGTTTCTGTCAAATTCCAAGCGCGCAATTGACCAGTTGGCCGAGTTGAAGCGGCGCCTAGAAACAGATGAAGGTTTTCGCCAGCTCTGGGAAAGCAATTCGGCTGCTGCGCTGAAGGCGGTTGGTATTGATCCCGAGGCGAGGCAAGAGATGGGGTACCCGCCGTACTCCAAGGGACCCGAGTGCATCAACTGCATCACTCCCAACGGGAACGCGTGCCATTGCTAGCGCCAGACCCTTGTGGGGTCGTGGCACGTCGCGCAGGTCAATCCCGGAACGCGGTTGTGGGGCCACCCTCCTGCGTTCAGGCACTCCGCAAAATCTCCATGGCCTTGTTTGCATCCGCGAGCGAATCAACCGAAACGTAGGCTGCGAACTGTTGCCCGATGACTGAGGCCGAGAAGCCGCGCAGGTTGATTCCCGCATCCGCCAACTTCTGAGTCAGCTCCGCGGCCACGCCCGGCCGGTCCTGACCGATGACCCGAACGGAGTGCAGGCTTTGCGAAACGTTGAAGCCCACTTGTGCGGCGACCCGGATCTCCCTGTCGTTCTGCAGCGGAGTCACGAACACGACACCGGTCCCGGGCTTGTCAGGTGCGCGGCGCGAAATGATGAATTGCAGATCCGCGCCAGCAGACAGCAGCGCATCCAGCAGCATCGCGAGACCGCCAGGTTTGTCTTGAATCGTTGCGGCCCAGACGTCCACACGTTCAACGAGAGATTCCACGGCGCCCTCCTTTCGAGTTCTTCGTGCGCTCCGCAAAGGCTAGACCTTGGCCGGCACCCCGGCAAACCTTGGATTTGCGTCGCTGGCGGTTCACGGGCGCGTGCCACAGTCAGGCGAACTCCGAGATCTCAATCAAGTTGAGGTCGGGGTCGCGCACATAGACCGAGCGGATCGTCTGCGTGGCGCCGGTTCGCATGATTGGGCCTTCGACGATGGGCCAGTTCTGACACCGAAGCTGCTCCATCACCGGCCCGAGAGGAATGCTCGCAATGAAGCACAGTCCCAGCGCCCTCGGCAAGCGTCTCGTGCGCCGCACTCCGCGCGCATTCAGCGGGGTGTAGGATCGTAAATCGCGTTGGCGCGGAGGTTCGGCTTATGAACGCTTTGGCTAAACGCGCACGGATGATGGCTGTCGCACTGCTGACGATCGCACTCGCGTGCGCGCCGGTGGCCGCGCAGCAGAGCAGGTCGGTGGACGGCCTTGTGATCAATCTCGGCATCGTGCCCGCCGAGGTCGCGTTGCGGGCAGACGGCCATCGAGATATGCACCCAGCGAATCCGCCATCCGGATCGCAGCATCTGCTCATCACGGTCGATGAGGAGAAAACCGGCAAGCGGATCGGCGACGCGGACGTGGTGATCGAAGTGACCGATCCACGAGGCCACGTCGAGAAGAAACCCTTGCTGCATACGCAAGCAGGCGGTTTCCCCGATTACAGCGAACTCTTCAGGTTCGGCTGGGAGGGCGAATACACGATTCGCGTGATCATCACGCCTCAGCCGGGCGCGAAGCCCATCAACGCGCGATTCACCGTCCATCACAAGTTCTAAGGAATCAATCGTTTTCGCGCGCGCGACCGCGATCCCGGGGGTCGTGTCCCCTCGAGTGGCGTAAGTCCGCAGGTTTCGAAGGTGGACGTCTTCAGTGCTCAGCTGCCTGGCGGATTGGACTTGAGCTTCCTCGGTCGATGAAGGCGGCCCTTGACTCGCCGAAGCTATTGCGCTTGCTCCGTCGCAATTTGCAGAGTGAATGCGGACCTACCCTCCATGTCCGGTTTGCGATTTCTGATCGAGCGGAATGTGACCGCTTCTGGGTCGCGTGCTGCCAATTGAACTGGGGATCACTACTGCCTTCGTGGAGGCTACTGGCGGAAAGCTGGCGGACACGAAGGCGGGTAGCCGCCAAGCCGCATGAATACTGAGGTTTGGCTTCCAGGGGAGAAGCCGACCGGGCATCGCTCGATTGCTGTGGAAGCAGCCATGGGACTGGCCGCGCCAGTGTGTCACTTTTGGGGCGCTAACCGCCACCCACGAGCCTTCGCTGCCGCCTACCGTTCGCCCCCATCGCTGGAACCTACTACGCGCTGATTGGCTAGACGGTTCCTGGATCGAAACGGACATATCGGGGGGCAGGGATGAAACCGGGATTCGACTGGCGCCAACCGCAAGTTCGGGTGACGGCCATCGAGGCAAAGTATTTCCGGAAGGCCCGGACCGGTCGCGTCGGTGCCAGCGGTACCGCCGCAGGTGATCACCCGCAGCACATCACGGGTGGACAGCCTGCATTCAGAAGATTGGAGAACGTTTCACTGCCTCTTTCATGACGCGGCGAGATGCGTAGGAGAAAGTGGCAGTGGCGCCCGCCCGCACCGGCGTGCGCCGGGCGGAATCTTGACTTTGTCCTTGACCTGAGGAGTGAACAGCATGAAAGAACTGACGGACATGGCGAAAGCCGATTCGAAAAACCTGAGTCGTGCCCACGTCAAGAGATGGCGACTCTTCCTACTTCTGCCTCTGCTGCTGGTGGTTTATGGCTGTGGCGGTGGTGGCGGAGGCGAAACGGACCAACCGACGAGCACGCCTCCAGCGACGACTTCACCTCCAGCGACGATTCACCTCCAGCGACGACTTCACCTCCAGCGACAAGTACGGCTCTGCCGAACGATCTGGTCGGCCAATGGAAGACGACCCTGGGTTACATCCCGGCCTATTACACCGGTCTTGTTCCACTTAGCACCACCGACTTCATCGGCTCGATTGCCATCACGGTGTACTTCCAGTCCAACGGCGCCTACCGATTCGACCTGAGTACGGCCTCGAGGTATTTCGGCGGCAACTGCTTCCGCACTACGCAGTGGAGCGAGTCAGGCGGGGCAAGCGTCGCAGAGGCGAACCTTACCTTCACGTCGACGCACGCCTCCAACATCATTACGGACTCCTGCGGCAAATTCCAATACATCGACCCCGCCCCGACCGGTACCGCAACCTACGCCATGACACTCGCGCAGGACCAGACCGGTTGGCCCATCCTGCGTCTGCGCATCGCGGGCGGCGATGACTTGGTGCTGGAAAAATGTCGGGATTGCCGATAAACCGCAATCACGCCAGCTTGCTCAAGGGCATCCACTCGACACACCGCGCTGATCACAAGACTTTGCGGCGGCGGGCGCCGACAGTGCATGAGCCCTGCGAGGGTCGGCAAATGGGCCAGACGCGCCTGGCTGCATCGCTCTATCTCGCGTTGCCGGCGCGGTCGACGAAGAGGCGATGAAACCTCTTTGAAAAGTGCTGAAGCGGCCGCGCGCGCCGACGCGCAGCCGAAGCTGACCGCATTCGTGGAGAAGGACGAGGTCCAGCGACCGGAAGCTCAGCCGGCGTCGCAGGTATCGAAGGCCACGGCCACGATCTCCGCATCGCGCAGGGCGGCGCCTTCGCGCTGCAGTCGCGTGAACGCGGCGTCGTCCAGCGCCTTCCTGGCGAGCGACTGCGCGCGTGCCGTCGCCGCCGTTTCGTTCTGCTCGCGCGCCTCTTGGCGCGCCGCATAGATCGCCTCCGAGTAGGCCGCGAGCTTCACCGCGGCGCGACAACGGCCCTCGAGTGCGCAGAGCAGCGCCAGATAGGCCGCGGCCGCGTGCTGCAACTCGAACGCCGCAGCCGTGGACCATGCTGCCTCGGCGACGGGCCGGGCCTGCGCGGCGTCGCCTTGCGCCAGCAACGCGGCGAGCAGGTTGATGCACGCGAACGCCCGGCTGAACTCGTGCCGTGTATTGCGCAGCGATTCGATGAGCGCCCTGCCCAGATCGGCGGCGGCGCCGGCGTTTCCCGCCTCATCCTGATCGACGTCAACCCGCTCGTTAGTGCGAGTCAGTACATCACGCCAAACCCAGATCATCAGCAGTTGCTCGCAAGTGCAGATCCGAAGCTTGCAGCGAATAAGCAGTTGGTCTACGACTTCTGGCGAGAGGTCTTTGAAGCCGGGCACATGGAGTTAGCCGAGAAGTACATGGCGGACTCCTACATCCAGCACAACCCGAACGTCCCGACCGGTCGCGCTGCCTTTGTGGAATTCTTTCAGAAGGTCACGAAGCCCAAACCGATCGAACCCAAGGTCAGGGCACCCCTTGTCGCGATCGTTGCGGAAGGCGACCTCGTTGTCTTGTCGTTCGTCAGCCAAGCCCCCGACCCCAAAGACGCTGGAACGAAGTACACGACCACCTGGTTCGACATGTTTCGCATTGAGAACGGAAAGATTGCCGAGCACTGGGATCCAGCAACCAAGCGCTAGCAACGGCGCGGACGGACACCACGCACTCGCAGCACACGACGTAAGACCACCAGAGCTTCGCGCTCATCGCGCGATCCTACCTAGTCGGCTTGTTGGCGCGGCACAAGCGGCGCAGACTGCTCTGGCGATCAAGTCGACGGATCGCTCAACCCCAAAGAGAACAAGGAGAACGGTCTATGCGCCTGCTCTTCGTTTCCCTCGCCGCTGCCGCGGCCGTCGCAATCGTTCCGGTAGCTCACGCCCAGAGTCCGAAAGGCGACGCGTGGGACATCACGTCGCAAATGGAGATGCCAGGCATGCCGACGGCCATGCCGGCCACCACCCAGCGCATTTGTACCGCCAAGGAACAGCCGCCATTTCGGGCCCGCGAAGGCTGTCGGATAACCGACCAACAAAAACTACCGAATGGGTGGAGTTGGAAGATGGTTTGCAATGACGGCTCCACAGCCGACGGCAACATGACCTACCAAGGGATGGAGGCGTGGAGCGGCGTGATGAACATGAAAATGAAAGAGGGCGCGATGAGTATGAAGCTGGCCGGCAAGCGTGTCGGCGAATGCGACGCCCCTGCCAGTACCGGCGCGGCCAAGAAGTAGCCTTACCGATAAGGACCATTGCGCCAGCCGCGATACCCGCAATAGGTTCTTGGCGTGACGATGACCGCGGCACGCATTTCACGGCAATTGGAACGACCGCTATGCGCCGAGTCGAATGACGGCGGCTGCGATGTTCAGCGCCCGCACAGCGCGGCAAGCGCACGCCTGCCGTCGTGGAAAACAGGCCAGCCATCGCCGACCAGGACGGTTTCGATGTCCGGATACGCGTCGAGAATGCGCTGGACCGAGGCGATTGCTTGTGCGTGGTCCGTGAGCTTGGCGTCGGGCAGGAGGTTCAGCTTGCCCCCCATGTGCCCGCGCACGAGATCGCCCGTGATGAGCACCCGGACATGCGTCTGCACCTCGTCTTCGATCGTGCTCGGCCGGGTCTGTCGAAATCCCTTGTGGGTGCACCCGGATCGCGGCATGCTACCGCTGAGGCATACCCAGTGGTGGCGCGGATGGTGCTCGTCGATGAAGCGGTCGCCGTCGATCTCGGCGTACGGTCGCTCGGCACGTCCGGTCCCGGCGTCGTCTATGTCGATCGTGCCGTGCGCGAGCCCGGTGACGTCGTCGTGGGTCCGCGCACGTTCTCGTTGACCCGACCCGCGGTGATGGTGTTCCGCGACGAGATGCCCGGCGCGAACTGGATGCATCCCTGTACATATGCGCTGGTCGATGCACAGTCCGGCGAATCCGTGCTGACTGTCTCAGCTGATCGTCCACCAGTGTTCGGCAGATTGCCGGGCACCTGGGTCGTGGCGGTCGACCCGAACGGGCGCGCGGACCTCGCGCCCTGACAACTCACCGAGGGGGATTCATGGCCGATCCACGCCGCAAGGCGAGTGCGCAGATCCTTGACCGCGTTCGCTCGCTTGCCTATGCAACGCTGACTCCGCAGACCGCCGCTGTCCACCATCTCGGCGTGGTGCCGCGCATTCTGCGCAAGGGCGAGACATTGAAACTCGTCGATCGCAGGATCAAGGTGCCGGAGGATGCCGTCCTCGTCTTCGAGGACCAGATGCCCGGCGCGAACTTCGGCCACCCGTGCCGCTACCTGTTCCACTCGTCGAAGGACGGCTCGCTCCTCCACACGGTGGAGGCGATGTTCCCGCCCGAGGTCGCCGACATCGCGCTTCTCCCGCAGTACTTCCACGAGCCGCTTGCGCAGGCGGAGGTTCGCTCGAACATCTATGCCAAGGTCGACTGGTCGAAGATCGCGCACTACCCCTGGCTCGTCGACGACAACCGGTTCGCGTTGTTGTGGACCAGTCAGATCAGCAACCGGCGCCACGTCGAGGACACCGAGTTCGCATATCGCATCCTGCGCCACAAGTTCGGGTTCCCGGCCTCGAAGATCTACGTGCTCTGCTACAACGGCACCATCGATTCGACTGACTTCCATGGTGCGGACATGGCCACCTGGGTCGGCGACGGTACCGCCTACCAGATGCAGGTCAATGGGGCGGCGACGAAGGCGAATCTGCAGTCGACCCTGACCACGATCAGCAATCGCGTGAACGCCGACAGCCTGCTGTTCGTGCACACCAACAACCACGGTTCGCCGTCCGGTCTGTGCGTGGACAACTCCTCGGTCGTCACGCCCACCGAGTGGTCGACGATGCTCGATGGCATGAAGCCGTTCGGAACCCTGGTGGTGACGATGGAGCAGTGCTACTCGGGTGCGTTCCTGCAGCCGACGCTCGACCACAGCAAGGCGAGCCGTACCTCGTTCGCGAGCGCGGTGCCCGCCGACAAGGTCAGTGCGGGCGACTGGCACTTCGACCAGTGGGCCCGCACCTGGTTCGAGGCCGTCAACGGAGCGACCGCGTACGGTGCGAGCCTGGCGCACAACCCCGACGCCAACGCCGACGGACGGGTCAGCGTCAGGGAGGCCTTCACCTACTCGGACACCTATGAGTACGCCAACTCCTACGACGACCCGCAGTACGGAGACACTCCGGTCGGCTGCGGGTCGCAGATCTACCTGACGAAGGCACCTACGCTCGCGGACATCCTGCGCGAGATCCTCGCCAGGTACGTCCTGGTCGAGGGCCACATCATCAAGCACCCGATCCCGGACCCCCCGCCGGACTGGTCGGTGAAGTTGCTCGAGTCGCTTGAGCTCGCCGATGCGCTTGCACAGCGGTTCGCCGCGATCGACGGCCGCGCTGTCGGCGTCCTGATCGAGGAATCGCTCAGGAACGCAGCGGAGATTGCCAAGGCAGGGCATGCGCTGATGCCGCAGCGTGTTCCGGCTCGGGCGAGGAAGGCGGGTAGAGCGAGCGCTCGTCGGCGCTGACAGGACATCGGATCGGTGGCGGGTCCGCGGTGTGCGAGCCGCCAGCGGTGCGTTCGGCGGAGCCTCTACCTCGTCCACACGCTGCCGTGGGCCGAGTCGTCGAACGGTTCGTTCACCGGCGCTGGTGGGTGTCCCGGTGAGCGGGTCCGGCGGGCGTCCAGGCAAGAAATGAGGAGCGGCTCACTTATTGTTGTGTTGCTGACGTCCGACGGCCAAGCTTGAGCGGTGGCTCTTGGCCGGGTTGAGTCTATCGAGCCGCGGGTGAAGTGCGACTCCTTGCGAACATCGCGCTTCGCCGGAAGCGGACGCATTCAACGCGGCCGAGAGCAAAGTCATTCGACCCCGTCCCTAATTGGCTTTAGGTCGGAGCTGCTTTTCAAGGCGAGTCAGCGGTTCTTGAAATACGGACTGACGTTCGCCGAAATGCGATCAGGCCGCCTTGCGGCGCTGGTAGTACTCCGCGACCTTAGGGTGGCCGGCCACGCGCTCGACGTGTTTCACCAGCTGCGGCGCGACGGTGTCCACGAGGTCTTTCGGAATGTAGTCCAGCACACCGGACCGCAGCCAGCGAATCAACATGAAGACTTTCAGATCCGCCACCGTGAGGCGCTGGTCAGCGAAATACTCTCCGCCGGCTGCTTTCAGCCTCGCCTGGAACTGCTCCAGGTAACGCGTGATATGACCCGCCGCAAGCTTCTGGCGCGCCTTTTTCTTGGCGTCCTCGGGCAAGTCGATGGTCTGCGCGACCCGGGTGCTGATGTCCTCAGCCGCGTCCATCACCTCGTCGCACAGGAATGCCTGCCAGTCGTCCTTTGGATACAGGCCGGTCAGCTTGCCGACGTAGCGATTGATGCTGTTGGACTGCGAAACCATCTGGCCGTCGACTTCCAGCGTGGGCATCGCGAGGAACGGAGTCCTGTCGCGGAAAGCAGGCCAAGCCTTACCCGCGATGCGGTGATCTTCGAACGCGATGCCACCGATGTGAAGCGCCAGACGCGCAGGCTCGCCGCGTCCGCCGTCGAAATCGAAATAGGTCAGCTTGAGCTTTGCCATTTGTGGGTCCTCGGGATTGTTGGGTCGTCCCTCGCAAGGGTCTACTTGCAAAAAAGTCGATCAAAGGCCTGTGTCACGCGTTCCGTACCTGCGTTAGCTCGGCGCTCGACGCGGCCGCCGTGAACAATGTCAATGAAATGAACCCCCTTGCTCGCTTGTCTACATAGTGTCTACACAAACGAGAGCGCCGGCACTGGGCCGGCGCTAGCTATTTGTTCCTTTGGTGCTGCTGAGACGACTCGAACGTCCGACCTACTGATTACGAATCAGTTGCTCTACCAACTGAGCTACAGCAGCCCTGAAGCAAGCGCGCGATTATACGGGCCGCCAATCGCGCCAGCAATTCTGCCCACCGGGGAAGCACGCTGAACAACGCTCTGCTGATGCTGCCCGACTTCGGGCTGATCCTGATGGGCGCACTGCTCGTGCGGCGGTTCGGATACTCCCGTTCGTTTTGGGACGGCGCCGAACGTCTCGTCTACTACGCATTGTTTCCGGCGCTGCTGTTCACGTCGGTCGTCAGCGTGAAGTTTTCGCTGGCGACCGAAGGGCGCATGCTGGCCGCGGCGGTTGGTGCTTTCCTGGCAGCAGTGGCGCTGGGATTCGCGTCGCGACCGCTCTTCAAGCCTTCGCCCGCGTTCTTCGCGAGCTGCGTGCAAACGGCGTTCCGCTACAACTCGTACGTCGGACTGGCGCTTGCACAATCGCTCGCCGGTCCGCGCGGCGTGGCGTTGATGGCGCTGATCATCGCAGTCTGCGTGCCGCTCGCCAATACGTTTGCGGTCTATGCGCTCGCGCGTCATCGCCAGACCGGTGTGCTGCGCGAAATGGCCACCAATCCGCTGATCCTCGCGACCGTATCCGGACTGGCCGCCAACTTGATGGGCTTCGAAATGCCGGCCCTGCTGGGCACCTTCCTGTCGCGCCTGGGCTCGGCGAGCCTCGCTCTCGGGCTGCTGGCCATCGGCGCAGGGCTGACGTTCGAGTCGGTGCACGAAGAACGTCCGGCCATGACCTACCTCATCGCGGTGAAGCTGCTGGCGATGCCGGCGATTGCGCTGGCGCTGATCCATGCGCTGGGGCTCGTCGGCGTTCCGGCAATCGTCGTGCTGCTGTTCGCCGCGCTGCCGACCGCCTCGAGTGCCTACATCCTCGCGGCGCGCATGGGCGGCCACGCCACCCCGGTCGCGTATGCGATCACCGTGCAGACGCTGCTGGCGATGGTGACGTTGCCGCTGGCGATCAGCCTGGCGCCGCGCTGACCGCGGCGCTGCCGGCCGTTGCGGTCGCGTGCTGCGCGAGGGCCCACGCGACATGCTCGCGTACCAGCGAGCTCGCATCGCCCGACCGTGCCTGCAACGCCGCGACCACCTGCGGGTGTCGCCTCGGCATTGCCCAGCGCGACCGCGATGTTGCGCAACCAGCGTTCATGTCCGATTCGCCGTATCGCCGATCCCGCGGTGTACCGCGTCGAAGTCATCGGCGCTCCAGGCGAACAGTTCGACCAGCGCTGCGCTGTCGAGACCATGTCGCGGCATCGAAGTCGGGCAGCGTGCGACCGCTGCGCGAACTTGTTCCACGGGCAGACGAGCTGGCAGTCGTCGCAGCCGTAGATGCGGTTGCCGATCAGCGGCCGCAGCTCGAGCGGGATCGGGCCCGGATGCTCGATCGTCAGGTACGAGATGCAGCGACGCGCGTCGAGCTGGTACGGCGCGGTGATCGCGCGCGTCGGGCAGATGTCGATGCAGCGCGCTGCAGCTGCCGCAGTCGCTCGACGACCGGCGCATCGACCGGCAGCGGCAGGTCGGTCAGGATCTCGCCGAGGAAGAACATCGAGCCGGCATCCTGCGGCCAGCAGCAGCGTGTGCTTGCCGCGCCAGCCGATGCCGGCCTGCGCGCGCCAGCTCCACCTCGAGCACCGGCGCCGAGTCGGTCGACACGCGGTATCCGCAGCGCCCGACCTCGGCTTCGATCCGCGACGCCAGCGACTGCAGCCGCTGGCGCAGCACCTTGTGGTAGTCGCGGCCGCGCGCGTAGATCGAGACCACCGCCGCCTGCCGGCTCGTCGAGGCGACTCAGCTCGCGCCGCGGCCAGTCGGATGCGGCCGCGGCCGGCAGGTAGTCCATGCGCGCGCTGATGACCCGTCGAGCACCCGGCAGCAGCCGAGTCGGGATCGGCCCGCAGGTCCGCATGGCGCTCCATGTAGTCCATCTCACCATGCCGACCCTCGCGCGAGCCAGGCACGCAAGCGGTCCGCGGCCTCTGCGACGTCGATGCCTGCGATGCCGATGCGCGCGAAGCCGAGCTGCGCACCCCACGCGCGTATGCGCTCGACCAGCGCGGCACCGTCGAACTGGTGCGGGGCGGCGAGCGGTGCGCAGGTATCCTCGGCGCGGTCGGCATTCATGCAGAACATTCTAGGTGGCAGACCTTCCGATCCGCGCTTCGCGCGCCCTGCCCGCGCCCGCGGATACCGATCGCCTCGGCGCAGTCGCTCGCGCAAGCCGTGCGCGATGCACGCGCACGCGATCGCCCGCGAAGGGCCTGCAGGTCAACCTGAGCGGCGATCTCGGTTCGGGCAAGACCTCGCTGATCCGCGCCTGGCTGCGCGGCTTCGGCGTCCGCGGACCGGTGCGCAGTCCCTCGTTCGCGGTGCTCGAACCCTATGTGGTTTTGCTGCCGCATTCCGCCAGCCGCGACGCCAGCGGGCTTGAAGCTGAGAGCATTTCGAGCTTAGACTTCTATCACTTTGATTTCTATCGCTTTGCCGACCCGTCGGAATTTTCGACGGCCGGCTTCCGCGACCATTTCGGCCCCGCCCGCATCTGCGCGATCGAGTGGCCCGAGAAAGCCGGCGAGCGTCTGCCAACGGCGGATGTCTCGATCGCGTTAGCCGTTGAAGGCTCCGGGCGCCGCGCCACGCTGGCTGCGAGGAGCGAACTGGGACGTGCATGCCTCGACAGCGCACTGAAGATCTTCGACACGACCGCCGCCGCCTGATACAGGCGGCCGGCGGCACGCTCGTCCTTGCGCTGACTCCCCTCCACATCGCCCGCGGCGCCACGCTGCTCGGCGTTCGCGTCTGGCCGGCGCGCGACTACACGCGCGTCGCGATCGAGCACGACGAGCCGCTGAAATTCACGTACTTCGTGATCCGCGAGACGCCGCCGCTCAGAATGGTGGTCGACATCGAGGGCATCGACCTCACGCCGGCATTTCGAGACGGCGTGGCACGGGTCGAGGCGAACGATCCGTACATCGGCCAGATCCGCGTCGGCCAGAACCGGCCGAGCGTCGTCAGGCTCGTCATCGAGCTCAAGGAGGACGTCAAGCCGCAGGTGTTCTCGCTCGAGCCCGTGGGGCCGTATCGGCACCGCCTGGTCGTGGATCTCTATCCGGTCAATCCGCCCGACCCGCTGATGGCGCTGCTGCGCGAGCAGGCGACGCCGCGCGATTCCGACTTCGGCACCGCCCCGCGCGCTGCCGAAGGGGATCGCGAGATCGCCCGCGCCCCGTCGCGGCCGACGCGACGCAGCTCCGGTGCCGACGTGCAGCGCATCGTGACCGTGGCGATCGACCCGGGCATGGCGGCGAGGACCCGGGCGCGGTCGGCAAGGGAGGGACCTACGAGAAGACCGTCACGCTGTCGATCGCGCGTCGGTTGCGCGAAATGGTCGTCGCCGACAGCGGAATGCGCGCCGCACTGACGCGCGACGGCGACTACTTCGTGCCTCTGGGCACGCGCGTGGCCAAGGCGCGCGCAGTCCAGGCGGATCTGTTCGTCTCGATCCACGCAGACGCTTGGATCCGGCCCGATGCGCGCGGCTCTTCGGTGTTTGCGCTGTCGGAGCACGGAGCATCGAGCAGCGCGGCGGCCTGGATGGCGCGCCGCGAGAACGATGCCGACCTGGTCGGCGGCATCAACCTCGCCTCGCACGACCGGCAGCTCGCCCGCGTGCTGCTCGACCTTTCCACCACGGCCCAGATCAACGACAGCCTGAAGCTCGGCGGGTCGGTGCTGCGCGAACTCGAGCGCGTGAACCGCCTGCACAAGCCTCAGGTCGAGCAGGCGGGATTCGCGGTACTGAAGGCACCGGATATCCCGTCGATCCTGGTCGAGACCGCCTTCATCAGCAACCCCGACGAGGAAGCCCGGCTGCGCGACGATGCCTACCAGGAACAGATGGCGCGCGCGATGCTGGCCGGCATCAAGCGCTACTTCGCAAAGAACCCGCCGCTCGCCCGTAATCCGCTCACTTAGCGATGCCGCGCATCTGCGGAATGGCGCGGGTACGATCGCCGCACCCAGAGAACGCGCCTGATGTCCGACTCCGCCACATTGCAGAACGATCTAGCCCGGGTTGCGCTCGGCGACCGGGCGGCTTTCGCGCGTGTGTACTCGGCCACCAGTGCGCATCTGTTCGGCGTTGCGCTTCGTATATTGCGCAGGGCCGATCTCGCCGAGGATGTCTTGCAGGAAGCGTATGTCAATGTCTGGCACCACGCGGGCAGCTACCAAGCCGCTGCCAGCCAGCCGATGACCTGGCTGATCTCGGTCGTCCGCAACAAGGCACTGGACCACCTGCGCAGCCTGGAGAGGCATCCGGCGGATTCGTTCGATGATGACGAGGGCGCCGATGCGCTGCCTGACGAAAGCGAAGGCCCTCTGCAACTGCTTTCGCGAGCGGCCGATGCCATGCGTATCCGCGGCTGCCTCGACACGCTCGACGCGGCGCATCGCCAGAGCCTGGCGCTGGCTTTCTACCACGGGTACTCGCACGCCGAGATCGCGCAGCATCTGAAGGCCCCACTGGGCAGCGTCAAGTCCTGGGTGCGGCGCGGGCTGGAACGCATCAAGCACTGCCTGGGAGCGGCCGCATGAATTATTCGCGGCCCGAGCTGCTCGATCGGCTGGCCGGCGAGTATGTGCTGGGCACGCTACGCGGTCGTGCGAAGCGTCGCTTCGAACAGGTCCTGGCCGCCACTCCGGCAGCTCGAACCGCAGTACGCGACTGGCAGGACCGGCTCGCGCCATTGGCGCAGTCGGTCGCAGCCGTGGCGCCGCCCGCGCGCGTCTGGCACGCGATCGAGGCGCGCACGGCGCCGCCTGCGTCGGCCGCTCGCGAGATCGGCGGGTGGCGCAGCTGGTGGAAGCCTCTGGCGGGCTTCGCCTTCGGTGCGCTGCTGACGTCCGGAATCGTGCTGGTCGCCCCGGAGCGCTTCATTTCGCTGGACGGGCTGGCGCAGCGCGAGCAGTCCCTGCCGCAAAGCTATGTAGGCCTGCTGACGAATGCGCAGGGCGAGCCCGTCGTCCTGGCGAGTTCGACCCGACACGGCACGCGCATGTCGGTGAAGTTCCTGCGACCGATCGAGCTGCCGGCCGGGAAGGTTCTGCAACTGTGGGCCATGCCGCGCGACGCTGCGCCGTTCGCGCTGGGTCGCTTCGGCACCGCAAAGCCGCCCGGGAAGGTCGAGTTCGAACTTGCCGCCAGCTCCGAGAAGCTGCTGTCCAACGTCCCGCGGCTGGTCGTCACGGTCGAGGACGCTGCAGCCCCTTCCCCGCCACTACCGACCAGCGAAGTCCTGTCCGGCCACTGCGTGAAGCTCTGGTAGTCGGCCACGCCGGATAGCGGCCCGGCGAAGTTGCATCCAATTCGCCCCGGGTTGCGTATGTCGGGGTGTTGCCCAATGCAACACCCCGACATTCCAACCAGGAGAACTTCAATGAAACGCACTCTTCTTGCTGCCGCGCTGATCGTCACTGCCATGTCTGCCCTCGCCAACCCGACCGTCGAGAAGAGCGGCATGCTGACGAGCAAGGACGGCCGCAGCCTGTACACCTTCGACAAGGATCAGCCCGGCAAGAGCAACTGCAACAGCGGTTGCAGCGCCGGCTGGCCGGCCTTCACCGTCGCCAATCCCGCGCTGGCCGGCGGCGACTTCAGCGTCATCACCCGCGACGACGGTGTCGCCCAATGGGCCTACAAGGGCAAGCCGCTCTACTTCTTCGCCGGCGACGCCAAGCCCGGCGAGGCGAACGGCGACAAGCAGGGCGGCGTGTGGCATCTGGTCCGCACCGAAGTGCGCCAATCAGCGCGCGACCAAGCGATCGCGTTCAGCTACAGCTACTGATTTGGCCCTTGCAACAACGAGCAACGCGGGACGGCCTGCGAGCCGTCCCGCAATCTTTGGAGGAATGATGATGTTGCTTGATTCACGCGGGGTGGCCCATTCCACCTCGTCCACGACGGCGCTCGATCGCTACGAAGCCGCGGTGGAGCAGTTTCAGTCGTACCGCGGCGATGCCCTCGCCACACTCGATTCCGCGCTGGAGGCCGACCCCGAGTTCGTCTCTGCGCTGCTTTTCAAGGCGTTCGTTTTCTACACGTTGGGCGAGAAGCGGTACGTGCCAGACGCGGCCAGCGCACTCGATGCCGCCCGGACGCTGGCGTCGCGCATGACCGCGCGCGAGCGCGGGCTGCTCAAAGCCGGGGACCAGCTGGTCCGTGGCGAATGGGACGACGCCTGTCGCACGCTCGATGCCGTCCTGACCGAGCATCCCCGCGACGTCGTGGCCCTGCAGACGGCACATCTGATGGACTTCTTTCGCGGCGATGCCCTCAACCTGCGCAATCGCGTCGCGCGCGTGCTGCCCCATTGGAGCGCCGGCCACCCGGGATACTCCTACGTGCTGGGCCTGCACGCATTCGGGCTGGAAGAATGCAACCAGTACCCGGACGCCGAAAGGGTCGCGCGGCGCGCCCTGGAGCTGGAGCCCAGGGACGGGTGGGCCGTTCATGCCGTGACCCACGTGATGGAGATGCAGGGCCGCATCGATGAAGGCATCGAGTGGCTTGAAGGGCGCCAGCACGACTGGGCACCCGACAACGGTTTCGCCTTTCACAACTGGTGGCACCTCGCGCTGTTTTACCTGGACCGCGGCGACTTCGATCGCGTCGTCCACCTGTATGACACCGCGGTGCAGCCGGAGCCGGCCGTGTTCGCGCTGGCCCTGGTCGACGCGACGGCGCTGCTCTGGCGGCTGCATCTGGAAGGCATTGATGTCGGCGACCGCTGGGCGAGCGTTGCCGACAACTGGGAGCAGCGGCTCGACGTCGAGCGTGGTCACTACGCATTCAACGACGTGCACGCCTTGCTGTCGTTTGCGGCAACTGGTCGCAACGCAGCGGCTGGCCGTTTGCAGTTCGATCTGCAATCGACAGCCATCGAAGGCCGGGCCAGCCACGGCATGATGGCGCGCGATGTCGGATTGCCGCTGGCACAAGCGCTCCGCGCCTACGCCCGGAGCGAGTTCGCCGCCAGCGCGGCGTTGATCGACGGCGTGCGCGACCGCGCACATCGCTTCGGTGGCAGCCATGCACAGCGCGATCTGCTGTCGCTCACGCTGATCGACACCGCGACGCGCGCGGGCCGGCATGAGCTTGCACGCCATGTGCTGAACGAGCGGATCGTGCACAAGCCGACGGCATGGAGTGAACGTCTGGAACGTCGGATCAATGCGAGCGAAGCGACCGCGCCGTTGCTGGCCGCCACACCCTGATCGCGTCGCGATCGGGTGCGAGGACGCCTGCCTCCAGCGTCCTCGCGGCCGACGGACCCTCAGGAGGTCGATCGCCCGCGCAGCAAACGCAGCAGCGCAGCCAGCAGCAGCGGTCCGAGCACCGCGGCAATGCCGACGATCAGGATGATGCCGAGGTTGTCGCGGATGAGCGGAACGCTGCCGAACAGGAATCCGCCGTAGACGAGCGAGACGACCCAGGTCAGTGCGCCCAGTACGTTGAATACCTGGAATCTGCGGAAGTCCATTCTGGAAGCCCCGGCCACCAGCGGTGCGAACGACCGGATGACCGGAACGAATCGCGAGATCATGACGGTCTTGCCGCCGTGCTTCTCGTAGAACTCGTGCGTCTTTGCGAGTGCGTTCTGGTCGATCCAGCCGATCGTGCCGTCATAGACCTTCTTGCCGAGCCACGCGCCGATAGCGTAGTTCACGGTGTTGCCGAGCACCGCCGCGAGCGTGATGACGATCGCCAACAGATGCACGCTGAGGCCCTTGGCCTGCGCCTGGGCCAGTGCAGACACCGCGCCGGCGACGAACAGCAGCGAGTCTCCCGGCAGGAACGCCATGAAGACCAGTCCGGTCTCGGAGAAGTAGATCGCCGCGAGTGTCAGATAGACGAGCAGGACGTTCTTCTCGACGATCGCCACCAGGAAGCGATCCATCGCGCTGAACAGGTCGAGCCAGTTGATGCCTTCCATCGGGATTGTGCGAGGCGCAGCGGCTGGGTGGGTCCGGGGCGCGCGGATCATACGCGAGGGCCTGCAGCCACCTGCTGATCGGAGCGGCCCACTCGTTCCTATAATCCGCGCATGTCGAGCCCCAGCCCGCGCACCCCGGTCGCCGCCCCCATCCGCCCGCTCGACGACTTGCTGATCAGCCAGATCGCAGCCGGCGAAGTGGTCGAGCGGCCGGCCTCGGTCGTCAAGGAGCTGCTGGAAAACAGCCTGGACGCCGGCGCGACGCGCATCGATGTCCGGCTCGATGCCGGAGGAATCAAGCGTGTGGTGGTGACGGACGACGGCGTCGGCATTCCGCGCACGGATCTGGCGCTTGCCCTGGCGCGACACGCAACCAGCAAGATCAGCACGCTGGCCGACCTCGAGGGTGTCGAATCGCTGGGCTTTCGCGGCGAGGCGCTGGCGTCGATCGCATCGGTGGCCGACGTCATCATCGTTTCGCGCGAGGCCGGCGCCGAGAGCGGATGGTCGATCACCAGCAGCGGCGAACTCGAGCCTGCGGCTGGCGTCACCGGCACGCGGGTCGAGGTGTCGGACCTCTTTCACAAGACGCCCGCACGGCGCAAGTTCCTGCGTGCCGAGGCGACCGAACTGGCGCATTGCATGACGCAGGTCGAGCGTCTGGCGGCCGCGCATCCCGAGGTCGCGTTCACGCTGGCGCATCAGGGCAGGACGCTGCTCGCGCTGCCCGCCGAGGGCGCACGCGAGCGAGCGTTCCGGCTGATGCCCGACGAATTCCCCGCCGCCCAGCGCGAAGTGGACGTCGAGGCGCCAGGTATCCGGTTGCACGGCTGGGTCGGCCAGCCCACCGCGAGTCGGGCACGCACCGATGGACAGTATTTCTTCGTCAACGGGCGTTACGTGCGTGACCGCGTTCTCGCGCACGCGGTTCGCGCCGCGTACGCCGATGTGCTGCACGGCGCCAGTCAGCCGATGTACTGCCTGCACCTGACGATCGACCCGAGGCGGGTCGACGTCAACGTGCATCCGACCAAGATCGAGGTGAGGTTCCGCGATTCATCGGCCGTGCATCAGCTCGTGTTGCATGCCGTCCAGGCGGCGCTGGCCGATTCGGTTCGCGTGGCACAGGCGCAGCCCGCGACACCACCGACGGACACCGCGGGACACTACCCGCCGCACCTGCAGACGCGTCTCGGCGTCGAGCAGTCGGTGGCGAGCTACCTTGCCCTTCTGGCCGAACGTCCGCCCATGGGCGGGGTGCTTCCGACGGCGGTCCGTGCGGCGACCGAGGCAGGAGCCGAGATGCCGCTCGGAGTCGCGATTGCGCAGCTGGCCGGCATCTACATCCTTGCGCAGAATGACCGCGGCCTGGTGATCGTCGACATGCATGCCGCGCACGAACGCATCGTTTACGAAAAGCTGAAGCAGCAGCTCGACGCACGGTCCATTCCGCAACAACGCCTGCTGATTCCGCAGGTCTTCTCGGCGTCCCCGCTCGACCTCGCGACAGCCGGCGAGGAGGCAACGGTGTTGTATGAGCTTGGCATGGACCTGGCTCCGGTATCACCAACCCAGCTCGCACTGCGCGCGCTGCCCGCGCTACTTGCGCAGGCGGACGGTGCGGCGCTTGCGCGCGATCTGCTGCGCGACTTGCGCGAGTTCGGCGGCTCGCGGGTGCTGACCGAACATCGCAACGAACTGTTGTCGACCCTCGCCTGCCACGGCGCGGTGCGCGCAAACCGACGCCTGACACACGACGAGATGAACGCATTGTTGCGCGAGATGGAGGCCACCGAGCGCGCCGACCAGTGCAACCACGGTCGTCCGACCTGGGTGCAGTTGAGCGTCGCCGACCTCGATCGGCTGTTCCTGCGCGGACGTTAGTCGATTCGACCGCAGTCGACCGACGCTGTGTGAAAACTCTTCCTGATGTTGGAGGTCAGAGGACTC
>CAVPGM010000040.1:0-15496 GCA_963703945.1 uncultured beta proteobacterium | reverse complement strand
GGGTCGCCCCCCGGTACTCGCGGAGCGAGTCGCCGGCTGCATCTGCGATGTCAGGGTCGGGCCAGCTTTTCGATGCTGGGGCGGTTGGCGATCCCGTCAGCGCTGCATCTGCATCAGCCGCTCCATCGGCATCACGTTGTGATCGAGGTGGGTCATGATCCAGAGCGAGCCGAACGACGAGCAGCATCACGATGAGCAGGCCGAAGGCCAGCGCCATGACGTTGTTGACGCTGTCGGGCCCCGAGGTGATGTGCAGGAAGAAGACGAGATGGACGCCCATCTGCGCGATCGCCAGCACCGAGAGCGCGATCGGGATGCTGGGCTGCCAGACCAGCGTGCTGCGGGCGATGTAGAACGAGACGCAGGTCAGCAGCGTCGCCAGCGCCAGGCCGACGAGATAGCCGCGGATCGCATGGGGGATGTCGGCGGGGCCGAGCTCGTCGCCGGGGGCGACGTCGCCGTGGGCTTCGTGAATGGAGGTGCTCATTGCGGTGCCACTCCGACCAGGTAGACGAGACTGAACAGGGCCACCCAGATGATGTCGAGGGTGTGCCAGAACAGCGCGAAGCACAGCAGCCGGCGCAGGATGTCGGCGCGGTAGCCCTTGGCATACACCTGCGCCATCATCGTCAGCAGCCACAGCAGGCCGGCGCTGACGTGCAGGCCGTGGCAGCCGATCAGCGCGAAGAACGCCGACAGGAAGGCGCTGCGGCTCGGGCCGGCGCCCTCGTGGATCATGGTCGCGAACTCGTGCAGCTCGATCGCAACGAAGGTGGCGCCGAGCACGAAGGTCACCGCCATCGAGCCGTAGTACAAGCCGTTGCGCCGCGCCTGCGCGCCGATGCCGGCGAAGCCGCAGAACACGGTCGAGAGCAGCAGGCACCCGGTCTCGACGGCAACCGTCGGCAGCGTCGAACAGGTCGCGGCCGCTCGGGCCGCCGGCGGTGGCGTCGGTCAGCACCGCGTAGGTCGCGAACAGCGCCGCGAACATGATGATGTCGCTGATCAGGAAGATCCAGAAGCCGTAGGCGACGACGATGCGCTTCGACGGTCCGTGCGCCGGCTCCTCGGTGAGCGCCTGGGCGTGGCCGCCGACGAGCGCCCGTCCGCCGCCGGCCACCCCGCCCGGGTAGACCTCCGCCCCGGCGCTCACGAGAGCGGCCTCAGCGTCGGCAGCGCGGCCTCGCGTGCGGCGCGATTGGCCCGGTCGACGCTCGCGACGGTCGCCGCGGGGATCGCCTCCTCGTGCTCGTCGCGCCAGGCGACGACGACGAACACGGCCCAGGCGCCCACGAAGGCCACGGCGACGAGCCACCAGATGTGCCAGATCAGCGCGAAGCCCATGGTGGCCGCGAAGAAGGCGCAGATGAAGCCGGCGGAGCTGTTGCGCGGCATGTGGATGTCGTGATATTCGGGCTCGGGCCGCAGCGCCTGGCGCTCGATCGCGCTCTGCTTGCGCATCCAGTACGCCTCCACGCCCTCGACGTCCGGCATCACCGCATAGTTGAACATCGGCGGCGGCGACGGCGTCATCCACTCGAGCGTGCGCCCGTTCCACGGGTCGCCGGTGACGTCGCGCAGCGCCTCGCGGTGGCGGATGCTCCAGACGAGCTGCACCACCTGGAGCGCGACGCCGATGCCGATAAGCAGCGCGCCGCCGGCCGCGACCATGAGCCACGGCTGCCACTCGGGCACGTCGTAGTGCTGCATGCGCCGCGTCATGCCCATGAGGCCGAGCACGTAGAGCGGCATGAAGGCGACGTAGAAGCCGACGATCCAGCACCAGAACGCCGCCTTGCCCAGGCCCTCGTGCAGGCGGAAGCCGAACGCCTTGGGAAACCAGTACGTGTAGCCGGCGAACACGCCGAACACCACGCCGCCGATGATGACGTTGTGGAAGTGGGCGACGAGGAACAGGCTGTTGTGGAGCACGAAGTCGGCCGGGGGCACCGCGACGAGGACGCCGGTCATGCCGCCGATGACGAAGGTGACCACGAAGCCGAGCGCCCAGAGCATCGGCGTGGCGAAGACGACGCGGCCGCCGTACATCGTGAACAGCCAGTTGTAGATCTTCACGCCCGTGGGCACGGCGATGATCATGGTGGCGATGCCGAAGATCGCATTCACGTTGGCGCCCGCGCCCATGGTGAAGAAGTGGTGCAGCCAGACCATGAAGGAGAGGATGCAGATTCCCATCGTGGCCGCGACCATCGAGCGGTAGCCGAACAGCGGCTTGCCCGAGAACGTGGCGAACACCTCCGAGAAGATGCCGAACGCCGGCAGCACCAGGATGTAGACCTCGGGGTGCCCCCAGGCCCAGATCAGGTTCATGAACATCATCGGGTTGCCGCCGGCCTCGTTGGTGAAGAAGTGAAAGCCGAGATAGCGGTCGAGCAGGAGCATCGCCAGGGTGGCGGTGAGGATCGGGAACGCCGCGACGATGAGCAGGTTGGAGGCGAGCGTGGTCCAGCAGAAGATCGGCATGTGCAGGTAGGTCATGCCGGGCGCGCGGACCTTGAGCACCGTGGTCACGAAGTTGACCCCGGTCAGCAGCGTTCCCACCCCCGAGATCTGCAGCGCCCAGAGGTAGTAGTCGACGCCGACCCCGGGCGAGTAGGCCAGCTCCGAGAGCGGCGGATAGGGCAGCCAGCCGACGCGCGCGAACTCGCCGATGAACGAGCGAGATGTTGACCAGCAGCGCGCCGGTGGCGGTGAGCCAGAAGCTGACCGAGTTGAGCACCGGGAAGGCGACGTCGCGGGCGCCGAGCTGCAGCGGCACGGCGAAGTTCATCAGCCCGATCACGAAGGGCATGGCGACGAAGAAGATCATGATCGTGCCGTGCGCCGAGAAGATCTGGTTGTAGTGCTCGGGCGGCAGAAAGCCGGCGCTGCCCAGGGCGACGGCCTGTTGCGAGCGCATCAGGATCGCGTCGGCGAAGCCGCGCAGCAGCATCACCAGCGCCAGCACGATGTACATCACGCCGATGCGCTTGTGGTCGACGCTGGAGAGCCACTCCTTCCAGATGTAGGGCAGATGCCCCTTGACGATCACCCAGGCGAGCACCGCCGTGATGGCCAGCGCCACCACCGCCGACGTCACCATGATGATGGGCTCGTGGAACGGGATCGCGGACCAGGTCAGCTTGCCGAACATCTGGCGTTACCTCCTTGGCGCCCCTGCGGCTCATTTCGGTGACTTCTCCGCGGCCCCGCCGCGCTCCGTCGTCGGGCCGGGTCCGGGCGGGATCTCCTGGGTCACCACCTGGTCGAAGAGACCCGGTGCCACCGAGCCGTAGGTCGACGGCGGCACGGTGCCTTGCCGGGCGAGCGCCGCGTAGCCGGCCGCGTCGAGCGTCGGGCCGGCTCCCCGGGTCGACTTGGTCCAGGCGGCGAACTCCTCGACGCTGCACCGAGCGCACGGCGAAGTGCATGTCGGAGAAGCCGTCGCCGCTGAAGTGGGCCGACATCCCGCGGAAGGTGCCGGGCTCGTCGGCACGCAGGTACAGCCGGGTGCGCATGCCGTTCATCGTGTAGATCATGCTGCCGAGCTGCGGCACGAAGAAGGTGTTCCAGACGCTCGCCGAGGTGAGCGAGAAGTGCAGCGGCACGCCGGTGGGCACCACGACCTCGTTCACGCTCGCGACCCCCTCACGGGGATAGATGAACAGCCACTTCCAGTCGAGCGACACGGCCTGGATCTCGAGCGGCTCGCGCCGCGGCGAAGACGGGTGGGCGTCGACGGGCTCGGCAGGGTCGAGCGCGTACGACCCCAGCCACGCCACGCCGCCGAGCAGGATGATCACCATGGCCGGGATCGACCAGACGACGAGCTCGATGGCGCCGGAGAACTCCCAGTCGGGCCGGTAGTGGGCGCGGGTGTTCGAGGCGCGGAACCACCAGGCGAAGGCGAAGGTCGCGAGGATCGTCGGCACGCCGATCGCCAGCATGATGGCCAGCGAGTCGATCAGGATGGTGCGCTCGGCCTGCCCCACCGGGCCGCGCGGATCGAGCAGGGCCCAGTTGCAGGCCGTCAGAACCAGCGGCAGCGGTGCGACGGCGCACCACCGGAGCGCCGATCGCGACCACGCCACGTTGCTCCCGTGCCGCGCGGCGCGGAGACAGCGATGTTCAGAGATGCCCATGATGCGAATGCCGCCTGGAGCGCCCTCCGGTCACCGGAAGGCGCAGCATACGTCCGGATTCGGGGCGTTGTCCGGTTCCGCCGAAGCACCGAGGATCACGGCGAGAAGCGATGCCCGACACCCAGCTCGGTCAACAGATGTCGCGGGCGCGAGGGTATGGCTGAGCCAATCGCGCCGCAGTCGATAGTCGCACCTGCAATGGCCGCAGGGACGCCCGAACATCGCCATTGCTCCAACCGGTGTCGTGTTGCATGTGAGCGAAGTACCGCACTGGGCAGGTGAACATCGGCTTCACCGACCGGAACGGTAATCGGTTCTTGCAACGCGGACGCACTGGCATTGCGACGCCTAACGCCGCGTTGAGCCGCGCTCGCAGAGCGTCGGCTCTCCAATGAATTGTTAGGCCTTGCCCCAGCCGGGCAATTGGCTGGCTTGCTTCACCCAAGAGGCGAGCTGAGCTTCGTCGAGCTGGTCGTCCTCGTGGATGTCGAGGTAGCGCACTTCCTTTTGCTTGGACTCGCCCGGGGGGAGGGGACGCAGTGACGTGCCGCGGAAAAAAGCCACTTTGACGTACTTCGTGAAGCAATGAAGGCTGAGGAACCAGCCCTGGCCCTCGATGCCATAGAAGGGCGAGTTCCACTTGACTGCCTTGCTCACGTCGGGGACGGCGCGCGACGATGAGCGAGTCGAGGCGGCGCGCGACGTCGCGTTTCCAGCCCGGCACGGCCGCGATGTAAGCCTGCACGGGGGCGTCGCCGTCGGCCTTCGCGATCTGAGGGTTGCCGCCTGCGAGGAAGGCCGGCTTCGCGACCCGCTCGGCGACGGCCTTCTTTGCGGCTTTCTTTGCGACCTTCTCTGACTTCTTTGACGCCTTGCCGGCCATTGTTCACTCCAGCTCACGCCCCTGCCCTGGAGCTAGGACGATGGCCTTTCGTGGCGTCACGCTCGACTTGCTCATTCGCTATTCACCTCGCGCGATCCGCTCTGCAGGCACCCAACGCGTTCTAGTCGTTGATCTCGCTGCAGGATAACTCGGCGCGTGCAGGATAAGTTGGATGGTCACCTTAACTGCAGCACTTTGATTTCACTAAAGGAAACGTACTTACGCCGTCTCAACTTCGCGTGACCTGTTGACGCACCTGCCTCACCGATCAGGACGGAGCATTGACGTCCTTCTCCGTTGATGCGTCATTCGGACCGACACAGGTTTCTTTGCAGCTGTCGCCTTGGCGCCACCCGCGGTGCCAGCGCGCGGGGATCGACGCCGAAATCAGCGCGGACATTCGCAAGACG
Source organism: uncultured beta proteobacterium (assembly GCA_963703945.1). Taxonomy (GTDB): domain Bacteria; phylum Pseudomonadota; class Gammaproteobacteria; order Burkholderiales; family Burkholderiaceae_F; genus JALORV01. The sequence goes on along the minus strand of CAVPGM010000040.1, from coordinate 10,061 downwards.
ATCTGGGAGAAGTTCGTCCTGCTCGTCGGGCTGTCCGCCGTGACATCCACCACGCGCTGCCCGGTCGGGAGGGTTCGAAGCAACCCGCATTCGCGCCACTTGCTGGCGAAAGTGATGCAGGAAGTGGTCGATGTCGCGATCGCGCAAGGCGTGCATGTTGCTCCCGATTACGCGGCAGACAGGCTGCGGTTCGCCGATCAGTTGCCCGAGACCATGACCAGTTCCATGCACAACGACCTCGAGCGCGGCAGTCGTCTGGAGGTCGAGTGGCTGAGCGGCGACGTGAGCCGCCGCGGCGAAAGGCTGGGCGTCCCGACGCCCTTCAACACCGCGGTGTACGACGTCCTGGCGATTCACGCGCAAGGCCGCGCAGTGCCGAAGTAACGGCGGCCCGGCGCCGGAACGCCCCATCGCGAGACGTTCCGGCCCGTCAGACAAGTTACCTGGAGTTGCGAGCCGCCTGCACGATCAGCGCGGCGACGACTTCCGGCTTCGACACATAGACGGCGTGACTGCCGCTCGTTTCGACGACTAGCGATCCTGCGCGCTGAGCCATCGCCCGCTGCGCCGGAGGTGGAATCATCTTGTCGTCGGCAGCGACCAAGTACCAGCTCGGCTTGACTCGCCACGCCGGCTCACTGACCGCACCCGCGAGCGCTTCGACGCCCCATGGCACCTGGGAGTCCGCCATGAACGCGGCCTGTTCAGGGGCAACGTCCGCCGCGAACGAGGCGGCGAATTTCGAGCGGTCGAGGAACAGGAATCCATCCTGCGGCGGGAGAATCGGCGGCACGGGGGCGCCCGGAGGAGGATTGGCGATCAGCGACGACACTGACTCGCCCTTGTCCGGTGCGAAGGCCGCGATGTAGACGACTCCTTTGACCTTGGGGTCGGTCCCCGCCTCGGAGACAACCACGCCGCCATACGAGTGACCGACCAGGATCACGGGCCCCTCTTCTGCCGCGATTGCACGCCGTGTGACCGCCACATCGTCGGCCAGCGACAGGGTCGGGTTCTGGACGATGCGGACGTTGTAGCCATCCTTCTTCAGGATCTTGTAGACCGGCTCCCAGCCGGACCCATCCACGAAGCCTCCGTGCACAAGCACGATGTTCTTGACAGACATTTCAACTCTCCTTTGGTTAGTCACGATAATCGTTATCGCGATAAACGAATCCTAGAGCTGACGATAATCCTTGTCAAGCTATTTGTTATCGTGATATGCTTCTCAGCGGTAAGTCAATGATTTGCGTCTTAAAACTGCGAGGAACCATGGCTTCTGCTGAACCCGTCCCGCTGGCCAGCCAGCTCTGTTTCTCTCTGTATGGCACAAACATCGCGATCAATCGGACTTACAAGCCAATGCTCGACCAACTAGGGATCACCTACCCGCAATACCTAGTGCTGAGCGTACTCTGGGAGGACGATGGTCAGACCATCAGCGCCATCGGCCACCGACTTGCGCTGGAGCCCAGCACGATCACGCCACTGGTGAAGCGACTCGAACAGGCGGGACTGCTGAGCCGGCAGCGCAATCCTGCCGATGAGCGTCAGGTTGAAGTCCGCCTCACGAAAAAAGGCAAGGACCTTCAAAAGAAGACAGGATGCCTGACCGACACGCTGCAGAAACGCTCGGGCCTGACGGTGAGGGAACTGATTTCGCTCAACCAGCAGGTGCAACGACTGCGGGACGCGCTGTCCATCGAAGCGAAAGGCTGAGCCGCCGCAAGAAGCAGGCGTCGTCAAATCGTCGCCGCGTTCGGCGTGGATGCAGGGCAGGCTCGTGTTCGAACTCAACGCGGGGGTGTGGACCTCGGATCGCGTAGAGTTGCGGTCTTTGGCCATGGCCCACGGGGCGTCCCTTTGAAGACCTCGGTCATCGCGGCCGTATGCGTCGCCGTCGCCGGCGCCCTGCTGGCGCCAGCGGCCGAAGGCGCCAGCGAAACGCTGGCGCGCGTGCGCAGCAATCAGGTCCTGCGCTGCGGTATCGGCGAGAACCTCGCCGGCTTCTCGGAGAAGGACGCCTCCGGGCGCTATCGCGGCTTCAACGTCGACTTCTGCCGCGCCGTGGCGGCGGCCGTGCTCGGCGATCCGGCCAAGGTCGCCTACACGCCGGTGAGCCCGGCGGCGCGCTTTCCGCTGCTGCTCTCGGGCCAGGTCGACCTGCTGTCGCACACGACCACCTGGACCCTCGCGCGCGAGGGCGGAATCGGACTGTCCTTCCCCGGCATCTACTTCTACGACAGCCAGGCGTTCATGGTGCCGCGTGCGGGCGGGGCGCGACGGCTCGAGGATCTCAAAGGCGCGACCGTCTGCGTCGTGAAAGGCACGACGCACGTCGCCCGCCTCGAAGACACGTTTGCCACTCGAAAGATCGCCTACGTGCCGCTCGTGCTCGACTCGCAGGTCGCGGCGACCGCGGCATTCTTCGAAGGTCGCTGCCAGGCGCTTGACCTCCGAGTCACTCGACGCTCTGGGCGCTGCGCGTGCGCGCGCCCGGCGGTGCCGAGCGCTACGACATCCTGCCCGAGCTGATCTCGCGCGAGCCGCTCGCCCCCGTCGTGCGCCGCGGCGACGAGCAGTGGACCACCATCGTGCGCTGGGTGCTCAACGTGCTCGTCATCGCCGAACAGCAGGGACTCACGGCCGCCAACACCCGCCGTGCGCTCGAAGATCCGAGCAACCTGATCCTGCGCCGGTCCGTTGACGAAATCCGCTCGGCCTCCCGCGCCCTTGGCCTCGGCGGAGGACTGGTATCTGCGCGTGATCGAGGCGGGCGGCAACTACGGCGAGATCTTCGAGCGCAACCTCGGAGCCGCCAGTCCGCTGCGCATGGAACGTGGCCAGAACCGGCTGTGGACCGAGGGCGGGCTGCTCTTCGCGCCGCCGGTACGCTGAACATGACCGAGTTCCAGACGATCTTCACCCTCGTCGTGTTCGCGGCGGTCATCCTGGCGATCGCCTTCGACGTGGTCGACATGGTCCTCGCCGCCCTGCTCGGGGTGGCCGCCCTGATCGTCGTCGGCGTCTTCTCGGCACAGGACGTGACCAAGATCACGACCAACTCCGGCGGACCGATCGCCCTGCTCTTCGGCGGCATGATCGTTGCCGGCGTGCTCGCGCCGACGGGCCTGTTCGACTGGGTCGGCAACCGCTACCTGCGCTTCACCCGCGGCAGCGGCAAGCGCTTCCTGATCGGCCTCGTCATTCTCGTCGGCGCGCTGTGCGCCGTGCTGCCCAACGCGACGACCGTCGTGCTGCTTGCGCCGGTCATCATCCGCGTCGCACGGGAGCTCGACATCGACATCGTGCCGCCGATGATCCTGACCGCCATCGTCAGCAACACGGCCGGCCTGCTCACGCTGGTCGGCGACCCGGCGACCTTCCTCGTCGGCAGCTCCATCGGCATGAGCTTCGGCGAATACCTGCAGAAGGTGAGCCTGGGCGGGCTGCTGACCCTGCTCGCCCTCACGGCCCTGCTGCCGTGGCTGATGCGCGACATCTGGAACCTGAAGCGCGAGCTGCCCGCCACGCTGCCGACGGCCGGCATCACGCGGCCCTTCTTCGCCACCGAGGCGCTGCTCGTGCTGGCGGTGATGGTCGCGCTCTTTCTCGTTCGGGGAAGACATCCCGACGGCGATCGCTCCGCCGGCGGTGGCCATCGTCGCTGCCGCGCTCGCGTTGCTGGTCGTGCAGGCGGCGAAGGTGGAGCCGGTCGGCGACCTGCTGAAGCGGGTCGACTGGAAGACGTTGCTCTTCCTGGTGCTGCTGTTCGCGCTGGTCGAGGCCTTCAACAAGACCGGCATCCTGCAGAGCTTCTCGAACAAGCTGTACGAGGTCTTCGGCACGCAGACGCTGATCGTGGCCCTGGTGATGCTCGTCGGCGTCGGCCTGGCCTCGACGCTGCTCGCCAACATCCCGGTCGTCGCCGCGATGCTCTTCGTGGCGAAGAGCTATCTGATCATCGCCGAGATCGTTCCCGAGCAGGCGCTCGATCCCACGTTCGCCGCCTGGCCCGCGGCCACGCTGCCGCTCTTCGTCGCGATGATGTTCGGCGGCACGCTCGGCGGCAACGCGACGCTGATCGGCGCTTCGGCCAACGTGGTGAGCGTCGGAATCTGCGCCGGCGAGGGCCGCCCGGTGTCCTTCGTCGGCTTCATGCGCTACGGCGTGCCGGTGGTCATCGTGCAGCTCGCGGTCTCGGCGCTCTACGTCCTCGCGCTGAACTTCCTGATCGCGCGCTGAGCGGGCCGCGATTTCACGGCGCGGAACGCATGCGACCGCGTTTCGATGCAGCGTTTGACCGCATCGATGCACGACATCGACGCCTTAGTACTCTCCGACGAGTTTCAGGATGCGGCCTGTTTCCGTTTCGGCGATGTAGAGATTGCCGGCGGCGTCGAAGGCCGGATCGCGCGGCTGCTTCAGCCCCTCCAGCAGCGTGATCCGAGTTCCGTCCGGCTTCACTCGCGAGACCTTGCCGACCTGGGGCTGCGCGACGTACAGATCTCCTGACCGGCCGAACGCGAGCCCCACCGGCCGCTCCACTTCGGCGAATCGCCGCAGCTTGCCGCCGTGGTCGATCCGGTCGATCCGGTTGCCGGTGTTTTCGTTGATGTACGTCTCGCCGCCCTTCCCGAACGCGAGGCCGTGCGGCCATGAAAGCCCCGACGCAACGACGCGCGCCGCCTTGCCACCCTTGAAGGCGACGACTTTGCCGCTGTACAGCTCGCAGACGAGCAGCTCACCCTGCGGATTGAAGTCCAGATCGACCGGAGTCGGCACCTTGTCGATGTAAGTCGTGACCTGTCCTGTAGGCGAAATTCGCGCGATCCGGTCGTTGCCGCTGTCGGCGACGTACAGGTTTCCCTCGCCATCGATCGCCAGGTCATGCGGGCTGGAGAAGCCTTTCGCGATCCGCTGCACGTCACCGCTCAGTCCGAGCTTGGCGACCGTGCCGCCGTTCTGCTCCGCGACATAGAGTTCGCCACCACGCCCGAACAGCAGGCCGCGCGGCCCGTCGAGGCCGCTCGCAAACACGGTGTACGACGCCGAGGACGGGGAAGCGGGGCTCGGGGTCTGTGCGAGGCCCCCTCGCCCAGACGAGTCCTGCAACCAACGTAAAGATCATGGCTGCCATTCGCGTGCGGCTGACCATCTGCCCTCCTCTTCGCCAACGTCGGTCGAAGCTCTTGGCGGCATTCCGAAGGCGCCATTGCGCTCCGCCTGCGCTCGCGGGTCAAGCGGCAGCGCGACGCGAGGCTGCTCGTGGCGAGAATTCCCGCGGGTCACGAAGCCGGCGAAAGATGGACCAGCGCACCATCGTCAACGACAACAGGAGGGGCGGGCTCAGAAACCGCTGGCGGTCGCGTGAAGTCCCGTCGCTAGGCCTTCACACCGTGGATATTGGTATTGCCATCCCCGTGCGAACCGGCGCACTCTTGCGCCCGGCTTCCGCGCTCGCTCCGAGACTTGCTAACGGGATTGGCGCACGCTCTGCCCACTTCCGTCTGGGAGGAGATCGTCATGTGGAGATCAACTGAGATTCGAACCGTGATTGCCTCTCGCAAGATGCATGGAAGCACGATTGCTGTACAGCGCGCTGGCCGGCATCCTGCTCGCGACGGCCTGCCTTCAGCCTGCAGACGCCAACGAAGTTCTGAAGTGGAACGAAACCGCCGCGAAGGCGGCAGCCGCAAACGGACAGAACCCCATCCAGACCTCGCGGACCGTCGCGATGGTGCAGGGTGCGGTACATGACGCGCTGAACGCAATCACGCCGCGCTACGCGCCCTACTACTTCGAAGGCCCCGGGCAAGCGGGTGCCTCGCCGACGCCGCGGTTGCGGCTGCCGCTTACACAGTGCTGGCCGGCGTCGTCCCCAGCTTCGGCGCTCCGCCGCAGAAAGCGGAAGCCCTCGCTCTGGTCGAGGACGCCTACAAGACGGCGCTGGGTAGCGTGCGTGACGAAACCGCCCGTACTCGCGGCGTAGCAGTCGGCACCGCAGCGGGCAGAAGCGATGCTGGCGCTGCGCAAGGACGACGGTGCGACAAAGAGTGCGCCGTACACCCCCTCGACCGCTCCCGGCCGGTGGCGCCCGCATCCCAACCCCGACCCGCCCAACCCGCCGATCAAGGATCCGAAGCTTGCACCGGGCCTTGCCGCTTCGACCCTCCCCGGCTGGGGCAACGTCACGCCCTTCACGTTGCTCTCATCGTCGCAGTTCTGGCTGCCCGGGCCGCCGGCGCTGAACAGCGCGGCCTACGCGCGCGACTTCAACGAAGTGAAGACCATCGGCGGGCAGGTCAGCACGGCGCGCACTCCGGAGCAGACTGAAATAGCGCGCTTCTGGTTCGAGGGACCCCCCTCGTGGTATCGGCTCACCCGGGCCGCAGCCGAAGCACGCAATCTCGATGCGTGGGACAGCGCTCGACTGCTGGCCCTCGTTTCGATGGCGATGGCCGATGCGTATATCTCCGGCTTCAAGATCCGCTACGTGTACGACTTCTGGCGTCCCGTCACCGCCATCCGCGAGGCCGACACCGACGGCAACGACGCGACGGTCGCAGATGCGTCCTGGAACAGCCTCCAGAACACGCCGTCGGTCTCCGACTATCCCTCCACGCAAAGCCTTTTCAGCGGGGCAGCGGCGGTGGTGCTCGCGAGCGTGCTGGGCACCGACCAGGTTCCTGTTTCGCTCACGAGCGGGCCGCCTTTTGCGAACATCAAGCGCTCCTTCACGAGCTTCTCGCAGGCAGCGCGTGAGAGCGCGGACTCCCGCGTCTACGCAGGCATCCACTTCCGTACCTCATGCGAAGACGGTCTCGCGCTGGGACGCAAGGTCGGCGCGCGAGCGGCTTCTATGTACCTTCAACCTTTGCCGAAGGCACAAGCCGCAGCGCGTTGAGCGATCACACCCCCGGACCGGCCCACCGGTATGGGCTACTAGAGAATCCATGCCCTGCATGTCCGGTGCTCGTCAGCCCTCACGCCCGCTTGCCGCGTCATCCCGCGCCGGTCGCTCGTACCAACCACCCGGAGTGACGAAGATGAACCGCGTCGCCGGGTCGCCGACCTTCACCAGCCAGGCCCACTTGGCCGGACTGCCGTCGTACGACAGTTGCGGCTGAGAAATCGGGGCCGTCGAGTGCTTGGCACGGATCTCTTTCATCGCCGTCGCCGGTGGTCCGTGGAAGAAGGCCGCTTCGGGCGAGGTGGACGGGTCATCCGCCGATGCGCCAAAGTGGCCGATCTGGGCGACGCGGCTGTTCAGTTCGACGCGAGCAAATCCAAGTGCCCGCGTTCCCGCTTCCAAAGGCACTATCCAGAAGGCTGGCGTGCCCCCAGGCGAGCGCGCCAGCACCGGTGCACCGACTTCAACACCCCTAAGAGCAGCCATCGTCGGATCATCGACGACAGGGCCTCGACGGAGCGCGGTCGCAACAGCCCGCCGAATCGGCTCGCTGTCCTCACGGGCACTTGACGTTGGCGTAGACATAGTTCGTGTGGGTGACGGCGTCCCAATCCTCCCACACCACCGCTCCGCCCTGATCGTAGTTCGCGTTCCAGGGCCACGGATCGTAGATGTACAGCTTCTTGTCCTGTATGCCGCCGCCAAACAGCCACCACGTGTACGAGTATCCGGCACATGCGCGCGCGTGCCCCGGGATACCGCTCTTCATCGGTCGCAGCAGGTCGATCTGGTCGCGCGCCTTCTCCCACGTCGGCGACGTGTCGAAGCTGGAATCGAGATGGTTGCAGGTGAGCGACTTGTACCCGGGACTCTGGTCGCTCGGGCAACCACTTCCGGCTGAATAGCCCAGCGCAGGGGCGATGTCGTTCTGCGCGTAGTAGTAGCGGTAATAGCAGAGGATCATCTCGCAGGTCGCCACTGCACAGTAGTCATCGACCTGCTGCCCGTGCAGCGAGAAGCAGTGATGCGATCGAGCGTGCGTGTAGGCGTAGTGATTGCAGTACTGGAGCAGCTTCGTCACCGTTCTCCTGAAAGCCGGTTTCAGCACGTCGAGGGCTCCCGCGACGGTGCGCGCCGCCAGCATGTCCTTGCGCATCCTGGCGGTCAGGCCGGAAACGTCGACGTCCGCTTTCCTGAACCGCGCGAGGCGACTCTTGCGTTCGTTGTCCGACAGCGAGTCGTAGAGCGACCACGCGACAAAGCCCTCCCGTTCGCCACCGGCCTCGACCTTCTCGGGCACGCGCGCGAGCGACGACACGTCGAAGATCGCACGCTGTTTCCCCGCCGGACCGTCGACGTCGAACTGCACCCCGAGCTTCGGATAGCTGTAGCAGACGAGTCGCGGCGCCGAAATCTTCGCGCCTGCAAATTCCCGCTTCACCCGCGGGGCCAGTTTCCTGGCCGCGGCCTCGAACGACCACTTCCGCTCGCCCAGCTCGGACGCGATGACGCTCGAACCGAGCAGCCGGCTGGCCGCCACGCGAACGTAGCCGAACGTGGCGTCTCCACGGGAGACCCTGAAGTCGTAGAAGAGCGGCTGTCCGTTGATGTCGTAGATGAGTTGCGGAGTCCTGTTCACCGCCCCCGGCGCCCATTGCACCAGACCCGGAAGGTCCGCGGCGACGTTCTTTGCGGTGCCGATGATGGCGTGACCCAGCAGCTGATCGCTCGGGAGCATGAACTCGGATTCTGGATATTTCGTCGCTGCCATTTGTCTTCTCCCGTGATCTCAGCAGTTCGCCCGAACGCTGACGATGATTTCGCTGTGCGGCGCCGTCAGCCGCACGCAGACGGCGACGCCGGTGCCGGCCGCGGCCTGCAGGGTGCGCAACGACGCCGCGTATTCAGCACTCGTGCGCGGCAACCGGTAGATCCGCGCCGATTCGAGAAACTTGACGGTTGCGTGCGCCGCCTGTTCATCCACCATGGCCACGGTCATCCGGCGCTCGCTTTGCGCGACGTCGGTGGGGCCGTCTCCGGTTTTCGACATGAGCCTGGCCTTCGCCTGCCCGGTCAGCAGGTAATGGCATTCTGATATCCGAGGAGCGTCCCCTCGGTGGCTGTGTAGTTCGGATCGGTGCCGTACGGGCCGTTCCAGCCCGGCGTGTAGGCGGACCCCGGCTGGATCGAGTAGGCCGACACCTTGGCCTGCGGGTTGCACGTCTTGTTCTCCTGCGCAGCCAGCCACGTGCTCAACAGCACCGGCTTGTCGAACATGCCGGGATCGATGACCATCGCCAGCACGATCGAGAAATTCCTGGGCAGACGCGGCAGGCGCAGCTTGATCCGGACGCGGACCAGCGGCGCCACGTGGTACCACCACTCGACGCAGCAGCCACCCCACTTGTTCGCCTGCACCGCAAGCACGTCGTCGGTGTAGGGCGCGTAGCTGAACACCTTCTCGCAGCAGTAGCGGTAGCGCGTGGTGATGATTCGGCGCATCTGGTGCGCGCGCGCATAGCACCCGTCGCGCACATACTGGAATGGAATGCAGGGCGTGACTGCATAAGGCCCCGGCAGGTGGCACGAGAGTTGTGCGCAAAAGTCGAAGATCTCCTTCGCCTTCGCGTAGCTCGGGATGACGCGCGTGCAGAGCTTGAAGCAGCGCCATTTGAGATAGGCGTCAACGATGTTGAAGCGGGTTGGATCGATCTTTGAGACGTCGATCGCGGCGTTACGGTCGGTTTGCGCCTTGGGCAGAGGAATGCGTGTCTTGGCGAACGCATCGAGCTCCCGCTGAGTTGGCGCGGCGACTTGCTGGATGACCGGTCGCTTGGAGTCGAGCGTGACTTTGACGGGAATGCGCTTTTCGAGCGCTTGGGCGAGCAGGCGCCCGGCGTCGCCGCTGGCCGCGACCTTGTCCGCGAGCACGAAGATGCGCTGACGCTCGTTCAGCAGGTACTGCTGGGTCTTGTCCTTGCCCTTGCGGATTGCAGCGACGGTGACGAGGTCTGTTTCACGGTTATCTGCCATGGCGTGTCTCCCTCAGGTTGCGCCCGCTTGAGCGGGCAGACCGCACTTGCCGGCCGCGGCGATCGGACAGATGGCAGCGTCGTCGATACCTGGATGCGGATCGGCGACCGCTTCC
>CAVPGM010000039.1:0-36481 GCA_963703945.1 uncultured beta proteobacterium | reverse complement strand
AGCGATCCGCCCTCTGAAGCCGATTTAGGCAGGCGCCAGAGATGGCCGACCCCGCTGTTACGGGACGTCGCGGCCGTTCCGATCGCTGAAGTTCACCCCTAACATGAGCGCGGCGCCGCACGTTGAGACTATTAACAACAAGACGGGGGACACCATGCCGGACGACAGAGCATCACGCGTCGGTATGCGAAGGGCGGCGCCAAAAGTTCTCGGCGCGCTGCTCGCGGTGGGCACCGCCGCCGCGCTGAGTGGCTGCGGATCCCCACGACCGACGAACGCGCCAGAGAACCTGGCCTGCGGCCTAGACAAGAACGGGTTGATCGTCGAGGACTCCTTTGTCCGGGTCTTCACGGCATCGCAGGCCCGGCCGCGGCCGATGGGGGCAGCGAAGCCACCGTTCACCGTGCTGTCCCTGTCGGCAGGCGGCGAGTTCGGCGCCTACGGTGCCGCCTTCCTCGGAGGTTGGGCTTCCATTGGCCCCAGTGCCGTCCCGGTCGCACGCTCCAACGTGCAGGTCGTCACCGGCGTGAGCACCGGGTCGATGATCGCAACGCACGCCTTCCTGGGCGAAGAGGCAACGGTGGAGAAGATCTTCCGGGAGCTGAGCGGGAAGGACGTGTATTCGGAGCGCAGCAAGCTCAGCCTTTTGACTGCGAACTCACTGCTCGAGGCGGACGGAAAGGACCGCATCATCGCGACGGTCATCACGCGCGGAGGTCGTCCAGCGGGTCGTCGAGAAGTCCGAGGGCGGAGCGCGGGGGCTTTACGTCGGGGTGGTCGATCTCGACAGTGGGCAGTTCCTGCGAATCGACATGGTGAAGCTTGCAAAGACGGTCGAACCGGCCTCGCTGCGCCTGGATTGCTTTCGGGCGATTCTCGGAGCCTCAGCGGCGATTCCGATAGCGTTTCCGCCGAAGTTCGTTGATGGCCGGATGCTGGTCGACGGTGGCGCGCGTCGCCACCTGTTCTTCACGGACCTTGGTCCCGTCGCGAAAGACCCGGATGTCACGAAGAACGTCATCTCGTTGGTGCATGGCGATCTTGCTGTTGGTACGGACAAGCCGGTGGACAACGGCGTGCTGCAGATTGCCGGGCGCATCGCGGAGGTGTTCACCGATCAGGGCATGAAGGAGTCGATCGTCATGCAGGAGGTTCTGGCCACGTCTTGCCTCACCGGCGTTGGCTTGGGCTGCTCCGCGGATCCCAGCAAGCCGTCCTCGCCGGCCCACACCTACTATGCCGCCGCGGCAGCCGCCGCTAAGGTTTGTGCTCCTGAGAAGGCGAAGTGCGTGTCGTCGACCTCGGGCCTGAACAGCGAGGACATGTTCTGCAACGCGTTCATGACGTGCCTCGCAGATCGTGGACGGCAGGACGGCCTGGACATGGCGTCCGGGAAGAAACCGTGGCTGACGCTGCGTGACTTGAACTTGTCGAGCCAACCGCGAGCGGAGGGAGCGCAAGTCAGGCGGAAGTTGCTGCAGTAGATCAGCCGCGTAACTTGATCGACAGTTGTCGGGGCCAACCAGATACTGATTCTTTGGGGTGCGGGGCGATCTATGGTGCACGAGCGCAAAGCGGTCGTTCTCAAGGGTCACGAGATTCCCTCCGATCTGGCACGTCGGCGGCTTCGAACTCGAGATTGCTGAGCTCACCGACGGCCGCCTGGACAAGGCCCGCGTCCTCCGTGGCGCCGCCGGCACCGCGTGGTTGCACCTGCCGTGCGCACGGCCGGTCTTCCACGCGGCCTGGGCGCTCGAGCATCCCGAGCTGTCGCCGATCACCCACGCGGTGGAGGTCGTCGCCGACGTTCTGCACCCCCAGACCCAGATCAGACTCGCCGAGGCTCAGCAGCTTCGGCCCGACGCGGCGATCGGCGACACCATCTCGCTCAACCTGGCCGTCGACCGGGCGGTCCTCCAGGGGATTGTGGAGCGAGGCCGCGGCGTGCGCGACTGGTTCGACTCGGACCCGCGCGCGAACCGATTCGCCGTCGAGTTCAGCGACCTGACGGTCAACCTCGAGGAGGCCGAGCGTGGCGTGGGCCGCGTCGTCGAGGGGTTGGTCACCTACCCCGTAGCCGGGCCGTTGCGCAGACCCATCGAGATCGTCATCGACGGCTTCGTGCTCGTTCTCTCCTCGCTCGGGCTGTCCCCCCGCGGGTCGACCGCGGTCGCCCAGGTGCAGCTGCCCGGCGGGCTCACGGACGTCGACTCGTGCAAGCCCGCCTCGATCGACCTCGGGCGGATCACGATCTCGCCGTCGTGCGACTTCTACGTCGACGCACCGGGCCAGGCGTACGGCCCCTGGCTCCTCGGCGACACCGGCATGGTCATCGAAGGCACGGGCTACGTGCTCGATCTAAGCACGGCGACCAGCCCCGCACCCTGGTCTCCTGCATGGCGCGGTCTGGTGCTCGGCGCGGGAACCGCGACGGGCGAGAAGTACGTGCCGGACCCATGCAACACCGGCTACCTGCGCGGTCACTACACCTACAACAACGCCATCGTCGTCAGCTCCGGATTCTTCGGCAGTCTCTATCTGGCGGAGCAAGTCACCTTCGCGGCCATCAACCCGCTCGGGCAAACGTTCGCGTTCAACGACGGCGCGATGGACGTCTGGTACAGCCGGATCGTCCGCGGCGAGCTCAAGAACGGCTGGACGGAGCTTCCGATCGACGCGGTGTGCGAGAGAAGGCCGGGCCGCCGGGTGAAGACGCCGATCGACGTCGTGTCGATTCAGCCCGACCTCGACCTCGCCGGCGCGCTCGACCACGGCATGCGGGAGATCAGCTGGGGCGAGCTCACCCGCCACGGTGACGAGGTGGTGGCGTGGACGGGGATCTTCGGCCCCGGTTACCTCTACCTCCCTGCGGGCCCAGACGAGTCCTTCTCGCCAGTGGCCACAGGCACGTTCACCGAGTCCGGCCATCGACTCGGTCCCCGACAGCAGCCTGGCCGCGCTCGAGGCCTGCCACGCGGCCGGCGTTTCGTTCCCGTGGCTGCGCGACGCCCTGGTGTTCTCACCCGACCGGCCCGGCGGCCGCGCCAACCCGATCAAGCTCCACCGGCTGCAAGGCTGGCTCCGGGTCGGCGTCACCGGCGTGGACGGCGCGCTGTCCACGTACCTCCAGACGCGAACCTGAGGACCTCGGGGACCCGAGGAGCACCGGTTACGTCGGCAACGTCCCGTTCCACTCGACGCTGTTCGTCAACGACAAGCAGAACCTGCTGGCCGAGTTCGCCACGAGTGCGAGCTTCGACTCGAACTTCGCCGGCCGCTTCGAGATCCCCACGCCGTGCGACATCGCGCGGCTCGACTTCGCGCAGATGAAGCTCACCTCCACGGCGTGCCTCGTCGGCGGAGAAGTCGTGCTGCCGAGCGCGGGTGTGCCACTCGCGTACTGGGACCTCCAGCTCGTGCCGACCGGGCCGCCCAACCACTCCGGGGTGGTCAGCGTCCGCACTGGACGGGTGCTGCTCACCGCGGCCGGCATCGCGGAGCCGCTCCACTTCGCGAAGCCCTTCGGGCTGACCTGGGGCGAGATGCTGGCGGACGGCAACCTCGGCCAGCTCTACCTCGACTTCAACAACTGGGGCCAGCGCTTCGACGGCCTCGTCTTCAACCCGCACGAGCTTCACGCTCTCGACCTACGACCCGCAGGTGACGGACCCGTACCTCGGCGTGTCGGGGCCGATCTGCTTCCCGTTCTTCGGGGTGCACCAGGTGAACATCCGCGACGCGCTGGCCCACCGGCGCCCGCCCACCCGCGCGACGTCACCGTGCCGAAGACGCCGATCACACCCCACGCGTCGCCGACCGAACTCGCACTGTCTGGCACGTGGCACGACGTCAACTCGAGTGACCTGGCGGTGTTCGACTGCCTCGAGCCGGACGTCGACTACAACGTCGCCGGCCAGAACGGGTTCCTCGGTACGGGCACCACCGAGCTCGTCCTTCCTGCACTCGGACCCGCTCGACATCACGGTCGAGATCCACAGCGACGCCACCGACATCCACATCAGCTCGACCGACACCCACGACATCGACGTCGGCCTGTTCGCCCGGCTCGGCGGCATCGCGCAGATCGCCGGGTGCGCCCGCATCGAGGGACCCACGCTCACGCGCATGACGCTCTACGGGATGCTCGAGCAGAGCGCCGCCGCCGGATCGATCTTCGGTCCGAAGGCCGGCTTCGAGACCGAGATCGACATCGCGGTCACCCCGACCACGTTCGACTTCTACGCGTCGGGCGACATGCTGCTGTCCGTCGCGCTCGTCGACCTCGAGGTCGTCGGCGACGGCGCACCTGCTGTTCGACTTCGCGATGGGGTCCGCCGAGGGCGAGCTCTACGGCCGCGTCGACTGCGACGCGGTGGTCGCCGGGCTGTCCGGCGAAGGCCAGCTGACGTGGCACGTCGACTCGGCCATGCAGTACCTGCAGGGCCGGCTGAAGGTCGGCGTGATCTCGCTGATCGTCAGCGGCGGCCTCGAGGGCGGCTTCTTCATCGGCAACAACGTGCCCAAGGCGCTCGCCTGGGTCCTCGACCCGACCGACACCCACTTCGGCATGTCGAGGAGCATCCTGCCCGCGACGCTCACGGGCGTCTACGGCTACGGCCAGGCGTCGATCGGGGTCAACTTCTACGTCGTGGGCGGCGGCGTCGACATCTTCGCTGGCGCCGGTGCGTTCAGCGCCCCGATCGCGGCCGGTGGACCGCTCGCCCCGTTCGCCGGCAACCCCCTGCTCCCCTACGTCGTGGGCGCCTGCGGCATCTACGTGCACGGCGAGATCCTCGGCGGGCTGGTCAGCGCATCGGCGTGGGCCAACCTCAGCCTGCGCGGTCCCGTACCCACCTACTTCGAGGGCACCTTCGGCCTGCGGGGCTGCGTGGCCTGGGTGCTCTGCGCGTCGGTGGACGTCACCGCCGGCATCAACGACTCCGGCTTCTACCTTTCCTGAGGAGGCGGCATGGCAGACGACGCAGCGCTCCTGCAGGCCACCTCCGCAGGCATCGCGCGCGACGGCAGCACCTACGTTGTGCTGCGGTGGGAAGCGGTCGACGACGTCGAGGGCTACAACCTCTACCGGCGCGATAGCGGACGCGCCGCCCCGCAAGTCCCGGCCGATCAACGGCAACACGCCGATCACTCCACCGTCGTCGGCGCGTCAGCTGCGAGCCGCAGTCCCTGAGGGCTCGCCCGAGTGGGAGGCGCTGGCCCGGGGCTTCACCGCTGCCGCGGGCGGCACCGGCGCCCTCGAGCTTGCGAACCCCGCCGCCAGCTTCGAGCGCGGCCTCACCGACCGTGAGCTGCACCTCGTGCGGGCCACCGCCCAGGCCAACCTGGCCATGGGCCACGCCGCAGGCCTGGCCTACACGGACCGGGGAGTGAAGGCCGACGAGCACTATCTCTACGAGCTCCGCGGCGTGCTGGCCAGACGGCAAGGAACGTCGGCTGGCCATCGACATCCCCGTGTGGGCCGGACACTTCGTCCTGCCCGACCCGCCATCGGGGCTGACCACCCAGGCCGGCGACCGCCGCGCACTCGTGCTGTGGAACCGCAACCCGTACGCGGCCACGTTCGTCGTGCAACGGGCCACGAGCCCGGGCGGCCCGTTCCAGCAGGTCAACCCCAAGCCCGTCGCGTACGACATGGACTCGGGCCTCGACGGACAGCCGCTGTCCACGCCCCAGCCCGGGTTCCTCGACCTCGGGGCCTGGGACGCCGACGCACTTCCCACCAGCCACCAGGTCGACGGCGTCGACGTCTACGGCCCTGACAACGGGATCACGTACTGGTACCAGGTCGCGTCGCGCGACACGCTCGACCGGGCCGGTGCCTGGTCGGCGGCGGTCGCGGCCACGCCCGGTCCGCAGCCGTCCCGCCGATGGCGCCCGACGACCTCCAGGTGTCGCCGACCACCGCCGCTGACGGGCTGGTCGTCACCTGGCGCAAGGTGACGCGCAACGTCGAGAATCACCAGCTGCCCGACACCTCGCAGACCAACTACGTCTACCGGGCCGAGACCCTCGCGGAGCTCGAGGACCTCGCCTCACTTGCCTCCTGCCTGGTGGCCACGCTCTGGTCCGAACCCGCTGGACGCCACCGCGCCGCTCGTGTCGTGGACCGACCTCGACCCCGCTCTCGTCCCACCGTACGGCACGAGGACGTTCTTCTACCGCATCAGAGTGGCCGACCCGTTCGGCCACCTCAGCGCGCCGTCGGCCGTCATCGCCGGCACCGTTCCGGACACCACCCCGCCCGGGCCCACCGACCTCGTCGGCGCCAAGGGGGCGCCGGACCACATCCGCGTCGAGTGGAAGCCAAACGGGGAGCCCGACCTGGCCGGCTACCAGATCTACCGTGGCGTCTGCGACCGCGGCTTCATCTACCGCCCAGGCATCACGCACGACGAAGGACAAGGAGGGCAAGGTCGTCACCCACGGGGAGAGTCGCTACCCGTGCGACATGACGCTCGTCGGCGACGTCGCGGTGGGCGACGCGAACGCGATGTACACTGCCGAAGGCAGCATCTGGTTCGATGACTTCAGCGTCCCGGCGGGCTCGCCGCTCTGCTACGGCTATTGGGTCCGCGCCTACGACCAGGCGCGGCAACCTCTACAACGGCGACAACGGCTGCCCCCGGACCGGGGAGTACCGCTGCGCGCGGCTGCGCGAGAAGACGCCGCCGCCCGTTCCCGTAATGACCGGCCTGCGGGCCCGCAACAAAGGGGTCCTCGTCGAGTGGATCTCCTCGCCGGTCCAGGACCTGCGTGCCTTCCACGTGTACCGATCGGACGCCGAGCTTGACCCGCCGCGGTTCCTGGCATGCGTCTTCACCGACGGCTCCGTCAGCGCGACTAAGTGGAGCGGACTGGTTCCCTCGTGCGACGACGTGCCGGCCGTTCCCGACCCGCTCGCCGCCCGCGGGTCCTACCTCGACGCCACCGCCGAGCCGCACCACATCTACTGGTACCGGGTCTCGGCCCTCGATTGGCTGGGCAACGAGAGCGACGGCGCGCACATCGCGAACATCCCGGCCAGCAGCACGTTCGCGTACACCAGCGACCTACCGGTCACGCCTTCCGTGCTCCCCCCGACTGCACCACCGGGGGCCGGTTGTGGCCTCGAAGTCAACTGGAACCCGCCGTTCGATCCCGCCACGCTCCAGGGCTTCGTCGTGTTCCGGGCCGCCTCGGCGGCGCCTACCGGCAGGTGTCCGGCATCCTCGCCGCGAACGGCTTCACCGACTCGTCCGCACGGCGCGGCGTCGACTACCTCTACTGCATTCAGTCGATCGACCGCACCGGCTTCTTGTCCCGACCCTCGGTACCGGTCCTGCACCGGTACTGACCCACTGAAAGGCGGACGCCATGGGCATCCTCGACGAGTTCGACCCCAAACGCGACGGCTGGTCGTTCGTGAACTGGGGCGAGGCCAACGACTTCACCTGGGACCTGTACCGGCGCACCTACCTCGCCATCAACCCGACCAACGATCCGGTCGAGTCCCCGCTCGACGTCGCCTTCTTCCAGATCTTCAAGGGGTGCGCGGCCAACGGCAACTGCGGCGGCATGGCGATGCTCGCGCTCGCGCTGTTCAAGTACGGCGGGTACATGGGCTTCTGCTCGCCGCCGAACTTCTACGTCCCGGCCAACACCACCGACCACCAGCAGCCGGCTCGAGCCGACCTGCACGAAGCGGTCAACATCATGCAGGCCCGCCAGTTCAGCGCGGCCGGCATCCGGAACTTTCTGGACGTCGTCAAGGCCGGGCAGCTCAACGACGGTGTCGCGGCGTGGAACCGGATCCGCAGCGGCCTCGGTAGCGGCGACTACTGCATGCTCTCGCTGTCGAACGGCGTCTTCGGCGACGCCGCGCACACGATCATCCCCTACCGCGCCGATATGAGCGGCAGCGCCTATGTCCTCCACGTCTGGGATCCAAACCGGCCCTACGAATGGTTCCCCGGGCACTACGACGGCGACCACAACAAGATCGTCATCACCGGACCGACGTCGTGGACCTACGACCAGAACGCGGGCGGTCTCTACACCGACGGCACGCTCTACGACGGATCGAAGAACGGCTGGTGCTTCGCCATCCCGACGTCGCTCGAGATCCACAAGGGGCGGCAGCCGATCAGCGCCGGCTTCATCCTCACCGGACTCGTGACGCTGTTCGTGAGCGGCATCGGAGCAGCCGTAACCCAGATCGAGGACGACAAGGGCCGGCGTCTTTACACGAGCGACCGCCTGCACCGGAGCCGCGGCGACCTCGAAACATCGCCCGTCCGCCGCCTGCACGGCGTCGCGCCGTGGCCGTGGCCCGGTGGCCTTGCCGGCGACCTGCCGGGCGAGCTGTTCTTCCTCGAACGACCGCCGGGGAGCTCCCCGCTGCATGTCTCGGTGCGGGGCGACGAGTACCACCTCGTGCACGTGTCGTCCGGCCACCTGACCGAACTCACCGCCGGGCGGGCGGCGGCTACCGCGAAGGACCGGGTGCTTCTCAAGGGCTCGGCCGATGACGACCAGTCCGTGGCGGTGAGCACTAGCGCGCCGCGCCGCGGTTACGACGTCCACCACCTGCGCTGCGACAAACCGGGCGCTTGGCGGAGCGTCAGGGTCCGGAACGCGCTCGTCACCACCGACCGGCTGCGGGTGCACGCGCCCATCGCAGTCGACGCCGTCGAGATCTCGGGGACCACGGCACGTCGCGACGTCGACATCGAGCTCCGCCGCTACGACGGCAGCACGCTCACGAAGCGCAACCTGGCGCAGCAGCGGGTACCCGTGGGCGGGGCCCTGCGCGCAGTCCCCGACTGGGAGCGTCTCGCCCGATCGAAGGTCGGGCAGGTGCTGGCCAAGGACGACCCCAGCGGCGGCACGCCGAGGAGACGACGGGGCTAGGGCTCGACTACCGCTCAAACAAGCCTTGCTCGGCCCAGCCGCACACGCTTCATGCGCGAGGTGAATGCGCGGACCAACTTCCTCTACACGGTTGCCCGGGTGGATGCGTTCGGCAGCTACCTATCCGATCTCCCCCGCATAAACGATCTGGACCTCGCCATCGAGTTGCGCGCGCGGCTCGCGGACGACGACGCACATTTTGAGGCCTGCCAGCGGGAGCGCGACGAGGCATACCGAGCCGGCCGCAGGTTTCGAACCGTCGCTGACAGCCTGTCGTGGCCGGAGGAGCGGGTGAGGCTCTTCCTACGGGCGCGCTCCGCCCGGATCAGCCTGCACCCGATCGACGAACCACGGAAGCTCAGAGTGACAACCAGAACAGTGTTTGCGCATCACCCCTAACTCGACCTCCTCCGAATCTTCGTGCCGCGCGCTGCGCAGCGATTGCGCTCGAACGAGGTTGAATCCGCACGATCACTTCAAGGACGGAAGCGTCAACTTGAGAGACTCGCCAACCTTGTCGCGCGTCATGTCCTTGACACCCTGGAGGGTCGCAGGAACGCCCAGTCCCCAGAAGAAGCACAAAATGTAGTCTGTAAGAGTGCCGAACCCGGGCTTGTCGTCGATCATGACGACGTAGCCGACAAGCGTGGCGACGATCAGATAGAAGGCCGCGCTCGCAGCGCCCGACCTCTTGAGAAAGCCGCTGATCTCCTCGGTACTGAGAGTCGTTGGTTGCGGACCAATCGCTTTGATACCGGGCGCTTGGGTAAGCACACGTTGGCACAGCGCGCGCGCTTCGGCTTCGCTCTTCAGTTCCTGCGGGCTCTTTCCGAGACTAATGATCTCATCCGCAGTCGTTGCAAGGTCGGCACCCTCGAGAACCATCACCGCCAAGCCCAGCACGCGGTTCTGGATGTCCGTGGCTTCCGCTGCGTCTATAGGCGTCGAGACTCCGACAAAAGCCCTCAAGAAGTTCCAGCGGTCGGGATTCTGGGCAATGATCCGGCTCTGGATTTCTTCCTTGTAGAAGGTCTCAACTCTGGTCGGATCCGTGACCTTTTTGTCCGCGCGCCTTTTGGCAAACTTGGTCAGTAGCTGCTCGATGCGTTCATTAGCCTTGGACAGCGGAATGAAGGCGGCCTCCTGGGCCGCTCGAAAACGCAGAGCCAAGAAAGCGAGCGACAGGAAAGCGCCGAGCCCAATCGCCAACACGCCCAAGAACCAGGCCCACGGGCGCGTGGAGATGACGGTGATGACTACGTCTTTCGCCGCCGTTACCCCTGGCGCATCAAGCTTCAGCTTGCCGCTGAAACTGCCGATGGGAAGGCGCGCGGGCTTGGAGTCGTAGCGCGCACCTGAAGCCACTCGGAGGTAAATCTCCGTCGGCGTGTTCGGCCTAAGCGCTGGAACTGCAGCGCACGGGCCCTCATGGTTTGAGCAGAGCGCAAGCGCAGTCACCGGAATGGTGGTGCTGCGCTTCTCGATGGCGAGCGTTGAATTGGCTAGCGTCAACGGCCCGACCGCAAAATCGTTTGCCTTGACCGTGAGCTTGAAGGCGGCCTCCGCGGTGTCCACGAACCACTTGTCGTCGTAGGCGAGGGTGTAGTCGGCGCTGCCGGAGGGCCGATTCGTCAGTTCGTAGTCGACGAAATACTCTTTGCCGCCTTTGAGCAGGATGCCCAGCTGGCGCTTCTGGGAATAGGCCGAACCCAGTCCGGCGAATTCGCCGACGTAACTCCAACGATGCGGATCGCCTCCGCCATAGTCACCTCGCAGGGTAAAGGTCGCCTTAACTGGTGCGCCGTCCTGCTTCGTGACGTCGCGCACCTGGTCGATCTCAGCACTCTCCGGAAGGCCATTGCCCACGATGATGAACACGCGGGTGTCCGCGGACTGTCCCGGCGTGAGTTCGAACTTCTGCGGGTCAACCGTGAAGTGAGGCTGCGCCGCAGATTTGGCGGGTGGTGGGTCCGCTGCCACGGCCGGTGTGTTGAATCCGGTCGCGCACACAAGAAGTAGCGCGCCTAGGCAGTTGGCCCGTGTACTGGTTCGCATCATCTCCCCCGCTTTGTCATTCACCGAATCGCCGGTCAGCCTCGGCGCATAACTACCGCAACGTCCAGCATCTGGCCGGCCACGAACGGCACGTTGACGCTTGTCAAATCCGCCTATCCTTAGTTTTTGCGGTCAGTTCAGCAGGACCGATTAACTCGGAGCGACGTGAGGGAGCGCACGGCGCGTCGTCCACCAAGCTGAAGCTTCTCAGGCGTCAGGTTGCCGCGCCAAATTCCGGCGAGATTTTGAGTCCCATGAGTTGCCACAAGATTTCGTTGCGGCAGTTTGCCCAAACCGCGGCGATCGAGCAACGCAATGGCTTACACGTTCGCTTCGGCTATGGCAATGCGTACCCGCCCGAGAAGGTGAAGCAGGGTGTCGAATTCCTTCTCGGTACGGGCGTGCTCCCAGGCGTGAAACCAACGATGCACACGCGGCTCAATGAAGGCCTTAATCAATTCAATGGGAAGAAGGAGAGCCGCCAGCAGTGCAAACGACCCGAGCGAGCCCTTCATAAGACTTTGCGCGTACTCAGCGACCGGATGATGAAAGAAGAGCAGCAGTAGGTACAACGCTAGGAACGTCGCCACACCCAACAGAACACGGATCAGAACCCATATAAACCGTGCCGCCTTTACGCGCCGGAGCGTCCATCGCAACCGACGCGCATCTGCCTTTAGCTGCTGGACGACTGCCAGCGCCGCATCCTGCACACTGGTGCCGATTTGGCCCGGAATCCGAGCCACGCCATCGATCTTCGCGTCACTGCTTTTCTGCAGGGCGCCTATCTGCTCACCTAGGGTTTTGAAGTCCGGTATGCCATCTTTTCCAACTGGCGCAGGAGCCGGCGTCACCGTTGCGGGCGTCCGGTCCGCCGCCGGCGGCCGGCTTTGGCTCGGCGGGGCGCCGGGTGTTCGCGCCTGTTGCAGCGCCCGTTCGCGCGTGAGCTGCTGGTCGTCGATCTGCTTCAGAAGCTTCTCTGCCGCATCGGCCATTTCGTCCCAGTGCTGGCGCAGCCTTCGGGTTGGATCGTCGGGCTTGCTGCGCAATAGCTGCTGCAGTCCGACGCTGGAGTCGCGCAGGCCCTCGACGTAGGACACGACCTGAGTGTCACGAGTCCGCGCCTGAGCATCCTTCGCTTTGCGGAGTAGCTCGTCGAAATTAGAGCTGCTTGGCACAGTTTGTGTGCTCATGACCTGCCCTTTCATCCGGCCTGCTCGGCCGGGGCCGTTGCCCGCGAATTCTGGCGCGGTGTCCGCCAGATCTCAATTGCCGAGACAAACAAAGTTGAGAGGACAGCGTGTTTTGGGAAGTGAGGTACAAGCCCGAGCAACGCACGTCTTCGTCGGGGTTGCTAGCGATACGTCGGGCACCTCACTCGACGTCTCTTGCAGCGGCTGACGGGGACCCGGAAAGAACTCTCACGATTTGCGCAAACGCATCTGATTGGGTGCGTATGGCGGAGCCAAGGTCCATATAGTCGTTTGCGTAAACGCGATTCCGGCCTTGATATGCCTGTGGTGCAAGGCACTCTTACGCAATGCAACCGGAGAGTGCGATGGCATGAGCGAAGCGGCTGTAGCGGAGATCAGGGAATCAAAGTGGGTAGCAACGCCCGGAATTCACGAAAACGTCCCTAACGATGACTACCACAGCGACACGGCGGCGGTGTCCAGTTCGCGGCTCAAGCCCATCCTCGTCTCCCCGGCGCACTTTTTGGTTGCAGGTTCCGGAAGGGAAACGAAAACCAAGGCGTTCGGCTCTGCGTTGCATTGCTTGCTACTGGAGCCGGAGCACTTCGATGATCGGTACATGGTCGTCCGCTCCTTCAAGAAGAGGTCCAAGGAAGGACAGGCACTCGCCGATCTGGTCGAGCAGGCTGCGGGCGGGCGTGAGGTCATCTCGGAAATCGACTACATCGACATGCAGGCCATGGTGGCCGCCGCCAAACGCCACGGCGCAATCCGATCGGTACCGTCGCCATCGCCAGCATCGGGGACCGCGATCTGCTTAGCGACGATCCGCTCAACGTCGACGAGGACGAAGTGCGCAGACAGGCCGAACGCCTGCTCAAAGCGCTGACGGTCAGGTCCCGCACCTACTACGGCCTTGCACCGGCAAAGCTGGCATCGTCGTAGCGCATCGACGCGGGTCGGCCGGCCTACCGGCAGAAAACCGAAGGCGGCATCAGCAAGCGCCGCCGCGTGCTGGTGGTGGACTGTTCCGGCTCGATGGATGGCGAACACATCGAGGCGGCGCGAACGCTGGTGAGGACCATGAGTCTGCTGGCCGAGCGTGGGGCGTTGGAGGGCGAATTGATCCTGTCCGCGGTCGTTTCCCATGAAGCGCTTTCGGAGTGTTACCGGTGGCCGGTGATGGTCGACGTTGCGCGGCGCATTCACGCCTTTGGTGATGCCGAGGGATTGTGCGATGCGATCGATACGCACGCGGCGACGCTGCGCCGCGCCAAAAAGGTCTACGTGTTCACGGACGGCAAGATCTGCGACAAGCCGATGCGTCTCGCTGCGCTGCGACGAGCCGGGGTTGAAGTGATCGGACTGCACGTCGGCGACGTGACAGTCGAAACGCGCGGCTTGCAGAGGCATTTCGACCGCTTCGCAGCGCGGACGACGCTGGCAGGTTTGATCGACTTCCTGATCACCGACCGATAGGTCGACCCGGAAAGGGGCATGTTTGGCGCCCGTTTGCCGGTTGATGATCAACGTGGAACTGGAACAATCACAACAAGGAGAAACGCACTTGGTTGCTGAACTCGCTGCAGACGGTGGCGCTGGTCGCCGGAGTCTTGGGGCAATGGCTGGTCGCACGGCGGCGGCGCTCTGCGTTCTTGGTGTGGGCCTTGTCAAATATCAGTTTGATCTGGCTGCAGCTGGCGCAGGGCTTGACTTGTTCGCAATGATGTTCTGCGTCTATCTCGTTCTTTGCGCCTATGCGTACCGGGAACGGGGGCGGAGCGATCGGCATGAATGCGCCTGACGCCTGCTACGCGTGCCTCGATAACGCGCCACCGGGACGGCGCATCGTGCTGGTGCGCGGCACGGGATGCACGCAGACTGGACTGGACCACCCCAGCGATCCGGCCGAGGTGGCGCGGCGCAACGTCAAATGGCTGAACCGTCGGCTCGGAATCTCAGAGCGCGAGGCAGAGGAGCTGATAGCAGCTGCCATCGGGCGGCAGGAGAGGATGGATTGATCGAACACCGCATCAAGTTGTCGCAGCTCGGGCAGGGCAGGGCGACCTGGAAAGCGTCTACGGCGTCGAGTTCTTTGACGGCGAGGATGGCCGGCCGGTCGTCGTGTTATCGGAGCAACCAGAGAACAAGGGCCGCAGCATCACGAACGCCTTCGAGTTTGTGCCCATGGATGTTATGGCTCGACTGCGCAACGAAGGTATGCAAGTCGAGCCGATGAAGGCCCGTTGGCTGGAACGCAGGCGCCGTGCGCCGACTGGCGGACGGCCCGGAATTGAGTGGACGGAAGTTCTGCTTTGCTGGGACGGCGTCCGCTTCCACTCGCCGCAGTGGATCTCGATGCCGGAGGACCCGCGGTTGGCGCGAGCGGCCTGAAGCGGCGAAGCTCGCGATCGACGAGTAATTGTTTCGGACAAGAAGGAATTCTTTCGGACTTCGAGCCGCGAATCAGGTTCGCAAGTGGGTTTGCGCTTTCTGCATGAGCGCTATCTGATCGCTGAGCTGCCTTCGACTCGTTTGGATCGAAGTGCGCAATGTCTGATACCTGTCCCAAGCTTGCTGTGTGTCTTTTTCTCCAAGCATCTGCTCGATCTCCTTAAGTTCCTTTCCGAGTCGAGTGAGTTCTTTCTCATATTCGAACAAATAATCTCGATCGGCATCGAGGAGCTCGGCAAAGGCGTGATTGATACCACGCCAATCGACACCTTCAACGCGCAGCACCTTTGCCATCTTAAAGTTGATTCGCGCCACATCGCGCTGAATGTCCGTGCAGTGCGTCCTCGCCCTTTGGGCGGCTTCGGGTGACGTAAAAACCCAGTATGCGTGCGCTGAGATCGGCCAAAACTTGGAAGCGAAATCCTCACGGGGAATTTCAACAAAGGTCTGGTCAAGGTCAATCAGCGTGCGCAATGATTGGCTGCTATGTTGCAGCAGCTCCGCAACCTCCGTTTTCACGTGATCCGCGTCGCCCTTACCCAGATTGTTGAGCCAATTGAGGGGAGAAAAAAGTTCGGGCAGCTTAGTTAGGTCGAACACAGGAATCTCCTTCCGCAGTTGCGATCGCGGGCGCGAGTCCGGTTCGCGCCACGCGCCCTAGTTGCGGCGAACCGGTGAAAACAATCACATGAATGAGGTCGAGCAATCCCGCCCGAAGGAATTCAACGGGCGAGATTTGACGACTTGAAACATCACCGCTTCCCGGTACCTTGCATCAAGGAAGTACTAGATCGGACGCGAAACTTCAATCAGCCGCCTGCGACTCGTTCCAGCCGACGTGAGTTCGTCAACGCTTGTCCGGATACCCGCCAGGCATGAGCGACGCAGCGGCCGCAGGCGCGGTCAACGATGCGCGGTATGCAAGCCAACATTGCGACAAGGAATGGTGAAACCGCCGACTTCTGGACGGAGTTCCTGGGGAAACTTGACCAACGAGGAATCGTCGCGTTGGGCGAGGTGGCAGCCGAAGGCCAAGACGAGTTCGACGAAGACGACGGACCGGTTCGAGAGCACATCGGCGAGTACCAGGTCCACCCGCGCCTTGCCGACGAGATTGACGACAGGACCAAGGAAGCAATGGGCGACGTCGATGGAGACGTCTACATTCCCCCGGAGTCGACCTGCGGCGTCGCCGTGTCCGCCGTCATCGACGCCTACAACGTACTCGCAGATCGACAAGCCGCCGAGCTAGAGAACGATCACGTGTTGGAAGACCTTGCCGCGGAGTGCGCGCGGCTGATTGCGATCTATTTGGCTGAAGGGACCTACGCTGCCGTAGGCCTCGATGCCGGAGCGGTCCAGGCGCCGTTCAGGTCGAACACTTCAAGAAACCCGCGCAATATGACGGTGCCGATGGCTTGCAGTTCCGGTTATTTCAGGCGAGCACGGCTCGCTCGGGTCATCGAAGGGGGACATATGGGATCGTTACTTTGGGTCGTTGTTGCGTTCGCCATCGTCTGCATCAGTTGGCTCAGCTATGAAGTTGTCAGATTGCTGAAGGACATTGCAGCTGAACTGCGGCAAATCCGGACATACCTGCAAGGCGTGAGTGGCGAGCTTCAAAAGATCTCGGGCCCGTTGAACTATGTGCAGAAGATTTATGGACTCGGTGAGAGCGTTCTTCGCCGAAACCAAGATAAGTAGATCGCCGTCATGCACAACGCTCGTCCGTTGGCCTGACTAATCGAGAGCGTCTTCTGAGGGCGGCGGCGAGCCGCCCTCGGTCGACTACTTGCGCTTTCCTTTCTTCGGTGCCGGTCGAATCATCCATGTAATCCCGCCAACCTGAACGCCGTCCTCAAACTGACGAATCGCAATCGTATGGTTTCCGGCGGCCAGTCCCTTGGATGGCTTGAGCACGAAGCGGCACTTCAGCGCCTCAGGCGGAAGCACAGCACCACACAGCGCATTGCTACGCAAGCGCGGAATCTCAAGGATCGCCACCTCCTTCCTGTGAGTAAGTCTCTCGCGCCACTCAGCAGGCAGCGCCGCGGCGGCAGCCGGGTGAAGCTCGAGATGCAACTTGGCGTCCGCTGGAAGATGCACGGCGATTTCAATGTCAAACCTGCGCCGACCGCCCGGATCGCCCGCCAGCAAGAACGGCATGGCCACCGGATCGGCTGTCGGATCCGGCAATGCATCGATCACATTGAAATTGCGCCACGTCACGTTGTTGTGATTCCGGATGATGTCGAGGAAGCCATTCCAGTCGGTGGGACCAGGAATCGGCGGTGCCGGATCCTCGGCCTGGTCGAGCACGGCGACGAAACAGTAATGACCGGTGGCTGGAATGCCAGCTTTCGGCCACGTGAGTTCCGGTGCCAGGGTCAACACATTGCCGGTGGGAACGTTCACCGGACCGGTCGTCCCGATGAGTGTCCAGAGGTTGGGCGTAACGAGCGTCGCCACCGGGGCCCAGTAGACCGTCGCGCGAACACCATTCGCTGCCGCCGCGCCACGATTGCGCATGCGCACGTAAATGAAGTTGTTCTGCCCCGCCTCCACTTCGAAACCGAGCGACTCGCTCATCTCGGTGCCGCTGCCTTCGCCGAACTCCAACGTGGGGTCCGCCACCTGTGCTGGGCGGACGATGACGTCAGGGCTGGTGCTCAGTGTGCCGCCGCTCGGAACCGCTCCTGTGTCTCCGGCCGAGTCGCGCAGGTAGACGTCAGGGACAAGCCCGAGCGCCACCTGGCCAATCTGGCGCAGGTTCGGCATGACGCCGATGTTGCCGGCGACGGTCGCGCTCTGAGGTGTGCCGTTTGCCGCATTCGACAGGATGGCCCGCATCTGCCCCGGCGACAACATGGTCCCCGTGGCCTGGCGGTACATGCTCTGGGTCAGAGTGGCAGCACCCACGACTACGGGAGAGGCGCTGCTGGTTCCGTTGAACGTCGCCGTGTAAGACGCGTCGATTCCTGCCATTGGCGTCAGGTCGCCGTAGCCGCACGTCGTAACGTTTTCTCCCCAACCGTAACAGTCGACTCGACTGCCAAAGTTGGAGAAACCGGCGCGTGTGTGGGAGTTGCCATTTACGAGCGGAGATAACGCCGCGCCGACCATGATTGCGCCCGAGTCACGGAAGTCGGCGTGACCTCGCCGCAGGCGGAACCGTCCGCCGCCATCCGTCCACGCGTCGAGATCGTTGTTGCCGTTGCCGGCCGCTGCGACAACGATGACTCCGCGCGCGGTTGCGAGGCGGATTGCATCGAAATCCCCGACGTCAGTCTCGGTGGGTAACAGCAGAGCGTCCCGTTGCACCTCAAGCAACAGAATCTGGCCCGCCGCCATGGTGGGCAGGGCCGCAACGATGGCGTCAGCCACGTGCAGGGCGGTCGCGCCATCCCAATGCGACGTAACGCGCAGGGAGGCGATCGTTGGCGCAATGCCGACAACACCGCGCGTGTTGTCATCGGCCGCCATGACGCCCAGGACGGCGGTGCCGTGGTTGCCAACGTAGCCACCAGTGCCGTCGCGATTCTGGTTGAAGATCAGCGTCGGCGCCTTGCCCGCGAAGTCCTCGTGTCCGAGTCGCCACCCCTGTTCGAGATCAACGATGCCGACTCCCTGTCCTTCGCCGCCGGCTTGCGTCCAGGCCCACCGTGCGTCGATGCCGGTCGGCGCGGCGTCGAGGTAATTCTGCTGCCCGTTGAAGGTATCGTTGGCTGCGTTGACAACCGGGTCGCTGACGACTTTTTCCGCGTACGCCAGCTCAACGCCCGCGGTCCGACCGAACCGCTGGGCCAACTCCTGGATTGGTTCAGGGCGATTTCGCAGATCGACGCGCCAGTACTGCGTCAGGCTGTTGAATGGTCGCCACGGGCCTCGCGCGGCTTCCTTCTCCATCTCTAGAAGCTTGCCGGGAGCCACGCTGGTGACGAGCCTTCGGGTCGGCGGCTTACCTAATTCGCCAAGCAGCTCGGCCAGCGCACTGAGTTTTGCCTTCTCGGCAAAGCTTCGCAGGTCCTTCGACTGATCAATTGCCAGTTCCCTGGACAGCCGCACGATGACAAAGCCGCTGTTTCCATCTCCGAGCTGGGCGCCGTCCACGTCGAGCCGTGGTGGCGTGTCGTCATCGGTTCGCTGGTCCTCACAGATTCGTTCGCGGTCCTTGCACATAAAGAGCTCCCTTCCTCACGTTGATCGGCAAATAACGCTAGGCGCCCGCAACGGCGGGATCAATGGCACGGCCGCGTGAATATCTGACAAACGGATAGCGCGAAAAGAAAACCAGCGCTCGCTTCCACCGCCGCTGCCGATGGCGGTGCCACCCTTGATTGGAACGCGGTGCGGAGAACACTTCCTCGAGGGAGGGTTGTCACGTGATCACAAAACGTCAGCAACAGCTGGCACTGCAACTCGCGGGTGGCGCCTCGCAACGCTGGCTGAAGAGGAAGGTGCGCTACCGGCCGCCTGGAGAGATCTTCGATCCGCGCTTCGCGACAGTGGCGCCGATCGACGAACGCACCGCGCGTGACTGGGTTTGCCTGCATCATTATTCGGGCACGTATCCTGCGGCGCGCTTCCGCGCGGGTATCTTCATCAAGGAGCCGTACCGGCGCGAGCGGATGGGCGGTTGCACGGTGTTTAGCGTTTCAATGACGAATGCTGTTGTCACACGGTGGCTAGACGTCGACGACCCGCTGCACGGAATCGAACTTGGCCGGCTGGTGCTACTCGACGAACCGCTGCTGGCTACAAACGCGGAAACGTGGTTCTTGGCGCGCGCGTTTCGGCTGCTGCGCGACGCCTTGCCAGCGGTGTAGGTTCTGAAAATAGATGCACACTTTCTCATCTAGTTGCTAATTTCGCGGCTAGGTGAGAAAGCAAGCGCACGAGGAGAAGGGGCTGGGCGCAGTGCGCGTAGCCCCTTATGCTTTGCGAGGACCGAGTCCGGCCATCGACAGCCATTCAGCATGGTCGACCAATTCGCCCGGTAGCAGACGAATCGAGCCTGCCCGATTCAGACCTTCTCGGGCGTGTCCTCGGAGATTAGGCCAGATCGAAGCGATCAAGGTTCATCACCTTGTTCCAGGCCGCTACGAAGTCATGGGCAAACTTCTTCTGCGCGTCCGAGCTTCCGTAGACTTCAGCCAAGGCGCGCAGTTCGGAGTTTGAACCGAAGACGAGATCGACGCGCGTGCCGGTCCACCTGAGTTCGCCCGTCTTGCGATCGCGGCCTTCAAACACGTCAGCGTCTTTCGAGACCGCCTTCCACTCCGTACCCATGTCGAGCAGGTTCGTGAAGAAGTCGTTGGTCAGCGCCCCCGGCCGCTTGGTAAAGACTCCATGTCGGGTCTGGCCGAAGTTGGTATTCAGGACACGCATGCCGCCCACGAGTACCGTCATTTCGGGCGCGGTCAGCGTCAGCAGTTGCGCCCGATCCACCAGCAACTCCTCGGCCGATACGGAGTATCGGGTCTTCTGGTAGTTGCGGAAGCCGTCCGCGACCGGTTCGAGCACGGCCATGGAGACCACATCGGTTTGCTCCTTCGAGGCGTCCATGCGACCCGGCGTGAACGGCACCGTCACCTCCTGACCGGCATTCTTCGCCGCTTGCTCGACGCCGGCGCAACCGGCCAAGACGATCAGGTCAGCCAGCGAGACCTTCTTGCCGCCGGACTGGGCGCTGTTAAACGCGCTCTGGATGCCCTCCAGGGTCTTGAGCACCTTGGCCAGCTGGGCCGGCTGGTTGGCTTCCCAGTCCTTCTGCGGCGCCAGACGAATGCGGGCACCGTTCGCACCGCCGCGCTTGTCGGAGCCACGGAAGGTGGACGCCGAGGCCCACGCGGTCGAAACCAGCTCCGAAACGGGCAGACCTGAAGCCAGGATCTTGACCTTGAGGGAGGCAATGTCCTGCGCATCGATCAGTTTGTGGTTGACCGCGGGGATGGGGTCTTGCCAGATGAGCTCTTCCGCTGGAACCTCCGGGCCGAGATAGCGTGCGCGCGGACCCATGTCGCGGTGCGTGAGCTTGAACCACGCCCGGGCGAACGCGTCCGCGAACTGATCCGGATTCTCCATGAAGCGCCGCGAAATCTTTTCGTAGGCCGGGTCGAAGCGCAGAGAGAGGTCCGTGGTCAGCATCGAAGGCGCGATGCGCTTCGACTTGTCGTGGGCATGCGGCACCGTACCGGCGCCCGCGCCATTCTTCGGCGTCCACTGATGCGCGCCGGCCGGGCTCTTCGTCAGTTCCCACTCGTAACCGAACAGATTCCAGAAGAAGTTGTTGCTCCACTTCGTCGGCGTGGTGGTCCAGGTGACTTCCAGGCCGCTGGTGATCGCGTCAGCGCCTTTGCCCGTGCCGAAGCTGCTCTTCCAGCCGAGGCCCTGCTCCTCGATGGGCGCAGCTTCGGGCTCGAGTCCCACATGCGACGCAGGGCCGGCGCCGTGGGTCTTGCCGAAGGTGTGGCCGCCGGCAATGAGCGCAACCGTCTCTTCGTCGTTCATCGCCATGCGGCCGAACGTCTCGCGGATATCTCTGGCCGCCGCGACGGGATCCGGGTTGCCGTTCGGGCCTTCCGGATTGACGTAGATCAGGCCCATCTGCACGGCGGCGAGCGGATTCTCGAGGTCCCGGTCGCCCGCGTAGCGCTTGTCATCCAACCACCTGCTCTCGGAGCCCCAGTAGACGTGTTCTTCCGGCTCCCAGACGTCCTCGCGACCGCCGCCGAAGCCGAAGGTCTTGAATCCCATCGACTCCAGGGCGACGTTACCCGCGAGAATCATCAAGTCGGCCCAGGAAATCTTCCGTCCGTACTTCTGCTTGATGGGCCAAAGCAGCCTGCGCGCCTTGTCGAGGCTGACGTTGTCGGGCCAGCTGTTGAGGGGTGCAAAGCGCTGCTGGCCGGCTCCGGCACCGCCGCGGCCGTCGCCGGTGCGGTACGTGCCGGCGCTGTGCCATGCCATGCGGATGAACAAGGGCCCGTAGTGCCCGAAGTCCGCCGGCCACCAGTCCTGCGAGTCGGTCATCAGTGCGCGCAGGTCCTTCTTCACGGCCGCCAAGTCGAGGCTTTTAAACTGTTCAGCGTAGTTGAAGTCCTCGCCCATGGGATCGGACAGGGGCGAGTGCTGGCGCAGGATATTCAGCTTCAGCTGATTCGGCCACCAGTCTTGGTTCGACCTACCGCCGCCGGCGGTGTGATGGAACGGGCACTTGGTTTCGGTTGACATGGTTGCCTCCTGTAGCTGTCTGCGTTCGATGCGGTCAAAACAGCCTAGACGTCGGGCACCGGTTGATCAACGAAATCTTTCCTATCGAATCGATAGTGCAGTCTGACAATCTAACCGCGCCTTCTTCTGCCTGCTCTGCCGGGTTCTTCGAAGACAAGATGGAGTGACCCAGTCCTGCGGACGGGTTGGGATTGATTCTCAAGTCAACTCCAACTCCAATCGTCGATTGGATGTATGTCGACTCGCGAAGCAACCAAGATGGTCGGGAACTTCACGGCCCGGAACAGGCGGCGGCCCTTCGCTGTCAGTTCGGCCTGGAGTGCGAGCCGTAGGCTGGCAGTACGCGGCCGAGACTGTGTGAAAACTCGGAATCTGGGCGTTTTCGGAGGTCCGTTTGGTATTCCCGAAGGGTTGATCGTTGATCCTGGGCCGTTCTGAGAGGTCGACCTCAGACATAGGCGCGGTGCGCCAAACTCGACCAAAAGATCCTATGAAGGACTGCTCAAGCGGCGCACCGCTGAGCTACAACGGTGTTTCCAATCCTCTAGTCAAGGAGTACGGAAATGACGACACCCGAGACAGTCCTTCGCGACAACGATACGACGATTTGCGGCGCTCTGTACCTGAGCTTCGAGCTGGGCGACAAGCGCTGGACGCTGACGCTGAGCGACGGCCGGCGCGGGGCGAGCCGGTATACGGTAAGTGCGGGCGATCAGGCCGGTGTTCTGGATTGCATCGCCAAGGCGCGGGGGCGCTACCGGCTGCCGGCGAGCGTGCCGGTGCACAGCTGCTACGAAGCGGGTCGCGACGGCTGGTGGCTGCACCGCTGGCTGCGTGCGCAGGGCATCGACAACATCGTGGTGGACTCGGCCAGCATCGAGGTCAACCGGCGCGCCCGGCGGGCCAAGACCGATCGGCTCGATGGCGACAAGCTGCTGGCGATGCTGCTGCGACACCATGCGGGCGAGCGCGTCTGGTCGGTGCTGCACGAGCCGACGGCTGAGGACGAGGATGGGCGCCGCGCGCACCGCGAGCTCGAGCGGCTGCTGCACGAGCGCATTGCGCACACCAACCGCATCGGTTCGCTGCTGGTGCTGCACAATCTGCGCCCGCAAGTGACGATCGGCGGGACGCGACTGGGCGGCCTGGTGGGAGCGTCACGGCGGCCAGGTGCCGCCGCTGCTGCGCGCCGAGATCGAGCGCCAGAGCACACGTCTGGCGCTGGTCAAGCAGCAGATCAGGGCGCTGGAGACTGCGCGGCGCGACGAGCTGGCCGCTGGCCAGCAGCCGCTGGTGGCGCAGCTGACGCGGTTACGCGCCATCGGACCGAAGGGCGCCTGGGTGCTGGTCAAGGAGCTGTTCGGTTGGCGGCGCTTTGCCAACCGGCGCGAGCTGGCCGGCTGCCTGGGCCTGGTGCCCACGCCCTACGCCAGCGGCGACAGCCAGATCGACCAGGGCATCAGCAAGGCCGGCAACCGGCGCGCCCGCGCGTTGCTGGTGGAACTGTCCTGGAAGTGGCTGAGCCTGCAGCCGACGAGCGCGCTGACTGAATGGTTCAACCGGCGCTTCGCCGCTGCAGGTAAACGCATGCGGCGGGTGGGCATCGTGGCGGTGGCGCGGCGTCTGGCCATCGCGCTGTGGCGCTACCTGCAAACCGGCGAGATCCCCGCCGGCGCGACCCTCAAGCCGGTCGTCGCTTGAGCTCGGGCGGCGTCCGATCGACACACGGCTTAGCAGCGATCGCAACAGCATGATCAAAGGTCGACGCGCCCGCAACGTCAGCGGGTCACCGCACGGTGACCGTCCGCAAAGATGGGGCGCGTCGCTAACTGGGGTGGGCCAGCGCATCTTGTGCGCATGCTGGATAGGGTGCCGGACGTCTGCGTCCGTCACGGATAGAAGTTCGTCCGAGCACTGGCTCGAACGCTCCTCACACCCCGACCTCGGATCTGATGAATGCTTCGGCCACGCCAAACCGATACCGGCGCGAACCCGGTCACGAGCACCGCCATAAACGGCTTGACAAGACAGTCCTCCGACCAGGTCCGCGCCTGACTCCAGGAACCAAGGAACTAAGAGACGAGGTAACCCCAGACACTTACCGTTCGTTTGATTGCGGCACGGTTGTAGACGAACACTTCAACGAATGGGCCCATCACAGGGAACCTTGCAAGGTAGGTGCTGATGTTGTGCGGACTCCCGTGCCAACTGCCGCGCCCGGAGACCTCGACGAAGTTGGTGCTCTGCGGGCCGCTGAGGTTGTGCTCGAGGTTCACGTATCGTCGCGAGCCCATCGATCCGTTGGCATCGAACGCAAAGATCACGCCGAGATCCACCGGGGGCTCGTCCGCCGCTGCCTGAGTGAACCGAACGAAGATATTCAGGTGCCTGTATCCGTCAACGCCGGTGTACGGCGGAAGGCTCATCCCCACGCTGGGGTTGAGTTCCCTGTCTGTCAGAAATTTCACTATCTTTGTGCAGGCTGAGTTGCATGCCCCAAGCTCAGGTCTCTTCTCTGTAACCATTGCTGACCTCCTCTCGGATAAGTGGACGCGGCCAGGACGTCGCCAACTGTGATTACCGGCGGCGTCACGGAGTGAGATTTGATTCACAACACGTTAGTAAGTGTCCAACGCTGTACGCAACCGAATTTTCACAGTCGCAATCCTTGCGAACCGCGTAAACGCGGTATCTCTGTGATCACCTGAACCTCCCCATGCCTAAAGGCAGGGGGTTCTAAGGGCGTTTCCCAGGGGGTCTCGGAGCTCTCGCATCGCTGCTACAACCTCTCCGCCGTGACCGTGGGCCAGCACTGTTCGACGCACGATGCGCTCCGGCGCACCGATGGGCCGAGCGGGAGCTTGCTCTTGCACTGCGCAAACGTACACCGCAGTAGTGGTTGGCCAACGCTCAACGCGTGGGCGTTGGCGTTGCGACCCAACCTGCAGAGAGCCGAAGCTCAACCGGCGGCAGCGCGCGCTCGACGCCGGATGCAGGGTCGAATTGCGCGCCCAGGACGATGCTTCCAGGGCGTGCACCCAGACGAGTCGATAGTTGATCCAACGCTTTGTCGGCCCGTCCGATGAAGCGACCCGGACTATCGGCGGGAAAAAGCGCAAAGCGCATCACTTCAACCGGGGCGGCTTTCCTTTCACTGTCCTGCAAAGTCACGAGAACACTCACCGGCACCTTCTGCGGATTGCGGACCTCTGAGACGACCACTTCCAGGACCGCATCGGCGGTGGGAGCTGGGCCGAGAGGGAACTCGAGGCGAGGGGAAGCAGGCGCCAAACTAGCCGCCCCCGTCGAGGCGACGGTTGCAGCCGGCCCGACGCAGCCCGCCGCCACCAGCGCGGCCGCCAGCGATCGCGCGAAGGAACGCCTCATCAGCGTTTTTCAGCAGGCAGCCCCAGTGGCTTGGGCGCGGCTGCCACGCTCTCGGCGAGGTCGAGCTGCACGCCGGCGAGCGATAGGCTGCGCGGTGCGGGCTTCGCGCCCGGCATCGGAACAGCGACGACTTGCACCGTCACCTCGCCTCCGGACCGAACACGGTCCATAGCGCGGAGCCGGCGGATAGTGGGCGTGGCATCCACCACGAAAGTGGGCGGCCCGTCGTGATCGCCGTGGCCCGCGTGCGGCATCCTGTCATCGTTAAAGAAGCCGAATGAACCCGCGTAGTGGGGATCGCTGATCGAGGTGTCGGCGGTCGCGTCGGGGAGGTTGATGAATACGCGGACGAAGTACTCGCCGGATGGAGGCTGTTTGGCCACCTGTGCGCGCACCAGGACGCGGACATCGCTGGGCAGGTTCGCTTCGGCCAGCGGCGCGGCCTCTGTCGACCGCAGGATCTGGGAACTCGCGCGCCCCACTGGGACTTCGATGGCGGAGGTTGACTGCAACCGGCGCAGGGTGCGCAACCGCACAGGCGCGCCTTCCTCGAGGAACCGGCGCAGCGCGTCAACGTCGCGAATCGCCAGGCGCTGGAAGGGGCTGCCGCACGAGGTGATCGAGGATTGATCGAACTGATAGAAAAGGAGTGGGCCCAGCACCATCGCACCCGCAACAGCGTCCACCGCTGTGCCCTGGCGGTCAACAAAATTGGCCGTGAACCTGAAGTTGGCCCACGCCGTGTCGTTGGTGTTCGAAAACCCCTTCACCGCGTTCCAGTCCCACCAGATGCGGTCGATCATGTTGTGGTGGGTCCAGAACACCGGGTCCAAGGGCGACATGTACGTGCCCATGTTGCCGGAGATCCAGCCGTGGATGTTGTTGTGTGGGTTGCCCTCCATCGGACCGGCGCCGCCGAACCCGCGCTGCGTGGTCGAAGCCCCGCTGCCGAAGATCAGGAAATTGGATTCCCCAAGAATGTCAGTGATGACCTGAGGTCCGACCCATTCGTCCGGAAGCGTATCCGTCGGCCCCTTGGAGCGAGTTCCATCGAAGAGCGGATTGGTCGCGCCTCCGAAGAAGACGCCCGGAATGGACCGAGAACAGGTCCAGTTCCAGTAGGGCAGGGCAAACGTCGTATTGCCGGTGAGCTCGCGACAGATCTGCTCGAAGAAGAGCAGATAGGCGCGGTGCCAAGGCAGGAAGAACCAGTTGTTGTGCGGACAGAAGTTTTGGTGAATCGCGGCCTGATTGGTCCAGTTGCGCGGATCGGTGGCCGGCAAGGCCTTCATCGCTGATACCGCCGCCTTGTAGGTGTCGATGATCGGGTCGTTGGCCGGCAACGTCGCGAGATCGCGCCGCATGGGTCGATTACGAATCTGCTCCAGCAGCGATTCGCAGCCCCCCAGCGCCAGTCCCGCAATGCTCAGTGCGCTGCCCTGCAACAGTGTGGTCAGTACGGTGCGGCGATATAGATCGACTTCCATGGTGGGCGGCTCCGCATGAAGTTATTGGTGGCGGCCGGCGCTTGAACGTGCGCCCACGCAGCGCCAGTCGGTCTGGCGGCGTTGCCTAACCCTGCGCGTAGTCCTTAAGCTGGCGCCAACACAAACGCGCGCGCCGCGCTTCTGTCGTACTGGCTCTGGCGCGACCAGCCGTCGGTTGCCATGTGCGCGACGTAAAGCTGTTCAGTGAAACCGGCCAAGTTGCAGCTGTCGAGAAGGCTGTCGACGGTCGGAAGTGGGTCGCCCGGCGGCGACGGCGGTATCGCGCCAGGCATGGCGGCTGCATTGACCGCCGCCGTGCCGACGGCACTGTATTCCGCCGGCGTCACTGCTCCGCGTTGCACATAGAACGAGTAGCTCGCAAACCGATTGCGCTGCAGCGCGAGGAAGGGCACATCCACCGCCAAGGCTCGTGACGCGTAGTTCATCACGCCGCACTCATCCGCCGCCAAGCTGCCGCCCACGCTGGGTGCATCGATGCGAGCGAGTGTCGGATTGTTGTCCACCCGCACGGTGACGACCATGCGGTTAAGGGCCGCGTCCACCAGCCCGAGCAATGCCGCGTCGCGGGTCTGGATCGTTCCGCTCAGATCGTCGGTCGCCGGCACGCGCCACTTGATACCCAGCGCCTCTGGATCGACAAGGTTGCCCGCGGCGTCGAACAACTCGACCTTGATCTGCCACAGCCCGCCCTCGTCGGCGCCCAGCGGCGTTCCACCGGCATCAAAGCCGGTCCCGGGCGCCACCGCAGCAGTGGGGATCACCGCGCTTTGTGTGTCGAGCACGGCATTCGGGATGGACCATTGTCCCGTGGGTGGCAAAGCTGGCGGTATCTCGCACAAGTGCGCTGAGGTGCCGACGGTCTGCGGGCCGAGCGCGTACTGCTCGAGGATCAGATCTCCCGCCACTTCATGCGTGTAGTGCCGGTTGATGGCGTCGGTGCTGGGCCGCCATTCCGACTCGGCCTCAGTTGGTCGCTTGTACGACACGCGGTAGTACCGCACCCCCAGGTCGCTGCGGAGCGAGTTGTCGAACTCGAGCCGCGGCCTGAGCGAGCCGCCCCACGGCGCGCTGCCGTCGAGCAGTCCGAATTTGGCCGGGTCGTGGCCGGCCGCGCCGACCTTGGTGTTGTCGTTAGCGCCGTGAATCCGCCACACCGACGTATTGCCAACGGCCATGAACAGCACCCAGTTGTTGGGTGCGACGATCGGCGGGCAGGGCGGGCAGGCATGCGCCAGAGGATGCGAGGTGATGAGCGTGACCTCGGTACCACAGACATAGTTCCACCACGTGTTGCAGGCGACCGGGGTGGGTTCGTAGATCGTCACCCAGAAGCCGGGCCAGATGCGCTGGCGCGCGATGAAGTAGAGGTCGGGCTGGTCGAAGTTGAAGATCGAGCGCCAGATCACGGCGTGGAAGTGTCCGCACTCGTCGGTCATTACCGTCACGAGCTTGGTCTTGCGCACGCGCATTGGAAACAGCCAGCACAGCACCGGGCGCAGCAGATCGAGGTGGGCGACGACTGCGCGCTCGAAGGCCGGGCGTGCGGCCCGGGCGGCCAGCAGCAGGTCGGGCGGCAGCGCGAGGGCACGCAGCCGCTCGATCGGCGGGTCCGGCTGCGGGTTGAAGCCGCGGATCGCGCCGGGATTCAGCACGCGCGGCGGCAGCGGTTGCGGGTTGAGGCCGACGCGAGTCAGAGGGTCGTCGATCACGTCGCCAAAGAAGGGCTCAGGTGGGCGCGGCGGAATCGGCCAGTCGATCGGGGGCCAGGGGCCGTCGATGATGTCGCGCAAACGGCTGATGTCGATCTCGGGCAACTCGAAGATGATGCGCGGCCACGGATCGACTTCGTAGATGTCGACCGCTGCATTGCACACCGGCAGGCGCAACGTGACTCCCCCCGCGACGACGCGCTTCCAGAGCGTGCCGTTGACCACGCAACGGCGGCCGATCCAGTGCCGCCACCGCTCGGGGCCCACCTCGAAGGCGATCGGGGAAAGGCGATCCATGTTCTGGCGCACGGCGATGTGGCGGTCGATGCCACCGCGGCGAAGCAACTCGCCAATGTCGAGCAACTCCTTGTCTAGCTCGGGGCCCAGTACGACGCGAACCGCCTGCGGTTCCTTGCCGACAGGAATAGAGAGCTTGGCGTTACCCTCCTTGTCGAGCGACTGCATGTCGAGCAGAGCGCCGCCCTGGCTGAATGCATATGCAACGATGTCTTGCAGTTCATCCGGGCGCTCGGTGATGACCGCCGAGACCTCGATGGAAAGAC
Source organism: uncultured beta proteobacterium (assembly GCA_963703945.1). Classification (GTDB taxonomy): domain Bacteria; phylum Pseudomonadota; class Gammaproteobacteria; order Burkholderiales; family Burkholderiaceae_F; genus JALORV01. Next base: position 7,469 of record CAVPGM010000039.1, on the reverse strand, counting down.
CCCGCTCGCCGCGCTTCGCTGTGCTCATGCTGGCCCCCTGGTCGCTAATACAGTTCGCGTTTTGGAAACCATTCCTTTGCAGTTTCTGCAAAAGCACGACTCCAAAAACAGTCACCGTTCTAGACGCCCGCGCACCGCCCGACAACGTGAAAATCTGACAGTTACGGACTCACGGTACGGCGGTCTTGATGTGACACTGCCGGGTGACACGATGTTCTCCACCCACCGCACCGGTGAACGAAAGGAGAACCGTTGAGCAGGCAGCTGACAAACAGAGAAGTACTGGACGTCGTACAGGAGGCGATCGAACGAGGCGATTGACATGCCACCGATCTTGCCGCTCGATGTAGCGCTTGAGGACTTCCAGCGGAGCGCCGGCTTCGGTTGTGACAGCGAGATGACTTGCGGACAGCTGGGGCGCGAGGGAATGCAACGACCCGGAGCGCGCCCACAAAGCGGTGATTGATATGCAACGGACCGGTGGTTATAACAAAATGGCGTGAGCCGAGCGCGTGGGGTGTTCGGCTAAGACGCAAACAACTACTCGTGGGGAGATAACCATGGCCAGTCGGGGCGCGAAAGCTCAAATCACATCAGGCGCACGGGGCGCTACCGCCGGGAACGCACCCATGGCCCAGTCACGGCTCGGGACCGTCATGCGTTTCACGCCAGGCGCGAAGGCGACTGGCGTCAAGCAGCTGGAGTCGGGAGGCTTCAAAGTGGCCTCGTCGCGCGACTTCGCTGCGGCGAAATCTGTGCAAAGTGACTTCGGCGGTGCCAATGTGCAGTACTTTGAGCGTTTCGGGATCGCCATCGTTCGGGGTGACGGCGATCGCCTGAAGCCGCTGCTGCAAAAAGGGATCGAGAGCAAAGTCGTCCACGCGTCGCGTCCGGAACGCCGGTATCGCGCATTAGGGACGCCCAGCCTTGCCAGTGGCAACGTCCAACGTGTATCGGAGGTCATGGACGGAACCGGCGAGAGGCAGCTCGACTACTTCCGTGGCTACCGTGACGCCGTCAATGCCCTCGTAGATCGCATGCTTGGGGGAAGCACGTCGGCCGGGGTCCGGGCCGCAGCTCGTTTCGACGAAGAAAGCTCGACCTGGGGGCTGGAGGCAATCCTGGTGCCGCCGAGCGCGTTGACCGGTGCAGGCATCAAGGTTGCTGTGCTGGACACAGGCTTCGACGACACTCACCCGGATTTCCAGGGCCGCGCCGTCACGAAGAAGTTGTTCGCCAGTAACAGCTCTGAGAATGACACGCACGGGCATGGCACTCACTGCATTGGCACTGCATGTGGTCCGCTTCGTCCGACCAGCGGACCGCGTTACGGCATTGCGTTCGAAGCTGAGATTTTCGCGGGAAAGGTACTCGGCGACGATGGGTTCGGAACGGACCGTTCGATCATTGCCGGAATGGATTGGGCTGTCGAGCAGGGCTGCCACATCATCTCCATGTCGCTCGGGGCTGCCGTCGACCTTGGCGACGGGCCGAATGACGATTACGAGCAGATTGGCAAGGTGTGCCTTGACGCAGGAACATTGGTGGTCGCCGCGGCCGGCAACGAGAGTGCGCGGCCCGGCCGAATCGCGCCTATTGGCTCGCCCGCAAATGCCTCCACCATCATGGCGGTAGCGGCAGTGAACCGCGAGTTTGGCATCGCGTCGTTCTCGTGCGGAGGGATGAATCCTGGCCAAGACGTGGATCTCGCAGCGCCTGGCGTGGACATTCTCTCGACTGCTCCTGGCGGCGGCTTTGCTCGAATGGACGGCACGAGCATGGCGACGCCACACGTCGCCGGGGTTGCTGCGCTGCTCGCTCAGTCCGATGCCACGTTTCGCGGTTGGGCGCTTTGGACCAGGTTGTTGCAGCTTACGAGCCGGTTGAATCTGCCCGCTCGCGATGTCGGTAGAGGTCTGCTGCAAGCCCCGCCGCGATAAAATGAGCGTTTCGCAAAGGATTGACCGCAGTGCCAGCTGATCAGCCAAAGAAGGTCGACGTCACGATCCGGATCGACAAGGACCACGCTCATCGATTCGACGAGATCATCGAGACCCTGAAGAAGCAGGGTCTTGGTGACTTGCAGCCGCACCCTCGCTTCATGATGGTCAACGGCAACATCCATGAGGCACGTTTGCCCGAGCTTGCCAAGATCGCGGGTGTTGCTTCGGTCCGCAAGGATCAGATCTACAAGGCGCAGTAGAGCTGAACCCGACACCTTCGTGTAGGTCCGACGAAGGCGTCAAACGCCGCAACTCGCCGAGGGCGGAGACTCGCGGTCGGACCTGCGCCGTGCCGACTTGATGGGCGAGCGCTACGAAACAGAATTCCGGATCGTCACCAAGCGAGACCGGAATGGATACCAAAGAGTCAGACCAGCTGCCCGCCCTGTGCTACGCACTGCTCGCGTGCAATCCGGCTGGAGAAAGAATTGTCGCGATTCGCCGCGGCGAAAGCGGCTATTTCACGACGTCGCTTGACACCCCCAGCCAGTGGCAGCGCTGCGACCCAGCTTTATGACCATCGCGAGTGGGCGACGGCGCCCGTGCACGTGGTATCCCGCAGCCTGTCGCACTTCCGCGCAGTCGTGCAGCCGCTTCCACTCTAAACATGGAGATGCGGCCTCCTCCGGTTGATGGCGCGTCGCAGCCCCTGGAGCCCGTTTCCGACGCCTGGCTGCTGCGCGTGCTGCGCATCTCGACCAGTCATCTGTCGGCCTGGACCTGGGACTCCATTCAGAAAGGCGAGAACCTCGGGCACCTTTTCGAAAACTGGGGCGATGCGAGCTGGGTGTGCCCGGTTCAGCCGCACGATGAGGTCGTCGCCGTCGCGGCACCGGACGACCTTAAGCAGGCGGTCGCCCTGGCACGTCGTTACAACGCCCAGTTCGTGAAGTTCGAGCCGCTCGGCCCGGTTGCACGGCGTCTGCCGACCTTCGCATTCGATGTCGCCACGATCTTCTACCCCCGTGATGGGCGCAAGGAACTGGTGGTCAAACTCGGCGGCGCCGTCGCGGTCCTCGAGTTGTCGCAGACCGCCGATTCCTGGCTCGAACTGATCTCGTTGGACGGTGACGGACGGCCGCTGCGACGCTCGACGTTGACCACATCGCTCGCGCAGCGACTTGAACGATTCCAGCTGCTCGCCACGATCATTGAGATCGCGCGCCTGCTCGATGCGGACGATGGATCGCGGCTGGCGCTTCACGAGGACCTCGCCGCCCAGCGCGCGATTGCACGCGGTGACCTGGTCCTGGCGATTCAGCTGCTACAGGCAGCCACGCCCATTCAACGGCTGGACTTCCGCGCCCGCAGCAACGAATTCTACGGTCAGGTGAGCTACCCCTTCCTCGCCTGACGGCGTGGGATTCTTTCCCGCGTCGAGTTCCGGCAACTCGTGTTTGTCGATTTTTCGATATTGCGCTTATCGCGGTTGATGCGCAAAAATCGCGCGATGGCTCGACGAGTGCGTATCAATTCCTAAGGTGCGGTCCCAAAACAAGCAAGAACGGATGGGGGTGTCGATGAAGCCGCTGATCTTCATTGCTGGCGCGATATCCGCCATCAGCTGTTATTCCACCGCGTTTGCACAGGATGCGAAAGCGGTGGATGTCGGTAAGGTCCTCGATGAGGAAACGCGCGTCTTTGCGGGGCCGTGCATTTTCGAGGCTAAGAAAGCTGAACCGCCACCTGAAAAAGCTCCGCCTCCGCCGCCGCGGCCTGGGATCCAGGCTATCGGCCCCGCCATCGTCGGGGCGATTGCCGAGAGCGCGATCGATTTCGGCGTCGCAGCCCTGAAGGCGGCAGCCGAAGAAAAGACGGCTCAGGCCATCACTGCGTTTCCAGTCAACACATGGATGTACCAGCTGAACGCGACTGGGCAGTTGGTCATCAACCCGAAAGTAGCCTGCATACAGATCGTATCGGGGTCGTTCTGGGACGGCGTTCGCCTGTCCTCCGATGACAAGGATGCCAACGGCCAGCCAAAGCCGCCTGACGCGATCGCAGCGCTCGACGAAACCGCAAAGGTGGAAGCCGATAGCCGGAAAACCGAGAAGGCTAAGGACGCCACTGGCAATGACGTGTCCATCGCTCGCTGGAAACCCAAAGGGAACATTGATGAGCAGCTGCAGAAGCATTTCAGACAGCTTCGCTCTGTGCGTTTCATGATGGAAGTGCGCGCCGAGCAAATGGAGGACACAAAGGACAAGTTCTTTCTGGCGCCGAATGCGTTCTATTTCGAAAAGCCGGTTCAGAAAACGCTGCTCGATATCAAGGGTCGAAGAAACGTGCTCGTCACAGTCACGTTGATGCCAGCGGGCGCACCGCCCAGCGCCAGCGACAAAGTGATCGGATCGATTGCCATGCCGTTCCGCGAAGTAGAGCCAGGCACTCGCCTCTCGCCGCTGTACTTCGAAGGTCAAACCAGCCGGGCGATGACAGCTCCAGGTCTCACGGACGACGAGCAGAAAGCGGTTGGCGCCAAGCAGTTGCTCTATGCGTCGGCCAAAGCGGACGTCACCTTCGTGAAAGGGCCGGCGCCCCGGCCCGCGCTACCGCCGATCAATAATGTTCGCGACCCGGAATATCTGAAGTCTGCGACGCTTTACTGCCAAGCGGTCGAGAAGTACAACGCAGAGCGCGTGAAGGCAAAGGCCGACGGTGTTTCTCCGCCGGAGTGCCCTGTCGCCATTCTGGTTGCCAAGTCCGAACTCGACTCCGCCACCAAGGCCTTCACGGACGCGACGACGGGCAGGCAGGCGAAGTTCAACACGGAGCGACTCTGGTCGGACGGGTCGGGCGGAGTGAAGTGCAAGCCAGGTCTCGATGAGCAGCACACCTGGCATCCGAACTGCGAAATCGTATCGGAGCCTTTGGACGTTGGGACCATTACGGTCAGCGCGACAGTGGTGGAGATCAAGGAACCGAGCAAGTTTGTGGCCTTCCTCGGCACGGTGGCTGAAAAGGTAAGCCCAACGGCGAAGGCCGCCGTGAATGCGGCTCTGCCGGCCGGTAAAGCAACGACAGAGGAGGCCAAGCGCAAAGCGCTTGAAGACATTGAGTCCGCGAAGCTGGATGTCGCGATCGCTGAGGCGAATCTCGCAGGCGCCACCACGCCCGCTGATATCGCACAGAAGAAGAAGGATCTGTACGACAAGAAGGTCGCCGCGAATCGGAAGGCCCGCGAAGCCGGCGTGGACGAGCCCTATCCGCTGCCTTAGTGCCGAGGAATGCTTGAAAGTACGAGGACGCATTGCGCGTCCTCGTCTTGTGGGTCAAACGCGCCGCCGACGGCGCAACCTGAGATGCTGATGAGCAGCGGACTGGCGTTCCTTCAGCCAGACGTACACGGCCGCTGAAATGATGCCCACTCCCACCAGTCCCCAGAAGCTGACAAACCCCACCAAAACATACTCGTTCGGCGTGAGGGTGTTCATGGTCAGGATGGCTTGCATGTTGGTTCCCCTAAGTTAATCGGACAGGGCGACACATGCAAGTGTTCGGGGCGCCAGAGACTTGCCGGGTGCGCTCTTCGGCAGTTTTGCGGCCTTCTTCGGATTCGAGCGGCGTTCGACTATCCAGTCGTTCTTGCCCGCATCTTCGGAAGGAAACTGCACGGCCTTGAGCAGCACGGCGGCAACAGCAAGGACAATCGCCACGACTACGACCAGCGCCAGAATTGCTGCCGGCTCGGTCTTAATGCTGGCTAGTGCCCAGGTTGCAAAAGCTCCGGCGACCGCCACAACCATCGTGACAACAAGGTCACGAAGCTGCCGCCGGGTGGGCCTGGTCCGGGGGTGTGATCGCTCAACGAGCTGCGGCTTGTGCCTTCGGCAAAGGTTGAAGGTACATAGAAGCCGCTCGCGCGCCGACCTTGCGTCCCAGCGCGAGCCCGTCTTCGCATGAGGTACGGAAGTGGATGCCCGCGTAGACGCGGGAGTCGGCACTCTCACGCGCCGCCTGCGAGAAGCTCGTGAACGAGCGCTTGATGTTCGCAAACGGCGGCCCGCTCGTGAGCGAAACAGGAACCTGGTCGGTGCCCAGCACGCTCGCGAGCACCACCGCCGCTGCCCCGCTGAAAAGGCTTTGCGTGGAGGGATAGTCGGAGACCGACGGCGTGTTCTGGTGGCTGTTCCAGGACGCATCCGCGACCGTCGCGTCGTTGCCGTCGGTGTCGGCCTCGCGGATGGCGGTGACGGGACGCCAGAAGTCGTACACGTAGCGGATCTTGAAGCCGGAGATATACGCATCGGCCATCGCCATCGAAACGAGGGCCAGCAGTCGAGCGCTATCCCACGGATCGAGACCGCGTGCTTCGGCTGCGGCCCGGGTGAGCCGATACCACGACGGGGGTCCCTCGAACCAGAAGCGCGCTATTTCAGTCTGCTCCGGAGTGCGTGCCGTGCTGACCTGCCCGCCGATGGTCTTCACTTCGTTGAAGTCGCGCGCGTAGGCCGCGCTGTTCAGCGCCGGCGGGCCCGGGCAGCCAGAACTGCGAGGACGAGAGCAACGTGAAGGGCGTGACGTTGCCCCATCCCGGGAGGTTCGAGGCGGCAAAGCCCGGTGCCAGTTTCGGATCCTTGATCGGCGGGTTGGGCGGGTCGGGGTTCGGATGCGGGCGCCACTTGCCGGGCGCCGTCGAGGGGGTGTACGGCGCACTCTTTGTCGCACCGTCGTCCTTGCGCAGTGCCAGCATGGCCTCTGCCGCCGCAGTGCCGACTGCTACGCCGCGAGTCCGGGCGGTCTCGTCACGCACGCTACCCAGCGCTGTCTTGTAGGCGTCCTCGACCAGAGCGAGGGCCTCCGCTTTCTGCGGCGGAGCGCCGAAGCTGGGGACAACGCCGGCCAGCACTGTGTAAGCGGCAGCCGCAACGGCGGCGTCTGGCGAGGCACCGGCTTGCCCGGGGCCTTCGTAGTAGTAGGGCGCGTAGCGCGGCGTGATTGCGTTGAGCGCGTCATGTACCGCACCCTGCACCATCGCGACGGTCCGCGAGGTCTGGATGGGGTTCTGTCCGTTTGCAGCTGCCGCCTTCGCGGCGGTTTCGTTCCACTTGAGAACTTCGTTGGCGTCTGCAGCCCGAACTCCGGCCGTCGCGAGCAGGACGCCAGCCAGCGCGCTGTATAGCAAAGTGCATAGATGCGCCTTGCGAGAGGCCATCACAGTTCGAATCTCAGTCGATCTCCACATGACGATCCGCTCCGAGACGGAAGGGGGCAGAGCGTGCGCCCGTCCCGTTTGAAAGTCTCGCGGCAGCGCGGAAGCCGTACGAAGATCTCGCGCACGTCGAGGCTCTCGGCGAGCGCCTGCAGGATCAGACCCAGAAGTTCCCCGGAATCGGTGCGTTGGTCCATCGTCGCCAGCTTCGTGACCCGCGGGAATTCTAGCCGCCGGCCAGCTCCGCGTCGCGCCGCCGCTTGACCCGCGAGCGCAGGCGGAGCGCAATGGCTCCTTCGTAGTGCCGCCAGGGG
>CAVPGM010000038.1:0-21268 GCA_963703945.1 uncultured beta proteobacterium | reverse complement strand
GCCTAACCGTTCCGCGGCAGCAGCGCCGCAGCGCATCGAGCGTGTCGGCCTCGTGCAGCGGCTTGTCGCGCCGGAAGCGCAGCATGCGCGGGAAGCGCACCGCGATGCCGCTCTTGTGGCGCGGGCTGCGGTTGATGCCTTCGAAGCCGAGCTCGAACACCAGCGTCGGCCGCACGCTGCGCACCGGGCCGAACTTCTCGAGCGTGGTTGGCGGATCACGCGGTCGACCTGCGAACTCGGCGTCGGTCAGGCCCGAGTAGGCCTTGGCGAAGGGCACCAGCTGCAGCGCGCCGGGCTGCGCCGGCTCGCGCCGCTCGATCGCGTCGAGCACCGCCTGCGCCTCGGCGGCGTCGGCGGCGGCGGTTCCACACCGCGAAGGTGTAGTCGGTGTAGACGCTGGCGCGGCGGCCGTGGCCGGCCTGCGCGTAGATCAGCACGGCGTCGACCGCTCAGCGGCTCGATCTTCCACTTCCACCAGGTCGCGCGCTCGGCCTTGGTGCGGCCGCTGCCGTAGCGCGCGCGCGGTGCTTGAGCATGAAGCCCTCGACGCCGCGCGTCGCGCGACTCCTCGCGCAGCGCGGCCAGCGCGGCCCAGTCGGCGCCCTGATCGCGCGGCGAGAGCGGCGATGCGGCGTGCGCGTGCAGAGCGCTTCGAGCGCGCCCGGCGCTCGTGCTGCGGCCGGTCGCGCGCAGTCCTCGCCCGTCGCTTCGAGCAGGTCGTAGGCGATGAAGCCACCGGCGCATCGGCCAGCACCTTCTTCGTCAGCGTCTTGCGGCCGATGCGCTGCTGCAGCAGGGCGAAGGGCGCCGGCCGCGCCGTCGCGCCAGACCAGGATCTCGCCGTCGAGCACGGTGCCGTCGGGCAGCGCGTCGAGCGCGGCCAGCACATCCGGGAAAGCGCTCGGTCACCAGCTCCTCGCCGCGCGACCAGATCCACACCTGCCCGCTCGCGCTGCACCAGCTGCGCGCGGATGCCGTCGTACTTCCACTCGACCAGCCAGTCGTCGGCGGCCCGAGTCGCGCGCGAATCGGCGGCGGAATCGCAGCGCATGCGCGAGGAAGAACGGGTAGGGCTGGCCGCGCGCATCGCCGCTCGTCGCGGCGCGACGAGCGCACGGAAGCGCCCGCGGTCGGCGGCGCCGTGCGTCGGTGTAGCCCATCATCCGCTGCGCGACGAGCTTGGCGTCGAGTCCCGCGTGCTCGGCCAGCGCGCGCTGCACCAGCAGCTGCTGACGCCGACGCGAAAGCCGCCGCCGATCAGCTTGATGAGCAGGAAGCGCTCGCCGCCGTCGAGTTCGTCCGCACAGTCGCAGCCGCGCCAGCACGTGGGCCGGCGGCTGGCCGCGCAGCGGCAGCAGGCGCTGCTCGATCCACTCGGCCAGGCCGGAGCTCTCGCGGTCGGAGGCGGCAGCACAGGGCGATGGTCTCGGCCAGGTCGCCGACCGCCTGGTAGCACTCCTCGAACAGCCAGTCCGGCAGTCCGCTGGCGGCGATGGCGACTCCCGCAGCGCGCGCGAGCCGACCGACTGGCGCGGCTTGCCGCCGGCGAGGAAGTACACCGCCCAGGCGGCGTCGCGGTCGCGGCGTGCGCCAGGTAGCGCTGCAGCGCCGCGACCTTGGCGTTGGTGGAGGTGGTGGCGTCGAGTTCGGCGAACAGCTGGGCGAACTCGCGCATCCGTCGCTACCGGCGACTCTGAGACAGGTCCTAGCGGGCGAGCACGCTGAGGAGGTTGATTCGCACGCCGTACAGAGTCGTCATCAGCCCCGCAACCCCGGTCCACAGCTCATTCGTCAGTTGGTCTCTCGCCGGTCGAGCGGTTCGTTCGTGCTGTTGCGGCTGCCGCTGCTTCAATCGCTGCTTCCGCTTCCTCGTCACCGAACTCGGTCGCGAACGCGCCGGCCTCGAGGCCCTGCTCGCCGAGCCAGCGCACCATCACCGGCACCTGCCCGTGGGTGACGATCACGCGCGGTGCGCCGGTCGCGGCGATCGCCTGCTGCAGTCCCGGCCAGTCGGCGTGGTCGGACAGCACGAAGCCGCGGTCGAGCGCGCGGCGGCGTCGCGCTCCGCGCAACTGCATCCAGCCGGTGGCGAAGCCGTCCGAGTAGTCGCCGAAGCGGCGCAGCCAGGGCGAGCCGCGCGCCGACGGCGGCGCCAACACCAGCGCGCGAGCGAGATCGGCCTTGCTGGCGTCCGGAGCGCGCAGCGTCGGCGGCAATGCCACGCCGCTCGCGCGGTAGGCCGCATTCAACGGCTCGACCGCGCCGTGCACGACGATCGGCCCGATGCGGTGATCGACGCCGTGCAGGATGCGCTGCGCCTTGCCGAACGAGTAGGCGAACAGCACTGACGTCCTGCCGGCCGATGCATTCGCGCGCCACCAGGCATTGATCTCGGCTAGAACGTTTGCCGCCGGCGCCCAGCGGTAGATCGGCAGGCCGAACGTCGATTCGGTGATGAACACGTCGCAGCGCACCGGCTCGAACGCCGCGCAGGTCGGATCCGCTGCGGTCTTGTAGTCGCCCGAGACCACCCATACCCGCCCGACTGCTCGACACGCACCTGCGCCGAGCCCAGCACATGGCCGGCCGGATGCAGCGACACGGTCACGCCACTGATGTCGACCGTCTCGCCGTAGGCGATCGTCTGCAGCCGGATGTCGCCCAGTCGCGTGCGCAGCACATGACGAGCATCCTCCGCCGCAAGGTAGTCAGCATGGCCGGCGCGCGCATGGTCGCCGTGCGCATGCGTGATCACGGCGCGCGCGACCGGCCGCCATGGGTCGATGTAGAAATCGCCGGGCGGGCAGTACAGCCCCTCGGGGCGAAGGCAGATCAGGTCGGGAGCTGCGGACATCGGAGGTCGTCTGCAACGATGCGGTCAACGGTGATACGCCGATCGCAGCAGGGTACCTCAGTAATCGCGCCCTCCGGCCAGTGCCACCGCGCCGAATCGCACGATGCCATATGCGATCCAGTTGATCGCGCGGCGCAGCCATCCGCGTCCGGCGAACGCCTCCGGATGAACTCGGCGCGACTCACGCTCGATGGCGCGCTCGAGCGCCGCGCGAAGCAGCCGCGCGAACCGCGCGTCGTAGACCCCGACATTGGCCTCGCGCGCCAGCAGCAGGCTGTAGGGATCGATGTTGCTCGAGCCCACCGTCGACCAGGTTTCGTCCACCACGGCCACCTTGGCATGCAGATAGCTCGCCGTGTATTCGTGGATCTCGATGCCCGCCTCCAGCAACTGCGCGTACAGAGCCTCCTGCGCATAATGTTGAACCGGGTACTCGACGCGGCCCTGCAGCAGCAACCGAACCCGCACGCCGCGTTGCGCACACGCCGATCAGCGCCTTGCGAAACCCGCGGCCCGGAAGGAAGTACGCGTTGGCGATCAGCACGTCGGTGCGGGCCGCGTCGATGGCATCCAGATAGGCGTGCTCGATCGTCCGGCGATGACGCAGGTTGTCGCGCAGCAGCAGCGCCACGCGCATCCCGTCGGCAAATGGAGGCGGCAGTTCGGGCGCCGCCGGCGACGGTCGGCCGATCGGTGCGCGCAGGTAACGCAGTTCGAGCGACCACCACAAGCGCTTCATGGCCAGGCCGATCGACGCAACGACCGGCCCTTCGCACATAACGGCGAAATCGAACCGCGGTCCGAGCAGCGCAGGCTGCGGGTCGGGATGATGGTGATCGTCGATGATGTTGATGCCGCCGACGAAAGCCAGCCGGTCGTCGATCAGCGCCAGTTTGCGGTGGAGACGACGCAGCAGGCGCCGATCGGGCCGCCACCAGCGCGCGGGACGGAAGACGATGACCTGCGCGCCGACCGCAGCCAGCCTCGACTTCAGGACGGGCGCGTATGCGCCAGTTCCAAAGCCGTCGACCGCCAGTCGCACCTGCACGCCGCGGTCGGCAGCCGCCGCCAGCGCATCGCTGAACCGCAGTCCGATGTTGTCCTGCGCGAAGATGTAGGTTTCGAGGTGGACCGATCGTTCCGCGCTGTTGATCGCTGCCAGCAGCAGCGGGAAATAGTCTTCGCCGTTTTGCAGCAGCCGCAGGCGGTTGCCGCCATAGATCAGGGGCCTGGTCGTGATTTCGAAGCGCCTGCGGCCCGGCCGACGCTCGCTCGAAGTCACACCACCTCGAGGTCGGCTATCAGCGGCATGTGGTCCGACCGTTGCGACCACTCGATGCCCTTGGGTACCCGCACGTCGTGGACGGTGAAGCCGCGCACGTAGATGCGATCGAGCGACAGCCACGGCATGACGCTCGGGTAGGTCCGCGCGACCTGGGCGCGGGATCCGTTCTTCCACGGAAGCAGCCGCTCGAGGCGGCCGCGACGCTGCGCACTGCGGTTGAACTCCGATGACGCCTCGAACACATCAAGTTCACGGTGCAGGAGCTCGTCGACACCACGCTGCCAGTCGTTGAAGTCGCCCGCAACGATCAGCAGCGCCCCGGCGGGCACCTCGCTGCGTACGAAGTCGACCAGGAATTCAGCCTGACGCACGCGGCTGCGCTTGATCAGTCCGAAGTGCGTGTTGATCAGGTGAATCTCGCGCATGCCGCGCCGCGTCTTCAGCTGCGAGACCGCGTGCAGCATGCCGCGCTGCTCGAGCACGTGATCGGAGATGTCATGGTTCAGGTACTGGCCGATCGCGTGGCGCGAAACGATCGCGTTACCGTGGTGCCCGTGCGGATAGACCGCGTTCATCCCGTAGGCCCGATGCAGATAGCCGCCTGTGCACAGCACATCGAGCTGGGTGCCCTTCGGAAATCCGGCCCGTCGGGCCAGGCGCTCGTTGCGCTCCTGCACTTCCTGCAGGAACACGATGTCCGCGTCGATCGTGTTGAGCGCGACGCGCAGGTCGTGGATGCGCGACTTCTTGCGCAGGCCCATCACGCCCTTGTGGATGTTGTAGGTGGCGACCCTCAGTTGCATGTTGTCAATCGGCGCCGGGCCGCTCCCGATGAAAGCGCGGGGTCGTCAGCATCGCTCAGTTGGCGCCCGGGGCAAGCGTGAAATAGCGGTCGATCAGCCGCGGATCATCGAAATGCCGGCGTCCGATGAACGCGGTCGAATAGTGGCCCCACTGGCGCATCTGTCCCGCGGACGGCACGCCCATCGGCCAGAACAGGAAGCGTTCGGGCCGCTCGGACCCGGGGACCAGACTGTCGGGTCCGTAGATGCTGCGCCAGCCGCCGCCCACAGAAGCCGGCAACGGGAGCGAACGCAGGACGTCTTCGTCGAGCAGCCGGTAGCGCACGCCGGGTGCAGGTGTGGGCGCATCGACCGCGACACGCTGGATTTCGTGGTCATGCGCACCGACGTAGATGATGATGCGTTCCTGCGCGCCGGGGGTATGGACAACCTGCGGCGAAAACATCGTTTCGTCCAGTGCCGCTTCGTGTTCGAGCGGCCCCGGGCGTTCGCGCACGCGTTCGGTAGGGAAGAACATGTGATAACAGCCGCAGGCGTGGATCGAGTCGTAGACCAACGGCCGGCCGGCGGAATCGAGCGTCACCCGCCAGACGATCGCATCGAGACGGCCTGCGGCGAGATCGAGCAGATGCGACGCGGGGTGCGCCGGGAACCAGTAGGTGTAGACCAATTGAAGGGCAGGCTTGTGGTTGATCACTGTCCAGGCGACCCGGACATATGCCACCGGCCCGCCAATGTCGACACCGACCCGCGGCAGCGGACCGGTGGCCTGCCACAGGAGCGTGCCCACCTGATCGTTTTCGTCTACGGTGTCGACGACCAGGACCGGAGCATGTTGCTGAAGCAACTGCCAGGCCCGGACGGGCGTGAGCACGGGCAGCTGCAAGGCGGACCGGCTTGAGCTGCGCCCTTCTGCGAGCACTCCGGCCACCTCGCTCGTCACGGCGCCGGTGCCGGTGTCGGGTATGTATCGGATACGGCGCCCCTCCACCGGCACGTCGGGAAAAGGCGTTGCGTATAGATCGCGCGTCGACTGCTGCCACGCCGCGAGGCCCCACGAAAATGGAATCTTCGTCAGCGGATACAAGCCGATGACGCGCAGGGTGTCGTCGTATCCATCGGGTACGCGGGCGACCGCGACGGCTTCCTCCGCCCGCGGCCGCGCGGTCGCGAGCAGCCGCTCTCGACAGTCTGCAACCGTGGCGCGCTCTTCGGCAGTGGCCGCGATGTTTGCTTCCTCATAGCGGCGACCTTCGGCATCGAGAGCCGCCATGCGATCGAACCGGGCTTCGGCCACACCACGGGAATCCGCGGCGCCTGGCTGCCAACCGGCAGTGAAACGATCGACGCGCAAGAAGGGATAACCCAGCACCCGCGCCGACTGGACGTCGCGCAGCCCCGCGGCATCGACGGAAGCATCGAAGCGCTTCAGCTGGCGCATGCAGTCACCGACATCGTCCTGCCGCGCCAGCAGCTCGACCGCGGGTGTCACACCGTAGGGATCGCCCGGTGTCGCACATCCCACCAGACAGGACGACGCGGCCAGGCTAGCGAGGCACGCGATGCGGAAGCTCACGGATCGCCGCGGCATTGGTCCAGGAAAAGCAGGTGTCGGCGGCCTCGCGCCACGGCAGCCAAAGGAACGCACGGTGTTCGCGCGGTTGGAGCTGTGGATCGAAGCGGTGATCCACGCAGAGGCCGAAGACATGCTCCGTATTATGCGTAACGCCGGGTGCATATCGATGTCGCCACTGCGGATAAATTGCGTAGCGATTCTGAACTTGCCAGTTGTCGAAGTTCAGTGCATCGACCCTCAGCCCGGTTTCCTCCTCCACTTCGCGCGCACAGGTGGCCGCGAGATCTGCATCGCCGGATTCCAGACTGCCCGTGACCGACTGCCAGAACCCCGCATGGTCGACCCGTTCCAGCAGCAGCACGTCGCGCGCCCGCGTGTAGATCACCACCAGGACCGACTCCGGAATCTTCACCGGAAGCGCCTGCCGCCAGCGCGGTTCACGCCTCCGGCGACAGCGCCGGCCGGGCTTCGCCGCGCAGACGGATGTGCAACTCGCGCAACTGCCGCTCGTCGACCGGCGACGGTGCCTTGGTCAGCAGACATTGCGCGCGCTGCGTCTTCGGGAAGGCGATCACATCGCGAATCGATTCGGCGCCCGCCATCATCGTGACGATGCGGTCGAGTCCGAAAGCGATGCCCCCCATCGGCGGCGCACCGTACTGCAGCGCATCGAGCAGGAAGCCGAATTTCTCGCGGGCTTCGTCGGCGCCGATCTTCAGCGCGCGGAACACCTTGCTCTGAATTTCCTCCCGATGGATGCGGACCGAGCCGCCGCCGATTTCCCAGCCGTTGAGAGCCATGTCGTAGGCCTTGGCGAGCGCTTTCGAAGGATCGGTCTGCAGGAAATCCTCGTGGCCATCCTTCGGACTGGTGAACGGATGATGCGCAGCGACGTAGCGGGCCTCGTCCTCGTCGTATTCGAACATCGGGAAGTCGATGACCCACAGCGGACGCCAACCGGCGGCCGACAGGCCGTGCGCGCGCCCGAAATCGCTGTGGCCGATCTTCGTGCGCAGCGCACCCAGCGCGTCGTAGACCACCTTGGCGCGGTCGGCGCCGAAGAAGATCACGTCGCCGTCAGTGGCGCCGGTGCGTTCGAGCACCGCGACGAGCGCCGCATCGTGCAGGTTCTTGACGATCGGGCTCTGCAGGCCGTCGCGCCCCTTGGACCTCTCGTTGACCTTGATGTAGGCGAGGCCCTTGGCGCCATAGATCCTGACGAACTCGGTGTAGGCATCGATCTCCGAGCGCGGCATTTCGCCGCCCGCCGGCACGCGCAGCGCGACGACCTTGCCGTCCTTCAATTCCGTCGCGCCGCGGAACACCTTGAAGTCGACGTCGTGCATCAGGTCGGTGCAGTCGGTCAGCTCGAGCGTCACGCGCAGATCCGGCTTGTCGGAGCCGTAGCGGCGCATCGCCTCGGCGTGGGTCATCACCGGGAACGGCTGCGGCAGCTTCACTCCCAGCACCTGATCGAACACCGTACGGATCATGTCTTCCATGATCGCGCGGATCTCCGATTCGTCGAGAAATGACGTCTCGACATCGATCTGCGTGAATTCCGGCTGACGGTCGGCCCGCAGGTCCTCGTCGCGGAAGCACTTGACGATCTGGTAGTAGCGATCGAAGCCGGCCACCATCAACAGCTGCTTGAACAGTTGCGGCGACTGCGGCAGGGCGAAGAACTGGCCGGGATGCACGCGCGACGGAACCAGGTAGTCGCGCGCGCCTTCGGGCGTGCTCTTGGTCAGCATCGGCGTTTCGATGTCGATGAAGCCCTGGGCGTCAAGGTAGCGCCGCACCGCCATCGCCACCTTGTAGCGCAGCATCAGGTTGTTCTGCATTTGCTCACGGCGCAGATCGAGCACGCGGTGCGTCAGCCGCGTCGTCTCCGACAGACCTTCGTCGTCGAGCTGGAACGGCACCGGGACCGACGCGTTGAGAATTTCAAGCTGCGTGCACAGCACCTCGATCGCGCCGGATACCAGGGCGGTGTTGGCCGTTCCTTCCGGCCGCATCCGCACCTGGCCAACGACCTTCAGGCAATACTCGTTTCTGACCCTCTCGGCGACGGCAAAGACCTCGGCACGGTCGGGATCGCACACGACCTGCACGAGACCTTCGCGATCACGCAGGTCGACGAAGATCACCCCGCCGTGATCGCGGCGTCGATGAACCCAGCCGAAAAGGGTCACTGTCTGGCCGATGAACCGCTGGTCCACCCGGCCGGCATACTCGGTGCGCATAAATGCTCCGCTGGTCTGTCGCAGCTCGCTGCCGCGAATAGGTTGTTATCTCTGGATCAGCGCTTTCGGTCGGGCCACCGCCCGCCGGATGGGCCGCGCGGTCGCCAGCCGCCGGCCCTAGCGGTTTCGCGGCAGATTCCGGCGTGTCAGGCCGGTGGCCGCGACACGCGACCGGTCGAGCGCACGCTCCCACAGGGCGATCTGCGTGCACTGACGGCTGGCAGTCGAAAAGCTCACGGTCATCATGCGCGAAGCTTAAAGGGGATGGCCGAACGCCTCAACCCGGAGTGCCGGGAGACTCGCTCGTCAGGGCCGATCGGTGTGACCGCGCCGTCGGCACGACGACGCCTAGCGAGACATGGAACTTCAGCGCGTCATCGACGCTGAAGTCGATTTCGCGCAGCTCGTCGCTCCTGACGAACAGGACATAGCCGGAGGTCGGATTCGGGCCGGTGGGTACATAGACAGTTACGAAGCCCGGCCCGATGCGCGCATCGACGTGGCTGCCGGGCGCTCCGACGATGAAGGCCATCGACCACTGGCCTCGCTGCGGAAACTCGACCAGCACGACCTGGCGGAACGACTGACCCGTTTGCGACAGCAGCGTGTCGGACACCTGCTTGACCGACGAATAGATCGAACGAACGATCGGGATCCGCGTAAGCAGGCTTTCCCACCAGCGCAACAAACGCTCGCCGATGATGTTGGCGGCCAACGCGCCGGTCGCCAGCAGGATCGCCACCGAAAGCAACAGCCCAAGGCCGGGGATGTGGACGCCGAACAGCGCATCGGGTCGCCAGCTTCCCGGCAGCAGCAGCAGCGTGCGGTCCATCGTCGAGACGATGAAGTCCAGCACCCACAGCGTGGCGGCAAGCGGCAGCCAGATCAGCAGGCCGGCAATCAGGGTCTTCTTGAGCATCGGAGCGTGCGCGGTGACTGGGGTCGCGCTTGCGCGCTAGGTTCGGGTTCGGCGCGATTCACGCCGGGCTTGCGATTAGTCGGCCGAGGTGGGCGGAGGGGGCGTGGGGGCGACCGGCTTGGCAGGGGCTGCTGCCGTATCGGCCGCCTTGGCATCGGACCCCTTGGCATCGGACCCCTTGGCATCGGAGCCCGCCGGGGCTGCCGGTTCGGCCGACTTCGCGGCGGCGTCGCCAGTCTTCGCGGAGTCACCGTTGGCGGCGGCCTTCTTGGCAGCGGACTTGTCGCGGAAGTCGGTGACGTACCAGCCGCTGCCCTTCAACTGAAATGCGGCAGCGGTCACCTTCTTTGTCAGTGCCGGCCGCTGGCAGGCCGGACACTCAGTGAGCGGAGCGTCCGACACCTTCTGCAGCACGTCGAATTCATGGCCGCAGTCGGTGCAGCGGTAGGCGTAGATCGGCATCGCAGGCTCGAACAATTCTGAGGGCGTGGATTGTAAGGGAGGGCTGTGGGTCGGCAGACTGGGAAAAGAACCTATCTCAGGATCCCCGATGGATCGCGCTGCCCAAAGAAGCGGGCGGATGCAAGGCGGCTGGCGAAGGACAGTAGCCGAGCCTACGGCCAAGCCGGCCAACGCCGCAGACGCCCGCTTATCTTGCGCAACCCTGCGGGGCGGGGTCGCATGGGGCGCATGGCGTTGTTGCGGCTCGGGTCCTTGCAGTAAGCAATGGTCCCCTCGCCGCGCCTAGCCCTGCACCCCATGCGACCCCGCCGCGACCACCGCGGATTCTGAGATAGGTTCTAGCCGCTTCGCCCACTCTCAAGCGTGCGCCGCTTGGACTTTGCGTGCCGCTGTTGCACACTGCCCGACGCTCAGGAGGAATCGGACATGGCCAGACAGGGTCGCGCGGCGCCGCGCGCATCGAGCGAAACTCAGCGGGACACGCAACTGGCGCTGAAGAAGGTCGACGAATCGGCCGCTGCGAAGGTCAAGGTCGCCGTTACCGATATCGACGGTGTGCTGCGCGGCAAGTACCTCAACAGGGACAAGTTCACGTCGGCCATCGAGGGCGGCTTCGGATTCTGCGACGTCGTGTTCGGCTGGGACATGACCGACAGCGTCTACGACAACACCACGGTCACCGGCTGGCAGCACGGCTTTCCCGATGCGATGGTGCGCCTCGATCTGGCCACCGCGCGCCATGTGCCGTGGGATGACCACGTTCCGTTCTTCCTGGGCGACTTCGTCACCGGCCACGGTGATCCCCACCCCGTATGTCCGCGCCAGACCCTCAAGCGCGTCCTGAGGCGCGCCGAGAAGCTCGGCTTCCAGCCCATGTGCGGACTCGAGTTCGAGTGGTTCAACTTCGCAGAGACGCCACACAGCTGGGCACAGAAGAAGGGCGTCGATCCGACGCCGCTCACGCCGGGGATGTTCGGCTATTCACTGCTGCGCGCGAATGCCAACCGCGGTTACTTCAACGCCCTCATGGATCAATTGCTGCAGTTCCGCGTGCCGATCGAAGGCTTGCACACCGAAACCGGCCCCGGCGTGTACGAGGCCGCGATCCAGTTTTCCGATGCGCTCGAGTGCGCCGATCGCGGCGTGCTGTTCAAGACCGGCGCCAAGGAGATCGGCGCGCAGTACGGCATCACGCCCAGCTTCATGGCCAAGTGGAGCGCGCAGTATCCGGGCTGCAGCGGGCACGTGCACCAGTCGCTCTCCGACGGCAGGAAGAACCTGTTCTACGACGCGAAGGGCCGCGCCGGCATGAGCAAGCTCTTCGAGAGCTTTCTCGCCGGCCAGATCGCGGCGCTGATGCAGTTCGCACCGATGTTCTGGCCCACGATCAACAGCTACAAGCGACTGGTCGACGGCTTCTGGGCTCCGGTGAAGCCGACCTGGGGCATCGACAACCGCACGGCCAGCTTCCGCGTGATTCCGGGTTCGCCGAAGAGCACGCGCCTGGAAACGCGCTGCCCGGGAGCCGACATCAACCCCTACCTCGCGGTCGCCGCGCTGCTGGCCGCAGGGCTGCATGGCGTCGAGAAGAATCTGAAGCTGACCGCCAAGCCGATCACCGGCACGAACCAGGGCGCCGAAAACATCCCGCGCGCACCGCGTTCACTGAAGGAAACCACCGAAATCTTCCGTCGGTCCGACCTGGCCCGCGACTGGTTCGGTGACCTGTTCGTCGATCATTTCGCCGCCACCCGCGAGTGGGAATGGCGGCAATGGCAGGACGCGGTCACCGACTGGGAGCTGAAGCGGTATTTCGAGATCATCTGACTCGGCGCGCATCGGCAGGCGGGATGGCTGCGTGCGTATTGTCGCGCGCCGGCCGCGGTCCGGGTCCCCGCCCACCGCTTGCGGTAAATTGCGCACGGTATGCGCGCATTCCGTCGAGGCCGACGACCCTGACAGCGCAGTCCCACCAGGCTGTTCCTCGAGCATGACCGCAGAACACTCTCACGCGCCATCGACCCACAGCGCCCTGCCCGGCGATCGCGACGCGCGCCACTTCGAGGACTACCCGGCGGGCATGGTCGTCGAATGCGGGCCGATCGCTGTGGATGAAGCCGAGATCATCGCCTTCGGCCGTCAGTTCGATCCGCAGCCATTCCATGTCGACGCGCGCGGCGCCGGCCCGTTCGGCGGCGTGATCGCCAGCGGCTGGCACACCGCCAGTCTGATGATGCGTCTGCTGGTCGATCATTTCCTGCCGGGCACCGCCGGCCTCGCTTCGCCGGGAATCGATGAACTGCGCTGGCTGGCGCCGGTCCGCCCCGGTGATCGACTGTCGCTTCGCATCACCGTGACCGACGCCCGCCGCTCGCGCAGCAAACCGGATCGCGGCCTGGTACAGACCTTCAACGAGGTCATCAACCAGGACGGCGCGCCGGTGATGACGGTCAAGGCGATGACGCTGATGCGCTGCCGGACCCCTGTCGAGGACCCGGCGCCGAAGGAGACGTGAGGTGAATCGACGCCTCCCGGCCACTGCATCGCGGATCGCTGCGGTCGCCGCACTGGGTCTCGTTGTCGCGAGTGGCACGCCCGCCAGCGCCGCCGAATCTCAGTATCCGGACAGGCCTGTGCACCTGATCGTGCCGTTCCCGGCCGGCGGCGGGGCCGACACCCTGGCTCGGCTGATCATGCCCAGGGTATCTCGGGCGCTCGGTCAGCCGATCATCATCGAGAACAAGGCCGGTGCTGGCGGCAATGTCGGTGCCGAACTGGTCGCGCGGGCCGCACCCGACGGCTACACGCTGCTCTACGGTACCAACGGCACGCACTCGATCAACGCCAGCCTGTACCGCGAGCTGCGATTCGACCCGGTCAAGGACTTTGCGCCGG
The DNA here is from genome assembly GCA_963703945.1 of uncultured beta proteobacterium. Taxonomy (GTDB): domain Bacteria; phylum Pseudomonadota; class Gammaproteobacteria; order Burkholderiales; family Burkholderiaceae_F; genus JALORV01. The sequence goes on along the minus strand of CAVPGM010000038.1, from coordinate 8,228 downwards.
TGTCGCGCATGACCGAGATTGCGGCGATGCTGGTCGTCAATCCGCAGTTGCCGGTGAAGTCGGTGACCGAACTGATCCGTTATGCGAAGGACGAATCCCGGCAAGGTCAACTTCGCCTCGGCTGGCAACGGCACGACGTCGCACCTGTCCGGGGAACTGTTCAAGACGATGGCGGGCATCGACATCGTGCACATCCCCTACCGCGGCGGTGCGCTGGCCGTGACAGACCTGATGTCCGGCCAGGTGCAGATGATGATCGACGTGATGCCTAACGTGTATCCGCTTGCCAAGGAAGGCCGTGTGCGCGGCGTCGCGGTGTCGACCGCGCAGCGTTTTCCGGCAGCCCCCGAGCTGCCGACGATTGCCGAGTCCGGACTTCCCGGTTTCGAGTCGAGTGCCTGGGACGGCGTGCTGGCACCTGCCGGCACTCCCGACGCCGTGATCGCAAAGCTGAATGCGGCGATCCGCGAAGCACTCGCCGATCCGGAAGTGGTCGAGGCGTTGCGCAGCCGCGGTGCACGGCCGGTTGCCGGCACGCCCGAGGATTTTGCGCGACACATCGAGACCAGCACCCGCAAGTGGGCGAAAGTGGTACGGGACTCCGGCGCCAAGATCGACTGAACGAAATCCGCCACGCGCCGCGTTCCCGCGTTCCCGAGACGAAGACCGAATGAAGACAGCTGCCGTGCCGGAAATTCCCGAGTGGACCCTCGTCGCGGGCTTTGACGACATCCTGTACTCGAAGTCCGCCGAGGGTATCGCCAAGATCACGATCAACCGGCCCGAGGTGCGCAACGCCTTTCGGCCGGAGACGGTGAAGGAACTGCAGAAGGCGTTCGAGGACGCGCGCGAGGACGAGGCAGTCGGCGTCATCGTCCTGACCGGGCAGGGCAAGGAGGCGTTCTGCTCCGGCGGTGACCAGCGCGTGCGCGGGGCCGCCGGCTACGTCGGGGCCGACGGCGTACCGCGGCTGAACGTGCTCGACCTGCAGCGGCAGATCCGTACGCTGCCGAAACCGGTGATCGCGATGGTCGCCGGCTACGCGATCGGCGGCGGCCATGTGCTGCACATGATCTGCGACCTGACGATCGCCGCCGACAACGCGCGCTTCGGCCAGACCGGCCCGAAGGTCGGCAGCTTCGACGGCGGCTATGGGGCGTCGTACATGGCGCGCATCGTCGGCCAGAAAAAGGCGCGCGAGATCTGGTTCCTGTGCCGGCAGTACGACGCGCAGCAGGCGCTGGCGATGGGACTCGTCAATGCGGTCGTGCCGTATGAGCGCCTCGAAGCCGAGACCGTCAAATGGTGCCGCGAGATCCTCGCCAACAGCCCGATCGCACTGCGCTGCCTGAAAGCGGCACTGAATGCCGACTGCGACGGACAGGCCGGGCTGCAGGAACTCGCCGGCAACGCGACGCTGCTCTTCTACCTGTCTGAAGAGGGCCAGGAGGGCAGGAACGCCTACCTCGAAAAGCGCAAGCCGAATTTCCGCAAGTTCCGTCGGCTGCCCTAGACCGGCCGCTGCTGGCGCCGGCACGACGTCGCAACGCGTGAACGACGACCTCTCGATATTCGCGGCTGCGGACGACTCGCCCGCAGCCCAGGCGCTGCTCGTTGGCGACGAGCGCTACACGTTTGGCGAACTTGCCGACCTGGCACGGGCCCGCCTCGAGGTACTGGCCCCGCAATTGCAGCCAGGGCGCGCGTACCCGCTGCTGGGCGCGAATTCGCTCGACACGGTGATCACGATTTACGCGCTGCTTCAGGCCCGCGTACCGGTGCTGCTGCTGCACCCGAAGAGCACCACCGCGGAGCGCAGTGCGGAAATCGCCGCGGCCGCCGCGGCCGAACTGCCCGACGGCGCGGCTGCGCTGATGTACACCTCGGGGACCACGGGCCAACCGCGCGGCGCGGTGCTGACGCGGGCTGCGCTACTCGCTTCGGCGCAGGCGAGCCGCGCCAATCTAGGCTGGCAGCCGGACGACTGCTGGCTCCTGGCGATGCCAATCGCCCGTGTCGGCGGCCTGTCGATCCTGACCCGCTGTCTGGCCGGGCGTCGCTGCGTGGCCCTCGCACCTAGCTTCGAGGCGACTCGGCTGCCGCAGTGGATAGAGACCTATCGCGCCACACTGGTGTCGCTGGTGCCGACGATGCTGGCCTTGATATTCGAACGTCTCCCGGACTGGCGGCCGCCGACCTTCCTGCGTGCCGTGCTGGTCGGCGGCGCCGCCGCATCGCCGCAGTTGCTCGACGAGGCGGCCCGTCGCCGTCTGCCGGTCGTGATCACCTACGGCTGCACCGAGACCTGCTCGCAGGTGGTCGCCACGCCGTACGAGCGGCGCTTCGAGGCGGCGCGTTGTGGATCGGGCCATCCGCTCCCCGGTGCGGAGGTGCGCGTCGTCGATCACCGGATCGAGGTGCGCGGCCCAATGCGAATGGCCGGTTATCTCGGCGAGCCTCCGCTTGCACCCGAAGTCTGGTTTGACACTGGCGACCTTGGCGACCTAGGCGCGGACGGGTTTCTGCATCTGCACGGCCGGCGTGCCGATTTGATCGTCAGCGGAGGCGAAAACGTCTATCCGGCCGAAGTCGAGCGCGTGCTGGAGAACTGCCCCGGCATCGAGGCGGCCGCGGTGTTCGGTCTCGCCGACCCGACCTGGGGACAGGTCGTGGCCAGCGTGCTGGTCGCGCCGCAGCAGCCGGACGACGGGGCGCTGCTCGACTTCCTGGAAGCGAGGCTGGCTTCGCACAAGCGGCCGCGGCGGATCGGATTCGTCGCGAGCCTGCCACTGACTGCAGCCGGCAAGGTCGATCGCACCGCGCTGTCAGCACTGGTGCCGTCACTGCGGCCCCTCAAGCGACGCTGATCGCCGGCGGCACCGGATCAGCGCATCGTTTCCTCGTGCCGAGTAGCTCCCTATCCGCAGTCGTAACCATTAGCATGCCGCCTCCGGCCTGAGGACTCGCTCCGGCCCAGACTCCAGGCTGTCGATGAACCGCGCAGGCTGCGCGTCCTGTTCCATGATCTAATTCGTTATGTACTTGACTACATAACGACAAATGGACTCACTGCTCGGCGTGACCATCGACTGGCGGCCTGTCTGGCTGACGCTGCGTGTCGCCACCTGCGCCACCCTGCTGGCGCTGGCGGCTGGAGTCGCGCTGGGCTGGCTGTTCAGCCGCGTTCGCTTCGCCGGCAGCTCGGTCCTCGAGGCCGCGTGCATGCTGCCGTTGGTGCTGCCGCCGACGGTGCTCGGCTACTACATCCTGATCGGCACCGGGCGCAACAGTCCACTCGGGAGCTACCTGAGGGAGCATTTCGACTACACGGTCATCTTCAGCTGGCACGGCGCCGTGCTGGCGTCCGCAGTGGTGGCGCTGCCGCTGGTCCTGAAGAGCGCGTCCGCGGCCTTCGACAATGTCGACCGGACGCTCGAGGCGGCGGCGAAGACGCTGGGCCAGGGCCCGGCGTCGGTCTTTCTGCGGGTGACGCTGCCGCTGGCTTCGCGCGGCATCCTGGCCGGCGGAATGCTGGCATTTGCGCGTGCGCTGGGCGAATTCGGCGCCACGCTGATGGTCGCAGGCAACATTCCCGGGGAGACACAGACGCTGTCGATGGCGGTTTACGACGCGGCGCAGGCCGGCAACGACCGGCTGGCGCTGGTGCTCGTGATGATCACCTCGCTGATCTGCATGCTGATCCTGGTCGGCTCGCAGCGCATGTTTTCCCCGCGCATCCGCTGAAGCGTCCGCTACACGATGCCGACTCGACGCAATCTTCTGATCCTGGCGCTGCTTAACCCGATTCCGCGGGTTCGCGCGCAAGCGCCTCGCACGCTGACCGTTTCGGCCGCAGCCAGCCTCACCGACGTCCTGCGCACCATTGGAGCGGACTACGAGGCGGCTCATCCGCTGCGTCTGCGCTTCAATTTCGGCGCCTCCGGCGCGCTGCTGCAGCAGATCGCCCAGGGCGCCCCGGTCGACGTATTCATCAGCGCCGACGAGGAGACCGTGGACCGGGGCATTGTCCAGCAACTTCTGACGGCAGACACACGGCGCGACATTGCCGCGAACATGCTGGTGTTGATCGCGCCAATCGCGCAACCGGATATGTCGCGGCTTGGCAGCCTGGCCGGGCCGGCCGTGAGCCGCATCGCGATCGGCAAGCCGCTGACGGTGCCCGCGGGTCGATATGCGCGCCAGGCGCTCGAACACGCGGGACTGTGGGAAAGCCTGCAGCAGAAGCTGGTGTATGCCGACAGCGTGCGCCAGGTCCTCGACTACGTGGCGCGCGGTGAAGCGCAGGCGGGTTTCGTCTACGCGACCGATGCCGCGCTGATGAGCGACCGCGTCCGCGTAGTCACGACCGCGACGGGTCACGCACCGATCCGTTATCCGGCAATTGTCGTCGCAGGCAGTCGCGACGACGTCGGCGCTCGCGGATTCGTCGAGTACCTGACCTCGGCTGCCGCGCAGGACCGCCTCGCGGCGGCCGGGTTCGCTCGCATCGACCGATGATCGACGTTGACGTTCGCGTCAGCGTATCGGATGCGGGGCGCCACTTTGCGCTCGACGTGCGTTTCGCGGCGGAGGTTCCGGTGACCGTTCTCTACGGACCGTCGGGCGCCGGCAAGACGCTGACCCTGCAGGCCATGGCCGGCCTGCTGCGACCGCGCGAGGGTCACATCCGTTTCAACGGATTGCCAGTGTTCGATTCACGCGTCGGCATTGACCTGCCGGCGAGCCGGCGTCGCGTCGGCTACGTTTTCCAGAACTACGCGCTGTTTCCGCACCTGACGGTGCGGCAGAACATCGCTTTCGGGCTCGGTCAATGGTGGCGACGCCCCGACGCCGCCGCGCAGCAGCAGGTCGACGCGATCATGCAGGCGCTCGAGATCGAATCGCTGGCGTCGAGCGCAACACAGCGCCTGTCCGGAGGGCAGCAGCAGCGGGTCGCTCTGGCGCGCTCGCTGGTGCGGCGGCCCGAGGTGCTGTTGCTCGACGAACCCTTTGCGGCGCTCAATCCGATGTTGCGAGTACGGCTGCGCACCGAACTGCAGCAGATCCAGCAGCGCTTCGGCATTCCGATGGTCCTGATCAGCCACGACATCGACGACGTCGCCGCGCTGGCCGACGTGCTGTTCGTGATGGAAGACGGTCGCGTCACTCGCGAAGTCGACCTGCGCGATCGCAGGGTGCGCGAACGCGAGCTTCGCGAGCTGTCGAGCGAATCACCGGCTACCGCTGAGCGCAGGGACTGGCTGCGTCGCATCCTCGGCCATGGCGGATGACGCGCTGCTGACGGCATCGCTGAGCATCGGCGGGCTCGACGCGCGCTTCTTCGCCCTGCTTGCCGCCATCGCGGACACGGGCTCGATCAATCGCGCCGCCCGCACGGTCGGACTGTCGTACAAGGGCGCATGGCTACAGCTCGAGCAGGCCGGCAACCTCGCGCAGGAGCCGCTCCTCGCAACAACCACTGGCGGCGCGCGCGGTGGCGGGACGCGCCTGACAGCCTACGCAACCGATCTGCTCGCGACGTGGCAGCACCTCGCGGCCGAACAACTGCGTTTCCTCGCTACGCACGAAGCGCGCCTTCGCCGGCATCCGCGGCTCGGGCCCTTCCTCGGGAGAATGAGAATGAAGACGACCGCACGCAACCAGTTCGCCGGAAAGATCACGGCCGTCGATGCGGGGCCGGTCACCACGCAGGTGACGATCGGACTGAAAGGCGGCCAGCAGATCGTCGCCGCCCTGACCACGGCCTCCGCGAAGCGGCTGAAGCTCAAAAGGGCGATGGCTGCTCTGGCGCTGGTCAAGGCAAGCAGCGTCGTGCTGATGACGGACTTCGGCGGCTACCGGCTGTCGGCCGGAAATCAGCTCGAAGGGACCATTTCGCGCATGGCCAAGGGCGCAGTGTCGACGCTGGTCATGCTGACGCTGCCGGGTGGCGCCGCGATCAGCGCGACGGTGACCAACGATGCGGTCGAGGCGCTGTCGCTGAAGATCGGTCAGCCGGCGACCGCCGTGTTCAAGGCGTACTCGATTATCGTGGCCGTCAAGGGCTAAAAGGAACCCGCGCATGCTGATCGTCACCGCCTTCATCGTGCTCGTGCTGGCGTACAGCCTCGTTTCCCGCAGGCTGGAAGGCACGGTCCTCACGGCGCCGATCCTCTTCACTGCGGCCGGCGCGCTGATGTTGCTGGCCCCGCGCGCCGCAACCGAGCTGCTGCTCGATCGCAAGGGCTTTCTGGTGGTGGCCGAGACCGGGCTGGTGATGCTGCTGTTCACCGACGCGGCCCGCATCAGGCTGCGCGATCTGAAGGGCAGCCCTAACCTGCAGGCGCGCCTGCTCAGCACCGGCATGCTTCTCACGATCCTGCTCGGCGCAGTGGCCGCGATGGTGTGCTTCGCGGGCCTGACGTGGTGGGAGGCCGGCATTCTGGCGGCGATCCTGGCGCCGACCGACGCTGGCCTCGGGCAGGTGATCGTCGCGAGCCCCCGCGTTCCGGCCCGCATACGACAGGCGCTCAACGTCGAAGCGGGGCTCAACGACGGATTGTCGGTGCCCTTTCTGATGCTGTTCATCGCGCTGGCGTCCGCGGCCGAGTCCGGTGGCGGCGCGCGGGTGCTGGTGCGCTATCTCGTCGAGCAACTCGGCTATGGAACCGTGATCGGCCTGGCGCTTGGCGGTGGCGGCGGTGCGCTAATCGGGATGGCCCTGAAACGACAATGGATGTCGCCGGCGCTCGGCCAGCTCGGCGTCGTGACATTGCCGCTGCTATCGATGGTCGTCTCGGAAGAGTCAGGTGCGAGCATGTTCATCGCTGCCTACGTGGCGGGGCTGGCCGTGCAGTTCGGCTTTCCGCAGGTGGCGCGCCACAGCGTGGAGTTCGCCGAAGATTGGGGCCAGCTGTTCAACTTCTTCGTGTTCTTCCTGTTCGGCCTCTACGCGGCGCGCGCCTGGCCGCAGTTCACCCCGGTCATCTTTCTCTATGCGGTGCTGAGCCTCACCCTCGTGCGCATGGTGCCGGTCGCGGTCGCGCTGGCCGGCACCGGGCTGAACCGCGCCACCGTGCTGTTCATGGGCTGGTTCGGACCGCGCGGCCTGGCGTCGATCGTGCTCGGGCTGGTCTACCTGGAGGGGGAAACGCACCTGCCGGGCGAGGCGACGATACGGCTCGCAGTCATGGCCACCGTGCTGCTGAGCATCGTCGGGCACGGCCTCAGCGCCTCGCCGGGGATTGCGCTGTACGCGCGCCGCACGAAATCGCTGCCACCGAGCGCTGCCGAAAACCAATCCTCGCCCGGCGCCGACGCACTCAACGCGCGCTGAGCGCGGCGCGCCGGCGACGTGCACACACACTGTTACACGCCTTACCGGTTGCACGCGCATTTCCGTCGCGCGGTGCGCACCGACCGCGGCCTCCGCGCCTAACATCGTCGCAAGAGGATGCGCGAGGTCGCGCATCCGAAAGGGATGCGATGAGACGCTGGTTCCTACTGCTCAGTTGCGCGTGGATTTCGGCCTCCGCCGCACCGGCGCCACTGGGCCCGGACGGCGCACAACGGCTGCTGACCCGCGTCGGCTTCGCACCGTCGCCTGCCGAGGTTGCAAGGGTGGCGACACTGACCCAGCAGCAGGCGGTCGACAGCCTGCTCGCCGGGGTCCGCACTTCGGCGGTGACGCCGCCACCGTCATGGATCGACGAGGCGCTGATCGGACCGCGCGAGTTCCGCGCCCTGCCGGAAGAGGAACGGAAGCGGGAGCGCCAGAAGAACGTGCTCCAGAGCCTGGAGCTGCGCGCGTGGTGGGTCCGGGAAATGGTCGCCACGCCGTCGCCGCTGACCGAGCGAATGACGCTTTTCTGGCACAACCACTTCGTGTCGGCACAGCCGAAGGTGCGCTGGCCGCAACTGATGTACCGCCAGAATTTGCTGCTGCGCCAGCACGCGCTGGGCGATTTCGGCTCGATGCTGCATGCGATCGCGCGCGATCCGGCGATGATCGTGTATCTCGATTCGGCGACCAACCGGGTCGGCAGCCCGAACGAGAACTTTGCACGCGAAGTGATGGAGCTGTTCGTGCTGGGCCAGGGCCAGTATGGCGAGCGCGACGTCAAGGAGGCCGCGCGCGCGTTCACCGGATTGAGCCTCGACCCGGATACGCTGGCCTTTCACTATCGCCCTGCGGCGCACGACGGCGGGGCCAAGTCGGTGCTGGCCGC
>CAVPGM010000037.1:0-21622 GCA_963703945.1 uncultured beta proteobacterium | reverse complement strand
TGCCGGAAGCGGTCGAGCACCGCGATCAGCCCCATGTCCGGTGAACACACCGACCAGATCGCGCCGATGCTGGCGCAGGCGAGGAAGGCCACCATCGTCTGCGGGACGTTCGGCAGGATCGCGACGACACGATCGCCCGGAACCGACGCCCAGTCGGCGCAACGTCGCAGCCAGTGCCACCACCTGCGACCGCAGCTCTCGCCACGTGATCTCGCGCACCAGGCCGGACTCGTCGCCGGCAACAATCGCGGGCCGCGCGTCGGTCACATGGCGGAACACCTGGTCGACGAGGTTAAGTCGCGCACCGTGAAACCACTCGGCGCCGGGCATCGCGCGCGATCCCAGCACGCGTTCATACGGTCGCGATGCGCGTATCTCGAGAAAGTGCCAGAGCGCGTCCCAGAACGCCTCGAGATCGGTGACCGACCAGCGCCACAACGCTTCGTAGTCGCTGAAGACGAGGCCGCGCTCGCGCTCGAGCCAGCGCAGGAACGCGGTGATATGTGCGTCCTCGATGCGTGCGTGCGACGGTCGCCACAAGGGCTCGGTCGATTCCATGCGCGGCAGTCTACGGGCGCCGTCCGGCGCCGGGCGCGATGCAGGCAAAATCCGTCGATGAACCCGGTGACCTCGAACCCCGCTCCGGCCGGTGACCTGACCGTCATCTGCCTGTGTGCTGAATGGTGTGGAGCGTGCCGTGACTACCGGCCGCTATGGTCGGCACACTGGTCGGCCCCCTCGGCCGGCGCACTGCACCTGTGGGTCGACATCGAGGACGAGGCCGACTCGCTTGGCGAACTCGACATCGAGACCTTTCCGACGCTGCTGGTGTTGCGCGGCGAACGGCCACACTTCTTCGGGCCCGTGTTACCGCAGATCGAGGTCGTCGATCGCATCCTGCAGTCGGTGGCGCGTCCGGGGAGTGTCGAAGTGCCGATCGCGCGCAGCGACGAGACCGCGATCCGCTGGCTGGTGGGGCTCGCACAACGCTCGCGGGATCGCGGCGCGGTCGAGTCGGCCTGATGATGCCGGGCCTGCACCGATGACCTTGCTGACCGTGCTCGATGCCGAGCTTGCGTTCGGGCTACAGCCGCTGCTCGACGGCGCCGCACTGACGGTGCTCGAAGGCGACCGCATCGGACTGATCGGACGCAACGGCACCGGCAAGAGCTCGCTGCTCGGTGCAATCGCCGGGCGGGTCGAGCTCGACGATGGTGAAATCCGGCGCAGCGACGGACTGGGCGTGGCGCTGGTCGAACAGGAGCCTGAGCTGCCGCCGGCCGCCACGCTGCGTGCCAGCCTGTCACTGCGCGGCAAACTGGAGGCGCTGCACGACGAGCGCGATCGCTGGCGCATCGATGCACGGCTGGTCGAGTTCCTGCACCGACTGGGCCTCGACGAAGCGCAGGACCCGGCCCGTCTGTCCGGCGGCGAGCGCAAGCGCGGCGCACTCGCACTCGCTTTCGCGCTGGCGCCCGACCTGCTGCTGCTCGACGAGCCCACCAACCATCTCGACATCGACGGCATCACGCTGCTGGAGGACCTGCTGCTGCGCGGCCCGGCGCTGATCGTGATCACCCACGACCGGGCGTTCCTCGATCGTGTGGCGACACGCATCGTCGAACTCGACCGCGGGCTGCTGCGCTCATACCCGGGCAACTACAGTGCGTGGGAACGTCGGCGTGCGACCGAACTGGCGGCCGAGCAGACAGCGTCCCGCAAGTTCGACCGCTTCTGGGCGCAGGAGGAAGCGTGGATACGCAAGGGCATCGAGGCGCGGCGCACGCGCAATGCGGGCCGCGTCGCGCGGCTCGAGCGACTGCGCGACGAACGCTTGGCACGGCGCGAACGCATCGGCAACCTCAAGCTGACGCTCGATGCGGGCGAACGGTCGGGCCGGCTGGTCGCCGAACTGACCGACGTCAGCAAGCGCTTTGGCGATCGCGTGGTGGTCGAACGATTGAACCTGCGGGTGATGCGCGGCGATCGGCTCGCATTGATCGGTCCCAACGGTGCGGGCAAGACGACTCTGCTCCGGCTGATACTGGGTTCGCTCGCCCCGGATGTCGGGACGGTACGGCTCGCCGCGAACCTGGAAGCCGCCTACTTCGACCAGATGCGCGAGGCGCTCGATCCCGCGAAGACCGTCGCCGAGACCATCAGCCCGGGCTCGGACTGGATCGAGGTGGCCGGGACGCGCAAACATGTGGTGAGCTACCTGGGCGAGTTCCTGTTCTCGCCGCAGCGGGCCGATTCGCCGATCAGCACATTGTCAGGCGGCGAGCGGAACCGGCTGATGCTGGCGCGACTTTTCGCCCGGCCGGCCAACCTGCTGGTGCTCGACGAACCGACCAATGATCTCGACATCGAATCGCTGGAACTGCTGGAGGCAACGCTGCAGGGATACGCGGGCACGCTGCTGCTGGTCAGTCACGACCGCGCCTTCCTCGACAACGTGGCGACGCAGTCGCTGGTGGCCGAGGGCGACGGAAAGTGGACCGAGTATCCGGGCGGCTACAGCGACTGGGTGGCGTTGCGACCGAAGGTCGCGGCTGCGCAGCCTGCAGCGGCGTCGCGCAGCACACAAGCGCCGCCGCGGCCTACCCGCGCCAAGCTCAGTTTCAAGGAGCAGCGCGAACTCGAGTCATTGCCGGCCGACATCGAGGCACTCGAGCGCGAGCAGCACGAGATCGCCGAGCGCATGAACCGCGCCGACTACCACCGCGCGGGCTCCGACCGGATCCGGATCGATCGTCAGCGGGTGGTGGAGATCGAACATGATCTCGCGGCACGCTTCGAGCGCTGGAGCACACTGGAAGACAAGGTGCGGGCAGCCTCGGCCTGACACCGCCGACACTGTCGGCTATCGGCCGCCGTCCGCTCGACGGCGCAGCATCTCGCCCACGACTGCGTCGAACTGCTCTCGCACCTCGTGCCGCAGAAACGGCTGAGCCAGGAACTGCGGCATCCAGGTATCGACCGAAAATTCAACGTGATGCCTGATCTCGGTGCCACCGGCCGCGGCGGCAAAGCGCGTCACCGAACTGACCTGACGGAGCGAGCCGCCGATCGACCGCGATCGGACCTCGTCGATCGGCTGCAGCTCGATCTCACGGACCATCGTGAAGGACTGCGACAGCAGGCCCCAGCGGGCCACGCCGCGCTGTTCGACCTGCAAGCGGTCGCCGCTGCGTCCCGTGACACGGCTCAGCTCGAGGTTCGGAACGAAGCTCGCCATCGAATCGAAGTCGGTCAGCACGTCCCACGCCTCGCGCGGAGAAACCGGCACTACCATGACCGCATCGACCACGTAGAGATCGCCGCGGCGTGTTACGCCGATCTGTGTATCGACCGCCGCGCGGACCGGAACGGCCGCGGCCAGCAACCCGCCGAGCAGCAACGCACAGGCGCCTCTACGGTTCATGGGACCAAGGGTATCGCGGCCAGCCGGATCTCTCGCGGCCGAGCATTTGCGGGGTCGGCCGACGGCTGCGGCCTGAGGCAAGAACCTGTCTCAGAACCTGGGTGGTTCTAGGGCCTAGTTGCGAGGATAAAGCGGCTGCTCGGCCGGCGGCCGGCGCCGGCATTCGGCGAGCGCGGTGATTTCGGGCGTACTGCTCCAGACGCCACGGCGCGCCCGCTGCGCCTGATTCTCGTACGGCATGTAGTCGGTATCGCGCGAATATTCCCAGCAGACCCAGGCCGCGCCGCGCCGGACCAGTTCGAGGTTGACGTCGAGTTCACCAACCCGGGCACGCCCGAACACACCGGAATCACTGTTGCCTGTCACTCTGACGACCACTGCTTGATTCAGGGTAATCGCCTCCAGCAAGGTCTGCGAGGCCGGCGCGTAGAACCGAGGCCCTTGCGGCGCTCCGATGTCTGCGAGCCGCACCTCGACCTCGCGCCCGGACGAATTGACGACCATCGTGTCGCCGCTGGGAACACGCACCACGGTGCCTTCGATCATCGTGGCCTGGGCCCAGACGGCCGCCGAAAACAGCGACGCGCCGAACGCGGCCGAGGCCCTCAGGACGCGGGCGTCCATCCTGCATGCCGTTCGACGAACCGCGCGATCCGTTCCTCGGCCGGCTGCACCTGTGGCAGCGGCAGCGCGTGGAACACATGCGCCATGTCGCGCCACACATCGACCTCGACGGTCACGCCGGCGGCATGCGCGCGCTCGGCGGCCCGCGTCGATTCATCACGCAACATCTCGATCTCGCCCGCATGGAACAGCAGCGGCGGAAACCCGGTGAAATCGCCATAAAGCGGCGACACCATCGGGTCGAGGAACTGCTGGGGCGCGGCGTAGAGCAGCCGCAGCGCGGCCAGCTTCTCGAACGTGAACATCGGATCGCGCGCGGCGTTCGAAAAAAGGCTGGGGCTCGACAGTGTGAAGTCGACCACCGGTGACAGCAAGACCGCGCAGCGCGGCAACGGCTCGCCGGCAGCCTTCAGGCGATGCAGCGTCGCGAGCGCCAGGTTGCCGCCGGCCGAGTCGCCGGCGATCACGATGCGGCCGGGCTCGACGCCCTGCTCGAGCAGCCAGCGGTAGGCCCGCACGCAGTCGTCGAGTGCCGCCGGATAAGGATGCTCGGGCGCCAGTCGATAGTCGATCAGCAGCGCGCGACTGCCGAGCCGCCGGCACCAGCGTCCCGCCAGCGCCGCATGCAGGTTGGGAAACCGCAGCACGAATGCGCCGCCGTGAATGTAGAGCAGCACGCGATCGGACCTGCTTTCGGGCGCGTCGATCCATTCGGCGGCCACGCCGCCCGCGTCGACGATGCTTCGCTTCACTGCCGGATCAACATGGCCGAACCTGCGGTCGAATGCGGCATTCCGTCGTCGGAACGTGTCGATTGCGCCCGCGTCGAACTTCGCTGAACGGGCCGTCAGTCGCAGCGCGAAATGCAGGAACCAGCGGCGCAGTGCGCCACCCGGAGCCGATCTCAGCTGCACCAGGGAGGCGAGAGGGTCGGCGGCCGGGTCAGTCATCGGGGCTCAGCCCCAGAGCAGCACGGCTATGGCGAATACGATTACCCAGAGGGCGGCTCCGACGACGATCGCGGGTACCAGGCCGCGCGCGGCGTCCAGGTCCGGCGCATCGCCGTCCTTCTTTTTCCTGATATGCATCGGTGATACAACGCTCATGGCGTCGCCTACTTTCTCGTGTCCTGGTCGGGACGTCACGGAGCGGGTCGCTCCAAATCAACACGCCGGCGGTCGGCCGGCGCGTTGTCTGCGGAATGCCCCGCAGGGTATGCGGGGCACTCTCGGGTGCTGTGGTCAGGCCACTGGCAGCTGGTAGTTGCGGAATTGCTCCCGCAGTTTCATTTTCTGCAGCTTGCCGGTCGCGGTATGCGGCAACTCGGGCACGAATGTTACGTCATCCGGGAGCCACCATTTGGCGACTCTTCCCTCTAAAAACGACAGCATCTCGTCGCGCGTGACCTCCTGGTCCTTCTTCTTGACGACGATCAGCAGCGGCCGTTCCTGCCACTTGGGATGCGCCACGCCGATGACCGCCGCCTCGGCGATCGCCGGATGGCTCATCGCCGCGTTTTCGAGGTCGATCGAGGAGATCCATTCGCCGCCCGACTTGATCACGTCCTTGCTGCGGTCGGTGATCTGCATGTAGCCGTCGGCGTCGATGGTCGAGACGTCACCGGTGTCGAAGAAACCGTCGGCGTCGAGAATCTCGCCGCCGTCACCCTTGAAATAGCCGCCGGTGATCCAGGGTCCGCGCACCATCAGGTGGCCGAACGCCTTGCCGTCGTGCGGCAGGCGGTTGCCGTCGTCGTCGGTGATCTTCATCTCGACGCCGTACACCGGCCGGCCCTGCTTGGTCTGCACGTCGAGGCGCTGCTCGAGCGTGTAAGCGGAATGCTTGGGCAGGAAATTGCAGACCGTGCCGAGCGGCGACATCTCGGTCATGCCCCAGGCATGCACGACTTGTCCGCCGAACTGGGTCTCGAACTTCTGGCTCATCGCGCGCGGCGCGGCCGAACCACCGATCACCACGCGCTTCAGCGCGAGGTCGGCCTTCGGATTGAGCTTGGCCGAATCGACGTGGTTGAACAGCATCAGCCACACGGTGGGCACGCCGAGCGCCAGCGTGACCTTCTCGTCACGCATGAGCTCGTAGACGTTCTTGCCGTCGAGCCCCGGTCCCGGCATTACCAGCTTGGCACCACACATCGCACCTGCGTACGGCATGCCCCACGCGTTGACGTGGAACATCGGCACGACCAGCAGCGTCGATTCGGCGGAAGACAGCCCTAGCCCGTCGACGGTGCAGGCCGCAAACGAATGCAGCACCGTCGAACGGTGCGAATACAGCACGCCCTTGGGATTGCCGGTGGTGCCCGACGTGTAGCACAGCGACGACGCGGTGTTCTCGTCGAAAATTGGCCACTCATAGTCGGCGCTGTGCTCGCCGATCAGCTCCTCGTAGCAGAGCAGGTTGCGGATGGTGGTCCCGGTCGGCATGTGGGCGCGATCGGTCATCGCGACGAACGCCTTGACCGATGTCATCATCGGCGCCAGCTTCTCGATCAGCGGCGCGAAGGTCAGGTCGAAGAACAGGTATTGGTCTTCGGCGTGATTGGCGATGTAGACGACCTGCTCGGGAAAAAGGCGCGGATTGATCGTGTGCAGCACCGCGCCCATGCCCGAGACGCCGTAGTACAGCTCCATGTGCCGGTAGCCGTTCCACGCCAGCGTCGCAATGCGGTCGCCGGACTTCACGCCGAGCGCGGTCAGCGCATTGGCGACCTGCTTCGAGCGGCGGTGGATGTCGCCGTAGGTGCAGCGGTGGATCGGCCCCTCGACCGTGCGCGACACGATCTCGCCATTCGGATGGAACGTGTTGGCGTGCTCGATCAGCGACGAGATCAGCAACGGGCGATCCTGCATCAGTGCTTTCATCTGGATGATCTCCTGCTTGAATTCCAATGGTCGCCTGCCGACTATTCGCTGAAGTCGGAAAGGTCCGGCGCGACAGTGCCACGCGCCTTGTGAAAATCGACGTGGCGCTTCATCGCCGACTTCCAGTTCTCGATCGCGATGATGCCGTCCTTGTCGTCCATGTAGAGCGAATCGCCGACCTGGATGTTGAGCGTGACGACCTCGTTGTCGCCGACGACGATCGGCGTGTGAACCGATGCCGCGGTCTCGTACACGAAGCTGCCGGGCGTTGCCGTCCAGTTGTGCTCGATGTACTTCCACGTGCCTTTGACGGTGTAGACCATCACCGTGCCGCAGTGGTGGTGCTTGGGCAGCTGGATGCCGGCCGGCGCCTTCAGCAGCGTCACGAAGGTGCCCGAAACCGGTTCGACCTTCAGAACCTTGATGAACACGATGTCGCTGTACGGCGCGAACGGGATCCACGGGTACTTCTCGGCATCGACATAGCTGGTGGTGATCTTTTCGAAGTTCATGGGGTTCCGTGTCCGGCGATGGTGGAAGGGCGTTCAGTCAGACTGAAACAGTACCGAGTTGAGGTCGTTTGCTGACCCCTCGATGCAGGGGGGTCGGGTGAGAGCGGTAGCACCCGGCGTCAGTGCGCCCAGGCCAGCCTGCCGGTCCATCTCAGCCGTTCAGTGCGGCATCAAAAGGAGTTCGCCGGCGCGGCGGGTGCTAAGCAGCATACGCATGTGCGTGTCGACGTCCGGATGGACCCGCTACGCCTCTGCTTCCGGATCCGTGCGGTTCAGCTGGCCGGCGTGCGGCGAGCGTCAAGGCCGCGCCGAGGGCCAGCACGACAATAAGCGTCCGACAGGAAAGTGTCCTTGCGCGTCCTGCACGAACCTCAATCATCGCTGCCTCCTGCGGCCATCGCCACGATGACGCACGGTAAGCAGGGACAGCCCCTTCGCCCCCACCCAATCGGTGGGGCAGGCTCCGGAGGCCGCGCTCGGCCACTTCGGATACGCTTAGGCGCGAATCCGGGACCCGCTCTCGATGCTCCAGCCGCAGCTCGTCCTCAAGACGACACCTCCGCGCCTGCCGCGCGCCGCCGTGCTGCGGCGCGCACTGGTCCAGCGCTGGAACAACCTGCTGGAGCGCACGGCGATTCTGGTTGCAGCGCCGCGCGGCTTCGGCAAGACCACCCTCCTTTCGCAGTGGCGGCGCGCCTGGCTGGAACGCGGCGCTTTTGTCGCCTGGCTGACGCTCGACGCACAGGACACGCCTGGGCGTTTCGCGGAAGCACTTCTAGCCGCGCTGCATGCAGCGACCGGGCGTGCCAGCCTGGCCGTGTCGGCCGCAGAACCTGGCACGAGCGAATCGGGGCGCGAACAGGAAGTGCTGACGGCGCTGCTAGCCGAGGTGGCAGCACTGGCCACGCCGACCGTGCTGGTCATGGATGATGCCGACCGGCTGCCGCCTGCGACGGTGAACGAGGCGCTGTCCTACCTGATGTTCAATGCTCCGCCGAACCTGAGGATGATCATCGGCGCACGCGGCCATCTGTCGCTGGACGCGACCGACCTCGTGGCTAAGGGCGAACTCGTGCAGGTCGGTGTCGACGAACTGCGCCTGGCACTCGACGACACGGTCGAAGTCCTGCAGCGCAAGTTCGGCGACCGCATCTCGCTCGACGACTGCGTGCGCCTGCACGAAATCACCGAGGGTTGGCCGATCGGATTGCAGATGGCCGCCTCGACGATCGAGCGCGCGCCGCAGCTCGGGCCGGCGATCACGGAATTGAGCGCGCGGCGGGGCGATATCGAGCGTTACTTCCTCGAGTCGATGCTGTCGCAGCTGCCGCGCGAGCTCGCCGACTTCCTGGTCTGCTGCTCGATCCTCGAGTCGATGACCCCCGACCTGTGCGCCGCGCTGACCGAGGATGCTGGCGCGTCGCTGAAACTCGAGCAGCTGATGCGCGATACGCCGATCGTGATCGTCGGCGAGGGCCAGGGCTGGATGCGGCTACACATGCTGGCACGCGACTTCCTGCTCGGCCGCTTCGAGGGGCTGCCCGCTGCGCGGCGACGCGAACTGCACGCGCGCGCCGCCGACTGGTATGCACGCCACGACCTGCTGCGCGAAGCCGCGCGCCATGCGCTGGAAAGCGGTGACGACGCCGCGGCGCATCGCTAT
Source organism: uncultured beta proteobacterium (assembly GCA_963703945.1). GTDB lineage: Bacteria > Pseudomonadota > Gammaproteobacteria > Burkholderiales > Burkholderiaceae_F > JALORV01. The sequence continues at coordinate 12,517 of CAVPGM010000037.1, read as the reverse complement.
GCCTCGGCGTCGCTACGCGAGATAGGTCGCCAGGGGCGCCTCGCCGAGGCGCGCGAGTGGATCGAGAGGCTGCCGCCTAGCGCCTTCGAGCAGGACGTGACGCTGCGCCTGACCGCCGCCTGGATGTACGCGCTCAGCGATCGCGCCGCCGAGGTCTTCGCCCGGGTCGATCCGGTCGCGTCCGACCCGGCGATGGATCCGCACCTGCGGTTCGAAGCGGCGCTGATCGGCGCCGCCGCGGCGCTGTACTGCGACCGGCCGGGTCAGGTGATTCGTTACCTGGAGCCCTGGGCCGCGCTGCCGGCCAGCGCCGAGGCGCTGCATGTCGTCGCATACGCGAATTCATTGGCGATCGTCGATCTGTGCCGGGGATCGACGCAGCAACTCCGCACGCGCCTCGGCGGTGTTCCGCGCGACGACAGCCGCGACGGCTCGATGAAGATGGCAGCCGCCTATGCCGACGTGATGATCGGGCTCAGCTACCTGTGGGAGGGACGACCCGCGCGCGCCGAGGAGCTGCTGCAGCTCGCGATGGAGCAGGCCGAGCGCGATGCCGGTCGCCGCAGCGTGATCGCCACGATGCTCGCTGCCGTGCTGTCCGGTGCGGTACTCGAGCGCGACCAGCCGGCGCGGGCGCGTGCGCTTCTGGCCAACCGGATCGACGTGATCGACCGCATCGGCACGCCAGACGCGATTCTGATCGCGTATCGGACGCTGTCCGATCTGGCACTCGGCGAAGGCGACGAACGCCGGGCGCTCGATGTGCTCGGCGCGCTGCGCGAACTCGCCGAACGCCGCCGCATCCCGCGCATGACGGTCGTCACCCTGGGCGAGCAAATCCGCATTCACGCGATCGGTTCACGCCCCGAGACGGCGATGGCGCTGCTGGGGCAGCTCGAGTCGGTCGTCGAGGAGTTCAAAAAGCCCGAACTGCTGCCGCTGCAGCCGTATTGCCGCATGAAGGAGGCGATAGCGCGGGCCTACGCGGCGATGGCCGCGTTCGATGATGCGAAGGCGGAGTTGGCGCTGCAGACGGCGGCTGGTCTTGCGGAGTCCATCCGCCGCGGCCGCGAAATCATCATGGTGAAGGCCCTGCAGGCGGTCCTGATGCATCGTCGGCGGCAGCCCGCGGCGCGGTTGAAGCTGCAGGAGGCGCGTGGTCTCGCTTCGATCAACGGGCTGGAGAGGCTGATCCGCGAAGTGCATCCGCTGACCGCTGAGATCCTCGGTGAGGCCGAGCCGGCCAAGCAAGCCGCCCGTCCGCACAGCCCGGCAGTCGCGCCGGAGCGCAGCGCGGTGGCGGTTTCGGGCGGGCTGCTGACGATCAAGGAGACCGAAGTGCTGCGACTGCTCGCCAACGGCCTGTCGAACAAGCTGATCGCCCGCTCATTGGATATCAGCGACGAGACGGTGAAGTGGCACCTGAAGAACCTGTTCAGCAAGCTCAACGCCGGCACGCGCAGGCACGCGGTCGACCGCGCGCGGCTGCTCGGACTGATCACGGCATAGGCGCCGCGAACTCGCTAGTGTGGGAAGATTTCGCGCATGTGGCTCGCCGTCCAGACCGGCAGCTCCGGCGGGTTAGCGGCGGCGCGTTCTGCGGAGCCTGCGGTCGCAGCCGCGATACCGGCAGCAACGGCTCCCATCAGGCCTATCACCACCAGGCTCAAAGCAAGCAATCGCGTCATCGGTAGCCTCATTCAACGTCTTGGGACGAGGTGAACGGTACGAGTCGCCCCCAAAAGAGCGCGCCCCCTGTAGTGGGGGCGCGACTTGGAATGACGGTTAGCGGACGCCTGCGGCCGCAAGGGCGTCGGGCGCCCAGTCTTTCTCGGGCAGTCCGTCGTTGTACTTGATGCCGTAGTACAGGCCGCACAGGCCCTGCACGTTGTAGCCGCCGCCAATGAAGTCGTAGAACACCTGCAGCGACGTCGTCGGCGCCAGCACGTCGTAGCTGAACGACGACGGCATGAAGCCAGCACGAAACAGTTGACCGCGCGCGTCGTACTCATCGGACGCGACCGCAATCCAGCTGTCTTCGTCGAGATAGAAGCTGCGCTTGCTGTAGATATGGCGCTTGCCTTCCTTGAGCGTCGCCTCGACGACCCAGACCCGGCGCAGTTCCCAGCGCTCGACATCGGGATTGACGTGCTTCGGCTTCAGGACGTTTTCGGCGCTGCCCGGCTCGTACTGAAACTTGTACGCATTAGCCGGCACGTACATCTCCTTCTTGCCGACCAGCTTGAAGTCGTAACGATCCATGGCGCCGTTGAAGACGAACGCATCGTCGTATGTTGTCTGGCCAGCCGATCCGGGATTGGGGGTGTCGTAAGCGATATCGGGCGCGAGCTTGACGCGGCGCTGGCCCGGCAGGTACTGCCATGCCCGGCGCGGCTGCTCGAGGGGATTTACGGCGTCCTGCACGATCAGCGATTCGCCGGCACGACGCGCGGGCGCCTGGTAGTTGAGCTTGATCCGGTAATAAAGATCGGTGCCCTTGTACGCATCGGACTTGGCACCGGCGTAGATCGGGTACTCCTGGAACGTTTCGCCCGTCGTCGCCAGTACGGAAACGCCAGCTGAATCGACGTTCCACGAGTCGTACTTGCACTGCGTGTTGCCGGTGTAGCGCGTCAGGTGATTCCACATGGCTTCGTGACCGCTCTTCGGAATCGGGAACGGAACGCCGGGCAGCGCGCCTTCGATACCGAGGCCATCGTTGTTGACCTTGGCGCTCGTTGCGTTCTTGACGGCGTTGTCGAGCAGGCGCTTGGGCTGCGTCACCGTGCGCTGCGTCGGATAGACGTCGAGCCGGTAGCTCGGATTACGCTTGAGCAGTTCGACCGTTCCGGCGCTCAACTTCGACGCGTACTCCGCCACATTCGCGCTGGTAATCGTCAGGCGCGGCTTCTCGTTGGCGAACGGATTCGGGCGCTTGCCGCTGCCCTTCTGGAATCCGGCCGGCGGCGTTGTCAGGCCACCGGTCCATTCGGGAATGGTGCCCTCCTTGTTACCGGCCTTTTCGGCGCCGACCGGTGTCAGCGTTGTGCCCAGCTGCTTGGCCTCGTCGGAAGTCACAGCCGCCACGGCGTTCGTCGAACACGTGGCGGCAATCGCCAGTGTGATCAGGGAAATGCGGAACATCGATGTCTCCTTGTCGTAAACGGGATCTGTCGCGCGCCATTTGCTTCAGCGCTGCACTGGTTGACAAGGTACCGATCGGATGAAGGACGAGCGCCCCCCGATAGGGGTTGGAATTTCCAGACACGGGGGGCGGGCTCGGCGCGCGCCAAGCTGCTGGAAGCGCTCGAACTGGCCGCGAACAGGGGATTCGAGCGACTGATCGCCGCCCTGCGCTCATCGACCGCCCAAATCCTGGGCGAGCAAGACCCGGCCAAGCAAACAGCCCGTCCGGCAGTCGCGCCGGAGCGCAGCGCGGTCGCCGTCTCAGGCGGACTGTTGACGACCAAGGAGACTGAGGTGCTGCGGCTGCTCGCCAATGGTCTGTCGAACAAGCTGATCGCGCGCTCGCTGGATATCAGCGAGGAAACCGTGAAGTGGCATCTGAAGAACCTGTTCGGCAAGCTGAATGCCGGCGCGCGCAGGCACGCAGTCGCTTGCGCCGTGTCGTTGGACGCAATCGGACGACTGTCCCTGAAGCCTTCCGCAGCGAGCAGGTTCTTGGAGAAACCTTTCTCGCCAGAAGAAGCAAAACCCGACCTGCGCGCAAATCATGAATACTTGAGAGTTAAGTATCGATGAGGAGGTGCCATGCAGACTCGCTTCCTGTTGGCTGCGGTCGCGTGCGCATTGTTTGGCACATGCGCCTACGCACAAACGCCGCTCCTAGTTGATCCGGCGAAGGCGCCGGTTCGACTTGCAGGGTGGGGATGGCAGTCTGCAACCCGTGCCGATCGCAGCGGTGAGGTAAACCTCTACATTGACAAGATCAATCCTGACGGCACACTTGCCGGCAGGCTGGATTTCTTGGGCGGCAGAAACTGCAAGGCGCTGAAAGAACCGATCAAGGACGGCCGGATGACCGTGCTGATGGTCGAGGGCGGGTGATGGGATATCGGAGATTCGCCGCCGCATCCGCCATCGGCCTCGCACTTTCCGCACTCGCGAGTTGCGGATTCATCGAGGAGAAGAAGGCCTACATCTACGGGCTGCAGTCGTACGTCTACGGCTATCCGCTGGTGATGATGGATGTCACGCGCAATGTGCTGACCGCCGCCCCCGCGCCGAATGCGACAGGGACCGCAGCACCAGTCAATCAGCTCGCGCGCATGCCGACGTACGTCAGCCCTGACTTCAAGAACGTCGTGCGCATCAGTCTGAATTCGTTGTGGACCACCGGCTTCGTCGATCTCAAGGAGCCGATCGTGTTGACGGTGCCGGACAACAAGGATCGGTATTACGTGTTTTCAGTGATGAACATGTGGACCGATGTCTTCGCGTCCGTTGGCACGCGCACGACCGGAACGGGGGCGGGCAGCTTTCTGTTCGTCGGGCCTGACTGGAAGGGCACGCCGCCGCCGGACATCAGTAAGGTATTCCGTTCGTCGACGCGCTACGCGTGGATGCTCGGGCAGACCCAGGCCAACGGCCCATCCGACTTCGCCTTCGTGCGCGCGATCGAGGACCAGTACAAGCTGACACCACTTTCGGCCTGGGGCCAACCGTACACGCCGCCGAGCGATGTTGCGGTCGACTCCGAGGTCAATCTGACAGTTACGCCGCCCGAGCAGGTCGCGAAGATGGATGCGCAAACGTTCTTCAACCGGCTGGCGATGGCGCTGAAAGACAACCCGCCGTACGCGGAAGACAAGGATGCTGTCGAAAAGCTCAAGAGCCTCGGCGTCGAGCCGGGCAAGCCATTCGACATCGGCAAGCTGGATCCCAGGACGAGAGCGGGGCTCGAGAAGGCGGTCGCCGACATCCTCGGCAAGATCGCCGAGAAGATTCCGGAGCTCAGGAACGAGCAGGGCTGGATTCTTTTCCAGACCCTTGGTCGCTACGGTACCGACTACGAAACGCGCGCTGGCGTCGCCTACATGGGTCTCGGCGCCAACATGCGCGAGGACACGATCTATCCGACGGCGTATCTGGATGCGAACGGCAATTCTCTGGACAGCGCACATCAATACGTGATGCATTTCGACAAGGGACAGCTGCCGCCAACGAACGCCACCTGGTCAGTGTCGCAGTACAAGGGCAATTTCTACGAGCGCAACGTGCTCGACCGTTACGCGATATCGCCGTGGATGCCTCTGAAGTTCAATCCGGATGAGTCGCTCGACATCTATTTGCAGGCCGACTCGCCGGGTCCGGACAAGGAGTCGAACTGGCTGCCGACTCCGCCCGGAAATTTCAACCTGACGCTGCGCAACTACTACCCGAAAGCCACGGCCTACGACGGCACCTACAAGGTGCCCCCGGTCAGGAAGGTTCAATGAACTTGGTCAGCGTACGGGGCCGGCGGGATCTATTACACGGTCGTGCCCGCGCCCTAAGCAAGGGGACGCAGACGACATGAAGATCCTTCGGACGCCCGAGTCGCGTTTCGTCGATCTGCCCGCCTACCCCTTCGCGCCCCACTACCTCCAGGTCAGCGCCGATCTGCGCCTGCATTTCGTCGACGAAGGTCCGCGCAGCGCCCCCGCGGTGCTGATGCTGCACGGTGAGCCGACCTGGTCGTATCTGTATCGACACATGATCGGCCCCGTCGCCGCCGCCGGACTGCGCGTGCTGGCGCCGGATCTGATCGGCTTCGGCAAGTCCGACAAGCCGGCGGCGCGGAGCGACTACAGCTACGCCGGACAAGTCGCCTGGATTCGGACCTGGATCGAAGCGCTCGATCTGACCGACATCACGCTCGTATGCCAGGACTGGGGATCACTGATCGGCCTGCGGCTGGCGGCAGAAAGCCCGCAGCGGTTCGCTCGCATCTTGATAGGCAACGGTGGCCTGCCGACCGGCGAGGGGCCCATTCCCAGAGCGTTTCTCATCTGGCGTGCGTTTTCGCAAAGGAGCCCATGGTTTCCGATCGGGCGGATCGTCCAGGGCGGGACGAGGCGGAAGTTGTCCAAGGCCGAGCGGGCGGCATACGACGCGCCATTCCCGAGCGCCGAATACAAGGCGGCCGCACGCGCGTATCCGGCATTGGTTCCGGTCGAGCCCGACAACGTCGCGTGCGAAGCCAATCGACGGGCGTGGCAGGTTTTCGAGCACTGGGACAAGCCGTTCATCTGCTGCTACAGCGACGGGGATCCGATCACGCGCGGACTCGATCGCGCATTCCGCGAACGGGTACCTGGTGCGCGGGGCCAGCCCCACACCACGCTGCGCGGTGGGCACTTTATGCAGGAAGACGATTCGACGACCTTTGCGAAAGTCGTGGTCGATGCCTGCCGAAGGGCCGCCGTGACGCCGACGTGAGGACTGCAACGTGTCGCGCCCGACACGCGCAGCCTCGATTCGACGTCGGCGGTCTGCTGCGGTTGCAGGAGCGCCTGCTCGATCAGGCCGCAGCAGGTGCCGCCGTCGGCTCCGTTCTGCGCTTGCCGAGCGCCGAGGTCGGCAGCAGGAAGTACGACAGCGCCGGGATCAGGATCAGTGCGCCCAGCATGTTCCACAGGAACATGAAAGCCAGCAGGATGCCCATGTCGGCCTGGAACTTGATCGGTGACCAGGCCCAGGTGATGACGCCGGCGGCCAGCGTGAAGCCGACCAGTGCGACGATGCGGCCGGTGAAGGCGATCGCCGAGCGATAGGCCTCGGTCAGGCGGGAGTCCCATGCGCTGGCCGTGCAGCTGCACCGACAGCAGGTACAGCGCGTAGTCCACCCCGATGCCGACGCCGAGCGCGATCACCGGCAGTGTGGCCACCTTCACGCCGATGCCCAGCACCACCATCAGTGCTTCGCACAGGACCGAAGTCAGCGCCAGCGGCAGCAGCGCCACGATCACCGCGCGCCACGAGCGGAACGCGATCAGGCACAGCACCGCCACCACGCCGTAGACGTAGAACAGCATCTCGATCCAGGCCTTGCGCACCACCTGGTTGACGGCCGCTTCGATGCCCGCCGAGCCCGCGGCTGGCAAAAGTTCCACCTCTGCGGTCGGGTTGTCGGCGATGAACTGTTGCACCGTCGCCGCCACCTGGTCGAGCGTGGCCGCCTTGTGATCCTTCAGATACGCGATCACCGGCATCACCGAGCATTCGGTGTTGAACAGGTCCGGATTGTTGACCGTCGCCTGCTGCGCGCCGTAGTTCAGGATTTCCTGGTTGCGTGACAGGGTGAGCCACTTTGGGCTGCCCTCGAACGATCCGGCGGTGATCTGCTTGACCACGTCGGCGAGCGACACCGTGGTCTGCACCTGCGGCAGTTGCTGCAGCTGCCACGCGAGCCGGTCGGCCAGCTGCAGCGTCGCGTAGCGCAGGCAGCCTTCCTTCGGCGTCTTCACGATCACCGCAAACACGTCCGACGACAGCGAGAAGTTTTTCGTGATGAAGGCGTTGTCGACGTTGTAGCGCGAGTTCGGCCGCAGCTCGGGTGCGCCCGGGTCCAGGTCGCCGATCTGCAGCTGCTTGGACACGACGAAGCCGCCGAGCCCGAGGGCGACCGCCACCGCGATGGCACCCAGCGCCCAGCTGCGGCGCTCGGCGAAGTGGTCGATCAAAGCCCATATGCCGTGTGCGCCGACGTCCTCGTCTTCTTCCTTGACGCTGCGCGCGGCGGCCTTGGCGCCGACCCCGGTGTACGACAGCAGCACCGGCAGCAGCACCAGGTTGGTGAAGAGCAGCACGAATACGCCGATCGTGGCCGAGATCGCCAGCTCGCGGATCGCGGGGATCGGGATCACCAGCAGCACCAGGAAGCCGGCCGCGCCGTTGAGCAGCGCCGTCACCCCGGCCACGAACAGGCGTCGGAACGTGTAGCGCGCCGCCACCAGCTTTTGCGTGCCGCGACCGATGTCCTGCATGATGCCGTTCATCTTCTGCGCGCCATGCGACACACCGATCGCGAACACCAGGAACGGCACCAGCACCGAGAACGGGTCGGGGCCGATGCCGATCAGCGTCAGGATCCCGGTCTGCCAGGCCACCGCCACCATCGAGCAGCCGAGTACCAGTGCGGTGGAGCGCCAGCAACGCGTGTAGTAGTAGAGCAGCGCGCCGGCAATGGCGAACGCGATGCCGAAGTACATCATCACCTGCGCCACGCCGTCGAGCAGCTCGCCGATGATCTTGGCAAAGCCGATCACGCGCACCTTGATCTTTCCGTCGGCGGTCTCGTACTTGGCACGCACGTTCTGCTCGACCGACTTTGAGAGCGCCCCGTAGTCGATGGCCTTGCCGGTGGCCGGGTCGACGTCGAGCAACGGCAGCACGATCGTGCTCGACTTGAAGTCGTTGGCCACCAGGCTGCCGACAAGACCCGCGCGCGCGACGTTGTTGCGCAGCTGCTCGACACTCTTGGCCGAGCCATCGTAAGTGTCGGGCATCACCGGGCCGCCCTGGAAGCCTTCTTCGGTGACCTCGGTCCAGCGCACCGCCGGCATCCATAGTGACTTGACCCAGGCCCGGTCGACTCCCGGCGTCAGGAACAGCTCGTCGTTGATCTTCTTCAGCGTATCGAGGTAAGCCGGGTCGAAGATGTCGCCCTGGGTGTTCTCCACCACCACGCGCAGCGTGTTGCCGAGTCCGCGCAACTGGTTCTTGTTGGCGAGGTAGTTGGCCACGTACGGATGGCCCTGCGGCAGCATCTTCTCGTAGCTGGCATTGAGGGTGATGCCGACCGCGACGAACGCCAGGATCGCGGTGACGATCGCGCACACGACGATCACGACGAGTCGGTTGTTGAAGATGACGCGCTCGAGCGCGTTGCCGGATTTCTGGTCGAAGTCAGCCAGGTTGCGCACAACCGGCATGGCTTCGATGCTTGCGGTATGTCCTGCCATGGCTGTGTCCCCTGTATCTATCTGCTGGGTGGGTCAGCGTGCCGCGGCGTCGACCACGACCACGCCCATCGGACCTGTCAGCGCCAGCTTGTCGCCCCCGACCGTCGCGATTGAAGTGACCGGCATCGCCTTGGCGAGTTCAAGCCGTTTGAACGTCTTGCCGCCGTCGCTGCTGGCAACGATCCGTCCGCCCTGGTCGGCGAGCAGCACGGTGCCGTTCGAGGTCCGGGCGCCGGCGACGATGGAGGCCACGAGCTGGCTGTCGACCTTGCTCCAGTGCGCCCCGCCGTCGGTGCTGCGGAACGCGTTGCCGCGCAGGCCGAACACCAGCACCGCGTCTCCGCCGTCGGCCACGCCGAACAGGCTGCCCTTGTAATCGACCGGCACGGCGCGAAAGCGCTTCGCCGTCGCGTCAAGCTTGAGCACGAGGCCGCCTTCGCCGGTGATGTACAGCCCACCGGCTGCGGGCCGGATGGCATTGAGGTTGAGCAGCTTCGGGTTGTCGGTGCGGTCGAACCACGGCTCCCAGGTCTTGCCGCCGTCGGCGGTGGCGAAGATCAGGTTGTAGCCGCCGACCACGTAGCCCACCATGGCGTTCTCGAACCAGACGTCGAGGAAGGGCTTATCGGGGCCCTGCTCGCCGTATCGCTCGGCTTCGGTCAGCAGAGCCGCGAGCTCCTTGGACGCCGGCTCTGCGCCGACGCGCGCCTTCATGTATTGAAGCAGCAGCGCGTTGGCCGCGCGGCCATCGAACTGCTTGACCCAGCTTGTGCCGCCATCGCTGCTCGCGAGGATGACGCCGTCATGGCCGACCGCCCAGCCGTTCTTGTCGTTGACGAAATACACGGCCGTCAGATCGGAGCTGACCGGCACCGCAGACTGCTTCCAGCTCTGCCCGCCATCGGCCGACACGACAATGTGGCCGCGCGGTCCGACCGCCACCAGACGGTCACCGGCACGTGCCACCGATTGCAGCAGGCGGCGCGACGCGAGCGGCGAGTCCTGCGCCGGCCGAGCCAGCACATCCACTGCGGCAGCCGGCTGCGAAGCGCTCTTGGCAGCCGAGTCGGCCGCGTGCGCCGGAAGCAGCATGCCTGCCAAAGCCGCCATCAGCAGCAAGGCGCGTGGTTTCATCGTGTCACCTTCTCGTGTGTCATGCCGACCGAGGCGAAGGTCAGCCCGCGGGCGGCCAGCATCCGGAACGTGGCGTTCGGTCCGCCGCCGACGTCCGGCCGGCAATGCAACAACCTGTCAAATCGAATCCTGCGGCGGGCCGCTGACCCGGAGGCAGGATTGCGACGGATCAAGCCCGGCGCCGTCGCAGCGCCTGATGCAGATGGCCTCCGCTGAGGTGCGGAGACGCGGTAGTCAATCTGGCCTCAACTCTTCTGATGGAGCGTTCGGCCCGATCGCGATAGCAGTTTTCCAAGCTCTAGCGTACGCCTGCGCCGGCCAGTGCCTCCGGCGACCACTCCTTCTCGGGCAGGCCTTCGTGGTACGTGATGCCCTTGTACAGGCCGCACATCCCGTTCACCCCGTAGGTGCCGGCCGTGAAGTTGTAGAACTCCTGCAGCCAGGTGGTCGGCGCGACGGCGTCGTAACTGAACGTCGACGGCATGAACTGCGACACGAACAGTTGTCCGCGCGCGTCGTAGGCGTCGGTGGCCAGCACGATCCATGTGTCCTCGTCGACATAGAACGTCCGCTTGGCGTAGATGTGGCGCTTGCCTTCCTTGAGCGTCGCCTCGACAACCCAGACGCGGTGCAGCTCCCAGCGCTCGACGTCGGGATTGACGAACTTGGCCTTCAGCACGTTCTGGATGCTGCCCGGCTCGTACTGGAACTTGTACGCGTTGTAGGGCACGTACATTTCACGCTTGCCGACCAGCTTGAAGTCGTAGCGGTCCATCGCGCCGTTGAACATGAACCCGTCGTCGTATGTATTTGCGGCAGCGGTTGCGGGGTTCGGCGTGTCGTAGGCGATGTCGGGGGCGGCCTTGACGCGGCGCTGGCCGGGCAGGTACTGCCAGGCGCGGCGCGGCTGCTCGAGCGGATTGACCGCGTCCTGCAGCAACAGACCTTCGCCTGCACGGCGGGCCGGCGCGACGTAGTTGACCTTGACGCGGTAGTACACGTCAGTGCCCTTGAAAGGTTCCTTCTTGTCACCGAGGTAGATCGGATACTCCTGCCAGATTTCGCCGGTCGTGGACAGCGTCGGAACGCCGGCGGTGTCAACGTTGTAGGCGTCGTACTTGCAGGTCGTGTGGCCGGTCCACCGCGTCAGGTGATTCCACATGACTTCATAGCCGGTCTTCGGAATCGGGAACACCACGCCAGGCAGCGCGTTCTCGAGGCCCAGTCCGTTGTTGCTGGTCTTGGCACCGACCGCGTTCTTGGCCGCGTTGTCGAGCAGGCGCTTCGGCTGGGTCGCCGGGCGGTGCGTCGGGTACACGTCGATGCGGTAGTCGGGATTGCGCTTGAGGATCTCCTGCGCGCCGGCTGTCAGCTTGGACGCATGCTCGGCCACGTTCTTGCCGGTGATGGTGAGGCGCGGCTTGTCAGCCGCATACGGATCCGGGCGCTTGCCGCTGCCCTTGACGAATCCCGCGGGCGGCGTCGTAAGCCCGCCGGTCCACTCGGGAATCGTGCCCTCCTTGTTGCCGGCCTTTTCGGCGCCGACCGGAGTCAGCGTCGTGCCGAGTTGCTTGGCCTCGTCGGCGGTGACGGCCGCGAAGGCCGTCCCGCTGGCGAGGGCGGCGACAGACGCCGCGATCAAAGTCTTGCGAAACATGGGTCGTCTCCTCAGTCTCAGAATGTGGTCTTGAACGTCAGCGCGACGAAGTCGCGATCGGATACGACGGCGGGGATGCCGTTGAAGATGTCGGCCGCACCGTTGGCGAACACAGGTCGAGGCGTTGGTCGGCGTGCGCGGGCACGTCGAGTAGTCACCATAGAAGCCGACGTACTTCAGGTCGATCCGGTATTTCTGGTAGATGTCGGCGCCGATGCCGATGCCGAAGGTGCCGGCACCCTTGTTTCCGCCCGCGACGATGGCTGAGTTGCCGGAGATACCCTGCGACCATGACAGCGGCAGTAGAAAGTCGACGCCGGGCAGCACCTGGTACCAGGTCGGCGTGAAGTTGAGCGCCAGCCCGAAGTAGTTCTTCGACACGCGGTCGATCTGCGTGTAGCCGTTGTTGACGTTGCTCGGGCGACCCTTGAACACGGCTTCGTTCTGCGTCACATCGAGCCAGGTCATCCAGGTCAGCTCGGCGTTCCACGTTGCCACGTCGAACACCGGCGTCTTGTTGATGATGCCGAGCGCGTTGACCAGGCCGTGCATCGTCGAGCCCTTGGCGCCCGGCGTGTCGCCGTCTGGCAGCGCGGTCGTTGCGATCGAGCCCGCCACCAGCGGAACAAACGCCGACGGCAGGACTTGGATCGGTCTCCGACACCAGCGGCTGGTTGCGGCGATAGCTCAGTTCCGCTCCGACGCTGACACCGGCGATGTTCTTCGAGAGGCTCACGCCGAAGATGTCGATGTCGGAGCC
>CAVPGM010000036.1:0-25349 GCA_963703945.1 uncultured beta proteobacterium | reverse complement strand
CGCGCATGGCAGCGGCAGCAGTCGGCGGAGCCCGCGCAATCAGTCCGTTGCCCGTGCACTGCAGGCGCACGGGCTCGGGACGCTGCTGTTCGATCTACTCACCGACGAAGAGGCGCGGGATCGTCGCAACGTGTTTGACATCGAGCTGCTCGCCGGGCGACTGGGTGACGCGCTCGACTGGCAGCAAGGCCGCGCGGACATCGCGACAGTTGCCGACCGGCCTGTTTGGTGCCAGCACCGGAGCGGCAGCAGCGCTGGTTGCGGCGGCGGAACGCGCCGACCGCGTGAGCGCCGTCGTATCGCGCGGCGGCCGGCCGGATCTGGCCGGAGCCTTCTTGCCCAGAGTGCACGCGCCCACCCTGATGATCGTTGGCGGAGCTGATCGCGAGGTACTCGAGCTCAATCGTCAGGCGGCTGAGCGGTTGACCTGCGAGTGCGAAATTCGCGTGGTCCCCGGCGCCACGCACCTGTTCGAAGAACCCGGAACGCTCGAAACGGTCGCGGCTCTCGCCGCCCAGTGGTTCACGCTTCATTTGAAGCGTGACGAGCCAGCGTCAAAGGATTCCATTTCGAGAACCGTGCCGACGTGACGCCCTAGGCGCAGAATCAAATTGGGAGCTGCCCGATGCCGTCCGGCCTGCCGCGTTACGACTATTTCGACCACGACGCAGACACCGGCGTCATCGGTCGCGGTGGCACGCTGCAGGAGGCGTTCGTGCACGCCGCCGAGGCCACCTTCGCGCTGATGTGCGACCCGGTTACGGTAGAACCGCGCGAGAAGTTCGAGTTCGAGTTCGACGAAGACGACGTGGAACTCGCGCTCGTCGCCTGGCTCAATGGGCTACTGGCGCATGCCAACGAGCGCGGCCTTGCGCTTGGCCGCTTTGAACTCGCGAAGCAGATTTCGCATTGGCATGCCAGCGCCTGGGGCGAACCTTGGCGCCCCGACATGGAGCGCGGCACCCAGGTCAAGGGCGCAACGCTGACCGCGCTCTCGGTCAAACCGCAGGGCGAAGGTTGGGAGGCGCGCTGCGTCGTCGACCTCTGAAACGCGAGAACAGCTGGATATGGACATTGACCGACTGCATTCGATCGATCCGTGGACCTGGACCGTGCCGTGCCCACCCGGCGACGTGCGTCACGAAGCGCGGCTCTACGGCAGCCGCGGCCTGCTCGCGGCAATGGACGACAAGGTGCTGGAGCAGATCACCAACGTCGCGCGGCTACCAGGGCTCGTCGGCGCGGCGCTGGCGATGCCCGACGCGCACTGGGGCTACGGTTTCCCGATCGGCGGTGTCGCTGCGTTCGACCCGGAGCAGGGCGGCATCATCAGCGCCGGCGGCGTCGGCTTCGACATCTCGTGTGGTATCCGCTGCCTGCGCGCCAACCTGACCGCCGACGACATCGCGCACAAGGCCGAGTCGCTCGCCGATTCACTGCTCGAGCAGATCCCGGCCGGGGTCGGTGTCGAAGGGTCGCTGCGACTCAACGCCGATGAACTCGACACGCTGATGCTCGGCGGCGCGCGCTGGGCGGTGGAGCACGGGTACGGTCACGCCGACGATTTGGAGTACATCGAGGAGCGCGGCTGCGTCGAGGGCGCAGTGCCCGCGAACGTCTCCGCGCTCGCGAAGAAACGGCAGCGCGGCGAGATGGGCACGCTCGGTTCCGGCAACCACTACCTCGAAGTGCAGCGCGTCGCGAAGATCTTCAACACGCGGGCGGCCGAAGCGTTCGGTCTGGCCGAAGGCCAGGTCGTCGTGTCGATCCACTGCGGCTCGCGCGGGCTCGGCCACCAGATCGGCACCGAATTCCTCGTCAGCCTGGCGAAGGCGGCGTCGCGGCTGGGCATCGCGCTGCCGGACCGTGAACTCGCCTGCGCGCCGATCAAGTCACCCGAGGGCCAGCAGTACCTCGGTGCGATGAACGCCGCGATCAACTGCGCGCTCGCCAACCGGCAGATCCTCACGCATCTGGCGCGGCGCGTGTTCTCGCATTACTTCCGGCAGTCGCAGCTGGAAACGCTGTTCGACGTCTCGCACAACACCTGCAAGGCCGAACGCCATCGGGTCAACGGCAAGGAGAAGCTGCTGTACGTGCACCGCAAGGGCGCGACGCGCGCGTTCGGTCCGGGCCACCCGAGCCTGCCCGCCCGCTACCGCGACGTCGGTCAGCCGGTGGTCATCGGTGGCAGCATGGGTACCGGCTCCTACATCCTCGCCGGCGTGGCGGAAAGCGAGACCCGCGCATGGAGTTCCGCCAGTCACGGCGCGGGCCGCGCGATGAGCCGCAACCAGGCGCTGCGCCGCTGGCGCGGCCGCGCGGTCGTCGACGATCTCGACGCAAAGGGCATCCTGATCCGCTCGCACTCGATGCGCGGCGTCGCCGAGGAAGCGCCCGGCGCCTACAAGGACATCGAGGAGGTCGCCGCAGCGACCGAGCATGCCGGGCTCGCGCGCCGCGTGGCCGAGCTGCGCCCGCTCGTTTGCGTCAAAGGCTGAGCGGCGAAAAGCGCGCGGGTGATGCACCGGCCACGAATTGCGCCAAAGCTTTGCGCGGCGATGGTCTGCCCCTTCGTGAATTTGCTTGCGCGCCTGCGGGTCTGCTGCGCGCCGATGGTCGGCCTCTGGATTGTTGCCATTGCGCTGGGCGCCGGCGCTGCTTCCTCCATCGAGCCCCCAGCGGACGCTGCTCTGGTTCGATGGCGATCGCCCAAGCGCCCAGGCGCAGCAGGCGGTCGCGCTGCTGCAGGATGCGGCGGCAGACGGACTCGAGCCGGCGCACTACGACGCTGACAGGCTGCAGCGCGCTGTTGTCTCTGCCGCTGCCGGTCCCACGCCGAACGCCGAAGCCCGCGTTCGAGCTCGATGCGGAGCTGACGCGCGCGATGCAGCGCTTCCTTACCGACCTGAACCACGGTCGAATCGATCCGCGACGCATCCACGCCGACTATCACCTGGCGCGCCGCAGTTTCGATGCCGCAGCGACCTTGCGTGCCGCGGTCGCCGACCAGCGCCTGCCCGAGGCCGTGCGCCAGGCGGCTCCGCAGTTGCAGCTCTACGCCGATCTCCGGCGCGTGCTGGCCGACTACCGCGCTCTCGGTAACGAGGCGTGGCGAGTTCCGCTGCCGGCTCTGCCCGGTGGCAAGGTCGAGCCGGCACAGGACTACTCGGGCCTGCCGGTCGTCGCGCAGCGACTGCAGGCGCTCGGCGACCTGCCCAACGTCGGGCAGCCGCCGCTGCGCTATGACGGCGCAATGGTCGAAGCGGTGCGCGCCTTCCAGCGCCGGCACGGCCTCACCGACGATGGCGTGATCGGGCGTGCCACACGCGCGGCGCTCGACGTATCGCCGTCGCAGCGCGTGGAGCAGATCGCGCTGACGATGGAGCGTCTGCGCTGGACGCCGTTGCTGCAGGGGCCACGCATGATCGTCGTCAACGTGCCGGAGTTCGTGCTGCGCGGCTACGAGGTGCGCGGTGACCGCATCGACGTACGACTGCGCATGAAGGTGATCATCGGACGCGCGCTCCAGACGCGCACGCCTCTGATCAACGAGGACATGCGCTTCATCGAGTTCAGTCCCTACTGGAACGTGCCGGCGTCGATCGCACGCGACGAGCTCGTGCCGCGGTTGCGCAACGAGCCCGCCTACTTCGAGCACGAAGGATTCGAGTTCGTAGGACCCTATGGCGACGTATCGACCGCGCTGAGTGCGGACCTGCTCGAGGCGGTGCGGCGCGGCGAGTGGCGGCTGCGGCAGCGGCCTGGACCGAGGAACGCGCTGGGCGACATCAAGTTTGTCTTCCCGAACAACGAGTCGATCTACCTGCACCACACGCCCGCGCCAAAGCTCTTTGAACGCGACCGGCGAGACTTCAGCCACGGCTGCATCCGCGTCGAGGACCCGGTGTCGCTGGCGCTCTTCGCGCTGCGCGACCAGCCCGATTGGACCGAGGCCCGGATCCGTGAAGCCATGACGCAAGGCTCCGCCCGGGTGCTGCGCCTGGCCACGCCGCTGCCCGTATTGGTCGCCTACGCCACCGCATTGGTAAAGGACGGGCGGCCGTACTTCTTCCCTGACCTCTACGGCCACGACCAGGTGCTTGCACGCGCGCTGCAGGATCGTCCCGCAATCCGACCGATTGCGCGATCGGCCCAATGAGATACTGTGGCCTGCGATGACCCAACCCGAATCGACCCAGCGCCGCCGGCTTTTGCATCGCGCCTCGGCGCTGGCCCTGGCTGGAGCGGCAATGCCGGTGCTTGCGTCGGTGTCTGCTGCGCGCGATGTCGCCGCGCCCGCGCAGGATGCACCACGGGGCGAGCGCCGGCTCGCTTTCGAGAACCTCCATACCGGCGAGCGCGCTGCGCTCGTCTACGCCGTCAACGATAGCTACCTGCCCGATGCGTTGGCGGAGCTGAACCACCTGCTGCGGGATCACTACAGCGGCGAAGTGGGAACGATTGCGCCGACCCTGTTCGACCAGCTATGCCGGCTGCAGCAGGTGCTGGGTTGCGCCAAGCCCTTCCAGGTGATCTCCGGCTTTCGCAGTGCGATGACCAACGCGCGATTGCGCGAGACACGTGGCGGTGGCGTCGCCAGGCACAGCCTGCACATGGAAGGCCGCGCCATCGATGTGCGCTTGCCGGGCGTCGAGCTGGCGACTCTGCGCGACGCAGCGCTCGCGCTGCGCGCGGGCGGTGTCGGTTATTACCCGAGTGAACGCTTCGTGCACCTGGATAACGGCAACCCACGGCGCTGGTAGGCGCCGGCTGACGCGGCAATAGCGATCACACGGTACTGCCATCGGCACTAGCCGAACAGCCCGCCCACTTTTGTTCCGGCCACGCGGTTGATGATGGCAAGGCTCGCGGCGGCCACGATGATCAGGATGAAGCCGAGTGCGGCCGCCTCGTTCTGCGAACCCGCGATGTAGAAGGTGAAGATCCCGAACGGAATCGTCTCCCAGCCCCCGAGGGTGAGGAAGACGACCGCCGAGGCTTCCTGCAGCGAGGTGATGAACGAGAACAGCGCGCCGACCAGGATGCCCTTCCACACCAGCGGCACCGTGATGTCCTTGAAGGTGCGAAATTTGGTCGCACCGACGTTCTCCGCCGCTTCCTCCATCGACTTGTGGACGAGCAGCAGCGACGAGTAGCTGCCGCGCACCGTGTACGGCAGCCGCCGTACCGCCAGAACCAGAGGGATGATGATCCACATACCGGTCAGCGGGATATCGATCAGCGGCAGCGGAAAGTGGAAGGCACGGATGTAGGCAATGCCGATCGCCGTGCCCGGTATTGCCAGGATCAGCGTGGTCAGGGCATCCATCCAGGCGTTCCCCGGCGCCTTGGTTCTGCTGAGGATCCACGCCATCGGCACTCCGATCACCAGGCAGACCAGCACCGCCAGCCCGCAGTAGAGGAACGAGTTCAGGATGAACTTGGGCGTCTCGATGCTGACGCGCGTGAAGAACGCCGTCGTGAATTCGAGCGGGAAGGGCGTCAGCGACCAGCCGCGGCCGAATGCCGCGAGCGTGACGCCGATGTGCGGTAGAAACGAGGTGAACATCAGCGTCGACAGGAAGCCGACCGCCAGCCAGCGCTTTGCGGGCGACAGTCGCCGCCGCTCGACCTTGGTGTACGCGAGAGAGCTGTAGTCCTTGATCGCCACGTACTGGCGCGCAGCGAGCACGAACACGATCGCCAGCAGCACCAGCAGTGTGGAGATGACGATTCCCATCCGGAACAGGCGCCGGTCGATGAACTGCACGATATTCAGATAGGCCTGTGGCGCGAGCAGGTCCTGCACACCCACCACCAGCGGCGTGATGAAGTCGGCAAAGGTCCAGATGAAGACCAGCAGCGCCCCCGAGACGTAGCCCGGCGTGGTCAGCGGCAGCGTGATGTCGCGGAAGCGCCGCCAGCCCTTTGCGCCCAAACCGGCTGCGGCCTCCTCCAGCGTCGGGTCGACCTTGGTCAGCGCATCCAGGATCGATAGCGTGATCATCGGAAACAGGTGCAGCGTCTCGACCAGCAGCACGCCCTGCAGTCCGTACATGAAGTTGATCGGCTGCTCGAAGCCGAAGTAGTCGTGCAGCACGACGTTGACGGTGCCGGCGCGGCCGAGGATGAAGACGAAGCCGAGCACGCCGACCAGCGGCGGCATGATCAGCGGCAGCATCGTCAGGTACGAGAACAGGTTGCGGCCCGGGAACTCGTAGCGCAGCAGCAGCAGCGCCACCGAGATGCCCAGCACCGAGGTCGTGATCACCACGGACACGCCGAGCAGCATCGACTTCCACAGCGCGCGCAGGTAGTACCTGTCGGTGAAGAAGTCGACGAAATTGCCGATCGTGAATGCGCCGGCTTCGGTGGTGAACGCGTCGTAGAAGATCCGCGTCAGCGGATACAGCACGAACAACAGCAGGAATGCCCAGATCGCCACGAATCCGAGCGCGGCCTGCACGCTAACGCGCGGCATCTTGAACGTGGGCAGGGCAAGCGACGCCATCATCGAATCCGCAGAGCCTGCTCAGTCCGCCGCAATCGCGACGGTGTCGCCGGCCGGAAATTCCAGGCGGACGGTGGCGCCGAGCGCCAGCGGCACGTGGTGCCACGGGTTGCGGATGTCGGCCCTGAACACGACACCCTGGCCGAGTTCGACGTCATAGCGCAACGTGTTGCCCATGTAAGCCGCGAACGTGATCTGGCCTGCGGCAACGTTCCGTTCTGTGTCGGCCACACCGCCGTCCAGCGAGATGTTCTCCGGTCGGATGCCCAGCACGCATGCACTGCCCACCGGGCGCGCCTCGGTGAAGAACGCCGACCACTCGCCGAGCGGCGTGCGGGCGCGCAGTCGCCCGCGGTCCGCGTCGACCGAGGTCACCGTCGCCTCGATCAGGTTGTTGATGCCGATGAAGTCGGCCACGAAGCGGGTGCGCGGATGCTCGTACAGCGTCTTCGGTGACCCGACCTCGAGCATCCGGCCCTTGTCGAACACGGCCATGCGGTCCGACAGCGTCAGCGCCTCCTCCTGGTCGTGCGTGACGTAGATCGTTGTGATGCCGAGTTCCTTCTGCAGCTTGCGGATCTCGGCGCGCA
This sequence comes from uncultured beta proteobacterium, assembly GCA_963703945.1. Classification (GTDB taxonomy): domain Bacteria; phylum Pseudomonadota; class Gammaproteobacteria; order Burkholderiales; family Burkholderiaceae_F; genus JALORV01. The sequence goes on along the minus strand of CAVPGM010000036.1, from coordinate 18,245 downwards.
CCTGGATTCGGATCTTGGCGTCGAGGTTCGACAGCGGCTCGTCCAGCAGCAGGATCTCCGGGTTCAGTACCAGCGCGCGCGCGAGCGCGACGCGCTGCTGCTGTCCGCCCGACAGTTGCCCCGGATAGCGCTTGTCGAGGCCGCCCAGCTTGACTTTCTCGAGCACGGCGCGCACGCGCTGTTCGATTTCACCGCCCGGCACCTTGCGCAGCTTCAGGCCGTAGCCGACGTTGTCGGCGACCGTCATGTGCGGCCACAGCGCATAGTTCTGGAACACCATGCCGATGCCGCGCTCGTGCGGAGGCACCTCGTTGACGCGGCGATCGTCGAAGCGGATCTCACCTTCGTCCGGCGCGTAGAAACCGGCGATCAGCCGCAGCAGCGTGGTCTTGCCGCAGCCCGACGGACCGAGGAGGGTGAAAAGCTCGCCCTCCTCGACCGCCAGCGTCACATCGTTGGCGGCCGCCATCGCGCCGAAGCGCTTCGTGATGTTCTGCACGGCGATGCGCACGGCGTGCCTTCCCCGTCCGTCTTGTTGTGCCCGGCCTGCGCCGGCGTCAGTACTTCTTCTTCAGCTGTTCCCAGACCGCCTCGATGTCCTTGCGATACTGCTCGTTGACCTCGTTGTAGCGGGCTTGTGCCTTGTCATCGTCATAGATGTTCTGCACCTCGCGGTCGAAGTACGAACGCAGGCCGCCGGTGAATTCGACCGCCTTCTCGGCATCCGATCCCGGCGCGCCCTGCACGCGGTATTTCGGCGTCAGCGGAAAGAGTCCCCGTTCCATGAAGATGCGCTGGCCGCGCTCGGTGAGCAGGAACTCGATGAACGCCTGGGCCGCACGCGGGTGCTTGCAGCCGGCCAGAACGGCCATCGGCTCAGGGGTGATCCACGCGGTGGGCGGTGCGACGAAGCGGATCTCGTAGCCGGCGAGTCGGTCCTCGAACGCCATGTAGCTCGGCACGGCAAAGCCCGCCGCGAACTCGCCCTTGGCAACGACCGACGGCACGTCGCGGCTGCGCGCCGTGAAGAGTCCGGTGTTCGCGGCGAGCCGCTGCAGCCATTCCCAGCCCTTGGCGTCGCCGTAGAGTTGCAGGATCACTTCGTACGTCGCGTGACTGCTGGACGAACGCGTCGGCGCGCATTGCGCAACCTGGCCCTTCAGCTTCGGATGCAGCAGGTCGTTCCAGTCCTTCGGCTCAGGCACACCGAGACGCTGCAGGAGCCGCGGATGGTAGACAAGGCCATAGGGCTCCAACGCGCTGCCGACCCAGTACGACTTCGGATCCTTCAGGTAGATCGGCTTGGGCTTGCCGATACTCGCCGGAACTGCTCCGATCACATCGTTTGGCAGTCCAAGCGGCTGCAGCAGTTTCTGCTCGGTCAACTTGTCAAACAGCGCGCTTTCGCCGCCCCAGAAGATATCGACCTCCGGGCGGCCCTTCCATTCGACGATGCGGCCGTAGGCCACAGGAGTGCCGGCCGCGAGCGCGTTGACCTTCAGATTGACGCCCCAGCGCTCCTTGGCGAATTTGGCGAACTCGGCGAGCGCGGCGTCGTGGATGAATTTCGACACCGGTGTGATCAGCGACAGTTCGTCCTCGATCGGCGCCTGGGCAAGCGCCGGACGTATCGTGGTCAGCGCGCCGAACGACAGCGACGCTTGGATGATTTCTCTGCGGGTAAGGGTCATGGCTGGCTCCTAGAAGACATCAGCAGCGCAACGCTCAAAATGCGGCGTCGCTGACCACGCTGGGCGTACGGCAGGCGCCAACGCTGTGTCGTCGTCCGGTGGCCGTTCCATCGGACAGCGTAGTGCCGCAGACTCGGACGGGAATTGACGCCCATCATTCGCGAACTGTTGCCCGCGGTGATGAGTCGTCAGGGGGTGCGCCGGCAGTGTCGCGTGGTGGCTCGGACGATTGCGCGAGCCTGCGTGCTACGTGTTAACGCGCTTGCGCGTGAGCCAGGGCACGACGGCGCGCTCGACGCCGAACGGAAGCGCCATCAAGGCTGCAAACTCACGATCCGGATCCGCGCCGTGGTTCAGTATTCGGTCGACCATATGCGCGATCGGCATCTCGACGCCCACGCGGCGAGCGAGCGCTGCGACCGCGCCGGCCGAGTGCACGCCTTCCTGCACGGTGACGCGTTCGGCCAGCAGATCGGCCAGTGTGCGCCCCTCGCCGAGTGCGATGCCGAGCGACATGTTGCGCGACTGCGAACTGTTGCACGACAGGTCGATGTCGCCGATGCCGGACAGCCCCAGAAAGGTCTCGAGTCGCGCGCCGATCGCCAGCCCGAGGTCGACCGTCTCGGCAAGCCCGCGCGCAACCAGCATCGCACGCATGCTGTTGCCGAGCTGCTTGCCGGTGGCGATGCCGCAGGCGATCGCCAGCACATTCTTCAGCACACCACCCAGCTGGGCTCCGATCACGTCGTCCGACAGGTAGACGCGGAAGCGCGCGCTGCCGATCGCCTGTTCGAGGCGTGCGCCGAGCACCGGATCACCGCAGGCGAGCGTGACACCGGCCGGCAGATCGACCGCGATATCCGCGGCGAACGACGGCCCCGACAGGATCGCGAAAGGCGCCTGCGGCAGCGTGTCGGTGAGCACCTGCGACATCAATGCGCCGCTGTCGCGCTCGATGCCCTTGGAGCAGCTGATGACCGGCGTGCCAGCGGCCAGCTGCGGTTGCAACTGGCTTGTGATCGCACGCATGTGCTGTGCCGGCGGTGCCAGCAGCACGAAGTCGGCGTTGTGCACCGTTGCGGCCATGTCCTGCGCGGCGATGATGCCGTCCGGCAGCGTCGCTCCCTTCAGGAACACCGAGTTGACGCGATCGCGGTTGATGGCATCGACCACCTCGGCCTCTCGCGCCCACAGCGCGACCGCATGGTGCTGCCGCCGCAGCACGCAGGCCATCGCCGTTCCGAACGCGCCGCCACCGATGATGCCGACCTTTGCCATGGGTGATGCCCTAGGTAGTGAGCCGCCGCGCGGCCAGCAACCGCCGCACGAATTCCGTGAAGCCGCTGCCTTCCGCCCCGCTCATTACGTACGCCGGCTTGCGCATCAACTGATCGGCGAACGCCGCGATATTGGCGGCGGCGAACGAATTGGGGAAGAACGCGAACATCGGCTCGTCGTTGGGCGAATCGCCGACGTAGGCCAGCCGTTCGCGCTGAGCGTCGACATCGATGCCGAACTGCTCGCGCAGCAGCAGGCGCGTCATCGTCAGCTTGTCGTGCTCGCCGAACCAGGCATTCACGTGGATCGAGCTGACCTTCACCGTCAGTCCATGGCGCCTCAGCAGATCGACGATCCGCTGCACCTCGGTGACTGGCAGTGCGGCCACGTCTTCGCACCAGTCGATCGCAAGGTCGGATTCCCGATACGGCTGGTCAGCCGCGATGCGCGCCCCGGCCACCTCGCGCAGGACCTCGGTGCCGATCGCGCGCAGCCGCTTCCGATCCGCGCACGCTCCGCATCACTGCGCGCGTAACAGCGGATCATCTGGCGGCGTCCGTGGTCGTAGCGGAAGTAGAACGCTCCGCTCTCACCGACCACGGCCGACACCGGCCAGAAGCGGGCGACCAGATCGCACCAGCCCGCCGGGCGCCCGGTCACCGGAACCACCACCAGGCCGGCCTCCTGCAACTGTTCCAGCGCGCCGTAGGCAGCCGCGGTCATGCGGCCGCCGGTCGTGATCGTGCCGTCGATGTCGCACAGCACGCCACACAGACCGGCCAGCATGGCCGCGGGCCATGCGGTCTCGGGCAGAAGGTGGGTGACCATCGCACTCCGCTGCAACGTCAGTCCGCGTTCGTCGGAATCCCGTCGAGTTGCGCGAGCCAGGCGCTGGCCTCCGCGTCGCTCGGAGCACGGTAGTCGGATCGCGGCGACAGGGATCCGCCCGATCCCACCTTGGGTCCGTTGGGTAGCGCGCTGCGCTTGTATTGCGTCGACCCGATGAAGCGCCGCAGGAAAACCTCAAGCCAGCGGCGGATCTCCGCCATCGAGTACGAGCGCCGTTCCTCGTCCGGGGTCTCGGCCCAGCCGCCAGTAGCCGCATCGCTCCAGGCCCGATGCGCGATGAACGCGACTTTCCCGGGCGCGTAGCCGAAGCGCAACAAGTAGTACAGGAAGAAATCATGCAGATCGTAGGGGCCGATTTCGGACTCGGTTCCGTCACTGCCCGCGCTGCCTGCCGGCCTCAGCTCGGGGCTGGGCATCGCTGCGAATGCGCGTGCGAGCACGTCCGACGCCTCACTCCCGAGCGCCTTCGTGTCCAGCAGGTGACGCACGAGATAGCGCATCAATGTGCGCGGCACGCTCGAATTCACGTTGTAGTGCGCCATCTGGTCGCCGACGCCGTAGGTGCACCATCCGAGAGCGAGCTCCGACAGATCGCTGGTGCCGACGACCGGCACCCCGAGAAGATTCGCCAGGCGGAACAAGTGGCTCGTCCGTTCTCCTGCCTGCACGTTCTCGAACGCGATGTCGAAGACGGGCTCGCCCGCCGCATACGGGTGGCCGATGTCCTTCAACATCTGCATGCAGCTCGGCCGGATGTCGATCTCTTTCAATGTGGCGCCCAGAGCGGGGGCGATGGCGCGCGCCCGTGCGAGGGACTCCGGAGTCGTAGCAAAGCCCGGCATCGTGCAGGCGACGACGTTCGATCGCGGCAGCCCGAGGAAATCCATCGTCAGCGCGCAGACCGCAAGCGCCACCGTCGAGTCCAGTCCGCCCGAGACCCCAATGACCACCGACTCCGCCTTCATGAACTCAAGACGCTTGGCGAGGCCCTGCGCCTGGATCTGCAGCACCTCACGGCAGCGCGCCGCGCGCTGCTCCGATTGCGCCGGCACGAACGGGAAGCGCGCGATCTCCCGCTCGAGAGAAACGCGGGCGTCGATCGGCAGTCGCGCTTCGAACGGGATGGTGCGGAACCCGGCCGTATCCGCCCGGTGGCGCTCGACGGCCTGCCCGAAGCTCGTCTGGCGCATGCGGTCCTGCACGATACGGTCGAGGTCGAAGTCGGCGATCGCCATACGCGGGGCGCGCGCGAATCGCGCCGTTTCCGCGATCTTCGCGCCGTTCTCGTACACCATCGCGTGGCCATCCCACGCGAGGTCGGTAGTGGACTCGCCGAAGCCCGCGGCACAGTAGACATAGCCGGCGAGACAGCGGGCCGACTGGTTGGAGATCAGCTGCTCGCGATACTCGTCCTTGCCGACAGTCACGTTCGAAGCGGAGAGGTTTACGAGCATGGTCGCGCCGGCGAGCGCCGCGAACGAGGAGGGCGGAATCGGCGCCCACAGGTCCTCGCACACCTCGACGAACAGGCACAGCCGGTCCGCATCGGCGGCGCGGAAGAGAAGCCGGTTGCAGAACGGGATTCCGTGTTGCCCGCACAAGGAGATCGCCTCGCGCGCCGCGGCATCGCCCGAGGCGAAATAGCGTCGCTCGTAGAACTCGCGGTAATTCGGCAGGTACGTCTTCGGACAGACGCCAAGTATGCGGCCCGCCTGGAATACGACCGCGCAGTTGTAGAGCAGGCTGTCGACCGCGACGGGGACTCCGACGATGCCGACGATCGGCAGCTTCGCGGAGTCCTGAAGCAGCGCCGTGAAGGCGCGCTCAGCCTCGGCGAGCAACGCTTGCTGGTGGAAGAGGTCATCGCAGGAGTAGGCCGTGAGTCCGAGTTCGGGGAACACGGCGACGCACGCGGCGCGCTCGGATGCGCTCTTCAGTAGGGCCAGGGTTTGCGAAGCGTTGAATCGGGGGTCGGCGACGCGTACCTCGGGCACGCAGGCGGCTACCCGCACGAAACCATGCCGATAGAGGTTGAAGAAAACCTCTGGCGCGCACTCACCCATGGCGGCATTCTGGGCTGCGCTTGTCGGACCTCCCTTGATGTCGGTTCAGCGACGCTCGCTTTCGGACCCCCTGGCCACTCGAGGTGCCGTAGCGATCGTTCAGCACCCAGACCCGTCCTCCCGAAACCGGCGGGTCGGACTGGTGCCGATCGTCGCAGCGACACCGGTGATCATGCGGGCGCGCCGGCCGCCTGTTGCAGCTGGGGAGCCGGCGGCGCAGCCGCCGACTGCGCGCCGTCATCCGCGAAGATCGCGTCGCACAGGCGCTGCAGCATCGGCACGCCGCGGACCTCCGTTTCGAACAGCGGCACGACGGCGCGCACACCGTCGCCGAATTCGCGCCAGATGGTCTGCATATGCTCCTGTTGCATTGCCACGCGGTTCCTGACGAACTCGGCGGCGTCCGCACCGACGGACGCCTGATCGATCACCATGTTGACGAGGACCCCGCCAACGGGAATGCCGAAGTCCTTGAACCACTGGATGAAGCGCGTCACCACCGCGATCGGCAGCGCCTCCGGCAGTGTCACGAAATAGAACGCCGTCAGCTTGGGGTCGGTCAGAAGCACCCGCGCATGGCCCATCCGGTCGCGGAAGGAGACGAGATAGTCCATCAGCGGGTCGGCCTCCTTCTTCTTGGTGAAGGACAGCACCTCCCTGAGCGTCCGCGCCTCCTCGCGGCTCTTGAGCATCTTGTTGACCCACAGCGAGTAGACCGACGACATGCCCAGCAGCCGCCGCGCGTTGGCGGTCGGCGCCGTGTCGAAGACGTAGACGTCGTACTCGTCCTTGAACATGACGTCGATCATGTTCTCGAACATCGCCGACTCCTCGAACGCCGGGTTCATGGTCGCGGTCTCGACGAACTCGTCGGCCTTGGTCGTGATGTCGGCGAACTTCAGGAACCAGCGGATCTTCTCCCGGATCTCGACCTTGCTGCGCTCGATGCTCTCGTGGGTGTCAATCTCGTAGGCCCACAGGTTGGGCACCTCCTCGATGGCGACATGCTTGCCGAGCACGTCACGGCCGAACAGGCTCGTCAGACTGTGCACGGGATTGGTGGAAACGAGCAGAGTGCGTCGACCCTGCCGCGCCAGTCCGATCGCGGCGGCCCCGGCGAACACGGTCTTTCCTACGCCACCCTTGCCGCCGAAGAAGAAATACTTCAGCGTCGGGTGCTCGCGCAGATGTCGGCCCATCGGCATTGTGATCTTGGGCATCCTGGTCTCAGCCATTGCGAGCCTCTCTAGGCGAACATGATGTCGGCCAGCTTTTCGATCATCGGCAGCCCGGTGACGTCGCGCTCCATCTCCGGCACCAGCGCCATCACCTGGTCATCGAAGACCTTGTGCACGTCGCGCAGGTGCTGGTCCTGCATGCCGATGCGGTGACGCAGGTATTCCGGGATGTTCTGGGCCAGCAGCTCGTGCGGGATGACGCGGTTCACCACGTAGCCGGCGACCGGCACATTGAACTGCGCGAACATCTTGGCCGCCTTCTGCGTGTCGTTGATGACCCCGGCCTCCGGAATCACCACGAAGAAGAACGCCGTCTTCAGCTTGTCCGTGAGGATCCCGGCCGACGTGTTGATGCGGTTCTTGATGTAGAGCAGCTCCTGCAGGATCTGGTCCTGCTCGGTCTCCTTCTCGCGCCGCAGCCGGCTCACCATCTCCTCGTACTCGCGCATCTCCTCGCGCAGCTTGGTGACCTTGTTGATCCACTCGTCGTAGACCTTGGCCATCGACAGGTAATACAGCGCGTGACCGAGCGGGACGAGATCGTAGATGTAGTAGTCGTAGTCGCCCTTCATGACCACGTCCACCACGGCGTCGAACATCGCGCTCTCTTCCATCGCCGGCTCGGCGCTCGCCGCCTGGATGTAGTGCTCGATCTCCTCGGGCACGGCGGGCAGGCCGTACATGTCCAGGATCTTCTGGCGAATCTCCTGCTGGTACGCCTTGATGTGCCTGTCGGCATCGATCTCCTGCGCCCAGAGGTTGTCCATGATCGGCACGGGCCCCTTGCCGAAGATGTCCTTCTTGAAGATGTCGGTGAGCGACGCCTGGGGGTCCACGGAGAACACGAGCACCTTCTTGCCATGGCTCGCGAGCCAATACCCCGCTGCCGCGGAAAAGGTCGTCTTGCCGACTCCGCCCCCGCCGCCGAACATGACGTAGCGGCGCTCGGGATGCTGCATGAACACGTCCTTGAATCCCATGGAGGGCCTCTATCCGAACATCGCGTCCGCGGCGTCCTTCTCGCGCAGCATGCGCCGCTTCCAGGTGGCGATCTGCGGCACGACATACGGGAGCAGCCGCAGGCTGTAGTAAGGCGGCAGGATCGGTACGCCAAGCAGATCGCCCATCGTGATCAGGATGAACAAGTGCTCCATCGATGCGCGCGTGCGCAGCGCCGCGCGGCTCATGTCGTGTGCGGCCATCCCGTAGATGGTGTCGCTGACGTTGCGCCACAGCCGTTTCGCTGTCGATTCCTTCTCTTCGTCTGTCATGGCTCTTTCCTTTCAGACGCCGTGTAGGTGATGCTCGTGGTCGCTGCCGAGTTCGCGCTCGCGCAGCATCTGGCGCTTCCACGTTTGCACCTGCGGCACCACATGCGGCAACAGCCGGAGTGAGTAATACGGAGGCAGCACGGGCACGCCGAGCATGTCGCCGAACAGCCCGAGCATGAACAGCCGTTCGACGGAGGCCCGCATCTCGAGCGCCTGGTGGGCGATCTCGTAGCCGGCGAGCCCGTACATGAACTCGCGCAGCGTGCGCTTCCAGCCCGGGCGCTCGGTCGTGTTATGGTCGCTCGCCATGACGTTGCTCGTTGGCATAGCGTCGGTCGCGATCGTCGCCTGGTTTGCGGCAGGCACGATCTGGAACGTCCGTGCCGGCCGGTTGCTGATGCAGTGGATGCAGAGCGGACTGCCACTGCTGGGTGGCCGCACCAGCGTGCGGTGGCTGGGCTCGACGGCGGTCGAGATGGTGCTCAGCGATCCCAAGCCTCCATTCAGTCGCGTCACAGTGGTCATCTTCCTCGAGCCGCGCGATCTGCCGTGGTGGCCGCTTGCGCGTGCGCTGGGACGGCGCGATCTGCTGATCATCCGCGGCTCGTTCAGGCGTGAGCCTGCAGTCGAATTCGAAGTGCTCGAGGCGGGCAGCTGGTCCGAGCGCGACGCGCTGCCGCGCCTGCCGCGAAGCTGGTCCGCACGCAAGAGTGAGCAGTCGGTCCACTACGACGGCACCGCGGCGCTGGAGCGCGCCGATGCGATGCTCGAGCGGGCGAAGGGCGCGGCGCTGGCGGTCAAGCGCTTGTCCTTGCGCCGCTCGGAGCCTCATTTGCAGCTTCACGTTCCGCTCCCTGATCGACAGCGTTCCGCGCGCGAATTCTTTGAGGCCGTCCAGTCCCTCGCCGAATTCGCGCTCAGATGATTCCTAGGCGTGCGCCGCCGGCGGCGTCACGTCCGGGTGCGCAAGGGGCGGTGTCGCGCCCTTCGGCGTGTGGCGCATATAAGCCTTGTATCCGTCCCAGCCGATCAGAACCGCCGCGACGAAGAGCAGCACAGACACGGCAATCATTGCCCACGCGCCGGCCACGGGCAGTCCCGCCATCTTCGGATTCGCCGCGATCGTGACGTACAGGTTGCGCGCCGTGACGGCGGTTGCCGCCAGCGTCGTGATGTACATGAAGATCATCGGAACGACGGCGTAGGTCGGATTGCGCTTCTCGGACTTCAGCCACACGGCCACCACCAGCAGGCTCAGGGCCGCCATCAGTTGATTGGAGGCGCCGAACATCTGCCACAGGTAGACCCAGGTGCCGGTGAGCACCAGCGCGGCGGTGAATCCCATCGAGATAAAGCTCGCAACGTGCGTGTTGCGCATCGGCGGGATCGCATCGCCCACCCACTCCGCGAGCGTCACTCGCATGACGCGGAAGACGAGCTGTGTAACCGTCAACACAATGATCACGAAGGTGGCGAACCCGAGCGCGGTACCGAATGCCTCGGGAACCAGCCCGAAGGTGCCCGCGTACACCAGCTTGCCGACGCCGACCGCGAATCGGCCGCCGCCACCCCCGGCTCCGGCAATCGAAACGGCCGTCAGAGACAGCAGTGCCAGAGGGAACTCGCCGAACAACATCGCCCCCGCACCGACCGGCAGCGCGTCGGTGTCGTATTCGAGCTGGCGCGCGGTGCCGACCGAGCCGACCAGCGCGTGCCAGCCGGAGATCGCGCCGCACGCAATGGTGACGAACAGCATCGGCCACAGCGGCTGCCATGCCTTGCCGGCCTCGATCCCGAAGCCCAAGTCCTTGAACGCCGGCAGTGCGAAGGCGCCGATCAGATTGCCCGCCGCGTCCTTCGTGCCGAGCATCGGTGCCAGGACCATGCCGAGTGCCGACAGAAGGATTGTGATCAACGTGATCCAGAAGCCGATGTAGTTCACCGGCTGCGCGAAGCGCCAGATCGGCAGATTGGCACCCATGTAGCTGAATGCGAACAGGAACACCATCCACACCATGTAGTTCGGAAGCGTCTTGACCAGGCCCGTGGCCGCGTCATATGCGGCGGTGCTCAGCCGCTTGCCATCTTTGCCGGGTGCTGGAATGCGCGGATCCGCGGCGGTCGGATCCTCGACCGTGAAGAGCGCCTGATGGTCATTGATCTCGTCTACCGCGCTGTTCAACGTGACGACGGCCGCCGCTACAGGTCCTTGCACCAGCGCGCCCTTGTCGTCGCGATGCTGGCCCCACGGTCCGGCGGCCATGCCGGCGAGCGTCAGCGTCACGACGAAGATGGTGACGCCGATGATTCCCATTTTCCAGCGGTACATCATCTGGCCGGCGAGCAGCCCCATCAGCGCGAGCATGATGATGCCGAAGGGCACGTCGGGGCGCGCGGACAGGATCGCCGCCAGGATGCCGATGAAGGCACCTGCCAGCAGCATCAGATAGAAGAAGATGAAGACGAACAGAATGGTGCGGGTGCGCGGCGCGATCAGACGATGCGCGATCGCCGACAGGCTGTTGCCGTCATTGCGCACCGCGACCATGATGGCCGAATAGTCGCTGACCCAGCCGATGAAGCTGACGCCGAGGACGAGCCAAGCCAGTGAGGGCGACCAGCCCCACAGATTCGCCGCGGTAATGGGACCGACAATCGGTCCGGCCGCCGCAATCGCCTTGAAGTGATAGCCGAAGAGCACATTGCGGCTGGTCGGCATGAAATCCACGCCGTCCATGTACATCCGCGCCGGAGTTGCCCGCTTGGCGTCGGACTGGATGACATGCCTGTCGATGCGTTTGGCGTAGAGGTTGAAAGCCAGATAGCTGGTCAACACGCCGATGACGACGATCCAGAGAGTGTTCATCCTCTCCTCCTTCCTCGATCGAATAGCCACGACCGCGGTGCTTGCTGACTGACGGTTCTTCGAGGGCCGGCTTGCGCCTCCGAACAACCCGTCGCGCGCGCATCGGACTTGTCGGAAGCTGTGCGCGCTGATCAGAACTTGGTCGCGCCTTATCCCTTGGTTGAGTCACCTCCGACCCGGTTTCCACTTGTTAAATACTTCGCTCCAAATCCACGGGCGTATTGACGGTGCGCAACAGCATCGCCGAGTGGCTGCTATATGCATTGAAGTGCTGAAGAGTTCCGCGCGGCGGAGGTGCGTCTATGCAAGCAGTCGCAGGCGTGCGCCCGGCTGTGATCAGGAAAGATCTGTCCGGGTTCCGGACCCAGCCGCACCTGCTTGACTGGTCGCAGGTGCGGCGCGAGTTCCGCTGGAGCGATGCACGGCGCGCGCTGGCGGGGCTGCCCGGCGGTGGTCTCAACATCGGCTTCGAGGTGGTCGAGCGACACGCCCACGGCGCGCGCGCCGATCATGTCGCGTTGCACTGGCTCGGCCAGGACGGTGCAGAGCGACGCCTGACGTATGCCGGCCTCGCGCAAGCGTCCAATCGGTTTGCCAACGTCCTGGTCGCGCTCGGCATCGGGCGGGGAGACGTTCTCTTCGTGCTCGCGCCTCGGATCCCGGACCTGTATGTCTGTGTCATCGGGGCGCTGAAGGCCGGCGTCGTGGTGTCGCCCTTGTTTTCGGCCTTCGGGCCCGAGCCGATCGCGACACGGATGAACATCGGCCGCGGCAAGGCGCTCGTTACCACCGAGGCGCTGTATCGGCGCAAGGTGCTGCCGATCCGCGACATGGTGCCGTCCCTGCAGCATGTGCTGCTCGCGCGTTCGCCGAGTGAGACTGGTTCGGACCAACCGTCCGCCGACACGCTCGACCTCGACCGTCTGATGGCCGATGCGTCCACCGCGTTCACGGTCGTCCCGACGCAGCCCGAAGATCTGGCGCTGCTGCATTTCACCAGTGGCACGACCGGCAAGCCCAAGGGCGCGCTGCATGTACACGACGCGGTGGTCACCCATTGGGCCACCGGTCGCTTTGCTCTCGACCTGCATGAAGACGACATCTTCTGGTGCACCGCCGATCCCGGATGGATTACCGGCATGTCGTACGGCGTGATCGCGCCGCTGCTGCACGGTGTGACGATGATCGTCGATGAAGCCGAATTCGACGCCGAACGCTGGTATCGCATCCTGCAGGAGCAGCAGGTGAGCGTCTGGTACACGGCGCCCACGGCGATTCGCATGCTGATGAAGGCGGGCGACGAACTGGCACACAAGTACCGCTTCCCGCGGCTGCGTTTCATCGCCAGCGTCGGCGAGCCGCTGAACCCGGAGGCGGTGTGGTGGGGCCAGGAAGTGCTGGGCCTGCCGATTCACGACAACTGGTGGCAGACCGAGACCGGCGGAATCATGATCGCCAACACGCCGGCGCTCGACATCAAGCCAGGCTCGATGGGCAAGCCGCTTCCGGGTGTCGACGTCGCGATCGTGCACAAGCAGAAGGACGGCTCGGTGCAGGTGATCGAAGAGCCCGATGTCGAAGGCGAACTTGCGCTGCGCGCCGGCTGGCCGTCGATGTTTCGCGGCTACCTGAACGAGGAAGAGCGCTATCGCAAGTGTTTCGTCGGCGATCTGTACCTGACCGGCGACATCGCCAAGCGTGACGCCGACGGCTACTTCTGGTTTGTCGGGCGTGCAGACGACGTGATCAAGTCCGCCGGCCATCTGATCGGCCCGTTCGAGGTCGAAAGCGCGCTGATGGAACACCCGGCGGTGGCCGAGGCAGGCGTGATCGGCAAACCCGATCCTGTGATCGGCGAAACGGTCAAGGCGTTCGTCGCGCTGAAGCGCGGCTACAACTGGAGCGAGGAATTGCGGCTGGAATTGCTGGGCCACGCACGCAAGCGGCTTGGCGCTGCGGTGGCACCGAAGGAGATCGCTTTCGCGGACACTCTGCCGCGAACGCGCAGCGGCAAGATCATGCGTCGCCTGCTGAAGGCCCGCGAGCTGGGGCTGCCCGAGGGGGATACATCGACCCTGGAGAGCAGCCAATGACGATCGGCGGCGCAGTCGAACATCAGCATCGGAGGACAGCATGCGCAGGACACTGATCGTCTTTCACTCCCGCAGCGGCAATACTCGGCGGATCGCGCAGGCACTCGCGCGCCGGCTCGACGCGGATCTCGACGAGATCCGCATCGTGCAGCCGCTGAAGGGAGCACTCGGCTACGCGATGTGTGCGATCGAGGCGATCGCCTGTCTTGCTCCGGCACTGCGCCCGGCGGGCAAGAATCCGGCCGCCTACGATCTCGTCGTGATCGGTACGCCGGTCTGGTTCTGGAGCCTGTCGAGTCCGGTGCGCAGTTGGCTCGAAGGTCATCCGTTGGGCAAACAGCGCGTTGCGTTCTTCTGCACGATGGGCGCCTCGGGCGCGTCGCGCGTGTTCGCGACGATGCAAGCTCTGGCCGGCAGAAAACCGGCCGCCACCCTGGCTCTGACCGAGCGCGAGGTCCAGGCGGGCGCCGACGACAGGATCGATGCATTCGTCGGTTCGCTGGCAACAGGCCGTGAGCAAGGCAGGACCGTCCGGGCACGCGTTGCCCATGCCGGCGCTTGACCGCTGATCGCCCCGATGCTGGTCGCAGGAGAGCCGATGAAATCTCTCGATCAGGAACTTGCCGAGGTCACGAAGTTCACGACCGACGTGACGCGCTATCCGCCCGATTTCTGCCATGCGCGGGTGCGCGACATGCTGCGCATCCGGCGGCTGGAGGAACGCTGCGCCGAGCTCTATGGCGCGGGCAAGATCCGCGGCTTCCTGCACCTGTACATCGGCGAGGAGGCCGTTGCCGCGGGCGTGATGCCGCACTTGCGGCCCGAAGACAACGTGGTCGCAACCTATCGCGAGCATGGCCAGGCGCTGCTGCGCGGCGTATCGATGAACGCGATCATGGCCGAGATGTACGCCAAGCGGGAGGGCTGCTCGCGCGGCCGCGGCGGCTCCATGCATCTGTTCGATCGGGCCACGCGCTTCTTCGGCGGAAACGCGATCGTCGGCGGTGGCCTGCCGCTCGCCTGCGGCCTCGCACTGGCCGACCAGCAGCTGCCGCGCGGAAACGCCGTCACCGCCTGCTTCTTCGGCGAAGGTGCAGTGGCCGAGGGCGTGTTCCATGAATCGCTGAACCTCGCCTCGCTGTGGCGGCTGCCGGTGCTCTTTCTGTGCGAGAACAATCTGTACGCGATGGGAACTGCGCTCGCCCGCTCCGAATCGGAGACCGACCTGGTGGCCAAGGCGGCGGTTTATCGGATCGAGGCCGCGCACTGCAACGGCATGGACGTGCTGGCGGTCGATGCTGCCGCCGCGCGCGCGGTCGACTACGTGCGGCAGGAGCGCGCGCCGTACTTCCTCGAATTGCATACCTATCGGTTCCGCGCGCACTCGATGTTCGACACCGGAGTTGTACCGTGCCAAGGCCGAGGTCGAGGCCTGGAAGGAGCGCGGCCCGATCCACACGTTCACGCAGCGATTGAAGGCGGCGAACATGCTGACCGAAGCGCAGTTCCTGGCGCTCGATCAGGCCGCGATGCAGGAGGTCGACGCGGCCGTGGCCTTCGCCGAAGCGGGAAGCTGGGAGCCGGTCGAGGATCTCACGAAGGATGTTCTAACACCGCGCCCACCCGCAGCGGCTCCGCCATTCGGAGGGCTGCGATGAGCGCACGTGCCACCAGCTATCGGGAAGCCCTGCGCGAGGCGCACCGCGAAGCGCTGCGCCGCGATTCACGCGTGTTCATCATGGGCGAGGATGTCGGCAAGTACGGCGGCTCGTATGCGGTGACCAAGGGTTTCTACGACGAGTTCGGCCCCGAGCGGATCCGTGACACACCGCTGTCCGAACTTGCGTTCGTCGGCACCGGCATCGGTGCCGCGCTCGGCGGCCTGCGGCCGATCGTCGAGATCATGACGGTCAATTTTTCGCTGCTCGCCCTCGACCAGATCGTCAACACGGCCGCCACGGTGCGCCACATGTCGGGCGGCCAATTCTCTGTGCCGCTGGTGATCCGCATGGCCACCGGTGCCGGCCGCCAGCTCGCGGCGCAGCATTCGCACAGCCTGGAGGTCTGGTACGCGCATATACCGGGCATCCGGGTCCTGGCGCCGGCGACGATCGCGGATGCGCGCGGCATGCTATGGCCGGCGCTCGAAGATCCGGATCCGGTCGTGATGTTCGAGCATGCGCAGCTCTACAACCTCGAAGGCGAACTGAGCGAAGCGGCGCCCGTCGTCGACATCGAGCGCGCCGCCGTGCGGCGCGCCGGCAAGGACCTCACCATCGTGACCTACGGCGGCTCGCTGCCGCGGGTCGATGAGGCGGCGGCGGCATTGGCTCGGCAGGGCATCGACGCCGAAGTGATCGATCTGCGTGTGCTGCGACCGCTCGACTGGGGCACGCTGGTCGCATCGTTGCGCAAGACCCATCGCGTGCTGGTCGTCGACGAAGGCTGGTGCACCTGCAGCCTGGCGGCCGAGATCATGGCCGGTCTCGCCGAGCGCGCCTTCTACGATCTCGATGCGCCACCGGCGCGGGTGTGCAGCGAGGAAGTGCCGATGCCCTATGCCAAGCACCTCGAAGATGCCGCACTGCCGATGCCGCCGAAGATCATCGCGGCGGCGTCTCGACTCTGCGGGCAGCCGGCATGATCGAGTTTCGCCTGCCGTCGCTCGGCTCCGACATGGACAAGGGCACACTGCTGGAGTGGCGCGTGCGGCCCGGTGACGCAGTGAAGAAGGGCGATGTCGTCGCGGTGGTGGACACGACCAAGGCGGCGATCGACGTCGAGTGCTGGCACGACGGCACGGTGGCCGCGCTCTTGATCGAGCCCGGCACCGAGATCGCGGTCAACACGCCGATCGCCGTGCTGCTCGAGACCGGCGAAACCGCGAGCGAGCTCGAGCCGCGCATCGCGGCGCTGCGCGCCGCAGCGGCGCAGCCGCCGGGGCCACCCGCGATGCCGGAGCCCGCACGCGCGCCTGCCGCCTCGCCCGCCGCGCGCAAACGCGCTGCCGAGCTCGGGCTGGATCTGGCGCAGCTCAAGGGCACCGGCGAGGGCAGCGTGATCACGTTGGCCGATGTCGAGGCTGCGGGTCCAGTCGCCAAGCCGCCGCCGAGCCGGGCCGACGCGATGAGGCAAACGATCGCGGCCGCGATGGCGCGCAGCAAGCGCGAGATCCCGCATTACTACCTCGCCGAAGACATCCCTCTGGCGGCGGCCGTCGAATTGCTGGCGCGACTGAACACGGAGCGCGGCATCGCCGACCGCTTGCTGCTGGCCCCGCTCTTGCTGCGTGCGGTCGCGCTGGCACTCAGGCGTTACCCGGAGTTCAACGGCTTCTACCGCGACGGCGGGTTCGTGCCGGGTGCCGGCATCCACCTCGGCGTCGCGATCTCGCTGCGCACCGGCGGCCTGATCGCGCCCGCACTGCATGACACCGCGGACAAGGACCTGGAGACGCTCAACCGCGAACTGCTCGACCTCGTGCAGCGAACCCGCGCCGGTTCGCTGAAGAGCTCGGAATTGTCGGATGCCACGATCACCGTGACCAATCTCGGCGACCAGGGCGTGCACAGCGTGTTTCCGATCATCTACCCGCCGCAGGTTGCGATCGCCGGCTTCGGACGCGTGGTCGAACGGCCGTGGCTCGTCAACGGCGCGCTGCGCGCAGTGCCGCTCGTCGGTGCCAGTCTCGGCGCCGATCATCGGGTCAGCGACGGCCATCGCGGCGGTCTGTTCCTGGCGGCGCTGCGCGAGCTGCTGCAGCAGCCCGAGGAGCTCGTCCGAGGCAAGCCGTGACTCGCGAAGAACTGCGCAGCAGGCTGCTCGAATGCCTGGCGGTGATCGCGCCGGAAGTCGATGTGTCCGCGCTCAAGCCTTCGCAGCGCCTGCGCGATCAGGTCGATCTCGATTCGGTGGACTGGATGAACTTCCTCGTGGCCGTGCACAGCCGGCTCGGCATCGATATTCCCGACGCCGATGTCGGTCAGTTGACGACGCTGGACAAGCTGATCGAATACTGCGTCGGCAAGCTGCGCTGAATCGCGCATTTGGTCAGAGCGCGAGAGTCACCCGAACGGTCGAGTAGTCTTCGGGCTCGTGCTGCTGCTTGAACCCCAGCTGACGAGTGAACTTCAGCATCTTTTGGTTCGTCGCCAGCACGAGGCCATACATCGTAGCGAGGCCCCGGGTGCGCGCGATGCCGATCAGGGCCTGCATCAGGATTCCCGCCAGTCCGGTCCCTTTCCAGACGTCAACGACCGCGATGGCGAATTCACAGCTCTTACCGGTCGGGTCGACCGCATAACGGACGGCGCCCACCAGGGCCTGCCTGCCCTCCCGATCCACGGTCGCCACCAGCGCCACGTGCCGAACCTGGTCGACGTCGGTCAGATACTGCAGCTTGGCCGGCGGCAGATCCACCACCGTGCCCATGAAGCGCTTGTAACGCGCCTCGGTCGAGAGCTCGTGGACGAAATCAGCCTCCAGCGCCGAGTCTTCACGACTGATCGGCCGCACGGTAACCAGCGTCCCGTCGACCGTGTAGTGCGCGACGGGCAGGCCGGGCTCGACCTGCCCAAGTGCGCGCGCCGGCGCGCCAAGCGCTGCCGCTTGTCTCGATGCAACGAAGTCAACGATGGAATTCAGGCTCGACAGTCGTCCGTAGTCGGACTCCGGAATATCGATCGACAATTGCTCATGCAGGCTGGTGATCACATTGAGCCAATCCATCGAATCGAGATCCACCTGGCCGCGCAACGGCAGATCCGGCCGGATCTGTTGCACATCGATCTCCGGCGCGATCGAGTGGATCGCCGTCAGTACGGCATTGCGGATCTCGTCGGTGCTCACTCGCCGCCCGCTGCCAGAAGCCTGACCGGAGTCCAGGACGCCTGTGGT
>CAVPGM010000035.1:0-17419 GCA_963703945.1 uncultured beta proteobacterium | reverse complement strand
GGCTTCTGCCGATTCGTGTACGCAGCAGTACTAAGCCGTTCCGCCGACCGTCAGGCCTTCGATGC
Source organism: uncultured beta proteobacterium (assembly GCA_963703945.1). Taxonomy (GTDB): domain Bacteria; phylum Pseudomonadota; class Gammaproteobacteria; order Burkholderiales; family Burkholderiaceae_F; genus JALORV01. The sequence continues at coordinate 17,354 of CAVPGM010000035.1, read as the reverse complement.
GCAGGGTCGGCTGGCCGACGCCGACGGGCACGCTCTGGCCGTCCTTGCCGCAAGTTCCGATGCCGGCATCGAGGCTCATGTCGTTGCCGATCATCGTAATGCGCGTCAGCGCGTCGGGGCCGTTGCCGATCAGCGTGGCTCCCTTCAGCGGCGCGGTGACGTGCCCATCTTCGATCAGGTAGGCCTCGGCCATGGCGAAGACGAACTTGCCGTTGGTGATGTCGACCTGGCCGCCGCGGAAATTCGTCGCGTACACACCCTTGCTCACCGACCGGATGATGTCGCTCGGATCGTCCTGGCCGCCGAGCATGTAGGTGTTGGTCATGCGCGGCATCGGCAGGTGTGCGAACGATTCACGCCGACCGTTGCCGGTGGGGGCCACCTTCATCAGTCGGGCATTCATCGAATCCTGGATGTAGCCGCGCAGAATGCCGTCCTCGATCATCACTGTTCGCTGCGTCGGGTTGCCTTCGTCGTCGATGTTCAGTGATCCGCGACGATTGGAGAGCGTGCCGTCGTCGACGACGGTGACTCCGCGTGACGCGACGCGCTCGCCGATGCGTCCGGCGAATGCACTCGAACCCTTGCGGTTGAAATCGCCCTCGAGGCCGTGACCGACCGCCTCGTGCAGCAGGATGCCGGGCCAGCCGGGGCCAAGCACGACAGGCATCACACCGGCCGGCGTCGGGCGGGCATCCAGGTTGACCAGCGCCTGGTCGACCGCCTTGCGGGCAAAGTCGGACAGACGATCCTCGGTGAACCATGCGAGATCATGGCGGCCGCCACCTCCCGAATATCCCTGCTCGCGCCGGCCGTTGTCCTCGACGATGACCGTCACCGAGAGCTGCACCAGCGGTCGCACATCGGCCGCGAGCACGCCGTCGCTGCGCGCTACCAGCACCACGTCGTACTCGGCGCCCATGTTTGCCATCACCTGCTTGACGCGTGCGTCGTGCGCGCGGGCGTGGTGCTCGATGCGCTCGAGCATGCGGATCTTTTCGGCGGCGTCGAGCGACGCGACCGGATCGGCGGTACCGTAGAAGGCGACCTGCGCGCGCGGCGCAACCCGCGGCGCCACTCGCACCCGCCCGCTGCCGTGTCGCGCAATCGCGCGCGCTGCCAGCGCAGCCTCGTTCAGCGCGTCGATAGAGATGTCGTCCGAGTAGGCGAAAGCCGTCTTGTCGCCGGCGAGGGCGCGAACACCGACACCCTGTTCGATATCGAAGCTGCCGCTCTTGACGATGCCTTCCTCCAGCGAAAACGACTCGCTGCGCGTGTACTGGAAGTAGAGGTCGGCGTAGTCGGTGCGGTGCCGGAATATCGTGGCCAGCACCTGCTGCAGCCGGGCCTCGTCGAGGCCGAACGGGTCGAGCAGCAGGCGCTTGGCGGTGGCCAGGCGGTCGAGGGTGAAATCGGAGGGTTTCATGGAGGGGGCAGGGCGCGTCGCAGCGCGAAGTGTATCGGTCCCGGTCGGCGTCACAGCGCGCGGTGGGACAGTGCGGGGAGCGAGGCGCGGCAACGGGCGATCACCTGCGGGTCGACCTCGCCGATAACAACCCCTGGGCCTTCAGGGCGATCGGCCAGGACCTCGCCCCACGGATCGACGAGCATCGAGTGCCCGAACGTGGCCCGGCCATTCTCATGGCGCCCGCCCTGCGCCGGCGCCAGCACGTAACACAGGTTCTCGATTGCGCGAGCGCGCAGCAGCACTTCCCAGTGCGCCCGCCCGGTGGTGGCAGTGAACGCGGACGGAACCAGGATCAGGTCCGGCTGGCCCATCGCGCGGTAAAGCTCCGGAAACCGCAGGTCATAGCAGATCGACAGGCCGATCCTGAGTGTCGGTCCCTGCGGCGCCGACAGCGTGAACGTGGCGACTTCGGCGCCGGGCGCGATCGTCACTGCTTCGTCGTAGCTTTCTGCGCCGCGCGTGAAGCGGAACAGATGCATCTTGTCGTAGCGGGCGACGAGCGCGCCCTGCGGGTCGAACACCAGCGTCGTATTGAGCACGCGATCGGGCTCGCTAGCCTCCAGTGGCAGCGTGCCGCCGACCAGCCACACGCGATGCGTGCGCGCCTGGGCGGACAGGAACTCCTGGATTGGTCCGCGGCCGAGCGCCTCGCGCACCCTGACCTTGTCGGTGTCCGCCATGCCCATCAGGCAGAAGTATTCGGGCAGCGCCACCAGTTGTGCTCCTAGCGAGGCGGCCTCGGCGATCAGCCGCGCCGCGGTCGCGAGGTTGTCGTCGACTCGCGTGGTCGACACCAGTTGCACGGCAGCGACACGCAGTGTTCCGGGAGCCGGCGCATCGGTGTTCATCGAGGATTCTCCGGTGCGGTGGAAGCGACGCGGCCGGCGCGCGCGACGATCGGATCGTTCCAGCTGCCGGTGATGTCGTATTCGAGTGCGAACGCCTTCGACAGGGGTGCCTTGAGCACCATGTTGGCGACCAGCGCACCCAGTCCGATGATCGGATTCGCCACACCGAGTGCCAGCGCCGCCGTTGACGCGTCGATCTCCGGCAGCACGACCAGGTGCAGTTGCTGTGTTTCCTTGCGCAGATCGACCGTGCCCGACATCAGCGCCGCCGCACCGGAACCCGCCATGCGGAAGTTCTGTGTCGACAGCACGCCGCGGTTGACCGTCGCGTCGGCCCGGATCGAACTGAAGGCGAAGCCCTCGCCGAACGTCTCGCGGGTGTCCGTGATCAGCGTGCGCGAAAGCGCCTGCAGCGAAAGCACGGTCAGCAGTCGTCCGGCGCCGCGCGTCTCAACCTTCATGAATCGCCCATCGTCGACGCGCAAGGCCATCGTCCCTGACAGCGACGGGTAATCGATCTCCAGCGGAGAGCCGACCCATTCGAGCGTCCCGTCGAGCCGTCCGTTGCCGCGCGCTACCGCGCCGACCATGCCGAAGCGCGCCAGCGTCGCGCCGGCGTCGCTCGTATCGAACGCGAACTTGACCTGCATGCGGCGCGCGCCGCCGGCAGTCGGTATCCAGTCGCCCTGGGCCGTGAGCTTCATGTCCGGGTTGGTGATGTCCAGCTTGGAGAGTTTCCACGCTGCAGCCATTCCGGTGCCCGAGTTTGCTGCGGCCAGGTCCAGACGGCCGAGTTTTGTCTCGCCCAGTTCGAAGTTCTCGACTGCCACTTCAATGGCCGGGTACTGCCGCGTCGGAGCGCGCAGTACGTCGACCACCTCGCCGGTCTTGGCAGCCGGGATGACGAGCTTCGAGAGCCGCGCAGAGATCTGGCCAAGCCGCGCGGCGCCGACGCTGCCGGCTGGGCCCGGGTGCCAGCCGATGTAGCCGACCGCCGCGTCTGCGACGAGGTTCGCGTCGAAGCCGCCGCCGGCGACGCGCGAAGCGCCGAGCGTCACGTTGCGAAATGATCGATTGCCGATCACGAGATCGGCGGTCCGCAACGCGACATAGTCGATCTGCAGATCATCACCGTCCGACGGCGCAGGAGCGCCCGCGACGGTAGCCCCGAGCTCGATGCCGAGCCAGTTCGCCCAGGCTTCGACATCCATGCGCGGCATCGACGCGAGCACCAGCATGCCCGATTCGGGCGGATTGGGCGGCTCGTTGATCGCGACTACGCCGCGCGTGAGCTTCAGAACATCCTGTTCGCGCTGTCGTTCTAACCGCACACCGACCAGCTTGCCGGCGGTCACGCGCAGGTCGTCCGTGCCTGGCCGACTGACCTTTTCGAGGTGCAGCGGCAGCGGCTCGGCAGCCGCCTTCCGCAGCGGCGCGACGCCGTCGATGGCCACTCCCACCAGATCGGAGTCGGCCTGCAGGGTCATCCCGCCGCCCTCGACAGTCAGCGCCGCCGTGTAGCGCGTGTTGCCCTGCATGCGGTCGAGCAGCCGCTGCACGACGCTCACCGCGATCGCGCGCCGAATTCCCGGTACGGTCGCGGCCCCGCTGGCATTGATGACGGTCGCGCCGTCGGCGCGCGTGCTGGCATCGAGCCGGGCCTGTCCTCCGAGAAAGCCGGCCGCGAGGTTGTTGAAGCGGACCCCGCGCTCGGTGAAATTGACGGTACCGGCCACGCGCGTGAAAGGCGGAACATCGACGATCGTCAGGTCGTTGTTCAGCAACTGCAGGGCGCCTGCCACCCGCACGTCGCTGGCATGCGTCAGCGGTATGTCGAGCTTCAGGTCGATCCGCGCGGGGCCGCGCGTCAGCGCGCCGCGTGTGACGGCGCCCAGCGTGCGTACGAGCGGGCTGCTGTTGACGTAGTCGAACATCCGGGCCAGTTCGCCGGCAACCTGGCCACGCACCTCGAGCGTGGCATCGTGGCCGAGGTCGGCGATGCGAGCAGTCGCCTCGACGATGTTGGTGCCGCCGATCGTGCCGCGCGCTGCGCGCACGCTCATGCCCTCGCGCTCGAACAGCACGTCCGCATCGATGTCGCGCAGCAGGGGCCAGTGCGAACCGGGCACTCGATGTCCATCGGCGTCCGCCGACGGCGCGACGTCGACGACACCGCCACGCAACCGGCCGCCGGCGCGGAACTCGCCGTCCGCCGCGCGCGGATAAGGAAACTTCGCCAGGTCGCCGCGCAGGCGGAAGCTGCCGTCGCTCAGCCGCCCGTCGAGCAAGGCGTACTGCAGCCAGTCGAGCGCGGCGTCACCGGCAGCGAGCGGAACGTAGCGATAGGCGCTGCGCGCGTCGAGCCGCGCGATCCTGCCGCTCAGGTCCGCTTCGCCTGGTCCGCGGTCGGAGGAGGATGCACGCCAAAGGCCGCTGGCAGTGATTTCGAAGTCGGCGTTCGCAACCAGCAGCGATTCGATGCGCAGTTCGAGCTGCGGATTCTGCTTCCAGCTCACTTCGGCATCGAGTTGAGTCAGCGCGACCCGCGGTTCACGGAAGACACCCGGGAAGACCACCGCAGCATCGCGGCTGGAGAGCCTCAGTGTTCCAGTTCCGCGAGCGAGCTGCACCGTTCCACTGAGCCGTTCGAAGCCCGGGCGTGCCGACGGCGCGCGGCTCCGCGCCTCGCGGCGGTCTGCGCGGCAATCGACAGATCCTCGAAGCGCGCCTTCGCGGTCATCGCTGCGCCACTCGGGTTCGGCGCCGTCCCAGCTCATTGCGAAGTCCGCCAGTCTGCCGCGCGGTGCGTAGCGTTCGATCGCTTCGCGCAGCGAACGACCCAGCGGCAGGTGGGTCGCGATGTTTGCCAGGCTGGGCAGGTCGATGCGGGAGCCGACGACTTCAATGTGCTGCGGCCGCGCACCGGCCGCCCGCGTCGACCGGTAGGTCAGGTCGAGCGGTGGGAATCGCGAGCCGTTGGCCATCACGAAAGTGGTCCCCACGAGCCCGATCTCCTGGCCGCCGCGTGCCTCGTCGCCCCAGCGCTTCTGTGTCACACGCCCCTGGAACGAGCTCAGCTGCAGCCGCTGCAGGTCGGTCGCGAGCCGGGCGTTGACATCCTTGAGTGCCAGGTCGACGGTCGCGCCGAGCACTTCGGCGTTGTCGATGTGCAGCCAGGCGCGCACGGCGCCGGCCGCGCGTTGCACATCGGCCGGTGCGCGCAGCCACTGGTTGAGCTGAACCAGATCGACGTAGTCGACCTGCGCGAACAATTCGCCGCTCCAGTGCGCGAAGTCGGAACGGCGGCCGAAGGCCGGCGGCTGAAGATCGCCGCGGATGTCGATCGGGGCCGCGAGCGCCGGCGGTGGTGCGAGCTGCAACCCCAGGCGGTAGCCGCCGAATCCGGACTGAATCAGCAGATCTGCATCGGAAAACGCGATCTCACGCGTCGTCGCACCGCGCTCATCTCGCAGCACGACGCGGGCGTCCCAGACGGTGAGCTGCCGCTGCTCGAGCAGCCAGTCGACGACCTGGCTGTCGCCACCGCTTGCCTTCGGGTCGATGACGAAGCCGGCGACCGATAGCGTGCCGTCCGCCAGCAGCACCACCTCGAGCTCGGGCGAAAAAATCCGCAGCCGCCAGAAGCGGGGTTGCATGGCGGGCAGGCTGGTCCACGACAGCGTTCCCTCGATGCGCGGCAATGACAGTGCGGCACCCCCACCGGGCTTGGCAATCTGCACGTCCTGCAGCGCGAGCGCCGGGTTGACGCCCTGCCAGCTCGCGTCGATGCGTCCGATCGTCACGGGTGCCCCCAGCAGCGAACTGGCGATCGCTTCGATGCGTGGTCGCATGCCATCGATGTCCGGCAGCAGCCAGTAGCGCAAGGCGAGGAGCGTGAAGCCGAATGCAAAGCACGAGGCCAGCGCCAGCCAACCGAGCGCTCGCAGCAGGCCGTGCAGCGCCCGTACCGCTCGCAGCCCATAGCGGCGGGCGACCGAGTCTTCGACCGCGTGCAGGCCGTGCTCGAGCGAAACCTCGACCGCGTGTTCGATCGCATGGGCGCGTATGCCGATTTCGCGCGCCAGCGTCGCCGGCCGTTCGGTCGACGGAGGTTCGTTCTGCGGGCCGGACGGTTGGGACGAGTTCAACGGTCAATGCACCGGTTGGCGGCGCTCCGCGACGAATGCGGTCGACGGCAGCGACTCGTCATTGAAGAATCTACAATCGGTGTCCTGTCGCGCGGTCCCCGGGGTCACGGGACCTGCAGGCATCCGATGATGCGGCCGCCTCGACAAGGGCGAGGCCACTCTATCACAGAGCACCGGAGCGCCTGGCGAAGACACACCCTGCATCCGGCCGCTGATCGTGACTTCTCCGAACCTCGATTTGGGCAACGCCTGGCGACGGCCCGAACCGCTGCCACTCGATGAGCTCCCGCGCCTTTCTCATTACGTGGCCCGCGCGCTGGATCTCGAAGCCGGGCATGACAGTCCCGTCGACGTCCGCCTCGATCTGCTGCGCACGCTCGCCACCGATCCTTGGAGCGCGGATCGCATGCGCTCGCTGCTCGTGCGCGAACCGGCGCCGGCGGCTGACGGTAAGGCGCTGGCTGTCGCGCTACGTCGCCTGCGACGAATGGTGATGCTCGCGCTGATCGCGCGCGACGCGACCGGGATCGCGGACCTCGCCGAAGTGGTGCGGACGACAACGGACCTGGCGGAAGTCGCGCTGCACGCTGCGATCGAATTCCATGCGCGCGAACTGGCTGCAGTGCATGGCGTGCCCACTAGCGCCGAGGGTCTGCCGCAGGATCTGCTGGTGGTTGGCATGGGCAAGCTGGGCGGCGCCGAGCTCAACGTCTCGTCGGACGTCGACCTCGTTTTCGTCTACGACGAGGACGGCACGACGCAGGCCGACGCGCAATACACGGCGCCGACGCGCCCGCTGACGAATCACGAATTCTTCGAGCGCCTCGGCCGTCGGGTGATCGCAGCGCTGGCCGAGGCGACGTCCGACGGCTTCGTGTTCCGCGTCGACATGCGGTTGCGCCCGAACGGCGATGCCGGGCCGCTGGCCGTTTCCAACGCGATGCTGGAGGAATACTTCGTGGCCCTGGGTCGCGAGTGGGAACGCTTCGCCTGGCTCAAGGGTCGCGTCGTGTCGTGTCCGGTGTTTGCCACTGTCGAGCAGTTCGCGGCCCAGCGCGCGGCGCTGGAAGGCGTCGTGCGCCCGTTCGTCTTTCGCAAGTACCTGGACTACGGGGCGATCGCCGCATTGCGTGAACTGCATGCGCTGATCCGCGCAGAAACCGGGCGTCGGGCAGCCGGCCGCGGAGGCCGCAGCGACAACGTCAAGCTCGGTCGAGGCGGAATACGCGAAATCGAATTCCTCGCACAGACCTTCCAGGTGATTCGCGGCGGCCGCGAGCCGCGACTGCGTTCGCGGTCGACCCTGGCGACGCTCGCCGGCCTGGCGGAGTTCGGTGCGCTGCCACGCGAGACCAGCGACAGGCTGGCCGCGGCCTACGAATTCCTGCGCAACCTCGAGCACGCGCTGCAGTATGTGGACGATGCGCAGACGCACGTGCTGCCGAACGATGGTGCGGCACGCGCACGCGTTGCGGCGCTGATGGGTGCGCGCGATGCAGATGCGCTGCTCGCCGAGTATCGCGCGGTGCGCGAGTATGTGGCCGGCGCCTTCGACGCCGTATTCGTCGAGCCGGCCGCCGATCGCTTGCCCTTCACTCTGCAGGACGCTCGGGGCGACAGCGCCAACGGAGCCGCGCTGGATGAGCATCTGGCCGCGATCGGCTACGTGGACATTGCCGCGACTGCGCAGCGTTTGCGCGGGGTGCTGTCCGCGCGCCGGGTGCAGGTTGCCAACGAGGCGACGCGGGCGCGGATCGAGCGGCTGCTCATGTCCGGACTCGATGCGGCAGCCGAACGTTCGAAGGGAGCGGCGCGCGACATCGGAGCCGACGAGCTCTTCGCACGCTTTGCGCAGCTGGTGGAGGTGATTGCCGGCCGCAGCACCTACATCGCGCTGCTCAACCAGTTTCCGCCCGCGCTGGAGCGTGTGATGCGCCTGCTGGCGGCCAGCCGCTGGGCGACCGACTACCTGGTACGCCACCCCATCTTGCTCGACGAACTGCTCGACGAACGCGTCGAACTGTTCGACAACGAGCACACGCCGGACTGGAACCGCTGGGCTGACGGCGTTCGCGTGCAGCTCGCCGAGTCGGACGGGGATCAGGAAGCGCAGATGAACCTGCTGCGCGACCATCATCACGCGCAGGTCTTCCGCCTTCTGGTGGCCGATCTCGACGGCCGGCTGACGGTCGAGCGCCTTGCCGATCACCTGTCCGCGCTGGCCGATGCAACGCTCGCGCTGACACTCGAATGCGCGTGGAAAGCAGTGCCCAAGCGGCATCGCCCCGCACCCGCTTTCGCCGTCATCGCCTACGGCAAGCTCGGCGGCAAGGAACTCGGTTATGCCTCCGACCTCGACCTGATCTTTCTCTATGACGACGCGCACCCCGACGCGCCGGAGATCTACTCGATGCTGGCGCGCCGGCTGGTGAGCTGGCTGACCACCCAGACCTCCTCGGGCATCCTGTTCGACATCGACCTGCGGCTGCGACCGAACGGCAATGCGGGGCTGATGGTGTCGTCGTTCGACGCGTTCTCGCGCTACCAGCGTAACGACGACGGGCTCGGAGCGTGGGTGTGGGAGACACAGGCGCTGACCCGCGCCCGCTGCTCGTGCGGCGACGTTGACCTCGGTCGGCGCTTCGAGGAAGAGCGTGTCGCGATCCTGGCGAGGGAACGCGATCTGCCCGCGCTGCGCGCAGAGGTGATTGCCATGCGACGCAAGATGCTCGACGGCCATCCGAACGCCACGCCGCTGTTCGACCTGAAGCACGATCGCGGCGGCATGGTCGACATCGAATTCATCGTCCAGTGTCTGGTGCTGGCGCACGCGCACACTCGCCCCGAACTGATGCGCAACCTGGGCAACATTGCGCTGCTGCAGATGGCGGGAAAAATGGGGTTGATCGATCCGACGCTGGCGCACCGGGTCGCCGACGCCTACCGCACTTTCCGGCAGATCCAGCACCGGCTGCGACTCAACGGCGCCGAGCGCGCGCGCGTCGAGCCCGAGCGAGTCGAGCATGAAGCCGACGCAGTGCGCCGGCTCTGGCACGCGGTCTTCGAACACTAGATCATGCGATTCGCCCTGCGTTCCCTGCCGCGCACCGTCTGGATGCTGGGCGTGATCAGCCTGCTCAACGATGCCGCCTCAGAACTCGTTTATCCGCTGATACCGCTGTACCTGGCGACCGTGCTGGCCGCAGGCCCTCGTGCGCTCGGGTTGGTCGAAGGCGCGGCCGAGGCCGCTGCGGCGCTGCTCAAACTGGTGTCGGGGGTCTGGTACGACCGTGTGCGGCGCGCCAAGGGATTTGTCGTTGTCGGCTATGGGCTGGCCGCCGTCGCGCGGCCAGTCATCGCCCTCGTCACTTCATGGCCCGCGCTGCTGGTATTGCGCGTGCTGGATCGGCTGGGGAAGGGACTGCGATCGTCGCCGCGCGATGCACTGCTCGCGCACTCGGTGCCGGCCGCGCAGCGCGGCCTGGCATTCGGGCTGCATCGGGCGTTCGACAACGCCGGTGCGGTCATCGGGCCGCTCGCGGCTGCAGGGTTGCTGGCGTTGCAGGTGCCGATCCGCGACATCCTGCTTTGGGCGGCACTGCCGGGCGCGCTCTGCGTTGCGCTGGCCCTGGCGATCCGCGAGCCGGCAACGCTCGAGGTTCCCCGCGAGGTATCGCGCAGCTGGAACTGGAGCGCGATGCAACCGCCTTTCCGACGCATGCTTCTGGTACTCGCGATCTTCACCCTGGGCCAGGCGTCCAACGCGTTCATCCTGCTGCGCGCGAGCGAACTCGGCATGAGCCCCGGCCGTGTTGCGCTGCTGTGGGCGCTGGTGGCCGCAACGTCGACGCTGCTCTCGGTACCGCTGTCGTCGTGGTCGGACCGTATCGGACGCGTGCCGTTGATGGTCGGCGGTTGGTCGCTGCATGCGCTGCTGTTCGCGGCGCTTGCACTCGTCGGCGATGCGGTGCTGCTGTGGGGTATCGCGCTGCTGCTGGGCGTGTACATGGCCGCGACCGAAGGCGCCGAGCGCGCGCTGATCGCAGATCTCGTGCCGCCCGAAGCGCTGGGCACCGCCTACGGCTGGTACTACCTGACCAAGGGTCTGTTGCTGCTGCCCGCGTCAGCGGCATTCGGCTGGATCTGGTCGGCAGCCAGCTCCGCCGCGGCGTTCATCGCTGCGGGCGGACTCGTCGCCACCGCCACCGTGCTGCTTGCGCTGTGGGTTCTGCCGGCGGTGCGCGCGCGGGAACCGCGCCGATGACGCGAAGCGACGGTGGCTACACGAGCCGCACGAGCGTGTACGCCAGCATGCCCAGAACGATGGCCGCGACCGCCGACCGCGTGAAAACGACCACCGCGACGGTTACCAGCGCCGCGACCAGTTTCGGGTTGAGCATTCCGAGCGCGAGCGAGCCCGATTGCAGCACCACTTCCGGCACGACGAGCGCGACCAGCGCACACGCCGGCGCGTAACGCAGCGCGTGCTGCACGCGCTCGGGCAGCGCGATGCGGTGTCCCAGCACGAGAAACGCGTTGCGCGTCACCACCGTCAGCAGCGCCAGCCCCGCAATTGTCAGCCAGATCTCGGTGGGGGACATCATGTCGATCGCGCCTGCGCCGCACGTGTCGCGTGTGCATCGGTCGCCATCGCGACGGCCACGCCGGCGATGACCGCCAGCAGGAGGCCGAGCTTCAGCGGCAGTGCGGCGGTAATGACCGCCACGATGCCTGCGGTCAGGCAGCCCGCGATGGCCGGTCGATCGGAGAACATCGGCACCAGAATGGCGATCAAGGCCAGGATCGCGGCGTACTCGAGACCCCAGTTTCCGGGGATCACCTCGGCGAGCGCGATGCCGAGAATCGACATCGGCTGCCACGACAGCCAGGTCGCGGCCAGGATGCCCAGATAGAACCAGCGCTGCTCTTCGTTGCCCCGCTGGTCGTCCGCGACGCCGCCGTAGCGCGCGATGAACACGGCCAGACCGATGTCCGCGGTCAGATAGCCCAGCAGCAGCCGGCGCGGCATGGGCAGACGGCCGAAGTACGGCCAGAGCGTGGCGGAAAACACGATGAAACGCAGATTGACGACGGCCGCCGTCACGAGCACAACCCACACCGGAGCGCCTGCACCGATCAGCGGCAGCGAAGCCATCTGCGCACTGCCCGAATAGACGAGCAGCGTCATGGCAAGGGCCTGCGCGGTTGTGAGCCCGGTCTTGATCATCGCGACGCCGGCTACCAGCCCCCAGATCGAGGTCGCCATCAGTGCTGGCGCGATTGCGCGGGCGCCGCGGACAAACGCGTCGCGCCGGACTTGCGCCACGGCGGGATCCCGACCGAAACCCGCAAACAGGGTCATCGAGGCGTCAAGGGGCTGTGCATGATTCGGCTGTACACGCTCAGAGCAAAGTCACTGGCTAGTGCGACGAATATCGTAGTCTGACCGCGCGTCCGGACGAATCGTCGACGTGCAGACCGGACGGGCGCGAGTCCCGACGTAGTCAGCGCGATCGGTTGTCCCGGATTCCGGGGGCGGTCTGGGCGCGCAGGTCTTGACCCAGTTCAAGAAGACCGAAGTTTGGCCGGAATAGCCTGCTTAGGCGCAGTCCCCGCGTGTACCCTCCGCCCGCCGGAAACTGCACCTGGCCTCGGCCGACGGCTCGAACGCTTGACGGAATGAACATGAACGTATTCAGAGGCAAGGTACACAGGACCGTCCTTAGCCTGGCCACGGTGCTGCTGGGAATCGCGGCGCCCGTCGCACAGGCACAGACCCAGTCCGACGACCTGCGCTGGTTCGTGCCGTACTATGCCGATGTCGGGGGCGGCAATTCCAAGTTCACCTGGCAGGCAATCGTCGGCGTGGGATACTCGTTCGGATGGGGTGATCTGATCGCCGCCTGGCGTTATCTCGACTACGAATTCAAGTCCGGCGAGCCGCTGCAGACGATGACCTTCAACGGTGTGGCGGTCGGAGCGAGCTTCAGGTTCTGATTGGCGCTCTGAGTGCGCGAGCGGGGTGAGCGTCGCTCCGCCTGCTCAACGAATCGGCCCGAGATGAACCGTCGCACCCAAGTTACTGCGGTCTTGCGCCGTGCCGCGCGACAGTTACGGCGCTTCAACACTTTCAGGAGCACACCACAGATGAGTAAAACCACTTTGATGACCGCGGCGCTCGCCGCCGCATTCGCGATCGGCCCCGCATTCGCTCAGCAGCCCGCGGCCCCGGCCAAGTCCGGTCTGGCCAAGGCGCCGATGCAGATCAAGGACGCCGAGGCCAAGCTCGAAGCCGTGAAGGTCACGGCGGAGGTCGAGGCGATCGATTCCAAGAACCGCATCGTCACGCTGCGCGGACCCGAGGGCAACGAATTCGCCGTGGTTGCCGACAGTTCGGTGAAGAACTTTGCAAAGATCAAGGTCGGCGACAAGCTGGTGGTCGAGTACATCCAGTCGGTGGCGGTCGACTTCCAGAAGGGCGACGGCATTCGCATGATCTCGACCTACGACGACAGCGAACGCGCCAAGGCAGGTAACAAGCCCGGCGCGGCGGCGCTGCGCAAGATCACGGTCGTGACCAACATCTATGCGGTGAATCAGGCCAAGGGCACGGTACTGGTTCGCGGACCCTACGGGCACTTTTCCGAGGTCAAGATGAAGGACCCGGCGATGCTGACCGGTGTGAAGGTCGGCGACCAGATGAAGGTCACCTACACCGACTCGGTGGCGATCGGCTTCACGCCGGCAAAGTAATCGCCGCGGACCCCGGGCGGACGCAGCAGCGTTGCTGCGCCCGCCATCAGGACTCACGTAGCGCAGCGTGACACGCTGCACGGGGCAGGCGAAACGACGCTCTCGAAGATCGCTCCGGTCTTCAAGACGCTGACCGGCCAGAAGATCGAGGTCAAGGGCTACACCGACAACGTGCCGATCGGCCCTGAACTGCTCCGTCCGCGCGCAACGCCGCTGCGCGTAGGCGGCGTGCCGGGCCGGCGACCGGCCGTTCGCTAGAATCCCTCGCCACGAGCACGGTGACGGGAGAGCGGCATGTCGATGGCCGATCGGGACGGCTTCATCTGGTACGACGGCAAGCTGGTGCCGTGGCGGGATGCCACGACCCACGTGCTGACGCATTCGCTGCACTACGGCCTGGCGGTCTTCGAGGGCGTGCGCGCGTACAAGACCGAGCATGGGACGGCGATCTTCCGGTTGCGGGAGCACACCGACCGCCTCTTCAACTCGGCCAAGATCTTCATGATGGAAATGCCGTACAGCCGCGACCAGCTCTTCGAAGCGCAGCGCGAAGTGGTGCGCGCGAACAAGCTCGAGTCCTGCTATCTGCGTCCGCTGGCGTTCTACGGGTCGGAGAAGATGGGCGTCAGTCCGAAAGGTGCCGCGGTACATGTTGCGATCGCGGCGTGGCCCTGGGGCGCCTATCTCGGAGAAGAAGGCCTGCAGCGCGGGATCCGCGTCAAGACTTCGTCGTTCCAGCGCCACCACATCAACGTCTCGATGGTCCGCAGCAAGACCTCGGGTCACTACGTCAATTCGATCCTGGCGAACCAGGAGGCGGTGCGTGACGGCTACGACGAGGCGTTGCTGCTCGACACGCAGGGCTTCGTTGCCGAAGGTGCAGGCGAGAACCTGTTCATCGTGCGGGACGGACAGGTCTTCGAGCCGGAGATGGTCTCGGGCCTGACCGGCATCACTCGCGCAACCGTCATCGAACTCGCGCGCGACCTCGGATACACCGTAACCGCGCGGCCGATGACGCGCGACGATGTCTACCTGGCCGACGAGGCGTTCTTCACCGGCACCGCGGCCGAGGTGACGCCGATCCGCGAACTGGACGGACGGGTGCTCGGCAGCGGGCAGCGCGGGCCCGTGACCGCCCGTATCCAGTCGCTGTTCTTCGACGTGGTCAACGGCCGCGCCGCCCAGTACCGTCGATGGCTGACGCCCGTATGAGCGCCAGGCCGTCGTCGACGCCGCAAGCGGCCGATACGCCGGTGGTCGAGGTGTCGGCCAGCGATCTGCCGGTGTTCTGCCCGAATCCGGCCATGCCGGTCTGGAACCATCACCCGCGTGTGTTCCTCGAGATCGCGCACACCGGCCAGGCGATGTGCCCCTATTGCGGCACCGTCTATCGGCTGCGCGCGGGTGAAGTGATCAAAGGGCATTGACGCGACAGCCGGTCGCGCGGTCCCTCGCCATGTCACGCCTGACCAAGCCACTGCTGTTTGCCTCGCCGGAGGAATGCGAGCGCGCGTTTTACGAGGCGCTCGAAGCCGCTGATGCCGAGGCAGTCACCGAACTGTGGCTGGACGACGAGGATGTCGTCTGCGTGCATCCGAATGGCCCGCGGTTGCTGGGATATGCGTCGGTGCGAGCGTCGTGGACCGCGATTCTCGCCAACGGTCCGCTGCATGTCCGCGGGACGCTCCGCAAGTCGCTCGATACGCCGACGGTCGCCGTGCACAACGTGATCGAGGAAGTCGTAGTCGGGCAGGGGAAGGCACAGCAGGTCGTCAGCGTCATCGCCACCAACGCCTACGTCAAGACTTCGGCCGGCTGGAAAATGGTGCTGCATCACGCGTCGCAGTCCAATGGTGGCGGCGAGGCGGTCAGTGCCTCCGAGCCGCACGCGATCCTTCACTAGATCCATTCACCGCCAAGTGCCCGAAGCCGCCCGGTATGTCGCGCCGGCCTGGCTGCCGGGTGGCCATCTGCAGACCATCGTTCCCGCGCGACTGGTGCCGTTGCCACAAGTCGGCTACCGGCGCGAACGCTGGGATGCGCCCGACGGGGATTTCATCGACGTCGACTTCGCGCTGCCCGAGCCGATCGATGTCTCGGCGCCCGTGCTGGTGCAGTTCCACGGACTCGAGGGCGACTCGCAGAGTCACTATTCGCGGTCGATCATGCGTCACTTTGCCGATCGCGGCTTTCGTGGATTGGTCGTTCACTTTCGCGGCTGCTCGGGCGAGCCGAACCGGTTGCCGCGTGCCTATCACTCCGGCGATTCCGACGAGGGAGACTGGATCCTGCGACGCGTGCATGCACGCTGGCCACTCGCGCGGCTGTACGCCGTCGGCATTTCCCTCGGCGGCAACATGCTGGCGAAATGGCTGGGCGAGCGCGCGGAGGATGCGCAGTTCGTCACGGCGGCCGCATCGGTCGGTGCGCCACTCGATCTGGCCGCCGGTGGCGCGGCGCTGGCGCGCGGCTTCAACCGTGTCTACACGCGCATGTTCCTTGCCACACTGAAGCCGAAGGCCCTCGCGAAGCTCAACCGCTTTCCCGGTGTCGCCAACCCTCAACGTCTGTCCGAAAGCCGCAATCTGTACGAATTCGACAACGAGTACACGGCGCCCATCCACGGCTTCCGCAATACCGACGATTACTGGAGCCGCGCCTCTGGCAAACCGTGGCTGCCCGCGGTGCGGGTTCCGCACCTGGTGCTGAACGCACTAAACGATCCTTTTGTTCCAGCGGCCAGCCTGCCGCAGCCTCGCGAGGTCTCGCGCCTCGTGCGCCTCGAGCAGCCGCACCATGGGGGTCACGTCGGATTTGCGCGCGGCGCGCCGCCCGGCCGCCTCGACTACCTTCCGAAGCGCCTGCACGAATTCTTCAGTCGCGGATTCTGAAGAGCGGTGTGGCGACGTGCGCCGTCCTATGCTTCGCGCATGGACGACAGCGTCATCGCCGCGCTGGCCAAGTGGCCCAATGTGCCGGCCGTGTTCGGCTGGCTCGCCCTCACCTCGCGTGGCGAGTGGCGCCTCCGGGGTGAACCGATCGGGAACGCCGCGATCCGCGATTTCATCGGTCGCAACTACATGGCGGACGAGCGCGGTCGCTGGTATTTCCAGAACGGGCCGCAGCGAGTGTTCGTCGAGCTCGAATCGACGCCCTGGATCTATCGACCTACGACCGAAGGTGGCATCGTGACTCACACCGGCAGCACCCCGTCGCGCTGCGTCGGAGTCGCGCTGCTCGACAGCGCGGTCCTCATGCTGGTGACCGAACTCGGACCCGGGATCGTCGACGACCGGGACGCCTTTGCGGTGATCGAGACCGTTACTGATGCCGGCGGCGCCGCGTTGTCTGCGGCGGGCGTCGAGCGATGGCTGACCGGGGCCGCCGACGCGCAATTCGTCCCAGCGCGGCTGCGCATGGCGGGCGAACCGCTGGTGATCGAGCGGCTCGCCGCTTCGAACGTGCCGGCGCGCTACGGTTACGTCCGGAGTCCGCAACCGTGAGCAGTCGCGCGGACTCGGCGGTGGCAACCTCAGTCGAACACCGGCGACTCGACGCCGAGGATCTTGTGCAGCTTCGGGCTGGTCGTCGTGTACTGCAGATGAATTTTGCGCTCGGGAAAGATGTATCTCGTTGCGCCGAATGCGGCGAGCGCGGCTTCGTGGAAGCCTGACAGGATCAGCTTCTTCTTGCCCGGATACAGGTTGATGTCGCCGACGGCGAAGATGCCCGGCACGTTGGTCTCGAACTTCTCGGTGTCGACCACGACCTGCTTGCGCTCGAGGTCGAGACCCCAGTCGGCAATCGGGCCGAGTTTGGGTGACAGCCCGAAGAAGACCAGCAGCGCATCGAGCGGCACGCGGCGCGTCAATCCGTCGAGCGAGGTCACGCGCACCTCTGCCAGGCGCCCCGCGGCTTCCTCGAAACCGGTGATCTGGCCGACGAGGAACTGCATCTCGTGGCGTTCGCACAGCTCTTTCATCTTCGCGACCGACGCCGGCGCCGCGCGGAAACCATCGCGACGGTGGACCAGCACGACGCCCTCCGCCTTGCCTGCAAAATCGAGCGCCCAATCGAGCGCGGAGTCGCCGCCCCCGGCGATCACCAGGTTCTTGCCGTGAAACTGCTGCGGAT
>CAVPGM010000034.1:0-99714 GCA_963703945.1 uncultured beta proteobacterium | reverse complement strand
ACAACCTCGTCAAGGGGCTGCGGAACCTGGTCCACGACATCCGCCACAACAGCTTGATGCCAAGCCAGGTCGACGCCTCGCCGTTCAAGGTGGGCCAGAACCTCGCGACCTCGCCCGGCCACGTGGTGTATCGCGACGAGATGTTCGAGCTGTTGCAGTACGCACCGACGACGCCTCAGGTGCACAAGCGCCCGCTCGTGATGTCGCCGCCGCAGGTGAACAAGTTCTACGCGGTCGACCTCGCGCCCGAGAAGAGCCTTGTCAAATGGACGGTCGTTCGGGAGTACAGATGTTCGTCGTCAGCTGGCGCAACCCAACGGTCGACCAGCGCCACTGGGGCCTGGAAGAGTATGCGATGGCGCTGGATCGCGCGGTCGACGTGGCGCGCAGGATCACGGGCAGCCCCGACGTCAACATGTGGGGCAGCTGCTCGGGCGGCATGACGCTCGCAGCCTACCTTGGATGGCTCGCAGCAAAGGGCGAGAAGAAGGTCGCCAACGCGACCTGGGCGGTGCTGCGTGCTCGACACTGGCGCAGCGCTCGCCGACTCGACGCTCGGCCTGTTCAATTCGCCGGCTACAATCCGCGCGGCCAAAGCGCGCTCGCGCCGCAAGGGCTTCGTCAGCGGCGAGGAGATGGCGTCGATGTTCGCCTGGCTGCGGCCGAACGACCTGATCTGGAACTACTGGGTCAACAACTACCTGCTCGGCAACAAGCCGCCAGCGTTCGACATTCTGGCCTGGAATGCCGACACGACGCGGCTGCCAGGCCAGTTCCATTGCGACCTGCTCGACCTCGTGGAGAAGAACCCGTACGTGAACGCGGGCACGCTGGAGATCGCCGACGTGCCGATCGACATGTCCAAGGTGAAGCTGGGCACCTATGTGATCGGCGGCATCACCGACCACATCACGCCGTGGAGGGCCTGTTACGGGACGGCCCGGCTGTTCGGTCCCGAGTCGACCTTCGTCCTGGCCAACGCCGGACATCTGCAGAGCCTGATCAATCCGCCGGGGGCGGCAAAGTCGTATTTCTTCGCCGCGCCGGCGAGCGTGGAAAACCCGATGCAGTGGGCCGAGGCGGCCCAGCCGAACCGGCAGGAAGGTAGCTGGTGGCCGCATTGGCGCGCCTGGATCCAAGCCCGCTCGGGCGAACTCGCGGCTGCGCCGGCCAAGCCCGGATCGCGCAAGTACAGACCGATAGGCGCCGCGCCCGGCGAATACGTGCTCGAGAAATGACGACTCGCGGCCTCAACTATGTGGACACCAGGAACGCCGCCGCGCTGATGTTCGGCGATCTGCCCGAGGCAAAAAGCGCGGCCAAAAAACGGCGGCCGGCGAGGTTTCGGAGATAGGGCCGGCCGCGTCGACCCTCAAAGCCAAGGAGACTCACTATGACGACTTACTCCGCCCCGCTCCAGGACATGCAGTTTGCGATGCGCGAACTCGCCGGGCTCGACGAGATCGCCCGTCTGCCCGGTTATGAGGAGGCTACAGCTGATCTGGTCGATTCCGTGCTCGATGGCGCGGCGAAGTTCGCCGGCGAGGTGTGGGGGCCGCTCAATGCGAGCGGCGATGCCCAGGGACTGAAGTGGCACGACGGCGAGGTGACCACGCCCAAGGGTTTCATCGAGGCGTACCGGCAGTTCGTCGAGTCGGGCTGGACCGGCCTGCGCTTTCCCGTCGAGTTCGGCGGCCAGGGCCTGCCCAAGCTGGTGGACACCGCCGTGATGGAGATGTGGAACGCGTCGAACATGGCGCTTTCGATGGCGCCGCTGCTGACGCAGGGCGCGGTCAAGGCGCTGCTGCTGCGCGGCAGCGACGCGCAGCAGCGGAAGTATCCCTGCACAAGATGGTGTCGGGCGAATGGACCGGCACGATGAACCTCGACCGAACCGCAGGCGGGTTCTGACCTCGGATTGCTGCGCACCAAGGCGATTCCCGAGGGTGACCACTACCGCATCCCTGGCACCAAGATCTTCATCAGCTTCGGCGAGCACGACCTCACCGAGAACATCATCCACCTGGTGCTGGCGCGGATCGACCGGCGCGCCGGCCGGCGCCAAGGGCATCTCGCTCTTCATCGTTCCCAAGTTCATCGTCAACGACGACGGCACGCTCGGCGAGCGCAACGACGTGCGCTGCGCATCGCATCGAGCACAAGATGGGCATCCACGCTCGCCCACCTGCGTGCTGAGCTTCGGCGACAAGGGCCGGCGCCATCGGCTACCTCGTCGGCGAGGAGAACCAGGGCCTCGAGCCATGTTCACCATGATGAACGAGGCACGCATCGGCGTCGGCGTGCAGGGCCTGGCGGTCGCCGATCCTGCCTACCAGCACGCGCTCGCCTATGCCAGGGAGCGCGTGCAGGGTAAGACGCGGCAGCGCCCAGGCGCCGAGCGTTCCGATCATCCACCACCCCGACGTCCGCCGCATGCTGATGAGCATGAATCGCGCGATCGAGGCGATGCGTGCGCTGGCCTACGACGCCGCAGCGATGCATCGACGACGCACCGCCATCCAGACGGCGGCGGCGCGCAAGCGCAGGCCCGCGTCGACCTGCTGATCCCGATCGTGAAGGCGTGGTTCACCGACCCCGGCACCGAGATTGCCTCGACCGGCGTACAGATCCATGGCGGCATCGGTTTCATCGAGGAAACCGGCGCCGCCCAGCACCTGCGCGACGCGCGCATCCCGATCTACGAGGGCACTACCGGAATCCAGGCCAACGATCTGGTCGGGCGCAAGGTGCTGCGTGAAGGGGGGCGCTCGATTCATGCGCTGATCGGTCAGATGGACAGGCTCGGCGAGGCGCTCGCGCGAGCGAGCGGGCCCGACCTGCCGACCATTGGCGCGCGCCTAGAAGGCACGCGGGCGATGGCGGACGCCGTTGACTGGATCCTCGCGACTGGAACGAACGACATCAATGCGGTGCTGGCCGGGGCCGTTCCGTTCCTGCATCTGTGCGGTGTCGTGTGCGGTGGCTGGCAGTTGGCACGCGCCGCGCAGGTCGCACAACGCAAGCTCGATAGCGGCGACGGCAATAGTGCCTTCTACAAGGCCAAGATCGCGACCGCACGCTTCTATTCCGACCAGGAACTGTCCCGCGCACGCGGGCTCGCCGAAGCCACGATCCACGCTGCGGCGAGCACGATGGCCCTGGCCGAAAGTGATTTCTGAACCCCAACCTTTCGCTCGGAGCCGCCATGCGGGCCCAACCCGAAATGCTCGCGCAGCGCCTGCTGCCGCGGGAACTGTTCAAGGGCAAGACGGTGTTCGTCACCGGCGGCGGCAGCGGCATCAACCTCGGCGTGGCCAAGAACTTCGCGGCGCTCGGCGCCCGGGTTGCAATTTGCGGCCGCACACAGGCCAAGCTCGATGCGGCTGCAGACGAGTTGCGTGCCCTCGGCGCGCAGGTCTGCGCTGTGGCAGCCGACGTGCGCGAGATCGCGGCACTGGACGCGGCGCTCGAGCGCAGCCGCGAAGAACTTGGTCCGGTCGACGTTCTTGTCTGCGGCGCAGCGGGCAACTTCCTCGTCCCGGCGGAGCGCCTGTCGGCCAACGGATTCAAGACCGTCATCGACATCGATCTGCTTGGCGCATTCAATTCGGCGCGCGCCGCGTTCGAGCAGCTCAAGCGTACCGGCGGTTGCGTGATTTTCATCTCCGCGGGCATGGCCTACATGCCGCACGCGTTTCAGGCTCATGTCGGTGCGGCCAAGGCCGGCATCGACATGCTGATGAAGAATCTGGCTATCGAGTGGGGCCCATACGGCATTCGCTGCAATTCGATCGTTCCCGGACCGATCGAGGGTACCGAGGGAATGAAGCGGCTCTCGGAGCCGGCTCTGCACGACCAGTTCGTCGGTAGCGTCCCGCTGCGCCGCATGGGCACGGTCGATGACATCGGCCAGGTCGCGGCCTTCCTCGCCTCGCCACTGGCCTCGTACGTCACCGGCTGCGTGGTCGTCTGCGACGGCGGCCAGAATCTGGTGGGCTCGGCGCTCTTTAACCTCGGGGCGGCGAAATTGCTCGAGAAAGCCAAACCATAGGGCGCTCGCTGTTTGGATTGGGGCCGGCGTCGGTTTGAAGGCGACGCCGAGACAACACCCTGTTCGACTTGGCGCGGCGTCCGGCCGGCGTGCTCCCTTTCGCTTCGACTTCCGCCTCGATCAAATCGAGGATCCGTGGTACGAGGTCACCCGTTCGACTTCGTTCTTGGAGCCCAGGAATCACGCTACGCGCTCGTGCAGCTTGGTCGGCCGGATGTCGAGGATGCGCTCGCGGCCGTTGGTGGCGGCGCCGCCGGCCTGCTCGACCAGCAAGGCCATCGGGTTGGCCTTCGTACATCAGGCGCAGCTTGCCGGGCTTGTCGGGTTCGCGCTGCTGTCCCAGCGGATACATGAAGATGCCGCCGCGCGTCAGGATGCGGTGCACGTCGGCCACCATCGACGCCACCCAGCGCATGTTGAAGTCCTTGCCGCGCGGCCCGGTCCGGCCGGCCAGCATCTCGTCGACATAGCGCTTCACCGGCGCGCTCCCAGTGGCGCATGTTCGACATGTTGATCGCGAACTCCTTCGTGTCCTGCGGGAATCTGCACGTTCTCCTGCGTCAGCACGAACGATCCGGTTCGCGGTCGAGCGTGAACACCTGAACGCCGTCGCCCACGGTCAGCACCAGCATGGTCTGCGGCCCGTACACGGTGTAACCGGCGGCCACCTGCTCGGGTCCCGGGCTGCAGGAAGCGGTGCTCGCCGGGTCCGCAACCATCGGGCCGGCGCAGGCAGCACGAGAAGATGGTGCCGATCGACACTTGACGTCGATGTTGCTCGAGCCGTCCAGCGGGTCGAACAGCAGCAGGTATTTGCCGCGCGGATAGCGCGACCGGGATGCCGACCGGGTTGTCCATCTCCTCCGAGGCCATGCCCGCGAGGTGGCCGCCCCAGCTGTTCGCTTCGACCAGCATCTCGTTCGACGAGCACGTCGAGCTTCTTCTGCACGTCGCCCTGGACATTGGTCGTCCCGGCGCCGCCGAGCACGCCGCCGAGTGCCCCCAGTCCGACGGCATGGCTGATCGTCTTGCATGCGCGGGCCACGGTCTCCAGCAGCAGGCGCAGCTCAGGGTCCAGACCGTGCTCGCGCTCGCAACGGATCAGATAGTGCGTGAGGGAAAGCCTGGCCATCATTGCCCCTGGGACTTGCTGACGATCTCGCGCACGTCGCGCGACAGCATGCGCTCGGCCGCGACCTGTGCCAGCGCGCGCCGCATGCCTTCCTGCCGATCTGGCGTGTACTTCCGCCACCGGTCCATTGCGCGCGCGATGCGGGCCGCGACCGTCGGGTTGATGCGGTCGAGCGTCAGCACCTGCTCCGCCCAGAAGTCGTAACCGGCTGCGCCGCGCCGGTGGAATTCGCCTTCGTTGCTCATGCAGAACGACCGTATCAGCGCGAAGACACTGTTCGGATTGCCGAGCGAAAACCCGGGATGATGTAGCAGCCGGCGCACCCGGTCGACAACCGGCGGTTCGCCCGGCTGGGTCATCGCGGTGGCCTGCAGCTGATACCACTTGTTCATCAGCAGCGGCTCGTGCTGCCAGGCTCGTGCCAGTTGCACCATGATGTCGGCCTTGGTGGCGGAACGGCTGCTGATGATCACCGCCAGCGCGGCCTGGCGATCGGTGATATTGGTGGCGGTCGCGAGGTGCTGATGGGCCAACTCGATCGCGCCGGCAACGCCGCCTTCAACCAGGTACGCGAGTGCGAGATTGCGCAGCGCGCGACGGCCGGCGGGTCCCGCCGCCGGCGAGTATTCGCCCGGCGTGCCATGACTGTCGTAGACGGCCCGCCAACGGGTTGCCAGGCGGCGACCGAGCTCGCCCTGCAAGTACCGACGGGCCGCGCGTATCGCTTCGGGATCGACCACCGCGCGCTGCTCGCCGATGAAACCCTCGGCCGGCAAAGTCAGCAGCTGTTCGCGGAAGGCCGGCGAGAGCGCGGAGTCATCCAGCAGCGCTCCCATCACGCGCACGAATTCGTCGTCAAGCGCGAGCGGTCGACCGGCCTCGGAGTTGTCGCTCAGTTTCATCAGCCGGGTCATCGCCAGGCACTGGCCCGCCTCCCAGCGGTTGAACGG
Organism: uncultured beta proteobacterium; assembly: GCA_963703945.1. GTDB lineage: Bacteria > Pseudomonadota > Gammaproteobacteria > Burkholderiales > Burkholderiaceae_F > JALORV01. The sequence goes on along the minus strand of CAVPGM010000034.1, from coordinate 93,581 downwards.
GTCCGGATCGTGGCAGGCCAGAAACACGAGTTCGCTGTCGTCGCGCGGGTAATCGACCACCACCGGCGCCGAGAAATTGCGCAGCAGCGACGGCACCGGACGCTCGCGAACGTCGACGAACCGGAATCTCTGGGTCGGCTGAGTCAGCTCCAACACGCGCGTCGATTGCGCGGAGGCGGCTTTGCCTTCGAGCCGCAAGGGCAGGTCGTGCCCGGCGGCGTCGATCAGGCCGACGGCAAACGGAATATGGAACGGTTCTTTCTGCGGCTGTCCCGGCGTGGCCGGTGTCCGTTGAGTCAGCGTCAGCTCGTAGATGCGCCTGACCGGGTCGTACGTGCCCTCGGCGCGGACTCGTGGAGTGCCCGCCTGCGAGTACCAGCGCCGGAACTGGCTGAAGTCGCGCCCGTTGGCGTCTGCGATCGCCGAGACGAAGTCGTCGCAGGTGACCGCCTGGCCATCGTGCCGCTTGAAATAGAGGTCCGTGCCGCGACGAAAGCCTTCGACGCCGACCAGCGTCTGCATCATGCGCACGACCTCAGCCCCCTTCTCGTAGACGGTGGCGGTGTAGAAGTTGCTGATCTCCTGGTAACTGTCCGGGCGCACCGGATGCGCCATCGGACCGGCATCCTCCGGAAATTGCAGCGCGCGCAGTGTGCGCACGTCGTCGATCCGCTTGACCGCGCGACTCGACGCCTCGCCCTGCATGTCGGCGGAAAACTCCTGGTCGCGGAATACTGTCAGCCCTTCCTTCAGCGAGAGCTGAAACCAGTCGCGGCAGGTCACTCGATTGCCGGTCCAGTTGTGGAAGTACTCGTGCCCGACGATCGATTCGATGCCCGCGTGGTCGACGTCGGTCGCGACATCGGGACTCGCCAGCACGTACTTCGCGTTGAAGATGTTGAGTCCCTTGTTTTCCATCGCCCCCAGGTTGAAGTCGTTGGAGGCGACGATCATGAAGCGCTCGAGATCGAGTTCCAGCCCGAAGCGCCGCTCATCCCACTCGATCGCGCGCTTGAGGCACGCCATCGCATGGCCGGCCTTGTCGAGATCGCCGCTCGCCACCCAAACCTGCAGCAGCGCTTTGCGTCCGCCGGCGGTCCGCCAGGTGGCCTCCAGGGCGACGAAGCGTCCGGCGACCAACGCAAACAGATAGCTCGGCTTCGCATGCGGATCGTCCCATACGGCAGCGTGCCGCCCGTCCGAGAGGTCGCGCTGCTCGACCAGGTTGCCATTGGCCAGCAGAACCGGATAGGCGACCTTGTCGGCGCGCAGCGTCACTCGATAACACGCCATGACGTCCGGCCGATCGAGGAAGTACGTGATGCGGCGAAAGCCTTCGGCCTCGCACTGGGTGAAGAATCTGCCGTTGGATACGAACAGCCCCATCAGCTCGGTGTTGCCGACCGGCCGGATGCGGTTGACGATGCGCAGCTCAAACGTTTCCGGCACGTGCGCGATCGTCAATCCTCCGTTGCGCTGGTCGTAATCGGAAGGATCGAGCGAGCGTCCGTCCAGAGCGACCGAAACGAGTTCCAGGTCTTCGCCGTCGAGCCGCAGCGGCTCACGCGCCGATTGCCGTGGATCGCGCCGAACGCGCAGCGTGGCGGTCACCAGCGTCTGCACGGGATCGAGATCGAACTCCAGTTCGACCCGCTCGACCTGGTACGCCGGGGGCTGATAGTCGCCGCGCCGGAATGTGACCGGCTGCTCGTTGCGCATCGGCATGCGATTCGGTGCCGCGTTTGCGATCGGGCTTGCAGAGGAAGGAACTGAATTGTATCCAGCCGTGATGAACCAAGAGGTTGTTACCGCTGGCGCGGACGTGTTGCAAGGGTGGTCTGCGCCGGCAGCGCTTGATCCACAGTCGCATCGCCGCAGGCAATGAACCCGTATCTTCTCCCTTCGGGCACGGCTCCGCTGGTCGACTACAGCGTCGCAAAGACAGACGGTTCGTGAAAAAATACAATTAGCTCGGCTGCGAACGTCTCGAAGGGGGCTAGGTCGCGGACTATGGCCCAGGCGACTCGCGTTGCCGGCAGTCATCAGGGCGTGACTCCCGCTTGATGGAAGTCAAGTGTCCGGCTTGGTATGCGCGTCGAATTTGCAAATGCGCGAGGATTTGACGAGCTCCTGCAGCTCTTGAACGCAGTGCCTCTCTAGGAGAACGAGCAATGAAATTCCGATCGGGCATCTACATCGTTCCCACCCACCGCTGGTACATCGAGCGGACTGTCTGGCTGATCGCGGGCACCCTGCTGCTGATCTGCACGGCGCTGGCCGCATTCGATCAGCCGGCGTGGGGATTCGCGATCTATGCGCTTGCGGTCGCCTCGATCATCGTGGCGCTGACTGGCTTCTGCATCGTCGGCAACGTGCTGAGGCTTTTTGGCTTTACGCCGATGCTCGGTCGCAGCGGGGCAACACCGGGGAATCTGTATTTCATGCAGACCGACTCCTGGTACCTCGAGCGCAGGATCTACCTGGCGGTCGGAATCAACCTGATCGTCGCCACGACGCTCGCATTGGTGCACAGCCCGTGGTGGTTGCTCTTTCCGGCGTTCGTCGGGGTTGCGATGTGGGTGTTTGCCACGACCGGGTTCTGCATCATGGCGAACACCTTGTACTGGACCGGCGCGGAGCCGCGTTTGGCGCCGCTCGCCGGCCCAAGCGACGTGGCGCTCCACGCCACGGCGCACAGCGCTTAATCTCCGACAAACGTGCCGCGGCGTTGGTCGCCGGGGTGCGCACGGTGCAGCCATTGAACGTGACCGACGGCGCTGGCAGCCGCCGGCCCACTCTGCGCACGCAGCTAGCGCGCGGAGACGCGCGAGGGTGCCGAAGGAGCGAGGCGGCTCGCGAGATGGATGCCGGCGATGATCAGGGCGCCGCCGATCAGGTGATGCAGTCCGATGTCCTCGCCTAGCACCGCATACGACAGCAGCCCTGCGAACACCGGTGTCAGGTTGACGAAGTACATCGGCAGGACCGCGCCGGCGCGCGACACGCCGCGGTCCCAGCAGAAATACGCGACGAGCGAAGGAAAGACGGCGACGTAGGCGAGCGCGGCCGCGTTCGACGCGGTGAGCGCCGCGGTCGCTCCGGTCCGGGCGTATTCAAAGATCGCAAATGGCAGGATCATCAGCGCGCCGAGGCCGATTTGCAGCGCGAGAAAGGGCGTGGCTGCCAGCCCGGGCCGGCGGGTGCGCAACAGCCACGTATAGATGCTCCAGGTGATCGTCGCCACCAGCATGATCAGGTCACCGCGGTCGAGCTGCAGGCGCGCCAGGTTGTCGAGGTCGCCCCGCGCCAGCACGACCAGTACGCCGATCATCGAGAGCGCGGCCCCGATCCACTGACCGCGTGCGACCGGCGAAGCGAACCAGGCTGCACCGATCAGCAGACTGACGGCGGGTGCCGAGGCGCCGATCAGCGTCGCATTGACGGCCGTCGAGGTCTGCAGCGCGAGATACTGCAGCGAGTTGTAGCAGCCGACGCCGAGCGCGCTGATCGCGGCGATCAGCGGCCACTTTCCGCGCAACGCCGGCCATCCATCGCGCAGTCCACGCCAGGCGAACGGCATGATCAGCAGCAGCGCGACCGCCCAGCGCGCGAAAGACAGCGCGAGGGGAGGAAACTCGCCGACCAGCGCTCGCGCGACGACCGCGTTGCCCGCCCAGAACAGCGGCGGCGCAACGAGCAGTGCAACGGTCGAAGCGGACGGTGCTCGATTCACTGGCCCGCGATGCTACGCGGGCGCCGCCGTGCGATGCCGCATCAAACCGTCAGAACTCGAGTTCATCCTTGATCGCGGCGATGCCAGCTTTGGCGCAGGCATCATCGGCGGCGCCGCTGGGCGCGCCCGAAACACCGATCGCGCCGACCGTCGTTCCGCCCGCCGCGATGCCCACGCCGCCGCCGACGGCCACCACGTTCGGAATCTGGCGAATCCCCGAGCTTGCGCTGCCGGCCTGCGTGTTGGCTGCGAGTTCCAGCGTGTCGGTGCGGAAGCTGATCGCGGTATACGCCTTGTTGATCGCGGTCTGCACGGTGTGCGGCCCGGCGAAGCGGTCGCGTAGCAGCGACTGCGCGACGCCGCCGCGGTCGACCACCGCGACCGTGACCTGGTAGCCGCGCTTGCGACATTCGTCGAGCGCGGCGCGGGTCGCTTTCGCGGCAGACTCGGGAGTCAACTGGCGCACCGTATACGTGCCTGACTGAGCCAGCGCGCCTGCCGCGGCCAATGCGCCCGCGAGCAGCGCGATCGGTCGAAGTGAAGTGCGAGACATCGGATCTCCTGAAGGTGAAAGCCGCGAGCGGTGCGCGGCATGCCGCAAAAGTCGATGCACTGACACGGCGCCGGCCCGAAGTCCAGCCCATGCCCGCAGGGTAGCCGCCGAACGCGCGGAATGGTTGACGGCGCGCAACGGCAACGCCCCGTTGTTGCGCGCATCCGTCGCCATCGCTTGACGCGGCCGGCATCGGGCAGGCGATCTGCAGCAGACCCGCCCGCCGGCTTGACCCGGGTCAACGGAAATCGGGGGTGCCATGCAACACTGCATCCGCCTGTCTCGAATGCGCCGCGATGCGCGGAGTCAAGATGAAAGCCTTTGGAGGTCTGCGCTTCCTGCCGGTGGTTACGGGGCTGGTGGGAACCCTGCTGTTCGCGCCGTTCACCGCACATGGCGCCGATGCCGCTGCGGCTCCGAACGACACCTGTCTGATGTGCCACGCCGACGCCGGCGCCAAGAACGCCGCCGGCGCATCGATCGCGGTCGACGCGAAGACGTTCGCCGCCTCGGTGCACGGGCAGATGAACTTCAAGTGCACCGATTGCCACAGTGACGTCTCGGCCGACAAGCTGCCGCACGAACCGAAGCTCAAGCCCGCCAACTGCGCGGCATGCCACGAAGCCCCGGTCAAGGAGTATCTGTCGACCGCACATGCCAAGGCGCGTGCTGGCGGCAACCTGGTCGCCGCCACCTGCAGCAACTGCCACGGGACCCACGACATCCAGAAGTCGAGCGAAGCGACATCGCGCACGAACGTTGCCCGGGTCGAGTCCACCTGTGCCGCTTGCCATGGCAATGAAGCGGTGATCCAGAAAGGCAAGCTTCCCGGCGGCAACATCGCGAGCCAGTATCACGACAGCATTCACGGCCAGAAGACCAACAGCAAGGGCGCAGCGGCCACGAAGGCACCGACCTGCACCGGCTGCCATGGCGCGCACAAGATCCTCAGCAAGAACGATCCCGCCAGCCGGGTGAACCGCGAGCACATCGCGCTGATGTGCGGCAGCTGTCACCAGCAGGTCTACAGCCGCTTCAGCGGCAGCCAGCACGGCCAGCTGGGGCAAGCGGGCAACTCCGCCGCACCGACCTGCATCGACTGCCATAGCGCACACCGGATCCAGCAGCATGCTTCGTCGAAATTCCAGATGGAGGTGATAAACGAGTGTGGCAACTGCCACGCGGACTTCATCAAGACGTACCGCGACACCTACCACGGGCAGGTGACACGGCTCGGCTACACCCGCGTCGCCACCTGCAACAGCTGCCATGGTGCCCATGAGGTGCTGCCGGCGTCGAATCCGAAGTCGATGATTTCGCCGGAAAACCGGGTCAACACCTGCCGCGGCTGCCATCCAGGTGCCAATGCCAACTTCGCCGCATACATGCCGCACGGCAACGCGGAAGATCGCACGGGCGAACCGCTCCTGTACTACACGAAGAAGTTCATGCAGTTGCTGCTGCTCAGCGTGTTCGGCTTCTTCGCGATTCACACGCCGCTGTGGCTGATCCGGTCGCTGAAGGAACGTCGCGAGCGGCGCGGTCCTGGCGTCCATTGACGAGGGCAACGATGTCAACCGCGATTCCGATCACCGCGCCGGCTGCGGCGCAAGCAAGACCACCGGAGCGCTACTACCGCCGCTTCGGGCCGATCGAGCGTGTCATGCATGCGGTCCTGATGCTGACCTTCGTCGGCTGCGCGATGACAGGCGTGCCTCTGCTGTTCGCCGATCACGCGTGGGCCCCCGCCTTCGTGAAGCTGGTGGGCGGCTTCGAGGCCGCAGCGCTGATCCACCGCATCTGCGCCGCGATCATGATCGTCGGGTTCGTCGTGCACGTCATCCGCGTGTTCGTGCGGGCTTTCATGGCACCGGACTGGCTGAGCTACTTCTGGGGGCCGTATTCGCTGGTGCCGAACCTGAAGGACGGGCAGGACGTGATCGGCATGTTCAAGTGGTTCTTCGGCCGCGGCCCGCGACCGCAGTTCGACCGCTACACCTACTGGGAAAAGTTCGACTACTGGGGGGTGTTCTGGGGCATGGCGATCATCGGCGGCTCCGGCTTGATGCTGTGGTTCCCTACGTTTTTTGCGAACTTCCTGCCCGGCTGGGTGATCAACATCACGACCATCGTGCATGGCGAGGAAGCTCTGCTCGCGGTCGGCTTCATCTTCACGATCCATTTCTTCAACGGTCACCTGCGGCCCGAGAAGTTCCCGATGGACACGGTGATCTTCACCGGCCAGATTCCCGAGCACGAGCTAAAGGACGAGCGGCCGATCGAATACGCGCGGCTCGTCGAGCGCGGTGAACTCGCGTCGATCGAAACCGCTGCACCACGGCCCGGGGCCGTGCTGTTCGGCCGCATACTCGGTAGCATCGGCCTGGTGCTCGGGCTGATCACGATCGGGCTGATCATCTTCAGCGCGCTCGTCTGACCTTCGCGGTTGCCGAATTCTCGGCGCCGGCATCTGGGGCGGTTGAGTTCGTGCGCATGGCGGATGCGAACGCATTGGCGCCGTTGGTGTGCAAGTTCCGACTGTCATCCGGAACGCTCGCAATGTGGAGCGCACAGCAGGGAAAAGCGAGCCGCCCTGCCAGTGTGGCGAAATGCGAACCTCCTGACGAGATTGCGTTCCGAGTTAGTACGGGCTCTTACTCGGAGCGAGCCGGACGGCGTCTAGGAGGCAACGCGTCTGACCGGTAGGCAGCCAACCCATCGTTCGTCGCTTCGAGTGGTGTGCACTATTGAGCGCTGCACTCGGACGATCAAGATTTCGTGCTTCGAGCCGGTCTAGTGGCCCGCCCGACTGTCCGCGCCCAATGCCACAGCTATGCGGGTTGGCGGTTATTTCGCGGGCTGGCTCGCGTACCAGGCGGCGAGGCTCTCGATCATGGCGTTGCTGTAGGGGAAACTCATGCGGTGCATGGTCGAGCTTTCGCGGTTGCCGTCGTCGCGATAGTTCCGCAGGGCCATGACGAGGTAGTCCTTGTCCTGCCCTCTCATTTTTGGTGCCACTGCCGATCCGCTGCTGTCCTGGTCATGGCAACGATCGCATTGCGCGGCTAGGTCCTGTGTGGATTTCGGCACCTGATCGGGGGCTTTCGGCGCCTGCGCCGCGTAGTACGCGACGATATCTTCGACATCCTTTTCGCTGAGTCCGGCCACGTAGCGTTGCATGCCCCAGTTCTTGCGCGTGGTCCAGTAGGCCTTGGTTGCTTTGAGCAAATAGTCGAAGTCCTGACCCGCAAGGCTCGGCGTCTGGGCGTCGCGGCTCACTCCATGGACTCCGTGGCATCCGCCGCACGCGGTGCTGAGCTGCTCGCCGGCTGCTGCATTTCCGCGCCGAGGCGCGGGACGTTGGACTGGAGTTTGGCCGGAGAAGTACAGCGCCAGGCTTTCCAGTGCCAGCCGGTCCGATTCGCTCATCATCGACCGCATCGTTCCAATGGCGCGGTCACCGCGGTGGTACTCGTGGATCGCGGCCACGAGATAGACGGGCTGTTGCCCTGCCAGGCTCGGCGTGCCGGGCGTCTTGGCGTTGCCGTCCTCCCCGTGGCATTTAGCGCAAGCTTGGGCAAGCTGCTTGCCCTGCTCATACGGCGAGGAGTGCTTGATCCCAGCCGCTGCCGAAGTGGCGACCGGTGGTTGTGCCGCGTAGTACGCCGCGATATCGCGCATGTCCGCGTCGGTCATCTTTTTTGCCAGGTCTCGCAATCCTGTGTGGTGCCGCTTGCCCTCCTTGTATTCCTTGAGCGACGCCAGCAGATAGCCCTCCCGTTGTGCCGCCAGGTTCGGGATGGCCGGTCCCGCACCTTTGCCGTCCATTCCATGGCAGCCCCTGCAGGAGCGCTCGGCATAGGCTTTGCCGGCATTGATGTCGGCAACAGGTGCCTTCGCCGCCACCGCCGGAGAGGTCGGCTCCTTGCGCTCGCCGCAGCCAACCAGCACTAGCACCAATGCCATGCCTGTGAGAAGACTCTTCATCGGAGATTCCATAGGTAAACGATTCGACCAAAACATTCGCAGTGATCGCTCTGCCGTGTTTACACCCGTTCTCGGCCTTGAACTTAACCGGACACAACTTGGCTCGCCTCTTTCGCCGCGCAGTATGGACTGCCACGACACAACTCAAAAGGCAGAAGCGAGATTTCCTGAGCGCCCGGTCGAACGACATATCACCGTCGTACGGTGCGGATTGTGCGGCAGGCGAGCAGTGCGTGCATACGACCGTCGGTAGGCGCTGCCCCAACCTTGATGTCAGTCAAGAGGCAGGCGGCGCGGCGAGCGCAATCTGCCAGCGCCGGCTCGTAGGAGTTCAGGAAGGATGTGCGCGCACCCAGCAGCGAAGCTCGTCGGAGGATTGGTCTTCGGACTCTGGCTGCGAGAGGCATTGCCATCCGGCGGTCCGATGCGCGTGGTCCGGCGGCACTGAGGACGTCGCGTTCATCGCGGTTATCCGGTGAGCGCCGACCCATTGCGGGATTGAGGAACGGCGAACAGGAGACGGGATCGTTATGCCCAAGCATGTCACTCGATTGCTCATGCTCCTCGGCGCTGCGATGGTAGTTGCTCTGATCGTAAGGTCGTTTCTGGTGCCGGAGTCCTTCTACCGGTTTGGGCATTTCCGGGCGAACGCGGTTCCGGAGATCGCGGCAAAGGAACCGGTATTCCAGGGGGCGGGTTACTGCGCGAATTGTCACGCCGAACGCCATGCTGAGTGGTCCGCCAACAATCACAAGTCGGTGGCGTGCGAGACCTGCCATGGCGCGGCAAAGGGACACCCGGAAAACGGCAAGCTGCCGATTCCCTCCGATACCGTCGCGTTGTGCACCCTGTGCCACGAGGCCATGCCAGGACGGCCACAGACGCAGCCCCAGGTCGTCGTTGCGCAGCACGCCGCTAGTCAGCAGTGCAAGACCTGCCACAACCCTCACGCGCCGAAGATCGCGGCAGTCGCGGCCAAGGTGGAAGGTGACGCTGCTGCCGGGCGCAAGCGGGCGGACGCGGAGTGCGCGTCCTGCCACGGCGCCAAAGGCATCAGCCCGAACGACACTTGGCCGAACCTGGGTGGGCAGCACGCCGCCTACCTGGTGCGAATCATGAGTGCGTACAAGTCGGGCGACCAGCAGGACGTGATGATGACGCCGCTCGCCAAGGCGCTTAGTGACGAAGACATCCGCAACCTGGCCGCCTACTACGCGGGGCTGAACTGCGCAGACCGAACAGCAGCCACGCTCGCGGGTGCGAATGTCGAGGCGGGCAAAGGGCTGGCCAAGAACTGCGCCGCCTGCCACGGCGAGACGGGCATTGGAGCCAATCCGGCCTGGCCGAACTTTGCCGGGCAGAAAGCGGGTTACCTGATCAACGTACTGAAGGCATTCCGGGGCGGCTTGCGCAAGGACCCGACGATGGCCGGTGTCGTCCGAGGGCTGAGCGACGCGGACATCACCGATCTCGCGGCCTACTACGCAACGCAGAGCTGCCAGCCCACGAAGAAGTGAAAGGCGACGCGATGACGACTGACTCCTTGCCAAGCTTTGACGCACGCCGCAAATTCCTGGGCAAACTCGGCCTCGCCGCGGTGACCTGTGCCGGCGCCGCTGCCGTGGGCGCATTTGCTCCTGTCGCCGCGCGAGCGGCAATCAGCGCAGGCGGATCGTTTCCGACTCAGGACTACGACTGGACCAAGTACCGGTGGGCGTTTGGCGTCGACGCCAACAAGTGCATCGGCTGCCTGCGCTGCGTCGAGGCGTGCAAGACGGAAAACGACGTGCCGGGCAACGCGCACCAGTTCCGAACCTGGGTGGAGCGCTACGTCTACCTCGAAGGCGAAACCCGGGCACGGATCGACAGCCAGCAGGATCCGGTCAACATCGCCGCCTCGGGCTCGCAGAGCAAGTACCGGTTCGCCAATCGCTATCAGAACGCGAAGGTGGAGAAGGCCTTCTTCGTTCCCAAGCTGTGCAACCAGTGCGAGAACCCGGCCTGTGTGCAGGTTTGCCCGGTGGGGGCGACGTTTCAGACCAAGGACGGGGTGGTGCTGATTGACGAGAAGCACTGCATCGGCTGCCGCTACTGCGTACAGGCGTGTCCCTATGGCGTTCGCTACTTCAACGAGGAGAAGGGAGTCCCGGACAAGTGCAACTGGTGCTACCACCGCATTACCAAGGGTCTGCAACCCGCCTGCGTCGAAGCTTGCCCGGTCGGCGCCCGGGTCTTCGGTAACACACTCGACAAGCAGAGCCCCATCAGTCTGTTCATCCGCAACAACCGCGTGCAAGTGCTTCGTCCCGAGTCGGGCAATTCGCCGAGAGTGTTCTACGTCGGCATCGACAAGGAGGTCAGCTAGTGGAAACGCATGCGCACTTCGCCCAGTACTTCGGTTGGGTGTTTCCCAACGAGACGATCATTGACTGGACCGTCCTGCTCGCCGTCTATCCATATCTGACCGGCCTGGTCGCCGGTGCATTCACGGTGTCCAGCCTGTATCAGGTGTTCGGCTTCGAGCGTCTGAAACCCGTTGCCCACCTAGCGCTGCTGACGTCGCTGTGCTGCATGCTGTTCGTGCCGCTGCCGCTGCTGCTACATCTCGGGCAGCCGCTGCATGCCTTCAACGCGATGATCACGCCGCACCTGACCTCGGCGATGGCCATGTTCGGCTTCTTCGCGACCTTCTATGTCGTGCTGCTGATGCTGGAACTGTGGTTCGCCTACCGTCCCTACATCGTCGAGCAGGCACAGAAGCGGAAGGACCTGCTCGGCAAGGTCTACAAAGTGCTTACGCTCGGTTCCTATGACGTTTCCGAACGCTCGCTGGCAATCGACCAGAAGTGGGTATTCTGGCTCGCGGTCATCGGCATCCCCGGGGCGCACGGCTTGCACGGGTATGTCGGATTCCTGTTTGGCTCACTCAAGTCCAGGGAGTGGTGGTCATCCGACCTGATGCCGGTCATCTTCCTGTTCTCTGCAATCATTTCCGGCGTTTCGCTGCTGATCGTCTTGTATGTCGTGTCCTGCAAGCTGCGCCGGGTGCCCGTCGACCTCGCGTGTCTGAAGGGGATGGCCTACACAGTGTGGGCGTTCATCATGGTCGCGTTTGTACTCGAATGGCTCGAGTTCGCGAACATCGTCTACAAGGGACGCGAGGGCGTGGAGATGATCATGGAGTTCGTCACCGGCCCGCTCCTGATCCCGTACTTCATTCTGCAGTTCGGCATCGGCGCGGCATTGCCGATGCTCTGGCTCTCGTACATGATCTGGCGGGGCACGACCGGTCGCGCACTGGTGTTCGGCGTCACGACCTCCGCATCGTTGGTTCTGTTTTCCGTGTTCATGATGCGCTGGAACGTCGTGATCGGCGGACAGGAACTCTCGAAAACCGGCAAAGGCCTTGTCTTTTACGATCTGCCGATTCTGGGCCAGGAGGGCGCACTTATGGCCATCCTGCTGACCCTCGCTCCACTCGTGGTGCTGCTCGGTGCCATCAAGCTGTTCCCGCCCTGGGAGGACGGGCATACTTCCGGGTCGCTGGCGGTCGCAGGCGCACATTGACCTCCGGCCAGCGCAGGGATTGGCCGCGGGATAACGTTCTGAGGAACAGTTGATGAAGCGAGGTCTTGGAAGAGCAATTGGCGCTGGCGCTCTTTTTTGCGCCGGCGTGCTGCTCGCAGGAGCGGCGCAGGCGCAAGCGAAATCCGCGTCTCCGGCCAAGGGCAGTCCGGCAACTGACATGCGGGCGGTGTTTGCCGGAGCGACGGAAATTGCCGAGGGAAAGAAGGTCGCCCAGGCCAGTTGCGCGAACTGCCACGGGATCGACGGCTTGAGTACCGGAAAGAACGTGCCGAACATTGCTGGACAGCGCCCCGGCTATCTGTATGTGGAGTTGCGCGTCTATCAGGCGGGTGGCCGTCCGGACAAGGCGATGGGCGATGCGGTCAAGTTCATGAACGACGATGCGCTGGTGAAGGTTGCGGCGTACTACGCCAGCCTTGAACCAGCTGCGCCGGCCGCCGCCGCCGAAACCAAGGCGGCTGCAGCGAAGGCGGCCGCGCGCGTCGACCCGGTCAAGGCCGGTCAGGCGGTTGCCGGCAGCTGTGCGGGTTGCCATGGTGAGAGCGGTGTCAGCAGCATGGCGGGAATGCCCAACGTGGTCGCGCTCGATCCAAAGCACTTCTACGATGCAACCCTTGCGTACAAGAGCGGGCAGCGCAAGCACGACATGATGAAGTCGATCGCCGCAGGAATGAGCGACGCCGATCTGAAAAACGTCGCGCTCTATTACGCGCTGCAGAAGCCGGCAAAGGCGAAGACCCCGGCGGCCGGCGACGAGCCGGCTGGCGCCCGCGCGGCTGCGGCGTGTGCGGGTTGCCACGGCGACAAGGGCGTCACCAGCAGCGCAACGGTTCCGAACCTCGCGGGGCAGGACGCGGGATATTTCGTCGAAGCAATGCGCGGCTACAAGAGCGGTACGCGGGCCGACGAGACGATGAAGGGTGTTGCGGCGACGATCGACGAAGCGACAATGAAGAATCTCGCCGCCTACTATGCGAAGCAGGAGCCGCTTCCGACCAAGGCGCGTGCCCCGCTTTCAACATCGGAATGGGTACAGCGCTGTGACCGCTGTCACGGCATCAACGGCAATTCGACCGATCCGCACATGCCGGCGATCGCGGGACAGCGCGCGGATTACCACGAGAAAGTGCTGCATGCGTACCGGACGGGCGAACGCAAGAGCTCGGCGATGTCTGCGATGTCGAGCTCTCTAAGCGAAGCCGACGTCGAGGCGCTGGCCGCGTACTATGCGCGCCAAAAGCCCCGCTCGGTCATCTATGTGCTGCTTCCGCCCAAGTGATGGCAGTTTTGGCGAATCAGGGTCAACCAGGGAAATGAAGCATGTCTGCTGAACCACTGCACCGGTCGTACCTGCACTTCTCCGAGCTGCCGACCAGCTTGCGTGTCCTGTACACGGCAGTGCTCGCTCTGATGGGCGCCGGCTATTTGATGGCGCTCGTTTACCTGTATCACTCGTACGCAGGCCGGGACGGCGATGCGTCAAAGCTCACGTACCAGGACGTCGTGATCGCCTACTCAGGCAGCGGCAAGGGCTCGAAGCTGGAAGCGGCGCTGCGGGGACCGATGGCGGCGATGCTTCCTGCCGATGAGTCCAAGGGTGTCATCGCTTGGGCTCAGGGGGGCGCCGAGCGGTCGCAATACGAATCCGACATCAAGCCGGTAATTGAAAAGCGGTGCCTGAGCTGCCATGACGGCAGCAACCCACACCTGTCGAATCTCGGCACCTTCGAGGGCGTTCAGAAGGTTACCGAGCAGGACACCGGCGCCGACGTCTTCACACTGGTGCGGGTCTCGCACGTTCACCTCTTCGGCATGACTTTTATCTTTTTCATTCTTGGCCAGATCTTCAGCCACGCTTACATGCGCCCCGTCTGGTTCAAGTCCTTTGTCGTCGTGCTGCCGTTTATCGCGATCGCGCTGGACGTCAGTTCCTGGTACCTCATCAAGCTGTACAAGCCGTTCGCTGCAGTCACGATGCTCGGCGGCGGCATCATGGGTTTGAGCTTTTCGTTCATGGGCGTCGTTTCCATGTACCAACTCTGGTTTGGCAAGACGCCGCCAGCGGTTGAGCAACGGGCCGGAGCGCGCAGCATCGCTGGCATGTGATCGAACGGCGCATTGTCCTGATCCATCCAACGTGCCGCGGAGGAGGGAGTTGGACTTTGGGCGTGGGCAAAGAACGCGGCCGGTGCAATCGCCTGATTGGGCCAATGTGGCGACGCACGGCGTCACAATTTCCAGGTTCGGCCTTACGGCTGGGCCAAGGAGCCGGCAGTGCTGTCGGCGTTAGTTTCGCGTTTGATGAAAGGGGAGGACGAACAATGAAATCAATCCTGGTCACAGCGGCTGTCGTCGCTTCGGTGGCACTTGCCGGCGTTGCGCAGGCCAGTGAGGAGATGGCCCAGAAGGATGGCTGTCTGGCCTGCCACGCCATTGACAAGAAGAAGATGGGACCCGCTTACAAGGAGGTCGCCGCCAAGTACAAGGGCAAGGCCGACGCGGAAGCGATGCTGGTCACCAAGATCTCGACGGCAAACGGTCATCCCAAGGTCAAGGCCAGCGAAGACGATGTGAAGGCGCTTGTCAAATGGATTCTTGCGATGTAATTGCCGGCGCCCAAGGCAGGATAGAAAAGCCGGCGCAAGCCGGCTTTTCTATAACCGTGCACAGGCGCAGGAGTGGTGAAGTGCGCAGTTGCTGGTATTCGATGACATGTTCCACGCCGCGCGATTGATCGCGGTACGTTGTCTCTGGGAGTTCCGTCGCTGCCAGGCGACGACCTGAGTCTGCCCTTCTTTCTTATTGTGAGCGTTGCCGATGAACCTCGCTGACCTGAACCGTTTCATTGGGGACAAGTGGGACCACGACCTGGTGCCGCGCCTCGTCGACTACGTTCGCGTGCCGGCCAAGTCGCCTGCGTTCGATGCCAGCTGGCAGGCGCATGGGTACCTGCAGGCGGTAGTGAAGGACGCCGAGGCCTGGTGCCGCGCGCAGGCGATCGCCGGGCTGACGATCGAGGTGGTCGTCATCGAGGGTCGCACGCCCTGCCTGCTGTTCGATGTGCCCGCCACACAGGGGCTCGGGAACGACCGCACCGTGCTGTTCTACGGACACCTGGACAAGCAGCCGGAGATGACCGGCTGGCGCGACGACCTTGGCCCTTGGAAGCCTGTGATCGAGGACGGCAAGCTGTACGGGCGCGGCAGCGCCGATGACGGTTATGCCATCTACGCGGCGCTGACGACGATCGCCGCGATCGATGCGCAGGGCGCAGCACGGCCGCGCTGCGTCGGCATCATCGAAACCTGCGAGGAAAGCGGCAGTCCCGATCTGCCCGAGTACCTCCAACTGCTCGCTCCGCGTTTCGGCGACGTGCAGTTGGTGGTGGGACTCGACTCCGGCTGCCGAAACTACGAGCAACTGTGGGTGACGACGTCGCTGCGCGGACTCGTCGGCGGCACGCTGACCGTCGAGATCCTGTCCGAAGGCGTGCACTCGGGGCACGCGAGCGGCATCGTGCCGTCATCGTTCCGGATCGCGCGACAGCTGCTGAACCGGCTCGATGACGCGGCGACCGGCGTCGTGCTGCTGCCCGAGCTGCAAACCGACATTCCGGCGGAGCGCAGGCAACAGGCGCTGGCGGCAGGAGCGATGCTCGGCGATTCGGTGTGGACCGAATTTCCGTGGGTCAGTTGCAACCACGGTGCCGACGGGCACGCGCACTCGATGCCGACCACGACCGATCCGGTCGAGGCGATCCTGAACCGGACCTGGCGTCCTGCCCTGTCGGTGATCGGCGCGGCCGGATTCCCGGCGATCGACTCGGCCGGCAACGTGCTGCGGCCGAAATCGAGTTTCAAGCTCAGCATGCGGATTCCTCCGACGGTCGATGCGGAAACGGCGACGCAGGCCATGCAGCGCGCGCTGACTGTCGATCCGCCCTACAACGCGAAGGTGACGTTCAGCGCCGACTGGGGCGCGACCGGTTGGAATGCTCCGGATACCGCGTCGTGGCTGCGAAACGCGCTTCAGACGGCATCGCAGCGTGCGTACGGCACGGATGCCGCGTGGGTCGGCGAAGGGGGAACCATCCCGTTCATGAACATGCTGGGCACACGCTTTCCACGGGCGCAGTTCATGATCACTGGCGTGCTCGGGCCGCACTCGAACGCGCACGGGCCGAACGAATTCCTGCATATCAAATATGCGAAGAAACTGACGGCCGCCGTCGCGAGCGTCGTCACATCGATGAACTAGGGCCTGTTCACGCTAAATGCGGGAGATGCGTTGGGCCGCAATGTGGATGGATGCGCGAAGGGCGGCGCTGCGAAGGGTAGCTCCCCTTCGCAAGCCGCCCGCCAAAGCAGACGCCGCATTTCGGCCCAACCCTGCGGGAAAGCGAATGGCGGGCGCATTGCGTCGTTGCCGCTTCGCTGATTGGCATCAGCCAACGGCGCTCGCGGCGCCTCGCACTGCATCCCGCCATTCACTTTCGCACTCCCGGCTTTAGCGTGAACAGGCCCTAGTGCGCTTCGATCGCATGGCGCTCGGCCCAGGCGGCCGTCGCACCGCGCAGGAAGGCTGTGCAGTGGGCGCCGCCGATGCGGGGCAGTCCAAGTGTCTGCGCAGCACGCTCGAGTTCGCCCAATGCGTCGCTGCGGTCGAGTGGCATTGCGCCCGTCTGTTTCGAGAGTTTTTCGCCGTGCGCGTTGACGACCAGTGGCACGTGCAGGTAGCGCGGCGTGGCCACGGCGAGGCTGCGCTGCAGCGCGATCTGGCGCGGCGTGTTGTCGAGCAGGTCCGCACCGCGCACCACGTGGGTGATGCGCTGGTCCGCGTCGTCGACGGCCACCGCGAGCTGGTAGGCCCACAGGCCATCGGCGCGACGCACGACGAAGTCGCCGACTTCGTGCTCGACGTCCTGCGTGAACCGCCCGAATCCGCGGTCCTCGAAGCTCACGACGCCGGCTTCCACACGGTAGCGCCAGGCGCGGATCGCACGACCGCCGGTGCCGTCGCGGCAGGTACCCGGGTACGCGCTACCGCCGCCTGATCCGGCGGCCAGCACCTGTCCGATCTCGGTGCGCGAACAGGCGCAGCCGTAGATCAGACCCCGCGCCTGCAGTCGCGCCAGCGCCTCTTCATAGAGCGTGCCGCGTCGACTCTGGTAGGCGACCGTTTCATCAGATTCCATGCCGAATGCCTGCAGCGTGTCGACGATGTCGAGCGCTGCCCCCGGAATCTCGCGCGGCGGGTCGAGATCCTCGATGCGCACCAGCCAGCTGCCGCGATGTGCGCGCGCGTCGAGCCAGCTCGCGAGTGCAGCCACCAGCGAACCCGCATGCAGCGGGCCGGTCGGAGAGGGGGCGAAACGACCCCGGTATTCGAGCATTCGGACGATGGAGGGTGACTTGAGAGCGGCATCCGGGCGATTTCCGCCTGAACCGCCTCTCAAATCGCGGCTCAGGGTGCACGTCCTTGCGGCGATTATCCGTCGATGCCGGCGCGTCGCCGGCCCGGCACATCAGCTTCCTACCTCACAGTGGCACGTCCCGCAGTCACCGCCGAGTTGTTCAAGGTTGCCGTCGGACTCGGTCGCACGACCTGGTACGCGAGTCTGGCGTTCGGTCTGCTGGCGGTGCTGCTGCTGTGGCGTGAGGATCGCATGGTTGCGGCGGCGATCTGGTGGTCGGCCCTCGCAGTGACGGTCATCGCCCGTGCGGCGTACTGCCAGCGCGCGCTTTCCCGGCTGGCGGTGCAGCCGCGGAGATTGCCGGCGCACTCCGAGTGGTATGCGCTGCTGGCTGCCTGCGAGGGCATCGCCTGGGCGCTGCTGTTGGTCCTGCTGCCCGCTGGGAGCGACTTTGGGCTGCGCTTCCAGCTCGGCATCAGCCTGCTCGTGCTGCTCGGGGTGCTGCTGCCTTTCGCTCCGGCCGGCCTGCCGTGGTTGGCGTTTGCGATTCCCGTCGGTTTCGCGCAGTTGGTCTTGCTGGTGTCACGTGAAATGCCGCAGCGCGAGCTGCTGCTGCTCACTTGGGCGATGACCATGGTCGGCGCGGCGCTGACCGCGCAGTGGCTGAAACGGGCGCTGTCGAACAACCTGTCGCAGCGGCAGCGCGCGGATTTCTCGGCGCGCACGCAGGAACACGCGAATGTCGAACTCAATCGCAGCCGCGAGCAACTGCGGATCGCCCTCGATGCGATCGACGCGGGCATCGCGGACACCAATCTCATCACCGGCGAGCGCTTCTTCTCGCCGCGCTACTTCAGCATTCTCGGCTACGACGACCGCGAGACCTTTCTGAAGGACCACCGCTTTTCCGAGGCGCTGCATCCCGACGACCGCTCGCGCGTGCTCGCTGCGCGTCGGCGCCACATGGACAGCGGCGCGGCGCTGCGCGAGGAGTGCCGCCTGCGGCGTGCGGACGGGACGTACGTGTGGGTGATCCTGCGCGGCGAGTCGGTGCGCGGCACCGACGGCGAGCCGACGCGGCTGGTGATGTCGATCGTCGACAACACCGAGCATCGGCTGGCCGAGCACAGGGTGATCGACAGCGAGCGCCGCTATCGCGCCCTGGTCGAAGCGTCGCCGTCGCTGATCTGGGTGTGTGATGCGGGCGGTCGCATCACGTTCGTTTCGGAGCGTGCCTGTCGCGACATGTTCGGCGCTGGGCCGCGCGAAATGGTCGGCCGGCACGTGGCGGACTTCAACGGGCCGGGTTTCACCCGCCGCGAATTCCTGCGCCGCTTTTCGCCGGCGATGCACGGACGCCCGGTATTCGAGATGGAGGCGGTGCTGCGGGATCGGCGCGGCGCGGCCCTGCATGTGACGGTCAGCGCGTTGCCGCTGCTCAACGAGGCTGGCCAGGTCGAGTCGGTGA
The DNA here is from genome assembly GCA_963703945.1 of uncultured beta proteobacterium. Classification (GTDB taxonomy): domain Bacteria; phylum Pseudomonadota; class Gammaproteobacteria; order Burkholderiales; family Burkholderiaceae_F; genus JALORV01. Next base: position 74,839 of record CAVPGM010000034.1, on the reverse strand, counting down.
CGGGCGTCTGTGCCGACATCACCGCGATGAAGCAGCGCGAGCGCGAGCTCAACGTGGCGATGCGCAACCAACAGGCGATCTTCGATGCCGCCGGTGAAGGCATCGTGTTCGTTCGCAATGGCCGCATCGAGAGCCCGAACCGTGCGCTGGCGCGCATGCTGGGCGTCACGCGCGAGGCGCTGATTGGCCAGCCGGTCGAGGAAATCCTGGCCACGCGGTCCGACTGGGAGACGATCGACCAGGCGACGCGCGCATCGGCCGTGCGCGGCGAGGCGGCGATCCACGAAGTGATGCTGCGTGCCAACGACGGCCGCAGTGTGTGGTGCCAGCTGACTTCGCGCCAGGCCGCCGACCAGGGCGCCTGCATCCTCGTGCTGACCGACATCACTTCGCTCAAGCGGCGCGAGGAACTCGCCTGGCATCAGGCCAATCACGACGACCTGACGGGCCTGCCGAACCGGCGCCAGTTGAGCGAGCATGCACGCCGCCTGCTGTCGGTCGCCATGAAGAAGCGCCGCCTGGCCTCAGTGCTGGTGCTCGATCTCGACGGATTCAAGGAGATCAACGACCTGTTCGGACACTCGTACGGCGACAACCTGCTGAAGCGCGTCGCCTTGCGGCTGTCTGGAGTGTTGCGCGACTACGACGTGGTCGCGCGCACCGGTGGAGACGAGTTCGTGGTGCTGCTGCCGGAGATCGAGCAGCCCTCGATCGCGATGGTGGTGGCGGAAAAACTGATCGCAGCGGCCAGCGAGAACGTCGAAAATCTGGGTCGCTCGCTGCGTCTGCATGCGAGCGTCGGAGTGGCGCTGTTTCCGAGCGACGGCAACGACTTCGAAACGCTGCTGGGCGCGGCCGACACCGCGATGTATGCCGCCAAGTCGGCGGGCAAGAACCGCTACCAGCTGGCCGGCGAACTGACCCGCCGCCCGCTCGAGCCGACCCGCCTCGACTGAGCGCGAGCGCTCCTCATCCGTTCGGTCTAACCTTCCGTCGTCCGACTGCCGGTGATTGCTGCGCGATTCGCGCGGCCGCTAGCATGGCGTTGTGACGTGCGGGCGCGCGATCCGTGTCGGACGGCGTCGACACGACCAGGTGCGGAGCCAGTAATCGACAGCAAGTCCAACAGCCGGGGACTCAGCACGCTGCGGCGAGCGGTGTCCGCGCGCGGACCCGAAGTGCGGATGGATCTGCGCGTCCCGTTCGCGGTCGAGCGCCGGTTGCTGCCGGCACTGCTGCTAGTCGGCCTGGTGGCGGCGGCCAGCGCCTCGCTGCTCGATACACCTCCGCTCGTTTGGGGCTGGCTCGCGCTGTACGCGGTTACGTCGGGCGCGCGGTACCTGCTGGCGTCGATCTACGGCGACGCGCGTCGTCCGATCACCGCAGAGACGCGGATCGCTGGCCAGTACCTGGCCTGCGCCGCTGTCGAAGTGGCTCTGTGGATCGCGCTGGTCACGCTGGTGCCGCGGCCGGCCGCGTATTTCGCCGGGCCCGGCGGATTCGCCGCCGCGGGCGCGGTGCTGCTCGCCGCGCTCAGTTTCGGCGGCTGGCCGCGTGTATGGACCTTCTACATCGCGGCTTGGGTCGTCGTGCTCGGGATCATCGCGCTGCGCACCAGCGGCACGCTGACGACTTTCACCTATGGCTTTCCGCTCTGGCTGCTCGCGGTCTGGTGGCTCGGACGGCAGCAACCGCTGAGCCGCCACGCGGAACGTCGCATCGCGCAGTCGCTGATCAGCAACCCGACCAAGTTCGGCTGGCAGGCCGCCATTCATGCGATGCCCACGCCGGTCATCGTCGCGCGCAACGGTCGCATCATCGAGGTCAATCGATCGGCGTGCGAATTCATCGGCCGCAGCGAGCGTGCGATTCTCGGGCACGCGGTCGAGGAATGCCTGATCGCCGAGCCGCCCGAGGCGCTTGTGCCGGAAAGACACCGCTCCGAATCCAGTGCGCCGATCGAAATGAGGCCGGTTGACCGGACGTTCGACGGCGCGGTCTGGTCGGGCCGCGTGCGCTACATGGAACCGGGACGTGCGGCGTCGACGCTGGTGATCGCGCTGACACGCGCGGTGCAGGAGCCGTTCGGTCCGGCACGCATCCTCGACGACGCGCGCCGCTTTGCCGAGTGGATTGGCGGGCTGCAGGGCCTGCCTTGGTACCGCGACGAGCGTGGCACGCTGGTCGTGCCGAACGAGTTTCCACCGCCCGACGACGCTCAGCGCGCGGCCGACGCGACCGCCTTTCCGCTCGCGTACCTGCTGGCGCCCGAGGAGCGCGAGCGAGTCAACGCGCTCTACCGGGACTTTCTGCGCTCCGGAACGGTATTCGACGAAGCGATGGCGCTGCGCGACACGCAGGGTGTCGCGCGCGAGGTGCGCGTCGTCTGCATGGTGCGGCCGGCAGTGGGTGAGGGCGCGAGTTCGGTGATGGGAACGATCGCGGCTGCACGCGCCTCCGCACCGGCCCCGAAGCCGCTCATCTCGGCTGGCGCCGACCTGCTGTCGCGGCTGCCGGTCGTCGTGTGGCTGGTCGACGCCAACGGCCGGGTCGTGCATGCGACCGGCCCGGATCCCGGGCGTTGGGGCATGGTGGCCGAGGCCCGCACGCGGCCTGAGTGGAATGAGGCGTTCGCATTCAAGCCCGAGTCGCTGCCCGTCGTGCAGGCAGCCCTGCAGAAAGCGCTGCAGGGCAAACCGACGTTTGATGTCCGCAATGCGCGGACCAGCCGTTCCGGCGGGCGCCTGAACCTCCGCAGCCACTTCGTTCCCTTCGAGGGCAAGGGTGTGCTGGCCACGCTGGTGCTCGATACGATCGCCTCGCCGTCGGAACTGATGGAGATCGATCGCCTTCGTCGCAGCAAGGCGCAGTACAAGTCGCTGGTGGAGGCATCGGCCAGCCTGATCTGGGCCTGCGACGAGAACTTCACGCTGACCTTTGCCAGCCGGCGCGCCGCGCGCGACATCTATGGCTACGAGTCGCGCGAACTGCTGGGCAAGCCGGCAGCGATCCTGCTGCCGACCGATGCCGAGCAGCCGGCGGTTAACCGTGCATTCGAGGGCCTGCGCGAAGGCCGCCCAATACGCGACCTGGAGGCCGTGCACATCAAGCAGGACGGCCGGCGTGTCATTGTCTCGATCAGCGCAGTGCCGCTGCGGCATCCGGGCGGTCGCTTCGCTGGGGCAGTCGGCATGAATGCCGATCTCACCGCACTGAAGTCGCGCGAGACTCGCCTGTCGGAGGCGTTGCGGGTCGAACGCACCGTGCTCGATTCGGCCGGGCAGGCCATCGCGGTCGTCAAGCAGGGCCTGGTGCTGCGCTGTAACGATGCCTTCCTGCGGCTGGCCGGACTTCCTCCCGACCAGCTTGCTCGCGTGCCGCTGACCGAGTGCCTGCTCGAGCAGGAAGACTGGGATGAACTGACGCAGGCGGCGGAGGACGCGCGAGAGCGCGATACCGCGGTCGTGCGCGAACTTCGCGTCCAGCGCGGCGCGCGCCTCGGGCATGGTGAAGGGGCCGCCTGGTGCCAAATTACCGCGCGTTCGATCGCAGCCGGCGAATTCGTGCTCGTCATCGCTGACATCGACACGATCAAGCAGCGCGAAGCCAGCGCCCTGCACGAGGCGCAGCACGACGATCTGACCGGCCTGCCGAACCGGCGCCTGCTGGCCGAGCGGGCTGCGGCGGCGCTTGCAACCTCGGAACTGCGCAAAGTCAGTTGCGCGGTTTTTGCAATCGATCTCGATGGCTTCAAGGAGGTCAACGACCGCTACGGTCACGAGGTCGGTGATGTGACGCTGCGAGAGATCGCCGCGCGGCTGACGCGGGTGATGCGTCCGCAGGACACGGTGGCGCGCCGCGGTGGCGACGAGTTCGCCGTGCTGGTTCCCGATGTCGGTTCGGTGCTGGAGGTGGAGCGGATCGCGACGCGCCTGCTGCAGGCCATCGAGCAGCCGCTGGTCCAGCAGCAGGGGCGCCCGACGCTCAGCATTTCGGCCAGCATCGGGATCTCACTTGCGCCCGAGCAGGGGCGCGACCTCGAGCGGCTGCTGCAACTGGCGGACCTCGCGATGTACGACGCCAAGCTGAAGGGCAAGAATCGCTTTTCCTTTGCGCAGGGCGCCGGGCTGCCGCCCAATGTCACGGCGTTGGTTCCGCGCGCGACCCGCACCTCCTGAACCCTTGATTGACCCGTCGCCACCCGCTCGGCAACGGGCCGTCGCGCGATATGCTCGCGACTCTCCAAAGACAAGGAGCCAAGGTGCTGACAATGCGGCGCGGTGACGAACGCGGATACGCCGACCACGGGTGGCTGAAGTCGTACCACAGCTTTTCGTTCGCCGACTATCACGACCCGCGGCACATGGGATTCGGGCCGCTGCGCGTGATCAACGAGGACCGCGTGGCGCCCGGCATGGGATTCGGCACGCACGGGCACCGCGACATGGAGATCATCAGCTACGTGCTCGAAGGCGAACTTGCGCATCGAGACAGCATGGGCAACGGTTCGGTGATCCGGCCGGGCGATGTCCAGCGCATGAGCGCGGGAACCGGTGTCACGCATTCCGAATACAACCACTCGAAGACGCAGACGACGCATTTCCTGCAGATCTGGATCGAGCCGCGCGTGTCCGGGATCGCGGCGAGCTACGAGGAAAAGCGGTTCGAGCCCGCCGACAAGCGGGGGCGGCTGCGGCTCGTCGCCTCGCCCGACGGCGCCGATGGCTCGGTGACGATCCACCAGGACGCGCGCGTGTACGCCGGCCTGTTCGACGGTGATGAAGCCGCGACTCTGGAAGTCGCCCACGGCCGGCGCATGTACGCGCACGTAGCCCGCGGTAGCATCGACGCCAACGGCCAGCGGCTCGGTGCCGGTGACGCGGCCATGATGAGTGGGCCATCATCAGCTCTCGTTGTCCGACGGCGCAGGCGCCGAGGTCCTGGTGTTCGACCTGCCGTAAGGAATCCCTCCCCGATGCTGAACGGAGTGATGACTCGATGACTACTGCACACAACGCACTGGCGCTGGTCGCGCGCATCATGCTTGCCGCGTTGTTCGTCGTTTCCGGCTATTCGAAGATCGGCGCCGGCTTTGCAGGCACCGTCGGCTATATCAGCTCGGTCGGCCTGCCGCTGGCGCAGGCGGCAGCGGTCGCCACGATCGTTGTGGAAATCGGTGCAGGAGTGGCGCTGATCGTCGGTTACAGGACCCGCTGGGCAGCGTTTGCGCTCGATGGTGTTCACCTTGGCTGCTTCATTCTTCTTCCACAACTTCTGGGCGATGCCGGCCGCGGAGCAGGGGATGCAGCAGGTGATGTTCATGAAGAATCTTGCGGTCGCTGGCGGACTGCTGATGCTGGCGGTCGCCGGGCCTGGCGCCTGGAGCCTCGACCGCGGACGCTAGCGCCGTCCGAGCACGCGCGACAGAAAGGCGGCGATGTGCCGGATCTCCTCTTCGCATATCGAGTGCGGCATCTCGTACTCGTGCCACTCGACTGTGTAGCCGGCCGCCATCAGCGCATCGCGCGAAGCGATCCCGCGCGCCAGCGGGATCACCGGATCGCTGCGGCCGTGTGCCATGAAAATGGGCACGGCTCGGCTGCCATCGGCACGCTCGGCGGAAAACTGCGCGGCGAGCGGCAGGTAGCTCGACAACGCCATCAGTCCCGCCAACGGCTCGCGCTGCCTGAGTCCGGTCTGCAGCGTGATCGCGCCTCCCTGCGAGAAGCCGGCGAGCACGATGCGATCGCGCGGCGTACCGCGCTCGACTTCGCGCGCGATCAATGCTCTCGACGTGCAACTGTGAATCGCGGATGCCGTCTTCGTCCTCACGGCGCACGGCGTCGGCGCCGAGGATGTCGTACCACGCGCGCATCACGTAGCCGCCGTTGATGGTGACCGGTCGCGTCGGCGCATGCGGGAACACATAGCGCGCCGCGGGGGTCCCCAGCGATTCGAGTTCGCGCACGACCGGGACGAAGTCATAACCGTCAGCACCGAGGCCGTGCAGCCAGATCACGCTCGCTGTCGGGGACGGTTGGGTCTGCAATTCGAGGGCCTGCAGCGGATCGCGCTTCATGATGACTTCCCGCGCACTGCGTTTTTCGGACGGAACGCCTTGACGACGTCCGCGTGGGTTTCGATGTACGGGCCGCCGATCAGGTCGATGCAGTAGGGCACCGCGGCGAAGATTCCATGTGTGCGCACCGCGCCCTCCGGCGTCCTCAGGCCTTCCAGCGTCTCGCTGATCGCTTTCGGCTGGCCGGGCAGGTTCAGGATCAGCGCGCAATGGGATCCGGTTTCACGCAACACGCCGACCTGCCGCGACAGGATGGCCGTGGGCACGAACTCGAGCGAGATGCGCCGCATCTGTTCGCCGAAGCCGGGCATTTCGCGTGTCGCGACGGCCATGGTGGCCTCCGGAGTCACGTCGCGCCGCGCCGGGCCGGTGCCGCCGGTCGTCAGGACCAGATCGCATCCGACCGTGTCAACGAGTTCGATCAGCGTCCGCTCGATGAGCTCGCGCTCGTCGGCAATCAGACGTTCGTGCGCCTGCCACGGCGATACCAGCGCACGCTCGAACCATGAGCGCAGCGCGGGCAGCCCCTGGTCCGTGTAGACACCCTGCGAGGCCCGGTCCGAAACCGATACCAGTCCGAGGATCAGTTCATCCTCGTGACGGCGGATGGCTGTCATGCACCCGCCCCGACTTCGAGCCGCTCGTGCAGCCAGCGGTACAGCTCCCGCGTATGCCGCGGCGGCCGCGCCGTGGTGGTCTCACGCCGCGCCGCGCGTATGGTCGCGCGCAACCACTGCGCGTCCGCCGCCGGGTGCTCGGCAATGAATTCGGTCAACGCCGCATCGTCCTCGAGCAACCGATCCCGCCACCGCTCGGCCTGATGCATCAGTGCCACTGCGGCGCGCGAATCGCCGGTGACCCGTGCGATCGCCTCGCGCAGCTGCTCTGCATCGACCTGTCGCATCAGCTTGCCGAGGTACTGCAGATGGCGCCGCCGGGCTTCGTGCGCGGTGACCCGATGAGCGAACTCCACGGCGTCGCGCACGGCATCGGGCAGATCGATGCGCTGCAACTGATCGCGCCGCAGCCGGACCAGTTCCAAGCCGAGGTCCTGCAGCGCGTGCGAATCCTTCTTGCGCTGTGTCTTGCTCGGAGTCGCGCGCTCATCGCCCGCGGCCTTGTCCGGTTCGTCGCGAATCATCGTTGTTTATGATACCCAGCACGGCGCGCCGCCCGGAGGCGGCCGCATTCACCCGCTGCGCGACTCCGCGACGAAGGCACCTCTCCGCATGACTGTATTTCTCGATATCCGACGACCGACTGCGCGACCTTGCGCAGGATGCACTGGCCCACGCCCGCTCGCTCGGCGCTACGGATGCGTCGTGCGAGGCGAGCGAGTCGACCGGCCTGTCGGTCACGGTCCGCAAGCGCAAGGTCGAGACGATCGAGCACACGCGCGACAAGGGCCTGGGAGTCACCGTCTACCTGGGCCAGCGCCGCGGGCACGCATCGACCTCCGACTTTTCGCCGTCTGCCGTTCGCGAGGCAGTCGCCGCGGCCCACAACATCGCGCGCTACACCGCCGATGACGACGCTGCGGGACTGCCGGACGAAGACGTCCTGGAGAGAAACCCGCGCGATGTCGACCTGTTTCATCCCTGGCTGCTCGACACCGAGGAGGCAATCCGGCTGGCGCAGCAGTGCGAGGCTGCTGCATTCGCGGTCAGCCCGCAGATCGTCAATTCCGAGGGCGCCAACGTGTACACCTCGTCGGGGCACTTCGTGCTGGCGAACACGCGCGATTTCATGGCCGGCTATCCCTATTCGCGCCACTCGATCTCGGTCTCGCCCATCGCGCGCGATGCGACCGGCATGCAGCGCGACGACTGGTTCAGTTCGTGTCGCGTGCACGCCGAACTGGCGTCGCCGGAGGCCGTCGGCGGCTATGCGGCGCGGCGCGCGCTTGCGCGGCTCGGGGCCCGCCGTCTGTCGACCCGCCAGTGTCCAGTGCTGTTCGAGGCGCCGCTCGCCTGCGGACTGCTCGGCAACTTCGTGCAGGCGGCAAGCGGGGGTGCGCTGTACCGGAAGTCGTCGTTCCTGGTCGATGCACTGGGCAAGATGGTCTTTGCGCCCCATGTCAGCGTCGAGGAGGATCCTTACCTGCCGCGCGGCCCCGGTTCCAGCCCGTTCGACGAGGAAGGTGCGCGCGGACTGAAGCGCGACGTGGTGCGCAACGGGCGCCTGGAAGGCTATTTCCTGTCGAGCTACTCGGCGCGCAAGCTCGGAATGAAGTCCACCGGCAACGCCGGAGGCTCGTACAACCTGCGACTGAAATCGAGCGACACCGATGAGGAAGACGACCTCGACGTCATGCTGCGGCGGCTCGGCACCGGGCTGCTGGTGACCGAGCTGATCGGGCAGGGGGTCAATTACGTGACCGGCGACTATTCGCGTGGCGCCAGCGGCTTCTGGGTCGAAGGCGGGCAGATTCGCTTTCCGGTCGAGGAAATCACGATCGCGGGCAACCTGCGAAAGATGTTCGCCGACATCGCTGCCGTTGGCGCCGATGAAGTCGTACGGGGCAGCAAGATCAGCGGCTCGCTGCTGATCGAAGGCATGACCCTGGCCGGCGGCTGACCTCCATCAATGCTTCGGGAATCCGAGGCGTTGCCGTCGCGGGCGCACTCGATACAATGCCCCGGCGTCGGATCGGCCCGGCGGCCTTGCCAAGCCTCCCCTGCGCTAAACATTACAAGTCACCCTAGGAGACTTTTATGCAACGTCGTTCATTCCTGGCTCGAGCCTCGGCCGGCGCGGCCGCGGCGGCAGCGATCGCCGCACCGGCGGTTGTCAAGGCCCAAGCCACGGTCCGGTGGCGGCTGGCGTCGAGCTTCCCGAAGTCGCTCGACACGATCTACGGCGCCGCTGAAGTGTTTTCCAAGCAGGTCTCGACCGCCACCGGCGGCAAGTTCACGATCAGCGTCCACGCCGCCGGCGAACTGATGCCGGCCTTCGGCGTGCTGGACGGCGTGCAGAACGGCACCGTCGAGGCTGCACACACCGCGCCGTATTACTTCTTCGGCAAGGACCCGACCTTCGCGATGGACTGCGCGATCCCGTTCGGATTCAACGCACGCCAGATGACGGCGTGGATGTACGAAGGCAACGGGCTGAAGCTGTTCCGCGAGTTCTACCGTGGCTTCAACATCGTCAACTTCCCGATGGGCAACACCGGCGCACAGATGGGTGGCTTTTACCGCAAGGAGATCAAGTCGGTCGCGGACATGAAGGGCCTGAAGATGCGGATCGGCGGCTTCGGCGGCAAGGTGCTGGAGCGTATCGGTGCGGTGCCGCAGAACATTCCGGGCGGCGAGATCTACACCGCATTGGAAAAGGGCACGATCGATGCAGCCGAGTGGGTCGGTCCGTACGACGACCTGAAGCTCGGCCTCTACAAGGTCGCGCCGTGGTACGGCTACCCCGGCTGGTGGGAAGGTGGCCCGCAGCTGACGCTGTTCGTCAACACCAAGGCCTGGGATGCGCTCTCGGCCGACTACAAGGCGATCGTCGAGGCCTGTGCTTCGCATGCGCACGTCGTCATGCTGGCCTCCTACGACGCGAAGAATCCCGCCGCGCTGAAGCAACTCGTCGCCGGCGGCGCCAAGCTCTTCCGCATGCCCAAGGACGTGATGGACGCGGCATTCAAGGCCGCTTTCGAGGTCTATGCCGAGCTGAACAAGACGAACCCGGCCTGGCGGAAGATCTACACGGACTACAACCAGTTCCTGCGCGAAGAAAGCCTCTGGTTCCGCTTCACCGAGGCGGCATTTGACAACTACATGGAGTCGCAGCGGATTCCGTCATAGCGCGACGGCGAGTCAGCGCTCTGGCAGCCACAGAAAGAGCCCACGGTTCTGCGGCCGCGGGCTCTTTCTTTGATGCGGCTGTTACTTCTTCGCGTCGCGCTCCATCTCCCGCTTCATCGCCTCCATCGGGTCCTCCTGCGCGGGTGGCTTGGCATCGGATGGCGCACCCGGCGTCAGGTCCCTGGCCGGGTCGGACGGCGCCTGATCTCCATAGCCTCCTGTCGGCGCTTCGAGCTGGATCTTGTCGAGGTCGATCGCCTTCTTCTGCTCCATGTCGATCACCAGACCCGGGAACACGATGACCGCGACCACCATGATCAACTGGATGCAGATGAAGGCAACAGCGCCCTTGTAGATCTGGGCCGTGGTGACAGCCGGGATGGTCTCGCCGGTGATGCGATCCTTGTAGTCGCTGCGCGCGGCAACGCTGCGCAGGTAGAACAGCGCAAATCCGAACGGCGGCGTCAGGAACGAGGTCTGCAGGTTCATCGCGACGATGACGCCGAACCAGATCAGCACCCAGTCCTGCGGCACGCCGGCCGGCAGCAATGCCGGCAGCAGCTTGTCGGCGACCGGCGCCAGCATCGGGATCACGATGAACGCGATCTCGAAGAAGTCGATGAAGCAGCCGAGGATGAACACCAGGATGTTGACGACGATCAGGAAGCCCATTGGGCCGCCCGGCATGTTGGCGAACAGGTGCTCGACCCAGACATGGCCTTCGGCCGCATTGAACGTGAAGCTGAACACCGTCGAGCCGATCAGGATGAAAAGCACGAAGCAGGAGAGCTTTGTCGTGTTGGTCAGCGCCTGTTTCAGCAGGTCGAACGACAGCTTGCGACGCGCGGTGGCCATGATCAGTGCGCCGGTGGCACCCAAGGCGCCGCCCTCGGTCGGAGTGGCGATGCCAAGAAAAATCGTGCCCAGCACCAGGAAGATCAGGATCAGCGGTGGTATCAGCACGAAGGTGACGCGCTCGGTCAGCTTCGACAGCAGCTTCAGCCCGAACAGCCGGTTGGCGAGCGCCAGGAACAGCGCGGTGAACGAAGCCACCGTCATCGACAGGATCAGCACTTCGTCCGCCTCGGCCGGAAGCTCGCGGCCGATCATCGGATTGATGATTCCCTCGTGGACGCGACTCCAGGCAAAGCCGACGGCGGCCGAGATCGCCAGCAGCACCATCAGCGAGCGGTGGCCACTAGCGCCGTTGTCTTCCCGGTAGATCCGCGCTTCCTGCGGCAGCGCGGGAACCCAGGCCGGCTTGATCACCGAGGTGATCAGGATGAAGACCGCATAGAGTCCGACGAGTATGAGGCCGGGTACGATCGCCGCCGCGTACATGTCGCCGACCGAGCGGCCCAGCTGGTCGGCCAGCACAATCAGCACCAGCGAGGGCGGGATCGCCTGCGCCAGTGTTCCAGACGCCGTGATGACTCCGGTGGCGATCGTGCGGTTATAGCCGTAGCGCAGCATGATCGGCAGCGAGATCAACCCCATGCTGATCACTGCCGCGGCGACGACGCCGGTCGTGGCGGCGAGCAGGGCGCCGACGAAGATCACCGCCAGTGCCAGGCCGCCGCGCACCGGGCCAAAGACTTGGCCGATCGTTTCCAGCAGGTCCTCGGCCATGCCGCTCTTTTCGAGGATGATTCCCATCAGCGTGAAGAACGGGATCGCGAGCAGGGTGTCGTTCTGCATGATGCCGAACACGCGCAGCGGCAGCGCCTGAAACAGCGTGCCCGGAAAGATTCCCGCCTCCATGCCGATGAAGCCGAACAGCAGGCCGCAGGCTGCCAACGAGAACGCAACCGGAAAACCGGTCAGCAGGAAGAAAAACAATCCGAGGAACAGCAGCGGGACGAACTGCTGGGCGATGAAGGCGCTCACTCCTCGCCCTCCAGTTGCTCCGGCGTTTCCTGCGTATGCGGCTCGTGCGCAAGCGGATCCGGGATCAGCCCGCGCAGGAACGCGATGCGCTTGATCAGCTCCGACATCGCCTGCACCAGCAACAGCGTCATTCCGAGCGGGATCAGCAACAGCACCGGCCAGCGGATCAGCCCCCCGGCGTTCTGCGACATCTCGTTGGTTTCCCAGGCATAGGCGAACAACGGCCAGCCGAGCCGGATCAGCATCAGGCACAGCGGCGTCAGAAAGAACACGATGCCGATGATGTCGATCCAGTTGCGCGTCTGCGGCGTCAGCTTGCCGGAGACGAAGTCGATGCGCACATGCGCGTTCTTCAGGAACGCATAGCCCGCGCCCAGCATGAAGACGGCCGCAAACAGGTACCACTGCACTTCGAGCCAGGCGTTCGAGCCGATGTTGAATGCCTTGCGCAGGATCGCGTTGACCCCGCTGATGAGTACGGCCGCGAGGATGAACCAGATGAGCCCCTGTCCGACGCGGTCCGTTATGGCGTCAACCGCGCGCGACAGGGCCAGCCAAGGCTTCATGAGTCCGTCTCCCCCGCCTGTTGAGCCAGGCATTCTGGCGGGCGATTCTAGGCGAACCTCGTGCGGCGGACTAACCTTTCAGCTGTTTTTGCCATCGCGCAACCTGCCTGCGCACTTGTTCCGGCGCCGTTGCGCCAGTATGGTTGCGGGCTGCTACCGAGCCGTCGAGCGTCAGGACCTGTTTCGCGTCCTCACCGATCGCCGGTGAAACGGCCGCGAGTTCCGCGATCGACAGGTCCGCCAGGCCGATCCTGCGCGATGCGGCCACGCGCACCGCGCGTGCGACTGCTTCGTGTGCCTCGCGAAACGGCACGCCTTTGCGCACCAGGTAATCGGCGAGGTCGGTCGCGGTCGGGTGACCTTCGGCCGCCGCGCTTCGCATCGCCGCGGCATCGACTTCGATGCCCGGCGCCATTTCGATGAACGCCCGCAGTGTGTCCAGCACGGTATCCACCGTGTCGAACAGCGGCTCCTTGTCTTCCTGGTTGTCCTTGTTATAGGCGAGCGGCTGGCCCTTCATCAGCGTCAGCAGCGCCATCAGGTGGCCGATGACGCGGCCGCTCTTGCCGCGCGCCAGCTCCGGAACGTCCGGATTCTTCTTCTGCGGCATGATCGACGAACCGGTCGTGAAGCGGTCGGGCAGTCGGACGAAGCCGTAGCGCGGACTCATCCACAGCACCAGTTCCTCAGCCAGCCGCGACACATGCACCATCACGAGCGCGGCGGCGGCAGTGAACTCGATCGCAAAGTCGCGATCGCTGACGGCGTCGAGCGAATTCTCGGCGATAGCCTCGAATCCCAGACGCTGCGCTACGAAGGCGCGATCGATTGCAAAGGTGGTGCCGGCCAGCGCAGCCGCCCCCAGCGGCAGCCGATTGACGCGGCGGCGCGCGTCGAGCATCCGCTCGCGGTCGCGCTCGAACATCTCGACGTAGGCCAGCAGATGGTGGCCGAAGGTGACCGGCTGGGCGACCTGCAGGTGCGTGAACCCCGGCATCACGGTGTCCGCGTGGCGCTCAGCCTGCGCGACGAGTTCACCTTGCAGCGCGCGCAGCGCGGCGACGATGCGATCGATCTCACCGCGCAGCCACAGTCGCAGGTCGGTCGCGACCTGGTCGTTGCGCGACCGGCCGGTGTGCAGCCGCTTGCCGGCGTCGCCGACGAGGTCGGTCAGCCGTTTCTCGATGTTGAGGTGGACATCCTCGAGCTCGAGTTTCCATGGGAACTCGCCCGCTTCGATATCCAACCGGATCTGCGCCAGACCGCGGTCGATCGCCGCCAGATCGTCCATCGAGATGATCTTCGCGCGGGCCAGCATCGCCGCATGCGCGAGAGATCCATCGATGTCCGCAAAGGCCAGGCGCCGGTCGAATCCCACCGATGCGGTGTAGCGCAGCACGAAGTCGGCGACCGGTTCCTCGAATCGGCCCGACCAGGCGCTGCTTTTCGCGGACAGGGGATCGGACGGATCCGAGGAATGCTCTGACATAATCGTTTCGAGGGGAGGGCGGCCTTCGAATTGCGCGGAGGCCCACCATCGCGCCGTATGCGGTCGCCGATTATAGGTACGTGAAACCATCGCCACCCGCGATCAAGGGCCCGCTGGCCCGTTCGGAGACGGCGATCCCGACTCCGCGCCGCCTGATTCCGGACGGCTGCAACATGGGCGTGCTGCTCCGGGTCATCGTCATTGTGGTCGCGCTGTCGCTTACCGCGGCCCTGGCCGATTCGGCGTCGCCGGCGGAGTTTGCGGGGCAGTTCCTGCGCATCACGGCCATTGCGGCGCCCGCCACGTTGACGACACTGATGCTCTGGTGCGCTGAGCGGCGAGCGCTGCCGCTGCTCGACCTCGTCCTGCAGCGGACTATCGCGTGGTTGACGCCCGGGCTGGTCGCTTACGGGATGACGCTCGTACTGCGTGAGTCGGGCGGGCCGTGGACGCCGGTTGCCCACGCGCTGGCGGGTTGCGCGCTCGGCGCCGGCATACAGCACTACTACGAACTTCGCGAACGGGCCTTTTCGCCGGCGGTGGTGGAGGCCAAGTACCAGGCGCTGCAGTCGCGCATCCGGCCGCACTTCCTGTTCAACAGCCTGAACGCGGTGCTGTCGGTCATCCGATCGGATCCCGCCAAGGCCGAACGGATGCTCGAAGGCATCGCCGAACTGTTCCGTGCGGTGATGGCCGACACGCGCAAGCTGGTGCCCCTGGCACAGGAAATCGAACTGTGTCGCGACTATGTGGAGATCGAGCAGACCCGGCTCGGAAATAGGCTGGCCGTTGACTGGCAAATCGGGGCATACCACCCCCGGGCAAAAGTGCCACAGTTACTCCTGCAGCCGCTGATCGAAAACGCCATCCGTTACGGTGCGGAAAAGCTGCCGGGGCGCGCCGATATCCTCGTCCGCGTCCGGCAGCACGGGTTCACGCTGGAGATCTTCGTCAGCAATCCGATCGCTCCGGAACGACCCGAAAGGGAAGGCAACCAGATCGGGCTGGCCAATATTCGTGGTCGACTGGCGCTGATCTACGACCTCGAAGCACGCATCGAGACGCAGGTCCGGCGCGACCGCTTCGAGCTGACGATGACGTTGCCGGTCGAGAAGAGGGCGTGAAGGGTCGGGCATGTTGAGCGTGATGATCGTCGACGACGAACCTCCGGCGCGAGCTCGCCTGGGGCAGGTCCTGCGCGACTGCTCGGACCAGGTTTCGCTGCAGCTCGTTGGCGAGGCCGGCGGCGGCATCCGCGGGCTGGAGGAAGTCGACCGCCTGAATCCCGACGTCGTGCTGCTTGACGTGCATATGCCGGACATGAACGGCATCGAGGTCGCGCGCCACCTTGCGCAGCGGAACAATCCGCCGGCCGTGATCTTCGTTACCGCCTACGACGAGCACGCGCTCGAAGCCTTCGAAGTCCGTGCCCTCGACTACCTGATGAAGCCGGTGCGCGCCGAACGGCTGGTAGCGGCGCTGGCGCGTGCCGAGCGCTTCCGCACCCACGAGCCACGCATCGAGGACCTCGCCAAAACTATCGGCTCGGTGCGGTCACACATGACGGTGTCCGAGCGTGGGCGGATGATCCTGGTGCCGGTCGAGGACATCGTCTACCTGCGTGCCGAGCTGAAGTACGTGACAATCCGCACTGCGGCGCGCGAGCATCTGACCGAGGAATCGCTGACCTCGCTGGAAAGCGAATTCGGCGAACGCTTCGTCCGCATCCACCGCAACGCGCTGGTGGCGCGCAGGGCGATCCTCGGCTTCCAGCGGGTGCGCGGCAGCGTCGACGAGGACGGCGAGTCCTCCGAAGGCCACTGGGAAGTCCTGCTGAAGGACGTCACCGAGCGGCTGCCCATCAGCCGTCGCCAGTGGCCGACGGTCAAGGCGGCGGCCAAGGGTTAGCTAGGCGCCTCACGCGCGACGCGCAGCGCGTCGCGTACACGAGGACCACTAGCCGGTATTGCGCAATCCGGCCGAAATCCCGTTGATCGTCAGGTGTATGCCGCGTTTGATCCGCTCGTCGGTGATGCCGGCGCGATGACGCTTGATCAATTCCACCTGCAGGTGATTCAGCGGATCGATGTACGGCAGGCGGTGTTTCAGCGCGTTGAGCAGTTCGGGGTTGGAGTCGAGCAGCTGCCGGCGGCCGCTGATCGTCAGCAAGTGCCGGCGCGTCAGGGTCCATTCGCGGCGGATCGTCGCGAGGATCGCCGTGCCGCGACGCCGATCGCGCGCCAGCCTCGCATAGCGCGCTCCGATGGCGAGATCGACCTTGGCCAGCACCATTTCTATGTTCGACAGCAGAGTGCGGAAAAATGGCCATTCACGCGCCATTTCTGCGAGCAGCGCTGCGCGTTTACGTCGCAGGCGTGGCGCGCCATCGGCCAGCCAAGCTTCGATCCCGCTGCCGAAGCCATACCAGCCGGGGAGCAGGACGCGGCACTGGCCCCACGAGAACACCCACGGGATTGCGCGCAGGTCTTCGATGCGCCCGGTAAACCGCCGCGCAGCGGGCCGGCTGCCGATATTGAGCTCCATGATCTCGGCGATCGGAGTCGCGCTGAAGAAGTGCTCGGCGAAGCCGTCGGTCTCGTAGACGAGCGAGCGATACGCGCGGTGCGAGTGCCGCGCGATCTCGTCCATCGCGCCCTCATAGGTGCCTTCGCGAGCGGAATCCAGCGCGGCCGGCGCGAGGCTCGCTTCCAGCATTGCGGCCACCAGCGTCTCCAGATGGCGGTGTCCAAGCCGCGGGTCCGCGTATTTCGCCTGGATGATCTCGCCCTGCTCGGTCAGGCGCAGCTGACCGCGCACGCTGCCAGGCGGCTGCGCGAGGATCGCTTCATAGCTCGGTCCGCCGCCGCGCCCAACGGTGCCGCCGCGGCCGTGGAACAGCCGCAGCCGCACGTGGTGTTCATCCGCCAGCCGGGTCAGTGCCTGCGTGGTCCGGTACAACTGCCAGGTCGACATCATGAATCCGCCGTCCTTGTTGCTGTCCGAATAGCCGAGCATCACTTCCTGCAGCGGCTCGCGCCGCGCCGGCGCAAGCAGCAGACTGCGCAATCCGGGGTGGGCCCACAGGTCGCGCATGATCGCCGGGGCGAGCTCGAGGTCGGCGATCGTCTCGAACAGCGGCACCACCATCAACCGACAATGGCGCTGCTCGATGCCGCCCAGCAGTCCGCACTCCTTCTGCAGCAGCGCGACCTCCAGCAGATCCGACAGCGACTCAGTGTGCGACACGATGTGGCGCTCGATCGCGCGCGTGCCAAAGTCGCTGCGCAGCGCGCGCGCGGCATTGAACACGGCGAGCTCGGACTGCACCCGCGCCGAGTACGCCAGATGCGGCGATACCAGCGGCCGGGCGTGCGACAGCTCGCGCGAAAGCAGGCGGATGCGGTCGGCCTCGGCAAGGTGTCCGTAGTCGGGGCAGACCTCGGCGGCCGACAGCAGTTCGGCCACCACCGCTTCGATCACATCCGAGCTCTGGCGAAGATCGAGCGTGGCACCGTGAAAACCGAACACCTCGACGGTGCGCAGCAGCGGATCGACGCGCAGCCGCGCGACGCGCTCGCTGCCGTGCTGGCGCAGCGACGCGGCAACGATCGTGAGGTCGTCGCGCAACGCATCGGACCGCTCGTACGGCGCTGCCGCGCCGACGGCCGGGCGCACATGCATCGTCAGGCCCAGTCGTTGCGCGGTGGCGAGCAGCCTGGCATAGATGCCGGTCAGCGCTCGCCGATAGGGTTCGTCGGCGCGCTGCCGCGAGCCATCCGGACTGTGATGTGCCAGCGTATCGAGCGCATCGCTGACCGGGGTCAGCAGCCGCGACATCGACAGATCTGCCCCGAGCGCATGCACCGCCGCCGCGTAATGCTCGAACACAGTCGTGGCGTGCGCCTTCAGTGCGGCATGCATGGTCTCGGCGGTGACATGCGGGTGGCCGTCACGGTCGCCGCCGATCCAGCTGCCGAGCGCGAGGAATGGCGGGATCGGCTCGGAAAGTTGCGCGGCGCGTTCGAGTTGGCGGTACAACGCCGGGATCTCGCGCAGAAAGGTCGTGCGCCAGTAGGCGAGCGCATTGTCGATCTCGTCGTAGACCGTGAGCTTCTCGGATCGCAGCATGCGCGTCTGCCACAGCGTCGAAATCGCCGCCAGCAACTGCTCATCGAGTTCGGAATGCCGCTCCGTGGGAGCCGTCGCCCGCGATTCGATCAGCGCGGCGATGGAACGCTCGGCGTCGAGAATGCTTTTGCGCCGCACTTCGGTCGGATGCGCGGTCAGCACCGGCATCAGGCAGGCGTCAGCCAGCAAAGAGGCGAGTCGGCGGCTGCCAGCGCCACGCGAATGCAGGGCCGAGATCGCGTGCGCGAGCGTGCCGGCGTGTGGCGTCGTATCCGCCTGCTGCTGCCGCACCAGATGCCTGTCTTCAGCGATGTTGGCCAGATGCGAGAAGTAGCTGAAGGCACGCACGACCGCGATCGTGTCGTCGCGCGAGAGGCGGCGCAGCCGGGCGTCGAGCCTCTTGACCGCCGCCGGATCATCGTCGCGGCGCAGGTGCAACGCCGTCTGACGGATGTCTTCTACGGTGGTGTACAGCGCCTCGCCCTCGTGAGTGCGAAGGACTTCGCCGAGCAGCTGCCCGAGCAGGCGGATGTCGTGCCGCAGCGACTGGTCTATGCCGGTGGTCGTCACCGAGTTCTCCCCCGTGCGCATCATGCATGAATCGGCGCATGCCGATGCTAGACTCGCCGCGCCTTTCAGAGCACGTAAGACGGAACGGTAGTGAACTGGGGTCGCCGATGAGCATGCCGGCGCGCGTCGTCATCGCGACGCGCGAGAGTCCGCTTGCGATGTGGCAGGCCGTGCACGTTCAGAAGCTGCTGTCGGATCTGCTGCCTGCCGCGTCGATCGACCTGCTCGGGATGACAACGCGCGGCGACCAGATTCTCGATCGCACGCTATCGAAGGTCGGCGGCAAGGGCTTGTTCGTCAAGGAACTCGAAGTTGCCCTGCTCGAGAGACGCGCCCATCTGGCCGTGCACTCGCTGAAGGACGTGCCGATGGAACTCGCGCCGGAGTTTGCACTGGCCGCCGTGATGAAGCGCGACGATCCGCGCGACTGCCTCGTATCAAACAAGTACGCCACGCTGGACGAATTGCCGCCCGCTGCCCGCGTCGGTACCTCGAGCTTGAGGCGCGAACTGATGCTGCGAGCAAAGTTTCCCGGACTCGTGGTCGAGGCAGTGCGCGGCAATGTCAACACGCGACTGGCCAAGCTGGATCGTGGCGATTTCGATGCGCTGGTGATGGCCGCGGCCGGGCTGAAGCGCCTCGGCCTGGCTGATCGCATCCGGCAGGTCATTCCGACCTCGGTTTCGCTGCCGGCGCCGGGCCAGGGCGCGCTCGGCATCGAGGTCCTGAGCGACGATACGACGACAGCGCGACTGCTGGCGCCGCTCGACGACGCCTCGACGCGCGCCGCCACCCTGGCCGAGCGCGGAGTGTCGCGCGGGCTCGGAGGCAGTTGCCAGGTCCCGCTGGCCGCCTATGCCGAGATCGAAGGGGATCGGCTGCGCCTGCGAGCACTGGTCGGCAACGCGAGCACCGGTGAATATGTGGATACCGAGGTGTGGGGCGCGCCGGCCGATGCCGAGCGATTGGCGGCCGAGGCGGTGGCCCATTCTGAAGGAGCGGGGCGCCCTCGGCCTGCTGGGCATGGCCTGAGTGCGCATGGTGTCATTGGCGGTCATCGTCACCCGTCCGGCGACAACCGGTCAGCGCCTTCGCGCACGCCTGCAGACCGCAGGGTTCGACGCATGCTGGTGGCCGGCCTTCGAGCTGGGTCCAGCACCGGACGAGGCTCAGGCCCGCGCGACGCTGGCCCGCCTGGGCGATTTCGATCTCGCGGTCTTCGTCAGTCCGCAGTCGGTGCACTCGGTGCGGACGTTGATGGCGTCACCATGGCCCCGGGCGACCCGCATCGGCGCGGTCGGCGCGGCGACGGCCGCCGTTGTTCGCGAACTCCTGCAGACGGATGGCGCAACGTTGCTCGCACCGGATACGGCCGACACTGCGGGCTCGGAGGCGTTCTGGTCCGACTGGGTGCGTCAGGGCTTCAGCTCGAGTCGCGCCCTCATCCTGCGCGCCCAGCATGGTCGCGAGTGGCTGGCCGAGCAGTTTGCCGCGGCTGGAACGCAGGTCGAGACGCTGGCGGTGTACACACGAAACGACTGCATGCCGACGGCGTCGGCGCTCGCGTGGTTGCAAAGCGCGATGCGCGCCGACTCGCAGCCGGTCACCGTATTTTCCAGCAGTGAAGCGGTCGGCGCGTTCGCACGTCAGTTGGCCGGCATCGACGGGGCTGTCGCATGGGCGAAGCGCGGTGTCGCACTCGCCACGCACGCGCGTATTCGTGACCGACTGTTGAGCGCCGGCTATATGCGCGTCGAGTTGAGCGCGCCGGACGACGATGCCGTCGTCACCCGGCTAGAATCACTGCAGTTTCCGCGCTTGGCGGACCCTTAACGCCGGACCCTTAACGCGGCGATGACCGCCGCAGTCCATGCGGTTGGACGCTCGCCTGACCTCGATCGCTGCCTTGACGAACAACGCGCTGCCCCCCAGCGAGCCGGCGATTCCCACCGTAGAGCCGGATAAGGCCCATTCTGCGAGCGGTGCCGAACTGTTGCTTCCCTCCGATACAACGCGCCGCTCCGCCTGGACGTGGCTGGCGGCTTTGGTCGCGTTGGTGGCGCTGGCCGCTGCGTTCTACGCGCTCTACCAGCTTGCAGCGCTACGCAAGGAGTCCGCGCGCCGCCTGACCGATCTGGAACAGGCGACTGCACGCGCCAGCGAAACCGCCAGCCGGGCGGATGCCGAAGCGCGCTCTGCGCGCGAACGGGCACTGCTGCTGGAAGCCAGGCTGGCGGAGGAACAGGGGCAGCGCGAAGCGCTCGAGCAGCTGTATGCCGATCTGTCGCGCGGCCGGGATGACGCCGTATTGGTCGAGGTCGAGCGGCTGGTGACCCTGGCGGGACAGGAACTGGCCATCAGCGGCAGCGTCGGCACCGCGCTGGCGGCTCTGCAGACTGCCGATGCCCGACTTGCGCGGGTCGACAACGCGCGCTTCCTGCCGCTGCGACGCGTCCTGGCGCGCGATGTCGAGCGACTGAAGAGTGCTCCATCGGTCGACATCACCGGCATGGCGCTGAAGCTCGACCAGCTCGCCTCGGGCGCTGAAACCTGGCCGCTCGTCTCCGACCCTCGACCCCCCGCTGCGCCCGCTGTCGAGCCGCGCCCGGCTGATCCGCGCAGCCCGTCGCCCGGCACGCCGTGGTGGGAACGCTGGTTCGAACGGGCCCAGGCCGAACTGGGTGAATACCGAGACCTGGTGCGCTTGCGGCGTGTGGACACGCCGGAGTCCTTGCTGCTGACACCGCAGCAGCAGCAACTGGTTCGTCAGCAGATGAAGCTGCGGCTGCTCAATGCCAGGCAGGCGCTGCTCGCACGCAACGACCGGCTGTTCCGTGCCGATCTCGGCGAAGCCCAGGCGCTGATGACGCGCTATGTCGATCTGAAGCAGGCCAATGCGGCGGCAGCCCTGGCGCTGGTCAAGCAACTGGCTGGCATGCCGCTGTCGGTTGATGCGCCGCAGATCAACGACAGCATCGCCGCGGCGCGGGCCGCGCGGACCGTACCGGGACGCTGATGCGCTGGCTCACCTGGGCGCTCCTGCTTGCGGTGCTGGCTGCCGCCATCGCGCTGCTGCTGCAGATCAACGCCGGCAACGTCGCCTTCTTTCTTCCCCCGTACCGCCTCGACGTCTCGTTCAACCTTTTCCTGTTGCTGCTGACCGGCGTGCTGGCGGTGGTCTACTGGGGCGCGCGGACGCTGCAGAAACTGGCCGATTTCCCGGAACAGGTCCGGTTGTATCGCGCGCGGCGTGAGGAGATCGGCGGGCAGCAGGCACTGCTGGAATCCGTGCGCAGCCTACTGGAAGGACGGTTCGCTCGTGCCGAAAAGGCCGCGCGAGCGGCGCAGTCGTCATCCTCGACCGCAGCTGTTGCCGCGTTGCTTGGCGCGCGCGCGGCGCACCGCATGCAGGAGTACGAGCGTCGCGACGAGTGGCTGCAGCGCGCCGAAGAAGATCAGCGGGTGGACACGGCACGTCTCGTGGCCAGCGCCGAGATGTGGACCGAACAGCGCGAAAACGATGCGGCGCTCGGCGCGATCGAGCGCCTGCAGGGCGCCGGCGCGCGGCACATTCACGCGATGCGGATTGCGCTGAACGCCAATTTGCAGTCGGGCCGCTGGGAGGAGGCGCTCAAGGCGCTGCGCGCGCTGGAAAAGCGTGGCGCCGTGCATCCAGTGCTGGCGGGCAAGCTCAAGGTCGCCGCCTACCGCGAACGACTGGTGGCCCAGCGCTACGACCCGGCTTCGCTCGAGGACGCATGGAACGGGATACCGGCTGCCGATCGCGCCTTGCCCGAAGTGGCACTCGAAGGTGCCCGCTTGCTGAACGTGGCGGGACGTGGCGGGATGGCCGCGGAGGCGATCGAAACGGCGTTGCAGTTGCCGCGGGCTGAATGGGACGAGACGTGTGTCAGGCTGCTCGATGAATATGCGCGCGCGCATTCGTTCCCGGCGCGCGATCAGCTCGCGCGAGTGGAGCGCTGGCTGGCAGACTCTCCACACGACGACCGCAATCCGCGCCGCGCTGTTGCGAACCGCCGGCGTGCTGTGCCTGCGCGAGCAGTTGTGGGGAAAGGCGAAGAGCTATCTGATGGACAGCCTGAAGATCGAACCGGACCCGGCGACGCTGGTGGCGCTGGCGCGACTGGCGGAGGCCGTTGGTGACGAGGCGGAGGCCGCCACCCATTATCGCGAGGCGGCGCTCGGCTTCATGCAGCCGACGTCCGGCCGTCCCGTCGAGGCGGCGCGCCCGCCGCTGCGAGAAAATACGCTCTGACGCGCGGGCGCATCGGCGCGGCTTGGCGTGGGCCGTGCTGCGCGCCGATTGGTCAGCCGAAGGCACGGCGCGCGGGATCCGAGATCGCGCGCCTATACGCAGCGGCCGCCGTCGACCTCGATGCTTGCACCCGTGATGAAGTTCGCGTCATCGGAAGCTAGGAAGACGCAGGCGCCGGCAACATCCGCCGGCGTCGAGAAGCGTCCCAGCGGGATGGAGGCCAGGAATTTCTGCCGATTCTCGGGTGTATCCGGCATGCCCATGAACTCGGTGACCAGTCCGGTCGCGCCGATCACCGGATTGACGCAGTTGACGCGGATGTTTTCCGGGCCGAGTTCCGCTGCCATGGATTTGCTGGTGATGATCACCGCCGCCTTGCTGCCGTTGTACCAGGTGAGCCCGGGACGTGGCCGCACGCCGGCTGTCGACGCGATGTTGATGAAGCTGCCGCCGCCGCGCCGGCGAAAGTGCGGCACCATGTGAATCGCGCTCCAGTAGATCGACTTGACATTGACTGCATAGACTCGGTCGAAGTCTGCCTCGGCCACACTCAACAGCGGCTGGTTGCGGTGTGTGGTCCCTGCATTGTTGACGACGACATCGAGTCGACCGAAGGCCGTCAACGCTGTATCCAGCAGGCCGGCCACGTCGTCGGATTTCGAGACGTCGCCATAGGCGAACACCGCGCGCCCGCCTTCGGCGACGATGTCATCCACGATGCGCCGGCCGGCCTCGCGGTTGATGTCGTTGGTGACCACCGCGCAACCTTCACGTGCGAAGCGGCGCGCGATCCCTTCGCCAAATCCTGAGCCGGCTCCGG
This sequence comes from uncultured beta proteobacterium, assembly GCA_963703945.1. Classification (GTDB taxonomy): domain Bacteria; phylum Pseudomonadota; class Gammaproteobacteria; order Burkholderiales; family Burkholderiaceae_F; genus JALORV01. The sequence goes on along the minus strand of CAVPGM010000034.1, from coordinate 51,218 downwards.
TCACGATCGCGACCTTGTCCTGCAATCGTCCTGCACTCATCGTGTTTCCTGTCGATTTCGCTCAGCCGTGCTTGATGGCGACGGTCTTCAGCGTCGTGAATCCCAGCATCGCCTCGAATCCCTTTTCGCGACCGTAGCCGCTCGCCTTCACACCGCCGAACGGGAGCTCGATGCCGCCGCCTGCGCCGTAGTTGTTGATGAAGACCTGACCGCAACGCAGCCGATGCGCGAGTCTGAGCTGGCGCGCACCATCGCGCGTCCACACCCCGGCCACCAGGCCGTATGGCGTGCCATTGGCAATCCGAACCGCCTCGGCCTCGCTGTCGAACGGCAGCGCAACCAGAACCGGACCGAAGATTTCCTCCTGAGCGAGGCGATGCGTCGGTGGCACGTCGCGCAGCAGGGTGGGCGCCTGGTAGAAGCCGCCCTGCGGCGCGTCGTCGACGACGTGTCCATGCGCTGCCATCACGATGCCGTCGTGCTGAGCCTGGCTCAGGTAATCCCACACCCGTTGCAACTGGGTCTGCCGTATCAGCGGACCGGCGTCCAGATCGGCCAGCGCGGGACCGACGCGCAGCCGCGAGATGGCGTCTGCTGCGAGCGCCACCAGATCCTCGTACGCCGGCCTCTCGACCAGCAGCCGGCTGCCTGCGGAGCAGGTCTGCCCGCAGTTCTGCACGATCGCGTTGATCACCACCGGCAGCACTTCGTCGAGATCGGCATCGGCGAACACGATCTGTGGCGACTTGCCACCCAGTTCCAGAGTCACCGGACAGTGATGCCGCGCGGCCGATTGCGCCACTGCTGCACCGGTCACTGGCGACCCTGTGAACGAGATGTGGTCGACGCCGGGATGTGCAGTGAGCGCCGCGCCGGCCTCGGCCCCGTAACCCGTGACGATGTTCAACGCACCGTCGGGCAAGCCGACCTCGGCTGCGAGTTCGGCGACCCGCAGCAGTGAAAGACAGGCATCCTCGGCCGGTTTGACCACGCACGCGTTACCGGTGGCAAGGGCCGCGCCGACACTGCGACCAAAAATCTGCATCGGATAGTTCCACGGGATGATGTGCCCCGTCACCCCGTGTGGCTCCCGCAGGGTCAGCACCGTCATGCCGGACTGATAAGGGATCGTCTCGCCGTGCAGCTTGTCGGCGGCACCTCCGTAGTACTCCAGATAACGAGCCAGTGCGGTCGCGTCGGCGCGCCCCTGCTTCAGCGGCTTGCCGGTCGTGCGCGACTCCAGAGTCGCGAGTTCCTCGTGATGATCCAGTACGGCGCGCGAGAGCTTCATCAGCAGGCGACCGCGTTCGGTCGCGGTCAATCGCCCCCAGTCACCGTCGAAGGTCTCGCCCAGAGCCTGTCGCGCCGCGCGGACCGCCGCATCGATGTCCGCCGCATTGCCGCGCGCCTGACGTGCGAACACGCTGCCGTCGGACGGATCGATCACATCGATCGTCATCCCGCTCGCCGAGGTGATCCAGCGATTGCCGACGAAGTGATGGGAACCCGCGGCGGCGGCCCAGTTGCCATCCATGTCTCGTCCCTTCGATGCGTCCCCGATCGACTGATCCATTATTCAGCAATCGCAACGCCGTCTCAAACGACCGCACGTCGTGCGCCGTTGCTTTGTAGAATCACGCTGGATTCAAGCCGAAAGCCGCTCATGAGCCTCGATCGTGTTCCCGCGGGCCGCAATGTTCCCGACGACTTCAACGTCATCATCGAGATCCCGGCGCATGCGGATCCGGTCAAGTACGAGGTCGACAAGGAAACGGGCGCGGTGTTCGTCGATCGGTTCATCGGCACCGCGATGCACTATCCATGCAACTACGGCTACGTGCCGAAGTCGCTGGCTGACGACGGGGATCCGCTCGATGTGCTGGTGATCACGCCGTTTCCGTTGCAGCCTGGTGTGGTGGTGCGCTGCCGGCCGCTGGGCGTGCTGAAGATGGAAGACGAGGCGGGCGGCGATTCCAAGCTGCTGGCGGTTCCGATCGACAAGATCCTTCCATGGTATCGACACTGGAAGCAGTGGTCGGACATCGCGCCCGAGCGGCTGGCTCAGATCCAGCACTTCTTCGAACACTACAAGGACCTCGAGAAAGGCAAGTGGGTCAAGATAATCGGGTGGGAAGGTCCGGATTCCGCCCGCAAGGACATCCTCGACGCGATTGCTGCCTATCAGTCGGCCTCGCCGCAGCCGGCGTATTGAGCCGAAGCTGCCGGCGCTGACGCATGGACCTACAGCAGCTCCGGCAGCATCGCTACCTGATCCTGGTTCTGGTGCTGATCGCGGCACTGGTGCTGCAGATGGGCCGCGCCGAGCGGCGAAAAACGGGAATGATCGTCATCGGCGGCGCGACGCGAGCACGTTGAGCGCGAGGCCGGCCAGCACAAGAGCTGCTCCGGCGACTTTCCACCACGCCAACTCCTCGTCGAGCAGCCAGACCGCGCACGTCATTCCGACGACCGGCACCAGCAGAGTGAAGGGTGCGACCGTCGCGGCTGCGTGCCGGCGCAGCAGCCAGGCCCAGATGCCGAACGCGAGCAGCGTCGTCGGCCATGCCTGGAAGGCGATTCCCGCCCAGTTGCCGGCGTCGAGCCGGTTGATCGTTTCTGCCGCATGGCGCGGCCCGTCGGTCGCAAGCACCGCGATCGCGAGCGGTATCGTCGCCGCGCAGCTGCCCCACACGACCACCGACAGCGGCGAATCGCCGGGAATTCGTTTGACGATGATGTTGGCTGTGGCCCACGAGAGCGCCGAGGCAATCACCAAACCGAAGCCCAACGCTGTGCCGGCGGGAAGGTGCAGCGCGACGAGCACCAGGCCGGAGCCGGCGACCACCGCCCCCAGCAGTTGCGGAGCGCGCGGCCGCTCTTGCATCAGCAGCGCGACCAGCCCGATGGTGAAGAATGCCTGCACCTGTATTACGAGAGACGCGAGCCCGGTCGGCATCCCGGCCGCCATGCCGCCGAACAAGAAGGTGAACTGCAGCGCGAAGGCGAACAGACCGTAGCCGGCAATCAGCCGCCACGGGGCCTTCGGTCGCGGGACGAACAGTATCGCCGGGAACGCCGCCAGCACGAACCTCAGCAGCGTCAGCAGCAGCGGCGGAACATCATTCAGCCCCCAGCGGATCACGATGAAGTTGAATCCCCAGATAATGACCATCAGCAGGGCCGCGGCCAGGTGCAGCGGATTCACGCCAGCTCGCGCATCGACCTGAACGCGGAGCGTTCGCTCAGTTCGTCGACATAGGCTTCGATGCCGCCCGACTCGCGCGCGAGGTAGCGCGCGACCGCATCGGCGAACGCCGGATGGCGCAGGACATGGCTCGAACAGGTTGTCACCGGCTCGAAGCCGCGCGCAAGTTTGTGTTCGCCCTGCGCACCGCCTTCGATGACAGCCAGCCCGCGCTCGATGGCGAACTCGATCAGCTGGTAATAGCTGACCTCGAAGTGCAGGCAGGGCACCGGAACCAGGGTTCCCCAGTAGCGTCCGTAAATGCGCGAGTCATCGAACAATGCGAGCGCTGCCGCGATGTCGCGCCCGTCCAGCGTAGCCACCACCAGCAGCAGGTTGTCGGGCATCGATGCCGCCAGGCGCGTGAAGAAATCGAGGTTCAGGTAGGGAGTGGAGTGATGCGCGGCATACGTGCTGCGATAGGCGCGCGCGAACAGGGTCCAGTGTGCTTCAGTGATCGAGCGGCCAGTCAACCGGCGGATGCGCACGCCGGCATCGACGACCTTGCGCCGTTCGGCGCGAACTTTCTTGCGCTTGGGTTGTGCGAGCCGCGAAAGATAGGCATCGAACGAGTCGTAACCGCGATTGAACCAGTGGAACTGGACCGATCGGCGGGTCAGTGCGCCGCGCTCGCCCAGCACGCGGGCCTCATCATCGGTCGGATAGAGGACGTGCAGCGACGAAAGGCCGCTGGTTTCGTAGTGATCGACGAGTGCGCGTGCCGCAGATGCGCGGGCCGCGGCGTCGACAGACAGCAGCCGGGGGCCGGGCACCGGCGTGAACGGGACTGCCACCAGCCACTTCGGGTAGTACTCGATGCCATGCTGCTCATGAGCCTGCGCCCAGGCCCAGTCGAACACGTACTCGCCGTATGAGTGGTGCTTGCGATAGAGCGGCACCGCGGCGCGCAGTCGCTTCCCGTTCCATATCGTCAGGTACTGCGGCTCCCATCCGGTGCGCTGGGACGCGCAGCCGCTCGCATGCAGGGCATGCAGGAATTCGAACTTCAGAAAGGGGCTGCTGATGTTCGCGTCGGCCAGCAGCGCGTTCCACGAACCGGCACCGACCTCACCGAGGTCGGATGCGATACGCATGCAATAATGATCCGAACCTGCTGCATCCATTCATGAGCTCGAACGTCAAAGTCGCGGTAGCGCAGATCAATTGCTCGGTGGGCGACTTCGAGGGCAACAGCAGGAAGATCCTGGAGTCGGCCGCGCGGGCGGTGGTGGCCGGCGCCGACGTGCTGGTGACGCCGGAACTCTCGCTGACCGGATATCCGCCCGAGGATCTGCTGCTGCGTCGGGCATTTTACGCAGCATGCGACGCCGCGCTGCATCGACTGGCCGGACAGCTGCTGCAGTATCCCGAACTTGCGGTGGTGGTCGGACATCCGATGGCGCGCGAGGGCCAGCGGTTCAACGCGGCATCGGTGCTCCAGGGCGGCATGGTGCTGGGAACCTACTTCAAGCACGATCTGCCGAACTACGACGTCTTCGACGAGCAGCGCTATTTCACGCCGGACAACCGGCCGTTCGTGTTCGACGTCAAGGGGACGCTGTTCGGCATCAACATCTGCGAGGACACCTGGTTTCACTACGCACCCGAATGCGCGCGTGCGGTCGGGGCCCAGGTGCTGCTGGTTCCCAACGCCTCGCCGTTCCACCTCGGCAAGCAGGCGCAGCGACTGCAGACAATGCGCAGCAACGTCTCGCACTTCGGCCTCGCGCTGGTGTACGCCAACCTCGTCGGCGGCCAGGACGAACTGGTGTTCGATGGTGCTTCCTTCGTGCTGACCGGCGATGGCGAGCTGGTGAACTCTGCACCGTACTTCGAGGAAGCGCTGCTGATCACCGAATTCGTCGACGGTGTTCCGAGGGCGGGCACTGTCGCCGTCGAACGGTCGATCGAGGCGCTCGCCTACGAGGCGCTGGTGCTCGGCGTGCGCAATTACGTCAACAAGAACGGGTTTCCCGGCGCGCTGATCGGGCTGTCGGGCGGAGTCGACTCGGCGCTGACGCTCGCCATCGCGGTCGATGCCCTGGGCGCGGAACGGGTCCGCGCAGTGATGATGCCGTCGCAGTTCACCCTGCCGATCAGCATCGAGGACGCATCCCAACTCGCCGAAGCGCTCGGCGTCCGGCACGACGTGCTGCCGATCAAGCCGGCCTTCGACGCCTTCCTTTCGACGCTTTCGACGGAGTTTCGCGGCTTGCCTTGGGACACGACCGAGGAAAACCTGCAGGCGAGGATCCGCGGCACGCTGCTGATGGCGCTGTCGAACAAGTACGGCGCCATCGTGCTGACGACCGGCAACAAGTCGGAGACGGCGGTCGGCTACTCGACGCTCTATGGCGATCTGGCCGGCGGTTTCGCGGTGATCAAGGACATTTTGAAGACTTTCGTTTACCGCTTGTGCCGCTATCGCAACGAGCGCTCACCGGTCATTCCCGAGCGCATCCTGACGCGGGCGCCGAGCGCCGAACTCAAGGCGGGGCAGACCGACCAGGATTCGCTGCCCAGCTACGATGTGCTCGACGCGATCATCACCGGCTATATGCAGGAAGGCCAGTCGATCGCCGACCTCGTGGATGCCGGCTTCGACGAATCGGTCGTCCGCAAGGTCGTTCGCATGATCCGGACTTCCGAGTACAAGCGGCGCCAGTCGCCGGTCGGTATCCGCGTCACGCACCGCAGCTTCGGCCGCGACTGGCGCTACCCGATCACCAACCGCTTTCGCGAAGAAGACGCGGCACTCTAGGCCCTAGAATTCCCCGGAAACTGACGCCAGGAAGCGACCATGAAACAGATCACAGCGATCATCAAGCCGTTCAAGCTCGACGAAGTGCGCGAAGCGCTCGCAGACGTGGGCGTCAGCGGGCTCACCGTCACCGAGGTCAAGGGCTTCGGGCGGCAGAAGGGCCACACGGAGCTGTATCGCGGTGCCGAGTATGTGGTCGATTTCCTGCCCAAGGTGAAAGTCGAGGCGGTGGTCCCCGAGGCGCTGGTCGAGCGGGCGATCGAGGCCATCACCAAGGCGGCGCGCACCGGCAAGATCGGCGACGGCAAGATTTTCGTGCGCGCTGTGGAGCAGGTGATCCGCATACGCACCGGCGAGGAAGGCGAGGCGGCCGTCTAGCGCGGCTTTCAGGGACGCGGTTCGCCGGGATCCTTGATCGACCAGTCGTAACCGCCACGCGACCAGCCGAAAGCCGGTCGTCAGTGCGGCAGCGGTCCACAGTGCGAGCCCGGAGCTGGCGCCCGAGTTCGTCATCAGGATGTAGAGCCAGCACCCGAGAAACGCCGCGATCGCGTAGGGCCGGCCATCGCGCAGCACCATCGGCACTTCGTTCAGCAGGATGTCGCGCAGCACGCCCCCGAAGGCGCCGGTCACCACGCCCATCATCGACGCCACGAACGGCGACATGCCCGCTTCCAGCGCGAGCGCGACGCCGCTGATGCTGAAGAATCCGAGTCCGATCGCATCGGCCACCACCAGCGCGGTATTCGGAATGATCCGTTGCGCAAAACGCATCAACGGCGTCGCAATCAGCGTCAGCGCGAGGATAAGGATCGGGTACAGCTGGTGCTCGACCCAGAACAGCGGACGACGGTCGAGCAGCACATCGCGCAGCGTGCCTCCGCCGAAGGCCGTGACGAAGGCCACCACGTAGACGCCGACCAGGTCCATCGACTTGCGCTGCGCCTCGGCGAAGCCGGAAAACGCGCACGCCAGTACAGCGACCACCTCGACCACGAACAGCAGCGCCGATGTCTTCGTCACGCGCGCTGCGCCGGCCGCAGCAGCACGATCAGCGCGCCTCCGCCTCCTTCGGCCGGCCGCGCCTGGCAGAAGGCGATGACTTCCTCGCGCTGCGCGAGCCACATGCGTGCCTTTCCCTTCAGCACCGGCTGACGGTCCTTCGAGCCGAGACCCTTGCCGTGTACGACGCGCACACAGCGCAGACCGCGCCTGACCGCGTCGTGCAGGAAATGCGCCAGCAGCGCGCGAGCCGCGTCGACCCGCGATCCATGCAGGTCCAGTTCATCCTGGATGACCCAGTCGCCGCGACGCAGCTTGCGCAGGACATCGGGCCCGATGCCGGGCCGCCTGAACGAAAGTTCTGCGTCGGTGTGCAGCAGCGTGTCGATCTCGAACTCGTCCGACACCGATGCGATCAGGACCTGCTGGTTGTCCTCGATGCGTTTGTGGGGTACCGGCGGGTGGGGCGGACGGTCGTGCTCGACGCGCTGCCTGATCGCGAGCGGAGTGACGGCGCCGACCGCGCTGCGGAACTCGTCGAGAGTTGCGGACTTCTCGGCCGCCTCGGCGCGCTGCTCATCGGTCCGCAGCTCCTCGGCGCGGGCGGCGCGACTCAGGGATTCACGCAGCGGCGCGAGCTGAGACAGGTCCTTGTAGCGGGCGGCCATTTCCCCTGTCCACCGCCAGAGCCTCAGGCCGCGAGGACTTCGGGTGCGGACTGCGTGGCCGGCTGCAGATTCTCAAGATACTTCTGCGCATCGAGTGCGGCCATGCATCCGGTGCCTGCACTCGTCACGGCCTGCCGATAGACATGGTCCTGCACATCGCCTGCCGCGAACACGCCCTCCACGCTGGTGGCGGTGGCCATGCCGGCCAGGCCGCCGCGCGTGACGATGTAGCCATTGACCATCTCGAGCTGGCCGACGAACAGTTCCGTGTTCGGTCGGTGGCCGATCGCGATGAAAACGCCTTGCAGCGCGAGGTCCTCCTTGATTCCCGACTGGACGTTCTGGACCCGCGCTCCGGTGACTCCGGTTTCGCTGCCCAGCACCTCGTCGAGCACGCTGTGCAGCTTCAGCGCGACACGGCCTTCCTTGACCTTGTCCATCAGGTGATCGACCAGGATCGGCTCGGCGCGGAATTTGTCGCGGCGATGGACCAGCGTGACCTTGCTGGCGATGTTCGACAGGTAGAGCGCTTCCTCAACCGCCGTGTTGCCGCCCCCGACGACCGCGACGTCCTGTCCCTTGTAGAAGAAGCCGTCGCAGGTCGCACAGCCGGACACGCCTTTGCCCATGAACTCCTGCTCGGACGGCAATCCGAGGTACATGGCGCTGGCGCCGGTCGCGATGATCAGCGCGTCGCACGTGTATTCGCCGCTGTCTCCCACCAGCCGCAGCGGCCGCTCGTCGAGCTTGGCCGTGTGGATGTGATCGAACACGATTTCGGTGTTGAAGCGCTCGGCATGGGCCAGGAAGCGCGCCATCAGATCGGGGCCCTGCACGCCGCTGGCATCCGCCGGCCAGTTGTCGACGTCGGTGGTGGTCATCAGCTGGCCGCCCTGGGCAAGGCCGGTGATCAGCACCGGCTTGAGATTGGCGCGCGCCGCGTACACCGCCGCCGTATAGCCCGCCGGTCCCGATCCCAGGATCAGCACCCGCGCATGTTTGGTGGCCGCCATGTTCTTCCCCGATGAGTCAAGCGATTATAGGTGGGGGCGTAGTGGCGATCACTCAACCAAAGGTCCGAATTGAAGCGGCTTTCCTCCCCGTCTAGGAGGCGTCGGGAGGCTGCGGGGCACCCTCCCGCTTGGCGGCAGGGCAGGGTGGGTGCCGTGCTGTTGTACTCGGCGGAGCGCGCGGCCGCTCCGGAGCGCAGCCGACTAACTTGCAGTTTCCGCTCCGAGTGCACGTGCGACCGCACAGCGGTCGCGTACACGAGGAGCGCACTCGCTACATCTGCCTGAACAGGTGCGTGTAGGTGTCCGAAACCAGCAGCGTTTCGGCGCGCGTCTTCAGTTTCACCATCATCCGACCGCGAAAGTCGCGCGTGACGCCGGCGATCGCCGTGGCATTGACCAGCGTCGACCGGTGGATCTGCCAGAACTGCCCCGGGTCGAGCTCTTCGACCAGCTCCTTCAGCGGCTTGCGGATCAGCGCTTCGCCTTCGGCGGTGACGACCCGCGTGTACTTGTTGTCGGCCTGGAAGTAACTGATTTCATCGACCGTGATGAGCTTCAGGTTCTGGCCGACCGATGCATTGATCCAGCGCAGCGGCTGTCGCGTACCGGCAGCGGTCAAGGCTGCCGGTGCCAGCTGATTCAGCGTCGCGTCCAGGCGTACCGGCGGCGTGCCGAGTCGCTGCTTGAGTCGGCTGACCGCGGTGAACAGTCGCGCGGCCGACACCGGTTTCAGCACGTAGTCGACTGCGCCCTGGTCGAACGCGGCCACCGCGTGCTGGTCGTACGCCGTCACGAACACCACGTGGCAGCGTCCATTGGCCTGTAGGGCCACTTCAAGCCCGGTGGCGCCGGGCATCTGGATGTCGAGGAACAGCACATCGGGATCGTGCTCGTCGAGCAGTCGCAGTGCCTGCACGCCATCGGCCGCCTCTGCGACGATGTGAAGCTCCGGCCACAGCTGCGACAGCTGTTCGACCAATTGATGGCGAAGAGTCGCTTCGTCCTCGGCGACGATGGCGGTTGCGCCGCTCATGGCGCGATGTCAGGCGCGGTGCCAGGAATGCGCATGGTCAACTGGGTGGTGTCGCCGTGCAGCTCCGTGCAGTCAAGCGAGGCTTGCGAGCCGTAAAGGCCAGCCAGCCGCTCGCGCACTCGCGCGATTTCGCGGTCCTCGGCGCAGCCGTCCGGCGCAGCAATGCGCAGCACGATGGCGATGTCACTGCCGGCGCGCTGTACCGCAATGCGTATGCTGGCCGGCACGCTTTCCGATGTGCCGTGCACCGCCCGCTGCACCAGCGGCAGCAGCAGCATCGGATAGAAGCGCGCCTCGAAGCAGTCATCGGCGATCGACACGGTCAGGCTGGGTGAGCCTCCGCGTGCCGACCGCACCACATCGAGGTACGCCCTGACCAGTTCGATCTCGGCGGCCATCGTCGAGCCGGCTTCGCGCAGTCGCGGCAGGGCCACGCGCAGGTAGGTGATCAGCCGGTCGAGTTGGTCCGCCGCGCCCGCGCTGTCCTTCCGGTAGAGCTGCTCGATGTCCACCAGTGTGTCGAACAGGAACTGCGGCTCGACCTGCGCCTGCATCGCCGCCAGGCGGGATTCGAGCACGTCGCGCGTCAGCGTCGCCTGCTCGCGCTGCGAGGCACGGATCGCCTCGTTCGTCAGCGAGCGCCGTCGGATGACTTCGGCCGCCGCGATGAACAGGCCCGACCATGCGACAAAGTGGATCGAGTTGCCGATGATCACCAGGGCCAGCGCCGGCTGCGGCTTGCTCTTGCCCATCATCTCCCACCACATGCGGTCGACCTCTAGCGCCCTCATCAGCGGGACCACGATGCAGGCCGAGACCACTGCAGCGATCACGATGGCCCATGCGACGCGCGTATTGCGCTCTCGACCGCTGATCGGCGCCCCTTCAGTGGCGGCGACCCATGCCAGCAGCGTGACGCCGAACAGGATCAGGCTCGTGACGAGGTCGAACGCCATCATGAAGTGCACGTTCGGCTTGTCGAACTTGTCGATCATGGCCGTCCAATCGACCACCGCCATCATCGAGGACGCAAAGAGCCACGCCACCGCATGGCGCGCGCCCATCTTCGACCACCCCTGCATCCAGCGTGATACGGCATGTGCCGCGCCCGCGAGCACTGCAGAGTTCGGCAGTACGGCGCTCATGCTGGTTGCCCCATGGCCTGCAGCGGGAGGCGGACCGTCGCCACGACCCCGCGCGGCGCGCCGATGGCAAGGGACAGCGAGGCCTCCGGCCCGTACAGCGCCGACAATCGCGAGCGCGTGTTGGCGAGCCCCACGCCGCTGCCGCTGCTCGCCGAAAAACCCGCGCCGTTATCGGACACCTCGATGACCATCGCCTGGCTCCCTTCACGCCGGGCGCGGATATCGATCCGGCCGCCTTCGGGCAGTGGCTGCAGCCCGTGCTTGATCGCGTTTTCGACCAGGGTCGGGAGCACCATCGGCGGAACGCGCGCGGCGGCGAGTTCGCTGGGGGCGTCGATCGAGAACGCCAGCCGCTCGCCCATCCGCATTTGCAGGATGGTCAGGAAGGACCGCACCAAGTCGATCTCGCGCTGCAGCGTCGAGCCGGGCTCGCGCATGCTCGGCAGCGCCGCGCGCAGATAGTTGATCAGGCTCGACAGCATTTCGCGGCCGCGCGCGGGTGCCGTCTCGTACAGCCGCTTGACGTTGGCGAGGGTATTGAAGAGAAAGTGCGGCTCGATCTGCGCCTGCAAGGCGCTCAGGCGCGCCTCGACCATCTGCGACTGCAAGCCCTCGCGGCAGCACTCGGCGTCGGCCAGTTGAGAGCGCGCAATCTCATCCGACCGGATCGAGTGGAACAGCCAGTAGCCGAAACCGCCGATGGCAGACCACAGTGCCCAGATCTGCACGAAATAGGCAGGCTCCATCATGACCGCTTCGACGACCGGATTGTCGGCGACCCAGACCCGCACCGGGATGCCGATGGCTGCGGCCGCCACCGACATGATCCCCCCCACAGCCAGAGCGGTGCGTGGGCCGAGGCGGCGCCCCGCGACGAAGGCCTCCGCCACCGCGATGGCCAGCAGCACCAGCACCGCGCTGATCATCGTCTGGCGGAGCCCGCGGACCAGGCCGAATGCCCACTCGTCGATCGGTTCGTAGGTGAGCCAGATCACGAACCGGCCGAGCAGAAGCACCAGGCAGAAGTAGAAGACGACCGCGATGCTGCGCAGGTTGAACACCCGCGCAAACGCGGCGCGCGCGGAAGCCGTTGCCGTAGGCGTCGTGCAGGGATCGGCGAGGTCGATTTCCGGGTCCATCGAAGTGGAATTCTGCGAGCCGGACGGCCCAGTCGCAATACCGCGCGACAAAGCGGATCGTACGCGGCGCCAAACCGGCTGCCACGCGACGAAACCGGGACCCCTCCAGAGGAGTCAGGATGCGCCGGTCGATCCGCGGGGACTCGCAGCAGTCGCAGAAGTCGGTAGAAGGCGCGCTCCTATAATCCGGCGCCATGTCCACCCGCTCCGGGATCGAACGCGTGGCCGGCTCGGTGACTGAAGGCGCCTGGGTGCGAACCCGGTCACCTGCGGTTGCGTCCGGCAGCCCCCGTGCCGCGCGGCTTCTTGCCGAGGCGCGCTGGATCATCGGCGCCGTGCTTGCGCTGGCTTTGCTGGCGTTTCTGCTGTCTTACAGCCGCGACGATCCCGGCTTCACGCACTCGGTGGCAGCGGGGACGGTGCGTAACCTGGGTGGCCGGTTGGGCGCGTGGTGCGCCGATGTCCTGCTGCTGGCATTCGGACTCTCGGCATACCTGTTGGCGCTGGGGCTCGTGGTCACTGTTGCCCGCGGTTTCCGCCGCCTGCACCGTGTTGCCGCTGGCGCCGATCCGCTGGCCGACGACCTCCCGCCGTGGGCGCACGCCGTCGGATTCGCTGCGCTGCTGGTGGGAGCCACCGGCCTGGAAGCGTTGCGGCTCACCGCGCTGAACACCGCGCTGCCCGGTGCGCCAGGTGGCATCCTCGGTTCCACGGTCGCGCCGTGGCTGCAGTCCGTGGTCGGATTCACCGGCGCCAGCGTCATCCTCCTGGTGGGCATCGCCATCGGCCTGTCGCTGTTCCTCGATTTCTCCTGGCTCACTGTGGCCGAACGCCTCGGCTGGTTCATCGAGGGGTTCTCGCGCCGCGCCGAGCGGCGACGCGAGGAAGCCGAGGACCGAGCGATCGGCGAAGCGGCAACCCGCCTGCGGGAAGCCGCGCTGGCCGAGGAACGCGAACGCATCGAGGACACGCCACCGGTCCATATCGAGCGGCCGGCTGCGTACGTCAAGCCTTCCGAGCGCAAGCAGAAGGAAAAGCAGGTCCCGCTCTTTGCCGAAATCGCCGATACGCGACTGCCGCCGCTCGACCTGCTGGACGAACCTCCGCCGGCGGTCGAAAGCGTACCGACCGAGACCCTCGAATTCACTTCGCGCCTGATCGAGAAGAAGCTGCGCGATTTCAACGTCGAGGCGCAGGTGGTGGCCGCCTACCCGGGGCCTGTGATCACGCGCTACGAGATCGAGCCTGCGATCGGCGTGAAGGGCAGCCAGATCGTCAACCTGGCCAAGGATCTCGCGCGCTCACTGTCGCTGGTTTCGGTGCGGGTCGTCGAAACGATTCCCGGCAAGAACCTGATGGGGCTCGAGTTGCCGAACGCGCGCCGGCAGGTGGTCAGGCTGTCGGAGATCCTCGGGTCGGCGGTCTACAACGAGAGCGCCTCGCTAGTGACGCTGGGACTCGGCAAGGACATCGCCGGCAAGGCGGTGGTCGTCGACCTGGCGCGAATGCCGCACCTGCTGGTGGCCGGCACCACTGGCTCGGGCAAGTCGGTCGGCATCAACGCGATGATTCTGTCGATCCTGTACAAGGCGGACCCGTCGCAGGTGCGCCTAATCCTGGTCGATCCCAAGATGCTCGAGCTCTCGGTCTACGAGGGCATCCCGCACCTGCTGTGCCCGGTCGTGACCGACATGCGCGAGGCTGGCAACGCGCTGCAGTGGTGTGTCGCCGAAATGGACAGGCGCTATCGGCTGCTGAGCAAGCTGGGCGTGCGCAGTTTGAGCGGCTACAACCAGAAGCTGGCCGATGCGCGCGCGAAGGGCGAGATCCTGCGCAACCCGTTTTCGCTGACGCCCGACGACGCCGAACCGCTCGAGCCGCTGCCGATGATCGTGGTCGTGATCGACGAGCTGGCCGACCTGATGATGGTCACCGGCAAGAAGGTCGAGGAGCTGATCGCGCGCATCGCGCAGAAGGCGCGCGCCGCCGGCATGCACCTGATCCTGGCCACGCAACGGCCGTCGGTCGACGTGATCACCGGACTCATCAAGGCGAACATCCCGGCGCGCATCTCATACCAGGTGTCGAGCCGGGTTGATTCGCGCACGATTCTCGACCAGATGGGCTCGGAATCGCTGCTGGGGCAGGGCGACATGCTGTACCTCGCACCCGGCACTGGCCTGCCGTCGCGCGTGCATGGAGCCTTCGTGGGCGACGCCGAAGTTCATCGGGTGGTCGACACCCTGCGCAAGCGCGGCGCGCCGCAGTACGTCGGCGGGGTGCTGGACCCGCCTTTGGCGGAAGGCGACGAAAGCGCCGCGGGTCAACCGGTGGCGGAAGCCGACCCGTTATACGATCAGGCGGTCGAGATCGTCGTCAAGAACCGGCGCGCGTCGATTTCGTTGGTCCAGCGGCACCTGCGCATCGGCTACAACCGCGCGGCGCGCCTGCTCGAGGACATGGAGCGGTCCGGACTGGTTTCTCCGATGCAGAGCAATGGCAATCGCGAAATCCTGGTACCCGCGCGCGACGTCTGAGTGCTCGCGCCGGTTTGTGGTCGGCGCGTTCTTCTCCGTACTGACTGGCGCGACCCTGACCGCGAGTCCGGCGCAAGCGGCCGCCGTGGACCAGTTGCGCAGTTTCCTGACGCAGACATCGAGCGCACGCGGCGACTTCGTCCAGCGCGTCGCGCGGGCTGGCACAGCGACGAAGGAATCAAAGGGTCGGTTCGTCTTCCAGCGTCCGGGCAGGTTCCGCTGGATCTACGACAAGCCCTATGAGCAGCTGATCATCGCCGACGGTCAGCAGCTGACCATCTATGACCGCGACCTCAACCAGGCGACTGTACGGAAACTGCAAACCGCCCTGCCGTCGAGTCCGGCATCGATCCTGTTCGGGTCCAACGATTTCGAGCGCGAATTCGAAGTCAGCGATGCCGGCGCGCGGGACGGCCTCGAGTGGATCAGCGCGAAGCCGCGCGCAAAGGACACTCCGTTTTCCCGCATCGAGATCGGATTCCGCGGCGGCCTGCCCGGTGCGATGTTGCTGGTCGACAGCTTCGGCCAGACCACGCACCTCGCCTTCAGCAACCTCGAACGCAATCCCAGGCTCGACGCGGAGACCTTCCGCTTCACCCCGCCCAAGGGGGCGGATGTGCTCACGGAGTGACGCCTCGGGTGTAAGCGACGCGTGAGCCGACATTCCCAGCCTAATGACCCACTGGGGCTGAAGCTCGGTCATCGGCACGCATAGTTCATCCGTCGCTGGCGAGAATTCCAGCTTGCTGCGGCCTATTTCCGGTGGCCACATATTCCTTGATCTGAGCCAGCGTCAGTCCGAGCAGACCCAAGTCTTTCGCAGTTCTTCCTTCTTCCCACCAATTCCGCTCATGCACGACATTGTAGATATTGACAATGGAATCGATGACCGGCGTTTCGACTTCGACGACCTTGCCGATTGCACTCCACGGCACGAGCCCATACGGAGCATCCTCCGTGAAATATCGACTCGTGATGTCATGCGGTCCGGAAATGGGCGTCAGCGAGATGTTGCCATGAATGCGCATGTACAAGTCCTGCCAGGTGAAACCTTCATCCATACCACTGAAATCTTCAATTGGATTTGCGTTCTGGTATCCGAGCTTCTTGCTGACCGCCTTTCGCTCGTTATCAATCTTGATGTTGAGCTTGCAAGCCGCGGGAGTTACACCGTGTTCGTACAGGAAAAACGGCCGCTTGGATGAATTCTCGATCGCAGTAATGCTGAGCAGGCAGGGCCCGGTATGAACGCCAGGATTCACGATGCTCAACCCAGCCTCCAGAACGTCCGAATAGATTCTCGCGTAGCGACGAAACTCGTTCATTTCGTCGATCAATTCCGGCCCTTTGTCCGCCGGCATGAAAGCGATGCCGACGGGATTGAATCCGTGGATCGTGACCTTGCACTGCTCTGTCACCCGCGCGTCATAAGGCAGATTATTCAATTCGGCGATGACCGGGCACTCTTGCTTTCCGAATACCTTTTTGAATAGAAGGCCTGCGAATGCTCCCGGCACAACTACGATGACCTGCTTGCCGTTAGCCTTGCCTCGTAGCAGCTTTGCGTAACCTTCGTGGGCAAAGGCGGGCGTCACGACGAAGATGTACTTCACTCCCTCGATCGCTTCACCGATGTCACTCGTAACCTTGGCCAGCCGGAAGCGGCCGCTAATCTGGCCCGATGATTCGATGGCTTTCGTCTCGAACAGTCGTTGGAGATTCTGCGCAAACTGCGGCATCTCGTACATGTTGACGGCGAAGCCGCGCGAAATGAAGTCCACGGCCATGGCGTGCGCGCCGTGGCCGCCGCCGAGAATGGCTACTGTCTTGTTCATGTCGTCATTCCTAGATCATGAGATTGACAGATCGTCGGGCCACTCGCTATGGTCCTTGAGGGCAACGCCCGTGAGTTGTCTCCGACTTGCTTCGTCGAGCAGCCAGATGATTTTCCTTGCCGCCTGGTCGTACGACAGACCTTCTGGCCGGACATTGGAAACGCAGTTTCGCTCGGCATCGCTACGGCCGAGCTTTGGTGCAAACGTGAGATAGATTCCCAGGCTGTCAGGCGAGCTCAAGCCCGGCCGCTCGCCGATCAGCACGATCGTCATCTTCGCCCGCAACAGTTCCCCGATTTCGTCGCCGATCGCGACGCGGCCCTGTTCGACAATGACCACCGGCCCGACGGACCACCCGTGCCGCAACAACGGGCGGACAGCTTGCAGCAAAGGAACCGTGTGACGTTGGATGGCCGACGACGATAAGCCGTCTGCGGCCACGATGACGAGATCGCATAACTTGTCGCCGTGTCCGGCCAGTACTGCCGCGCTGGCGTCGGTCAAGCGGCGTCCAAGATCGGGTCGCAGCAAGTACGTTGCGCGGTCGGACGCGCGACTGTGAACGTTCATCGTCTGCCAGTGCGCGGCCTGGAGCGCGGCTTCCAGCGTAGCCACGTCGAGGGGCAAATGCACAGCGTCCTGCGCAAGCGCGTGCGCCAAACCGAAGCGCAGCACTTCGTCGGTTGGCAGACTGCTTCCCACACGGCCCAGCGCGATGCGGGCCGGCGTGAGCCGGCGCAGCGCCTGCCAAGGGTTCGATTGGATGATCTCGGTCATGGTCACGCCGTTTGGGTCATATCGGTCAAGGCGTGCAACAAGCGGTGCTGGGGCGGCAATTCGCGCAACTGGCCCAGCGGATCGGTGAGCTGCATTTTTTCCAGCCATGCCTCGAATTCCGGTGCGCGTTTGAGACCCATCACTGCGCGCAGATAGAGCGCATCGTGGAACGATGTGCTCTGATAATTCAGCATGATGTCGTCCCCACCCGGAACACCCATGATGAACGTGACGCCCGCCGCACCGAGCAAGGTGAGCAGCGTGTCCATGTCATCCTGGTCGGCCTCGGCGTGGTTGGTGTGGCACACGTCGCAGCCGAGAGGCACCCCCAGCACCTTGCCGCAAAAGTGGTCCTCCAAACCGGCGCGGATGATCTGCTTGCCGTCGAACAGGTATTCCGGCCCGATGAAACCGACCACCGTGTTGGTGAGCAGCGGCTTGAACTCCCGTGCAACCGCACTGGCGCGAGCTTCGCAGGTCTGCTGATCGACGCCGAAGTTGGCGTTCGCGGAGAGGGCGCTGCCTTGGCCGCTTTCAAAATACATGACGTTCTGCCCGACGGTGCCGCGTCCAAGCGAGAGCGCAGCTTCGTATGCTTCCCGCAAAATGCCGAGGTTGATGCCGAAGCTGGTATTGGCCTTTTCGGTTCCGGCGATCGACTGGAACACGAGATCCACTGGCGCTCCGCGCTCGATCGCCTGGATCTGGTTGGTGACGTGGGTCAGCACGCACGATTGCGTCGGGATTTCAAAGCGGCTGCGCACCTCGTCCATCATTCGCAACAGCGTGATCAGCGTGGGAACGCTGTCGGTCGCCGGGTTGATCCCCACGACGGCGTCCCCGCATCCGTACAGCAGACCGTCGAGCATCGAGGCGGCGATACCCTTGGGGTCGTCGGTAGGATGATTGGGTTGCAGCCGGACCGACAAGCGTCCGGCGAGACCGATGGTGTTGCGGAAACGCGTAACGACCCGGCACTTCCTGGCCACCAGTATCAAATCCTGGTTGCGCATGAGCTTGCTCACGCCAGCCGCCATTTCCGGGCGTCACGCCGGGTGCGACGCGATTGAGGGCAGCCTCGTCGGTGCTATCGAGCAATAGCCAGTTGCGGAAATCTCCCACCGTCATGTGCCGAATTTCCGCGAACGCCGCAGCGTCATGGCGATCGACGATGAGGCGCGTGACTTCGTCGCTCTCGTAGGGAACGACAGATTCGTTGAGGAACGTGGTCAGCGGCAACTCGGCAAGACACATCTTCGCCGCCATCCGCTCGACCGCCGTTCGAGCAGCGAGCCCCGCCAGATAATCGCCCGAGCGCGCCGGTGACGCCTTAGCCAGAACGTCCCTGAGGTCGGCGAACGTGTAAGTGCTTCCGCCGATGGTGTGCGCGTAGGACAAGATCTTCTCTAAGCGGGCAGCGCAAACGTCGCCGCTTTCTGACGTTCCGAGCGCTGCTGCAGCCACTGGATCGTCACCAGCAACGCAACGGCAAACAGGATCAGCAACGTTGCCACCGCCGTGATGGTCGGGCTGAGCGTTTCCCGAACCCCGCTCCACATCTGCCGGGGCAGCGTCCGCTGTTCGGAGCCAGCGAGAAACAGCACCATCACCACCTCGTCGAACGAGGTCACGAACGCAAACAACGCGCCCGAGGCGACACCGGGCAGGATCACCGGAAGCATCACCTTGAAAAATGCGTTGACCGGCGTCGCACCGAGGCTCGCTGCGGCACGCATCAGGTTGTAGTCGAAACTTGCCAACGTAGCCGTCACAGTAATGACGACGAACGGCGCGCCGAGTGCCGTGTGCGCGAGCACGATTCCGGTCAGGCTGTTCAGCAGGCCGATTTCGGCGAAGAAGTAATAGATGCCGACCGCGCTCACCACCACGGGGATGATCATCGGCGAAATCAACACCGCCGTGATACTCGAGCGAAGCGGACAGTCGCGCCGGCTGAGACCGAGAGCGGCCAGCGTGCCCAGCGCGGAGGCCGCGATCGTCGAGAATACGGCGACGATGATGCTGTTCTTCAGCGCCAACTGCCAGACATCCGACGTGAAGAACTCGCCGTACCACTGCAACGACAAACCCGGCATCGGATAAGTGAAGAACGGCTCCGAATTGAACGACAGCGGCATGATGGCGAGGATCGGGGCAATCAGGAACAGCAGCACGCAACCACAAAAGCCCACGAACACGACGGAAGCGGTTCTGCGCACCAACAGGTTCATCGTCGAGTCCATCATCCGATCCTCAAGCGGTCGAGACCGACGAGCCGGCTGTACACGGCATACAGGACGAGCACGAGCCCCAGCAGAATCGCGCTGAGCCCCGCCGCCATGCCCCAGTTCGTGACCTGGTTCGCAAAGTAGGCGATGAAATAGCTCAGCATCTGGTCGTGCGGTCCGCCCACCAGCGCTGGCGTGATGTAGTAGCCGAGCGCCAGGATGAACACCAGCAAGCATCCCGCGCTCACTCCCGGCAGGCTCAGCGGCACGTACACGCGGAGGAACGCCCGCACCGGAGAAGCGCCGAGGGACGACGCGGCGCGCATGTAGCTTGGCGGGATGCTCTTCATCACGCTATAGATCGGCAGGATCATGAACGGCAGCAGGATGTGAGTCATCGCGATCAGAACCCCGACGCGGTTGTGGATGAGCGGCAGCGGATGTCCTTTATCGATCAATCCCAACCAGCCGAGAAACGTGTTGACCACACCCTCGCCTTGCAACACGACGACCCAGGCGGTGGTGCGGACCAGGAGCGACGTCCAGAAAGGCAACAGCACCATGATGAGTAGGAGCCCGGCCCGTTTTGGTGGCAGCGCCGAGATCAGATACGCCAACGGATAGCCGAGCACCAGGCAAATCAGCGTAACGGCGAGGCTGATATAGAACGTCCGGGCAATGACTTCGACATAGATTGCACTCTCGTCCTTCGCGACCTTGAGGTGGCCCTGAGCGTCTCGTCGCAAGTCGAGCGACGCGAGCAGGTAGAAGTCGGTATAGGCAGGCAGTGCGCGCTGAATGATTTGCCACGTCGTCACATCTGCCCATCGCTCGTCGATGCCCGTGAGCGTGTCCTTCGCCAATGCGCCATAGCCGGTCGCTGTGCTGCGCGAAGTCTTCAAGACGAGTGATCGCAGCCCAGACTCGTAGTAGTTGAGCCGTTTCGCGAGCTCGGCCACCGTGTTGCGCGGCGCTGCTTGGAGATCTGAGATGAACGCCGCATAAACCGCTTCCGAAGGCAGCTCCTTGCCGTCCCAGCTCGCGATCGCCGCCGCGGTTTTGCCGAGAACGACCTGCACTTCCCGGTTGTCGACGCTGCGGGTGAGAAGAATCGCGATGGGAGTGATGAACACGACGAGCAGGAATACGAAGAGCGGTGCGATCAACCCGACCGCCTTGAGCTTGTCGATGCGCTGGACACGTCGCAGCCGCTTCTTCAACGCGTCGCGATCCTCGGGCTCGCTCGCAAGCGGGCTCGGTGCCGACATCGATACGTTCGTGGCCATAGCTTTCAAGCTCTGCGGGTTGTGTCGACGAACCGCCGGCGTCGACGCGACTGACGTGCGACGCCGGCGATCACTGCGCGGCTATTGCGTCGCTAACCACTTGTTGAAGCGCTCCGTGAGCTCCTCGTCGTGGTCAGCCCAGAACTGCGACGAGACAACGAATGCCGTCTTCGTGTTTTGCGGCGCGGTTGGCAGATCGGGGAGGATATCCGCGGGGACCTTGGCCACTGCTGCTTTCACGGTCGGTCCGTACGAGATGTACTTCGACTGCTGCGCCATCACGTCGGGCTGCACCGTGAAAGCGACAAACTTCTTTGCCAATTCCAGTTTCTTGGTTCCCTTCGGGATGGCCCAGAGGTTGAAGTCCATCGCCTGCCCGTCCCACACGATCTTGAAGTTCTTCTTGTTGTTCTTCACGGCGTCGTAAATGCGGCCATTCCAGGCGGTCGTCATGACGACCTCGCCGTCCGCAAGGAGTTGCGGCGGCTGCGAGCCCGCCGTCCACCACACTTTCACGTTGGGCTTGATCTGATCCAGCTTCTTGAACGCACGATCGACGCCCGCCTTGGTCGAGAGCGCTTTGTAGACGTCCTTGGGCGGGACGCCGTCCGCAATCAGCGCAAATTCGAGCGTGGTCTTGGGCGACTTGCGCAGCGCTCTCGCGCCGGGAAACTTCTTCACATCCCAGAAATCGGCCACTGTTTGCGGAC
The DNA here is from genome assembly GCA_963703945.1 of uncultured beta proteobacterium. Lineage (GTDB taxonomy): Bacteria > Pseudomonadota > Gammaproteobacteria > Burkholderiales > Burkholderiaceae_F > JALORV01. The sequence continues at coordinate 29,840 of CAVPGM010000034.1, read as the reverse complement.
CGCCGGAGGGGAACTTGTCGGCGTTATAGGCGTAGATCGTTCCGAACACGATGGTGCCCACCGCACAATCCATCGCCGCGCCTTCGACAAACTTGTCGCGCCCGCCGAGCGCTGCGTAGTCGATCTTCTCGAGCCATCCCTCCTCGCATCCTTGCAGCGCGTGGCCAGGTTCCACGTCGACGACATCCCAAGTCACTTGCTTGGTGTCGACCATGCCCTTGAGCTTGGCGACCGAGCCATCCCACTCATCCTGCAGTACTTTGACATTGGCCGATTTTGCGAACGGCGCCATGTACGCCGCCTCCTGGCTCTTGGTGTAAGCGCCGCCCCATGAGGTGACGGTCAATGTTTCTTGCGCCCCGGCAGCAGTGGAAGCGGCCACCAAGACGACTCCGATGGCCAAGGTGCACAAACGCGTCTTGCTCATCTTCTTGCTCCTTTAGAGCCGGGCATCGAGCCGGCGGTGATGACTTAGGTTGGGTGAAGTGCGCTATTCGATGGCGAGTGCCCGGCAGTCCTGCTGGCGCCAACCGACCACGACCTCGACACCCGGTTGCAAAGGAAGCTCTCCGGTGCTCGGAACCTTGATGATGAAATCGTCCCGGCCACAGACGGACACGAGCAGCCGAGTGTGGTCGCCGTAGTAGATCAATTCGCCGACCTTGGCCTTGGCTCGGTTCACGAACGTGTCCTCGACCGGGGACAGCGTGACCTTCTCCGGACGCAACGAAAGCGATACCGGCGTCCCGGCGCTCACTCTTCCGCTGGCGATGGCATGAACGATCGTGCCGTCGGAGACCTCCACGACGCACTCTTCGCCAGAGACGCTCTGGACTCGTCCTGAAATCGCGTTGTTCTCGCCGATGAACTGGGCGACGAACGGATTCGCCGGCGCTTCGTAGAGCTCTTTCGGCGGGGCGATCTGTTGAATCTTGCCGAGGTTGAAAACGCCCACCCGATCCGACATCGTGAGCGCCTCCCCCTGATCGTGCGTCACGTACACGATGCTGATGCCAAGCCGGGCGTGCAGATGTTTGATCTCGATCTGCATGTGCTCGCGCAACTGCTTGTCCAGCGCGCCGAGCGGTTCGTCCATGAGCACGAGCTTCGGCTCGAACACCAACGCACGGGCAAGGGCAATGCGCTGCTGCTGTCCACCCGATAGCTGCGACGGCCGACGCTGCTGGAACGGGAGCATGCGCACCATGTCGAGGGCGCGTCGCACGCGTTCCGCGACTTGGCCGCGCTCGAGCCGACGCATGCGCAGCGGAAACGCGACGTTGTCCGCAACGCTCATGTGCGGAAACAGCGCATAGTTCTGAAAGACGACACCGATGTCGCGCTGATGCGCCGGCATACGGTCGATCCGCTTGCCGTCGAGATAGATCGCCCCGCTGGTCGGCGTTTCGAAGCCGGCGAGCATCATCAGCACGGTGGTCTTGCCCGATCCCGAGGGGCCCAGCAAGGTCAGAAACTCGCCTTGCCGGATGTCGAGGTGAAGTCCGCGCACGACATAGTTTTCGCCGTCGTAGGACTTCTCGACAGCGTCGAACTTGATGAATGGCTGGCTCTGCATGGCTATTAGCCCCGTGAGTTGCCGAGCATTGTATGACAGCTAATCGTTGTTGATTTGATAGTTGCATGACATTCAATTCTTGTCAAGTCGTCAATCAAAGCAGGCATGTCATTGATCTTCAGGGTAAAGGCGGTTAGACTTGTACAATATTCGGAGACGCTGCCCCTGAGAACCTAGGCCACTTGGGGCATAGTTGAATTACTGACAACAACATATTGTATGAATGACATAATTTCCAGTTTTGATATCCATATCGACGCTACGGATGTCCCCATCTATCGCCAAATTGCCTTGGCGGTCGAAGACGCCGTAGTGAGCCGGCGCCTGCTTCCGGGCGCCAAGTTGCCGCCGCAGCGCCATCTTGCGCAGGCGCTCGGGATCAACCTCACCACGATCTCCCGCGCCTATACCGAGCTGCAGAAGCGAGGGATCGTTGTCAGTGGCGTGGGCAGAGGTACGTTCGTGCGCGGAGCAGGACCCGACTTCGAGCCGGTGCAAGCGGGGTCCCGCCAAGATCCGTTGCTCATCGATCTGTCGATCAACCGACCCGCAACGAACTTGTACAGCGAAAAACTCGCTGAAACGCTGGGCCGCCTGCCAAGCGACACGCGGTTTTCCGCGCTGCAGGAATACCATCCGGCCGAAGGCGCGCCGTGGGCGCGCGAGGCAGGCGCTGCTTGGATCGGGCGCAGCGGATTGAATGCACCCGCCGAACACGTGATCGCGACCTCGGGTGCGCAGGAAGGCATCTTCGCGGCGCTGTCGGCGGTGACTCGCCCGGGCGACGTGATCATCACCAACCAGATCACCTACTACGGCCTCAAGGCGCTCGCTAACCTGCTGCATCTCGAAATCCGCGGCCTGGCCACGGACAAGGACGGCCTGCTACCGGAGGCGATCGATCAGGCGTGCAGCGACGAACGTGTGCGCGTTCTGTTCATGGTGCCGTGCCTGCACAATCCAACCACCACGACCGTTCCGCAGAAGCGGCGTGAGGCTATTGTCACGGCTGCGCGACGCGGTCACCTGTTCATCCTCGAGGACGATGTCTACGGCCCACTGCTTGCGACGCGTCCGACGAGCATCGCGGAGCTCTACCCCGAGCGCACGTTCTACATTACCGGGACGTCGAAGACGTTGGCACCGGGACTGCGAGTGGGATTCATGATGCCTCCGCGCGAATTGGTCGCGGCGAGTGCAACGGCCGTGCGTGCCACATGCTGGATGACATCGCCGCTGTCGATGCTGATCGCAGCGCGCTGGATCGAGGATGGTACGGCCGAAGAATTGCTGGACGCACAACGGCGCGAACTCGTTGCGCGCCAGATGTTGGCCGGTGAAATCCTCCAGGGCTTCGACTTCGATACGGACCTCGTATCGACGCATCTATGGCTTCATTTGCCCGAGCCTTGGCGGGCGACGGATTTCACGGCTCAATTGCTCGCCCATGGCGTGCGTGTGATCGAGTCCGAGGTTTTCGCGGTCGGCCGCGGCGAAGTTCCGCATGCGGTGCGCATCAACGTCAGCGCAGCGCGTTCGCGAGAGCAACTCGCCACAGGACTGCGCATCATCGTCGACACACTACAGCGCAATGCTCGGCCGCTGTCGGCGAGCTTCCCTGCGTGAGCTGAATAAAGCCTTTGCATGGCGCACGCGTTCGGCGGCGAGACTCGTCCCGCGGGCTCTAACGGCGGCGCCAAGACGGTCGTCATCATTGGCGCGGGCATTATCGGCATGGCGAGCGCGCTGGCGTTGCTGCGCAACGGCTATCGAGTGACGGTCGTGGATCCGCGGGAGCCGGGACATGGCGCGTCCTTGGGAAATGCCGCGACCATTGCCACCTACCAATGCATTCCCTTGGGCAGTCCGCAGGTGATTCGCCAATTGCCGTCCCTCCTGCTCGGAGCGGACAGCCCTCTCATCATCCGCTGGAGTTACTTGCCGAAATTGGCGCCGTGGCTTGCCCGCTTCGTACTGGCCAGTCGGCCATCGCGGGTCGCGGCGATTGCCGAAGCGCTGGCCGCTCTGCAGCACAACGCGGACACCGACTATCAGCCACTGCTTGAGATGGCAGACGCAAAAGATCTGTTGGTGCGGCATGGTTGTCTGTATCTCTACGGTTCAGCGGCGAGCTACGCGCGCGCGCGCCCCGAGATCCGGTTGCGGCGCGAGCATGACGTCCCGCTGCAGGAAGTGGACGCAACGCAAATTGCGCAGCTCGAACCCAATCTCGCGCCGATCTACCATCGCGGCATTCTGTTTCCGGGTGCCTCGCATTTGCGTGATCCTCTGAGTCTGGTCGAGCGCTTCGCACGCACGCTCGCTCAACACGGGGGCACGCTCGTCAGGGAAGAGGCAAAGGCGATTGAGCGAGACGGTGAACGGGGCGTCTTCATCCGCACCAGCGGCGGGAGACTCGCGGGCGCGCTGCGTCGTTGTTGCCGCAGGCGCGTGGTCGCGGCCCTTTGGCGCGCCAAGTCGGAGATGCAATTCCGTTAGATACCGAGCGCGGCTACCACGTCATGTTTCCTGGCGCGCAGACGCTGTTGAGCCGGCCCGTCGCGTGGGCGGAGATGGGCTTCTATATGACGCCGCTCGCCGATGGTCTGCGCGCCGCAGGCACAGTCGAGTTCGCCGGCCTGGAGGCCCCGCTCAACGGCGAACGCACCCGGTTCCTCGCTCGCGGCGCTCGCAGGCTTCTGCCACAGCTGGGTGAACCGCTGTCCGAGTGGCTTGGCTTCCGCCCATCATTGCCCGATTCGCTACCGGTCATCGGCCCTTCGCCGCGAAATCCGCGCGTGTTCTACGCGTTCGGTCATGGCCATCTGGGGGTAACTCTCGCGGGCGTGACGGCACGCATGATCGCTGACCAGATCGATGGACGGCGGCCCGTCGTCGATCCGTCACCCTATCGGCCCGAGCGGTTTTGATATGTCTGCAGCGACCTGCTCGGGTGCTAGGTGCTGATTGATTTGGCAGCCCGGTTTGCCTCGAGTGGGGAAGCGGATTAGGAAGCCGATCGTCGCGCCCAAATCGCGCAAGGCTATGGGGGCCTCTGACGGCGCCGACGAAACCGAGTGGGCCGAGATTGCCTGTCCGCCGGGCTCGGCAGAACGCTACATGCCGTGGCGGGGTCAACAGCTTCGCAAGAGGATGATCCCGCGGACTACTTGTCCGCCGCTCTCCGCGCAGTTAGCTGATTGATTCTGTGGCTCCCCGCCAGGCGCGGAGGGCGTCGGGAGGGGTGTCCACCCCTTCCGCCTGGCGGAAAGTAGGTGCCGTGCCATTGAAGATCGGCGGAGCGCGAGGCCGCTCCGGAGCGCAGCCGACAAGCTCGTCTGTTGGTGGTTTCGCCGCGAGCGCACGTGCGACAGCGTAGTGGTCGTGTACGTGAGCGGCGTCTATCTATCCGGCTCGAAGAACACCCAGCGCGCCTGCGGGAAGGCCTGCTGTAGCGAGGCCTCGGCGCGATGGAGCGCGCTGACCAGGTCGTCGGCGCTGGCAGACGGGACCATTTCGGCCCGCACCGCGACGACGACGTGCTCGCCCCATTGCAGCGTGATGATGCTCAGCACGCGCTTGACGTCCGGATGAGTGCGGACATGCGCTTCGATGTCGGCGCGCAGTGCCGGCTCGGCCGACTCGCCGACGATCATGCCCTTGATCTCGAGCAGGATCGCGATCGACACCAGCACGAGCAGGACGCCGACGGCTACGGACCCGAGCGCATCGAACCGAGGGTCGCCGGTCCACATCGCGAGCAGCACGGCGACGAACGCGAACACCAGGCCGCCGAGCGCCGCAATGTCCTCGCCGGCCACGACCAGCAGCTCCGACTGGCGGGTCTCGCGGAACCAGCGCACAAAGGTGCGGCCGAGCCGGACCTTGCGGATCTCGCGCAGCGCGCCCCACAGCGAGATCGATTCGAGCACGATCGCGATGCCCAGCACCAGCAGCGCGACCGTCGCGTTGCGCAACGGCTCCGGGTGGGCCAGCCGCTGCCACCCCTCATAGATCGAGAACAGTCCGCCGACGAAGAACAGCAGCAGTGCCACCATCATTCCGTAGAAGTAAGTCACGCGCTGGAAACCCAGCGGATGCTCGTCGGTCGGCGCCTGCCGCGCGCGCTTCATGCCGAGCAGCAGCAGCAGCTGGTTGGCCGTGTCCGCGACCGAGTGGATTGCTTCCGCCAGCATCGCGCCCGAGCCCGTGTAAGTCGCCGCCCCGAACTTGGTCACCGCGATGCCGGCGTTCGCCCCGAGCGCGAACAGGATCGCGCGGGTGGAGTCAGCAGCCATGAGGCGCCTACTTGATGCCCAGCAACTCGACTTCGAAAATCAGAGTCGCATTCGGCGGAATCGGACCGCCGGGAGTTCCACGCTCGCCGTAGGCGACATTGGCGGGGCACGTGAGCTTGGCCTTGCCGCCGACCTTCATTTTCTGCACGCCTTCGGTCCAGCACTTGATCACCCGGTTCAGCGGGAACTCGGCCGGCTGTCCACGCTTGAGCGAACTGTCGAACTCGGTGCCGTCGGGCAGCGTGCCCTGGTAGTGCACGCGCACGACGTCGGTTTCCTTGGGGCTTGCTCCGGTGCCATCCTTCAGCGAGCGGTACACCATGCCGGACTCGGTCTTGACTGCGCCCTTTTCCGCTGCGGATTTCGCCACCGTGGCGTCCTGGGCCCAGGCGAGCGGGCTTGCAAGCAGCGCAAGCATCACCAACTTTCGCATCTTCAAATCTCCGTTTCGTTGACCCGCGGGCACACCGCTCGCCGGACGTCGGGCGCGATGCTAGCCTGTCTGCGGCCGCGCCCATCATGCAGGACCTGTTCACTCCTGAGACAGTCTCCGCGCCGCTCGCCGAGCGGATGCGTCCACGCACGATCGACGAAGTCGTCGGCCAGTCGCATCTGCTGGCTCCGGGCAAGCCGTTGCGGGTGGCGTTCGAATCGGGCCGGCCGCATTCGATGATCCTGTGGGGCCCGCCGGGCACCGGCAAGACGACGCTGGCGCGGCTGATGGCCGATGCGTTCGGACTCGACTTCGTCGCGATCTCCGCGGTACTCGGTGGAGTCAAGGACATCCGCGATGCGGTCGACCGCGCGCAGGTGAATCGCGCCCGCGACGGGAAAGCGACGGTCGTGTTCGTCGACGAGGTACACCGCTTCAACAAGGCGCAGCAGGACGCGTTTCTGCCGCACGTGGAGTCGGGGCTTTTCGTCTTTGTCGGCGCGACTACCGAGAACCCGTCGTTCGAAGTGGTCGGCGCGCTGCTGTCGCGCGCGGCCGTGTACGTGCTGGAGCCGCTGACCGCCGAGGAACTGGATACGCTGATCACGCGCGCGATCGATGGGCCGCTCGGCGGTCTCGCGGTCGAGGCCGCGGCGCGCCGCATGCTGATCGATCTGGCGGACGGCGATGCGCGACGCCTGCTGAATGCGCTGGAGGTGACCGCCAGCGCTGCAGCGGACAAGGGTCTGCGCACGATCGACGCTGAGTTCCTGCGCGCCGCGCTTCCGGCGACGCTTCGCCGGTTCGACAAGGGCGGCGAGAACTTTTACGACCAGATCTCGGCGTTGCACAAGTCGGTGCGCGGTTCCGATCCCGACGCGTCGTTGTACTGGATGACGCGCATGCTCGACGGTGGCACCGACCCGCGCTACATCGCGCGGCGCGTCGTGCGCATGGCCGTGGAAGACATCGGTCTGGCCGATCCGCGCGGACTCGAGATCGCACTCGCCGCGGCCGAGACCTACGAGCGCCTTGGCTCGCCCGAAGGCGAACTCGCGATCGCGCAGGCCATTGTCTACCTCGCGGTCGCTCCGAAGTCCAACGCGCTCTACGCGGCCTTCGGTGCCGCGCGCTCATTCGTGCAGAGCGACGGTTCGCGCCCGGTTCCGATGCGCCTGCGCAACGCGCCGACGCGGCTGATGAAGGACCTGGGCTACGGCAGCGGATACCGCTACGCGCATGACGAAGCAGGCGGATTCGCCGCCGGAGAGACCTACTTCCCGGATGATGTGACACCGCAGCGCTTCTACCAGCCGACCGACCGCGGCATCGAGGCGCGCATCCGGGAACGTTTGTCACAATTGCGAGCGCTCGATGCCGGGCGCAATCGCGAGGACGATTCCTAGCCACCGGCCCCCGCTGTGCGGACCTGCATCAGGGTATGCGGGGCCGCGCTGTGTGTCAGCTCACGAACCTGCACTGCGATGCTGGCGTGCGCGTGTCCATGTTGCGTCCGCGGTTCACGTGGTCGTCGATTTCGGCCGCGCAGCCGATCATGCGGGCATAGAGAAAGACGGTGAACGCCGCGGTCTCGAGCTGGGCATTGGCCAGCCGCCCCGCGCGATACGGCTCCCACAGTGCCTTGAGCAGCTGGGTCGCGATGACCGCGTCGACGTTGACGCAGAACACGTTGCGGGTCACGCCTTCATCGGCCAGCGTCTGCACCAGCGTGCGGTAGAAATCGTGAAACACGTTGTACTCGCCGCGGCTCTCGAGCAGGTTGCGCACGTACTCTTCGCGCGGGTCGATGTTGACCGCGCGGTCCTTGAACACCGGATGGTTGATGCACGGGATTGCGCGCGCCGACCCGCCGCCGAGTTCCCGGCGCGTGGCCTTCTCCTTCGCGTACTCGTGCGCGAAGTCGAGCGCGATCTTGCGCAGGTCGATGCCGTGCGCGCGATCGCCCGGATCGCGCAGGTCCACACCGCCGAAGCGCTCCAGCAGGAAGGCCACACCCTCGTAGCCGTTGCCACCGTGCGTGTAGCCGGAGTGGGTCAGGAATCCGACCAGCGTCTTGTTGAGCTGTACGCGCTGAGGTGTTTCCGGGCCATCGGCGGACACCGCGCCCTTGGCGCCCTGCGCCGTGATCGAGCCCGGGCCGTTGGTCAGCAGCAGGCCGACCAGCGTCTGCATCGCGAACACGTCCGCAGGGCTGGGTTCGCGGCCGAACAGCGCGAGGCAGGCGACTTCGGTCAGCGAGCGCCGTTCGAGGATTTCCTGCACAGCGACGCCGCAGAAGCGATCCGCTTCGTGGCGGGCCGCATCGACCGAAGCACCGATCAGCGTGCCGAACAGGCGCAGCCACCACGGCAGCGACTCGGCCGTGATGCGCGAGATGCGTTTGCGCATCAGCGGGCCCCAGGCCAGCGTGGCCGCGATGGTGGCGAGCACGCCGTCGGCGGTGGGCTGGCCCGGCAGTTGCCGCAGGTAACGCACGAATACCGAGCGAGCGCCCCGGGCCGTCAGCGCTTCAAGCATCGCCTGCGCCTTCGCGTCGGGCTGCTCGCCGACCAGCAGTCGTCGCAATTCCTCGTCCGCCGCCAGGAAGCTGATGTCAAAAGACTCGTCGAGTGCGTCGCCCAGCCCGCGCGGTGCGAAGCGTTCGATCAGCGCTCGCGTGGCCAATCGCGCACGCTCGGCGCGTCCCGGGCCGACGATGCTGGCCGCGGCCGCCAGCACACTGTTCGGCGCATTGCCGGCCGCGCGTGCCGCCTGGGCGGCGGCCAGCACGACGGTGCCGTGCAGGTTCACCTCGGCACCGACCGCGACGTTGATCAGAGCGCGATCGTTCGGGCCGCCTGGTTCTTGCGACAGCGCGAGCGCGATGTTGCCCTCGATCGGATACTGCGTCGCCTGCAGCATCGACACGCCGTGCAGACTCGAGACTTGCGTCTGCGCGTCCATCTGCGATGCGCCCGAGGCATCCTTCATCGCCTGGCGCGGGGGCAGCGTGCCGACTTGCCGATTCAGCACTTCGACCTGCTTGTTGTACGGCGCGATCGCCTCGACCGCCGGCAGGTCGAGTTCGGGCGGCAGCGCCAGCCCCCGGCTCGAGCCGAACCACGGCTTCAGCGCCAGGCTGCCTTCCGGCGTGAAGTCGGGCCGGGCTGCGTTCTCGCGCATCACCGCCGTCAGCGCGGCCGGAATGTGGGCAATGTTGGTTACAAGAGCACCCTTGTGCGAGAACACCGGCCGCTCTGGCGTGAAGATCGCATCGACGCCGAACTTCTCCATGAACCAGCGCTCCTTGGCACCGGCGTCGTCGGCGCCGCCAGCCATCGCGCCGGCGTGCCCGACTGCGCGCGTGAGCTTGCTCTTCCAGCGGCCGACCACACAGGCGACCACCGGCTTGGTGAACTCGGCGTCGTGCTCGTAGTAGCCGCCAGGCTCGCAGTACAGCACCGCGGCCTTGCTGCGCGAATCATTGGCGAGCGCGAACGCGAACTCGGGCGCCGCATAGTGGATGTAGACGTCCTTGCCGCTCGAGATCAGCGTCGTCGTGCCCCAGCCGGCCATCCGCAGGTAGGCCGCGATCGTCGTCGTGAACCCGCCGGAATTCGACAGGATCGCGATCGACCCGCGCCGCAGAGCGTCGGCCGGGTTGTCGCCGCCGAGCGCGCCGCCGATGCGCACCTTGTGCCAGGCGTCGGCCACTCCGAGGCTGTTGCCGCCGAAGATGTCGATCCCGTTGCTCTGCCCCATCGCCCGGATCTCGCGCGAGTCGTGCACCGAGAGCTTCTCGGTCACGATGAAGATTTTCTTCAGGTCGGCGTTGACTCGGATGAGTTCCGCCACGCCATCGCGCGCCGCCAGCGGTGGCAGATAGATGACGCCGCAGTTGAAGCGGTGGCCGTCTTTCAGGCCCTCGAGCACGTTGTTGTAGACCGGCACGTTGCCGGCCGGCGTTTCGAGCACCTGCCCGCTCCGCCCGGGCGAAGTGCCGAACACGACATTGCCGCCCGAGTAGGCGTGCCCGACCGGCGTCACCTCGCTCGATTCGCCACCGAGGATGTTCAGCACACAAACACGGTCTTCGCGTGTGGCGATCTGTGCCAGCGAGCTGACGCCGACGAAATACTTGAATTCTCCGACGCCCTGCTTGTACATGTCCTGTCTCCTCAGGCTCGCGCGCCGCGCAGCCGCTTGGCGACTTCGGTACGACCACCGGCCTTCATCCAGGCATCGACGCGTTGGGCGTACTGGATGACCTCGCTCATGTCGGAGTCGAAGCCGAACAGCCGATAGGGCAGCCCGAGCGCCTCGCATGTATCGCGCAGCGCCCCGAAGCCGCGCACGAGGTTCGGCCCACCGCGGCCCGCTACCACATAGAGCGGCGTCGGCCCGTGCTTGCCGATGTGCTCGCGCAGCGCGTCGGCCATCGCACGGAAGGTCTCGAAGATGTCGGTGTTGTTCGACTTGCCGCCGATGATGAACAGCACGTTGCTCTGCGCCAGCCAGTGCTTGAAGCAGATGCGCGCGACTTCCTTCATCTTCTCGTAGGGCGGATTGCCGCCGAAGTCCGACGAGATGATCGCGTCGTCGCCGAGCAGCTCGGTGACCAGGAATTCGCGCCGCCGCCAAAGGTCGGAGCGAGGATCGTCCCCTTCGGATTGATCACATAGACGTCGCTCTGGCCCTGGTGCGTGCGCAGCTGGTTGATCTCGAGCTCGAAGTCCGACAGGTCGACCGCGAAGATGTGAGCCGGCAACCCCAGCCGCTTGTAGCGCGGATCGTCGCGGTCGAAGCCGCATTTGAAGTCGCACGCGACCGGGGTCAGGCGCCCGGTACGGTCGGGCCGCATGCGGATCGGGTTGAGCTCCAGCGTCGTCATGCCGTAGTCGTGGAACAGCTCCCACAGCTTCGGCAGGTGCTGCACCAGCGGCGAGATGATCTCCTTCGGAGCGGCGAGTGCGGTCAGCGCGTTGGCGACGACGAAGGCCTTGAGCCCCGTCAACGGGTCGAAAGGCACTTGCGCCACCAGGTTCTTGTCGAGTTCCTCGATGTCCATCCCGCCGATGTGCGTCAACGTCATCGTCGGCGCGCGGAAGTGCGTCGAATCGGTCAGCGAGAAATAGACCTCGTGCTTGGCCGGTACCGCGCCCTCGTAGGTCACGCCGTTGGCCTTGGCGTACTGGTGGCCGACGCGGTGCTCGGCGAAGAACAGCCGCTCGCGCTCGGCGAGCGCGGTGGCAAGGTCCTTCGCGCGGCCGAGTAGCCCCGACTTGCCCTTCTTGCCGACGCCGCCGCGGAATACCGGTTTGACGAAGACCTCGCCGTGGCGCTCGATCAGCGCCTTGATCTGCTCCTCGTCGGCGGCCGGTCCCAGCACCTCGGCCGTCGGGAAGTCGACCAGCCGCAGCATCTGCGCGCCGTACAGCAGTCCGGTGACTTGCATGGTTCGCCTCCGTCGCTCACGCCGGCAGCGCGGCGTCGAGGATCAGCGCATCGTAGCGCGTCACTTGCGGCAGGGTCCGCGGCCAGGGTCGCGTCGTGCTGCAAGCGCCGGGTCTTTGCGGCGCTCGGTTGCGCGCGGTCAGTGGCTCGGCGAGAATGCCGCCCATGTGCCCGCATGCCCTCGAGCTCAGTCGATCCCGCCGCCGCAGTCGCCGCTCTCGCGGCTGATCAGATCATTGGCCGCGCCTGCGGCCCTCCATCACATCGAAGTGCCGGTATCGCCGGCAGGATCACAGGAACCGCCATGTTGGACATCAATCTGTTGCGCAAGGACGTTGGCGCGGTCGCCGAGCGCCTGCGCACTCGCGGCTTCGAGTTCGAAACCGAGGTCTTTAACGCCCTCGAAGCCGAGCGCAAGGCAGTGCAGGTGTCGACCGAAGAACTGCAGGCGCGTCGCAATGCCTTGTCGAAGCAGATCGGCGCGCTGAAGTCGAAGGGCGAGGACGCGTCCGCGGTCATGGCCGAGGCCGCGGCGATTCCGCAGCAGTTGAAGGACCTCGAGGCGCACCTCGGCAGCGTCCAGGCGCGCCTGCATGAGATGCTGCTCGGTGTCCCGAACCTGCCGCACGCTTCGGTGCCGGTTGGCCGCTCGGCAGACGACAACGTCGAGGTGCGCCGCTGGGGGTCGCCGCGTCGGTTCGAGTTCCCCGTCAAGGACCATGTCGACGTCGGTGCCGGTCTGGGCCTCGACTTCGAGGCCGCGGCGAAGCTGTCGGGCTCGCGCTTCGCAGTCATGAAGGGGCCGGTGGCCCATCTGCATCGCGCGCTGGCGCAGATGATGCTTGACACGCAGACGCGAGACCACGGCTACACGGAGTGCTACACGCCATACATCGTCAACCGCGACACGCTGCTCGGCACCGGGCAGTTGCCGAAGTTCCGCGACGACATGTTCTGGGTGACCAAGGGCGGTGGCGAGGACAAGGAGGAGCTCTACCTGATCTCGACCTCGGAGATTTCTCTGACCAACACGGTGCGCGGCGAGTTGCTGCGTGAAGACGACCTCCCGATCCGGCTCACCGCGCATACGCCGTGTTTCCGTTCCGAGGCGGGCAGCTACGGCAAGGACACGCGCGGCATGATCCGGCAACACCAATTCGACAAGGTCGAGATGGTGCAGATCGCGCACCCAGAACGTTCGTACGACACGCTCGAAGAGATGGTCGGCCACGCCGAGGTAATCCTGCAGAAGCTCGAGTTGCCGTATCGCGTGGTGGTGTTGTGCACGGGCGACATGGGCTTCGCCTCGGCCAAGACCTATGACCTCGAAGTGTGGCTGCCGGGGCAAAACGCTTATCGCGAGATCTCGTCGGTGTCCAATTGCGAGGGGTTCCAGGCGCGACGCATGCAGACCCGCTTCAGGAACGCGCAGGGCAAGACGGAACTCGTGCACACGCTGAACGGGTCGGGACTCGCGGTCGGCCGTACGCTGGTCGCCGTGCTCGAGAATTTCCAGCAGGCTGATGGCAGCGTCACCGTGCCCGAGGTGCTGCAGCCTTACATGGCCGGTCAGCGGGTGTTGCAGGCGGCCTGACACCTCCGCGCAGATATAATCCGCGGCTCACTTCAGCGACCTGGAGAGGTGGCAGAGTGGTCGAATGCGCCGGATTCGAAATCCGGTGTACGGTTCTACCGTACCGTGGGTTCGAATCCCACCCTCTCCGCCAACGAACGGGCCTCAGACGGCCCGTTTGCCATTGCGACCCCGCCTTTGCGACCTGAAATGTTGCGCTAGCGCATTGCAGCACAAGTGGGACTCCCCCTGTCAGCGTCCTGTAAGCGCCGCTACCTACCGTCCCGCGCGGGTATCGTTCTGCACTCAACAATAAACAAAACGACCGACCACGCGCCGCGGAGACGGGAGTCATGGGAAACATCGAATCAGTTATGCAGGAGACGCGGGTCTTCCCGCCGAGTGCGCAGTTTGTCAAGCAGGCCAACGTTTCGGGCATGGACGCGTACAACGCTCTGTGCTCCGAGGCGGAGAAGGACTTCACGGGATTCTGGGGCACGCTTGGCGCGCGAGAACGTCAACTGGTCCAAGCCCTTCACTCAGGTCCTCGACGAGTCGAACGCTCCCTTCTACAAGTGGTTCCCCGACGGTGAGTTGAACGCCTCGTACAACTGCCTCGATCGCAATCTGACCAACGGCAACGCCGACAAGGTCGCGATCATCTTCGAGGCCGACGACGGCACCGTCACGAAGGTCACCTACCGCGACCTGCACAAGGAAGTCTGCAAGCTCGCGAATGCGCTGAAGCACCACGGCATCAAGAAGAGCGACCGCGTCCTGATCTACATGCCGATGTCGATCCAGGTCGTGGTTGCGATGCAGGCCTGCGCGCGCATCGGAGCCACTCACTCGGTCGTGTTCGGCGGTTTCTCGGCCAAGAGCCTGCAGGAACGAATCATCGACGCCGGCGCCACCGAAGTCATCACCGCGGATGGCCAGTTCCGCGGCGGCAAGGAGATACCGCTCAAGCCGGTGGTGGACGAAGCATTGGCGATGGGTGGCTGCGAGGGTGTCCGCAACGTGATCGTGTACCGGCGCACGGGCAGCAACGTGCCGATGCAGACGCCGCGCGACAAGTGGTGGGATGAAGTCGTCAAGGGACAGCCGGAAACCTGCGAACCGACCTGGGTGAACGCGGAACATCCGTTGTTCATCCTGTACACGTCGGGTTCGACCGGTAAGCCGAAGGGCGTTCAGCACTGCACCGGCGGCTTCCTGCTGTGGGCGATCCTGACGATGAAGTGGACGTTCGACTACAAGCCGAGCGATGTGTTCTGGTGCACGGCCGATGTCGGCTGGGTGACCGGACACACCTACATCACCTATGGCCCGCTGGCCGTTGGCGCGACCGAAGTGATATTCGAGGGCATCCCGACCTATCCCGACGCCGGACGCTTCTGGCGGATGATCCAGGACCACAAGGTCAGCGTCTTCTACACGGCGCCGACCGCAATCCGGTCGCTGATCAAGTCCAACGAAGGCCATCCGGCGACACACCCCACCAAGTACAACTTGTCGGGCCTGCGCATCCTCGGCACGGTCGGCGAACCGATCAATCCCGAAGCCTGGATGTGGTACCACACCAACGTCGGCGGAGGGCGGTGCCCGATCGTCGACACCTGGTGGCAGACCGAAACCGGTGGTCATCTGATTTCACCGTTGCCCGGTGTCACGCCGACCGTCCCCGGCTCCTGCACGCTGGCGCTGCCCGGCATCATGGCCGCGATCGTCGACGAGACCGGTCACGACGTGCCGAACGGGCAGGGCGGCCTGCTGGTGATCAAGCGTCCGTGGCCCGCGATGATCCGGACGATCTGGGGCGATCCGGACCGGTACCAGAAGTCCTATTACCCGGAGGAACTTGGCGGCAAGTTGTACCTGGCCGGCGATGGTTCGATCCGCGACAAGGAAACGGGCTACTTCAAGATCGTCGGCCGCATCGACGACGTGCTGAACGTCTCGGGTCACCGCATGGGCACGATGGAGATCGAGTCTGCGTTGGTCGCCAATCCGATCGTCGCCGAAGCCGCCGTTGTCGGCCGCCCGGACGACATGACGGGTGAGGCGATCTCTGCCTTCGTCGTGCTCAAACGCGCGAGGCCGACGGGGGAGGAAGCGCGGAAGATCGCGAAGGAACTGCGCGACTGGGTCGGCAAGGAAATCGGACCGATCGCCAAGCCGAAGGACATCCGCTTTGGCGACAACCTGCCGAAAACTCGCTCCGGAAAGATCATGCGGCGCCTGTTGCGCTCAATCGCCAAGGGCGAGGACATCACGCAGGACGTTTCGACGCTCGAGAACCCGGCGATCCTTGAGCAGTTGAAGGTGAATCTGTGACCGGGGGGACATGCGCTAAGGCGTGCAGGAACTCGCTTCGCGGGCTGGCCGCTGCGTAGGTCGCGATACCGGAATGGAGAGCGCGACTGATGGCTTTCGCGTTGCTGATCGCTCAGTCCCTCGTGCTCGTCAATGGCCTGGCGCTGATCGGACAGCTGCTGGTTGGCGCGTTCAACTGGCCGGCCCGACAACAGAACATCGTCTATCGGCTGTTCCAGTTGATCGCCAGTCCGGCAGTCAAGCTGGTGCGGCTGGTGACGCCGCGCATCGTGCTCGATCGGCATATTCCGATCGCGGCGTTCCTGCTGCTGTTTTTCGGCTACTTTTGGCTCGGCTTCCAGGTGCGCGAAGTGTGTCGCGCCGACCTCAGCCAGGCGGGCTGCGAGAAGTGGGTCGCCGCGGGCGAGGGCAAGGCGGGCGTGCAGTGAATGTGCTGGCACGTGTGCTCAAGCGCTTCTGGCTCAATCGCCGGGCGAGCGTCGCTGTGCTGTTCAATCGGCCTCAGAGCGCGATCGCCGACCTGAGGAAGATCGTCGAGATCGAGCCTCGCAACGAGGTCGCGCGGGCCGCGCTCGGCAACCTGTACGCCGAGACCAACGACCCGACGGCGGCGGTGCGCGAATTCGTGGAGCTGATCGAGCTGAACCCGGCGAATGCCGAAGCCTGGTTCAACCTCGGCTTCCTATACGACCAGCGCGACGATCTCGCAGGCGCCGAGCGTTGCTTCCGGAAGGCGATCGAACTGAAGCCGTCGATCGATCGGGCCTGGTACGGGCTTGGCCTCGTGCTGATCCGCGCCGGACGGCTGCGCGAGGCGATCGACGCATTCCGTAAGAACATCAAGTTGCAGCCTTTTTCCCCCTACGGCTACTACCAGCTCGGCATGACCTACCACCACCTTGGCGACGCGGTAGAGGCCGAAAAGGTCCATGACGAGTTGAAGAAGTTCGAGCCCAAGTACGCGGCGACACTCAGGCGGGACATGAGTCGCACCCCGCCGCAGGCCGTTGAAACGAGCATCGCAATGCACGTCACCAAGGAGGAGACGACCGTCCCACATCCCTGAAGCAGCAGACAGAAGTCACCCAAGGAGAAGACATGCAGCTCACCGCAAAACACAAGGAGTACTGGAGCAGAAACCTGCGGATCACCGCAGTACTGCTCTTCATCTGGTTCGTCGTGACGTTCGTGATGGGGTATTACGCGCGCCCGCTGGCCGAGATCAATTTCTTCGGCTGGCCGCTGTCGTTCTACATGGCGGCGCAGGGGTCGCTGATCATCTACGTCGCGATTCTTTACTACTACGCGAAGAAGATGCGGCAGCTCGACGTCGAATACGGCGTCGATGAAGGAGACCTGTGATGGCTATGACCGGAGCTTCCAATCGCGCCTTCTTCCACCAGCTGAGGAAGTACTACACCTGGTACACGGGCGGTTTCATCGTTTTCCTCGTGGGCCTGGCGATCGCCGAGCAGATGGGACTGCCGAAGGTGTGGATCGGCTATGTGTTCCTGTTCGCCACGATCGCGCTTTATGCCGGAATCGGCATCATGAGCCGCACGGCCGACGTCGCCGAGTACTACGTCGCGGGGCGCCGTGTGCCGGCGTTCTTTAACGGCATGGCGACCGGGGCGGACTGGATGTCGGCCGCCTCGTTTATCGGCATGGCGGGCGGGCTTTACCTGCAGGGGTTCGACGGGCTGGCCTTCATCATGGGCTGGACCGGCGGCTACTGCTTGGTGGCGCTGTTCCTCGCGCCGTATCTGCGCAAGTTCGGGCAGTTCACGATCCCGGACTTTCTCGGGGCGCGCTACGGCGGCAACATCGCCCGCTCGATCGGCGTGTTCGCCGCGATCCTGTGCTCGTTCACCTATGTGATCGCGCAGATCTATGGGGTCGGCCTGATCACGTCGCGCTTCACCGGAGTCGAGTTCGGCGTCGGCGTGTTCCTGGGTCTCGCCGGTATCCTGGTCTGTTCGTTCCTCGGCGGCATGCGCGCGGTCACCTGGACGCAGGTGGCGCAGTACATCATCCTGATCATTGCCTACATGATCCCGGTGGTGTGGCTGTCGGTGAAGATCACGGGCATACCGCTGCCGCAGTTCGTTTACGGTGGCGTGCTCGAGCGCGTGACCGCGCTGGAGAAGAAGCTGACGGTCGATCCGAAGGAACTCGAGGTCCGTAAGATCTTTGCCGACCGCGCCGCGGATGCGAAGAAGCGCATCGAGGGACTGCCGGCGACCTGGGAGAACGGTCGTACCGACGCGGCGAAGAAGGTTGAGGACCTGAAAGCAGCCAACGCACCGGTGGCCGAGATTCACGCGGCGGAAAAGGCGCTGTCGAGCTACCCGGCGTCCGCTGACGCGGCGCGCAAGGCATGGCAGGCGCAGGTGGGTGCAAACACGGCCCGCTCGGGAGCGCCACTGCCGCACGCGGAGCCGTATCCGACCAACAAGACCGGCGAAGCAGCTGAAAAGGAGCGCGACACCAAGCGA
Source organism: uncultured beta proteobacterium (assembly GCA_963703945.1). Classification (GTDB taxonomy): domain Bacteria; phylum Pseudomonadota; class Gammaproteobacteria; order Burkholderiales; family Burkholderiaceae_F; genus JALORV01. The sequence goes on along the minus strand of CAVPGM010000034.1, from coordinate 11,674 downwards.
CTGAATTTCCTGGCGCTGACGCTGTGCCTGATGGTCGGCACGGCCGCGCTGCCGCACATCCTGATGCGGTACTACACAACCCCGTCGGTCAACGAGGCGCGGCAGTCGGTGTTCTGGTCGCTGTTGTTCATCTTCCTGCTGTACTTCACCGCGCCGGCGCTTGCGGTACTGGTGAAATTCGAGGTGTACAACAACGTGGTCGGTTCGTCGTTCGCCAACCTGCCGGCGTGGGTGGCGGCGTGGAGCAAGATCGACCCGACGCTGCTCAGTATTGTCGACATCAACAAGGATGGCATCGTTCAACTGTCGGAAATCTCGCTCGGGCAGGACATCATCGTGCTGGCCACACCCGAGATCGCAGGATTGCCGTACGTGATCTCCGGCCTGGTGGCAGCCGGTGGTCTGGCGGCGGCACTGTCGACCGCGGACGGACTGCTGCTGACGATCGCCAACGCGCTGTCGCACGATCTGTACTACAAGATGATCAACCCCGATGCTTCGACGCAGAAGCGGGTGACGATCTCGAAGATCCTGCTGCTGGTGGTGGCCTTTGTGGCAGCCTACGTAACGTCGCTGAAACCGGGAGACATTCTGTTCCTGGTGGGCGCTGCGTTTTCGCTTGCCGCGGCGGCGTTCTTCCCGGCGCTCACACTGGGTGTGTTCTGGAAGCGCGCGAACAAAGCGGGAGCGATCGCAGGCATGGTGCTGGGCCTGGGCATCACGATGTACTACATGGCCACACGGTATCCGTTCTTTCAGCAGGCGCTCGGCCTCAACCCGGCGGACTACCCGCTGTGGTTCGGCATCCAGCCGATCTCGTCGGCGATCTTCGGCATCCCGCTCGGCATCGTGGCGATCCTGGTGGTCAGCATACTGACGCCCGAGCCTGACCGGACGACGCAGGAACTGGTCGAACACGTGCGCTACCCGAGCCTCAGGGGAGACACGATGGACACGCAGGCCACCTGATCGCTGTTGCATTGAGCTCAGAGCCCGCGGCGTGCCGCGGGCTTTTTTTCGCCTGCGTTTCGCCGCTGTGATGCGCCGATATAATTCTCGGCCCCATAGGAGAGATGGCCGAGCGGTTGAAGGCGCACGCCTGGAACGCGTGTATAGGTGAATAACCTATCGTGGGTTCGAATCCCACTCTCTCCGCCATGACATTTGGTCTGCAAGTGCACGAGAGTGCAACCGGCGCCATCTGCTCAGGGGCACGCCACAGCCCAGTGTCGATGTAATTCTCACAATGCCACTGATCTTATTCGTATGTGTTTGATTTCGTGTCGTTGCATGATTCTTGCGTGAGGTATGCACTCTGCCCCTATGCGGAGGCATCATGCAAATCAACCGAGAGCCGACACTTCTCTCCATATTTGGCGCTCCGAATTCGAGCCCGCTGGCGATCCTGAAGTTCTGTTCCGGGATGATGATCGCCTTGGGTCTAGCACAAGCGCAGGCTGCACCGTTTAGTGTCACGAACCTCGTCACCGACGATCAGACTGCACACGCCGCTCAAATCACCGACCCCGAACTCAAGAACGCTTGGGGGATCTCCTTTTCGGCTACCAGTCCATTTTGGGTCTCCTCCAACGGGGCGGGTAACGCGAGACTGTATTCGGTAAACCCGTTGACCCAGGTCACCGTACAGCAGGGCCTGGTCGTGGCCATTCCCGGCGATGGGAGCGTCACGGGACAGGTCTTCAACAGCACGGCTGCATTCAATGGCGACCGGTTCCTCTTTGTCAGCGAGGATGGAACGGTTTCAGGTTGGAGGGCTGCGCTAGGCACCACTGCGGAAACACTCCAGATCGGATCCGATGCGAACGTTTACAAGGGGACGACAGAGGCGACGATCGGTACGAACAGCTATCTGTACTCCGCCAACTTCCGCGCCGGGACGATCGATGTCCTCAAAGGCAACGCCGGCGCCCCTGACCTGGCAGGCAGCTTCACCGACCCCGGTATTCCCGCCGGCTATGCCCCGTTCAACATACAGAACATCAACGGCAAGCTCTACGTGACCTATGCACTGCAGGATGCTGACAAAGGCGACGACGTGGCGGGCGCAGGCCATGGTTTCGTGAGCGTGTTCGACCTTCAAGGCAATTTCCTTGGCCGGGTGGGTTCGAACGGCACCCTGGATTCGCCTTGGGGGCTGGCCTGGCGCCGTACATCCTTCGGTGCGTTGGCCGGAGATCTGCTGGTCGGCAACTTCGGCGACGGGCACATCAACATCTTCGATTTGTTGACCAATACGTTCGTGGGGCAGCTGCTTGGAACGAATGGCAAACCACTGGCAATCGACGGTCTCTGGGGTTTGACCGCAGGAAACGACGGCAACGGCGGAAGTTCGCAGTCGATCTACTTCTCGGCCGGTCCCGACGACGAAACGCACGGGCTGTTTGGTGTGATCTCGGTTCCTGAACCGACCACCGTCGCTCTTCTCGGCCTCGCCCTAGCTGGACTCGCAGTCTCGCGTCGGCGCAAGCAGTAGACGACCAATCACGAATGCGAACCCGCCCGAAAGGCGGGTTCTTTTTGCTGCGATCCGAGGATTGCAGGAGTGCGTCTCGAACCTGGCAGCGAGGCCTGCGACAGCCCTACGCCCGCATGACTTTCAAGAACGATTCGCGACTGCTGCCGGCGGGAAGCCGGTGTGCGAGCTCCGCAGGAGGACGCTTCCAACCGGGCGAGACCACAGTTTCGCCGGCCTTTCCATCGCTTTTCCCATCCGTCGCACTTCCCCGCCGCGTTTACGCTGGGGCGAATCCCGCCCGTTGCCTCAGGCGCGCCGAGCTGTCACATTTGACTTGATGAGTTCCGTGTCCGCAACTCTCGCCGCTGAACTGGAACAGGTTGCCGCCGCTCTGCGCGAAGGCAGGTTCGAGGCCGCGCGCACCGTGCTGATCGAAGGCATCGAGCGGGCGCGCGTCGCCGGCAATCGCGAATCGCAGGCGCGCCTGCTGAGCCGGCTCGCGACGCTCGAAGTCCGCATTGGCGAGTTCTCTGCGGCCGATGCCCATGCGATCCAGGCCGCGCAGCTGCACGCAGCAGCGGGCGATATGGCGAGCCAGGTTGCGGCGCTGACGTCGGCAGTGTTTGCCTGCGCGCAGATGCGCCGCTATGACGATGCGTATGCGGCCGCGTTCGCGGCACAGGAGGTCGCCCCACAGGGAGCCCGTCCGGACCTGCGACTGATGGCTGCGCGGGCACTGGGCGCTGCCCATGCCGCAGCGGGTTCCTACGAGGAAGCGCTACAGCTCTTTGCGCAGATGATCGACATCGCGCGCGAGGCGCGTCTGGCCAGCTGGGAGCGCACCGCCCGCACGGATTGGCTGACCATCAATCTCGGCTGGTTGACCGATCCGGCGGCACTGCACGCTTCCGCGCCCGACCGCGAGCACCTGAAGATGCTGCAGGCGTGGGCAGAAAACCTGCTGCAACAGCCGAACGACGGCAATGCCGAACTACAGTTGCGCGAGCGCGCCTCGCACCAGGCGGTGCTGGCGCAGATCCACGTGGCGCTCGGCAACGTCGAGGCGGCGCGCACCGCGGTCGATGCCGTGCTGCGCGACGCCGCTCAGCTCGGCTGGTCGCATGGACTCGCGGAGGGATCGGTGGTCGAGGCAGAAGTCTTTCTGCTGGAGGGCCTGCCGACTGCCGGTGTGCACGCGGCAAGTCGCGGCCTCGAACTGGCGCGTCAGTTCGACCTGCTGGTGGTTGAAGGCAAGGCGCACGATGTGCTGGCGCGCTGCGCCGAGGCCGCGGGCGACCAGAGAACCGCGGTGAGGGCGCTGCGACAGCACATCCAGGTAACGCGCGAGATCATGCGGTTGCGCAGCGAGAACCGGGTCCGCATCGAGCGCTGGCGCGAGTCGATAAAGCAGCGCGAGCAGCTCGATACGCTCAGTGCGGAAGCGAGCTCGTTCCGCGAGCTGTCACTGCAGGACCCGCTGACCGGCCTCGCCAACCGCAGAGCGCTCGACCCGCTGGTGCAGGACGCGCTCGCCGAGTTGCGCTCGGGCGGCCGGCCGTTTGCGCTGGCGCTGCTGGACATCGATCTTTTCAAGCGCATCAACGACCGACATTCGCATGTGGTTGGGGACGCGGTCCTCAAATCGCTGGCCGACGTGTTGCGCCTCACGCTGCGGGCGTCGGACTTTGCTGCGCGCACCGGCGGTGACGAGATGGTCGTGCTGTTCGGTGGCACCTCCGAGGCCGAGGCGACCGCGGCGGGCGAGCGCATCCGGAAGGTGGTCGCGGAGCACGACTGGAGCGACCTCGCGGCGGGACTGGAGGTGAGCCTGAGTATCGGAGTCGCCGCCGCGCAGCCCGACGACACGGTGGAGAGTCTGATGCGGCGCGCGGATCGCCTGATGTACCGCCACAAACCCGTCTGAAGACCGCGCGGCGAGGAACGGTCAGCGCAGCGCGGTAACGGTTTCCACGCCCGGTTGCTCGCGCAGCAACGCGGCGCAGCGCGCAGCATCCGGTACGCGGCTTGTCGGTCGGACCGCGTAGATCACCGTATCCGCAGCCGATGCCTTGCCGATATAGATCACGTCGCAGCCGGTAAATGTCGACAGTGCAAAGGCACTCTGCGGATTGGGCGAGATCCGGGCGGGCTGGATCTTGACGTCGTAGTTCTCGGCAGGCGGCATCTGTGCATCCTTGCCCGATGGCGCCTTGCTCGTCGAACACGCCGCGAGCGCGAGCACGAGGCAGCACGGCACGCCCATCGACAGGGTCGCAATCTTCTTCATTGTTGACTCCCGGAACGGATCAGACGGTAAGCGGGGCGACTCCGCGCAGCCTCAGCTGCTCGGGCAACTGTAGCGGATACAGGCGGTCGAGTGTCTCGGCCGTCACAGACGCGAACTCGCGTTCGAGCGCAGAGGCGATGGCGGTCGGATCGCTATCGTGGCGGGCGCGGGTCCAGAGCGCATGCAGTCCCTCGGTGCGTGCCAGCAGTGCATGCTGCGCCACGCCGTGCCAGAACGCGGGCGCCTCGGCTTCGACGTACTGGCCCCGCCCGCGCCCGTAGTGCGCGACGGCCAGATACCGCAACACGCCGGAACGCATCAAGCCGTCCAGGAATTCATCGGGCCAGCTGAGTTGGGCCCGCTCGGTGCCGGTGAGCCGATTGATGCCGCGCGCCAATCCGGCGCCGCCCAGACCGCCGACCAGCGCGCCGACCAGCATGCCCGCTCCCATCGAAAGCCCGCCGGTCGCCAGATCCGCCTTCAGCCCGGTCAGCGCGCCGGTCAGGACACCGCCCAACAAAGCGGCCCGGCCCTCCGGTATCGGCTCCTGCACCGCATACGCTTGCTGGACGCGCTGCAGGACGGTCGCGCCCGCGCTGCCCTCGAGCTGATGCAGTTCGATCAGCGCGTCGGTGCTCGCGCGGATACCGCGGTCGAGCCGCTCTGCCAGCGCGGCCGTGGCCTTGCTGCGTGCGTCGGCATTCGCGCGCAGTCCCAGCGTGACGAGCACCCGTGTACCGAGCGGAACGTCGGCAGCCTCGACGGGCTCCGAGTCGCACGCCGCACTCGCCATCTGCTCGGCCAACCGCCGCATGCTGGCGTCGAACCGGTCGATGCTGCGCGCAGTCCACTGCGCCTGCAGTCGCGCGAAGCCGTCGCGCTTGACCGCCGGCAGCCGTGCGGTCACCGCAGCGAGCAGTGTGCCTTCCTGCACCCAGCAGCGCGCGAAAGCGTCGAGCGTCAGCACGTCGCAGGCGTATCCCATCTCGACGAAGTGATCCCGCCAGCGCGCCTCCTCGGCACGCTCGTCGGCGCTCGCACGGGGAGGTCCGACCTGGTTCAGCAAAACAAGCACCGGCTTGTCGAGCCAGCGCAGGATCTGCATTTCAGGAGCGAGATAACCGGCGTCGCGCGGTTCCTCGGCCGCATTGACCAGGTAGAGGAGTACATCGGACGAGTCCCGCGCCGCGCGGACCGCCTGCTGGCTGCACCAGAACGGTCGGTCGCGGAAGCGATCCCAGACTTCGCGCATCAGCCATCCGATCGGATTGTCGGCAAGCTGCAGCCGCTGCATCAGCCGTGCCGTATCGCCAAAGCCCGGCGTATCCGAGAGCCGCAGCTCATCTCCGGCCGGCGATCGCAGCAGCACATGAGCCGCCGCAACCTCCGTGACGTGCGGTGCGTCCCGCACGACACCCACGTCGCGGCCGAGCAGCGTGCGGGCCAGCGTCGTCTTGCCGCTGTTCGTATGCGAGATCAGGGCCAGTTCGACCGTGACGGGCTGCGCAACCACGGCGTTCATGCGGTGTCACCGAGCTGTCGCGACAAGCTCGCGCTCCGCGGAAACGAGGTCCGGCGCCGACAGGTCGACGCACGCGACGGCCACGCCCCGCTGGGCGCCGAACGCCCGCCATGCGTCGCAGCGCTCCTGCAGTCTCTGCTGTGCGCCCGCCTGGGAGCCGAGACGGCGACGGTAGTGCGACGAATCCACAAGGAGGGCAACCGGTGTGTCGAGTGCGCGGCGCAGGGTGTCGACGAACAGCCCGTGATTCTCGTTTTCCGGAGTCGCTGCGGCATTGAACAAGGCAAGTGTCAGGGCAATATCGGCGTCGTGGCGAACCAGCCCGCCGGCCGCGTCCGCTTCCGTGCCGAAAGCCGTATTCGCACGCAGTGCCAGTTGCGCGGATTCGCCGAACAACTGGCAAGCCAGTCGTTGCAACCCTGCAATTTCGGTCTCGCCGAGCGTGTAGCTGTAAGGAGCGACGGTCACGCGCGAATGGCCCGCAACGAACGGCGCAAGGATCCGACGGAAGTACGGCGCATCGAGCGGCTGGGTGAACGATTCGCCGAGGCGAAGTTCGCGCCAGCGAGCCCACGCGGCCATAAGCAGGCGAGGCACTATGACTGCGAGCCCGACGCTCAGCGCATACAGGTGTATCCAGGGTCCCGCGTCGACGCCGCCGACGCCGCCGACGAGTCGCATTGACGCGACCGAGTCCACAGTCGGAAACGGCATGCCGATCATCCTTGCCGCTGGGCCGAGCACGAACGAAAGGATGCTGTGCACCGTGGGTGCTTCAAGGAATGTGCTCTCCCAGCCGATGCGGTATTCGAATATCACGGCGCGCGCGTAAAGCCCGCCAATCGCGCCGACTGCAAACAAGGCCGCCGACAAATGCAAGACGCGGCCGACTCGCGCGGTGAGCAGCGGGGCGATGCTCCTCGACCAGTCGCCCGCGAACCGCCGGGCGGCCGCTGCCATGACGGTGCCGGATTGTGCGGTGTCGCGACTGTCGCCCACCATCGGACGCTGAAGAAGGCGGCGGAGAATCGGGCCGGGCCCCGCTCCGAATAGCGGGCGCAACAACAGCAGCGCATACACCACAAAATTCCACGCGATGATCGCCATCAGCGGAAAGGCCAGCACGTTGATGTGCTGGCGATCGGTCACCTGCTCGATGACGGCTCCAGTGAGCGCCGCCGCGAGCGGAAGAATGACCCCGATCCAAGGCCGCCAGTGCGTCGCGCGCAGCGCGCGCACCGTCGGCTCGGTGGCATCGATCTTGTCGAGCAGCAGGGCCGCGCGCCGGGCGAGGAACGATTCAGGCGTTGCCGCCGTGCGCTCCTGCGCTGCGCCCCAGTGCGCCAGTTCGGCGGCCGCGCGTCCGGCATAACGACGATCGTCCGCCGTGAACACGACCTCATCGGTGTCGGCGATCTCGATCGCGCGCACGAGCGCGATGTCGCGGGCGGAGCGCTCGTTCATGCGGCTCGCCGCGGCGCGTGAGCGCGTTCGGAATTGTGCGTCAATGGCTGTGGCCGAGCGCCTGCTCCAGGTCCCACAGGATGTCGTCGATCGATTCGATGCCGACCGACAGTCGCACCATGTCGGGCGACACGCCGGCCTTCAGCTGGTCTTCTTCCGACAGCTGGCGGTGCGTGGTCGAGGCCGGGTGGATCACCAGCGACTTTGCGTCGCCGATGTTGGCCAGATGCGACAGGAACTGCAGCGCGTCGATGAACTTTTCGCCAGCCGCCGCGCCGCCGCGGATGCCGAAGGTCAGGACACCTGCGGCGCCCGGCTCGCCGTCGACTGCACGCAGATACTTGCGGGCGAGCGGGTAGTAGCGGCTGGACGCGAGCCCGGGCCAGTTGACCCATGCCACCTGCGGATGGCGCTCAAGAAACTCGGCAACGCGGCGAGCGTTCTGCGAATGGCGCTCCATCCGCAGGTGCAGCGTCTCGACGCCCTGAAGCAGCAGAAACGCCGAAAGCGGTGCGAGCGCAGCGCCGTGCACGCGCAGAATCTCCATGCGCGCCTTCATCGTGTAGGCGAAATCGCCGAACGTCTCCCAGAATTTGACTCCGTGGTAGCCCCTCGATGGCGCAACCATGTCAGGAAACCTGCCGTTGCCCCAGTCGAACCTGCCGCTTTCGACCAGCACGCCGCCGAGCGTGGTTCCGTGTCCGCCGAGGTATTTGGTCGCGGAGTGCACGACGATGTCCGCGCCCCAGTCGAACGGCCGACACAGGTACGGCGAGGCCATCGTGTTGTCGATCATCAGCGGGACACCGGCGCTGTGCGCGATGCTCGCGATCGGCTCGATGTCCAGCACGTTGATCTTCGGGTTGCCGAGCGTCTCGGCATACAGCAGGCGCGTGTTGTCGCGCAGCGCGGCGCGGAAGTTGTCCGGCTGGTCGGGGTCGACGAAGGTGGTCTCGATCCCCATCTTGCGCAGCGTCACGTCGAACTGCGAGTAAGTCCCCCCGTAGAGCAGCGACGAGGCGACGATGTGCTCGCCGGGTTGGACGATCGCGAGGATGCCTGTCAACTGCGCCGACATCCCGCTCGCCGTCGCAAGCGCCGCGCGCCCGTCTTCCAGTGCCGCGATGCGCTCTTCCAGCACGGCGACAGTCGGATTGCTGATGCGCGAGTAGACGTTGCCGAACGTCTGCAGATTGAACAGGCTCGCCGCGTGGTCAGCGGTGTCGAAAACGTAGGAGGTCGTCTGATAGATCGGCGCTGCGCGGCTGCCGGTCACGGGGTCCGGAATTTGCCCGGCATGCAGGCACAAGGTCTCGATGCCGAAAGGACGGTCGGGCATGCTCGTCTCCAGAACCTATCTCAGAGTCCTCGGAGGTCGCGGCGGAGCCGCATGGGGTGCAGGGCTAGACGCGGCGAGGGGACCATTGCTTGCTGCAAGGACCCGAGCCGCAACAACGCCTTGCGCCCCATGCGACCTCGCCCCGCAGGGTTGCCACGATAAGCGGGCGTCTGCGGCGTTGGCCGGCTCGGCCGTAGGCTCGGCTACTGTCCTTCGCCAGCCGCCTTGCATCTGCCCGCTTCTCTTGGCAACGCGATCCATCGGGGGCTCTGAGATAGGTTCTAGTACGCCAGTTGCCGCGGGCGCTTGCTGGAGATAACGCGGGTGTTGACGCCGGCCCAGTTCAGGCCTCCGAACAGACGCCCGTGCTCGATCTTGACGCAACGATCCTGCACGACCTCGAGACCCGCCGCCCGGGCCGTTGCCGCCGCGGCCTCGTTGGTCACTCCGAGTTGCATCCACAGGCACTTCGCACCGATGGCGATTGCAGCCTCGGCCAGCGATCCGATTTCTTCGCTGCGTCGAAAACAGTCGACCAGGTCGATCGGACCGGTCATTTTCGCCGCCGAAAGCAGGTCCGGGTAGCAGGGCTGACCGAGCACCTCCGAATACTTCGGGTTCACCGGAATCATGGTGTACCCGTGCTCGAAGAGGTACTTGCCGACGAAGTAACTCGGCCGATGCCACTCGGCGGAGATGCCGACCACCGCGATGCGCCGGCAATCGTGCAACAGGCGCCGCAGGGTGGGAATGTCGGTGTTATCAGCCATGGAAGTCGATGCTCCGTCGGGCGAATTCTAGGGGTGTGTGGAAAGCGGCCGCGCTACCGGCCCGCGAGCCACTGTCGAAATAATTGACAAGAGGCCTCTTGCGTCATGGCGCTGATCGTCTGCATAGACGATCGATCCAGATCGCAACCCGCCCCAGAATGCTGCAAGCGTCAACGCGGGCCCCTGGCAGGAAATGGACAGATTCAGGTTCAAGCGCTGGATACTCACCCTGATAGCCGGAGGCGGCGTCGCGGTCGCTGCGCCGGCGCAGGCTGAAGTCTTCTACAGCGGGGTCGACCTCGCGCAGCAGTTGGAGCTTGGCACGATGGGCGACCGGTTGATGCACAAGCAACTGTGCGCCCACAGCGCTGTTGAAGGCTCCTGTCTCGACGGCGGCAGAACAGCCAAGTGGCGGTTGCTGTTTCCGCAGCCACCGCATGACGATCCTGTTGTGCCCGAACCGCCTGGCGATGGCCGCCTACCGCCGGTTATCGAGGAACTGCCGCCCGTGAGCGAGACAGCGCCGCTGGCGCCGATATCTGAAGTGCCAAACCGTGTCGCGGTGCCCGAGCCGGGGGGGCTTTCACTCGCGGCGCTGTTCCTTGCGGCGCTGGTGGCTTCCCTGCCCAAGCGGCGCCATCGCAGCAGAGGGCGCTATGTGCCTGGCTCGGTGTAGGTAAAGACGACGTTTGCGGTCTGACTTTCGGCCGGACTCGATACGGTAAGCTGACCCGACGTCGATAGCGCAACCCCCGGCGGCAGCGCTGCGCTGCCGTTGGCCAAGGTGAACACACCGCCAGGGGCGATGCCAGCCGGCAACGTTATACCGAGGTCGATCGTTCCGCTTTGTCCGGCAACGAACCACATCCACGGAGATGGATCCCATACGGCCTGTGGCGCGTCCGGGAGGGCTGGCACGCCCGATGCCGGCGTGTTCGACACTCCGGAGCCGCCACAGCCGAACAGCGCCATTCCGCCGACACTGGCGGCGCCCAGTAGTAATGACCTGCGCCTCATCCCCAAATCGGTTCTTCTCGATGCCACTCGCGGACCGCATGCGCCCGCAAGCCGCGGCCCGGCGGCGGGTCAGCCCTGCAAAGGTTTGGTGGAGGCGGCGTCTGTCAACGCCCGCGCCAATCCTCGATCTCTAAGGGTTCTCCTCAGATGTCGCCACTTGAGTCGCCACTGCAGTAGAGGCAATCGGGGATCGCCCAGCAGGCGCTGATCGACCTAACGCCGTACATCCTACAATACTATTGTTAATCAATGAACTTTGCCCGGTGGCTCTTCATCCCGGCCAAGCAGTTCGACCCGTGGGCAGTACTCCAGGCCCTAGAGCAAACCCAATGGAGGAATTTCCCCGAAAGGCGATTCCAGTCATAGTCGAGAAGGACGAACACGCGAGCGCCCGTAATTTTGCGCGGATGGTCACATCGCCGGAGGTCGCGGCCTGCCGGGTCATCAACCGGGCAGAGAACAAGTCCGGCATTGGTGAACAAGTAGATGTACCAGCCATGCTGGAGCAACTCCGCGACGAAGCCGCAGCGGTGAATCGTGGCGATCTGTCGCAGGTCGAGGCGATGCTGACCAACCAGGCAACGGCGCTCCAAACCCTGTTTGCAAGGCTGAGCGAGAAAGGGCTTGCGGCAGAGTACTTACCGCAGTACGAGGCTTACATGCGCATGGCCCTGCGTGCTCAATCGCAATGCACGAGGACACTCGAGGTGCTGGCGGCGCTCAAGAATCCGCCGCTTGTCATCGCCAGGCAGGCGAACGTCACCAGCGGACCGCAGCAGAACAACTTCGGCCTGCCCTC
>CAVPGM010000033.1:0-15415 GCA_963703945.1 uncultured beta proteobacterium | reverse complement strand
GGATGGACCTGTTGCACCAGCCGCAGCAGCTGCGGAAAGATGCGCGGCGATCCGCAGACGATGCGGCCGTCTTCGAGATAACCTGGCTCGCCATTGAAGTTCGACACCAGTCCACCGGCTTCGAGGATCAGCAGGCTGCCCGCGGCCATGTCCCACGCCGACAGGCCCATCTCCCAGAATCCGTCGAGTCGTCCCGCAGCGACGTAGGCGAGGTCGAGCGCAGCGGCACCGGGACGGCGTATCCCCGCGGTTTGTTCGGTGATGCTCTTGAACATGTGCACGTACTCGTCGAGCTGCTCGAGGCTGCGGAAAGGAAAGCCGGTGCCGATCAGGCTTTCGCCGAGCCGGTCGCGGCGGGAGACGCGAATGCGTCGCTCATTGAGGAAGGCGCCACGACCGCGCGTCGCGGTGAAAAGCTCATTGCGCGTCGGGTCGTAGACGACCGCCTGCGTGATCAGGCCGCGATGGCGCAGACCGATCGAAACCGCGTACTGCGGGAACCCGTGGATGAAGTTCGTCGTACCGTCGAGCGGATCGACGATCCATGTGTATTCCGAGTCGCCCCTTGCGCCCGACTCCTCGGCCAGTATCGCGTGGTCGGGATACGCCTTGAGCAATGTGTCGACGATCGCGTGCTCCGCCGCATGGTCGACCTCGGTGACGAAGTCGCTGCGTCCCTTGGTGCCGACACGGACGCTGTCGAGGTCGACGCTGGCCCGGTTGATGATGGAACCGGCCTTGCGCGCGGCCTTGACGGCCGTGTTGAGCATCGGATGCATGGTGGGCGCGGGCGGCAGAACAACCGCCGCAACAGATAGGTTCTAGACTGACCCTCGCATCTTAGTCGATCATCGCCGGCCACCCGTGAGTGCTTCGCTGCCCCTGTCGTTCGAACGCGTCCGCTTCGTGCTGGTCGAACCGACGCTCGCCGCCAACATCGGCGCCGCCGCGCGCGCGATCAAGACCATGGGCTTTTCGCGTCTCGTTGTGGTCGCACCGCGCAGCGCGGAATACCGGGCGGACGCCGACGCGGTTGCACTCGCCACCGGCGCTGCCGACGTGCTTGCAGCCAGCCATTGCGTCGCGAGCCTCTCCGATGCGCTGCAGGGCGTTGCGTTCGCGGTGGCGATGACGGGCTACGACCGCGAATATGGGCCGGCGCTGCGCGACATGCGCGATGTGGCCCTTGAGTGTGCGCGCCAGCTCGCCGGGCTGCCGTCGGGCGACGTGGCGTTCGTGTTCGGCACCGAACGCAGCGGACTTGCGAACGCCGATGTGCAGCGCTGCCAGGTGTGCTGTGCGATCCCGGCCAACCCGGAATTTGCCTCGCTCAACCTCGCGCAGTCGGTCCAGGTCGCGGCCTACGAGGCGCAGCTCGCGCTGCGCGGCACGGCAGCGATCCAGTCCGGGCAGCGCCGCTTCGGGGACGATGATCCGCCGGCCGGCGTGGAGGCGCTCGAAAAGCTGTATGCACACTTCGAGCAGGCCGCGGCTGCCGTCGGATTCCACGATCCGCACGAACCCAAGACGATGATGGTTCGCGTTCGACGCCTCTTCAACCGGGCGCGACCGACGCAGACCGAGATCGATCTTCTGCGAGGCGTGCTGGCCGCGGTGATCCAACCGCGCGCCGACCGGGCTGGACGCAAGCGCGGCGGCTGAGGCACCCCTCCGTCCGTACAATCGGCCGCGAACTGAAACCACATCGATCATGTTCACCCGACTGCGAGAAGACGTTAACTGCATTCTGGAGCGCGATCCTGCCGCCCGCTCGCGCTGGGAGGTGCTGACGTGCTATCCGGGGCTGCACGCGCTGACGCTGCATCGGCTGGCGCATGCCGCATGGAAGGCCGGCCTGCTCTGGCTGGCGCGCTTCATTTCGCACCTCTCGCGCTGGCTGACCGGCATCGAGATCCATCCCGGCGCGCAGATCGGTCGCTATGTCTTCATCGACCACGGCATGGGCATCGTGATCGGCGAGACCGCGGAGATCGGTGACGGCACGACCATTTATCAGGGTGTGACGCTGGGCGGTACCTCGCTCGCCAAGGGCGCCAAGCGCCATCCGACGCTGGGACGCAACGTCATCGTCGGCGCAGGCGCGAAGGTGGTGGGCGGCTTCACCGTCGGCGACGGCGCGCGCATCGGCTCCAACGCGGTGGTGCTCAAGGAGGTCCCTCCCGGCGCAACCGCGGTCGGCAATCCGGCGCGCATCCTGCACAAGGAGCTCGATGCGAAGCGCGAGCAGGCCGCCAATCAGATGGGTTTCTCGGCCTACGGGATCACGCAGGACGGCGACGATCCGTTGACCAAGGCGCTGCACGGTCTGATCGACCACGCCGCGGCCCAGCAGCGAGAGATCGATCGGCTGGTCGCTGCACTCGAGCGCAACGGCATTGCGCTCGACGAAGCCCGGCGCGAGGCGCCGAAGGTCGATCCGACGCAGCTCAATCGGCTCGTCGACGAGTGACGCAGTACCGCTGTTGGTATCGGGCCTAGTCGTCGAAGAAGACCAGGCGCGGCTCACCGCCGACGAAATCCAGGAAGCCGCCGCGCGGCTCCGTGTCGTCGAGATCCCAGTCGGGCAGCACCCAGCGCTCGACGCGGCTGCCGTCGACGTCGACCACATGCGCAGCGGGCCGGTGCGTGTGGCCATGGATCACGCGACGCACTCGCGCTTCACGCACGGCCTTCAGCACGGCGTCCGGCGTGACATCCATGATGTCCATGGCCTTGACCGCTTTTTCGCTCTCGCTCTGCATCCGCAGGCTGCGCGCGAAGGTGATGCGATCGGCGATGGACCTGGCGAGGAAGTCGGACTGAAATTGCGGCTCGCGCAGTGTCGCGCGCATCTGCTGGTAGGCCACGTCGAGCGTGCACCAGGCATCGCCGTGTGTGAGCAGCGTGCGCGTGCCGGCGACATCGATGACCAGCGGGTCGGCTACCAGCGTCGCACCGGTGGTGCGCGCGAAATCGCGCCCGAGCAGCGGGTCGCGGTTGCCGTGCATGACGAGCAGGCGCTGGCCGCCACGCGTCGCAGCAGCCAGCGCGTCAACGATCGGCGCTGCCGCGGAGCCCGCGTCATCGCCGATCCAGAACTCGAAGAGGTCGCCGAGGATCAACAACTCGGGGTGACCCGGAGCATCCTCCCGCATGAAGCGCAGGAAGCGCGCAACCGTGCGCGGCCGGTCGGTGGTCAGATGCAGGTCAGAGATGGCGATCGGGTCGATCAGCGGATCGACGGAGCGCTCGACGGCGAGCACCGGAGGCACGGCACCCGCCTGCGCATGCTGGTGGCTCACTGGGTCACTTCTGCGCGCTCGATCAGCACGTCGACTTCGGGTACGTCCTGGTGACCACTGCGGCGCCCGGTACGCACTTGCTTGATCTTGTCGACCACGCCGAGGCCCTCGATTACCTTGCCGAACACGCAGTAACCCCATCCCTGCGGCGTCGGCGCGGTGTGGTTGAGGAACTCGTTGTCGGCGACGTTGATGAAGAACTGCGACGAAGCCGAATGCGGATCGCTGGTGCGCGCCATCGCGATCGTGTACTTGTCATTGCGCAGTCCGTTGCGTGCCTCGTTTTCGATCGGCGCTTCGGCGGTCTTCTGGCGCATGCCCGCCTCGAACCCTCCGCCCTGGATCATGAATCCGTTGATGACGCGGTGAAACAGCGTCCCGTCGTAGAAGCCGTTGCGGACATACGACTCGAAGTTCTCGGCCGTCTTGGGCGCGCGTTCGTGATCGAGTTCCAGCGTGATCGGGCCGAAGTTGGTGTACAGGCGAACCATGTTCTGCTCCTACTTGATGATGCGTGCCGACTTGATGACGACGGGCGTCGTCGGCACGCTCTGGTGCGATCCGCTCGGCCCGGTCGGCACCGCGCGGATCTTGTCGACGACGTCCATGCCTTCGACCACCTTGCCGAACACCGCGTAGCCGTAGCCGTCGGGGTTCGGATAGTCGAGGCGCGGATTGTCCACCACGTTGATGAAGAACTGCGAGGTCGCCGAGTTGGGATCCGAGCGGCGCGCCATCGACACCGCGCCGCGCTCGTTCTTCAGCCCGCTCTGGCTTTCGAGCGGAATCGGCGCTCGGGTCGGCTTCTCGGTGAGGTCGGCCGTGTAGCCGCCGCCCTGGATCATGAAGGTTCCCATCACGCGATGGAACACGGTGTTGTTGTAGTGACCGCTCTTCACGTACTCGATGAAATTGGCTACGGTCTTGGGAGCGGCCTGAGGTGCCAGTTCGATGACGATCGTTCCCATCGTCGTGTCGAGTGCGACTCGCTGAGCGAGTGCCGCGCCGGGCACGGCCAGGGCAAGGCAAAGCAGCACGCTGGACATTCTCATCGGTTGGCCTTTCGAGATTGCGGACTAGCGCACGTTGCGGGATTTGGTGATGAGCTCCCGGGCCAGCGCGAGCTTTGCGCTGGCCTGGCGATTGGCGGGGTCGAGCTTGGCGGCGCGCTGATACGAATCGGCTGCCATCTGCAGGTAGATGTCGCCGAGGTTCTCGAGCGCGGTGCCGTAGTTGGGTGCCGCGGTCAGTGCCAGTTCAAGAGCGGCCCGCGCGCTGTCGAGCCGGCCTTCGCCGGCATAGAGCACCGCGAGATTGTTGTACGGCTCCGGCAACTCGGGAAAGTCCTCGGTCAGGCGCTCGAAGGCCTCCCGTGCCTCGGCGGTTCTCTTCATCTCCGTCAGGATCACGCCGCGCACGAAGCGCATCTGCGCGTCGCGCGGATTCTTCGCCAGTTGCGCGTCGGCCTTCTCCAGGGCCTGTTGGGTGCGGCCAGCTGCAAGCAACTGTTGCACCTGCTGCAGTTCGGTCGGAATCTCCTTGTCGCTCGGCAGCGTGCCGATGGTCTGCGGCGGAAGGCCGGTGGATCCCTGGCCGTGTGCGGTGGACCATCCCATGAGCAGCACGAGCAGACAGCCGAACGGCAAGCGGGCGGGCATCGGGCGGGAACGGACAGCAGGAAAGGCGCAAGGCGTTGATATACTGCTTCGATTCTACAACCGCCACCTTTGCTGATATCCCTGAAATGTGGTCCCGGCGCTGTTGACGAACGCCCTCCCGGGCGCCCTGCGCGCCACGGATGCGCCACATTTCCTTCCGGCTTGCGCCGGATCACCCGCGGGATACACCGATGACCATCGAGATCCACAACACGCTGACGCGTCGCAAGGAAGCCGTTGCGGCCGATCGAGCCGGGCAAGGTGAAGCATGTACGTGTGCGGCGTCACCATCTACGACCTGACCCACATCGGGCATGGCCGCACCTTCGTCGCGTTCGACGTGATGCAGCGCTGGCTGCGCACGCGCGGCTACGAGGTCACCTATGTGCGCAACATCACCGACATCGACGACAAGATCATCCGGCGCGCTGCGGAAAACGGCGAAACACCATCGGAGCTGACCGCGCGCTACATCGCGGCGATGAACGAGGACTTCGCCGCGCTCGGGCTGGCCGCAGCCCGATCACGAGCCGCGCGCGACTCAGTACGTCCCGCAGATGCTGGACATCATCGGCCTGCTGCAGAAGAAGGGACTCGCGTACCAGGCCGACGACGGCGACGTCAACTACGCCGTGCGCAAGTTCCCCGGCTACGGCAAGCTCTCGGGCCGCTCGCTCGACGAGTTGCGCGCCGGCGAACGCGTCGCCGTCGACGCCAGCAAGCACGATCCGCTCGACTTCGTGCTGTGGAAGCGTGCCAAGCCTGGCGAGCCGCAGTGGGAATCGCGCTGGGGCGCTGGACGCCCGGGCTGGCACATCGAGTGCTCGGCGATGGCGAGTGAGCTGCTGGGGCAGACGTTCGACATCCACGGCGGCGGCCCGGACCTGGTCTTTCCCGCACCACGAGAACGAGATCGCGCAGAGCGAAGGCGCGTTCGAGCGACCGTTCGCCAACCTGTGGATGCACACGCGGCGCACTGCGCATGGGCGACGACAAGATGTCGAAGTCGCTCGGCAACGTCGTCACGATCCGCGATGCCGTGCGCCGCGCACGACGCCGGAGGCCGTGCGCTTCTTCCTGCTGCGCTCGCACTACCGCAGCCAGTTCCAGTTCACCGAGGAACAGTTGGACGAGGCGCGCACGGCGCTGACACGGCTCTACACCGCGTTGCGCGATACACCGTCGGACGGTGCGCCGATCGACTGGAACGAACCGCACGCGGCGCGTTTCGCCGCGGCGATGGACGACGACTTCAACACGCCGATCGCGGTCGCGGTGCTGTTCGACCTCGCGAGCGAGGTCAACCGCACGCGTTCGCCGGCGCTGGCCGCGCCAGTTGAAGCAGCTGGGTGCGTGTCTCGGCCTGCTGCAGACCCCGCCGAAGGAATTTCTCCAAAGGGGCCCATCGATTTCCGTCGCGCTGACCGGTCAAGCGACGAAGGCCGAGGCGGGAGAGATGACAGCCGTCGATGAGAACACAATCGAAGCGCTCATCGCACAGCGCGCGGAGGCCAAGAAGGCGCGCGACTTCGTTACCGCCGACCGCATCCGCGCCGAGTTGACCGCCGAGGGCATCGTGCTCGAAGACGGCGCAGCCGGCACGACCTGGCGCCGCCAGTAGATGAGCTTCGGCGACCCGGCCGGTCGTACTGGACGCGCGCCAAGCGCGCGCTGGGGCGCAGCGACGACACGCTGGCCCGCATCATCGCCGCGCACCCGCGTGTCGCACTGGCGTCGCGCGGCGATGCCTTCACCACGCTGGCGCGCTCGATCGTCGGCCAGCAGATTTCGGTGAAGGCGGCGCGAGGCGGTGTGGGGCCGATTCGCGATGCTGCTGCGGCGAACTGGCGCCGCGCGCCGTGCTGCGCAGGCGAGCCACGACGCTGCGCGCCTGCGGGCTGTCGGAGCGCAAGGTCGAGTACATCCGTGACCTGGCGCAGCACTTCGCGGCGGGCCGTGTCGATCCGTCGCGCTTCGCCGAGCAGGACGACGAGGCGATCATCGCCGAGCTGGTCGACATCCGCGGCATCGGCCGCTGGACCGCCGAGATGTTCCTGATCTTCAACCTGCTGCGGCCTAATGTGCTGCCGCTGGACGACCTGGGCCTGCTCAAGGCGGTCAGCCTCAACTATTTCGGCGGCGAGCCGATGACCGGCAAGGGTGCGCGCGCGCAGGTCACGGCGCTGGCAGCGGCCTGGGCGCCTGGCGCAGCGTGGCCACCTGGTACCTGTGGCGCAGCCTCGACCCGGTGCCGGTCGAAGTACTAGACGATCACGATGGCAAAGACCACTTCCTCGAGTTCGAGCAGCCGATCGCCGAGCTCGAAACCAAGATCGACGAACTGCGCTTCGTGCAGAACGAATCGGCGGTCGACATCTCGGAGGAGATCGAACGGCTGCAGAAGAAGAGCCAGCAGCTGACGAAGGACATCTACGCCAAGCTGTCGCCGTGGCAGGTGTCGCAGATCGCGCGCCATCCGCAGCGGCCGTACACGCTGGACTACGTCGCGATCATCTTCACCGACTTCCACGAACTGCACGGCGACCGCGTCGTTCGCCGACGACCTGTCGATCGTCGGCGGCCTGGCGCGCTTCAACGGCCAGGCCGTGCATGGTGCTCGGCCACCAGAAGGGGCGCGACACCAAGGAGCGCGCGCTGCGCAACTTCGGCATGAGCAAGCCCGAGGGCTACCGCAAGGCGCTGCGGCTGATGAAGCTGGCCGAGAAATTCGGCCTGCCGGTGCTTCACCTTCGTCGACACGCCCGGCGCCTATCCCGGCATCGACGCCGAGGAGCGCGGCCAGTCCGAGGCGATCGGCCGCAACCTCTACGAGATGTCGCAACTGAAGGTGCCGATCATCACCACCATCATCGGCGAGGGCGGCTCCGGCGGCGCGCTGGCCGATCGCGGTGGCCGACCAGGTGCTGATGCTGCAGTACTCGATCTACTCGGTGATCTCGCCCGAAGGCTGCGCGTCGATCCTCTGGAAGAGCGCCGACAAGGCGCCGGAGGCGGCCGAGGCGCTCGGCCTCACCGCGCACCGGCTGAAGGCGCTGGGGCTGATCGACAAGATCGTCACCGAGCCGCTGGGCGGCGCGCATCGCGACGGCAAGCAGATGGCAGCGCTGCTCAAGCGCGCGCTCGCCGATAGCCTGCGCCAGTTCAGCGGCATGAAGCCGCGCGAATTGGTGGCCGCCCGTCATGCTCGTCTGCTCGCCTATGGCCGATTCAAGAACACGACCGAGGACAGCTGATCCGCTCGAAACGCTGCTGCTTGACGCAGTCGCTTCGACGCTGCAGCGCGCGCAGTCCCGGCTCGACGAACTCGATGCACGCGACGAAGAGCCGCTGAAGCGCCGCGCGGCGCGCAGGAGTGCGCTGACTGCGGTGGTGGGCTACAGCGGCGGGCGCGACTCGACAGTGCTGCTGCACGTCATGGCGCGGCTGGCGGCGCGGCGCGGTTCGCCGCTGCGCGAGGTCGTCGCGGTCCACGTGCATCACGGGTTGAGCCGCCATGCAGACGATTGGCTCGCGCACTGCGAGCGGGAGGCTGCTGCGCTGGGTGTGCGGTTCATCGGCCGCCACGTGTCGGTGCAGCGCGGCGGACGCGGCATCGAGGCGGCTGCGCGCGCCGCGCGCTATCAGGCGCTCGCCGACGCGGCGACCGAGTGCGGGGCGCGCGTCGTCTGCTGCGCCCATCACCGCGATGATCGTCTCGAGACCTTCCTGATCCAGTGGCTGCGCGGAGCGGGCATCGAGGGTCTGGCGGCATTTCCGAATGCGCGTCCGTTCGACGTCGGCGATCTGCTGTTGCTGCGACCGTTCATCGACGTCGCGCGCGACGATATCCAGCACTACCTCGATCGACGACGAGCTGGCGTTCATCGAGGACGACAGCAACGATGATCGCGCGCTGCTGCGCAACGCGGTCCGCCTCGATGTGCTGCCGCGACTGGACGCACTGCGGCCGGGCTTCCGGGCCGCGGCCGCGCGTTCGGTCGAGCTGGTCGCCGAAGCGACCGAGGCACTGCGCAGCGTGGCGCAAAGCGATCTGGCGCTGTGCCAGGACGGCGCCCCGGACGGCATGTTGCGCCTTGACGTGCTGGCGACGTTGCCAGCGGCCCGCCAGACCTGGACGCTGCGCGCGTGGCTGGCTTCGCACGGCATCGAGGCGCAGTCGCGCGCGCGCCTGATCGACATGCTCGACCAGGCGCGCGACGCGCGCAGTGACGCGCGCCTGCTGGTGCGGATCGGGGGACGCGAGGTCCGGCGGTACCGCGGATTGCTGCTGCTGCGCGAAGCGGACAGCAGCGATCGCGATGCCGAGTCGTTCCGCTGGAAAGGCGAGAGCGAGATTGCGTTGCCCGCGTGGGGCGGTGTGTTGCGTTTCACCCGCGAAACCGACCGTGAGGGATTCGATCCGGACTGGCTCGCTGCTGCGCCGCTCGAAGTGAAGTCGCGCGCCGGAGGAGAGCGCTTCAAGCCCTTTGCCGGCCGTCCGTCCAGAACATTGAAGCGCCTCTACCAGGACGCCGGCATCGCGGAATTCGAGCGCGCGCGCCTGCCGCTGCTGTGGCGCGATGGCGACCTGATCTACGTGGCCGGGCTGGGTGCCGACGTACGCCTGACCGACAGCGACGGCGAGCGCATCACGATCGCCTGGCAGCCGGACGCTGTCCTGATTGAACGCGACTGATCCGCCTCGCACGGCGGACTGACCCTGATCAAGTGGTTCGGGCGACGTTGCCCACCTATAATCGCAGGTTGCTTATCTCCGTTGAGCGGCTCCAGCGCCCGCGCTCTCATGGCCCTCATCGTTCACAAGTACGGCGGCACCTCGGTCGGTTCGGTCGAGCGCATCAAGAATGTCGCGCGCCGCCTGGAGAAGTGGAGCAGGGCCGGGCATCAGCTGGTGGTGGTCGTATCGGCCATGAGCGGCGAAACGAACCGGCTGCTCGGGCTGGCCAAGGAAGTGCAGTCGAGTCCGGATCCGCGCGAGCTCGACGTCGTGGCCTCCACCGGCGAGCAGGTCACGATCGGCTTGTTGGCGATGGCGCTGAAAGCCCGCGGGCTGCAGGCCAAGAGCTACACCGGGCCGCAGGTCCATGTGCTGACCGACAGCGCTTTCACCAAGGCGCGGATACTCGAGATCGACGAGAAGAACATTCGGCGCGACCTTGCGCAGGGCGCCATCGTCGTCGTCGCCGGATTCCAGGGAGCGGACGAACACGGCAACATCACCACGCTCGGACGCGGCGGTTCCGACACCTCGGCCGTGGCGCTCGCCGCCGCGCTCAAGGCCGACGAGTGTCTGATCTACACCGATGTCGACGGCGTCTACACGACCGATCCGCGCATCGTGCCCGAGGCGCGCCGGCTGGAGAAAGTCACCTTCGAAGAGATGCTCGAAATGGCGAGCCTCGGCTCCAAGGTGCTGCAGATCCGCTCGGTCGAATTCGCCGGCAAGTACCGGGTGCCGCTGCGCGTGCTGTCGAGCCTCACCGAACCCGAAATGCCGCTGGCCGCGGAAGCCGCGTCCGGCACGCTGATCACTTTCGAGGAAGCCTCCATGATGGAAAAGGCAGTCATCTCCGGCGTCGCCTTCTCGCGCGACGAGGCCAAGATCACGCTGACGCGCGTGCCCGACCGGCCCGGCATCGCCTACCAGATCCTCGGAGCGATCGCCGACGCGAACATCGATGTCGACATGATCGTGCAGAACATCAGCGTCGAAGGCACGACCGACTTCTCGTTCACGGTTCACCGCAACGAGTACCAGAAGGCGCTCGACGTCGCTGAACACCAAGGTCAAGGACCACGTCGGCGCCAAGCAGATCGTCGGCGACCCGAAGATCGCCAAGGTCTCGGTGGTCGGCATCGGCATGCGTTCGCATGTGGGCATCGCCAGCCTGATGTTCCGCACGCTGTCCGAAGAGGGCATCAATATCCAGATGATCTCCACCAGCGAAATCAAGATCTCGGTGGTGGTCGAGGACAAGTACATGGAACTCGCGGTCCGCGCCCTGCACAAGGCGTTCGGACTCGAGCAGGCGCCGGCCTGACATTTGCTGCGGCTCGCGCCAGCGACTAGACTTGCGCCTCGCGCGGGCTGCGGTTTTCTCGAGTCCGCGCGGTTTTTTCGTGTCGAGTTCCGGAGACGTGGCCGAGAGGTCGAAGGCACTCCCCTGCTAAGGGAGCATGCGCGCAAAAACGTGCATCGACGGTTCGAATCCGTCCGTCTCCGCCAGTACTCTTCTCACCAACATTCACCAGCGTTCGCAAGCGTCCGCGTAATTCGTTGATTTGACGAGTTATTCGGACGCTGAGTACAACGCGAGCGTTCGCGAGCGCGGCATTTTCTGCCGCAGATACGCGCGAATTTCTGGTGGACGCAATGGTGGATTTTGAAAGGGTACGCATGGCGCTCTCCATACTTTCGGCACTCCAGATCAAGCATGCCAAGCGCGGCATCCTGTTCGACGGCGGCGGACTCCAGATCCGTGTCGACGGAGCGAGCGTTCGCGCTGTGCTGCGCTACACATCGCCGGCGGGTGAGCGCCGTGAATTGGGGCTCGGTGCCTTGGATCGTACGAGCTACGCAGGCGGCTGGCCGCAGCCTCGCCGAGGTGCGTCGACGGGCACAGGAGGCACGAAGTCTCCTCGACCGCGGCCTCGATCCGATTGAAGAAAGAAAGGCACAGCGTTCAGCAGCGAAAGAAGCTGAGGCGGCGAAGAGGGCCGAAGCGCGTCGAGGCCAAGTCACGCTGGCGCGGGTGGCGCGCGAATATCACGAACGTGTGATCGAGCCCACCAGGACACCCAAGCACTCCGCACAGTGGATCGCATCGTTGGAAAACAACGTGCCGCAGCACATATGGCATGCGCCGATTGCCGAGGTGACAGCCCCGCTCCTATCTGGACGCCATTGCCGAAGTGCGCAGCGAGTGCCGGAGACGGCGAGCCGGATGCGGCAACGACTGGAAGCCGTATTCGACGACGCCGAATTTCGGAGCATTTCGAGAAGGGAACCCCGCGCGCGCAATTCGGCGAAAAACCGCAGAACTGAGAAAGGGCCGGCGAGCCGAGGGTCACTTTGCTGCTCTGCCCTTTGAGAAGGTGCCGAGTCTGGTCAAGAGGATTAGGACCTCGCCTGGCATTGCGGCTCGGGCGCTCGAGTTCGGAGTTCTGACCGCGGCACGCACGGCCGAGATTCTCGGAGCTGAGTGGAACGAGCTCGACCTTGATGCCGGCGTATGGATCGTTCCCAAGGAGCGAATGAAAGCGAAAGAAGTACACCCGTCTTTCTGGCGCCGCGGGCAATCGAGATTACTGGAGAGTCAACGAGGAGTAAGCGAGCGATACATCTTTCCTTCGCCTGTTGACCGCAACAAGCCGCTGTCGAACATGGGGATGCTGACGCTCCTGCGGCGCCTCAAGGTGGACGACGAAACAACCGTTCATGGGCTCTGCCGCAGCAGTTTCAGCACCTGGGCGTACGAGAACGCTGTTGCACGGCCGGAAGTCGATCGAGGCAGCGCTTGCGCACCGGGAGAAAGGACCAGATCAAGCGGGCGTACAACCGAGCGCAATTCAATGTCGAAAGGCGAAAGCTGCTGTTCGACTGGGCAGCGTTCGTTGGCGGCAAGCGATACGAGCCACGGTGTTGCCGCTGCGACAGCGTGCGGCATGAAGCGAGAAGTGATGGACTGGTTCCGTTGCCTGTCGAAGTGCTTCTCGGTGATCCTTGCGCTACTGACCTTGTTCACCAATGCCCTTGCGAGCGCTAGTGACAACGATGCTCGAGCGCGGGTCGTCACACAGTTCATGCGAGATCAACAAGTGCTAGAGCGCGGTGGAGGAGACAGGATGCTTATGTACCGGCTCATCTCGCGGGAGTTCATTCTTAAGAACAACATCGATCCGCTGTTCACGAAGCTGAACAGCTACTACTTCTCGAGTTTTAGAGTGCTTGCGGTGAACGGCTCTTATGTGGACGTCAGCATCCAGAACGACAAGTGTCAGATTTGTCCCATGTTCGACAAGACGCTGAGGTTCGCAGTGACTCAAGAGGGTGGCAAGTTCCTCATCCTTCCGCCTGGATATCGGCGTGGATCCGAATACCTTGATCCCTGGTGGCAAGTGATCGACGGTCGCTACGAGCTTCCATTGGATCCGCGGCGCCAGTGAGAAATCCTCGCTGGCAGGCGGGCGACTCACATCGGCAGCCAAGCATCGAGGCGAACAGCCCACTCTTCCTCGAGCTAATTGCAGTCAAGCGAGCCGCGACCGGTCGCGCCAACGCGACTAACGCACGAGCTTGAGTCTGGCCGGCATTTTGCGGCCGGACTCCTCGCACAACTTCTTGGCGATTCGCTCCAAGAGGTCTGGCCTCTCATGAGCTAATGTCGTGATGAGTTCGATCACGGCGTTCGAGTATTCGGCCTTCGTCTTCACCCTGGCGAGATCGATGCCGAGCCGGCGGGCCTCTGCGATCTCTGACGATGTAAAGCGGAGTTGTTCTTTGGACTTCAGCATGGGTCGATTCTAGGCGCGGCAAGGTGTTTCACGACCCTCGCATGAGTACGGCGGGCGTCGCCGGTGGCATATGCCCGCTCAAGTCAAACGGAATTCTTGCGCAGGTGGGAAACGGCCGTCCGAGAGCGACGTCGATCCGTGCATTTCTCGCCGAATTGATTCCTGGACGCGACACCAGGTCAGGCTTCGGCCCACCTGGAGCGTCTCAGCGCGCCGCACGATTGACCACCATTGAGAAGACGCATCTCTGTTGCATCTTCGCCTCTCTGTCATTACGGGCCGCTGCTGCGATGAGCGGTCGAGGCGCGCTACCGGTAGCGTTCAGGACCCGCCGTCTCGAATTCTCGAAAGCGGCCGCCTGAAATTCTTGCGTCCGCCACCTCGGATTGGCTCGACTCGGCCTATTTTGTTGAAGAACTCCGCTGAACCATCATCGTTGTCCCAAGTCTGAAGCGCAAGCCAACGACGAGGGGACGTCGCGATGATGGGTCAGCAGGCGGGTGCGCAGGACGAGTTGTTTTACTCCTTCAACCTCAATGCGCACGTGCTGGCCGATCACCTGCTGCGCGGCATCGATCGGTTTCTCGATCTGGGCGAGCTGCGTCGTCACCTGGCTGAGTTCTACAGTCACACCGGACGGCCGTCGATCGATCCGGAGCTGATGATGCGCATGCTCATCATCGGCTACTGCTTCGGCATCCGCTCCGAGCGCCGACTGTGCGACGAAGTGCATCTCAATGTGGCGTACCGCTGGTTCTGCCGTCTTGGGTTACAGGATCCTGTGCCCGAGCACTCCACCTTCTCCAAGAACCGTCATGGCCGCTTCCGCGACAGCGATGCGTTCCGGCACTTGTTTGAGACCGTACTGCAACGGTGCATCGCCGAGAAACTGGTCGGTGGCGAAGGCTTCGCGATCGACGCCAGCGTGGTCAAGGCCGATGCCAGCCGCGATCACGCCATCGACGGGAAGGAACTGCCGCAGCGTCGGCTCGATGCAGCCCAGGCCACACGCGCGGTGCGCGAGTACCTCGCCGGAATTGATGAAGAAGCCAGCCGCCGGCTCGAGGCCGACAGGAAGAGCATCTCGCTGACCGATCCGGCGGCCGAGTGGACCTGTGCGCCGGGTGGTCCGGCCTTCTTCGGCTATTCCACCAACTACCTGGTCGACGTGCAGGCTGGCGTGATCGTCGATGTGGAGGCCACCAGTGCCCATCGCACCCGCGAAGTCGATGCCACCCGCACGATGATCGAACGGGTCGAGCAGCGCTTCGCGCTCAGGCCCACGCACCTGATCGGCGACATGGCCTACGGATCCAGCCCGATGCTGGGCTGGCTGGTGCAGGACAAGCAAATCGCACCGCACATCCCGGTGTGGGACAAGTCCGAGCGCCGCGACGGCACACTGAGCCGATCGAGCTTCGTCTACGACGCCCCGCACGATCGCTACCAGTGCCCGCAAGGCAACTACCTCACCAGCTCCGGGCGCGTGAACAGCGATCAGACAGTGCGCTACCGCGCCAGTGTTCCGGACTGCCGCCGTTGCCCCATGAAGCCGTCCTGCTGTCCCAACACACCAGCGCGCAAGATCACCCGTAGCCCGCATGAACCGGCGCGTGATGTGGCACGCGCGCTGGCCGACACCGACGCGTATCGCCAGTCACGCAAGGACCGCAAGAAGGTGGAGATGCTGTTCGCACACCTCAAGCGCATCCTGCGCTTGGATCGGCTGCGACTGCGCGGACCGAAGGGCGCGAGCGATGAGTTCTTGCTGGCAGCCACGGTGCAAAACCTGCGGCGCATGGCTAAGCGCTGGCTCAGGTCGCCGCCAATAGCGGTGCCAATCGCGGTCTGAAGCGGCGCGCAGCGAGTCAGTGAAGCAACTTCAGCGCGAACGCGAGGCGCTCGCGGCCGAACAAACAT
>CAVPGM010000032.1:0-20419 GCA_963703945.1 uncultured beta proteobacterium | reverse complement strand
GCGGTCCACATGACGTAGGTCCCGATGCGGCGCGCGGTCGGCCCGGACTTCGGATCCGTAAATGCGCGGGATATTGCTGATGATCGGGTAGTGGTCCCGCCGCTGCGCGCCGTGTTGGACGGCGTCGCAGGAGCAAGCACCAGGTCCGCGAATGCGACGGCGTATCCCAGTCCGAGCGTCCGTCGGCCGAGCGCGCGCACCAGCACGAGTGCGATTCGCTTTCCAAGTCCGCTCTTGCGATAGCCGATTGCAAACACGAAGGCGCCCACGATCAGCCAGACGGTGCTCTCCGAAAATCCCGAGAGCATCCACCGCAACGCCTTGTTGGCGGTCGGATTCGACGTACCCCGAGAGAGCTGCAAGCGGTGAGCCCGATCAGCCCGACCGCACCGACGGGCATGGACTCGAGCACCAGACCCGCGATCACGGCAGCGAAGATCGCGAAGTAGTGCCACTGGTTGGCTTTGAGGCCGTCCGGGATCGGCATCAGGTAGATAACCAGCCATACGACGAGCGAGCGAGTGTTCGCCAGCTGAGTTTCACGGGGGCCTCCGGGCGATGTGAACACTGGGGCAAAGCGCCCTCTTTTGTGCCGCCAGTGCGCAGTGTTCGGTTGATCTCTGGATGCGCGCCTGCCTATCGACCCCAGACTATCCCGTCGGCCAGTAGGTTGCCAAGCGTCAAGCACTCGGCGCAGGCGCGCGCGCTGGGAGCGGGGCTCGATAGACTCAACCCGCCCAACAGCTGTCGTCGTGGCCCGTCTCCAAAATCGCCCGATAGCAGACACGTCGCGGATCGTCGTCTCGAGAACACTTGCCAGATTTGAAAGATTCTCGACAATCCGAGTTGCATCGAGTGAGAGGGCCCTTAAATGCCAATGAAGGTGAAGGAGCTCATTGCGCAGTTGGAGGCAGACGGCTGGTTCTTGGTACGGACGAAAGGCAGTCACCGCCAGTACCACCATCCAACCAAACCGGGTACCGTCACCGTTTCTGGAAAGCCCAGCATCGAGGTACCTACAGGCACGTTGAACAGCGCACTGCGGCAAGCAGGGTTGAAGAAGTGAGGCTCTTATGAACTACATAGTAATAGTTGAGAAGGGCGAGACCTCGTACCGCGCATACGTTCCGGATCTGCCTGGCTGCGTTGCGGTTGGGGAGACGCGCGAAGAAGCGATGCGCCTTATCCGCGGAGCCATTGAGTTTCACTTGGAAGGACTCCGTGAGGACGGAAGGCCGGTGCCTCCGCCGACTTCATCCATCGAACTCGTCACGGTCGAGGCATAGCTCGTCGCTTCAACCGGGTCGCCGTATCCGTCGTAGCAGCGACCATTTGCTGCCCTTCGAGCTCGCCAGCAGAATGCGCCAATAGGAGACAGTCCCGCCTTGTCTGATGGACCTTTACTCTGACGGTGCGCGGTACGACGCGCTGAATGGTGCTGAGGCCTCGACCCCAGACTATCCCGTCGGCCAGTAGCTTGCCAAGCGTCAAACACTCGGCGCAGGCGCGCGCGCTGGGAGCGGGCTCGAAAGACTCAACCCGGGCAAGACATCAGCTCGGATTTGCCCGGCAGCCGGACAACCAAGCGGGAGAGGGGAGGCGACCTTGCTGCGGCCGATCGCCTCCATCCATCAGCTAGTCGGCCTTCGCCTTTTCCGTCATCGCCGCCTGGAGCTTCTTGATGTCCGCGGGCGACAGCTGCGGGCGGTCGACCTTGATCGTCAGCTTGTTGAACTTGGCAGTCAGCGGGAACGGCGGCTTGTAGTCGGCATCGTTCACGCCGGTCAGCGTGTCCGAGCCGATGTCGAAGCTCTCGTCCCACTGCAGGATCATCGGCAGCGTCTTCTCCATCGTCTTGCTGGCGACCTCCTTGCCGTCCACCTTCAGCGTGCCGATGCCGGGCCGGCCAAGGCCGCTCATGTTGTTGAACGCGAGCGTTCCCACACCCAAACCCTCGTACTTGAAGTCGAACTCGACCGTGTGGCGGCCCGGCGGCAACGCGTCAGGGCCTTCCCACTTCAGGCGCTCGAGGTCGACCATGTTCCACAGGAACACCGGCCTGCCCTTCAGCAGGTAGAAGCCGTAGCCGCCGAAGCGTCCGCCCGAGGTCAGGATCATCCCCTCGGCGCCGCCCTGCGGCACCTCGATGTCGGCGGTGATCGTGTACGACGCATTCAGCAGGAACGGCGAGTCGCCCTGCGGCAAGCCCGACCATCGGCCGCGTGTAGACGAACTCCGTGCGCCCGGCGGTGATGTTCGGCCGCGGCGCGACGATGCGCGCCGCCACCGACGCGTCCATCGGGAAGACCTGGTACTTCTTCGCTTCCGCGACGAACATCTGCCGCATCTCCTTCACCTTCTGCGGGTTCTGGGCCGCGATGTCGTCGACCTGGCTGAAGTCCTTGTTCAGGTTGTAGAGCTGGAAGACCTGGTTGTTCAGCGGATCGGGGTTGGCGGGGCCGAAGGCCTCCCACGGCGCACGATTGACCTTGCGTGCTCAGCATCCAGCCGTCGTCGTACAGCGCCCACTGGCCCATCATCTCGAAGTACTGCGTCTTGTGGCGCGACGGCTGCCTTGGCGTTGGCCGCGTCGAACGTGTAGGCGAAGCTCGTGCCCTCGATCGGCGCCTGCTTGATGCCGTCCACCATCTCCGGCGCCTGGATGCCGGCCGCCTCGAGGATCGTCGGCACGACGTCGATCACGTGCACGAACTGCTCGCGCAGCGCGCCCTTGTCCTTGATGCGCGCCGGCCACGACACCACCATGTTCTGGTTGATGCCGCCGAGCCTGGACGCGTTCTGCTTGAACCAGTCGAACGGCGTGTCGAAGGCCCACGACCAGCCGGCCGACATGTGGTTGTAGGTCTGCTCGGTGCCCCAGACGTCGTACCACTTCATCTGCACGTCGACCGGCATCTCGTTGATGCCGTTGAAGAACGCCACCTCGTTGGGCGTGCCGAGCGGCCCGCCCTCGGCGCTGGTGCCGTTGTCGCCGTTGATGTAGATGACGAGCGTGTTGTCGAGCTTGCCGAGGTCCTGGAAGTGCCTGGATCACGCGGCCGATCTCGTGGTCGTTGTAGGCGGCGTAGGCGGCGAAGACCTCGACCTGGCGGATGAAGAGCTTCTTCTCCTCCGCGCTGAGCTGATCCCACGGCTTCAGCACGTCGTCGGGCCAGGGCGCCAGCTTCGCATCCTTCGGGATCACGCCGAGCCGCTTCTGGTTCTCGAAGATGCGCTCGCGCAGCTTCTCGTAGCCGTCGTCGAAGAGGTGCATCGCGCTGATCTTGTCCACCCACTCCTTGGTCGGGTGGTGCGGCGCGTGCGTGGCGCCGGGCGCGTACTTGATGAAGATCGGCTTGGACGGATCGGTCTGGTGGATCCGCGTCATCCAGTCGATCGCCTCGTCCGCCATTCCGGTGACGAGGTTCCAGCCCGGCTTGCCCTGGAACGGATAGATCTGCGTCGTGTTGCGGAACAGGTTCGGCTCCCACTGGTTGGCGTCGCCGCCGACGAAGCCGTAGAAGTACTCGAAGCCCATGCCGGTCGGCCACTGGTCGAACGGCCCGACCTGGCTGGCCGCGAAGGCCGGCGTGTTGTGGTCCTTGCCGAACCACGACGTGGAATAGCCGTTGTCGAGCAGGATCCGCCCGATCGTCGCCTTGTCCTTGCCGATGATGCTGTTGTAGCCGGGGAAGCCGGTCGACTGCTCGGAGATCACGCCGAAGCCGGCCGAGTGGTGATTGCGCCCGGTGATCAGCGCCGCGCGCGTCGGCGAGCACAGCGCCGTGGAGAACATGCGGTTGTAGCGCAGGCCCTCCTTGGCGATGCGGTCCATCGTCGGCGTCGGGATGACGCCGCCGAAGGTGCTGGGCACGCCGAAGCCGGCATCGTCGGTGATGATCAGCAGCACGTTCGGCGCGCCCTTCGGCGGCACGACGCGCGGCGCCCACCACGGCTTCGACTGCAGCGCGTCATCCTTGATGACGCCGCCGAACTTCGGGTCGGGCGGCGGCAGCTGCGTCGCCGGGATCGTCGTGGTGGCGCCGGGCGAGCCCGGCGTGCCGGTGACCTGCTGCGCGCCGACTGCGCCCATCATTGCGAGTCCCGGGATCAGCGCAAGCCGCGCCGCAATCTGCCAATGCATAGTTTTCCCTCCAGCTGCCCAGCGGGCAGCGGAAACCGAGTTCAACCTTAAGGGTCTGGTGTACCTTGATTGCGGGCTGTGACCGACCTCGACAACTCCGTCGGCAGATACTAGTCCACTGCGTGCGCAGGGCGAGAACTTGACGGATTCGAAGAGGGAGTCTCGGTTGTCGGCTCCGGAACGATTTCGTGACATCGCGGCCAAGCCACCGCCAACTGAAAACCTGCCAAACCAGGGGCGTCCATGTACGGACATATCGGCTCGGGGCGAGAATCTCCCGACAGCAGTCATGCCTCGCGGCCCCACAACTGCCATTAGTGCCCATCGATACCTGAAAGCACCTGACCGGAGGCCCTGTGCTCAGTGATCCGCGCGTATTCTTCGCCGCCGAACGCACACTGCTCGCCTGGGTGCGAACCGGCCTCACGGTCATGGCGTTCGGCTTCGTGGTCGCACGGTTCGGCCTATTCCTCAGACTGCTCGCGGTGCAATCCGACCCTCGACCGAGTAGCGTCGCAACCGGTGACCTGCCCAACATAGTCGGAATCGTGATGGTGCTGCTCGGCGTCGGCTGCATGATCCTCGGCGCGATCCAGTACAGGTCATTCGTCTCGATGCTGCCTCCAGCCGATGTGCCACGCACGCACAGTGCCGTATTTCCGATCTCGCTTTCGTTGATCCTGGCCGCACTCGGACTTGTGCTCGCGATCTATCTCGCTTTCTGATCGGTTTGGTCCAAGCGGAGACCGAGGACGCGCCAACTTCACAGATCGGCCACAAACCGTTGTGGCGACTGCGGCTTCGATAGCGCCCGTTCTCTCCTCTGGACCCACCGAGGAGCCCTTTAATACCATTGGGCCGCGGACTATCCATCCAAAGGCCACGTGCTTGGCTACCTACCGCAGGTCAACAAAGGGAGAGTTCATTGACCATAAAGACCTTCTTGCGGCGTCGCGGACTCTCGCTGGCGCTGGTCGTGGTGATCATGTTTCTCATCGCGATCTCCCAGGGCGGTATCTCGTCCTCGTTCGCCTTCGGCCGGCTTAGAACCCACCTGCCGACAGTGGCACCGCTGATCGTGGGCGCTCTATTGGCGCTGCAGGTGGCCCTCCTTGCATTGTCGCTCGTGTTCTGGACGTTGAATCGAAGGCGCGCCCTGCTCAACATCATCGTCGTCGCCAATGCGTACTTCACTGCGATATTGCTCCTTGACACCTCTGTTCTCATGGCGGTGCTGGCCGGGCTGTCGTCCCATTCGGCCGGTGCGCTTATCACCGATGTCGCGCTGATTGCCGTTTCGAATATCCTGATCTTCTCCATCTGGTATTGGATCATCGACCCGCCGGGCATCGTCGAGGGTGAGGACGAGGGACAGCAGTGGGCATTCCTGTTTCCCCAGCGTGCATCCGACCTGCCACACTTTGAGGCGTGGGTTCCCCGTTACGTCGACTACGTGTTTATCGCCTTCACGACAAGCTTTGCGTTCAGCCCGACCGATACGCTGCCTCTAACGCGAAGCGCCAAGATGCTCATGCTCCTGCAATCCACTATTTCCGTTGTCACATTGACAGGAATTGCCGGAAGCGCAATCAACATCCTTGCCGGTGGGAGTTGATCAAACGTGACTCCGTATCCGGCACCAAGTACTCCAAGGACGCGGATCTGAAGTGACGCTCGTGCCGCGAATGTTCGGAGGAGAACGAAGATGAAACCTTTGGTACGTGCACTTGGTTCTGTGGCCGCCAGCCGGCGGCCGATTGGCGTAGTCGACTTGTTCCGCGCGTTCGCAATTGCTCCGGCTTCGGCCACCGAGCGCGTCCAGGGCCAGGTATCGGGCACTGATGCGGCGATCGCCATCGAGTAATGGCCATGCAACAAGACCCCCATGACGCCGGCGATCTTCCGCCCGAAGGCACCGCCCCGGCGGTTGTGATGCCCGTGGTTGACGCAAAGACCGGACTGGCCAGTGAACGCACCCGGCTGGCCAGGTTTCGTACTGCGCTAGCAATCGACCGAACCACTCTAGCCTGGATTCGTACTGCGTTGACTTCCGCTGCTTTCGGGTTTGGATTGATCGGTGTCTTTCGCACCATCGCCCCAATGGCGCAAGGCCAGGAGGCAAAGCATCTGCATGAGGCGGTCATCTTTCTGGCTGTAGCGATGGTCGCCATCGGGATGCTCGGGGCCATGCTATCTGCCGTCTCGCACTGGGCGTCACTGCGCAAGCTGCGTCGCGGAGAGGAACTCTCGGCGCACCGCTGGCCGTTTGCGATTACCGCTGCAGCGGCCGTTGCGATGCTCGGGCTGTATGCGCTTTGGGCGGTTGTCACCGCGTGAAGGCTGCAACGGTCCGTGCGTTGTGACTGGGCTGCCTTTGATGACTTCGTCCGACGCCAAGCCTACTGGTGACTACACCTTGATTGCGCGGGAGGGTGGCGGACAGCAGTGGGCCTACAAGGGAAAGCCGCTTTACACATACATTGGCGACCAGAGCCCGAACGACATGCGTGGCAAAGGCATGAACGGTGGGTGGCAAGTCGCAACGCAGTAGCAACGCCGTCTTGCTGCGGCCACGAGTGGCCGGCCAAGGCGTTGGCTTGCCAGACCCGACAGCGGCCATCGCGTCCAAGCTAAGCTGACGCTCGGGAGCGGGAGTCCGCCATGGATGTCCCCTTCAGACTTACATCTCGGTGGATGAAGGGGAACGCCGTGTCTGCATTCGTTGCTGCCTTAACCAATCGTATGACGCAGCTGGATATCTCGTGGAAGAATGCCGCAGCGGGGGTGGCATCGCTCGCGGCGGCGGTCCTCACAGCGTGTAAGACCGCGCCACAAGCGCCACCGCCGGCGCCTCCTCGGCAGGTCGAAACGGGATCGACGTTCACGTTGCTGTCATCCCTGACCTTTCCAGCCAGGCCGTCGCAGCTGCTCTTTCAGGACGGGCGCTTAGTGGCTGCGAGCGCCATCTCGCCGGGCTCGCCCCACTGCAGGCTGGTTCCCCACGCCGGCGCATCGCTTTCGCTGTTGCCTGGCGCGCTTACGGTCGGCAGCGTGTCCTACGATGAACGCGAGTCGGGCACAGGAAGTGCGATGTTTAGCATTACGCGGATCACGCTCTTGGCGAGCCCAAGTGAACCGTGCACATTGAACTGCGGTTGGTCGGCGGCGCTTGCCTCACCGGATTTCGTATCTACCCAGCAGATCGACAACGCGATTCGCGGGCAGTTCACGATGCAACTGCTGCGCTGAAGCAAGCCGCCGATCCGGCCGGCGACCACCGACCATTTGCGGGCGTATCGGGATCGAGGAGAATCCCCTGACAGCGATCATGCCTCGCGACCCACAGCTGCCATCAGTGCGCATGGATACTTGAAAGCGCTTGACCGGAGGCCTTGTGTTCAGTGATCCTCGCGTGTTCTTCCCCGCCGAACCGGCCGCTAGAACCACAACAAGGGTGAGGGCGCATGCTGGAAGTGCAAGGCCGATCCGTGCACTGCGAGGATCGTGGCGCAGGCATCCCCGCGCTGTTTCTGCACGGCAATCCGGATACCTCCCGCATCTGGAAAGGCGTTATCGATCGACTGGAGCATCGATACCGATGCCTTGCGCCTGACCTTCCTGGCTTTGGTCGCTCCGAGGTCGACCTCGACACCTTCGATTTCTCGCTCGACGGCCTGGCTCACTGGGTCGAGGATGTCCTGAACTCCACGGGCGTCGGCGAACCCGTCAACCTCGTGGTTCATGACTTCGGTGGGATCTTTGGCCTTGCCTGGGCCGTCCAGCATCCGGATCGCGTGCGCACCATTGCGATCACCAACACGCTGTTCCACGCGGACTACCGCTGGCACGTTTGGGCGCGTATCTGGCGCACCCCTTACCTGGGCGAGTTCTCGATGTGGACCTTCAGCGTGCCGATCCTTGGTCGTCTGTCGGCGCGGCTGTCCATCAAGCTTGGGTCGCGCAAACTACCGATGGCCGAGATTGACCGGACGTTCGATGAGTTTGGAGTGCGGACCCGTGCCACCGTCCTGCGCCTTTATCGCGCCACCGATCCGGAAAACTTCGGCGGCTGGGAGGAGAAGATGCTCGCGGTCAATCGAAGCATTCCCTCTCTGGTGCTGTGGGGCGACCACGATCCGTACATCGGCCGCCAGTTCGCCGAGCGTTTCGGCGCACGCGGTGTAGTGCATCTGGCGGACTGCGGCCATTGGGTTCCGTCCGAGGAGCCGGAGCTCGTGAGTCGGCACCTTCTGTGGCTGTTCGCCTAGGCGTTGCAAAGGAGGGGTTCCATGTCGAACGCCCCGAAGTGGACTCAGGCCATGGTGATCGGAGGCAGCGTCGCGGGGATGTTCGCCGCACGCGTGCTCAGTGAGAAGTTCGACCGGGTGACAGTCCTCGACCGGGACGACCTCGCGGACACCCCAACGCCGCGCAGGGGAGTCCCGCAGGGTCCACAGATTCACGTCATCCTGCCGCGATCCTGCGAAGCGCTCAGCGCACTGTTCCCGGGTCTGCTCGACGAATTGACGGCTGCAGGTGCAACTTACTACGACTCTGGCCTGCGCATGGCCGCCATACTGAATGGCTGCTGGTTGAAACCAGGCAAGTGCGAACTGAATCAGATTGACTGCACGCGGCCCTTCTATGAGACGAGGATTCGGCGCCGGATCAGGACGTTGCCCAATGTAGAGGTGTTCCCGCGCACGTTGGTCCGCTCGCTGACTAAACGCGACGGTGTCGTCGTTGGCGTCGGATGCGAGGCCATCGACACGGCGGAAACCAGGGAGCTCGTCGCCGATCTTGTGGTCGATGCCGCAGGCCGCGCCTCGCACGCCCCTCGTTGGTTGGATGCGCTGGGATACGGTCTTCCGCCGACGGAGGAAGTCAGGATCGACCTCGGATACGCCGGCGCTCGGTACCGGGCGGCGCCTTCCTTCCGGCCGCGCGTCGGACTGCACGTCATCTATCCCGATCCCCCGAAAGCTTGGCGTGGCGCGGCGCTCCATCCGGTAGAAGGCGGCTTGTGGGAGCTCTCGCTATGGGGTCTGTTTGGTGACCATCCGTCGCTCGACGACACAGGCTTTATGGAATTCGCGCGAACGCTGGCGTCGCAGGAGGTTGCTGAGTTCTTGCGCGATGCTGAACGCGTGACCGAGTTCAAGAAGATGGGCGTTCCGGTCAATCGCTGGCACCGCTACGACAAGATGACGCGCTTTCCGCAAAACTTCTTCAGCCTGGGCGACGCCGTCTGCTCCGTCAATCCAATCTACGGCCAGGGCATGACCAAGGCAGCGATCCATGCCATGCACCTGAGAAAGTTGATTGGCGAGGGGAGATCGCCGGGCTGGGTTGCTGACCGGATGCGCAAAGACATTCCCGGGCTGATCGAAAAGCAGGCGTGGATGACCACTGTGTACGGGGACCTTGTTTATCCGCAGGCAGTCGGCGAGCGTCCGGCTGACTTTCGATTCGTCACCTGGTACACGCGTTGCCTCGGCGAACTCGCGTCTACGGACTTGGAGGCGCGAAGGGCCTATCAGCGCGCGTTGATTCTGCAAGATGGGATCTTCTCGATGTTTCAGCCAGGCATCTTCGCGAAGACGATCGCCTACGCCGCGCGACGACCATTTGTCCGGCTGGAGCGGCGAGTCAACACGGGGCCGATGCCTGTCATGGAGTGAGCCGCAGGCCCAGCACTCCTACGTATTCGCCGTGGCAGCCGCGGCTGTTGGCCAGCATGTGCAGTGTCATGATCGATTGCCACCGACCTGCGGTCGCTAGCATTTGCATCAACGTTGGCGCGCCGCGCGCATCCAGCCGATGACGAGGAATGCAGCAAGCAGGCCCATGCCGACGATCCAGCGGAGATCCGGGACGACGAGCTCAGCGTTCACCGGAACCAGTGCGACTTTGAGCGACGCCAGCTTGTAGGGCATCACCTCGAGATACTTGGGATCGCTGATCAGGCTGAAGAACGCGCGCCGGTTCGGGTAGCGCATGACCAGCACACGGTTCCAGTCGTCGACTTCACGGTCGAAGGTGATCAGGTTGCTGTGAAGGCGACCGTCGCCGCCGCCCACTCCAGCGACCGCGCCGTTGACCAGCGGGATGGCACCGAGGCGTAGCGCGATCGGCGTGACGACGCTCTCGTAGTGCGCATTCGCCTGCGCCGGCGTACCCCGCATCGGGTCGACCCCGGGAAGCCGCTTGAGCTGATCGTAGTAGCGCATCAGGTTGAGCATGTAGACCGGCTGTCCATCGTCGGCCTCGCCCCACGCTCGAAAGCGCGCCAGCATCTCGGCTTTTTCCGCCGGCTCCACCGGCAGGCGCGGCTCGATTTTCCGGATGAAGGCGTCGACCTCGCCGCGGGTCAGCTTGCCGCTGTCGCCAGGAGCCTGCCACCACCAGAACGCGGCGACCAGCGCCAGCAGCGCCGTAGCCAGGATGATCTCGAATCGATGCTTGCTCATAGTCATTCCAGGGTCAGGATAGGTGTTCGCACAGCAGTGCGCTGACGCGTTTCGGGGCGTCGAGTTGCAGCCAGTGATTGGCTCCCTCGACGCGGATGTACTTCCAGCCAGCGTCGCAGAACTGTTCCGAGTTCCGCATCTGCGTCTCGGTGAGAAAGATGTCGCCGTCGCTGAAGATCCCGACGACCGGGACCACGGCGCGTGGCAACTCGCGCGGAAACAACATGCCGATGTTGGCCCGGTAGTAGTTGAAGCCGGCGGTCAATCGTCCGGGCCGCGACAGACGCGCCCTGATGTGCGGGAATTCGGCCGGGTAACGCGTAATCCATTTCATCGGCAAAAAGCCCAGCGCGCGCACGACGAATTCGATGAAGCCACGGAGCTGAATCAGCGCGATGTAATAGCCCTTGAGCTTTTGTGCGACGCCGCCGGTGGCGTAAGCACGCGGATGCCCAACCGACATCGCGATGTAGCGCTCGACGCGCTCCGGATGCCACAGCGCGAGGTGCCAGGCCTGCACCGCGCCCCAGTCATGCCCGACCAGCCGTACCTTCCGGATGCCAAGCGCGTCGAGCACGCCGACCAGATCCGCGACCAGTTTCTCGATCTTGTAGTCAGATGTGCGCTCGGGAATCGCACTGTCACCACAGCCGCGCGTGTCGGGGACGATAACCCGGTACCCCGCCGCGACGAGCGCCGGGATCTGGTGGCGCCAAACGGTGTGGTCGTCGGGAAAGCCGTGCACCAGCAGCACGTCGGGGCCTTCGCCCGCGACGATGACGCTGAGCCGGACACCGTTGACGTCGACCGTGTGGCGCTCGTATGGCATCGCCACCTCGGCGGCATTTCTCGCGGTGTCCATCGTCATCGCCCGTCTCGTCCTCAGCGCGTGTAGGTCGGGATGCCGGCCGAGATGTAGTTCATCTTGTCGGCGCCCTGGTCCTTGATCGCTTGGTCGGTCCAGCTCTTCACCCAACCGGCATCCATAAGGCCCAGATAGGTACCGCCGTCGGAGGCGAAGTTGATGTTGGCGCCGGTCATCACGAAGAGCGCGTCGGTGTCCTCGGTGTTGTCGGCCGGCGTGTTGAACTGGTGCACCGAGCCGCCCGGCTCGAACAGGTACATGCCGGCGGTCTGCTTCTGATCCGGATATTCGGTGTAGTACCAGCAGCCGGACATCGTGTAGGCGTGCACGTATCCCGTGTGGAAGTGCAGCGGCAGCGTGATGCCAGGCGCGAACTTCACGCGCAGCACCATCAAGGCGTTGTAAGGGTCGAGAAACAGCGGATGGACCTTGATGCCGGGATGCAGAAGTCCTTCGAGAAACTTGCCGGCATTGGTGTTGATCGCCAACAACTTGTCCTGATGCGTGATGGCTTCGGGTGCGCCCATGAGAATCTCCTTGTGATGTGAATGGAATGTCGTTGAGGGCTGGCCGGGCCCTGGTTGCTCTGCCCTCAATGCGGCGCTCAGTGAAGCACCGACACGGGACTGGCCGGGTCGATCAGAATCTTGGCGTGGCGCTCGGGATCGCCGAGCGCCGTGAATGCAGCGTCGACGCCGCCGAGGCCGACGGTGCCGGTGATCAGCGGTTGACAGTTCAGCTTGCCGTCCGCGATCGCATGCAGCGTGTCGCGGTACTCGAGCGGCGTGTAGCCGAGCACGAAGCGCAGATCGATTTCCTTGTTGATTGCGACCGCCGGCTCGATCTGGTCGGTCGTCGAGCAGACGCCGACTACGACCACGCGCGAGGTCAGCGGTGCGCCGTCGATGATGTTTTGCAGGACACCGCGCACGCCGACACACTCGAAGATCACCGGCCGCTTTGGCGCGAGACCGAGCGTTTCGGCGAGCCGCCACGTGTGCCACCATGGAATCGGCAGCTTGCCCAGTTTGTCGCGCGTGTCGAGCAGAAGCGACAGCGCGCCGTCGAGATTGCCGATGAAGCCGTAGTCATTCCAACTTGCAAAGGGCGAGGCGACCGCGGGATCGATGACCACATCCGCACCGCACTTCTGCGCGAGCGCGCGCCGGCCGGGCGAAAAGTCGCTGGCGACAATCGTCTGCACGCCCATCGCCTTGAGCACGGCAATGACGCCGAGCCCGACCGGCCCGCACCCGATCACGATGGCGACGTCCTTCTTCTTGATTTCGCCGCGCCGGACCGCGTGCCAGGCCACCGCCATCGGCTCGGTCAGCGCCGCCAGATCGGCGGACAATCCGTTCGGCACGGGCATCATCAGCGATTCCTCGACGACGACGCGCTCGGCGTAGGCGCCGGAGCTGCGTCCGGACAGTCCGATCAGGTCGATCGCCTCGCCGTGACGCAGCAGCGGCAGCGCGCAGACGCGCGTGCCCGGCTTGATCCGCTTCGAACTCCCCGGACCGTGGTCGAGCACCTCGCCGCAGAACTCGTGGCCGAACACGACTTCCTGGTCCGAGCGCATGAATCCGTTGTAGCCGGTGCGCACCATCAGGCTGTTCCAATGATCGCAGTGCTGCCGTGCATGCAGGTCCGAGCCGCAGATGCCACAGCGCAGGACGCTCAGCAGCGCCTGTCCCTTGCCAGGAACCGGGTCTCGGCGATCGACCACGTTCAGCTTGGCTTCCTTGCAGACAACGGCCTTCATGCGGGTCTCCTGAATTTCTGTGTCGGCATGGGATGAATGATGCGGTGGCACCCCCCTTGGAGTATTGTCATTTGGTGCCTGTCGAGAGGCTTTTGGTGACATGACAGCGAAGCAGCAAATGCTGGTCCGGGCGCGGGCGCTGATGGGCTTCGCCGAGCTTGTGCGGTCGCAGGGCGGCGACGCGGCAACACTGCTTCGTCACGCCCGTCTGACGCCCGGGATACTTGACCAGCCCGACGCCACGCTGCCATTCGCTGCCGCGGGCCGTTTGCTCGAAGAGGCTGCGCGGTCGCTCAAGCTGCCGGACTTCGGATTGCGGCTGTCCCGGCACCAGGACATTTCGGTGCTCGGCGCAGTCGCGCTGATCGCGCGACATGCCGCCACCGCGGGTGATGCCCTGCGCGGCATCAGCCGCAACTTTTCCTATCACACGGCGTCCGCCCGCATCCGCCTGCTCGACGACGAGGGAACCGGGCGCACCAGGTTTGTCTATGAACTGGATCGAGAACTCCGCATGCCACGTCGTCAGGCCTTGGAGCTCTCCATTGCCGTTGCGCACGGCTTCCTGCGGTTGGTCACCGCGGACCCCGGCAAAGACTGGCACGTGGGCTTCATGCACCGCGAAGGATTGCCTCTGGCGCAATACCGGAAGTTCTTCGGCTGCGACGTCGGGCTTGCCGAGGAGGCTGACCAGATCATCTTTCCAACGCGGCTGCTGGCGGTGCCGATCGATGCAGGCAATCCGCAATTGCAGGCGGCGGCCGAGCGCTACGTCAACAACCTGATCAGGCGCTTTCCGCTCGACATCGGCCAACAGGTGGAAACGCTCGTCGAGCGCCAACTCGCGGTCGGTGGGAGCGGCATCGACCGGATCGCGTCGCAGTTGGGCATGCATCGACGTACGCTGCAACGCCGCCTCGAAGCGCAAGGCCTCCATTTCGAGGACATCGTGGATCTCGTACGCCGCAAGCGAGCGGACCAACTCCTGCCCCATGCGGCGATCCCGCTAACCGAAGTCGGTCAACTGCTTGGATACGCCGAGCAGAGTTCATTCAACCGCGCGTGCCGGCGCTGGTACGGCGACACACCGCTCGCGGCGCGGCAGCGGCTACATTGATTGCGGCAGCCGCGCCGGCCTGCGCGGCCTCGCCACTGCGGTCGCGCGTTGATCCTATTGCGCCAACTCGATCTCGCCGGGCCGCCAGGTCTTCGCGAACCACGGTTCCAGACCGTCGAGACGCTCGATGGTGTTCCAACCCTGGCCTGGAATCCGTCTGCACCCAGGTCTCGACCAGAAATCCGCCACGGTAACTTTGGCGCAAGTCAAGAGCGGGCCGCGATCACTGAAGTATGTTCTTCCTCGGTTTTCTTTGAAGGGGAGAGCCATCCATGCAAACCGGACACGCATTTCTCGGCGGCAACGTCCTCCGGCAGTTCCTGCTGCTTGCCCTGCTTACTGCATTCTGCGGCCTGCAGCTGGCGGGAGCCGCCGAAAAGGTGCAGCTGATGTTCGTGCAGACCGCCGACGACATCAAGGCGGACGGCAGCACCCTGCGGCTCGTCAACGTTGGCAAGCAGACGCTGTACTTCTCGGACCGGCCGGCGCGGATCGCAGGGCATCTGACGATGCCCGCCTACCTCGAAGAATGGAAGGCGCAAGCGGGTCCGAACAATTTCGCGAGCGACCCGCCCAACGCCACGCTCTCGGTCTACGAACAGGGGAAGACGGAGAACGTGCTCACCGTGCTCAAGATCAGCAATCCGGTCGTCGAGGGGAATGATCTAATCTACAGTTACAAGCTGATCGAGGGCTCGATGCCCAAGTCTGGCGGGGCGACGGCGCTGTTCATCGACTGGATCGGGGTGGGCGGCGGTGTTGGTCCCGGCTTTCACGGCGTGGGCCGCGG
This sequence comes from uncultured beta proteobacterium, assembly GCA_963703945.1. Lineage (GTDB taxonomy): Bacteria > Pseudomonadota > Gammaproteobacteria > Burkholderiales > Burkholderiaceae_F > JALORV01. The sequence goes on along the minus strand of CAVPGM010000032.1, from coordinate 5,268 downwards.
CGCGCGCGGCATAGGCTGGCGGTGACATCGAACGGCATCCCGGGCGGACCGTCGCCACTTCAAACCATGCAATTGGAGGCTCAAATGAAACGCTCCCTGCTTGATGCAAGACGTCTGACGGCTCTCGCGCTCGCCGCGCTGATAGCGCTGCCGCAGGCCGGCTTCGCGCAGGCACCTGCCAAGTCCCCGCCCGCCAAGCCGACGGCGGAGCCGTCGGTGATGCAGAAGATCAACCTGCTGTTCGTGCAGAACTCGACCGGCATGGAGTACGACAAGGCCAAGGGCACGCTGCGGATGAAGAACATCGGCGCATCGACCCTGTTCTTCACCGATCGACCGGTACGCATCGCTGGCCACTACCACACGCGCGACGAGTTCCTGCCGATGTGGAGCGAAGGCCCGGACAGCTTCGCCAAGAACCCGCCGAACGCGACCCTCTCGATCGTGGAAGCCAGCAATCCGGACCTGCAGAACGCGGTGGTCGAGCTGCGCAATCCGCGCATGAACGGCACCGACCTCATCTACGACATCAAGGTTGTCGAAGGCACGGTGCCGCACGCCGCAGGCGCCGCGGTACTGTTCATCGACATCTTCGGTATCTGGCGGCGGCACATCCGGCGCGCGGCGATCGTTGGCACGTCCGTCGCGGTGGCCACTGCTGGCGCGGCGACGGCGGCTGCCGCCTCGACCGAAGCGGCCGCGGCGGCAAAGGCCGCAGCACCGGCGCCGGCGCCCCAGACCTCGAGCACGCAGAAGCTCGAGCAGCTCAAGGGGCTGCTAAACGAGGGCCTCATCACGCAGGCGCAGTACCAGAAGGCATCGACGGAGCTCGTCAACGAGATGGTGAAATGAAGGTCCGGTGGCACCGAGACCTTCTGTTCGAATGCCAAGACTGTGCGCAGACACGTCGTGGCGGCGTTTCCGGAACACTATTCAGTAGCACTCGATGGGAGCCACTGTCATGAGTTCACGCTTGTTCGTAGCAAGCCTCTCCGTTATCGCGCTCGTGACGCTTGGCGCCTGTGATCGGAAGGAGCCCGAACCACCCGCACCGCAGAAGTCCGCAGCGGACGATGCAGCCAAGAAGGCAGCAGCAGCCGCCCCGGCCCAGCCGGCTGCGGCGCAAACCCCGGCGCCCGCCCCGCAGCCCAACCCGGAGCGCAACGCCTACTTCGGCGAGGAGCACATTCACACCAGCTGGTCGGTCGACGCGTGGGTGATGGGCAACCGCATCACCGGCCCGGACGAGGCCCTCAAATACGCCCAGGGCGGGACGATCAAGCACCCGATGGGCTTCGACATCAAGATCGACACGCCTATGGACTTCATGGGCGTGACCGATCACTCGGAGTACGTCGGCGTCACCCGGGAGGCCAACACCCCGGGGTCCTACGTGAGCAAGCTGCCCGAGGCGCAGCCCATGATCATGAAGGATCCGAACAGCAAGGAAGAGCAAAACCGGGTCTTCTCGTATCTGCTCAAGCTGGCCGCGAGCGCGCCGGTGAAGGCGTTCATGGACCCGAAGATCACGTCCACCGTTTGGAAGGAAAACGTCAGGATCGCCGACGAGAACAATCATCCCGGCAAGTTCACCGCGTTCTGCTCGTACGAGTGGACGTCGATGCCGGGCAACCGCAACCTGCACCGCAACGTCTTCTTCCGGGCCTGCGACAAGGTACCGGACTATCCATTCAGCGCGCTCGACTCCAAGCTCCCCACGGAACTGTGGAACTGGATGGACGCGCAGCGCAAGGCCGGCAACGAACTGCTCGCGATCTCGCACAACGCGAACGTCAGCGACGGCTGGATGTACCCGGTCGACGTCGACAACACCACCGGGCGGCCGATCGACGCCGCCTGGGCGGCCGCGCGCGACCGCAACGAGCGCCTGGTCGAGATCAAGCAGGGCAAGGGGCAATCGGAGACGCACCCGCTGCTGTCGCCCAACGACGAGTTCGCCAGCTACGAGCTGTATCAGGCCATCCTCGGCCTTCCGGCAGACGTCGGCCGCATCGACCACATCACCGGCAGCTTCGCGCGCCAGGCGTACAAGGACGGCATCGCGATGCAGGACACGCGCGGCTACAACCCGTACAAGTTCGGCATGGCCGGCGGCTCCGACTCGCACAACACCGGCAGCCCGTACCGCCAGGACAACTTCTACGGCCTGCACGCCGATGCGGACGGGACGGTCGAGCGGCGCTTTGCCGGCGTACTGATCGGCGGCACGATGGACGTGCGGCTGGAGAACCCCGGCGGGCTGACCGGCGTGTGGGCCGAGGAGAACACCCGGGCTTCGCTGTTCGACGCGATGTACCGCAAGGAGACCTTCGGCGTCAGCGGCCCGCACATCAGGGTGCGCTTCTTCGGCGGCTGGGGCTACGGCAAGGACATCCTCAACGCCGGCGACTGGGTGAAGCAGTCCTACGCAGGTGGCGTACCGATGGGCGCGCGACCTGCCGCCGATGCCCTCAGGCGGTAAGGGCACGGCACCGAGCTTCGTCGTCTGGGCGGTGAAGGACCCGACCTCCGGCCAATCTCGACCGCATCCAGGTCGTCAAGGGCTGGACGCAGAACGGCCAGAGCTTTGAGAAGGTCTTCGACGTCGTCTGGTCCGGCGACCGCAAGCCCGACAAGTGGACCGGCCGGGTGCCGGCCATCCGCAGCACGGTCGACTGGAGAAGGCCACCTACACCAACGATGTCGGCTCGGCCGAGTTGAAGACCGTGTGGACGGATCCGGATTTCGACGCGAGCCAGCACGCCTTCTACTACGCGCGCGTACTGGAGATTCCCACGCCGCGATGGACCCTCATCCAGGCGGTCAAGTCGGGACTGCCGCCGCCCGACATCGTGCCGCTGACGGGGCAGGAGCGTGCATGGAGCTCGCCGATCTGGTACGCGCCGTCGGCCGAGGCGCGCAAGAACACTCCAGCGGGCATGACCGTCACCGACCTGAAGAAGAAAGGGGCCAGCGCGCTCAACGACGCGCAGCTCAAGGCGCTGCTCGTCGGCAAGGCCTATTGGGTGCGCAACAACGTCACGGGCGAACAGTTCAGTACGAACTTCACCGCCGAAGGCCACACGATCGTGTTTCGCATCGGCCAGAACGCCGACGTGCCGAGCGGAGTCGGCAGCGTGCTGCGCGACGGCTATGAAGGCACGACCGCCCCTTACAAGATCGAAGGCGGCAAGCTCATCACCTTCGTCTCACAGGATCCGTATTCGGTCACGATCTACAAGCTCGGCGACGCCTACTACGCCGCGCGCAGCAACGAGTTCGGCTATGCCAACTACGAGATCATCCCGGCGCCGCAGATCGCGGCGAACCCGCTGACGGCGCTGTCGAATCAGTTCTCGATCGAGCTGGGGCTGACGGAAGAACAGAAGAAGCAGATCGTTCCGATTCTCGAGCAGGAGATCAAGCAACTCGGCGAGCTGAAGAAGGACACCAAGCTCAGCGGCCTGCAGAAGGTAGAGGCGCTGCGCAAGCTCGGCGTCTCCTTCGACGAGAAGATCTCGCCGCTGCTCAATCCCGAGCAGCAGCAGAAGTTCCAGGCCATGCGCGAGCAGATGCGGCGGCGGATCATCGAGGAGATGGCCGACCAGGCGCTGCAGAAGGTGAAATCGGAAGTGTCAACGTGGTTCGCCGCGTGCCCAAGTAGCGCTGAAGAAGCTGGAAGGCAAGTCGGGGTGGATCCGGCGTTCCGGAAGCGACAGGCGACCCGGGGTTTGCTCGCCGCGGTGCTGCTGTGCGTGAGCGCCGCGGCGACTGCATGTCCGCTCTGTCTGGGTGCGGGCCAGCCAACCAAGGCACAGCAACTGGCCGCTGCGCAGCACGCCGTGCTGGCGGTCCCGACCGCCGACGCGAGTCGGTTCCGTGTCATCGAAGTCATCAAGGGCGAGCGGCCCTCGACCAGCACGATCGAAGGCGGCTACCCCCGCTCCGGTCCTGCGGCGGACACCGAGGTGGCGAAGAGCGAGCCTCTGCTGCTCGTGCGGGACGACCAGTTCCCCAGCTGGGTCATCCTCGGCGCGATCGGCAGAGAGCAGTCGAGCTGGCTGCGCAAGCTCGCCGCGGGAAAGCGCGCCGACGAAATCAGCGCGGAGGAGTGGCGTGCTCGCGTCGCCCTTGTCGTGCCTTGTCTCGAGAACCGCCAGCCGCTGGTTGCCGAGATCGCGTACGGCGACCTCGCCAGCCGCGCCGTACGCCGCGGTGCGGACGGCGAAGCCGCGCCTCGACGTACGCGCCGTCCGTGCGTGGCTGGCGGACCCGGAGCTCACCGGGCGACACCGGCTTTACCTGCTGCTGCTGGGGATTGCCGGCAACGCGCGGGACGCCGCTGCCCTCGAGCAGCGCCTGGAAGCGGCATGGAAATCGGGCAATGCGACGAACCTGGCACCGATGCTGGCCGCGGACCTCGAGCTGCGCGGCGCGGCGCGCTTGCCATGGGTCGAAGAGAGATATTTGCGCGACCGCGCGCGCTCAACGCCGGAGATCGAGGCGGCCCTGCTCGCGCTTTCGGTGCATGGCAACGCAAACGGCGTGATCCCGCGCGAGCGAGTGATCCAGTCCTACCGGATGTTCATGAAGGAGCACCAAGAGATCGCGGGATACGTTGCACAGGATCTCGCAGCGTGGCAGTACTGGGACGCAGTGACGGAGTACGTCGCGCTGATGAAATCCGACGTCCGGCAGCAGTTCCCGTCCCGGCTGGCGATTCTCATGTACCTGCGGCAAAGCCCCTCCGTGGAGGCGCGCGAGTTCGGCCAGCAGACCCAGGCCTTGCCGGGAACCCGACAGTAGGGGAAGACAGGCCGTTCTACGCTGCTGTCCGAGGAGATCGTCGGTACGTATGGCAACATCGAGCTTGCCGATCAGGTGAACGAGCCGGGGAAGTTCACGGCCTCTGCTGCTACCAGTAGACCTCGATGCCCAACAGCACGAACCTGCACCGGAACATCTTCTCTTTACGCGACCAACGCGCAATGCGGGCACGGTTCTGCTCTCATCGCAGCGTCTCTTACGGATCCTATGAAGCGCCTGTTGCGTGAACCGCTCATTCACTTTCTGGTGATCGGCGCGGTGCTGTTCGGCCTGTACAGCCTCACGCAGGCCGGACGCCCGGCGACCGCGCCGTCGAAGGAGATTCGGCTGTCGCTCGACGAGATCGCCCAGCTTACTCAGCTGTTCCAGTCGCAGTGGCGCCGCCCGCCGACGCCGCAAGATCTCGAGCGCATGGTCGAGAACAAGGTCCAGCAGGAAATC
>CAVPGM010000031.1:0-18194 GCA_963703945.1 uncultured beta proteobacterium | reverse complement strand
CGCTTGGCAACCTAGTGGCCGACGCGATAGTCTGGGGTCGATCAGGCAGTCGCGCGTCCAGAGATCAGCCGAACACTGCGCACTGACGGCGCAAAACTGGGCGCTTTGCCCCAGTGTTCACATCGCCCGGAGGCCACCGTGAAACTCAGCTGGCGAACTCTCGCTCCGCTCGTCGTATGGCTGGTGATCTACCTGATGCCGATCCCGGCCGGCCTCAAAGCCAACCAGTGGCACTACTTCGCGATCTTCGCTGCCGTAATCGCGGGTTTGGTGCTCGAGTCCATGCCTGTCGGTGCGGTCGGGTTAATCGGGCTCACCGCTGCAGCTCTCTCGGGGTACGTCGAATCCGACCCCAACAAGGCGCTGCGGTGGATGCTCTCGGGATTTTCGGAGAGCACCGTCTGGCTGATCGTGGGCGCCTTCGTGTTTGCAATCGGCTATCGCAAGAGCGGACTTGGAAAGCGAATCGCACTCGTGCTGGTGCGCGCGCTCGGCCGACGGACGCTCGGACTGGGATACGCCGTCGCATTCGCGGACCTGGTGCTTGCTCCTGCGACGCCGTCCAACACGGCGCGCAGCGGCGGGACCATCTACCCGATCATCAGCAATATCCCGCGCATTTACGGATCCGAACCCGGGCCGACCGCGCGCCGCATCGGGACCTACGTCATGTGGACCGCTTTTGCGGCCACAGCGGTGACGAGCTCCATGTTCCTGACAGCTCTCGCGCCCAACGCGGCGGCGCTCGGCATTGCCAAGAAGACTGTCGGTGTCGATGTCATCTGGTCGCAGTGGTTCATCGGCTTTGCCCCGCTTGGCATCCTGCTGATCCTGATCGTCCCGCTGCTTGCGTATTTGCTTTGCCGGCCGGAGATCAAGGAAAGCCCGGAAATCACGGCGTGGGCCACAAGAGAACTCCAGGCGATGGGCCCGACGACGCGCAACGAATGGATCATGTCCGCACTGGTGGTCCTTGCGATGCTGCTCTGGATCGTGGGCGCCAACCCGACCATCAGCGTCCCCGGGCTGGGCTCCAATTTCATCAATGCGACCATGGTGGTATTCGTGGTCATTTCGCTCCTGCTGCTGACCGGCGTCATCGACTTTGCCGACATCGTCGCCGAGAAGAGCGCCTGGGAGGTCTTCTTCTATTTCACGTCGCTGCTCACGCTGGCGTCGGGCCTGAACGAGATCGGGTTCGTCAAATGGGTTGCGGAGGCGTTTGCCAAGCCACTGGTCGGCCTGTCCCCCACAGTCGCCACCATCCTGCTGGTCGCACTGTTCTTCTGGATTCATTACTTCTTTTCGAGCATCACATCGCACGCCGCCGCGGTGTTGCCGGTGGTTCTGGGCGTAGGCACAGGGATTCCCGGCGTCGATATGCAGATGCTGACGCTGCTGTGCGTCTACTCGCTCGGGTTGATGGGCGTGATCTCGCCGTACGCGACAGGCCCGGCGCCGATGTATTTCGGAAGCGGCTACATCGGCAAGGCCGAATTCTGGAAGCTTGGCCTGATCTTCGGGATCGTCTATTTCGTCGGACTCATCGGCGTACTTATGCCCTGGCTCAGTATGGCGCGATGAAACGTGCAGTTCCGCCGGCAGCGGGATTGCCGCGTGCTAGGTACTGAAGACCCCGGGGACTAGCCGAGGTCGGGCACGACCTCCCCGAGTGCCTCGATCACTGCGGCGGCAGTCGGGGGTCGACCGACGCCGCCACGATACGTCGTCGGCCCCTCGCCGGAAGGATGCGCATCGATCGGCTCGGAGTCGCAGAAGACGCCCACCACCGGTACCTTCAGGGCCGCCGCGAGATGCATCAGCCCAGTGTCGACACCAACGACGGCGTCAGCGTGCCCAATGAGGGCCTCTGCCTCGGCGATGGACATTCTTGATGGAACGAGGGCGCCGGGCACCGTCCCGGCAATTCGCTCAGCTCGCGCCCTCTCCTCGTCGTTGCCCCATGGCAGGACGCATATCCGCCCGCGAGCGGACAGATACCTGCCTAGCGTGGTCCATCCCGAGTCGCTCCAGAGCTTCGCAGCACGCGCCGTCGAATGAAAGAGGACGACGTATGAGCCGGAGGGCGCAAAGGCCGGCGGCGGGGGCGCGCAAAGTCCATAGTCGATGGCTGCGTCGAACGCATAGCCGAGGGCCCGCGCCGCTACCGTTCGATATCGAAGAATCTTGTGGTCGTTCGCCGCGAACTCATGCACGCAGTCGTAGAACCGGGCAACGATCGGCTCACGCGCGGTGTGTCGGCCGAAGCCGTGAATGGGTCCGCGAGCTTGCCGCGCGACCCACACGCTCTTCAGCAGCCCCTGTGTGTCGAGGATTACATCGTACTTCTCCTCGCCCAGCGTGCGCCGTGCCGCAGCGAACTCATACCACGTCTCGAATCTCGCCATGGCACGCCGCCACCGACGAAGCGGGAATGAAATGACGCGACGAACCGCGGAATGCATTTGCGCGAGTTGCACGTACTCGCCTTCGACCACCCAGTCGAGCGCGAGCCCTGGTACGTGTCGCTGCATGTCAGTCACGGCGGGAAAGGTGTGGATGATGTCGCCGAGCGAGGACATTCTCACGAGAAGCACTCGTACCATGGCGGGCTCGAAGCACTGCGCGGCGCGCGCGCCTCGTGACCCAGCAACAGCGAGGGCGCGGACGCGTGATTCCAGGGGCTCTTGGCTCAACAACGCTCTTGAGTGTGAGCCCCGAACCTGTTGAGAACCCGTCTTCTTCCTGACGAACTGCTGACACCCTGCCGGCGCAGCCGAACGCCGCTGTCAAGCTGTCATGTCGAGCAAGCCGCGCTGCCTGAGTTGATAGGACAGGCGCAAGCGACACCTCGATTCAGGCCGTCGGCAGGCACTCGCCACGCGCACCTGAACATCAGAAGGAATGCTTCCAACCGACAGTTACGGAATGCGGAAGAACCTGAACAGCCAGCGGTACCTGCCGAGAGTGCGCATACCAACCTGCGGCTCCGCCGACCGCCCAGGCCGCCAGCACATCCGTCTGCCAGTGGGCCTGGTTCTTGATTCTCCCTTCGCCGACGTAGATCGGAAGCAGCAAGAGCGCGTAAACCGCCGGCAGGTCCTTCCCATACTCGAGGACGTAGGGCGTAACGAGGCCCGCAGCCACGGCGGCCTCGCCGCTGGGGAAACTGTAGTTGCCACTTCCCTGAAACCAAAGGCAAGGGTTGTTTGCTTGACTGGGGCGCGTCCGCGTGAATACGAGCTTCCCTAACTCTGCCCCCGCGGCGGACAACAACTGTGCGTCGATCCCCTGCCATGCCGTACGCCCCAGCCGCTGGTCGGTGCCAAGCCAAAGGGCACCACCGACCTGCGCGACCGTCAGTACGGCCATCGTTCCGCGGTACGCATTCGGATTCCAGATACCCGAAGCGTCGTAAGCCACGCGGTGATCGATAGACGACCAACCGCAGTCTTGGGCACGAGAGGTGACAGGAACCACTGCAGCTAGCAGGACCAGTACCTGACAAACTGGCCTGCGGGCGCCAAGTGTCGCGGTCAGCGCCGCCGAACTCCCAGAGTTTGTTGACCAAGTTCTGGCCCACGCTCTGGCTTCGGTCAGCATGCGCGGCCAGAACAAACGAAAGCAAGCCGCTGGGCTGGGAGTCTCTTCCCATCTGAATTTTCGGGGGAACCCCGCCAAACCGTTTGTCGCCGGCCTCAATAGGTCACCGCCAGTCACGCAACTCGCCAGACCGGCGGGCGCGGTTCCTTTGCTCGAACAAGAGCGCGGAGTGTGATCCCTGAACCTGTTGAGAAACCTTCTCTTTCCTGACGAACTGCTGACAAGCGACGCAGGCGAAACACCGGTTTGATGGTGATATGGTGGTCAACCTCTACACGATGAGCCGAGGCCATGCGCGTTCTTGTCGTCGAAGACGATCAGCTACTACTCCGCGGCCTGCTGAGGGTACTGACGCGGGCCGGTCACGCGTCGGAGTACGCCCGGACCGGCGCCGAAGCCGACGCGGTCCTGAAGAACACCGTTTTCGACCTGATTGTGCTGGACGTTGGGCTGCCGATATTCGACGGTTTCGAGGTCCTGCGCCGATTGCGCGAGCGCAAGTCCACCAGCAACGTCCTAGTGCTGACTGCCCGCGATGCGGTCGAGGATCGCGTGCATGGGCTCGACCTCGGCGCTGATGATTACTTGACCAAGCCATTCTCAATCACCGAATTCGAAGCGCGCGTACGTGCCTTGCTGCGTCGACCGCCGCTCGTTCCGCCGATGACCGAGATATCCGGCCTGCGAATCGACGAGGCCGCCAAGCGGGTCGAAGTGGTTGGCAGGACGGTGGATCTGACGCCGCGCGAATGGAGTTTGCTCGAGATCTTCCTTCGACGCACCGGACGCGTCATTAGCAAGGAGCAGATCGCCCAGCACCTGAATTCCATCGGCGACCCGCTCTCGCCGAACGCTATTGAAGTCTACGTCTCGCGTCTGCGTTCGAAGATCGAGCCATCGGGCGTGCAAATTCGTACGGTGCGCGGCTTCGGCTATCTGTGTGAGGCCGAAGCTTGACTCGCCGGCCTGAAACGGCGCGAAGCATCCGCCGCCGACTGCTGATTGTTTTGGCAGCAGGGATGTTCTTCGTGCTTGCCACTGCTGCTGCAGTAATCGCCTCGTCGGCTCGTATTGCAGTCAACAATGCCTACGATCGAATGCTCCTCGATCCGGCAATCGACATTTCCGAAAACGTCGTGATCGAAGGTGACCGCACCAGACTCGATCTGCCGCAGAAGGCGCTCGACAGCCTGCTCTTTGATCAGGTCGATCGCCTCGTCTTTCGCGTCACGGCCGCCGATGGCACGTTGATTGCAGGCTCATCGTCACTGCCACCGCCGGCAGCGATGGTTGACGATGCTTCGGAGAGTACGGTCTTCTCCGATGCCGAATTCGGTGGCAGTCCTATTCGACTTGTCACCTACCGCAAGGCTGACGGAATCGTCGTTCAGGTTGGCGAAACGCTGCATAAGCGCAACCGCCTCATGTGGGAGCTGATGGCCGAGTCCCTGGTACCCATCATTCTGATCGCACTCTTTTCGGGAATCGTCGTATGGGTCGGTCTGACGCGAGCCCTTGCCCCACTGGTTCGTCTGCGCGATGAACTGCTCACACGTACGCCGGCCGATCTCCGGCCGCTTTCATTGACGCAGGAGCCAACCGAGATTGCCCCGGTGGTTGCCGCGTTCAATACGCTACTTCAGCGCGTGCGCGAGAAGAGCTCCGCGCAACGTCGTTTCATGACAAATGCGGCGCATCAATTGCGCACGCCGCTGGCAGGACTGCAGATGCACCTTGAATTGCTGCTCCAAGGCGAGCTTGGCGACGAGGTCCATAGTCAGGTCGAAGGCATGCACGCTGCAACAATCCGCACGGCTCGGACCGTGAATCAGTTCCTCTCGCTGGCCAAGGCAGAGACGGCCAGCGAATCCGGTACTTCGCTGATGCCCTTGGACCTGCGGTTAATAGCGGAAGACGCGGCTCGGCAGTGGGTGCCGGTTTCGATGTTGATGGGGGTCGACCTTGGCTTCGTGCTCTCGACTGCCCGCATTCAAGGCGACCGTCTGGTCTTGCCGGAGCTTCTGAATAATCTGATCGACAACGCCCTGCGGTACACCCCTCGTCGAGGAAGCGTCACGGTGCGCACCGGCGAAGTGGACAATTTTGCATTTGTCGAAGTTGAGGACAGTGGACCGGGCATCGCTGAACCGGAGCGGAGCAAGGTGGTGGAAAGATTCTATCGAGTGCCCGACACTGCGGGCGAGGGATCGGGATTAGGACTGGCGATCGTCAAAGAGATTGCCGATTACCATCAGGCTTCCTTAGAGATCGAATCAGGTGCGGAGTCTGTCGGCGTAAGAATCCGCGTGAAATTTGCCGTGTCGGCTGCTGCTGCTTGGTGACGGGACCCGCACGCCCGTGCAATGCCCTGTCCGGGTCATCGCCGACGTGCGCCAAGATCGACTTGCGCACCGCGCGACCTTTACGCTGACTGCCGACGGACAAGCTTGGTGCTGGGGCAGCAACATTTTCGGTTAAGTGGGGCGTCGTTCGCATTTGGAACGATGATCAGCGGCGTGCCAGACTGACCGCGGTGTCGCCGTGTGTGCCGTTCTGACGATGGTTGCTCCTGCGCCGACGCTAGCCGGCGAGGCTAGTGCGTTGCGACTTGCTACACACTGTTCACGTCTGACGAGGCCATCAAGGGACTTGCTCGAGGCTTCAGTGCGAAGGGTGCTTGCTGCCCGAGTCCATGGTGCGCCGCGACAAGCCATCGTTCGCGAAACAGCCGCGACACGCACGAATCCAGGTGCATAGCGCGTCTTGCCAATCTATGCTTCCCCCGCTCAACAGAACTCAAAAGAGCCGTCGATCGCGACCTTGACCAGGTGTGTCGACAAATCGGCCCCGTTCAAATTCGGGGTGACTGAGCATCCGAGGGTGTGACCAGATCCCTCGAGGGGAGTTGTCATGTTTCAGCAGAACTACGACCCGCTCGGCAATGCGTTTCTTTCGACCATCGTTGCCGCCATTCCGATTCTGACGCTGCTCTACTTCATCGCCCTGCACCGGCACCGCGATGCCCAGGGCACCGTGCACCTCGGCATCTCGGCCCCCTATGCGGCGTTCTACGGGGTCATCGCGGCATTCCTGGTCTCCTGCTTCGCCTTCAAGATGCCATGGACCTCGGCGATCTCCGCCTTTGCGCTGGGCACCCTGTCGGGCTTCCTCGGCATCATCTGGATCGTGCTGGCGGCGATGTTCCTCTACACGATGAGCGTCATGACCGGCAAGTTCGAGATCGTGAAAGAGTCCATCGTCCACATCTCGTTCGACCGGCGCCTGCAGTGCGTGCTGATCGCCTTCTCATTCGGCGCCATCATCGAAGGGACGTCCGGTTTCGGTACGCCGGTGGCGATCGCGGGTGCCGTGATGGTCGGACTGGGCTTCAAGCCGTTCCAGTCTGCCGTCCTGAACCTGCTGGCCAACACTGCGCCGGTGGCGTGGGGCGCGATCGGCACACCGATCGTCACTCTTGCAGCCGTGAGCGGCCTCGATCAGGTCACGCTGTCCGCGATGGCCGGCCGCCAGCTGCCGTTCGTCTCGGTCCTGGTTCCGTTCTGGTTGGTGGCGACGTTCGTGAAGATGGAAGGCGGGACCTGGAAGGAGGTCTTTGAGGTGTGGCCCGCGACGCTCGTGGCAGGCGCGTCCTTTGCGCTGATGCAGTTCTTCGCGTCGGGTACCAATGAGCTGCACCTGATGACGGACGTGGTGTCGGGCGTGTTCTCGGTGATCTGCACGGCGCTCTTCCTGCGCTTCGTCTGGCACCCGAAGACGCGCTTCCTGCTCAAGTCGGAGCGCGAGGCACTTGAGAGAGCCGGCAAGAGCACCGCGACGGCGACCAGCGACAGCCACGAGTGGAAATACAAGTACACCGCCGGCGAAACCGCCTATGCGTGGCTGCCGTGGGTGATCCTGATCGCCTGCTGCGCGCTGTGGGGCGTGCCGGAGTTCAAGAAGACCCTCAACAGCCTGTTCTCGGGAATCACGTTCACGACGACGCTGTTCGGTTCGACCTTCGGTGGGACGCTTTCACTGCCGGTGTGGGATATGCCGTCGCTGCACAACCTGGTGCAGCGGATGCCGCCGGTCGCGCCCGTCAATGCCAAGCCCGAAGCCGCGCGGTTCGCGATCAACTGGCTGTCTGCCGCCGGCACCGGTGTCTTCGTCGCGGCTCTTCTTTCGGGGCTGGTCTTGAAGTTGAGCGCGGCCCAGTGGAAAGACGCCTTCATGAAGACCATGCAGCGGATGAAGATCCCGGTGCTGGTCATTGCGCAGGTGCTCGGTCTCGGATTCCTGACCCGCTACTCCGGGACAGACGCCGTGCTTGGCCTTGCGTTCACGGGCGCGGGGTGGTTCTACCCGTTCTTTGCCGCGTATCTGGGATGGCTTGGAGTCTTCCTGACCGGCTCCGACACGGCGTCCAATGCGCTGTTCGGCAGCCTGCAGCGGATCACCGCGCAGCAACTCAACCTCAATCCGATCCTGATCGTGGCAACGAACTCGACCGGAGGTGTGATGGGCAAGATGATCGACGCCCAGTCCATCATGGTGGCGTGCGCGGCCTGCTACGACGATCCGAAGGAGCGGTCGTTCGCGCTGGGACCGATCTTCCGGACGGTGTTCTGGCATTCGATCGCCGGCGCCGCGGTGATCGGCGTGATCGCCATGCTGCAGGCGTATGTCTTTCCTGGGGTGATTCCGATCCCGCCGCTCAAGTAGGCAGCTCGGAGCGCAGCGCCCTTTGATCTACTGGGCTGGGCTGACCGATGCTCGCGAATGAGCATCGGTCAGGCTCATTTTGAAGTGTCACGCATTGACGCCAGGATGCTTCGCCCGCTCCGCCTCATGTTCTCGGCTCTCGCGCTGATCAGTGCCGGCAGCGCAATGGCGCAGACGCCCCACACACATCAGCACGGCTTCTCGGACGCGGAGAACTGGGCCAAGGTCTTCGACGATCCGGAACGCGACCGCTGGCAGAAGCCCCACGAGGTGATCATGGCGCTCAAGCTTGCGCCGAATGCGAAGGTAGCGGACATCGGTGCAGGCACCGGCTATTTCTCGGCGCGCCTCGCTCACATGGCGCCGGACGGTCGCGTCTACGCGGTGGACCTCGAGCCTGACATGGTCAAGTATCTCGGCGAGCGAGCCAGGCGCGAAGGGCTGAAGAATCTGGTGCCGTGCAAGCCAGGGCCGACAGTGCGGCACTTCCGGAGAAGGTGGACCGGATCCTCCTTGTCGATACCTACCACCACATCGGCGATCGGATCGCCTACTTCAAGCGCCTCCGGAACAGCCTCAATCCGGACGGACAAGTCGCGATCATCGACTTCACTGCCGAGTCACCGATCGGTCCGCCGAAGAGCGATCGGATTTCCGCGCGGAAGGTCGCCGAGGAGATGGCCAGCGCCGGCTATGCGCAAGTGGCGCAGCACGGATTTCTTCCCTACCAATTCTTCCTGGTGTTCCGGCCGCAGCAGTGATCGGTTTGTAGTCTGCAGCGACACATTCGCAACGCTAAGAAGCCTAGGAGAGAGCGCCAAGCCGAAGCCTCCAAGGCAGGCATTGCTTCGCGACGAGCAGTCCATTCTTTCTCCACGGGTCGGGCGACAGCCGGCGTTCGATTTCGTCCGCACTGGACGCCCTGAGAATCAGCAGGACTTCCGCGGTGCCCTCCAAAGGCCCGCCCAACACGATGAACCCCTCGTCAACGAGCTGGTCCATGAACCTTGCGTGACCTGCCCAATCGGGCTGCTCCTCCATCGGAACCGCGTGGTCCCAGGCCGGCCCGCGTGAATGGATGAGTGCGAAAAAACCTTTCATAGTTGGCGATGAGGCCCTCTGTCCGTCTGCCGGCAGCGATTTTGGCACCGACCTCGGAATGCGTGCTCTTGGGGCGTCACCGCCTGCGCGGCGCGCTTCAGCGGGCCCTACCCTCCCCTTGTGACCTTTCGACATGCTGCAGCGCGCGGTTGCCCTCGCGAAGGAGAGTGCTTAATGTCGCTCGCCCGGGTCCGTCGGCAGGAAAGAGGAGACAGCGACCATGATTTCAGCCAGTTTCGACTACCACGCGCCACGCTCGGTCGGTGACGCCATCAAGCTGCTCGGCACTCTGGGGCCCGAGGCCAAAGCTGCTGGCCGGCGGACACAGCCTGCTGCCGATGATGAAACTGAGATTCGCGCAGCCGAGCGCACTGATCGATCTGGGCAAGATCCCGGAACTGCGCGGAATCAAGCAGGAAGGCAATGAAATCCGCATCGGCGCAATGACCACCGAGAACGACCTGCTCCGCTCCGCGCTGCTGGCCGACAAGGTGCCGCTGCTGGTCGAGGGCGCGGGCTGGATCGCCGACCCGCAGGTGCGCTACAAGGGCACGATCGGCGGCGACATCTCGCACGGCGACCCCGGCAACGACCACCCGGCGCTGATGATGGCGCTCGATGCGTCCTTCGTCCTCGCGGGGCCTAGTGGCGAGCGCGTCGTCAAGGCGGACGGTTTCTTCCTCGGCCTGTATTCGACGCTGGCAGAGCCGGGCGAGATCCTCACCCAGATTCGAGTGCCGATCCCCGCACCGGGCAGCGGCTGGTCGTATCAGAAGCTCAAGCGCAAGACCGGGGACTTTGCGACGGCCGCCACTGCCGTCCTGCTGCAGATGAATGCCGGGCGCGTTGCCAAGGTCAGCATCGGATTGACCAACGTGGGTCCGACCCCGCTCAAGGCGCGGGCCGCCGAAGCCGCTCTAGTCGGCAAGCCGGTCGACGAGTCGAGCCTGAACGAGGCGGCGCGGCTCGCAATGGGCATCTGCGAGCCCACGCCCGACCAGCGCGGCGACGCGGCATACAAGACCGCCATGTGCGGCGAGATGACGCGACGAGCCCTGCAGGCTGCACACGCCCGCACGACCAGGTCCTAGCCCAAGCAGGGAGTCGAAAAATGTCGAACACGCAGAAGGTCTCCTTCAAGCTCAACGGCAAGGGCGTCGACGTGGTGGTCGAGCCACGCGAGTTGCTGATCCACACGCTGCGCGAGAAGCTCGCGCACACCGGCCCGCACATCGGCTGCGAGACCTCGCACTGCGGCGCCTGCACGGTCGACATGGACGGCATGTCGGTCAAGTCATGCACCGTGCTGACGGTCCAGTGCGACGGGTCCGAGATGATCACCGTCGAAGGCCTCGAACAGGGCGGCGTGCTGCACGCGCTGCAGCAGGCGTTTCACGAGGAGCACGGGCTGCAGTGCGGCTACTGCACGCCGGGCATGCTGACGCGCGCATACCGCCTGCTGAAGGAGAACCCGAACCCGACCGAGCAGGAGATCCGCTACGGCATCTCGGGCAACCTGTGCCGCTGCACCGGCTACCAGAACATCGTCAAGGCGGTGCAGTCCGCCGCCCGCAAGCTCGCAGCCGCCCCAGCCGTGGCGGCCTAGGCACATCTTTCTCCACACACGCGCGCGCGACCCTCACCGAATTTCGACCGGAGATACTCATGGGCGACCAGTCCGAACTCCAGGAACGCGAACAGAAACTGCAGGGCATGGGCACCTCGTTGCTGCGCAAGGAGGATGCTCGCTTCATTCGCGGCCAGGGCAGTTACATCGACGACATCAAGCTGCCGGGCATGCTGTTCGGCGCCATCGTGCGCAGCCCCTATGCGCACGCCCGCATCAAGTCGATCGACAAGAGCAAGGCGCTTGCTTCGCCCGGCGTGGTGGCGGTGCTGACGGCCGATGACCTGAAACCGGTCAACCTGCACTGGATGCCCACGCTCGGCGGCGACGTCCAGGCGGTGCTGGCCGACAAGAAGGTCTGCTTTCAGATGCAGGAAGTGGCGATGGTGCTGGCCACTGACCGCTATGCCGCGGCCGACGGTGCAGCGCTGGTCGAGGTCGATTACGAGGAGCTGCCGGCGATTGTCGACCCGAAGAAGGCGATGGCGCCCGATGCGCCGATCATCCGCGAGGACATCGCCGACAAGAAGGAGGTCGGCCACGGCCCGCGCACGCATCCGAATCACATCTTCACCTGGGAAGCCGGTGACAAGACGGCAGCCGACACCGCGTTCCGCAATGCCGCCGTGACAGTGCGCGAGGAGATCCTGAACCCGCGCGTGCATCCCTGCCCGCATCGAGACCTGCGGCTGCGTCGCGTCGTTCAACAAAGCCACCGGCTACCTGACCGTCTACATGACCAGCCAGGCGCCGCACCTGGTGCGCACCGTGCTGGCGATGCTGTCGGGGATCGCGGAGAGCAAGATCCGCGTGGTCGGCGGCGACATCGGTGGCGGTTTCGGCAACAAGGTGCCGGTATATCCGGGCTACGTCGTCGCCATCGTCGCGTCGATCGTCACCGGCGTGCCGATCAAGTGGATCGAATCGCGCATCGACAACATCTCCACGACCGGCTTTGCGCGCGACTACCACTGCGTCGGCGAACTGGCCGCCGACAAGGACGGCCGCATCAAGGGCCTGCGGTTCACGGCGCTGGCCGATCATGGCGCGTTCAATTCGCACGTGTCGGCGACCAAGCTGCCGGCGGGCCTGTTCTCGATCTGCACCGGCAGCTACGCGATTCCCAACGCGTACGCGCGGGTCGATGCGGTCTACACCAACAAGGCGCCGGGCGGCGTGGCCTACCGCTGCTCGCTGCGCGTGACCGAAGCGATCTACCTGATCGAACGCATGATGGACGTGCTGGCGCTGAAGGTCGGCGTCGACAAGGCCGAGATCCGCCGCCGCAACTTCGTCAAGGCCGAGCAGTTCCCCTACACCACCTCGTTCGGCTGGACGCTCGACAGCGGCAACTATCACGTGGCGCTCGATAAAGTGCTGAAGGCAGTCGACTACGACGGCCTGCGCCGCGAGCAGGCTGCCAAACGCGCTGACCCGAAGAGCCCGACGCTGATGGGAATCGGCATCTCGACCTTCACCGAGATCGTCGGTGCGGGGCCGACCAAGGTGTGCGACATCCTGGGCATCGGCCTTTTCGACAGCTGCGAGATCCGCGTGCACCCCACCGGCGGCGTGATCGCGCGACTCGGCACGATGTCGCAGGGTCAGGGCCACGCGACCACCTACGCGCAGATCATCGCGACCGAGCTTGGCCTGCCGGCCAGCGACATCGTCGTCGAGGAAGGCGACACGGACAAGGCGCCCTACGGTGCCGGTACCTGGGGCTCACGCTCGACGCCGGTTTCCGGTGCCGCGACTGCCCAGGCCGCGCGCAAGATCAAGGAGAAAGCGAGGAAGATCGCTGCGCACCTGCTCGAGGTGGCCGAGGGCGACCTCGACTGGGAAATCGACCGCTTCAAAGTCAAGGGCAATCCCAGCCAGAGCAAGACCATGAAGGAGATCTGCATGGTCTCGCATACCGGCAACATCCCGGCCGGCATGGAACAGGGCCTGAACGCGGTCGCGTACTACGACCCACCGAACATGACTTTCCCGTTCGGCTCCTACCTGTGCGTGGTGGACATCGACAAGTTCACGGGCGAGGTCAAGGTACGGCGCTTCTATGCACTCGACGACTGCGGCACGCGCATCAACCCGATGGTGATCGAGGGCCAGATCCACGGCGGACTGACCGAGGCATTTGCAGTGGCAATGGGCCAGCAGATTCCGTTCGACGAGAACGGCAATCACCTCGGCAACAGCCTGATGGACTACTTCCTGCCCACCGCGATGGAGACGCCCCACTGGGAGACCGACCATACGGTGACGCCGTGCCCGCACCACCCGATCGGCGCCAAGGGTGTCGCAGAGTCGCCGCACGTCGGCGGCATTCCGTGCTTCAGCAACGCCGTGATCGATGCCTTCGCACACCTCGGCGTGACGCACATGGACATGCCGCACAGCGCGTACCGGGTCTGGCAGCAATGCAATGCGCTGGGTATCAACAAGCGATGAATGTGTGCGACGAGGTGGCTCGCGGCTGACTCAAGGCGAACGTGAAGGTCGCGCTCGAACGGACGTTTGCCCTGCCCGCGTCGGCGGACACGGCCTGGGCGCTTTTGCAGGATATCGAGGCGGTGGCCCGCTGCATGCCGGGCGCCCGGATCACCGAGCGCGTCAGCGAGAAACTCTACAAGGGCACGGTGGCGGTCAAGTTCGGGCCGGCGAGCATGTCGTTCCGGGGCGAGGTCGAAGTCGTTGCGCTCGAACCGGCGAACAGGACCCTGCGCCTCGTCGGCAAGGGCACCGACAGTACCGGCAGCTCCGGCGCTTCGATGGACCTGACCGCACGGGTCGAGGCGATCGACGCTGCTTCGAGCAAGCTGGTGGGCGCAAGTGAGGTGTCGATGAGCGGCAAGGCGGCGGCCTTCGGCGGGCGCATGATCGACTCGGTGGCAGATCAGCTGCTCAAGCAGTTCGCCGCCAACTTTTCTGCGCGGGTTCAGGCGCCGCCGATTGGGCCGCAGGCCGCGCCAACGGAGCAAGCCGGCTCAAGCGCCCACGCAGCCCCTGCGCCTACGGTAGCACCGGAGCCGAAGCAGTTGAATGCCTTGGCGTTGATCTGGGCCGTCATCAGGGACTGGCTGCGCTCGTTGTTCAAATCGAAGACATGAGTGCCGAGCGCAAGCTGGAACTGGCTTCCCTGCAGCAGGATCTGGCGCGCGCCGGCTACATCGCCGAACCCAGGCTGGTGGCCGCGCTGCTGCTGATGCAGGACCTCGGCCGACCGTTACTGCTCGAGGGCGATGCCGGTGTCGGCAAGACCGAGGTGGCCAAGGTGCTCGCCACGGTGCGCCACACGCGGTTGATCCGGCTGCAGTGCTACGAAGGCCTCGACGCCCACTCGGCGATGTACGAATGGAACTATCAGCGCCAGTTGCTGGCGATCAAGCTGCTCGAGAATGACGAACGTGCCGGCGAGAAGAGTCTGGCGCAGAAGGAACAGGACATCTTTTCCGAGCGCTACCTGCTGAAGCGTCCGCTGCTCGAAGCCATCACCTGCGACGAGCCGCCGGTGCTGCTGATCGACGAGGTCGACCGGGCCGACGAAGCCTTCGAGGCCTACTTGCTCGAATTGCTGTCGGATTTCCAGCTCTCGATCCCGGAACTCGGTACGGTGAACGCGACCAGTCGGCCGATGGTCGTGATCACCTCCAACGGCACGCGCGAACTGTCCGACGCGCTGCGTCGACGGTGCCTGTACCAGTACATCGACTACCCCGACTACGAGAAGGAACTGGCCATCGTCCGCAAGAAGGCGCCCGGCGTCGCGGCCGAACTGGCGCAGCAGATCGTGGCCTTCGTGCAGAGCGTCCGCCGCATGGATTTGCAGAAGAAGCCCGGGATCGCCGAAACGCTCGACTGGACCGCTGCGCTGCTGCGTCTGGGCATTTCGGCGATCGACGTCGACGGCGCCGAGCGCATCATGGAAACGCTCAGTGCGTTGATCAAGACCCGCGACGACCGCGCGGCCTTCTCGCGCGAAGCAGTCGCTCGACTGGCGGCGGCATGTTGACCGCGGTCGCTCCGACACTCGAGGCCAGGACCACCGCGCGGCTGACTGGGCTTTCCCGGTTTCCTGCGCGCCAACGGTTTTGCGGTCGGCGGTGCCGATGGCGTGCCCGTGCTCCGCACCGCGCAACGGGTCGGGGTGCTCGACGCGGATGTTCTGCGCTGGAGCCTGCAGGCGTTGCTGTGCGGTCGCTGCGACGAGTGGTCGCGCTTCGACGAACTGTTCGATGCGTGGTTCTTGCCGGCCAACACGTGGCAGCGTCCCGAGCGCCGCGAGACCGATGGCGCAACCCCGAGCGGCGAGCAACCACACGCTGCCGATGACAGTGACACCATCGAGGAAAGCGACGAGGCCCGTCCGCGCCATGGCGGCCAGTCGACAGGAAGTGCTGAGCTCGACCGACTTCCGCGCGCTGACCGAGCGCGAGCATGCGCTCGACATCGAAGCGCTGATGCGGCGCTTCGCCCGGCAGTTGAGGCACATCCGGCTGCGTCGCGAGGCGCGCGTGCGCCGCGGGCGCCGCCTCGATCTGCCCGCGACGATACGGCGCAGCGTGGCGAGCGGCGGCACGCCGTTTCACCTGGCGTGGCGCGACCGCCGCCGCGTTCGGCCGCGCCTGGTGCTGCTGATCGACGTCAGCCGGTCGATGGCGCTTTACAGTTTCTTCTACCTGCGCCTCGCACGCGCGCTGAGCGCGGAGCTGGCCGACGTGCACAGCTTCATCTTCCACACGCGCGTCACCGCGGTGTCGCAGGCGCTGCACGATCCGGACCCATGGCGTGCGCAGGAGCGACTGCACCTGATCGCGCAGGGCTGGGCCGGCGGCACGCGCATCGGTGAAAGCCTTGCGCAGTTCAACCGCGAGCATGCACCGCGCCTCGTGCACTCCCGCACGGCCATCATCATTCTGAGCGACGGTTACGACACCGGCGACCCGGCGGCCTTGTCGGACGCACTCGGCCAGCTGAGGCGCCGCGCGCGGCGTATCGTCTGGCTGAACCCGCTGTGCAATCGTCCCGGCTACGCCCCGGTCTGCCAGGGTATGCAGGCCGCGATGCCGCATCTGGACCTGCTCGCGCCGGCGGCCGATTTGAACAGTATCCGCGCGGTGTTGCCTAATCTCATCGAGGCGCTTCGGTGACCGGAGACTAGACATGGGATGCCTGCTCAAGGCCAACGGCCTGTACAGCCGCATGACCGTCGGCGCCGTCGTGCTGGCGGCCGGCGCGGGTTCGCGCCTCGGCGGGCGACCGAAGGCCCTGCTGGAGCTCGGGGGCGTGCCGCTGATCCTGCGCCAGCTGGTCGCGCTTTCGGGCGCCGGTGTCGACGAAGTGGTGGTCGTGACCGGTCATCATGCCGAGGCCATCGAAGCCGCGGTGCGCCCGTTCCCCATCACGCTCGCGCACAACGCGTCGCCCGATGACGGTCAGCCCTCGTCGGTGCGCATCGGGCTGCAGGCGTTGTCACCCAGGCTCGACGCCGTGATCGTCGCGCTTGCCGACCAGCCGCTGATCAACGAGCAGGACATCACCGCGCTGATCGGAGCGTTCAAGAAACGCGGCGATGCTTCGATGGTGGTGCCGCGCGTCGCGGGCGAAGACGGCGAGCGCCTGCCGGGCAACCCGGTCATCTTCGACGCCGCGCTGCGCGAGGAATGGCTCGCCGGCAGCGCCGACCTTGCGTGCCGCAAATGGCGCCTTGCGCATCCCGGAGCGCGTGTGCTGGTTCGAGACCGACAACCGGCGCTACCGGATCGACATCGACACGCCCGAGGACCTCGAGCGTTTCGCGGCCAGCACCGGCCACACACTGCAATGGCCGGCGAGCCTTGCGCGCGAGGCGGTCGGATGAATGGCACCGCCAGGCACGGGAATGCTGCGCCTGACGCTGGCGCGCGCCTGTGCGTGGGGACTGCTGCTTGCGGGCTGGATCGGCGTCGGCAGCCTGGCGCTGCAATTCGCGCCCGCGGTGGGCAGCGGCGTCGGCAGCGGGTTTGCGCTCGTCGCGCTCTGGCTGCTGGCACTCGGTGCGGCCGCCGCCGTCAGCACGAGGGGCGGCATGCGTCCGTGGACACGCGCTCTGGCACTGTGCGTGGCCGCCGCGATCACCGGCATCGGCCTGCTGGAGGCGGGTCGAGGGCAAGGATTGCCCGCACTGCTGGCGGCGCTGCTCGGCTGGGCGGCGCTGACCGCACTCGCCTCGGGCGTCGTGCGCAGCCTGCGACTGGCACAGGCTGCCGTGCCCGCGCCGCCGATCGGCGCTGCGAGCCTTGGCGCGCTGTGCGCGGGTCTGGTGCTGGGCGACCTCGCCGATCTACCGGCGCTCTCCGTGCGCCTTGCTGCCTTCGTCAGCACGACGGCCATCGTGCTGGTGATCCTGCAGCGCCGGATCGAGGACCGTCCCCGGACGACTGGCTGTCGCGCGGGCCTGTTCGATTGTTCGCTGCCTGCCTGGCCAGCCGGTGCCTGGCGCGACACGCTGCAATGGCCGCTGCTGCTCGCCAGTCTCGCCATGTTGCCGATGATGGCCGCGCTGCCGCTGATGGCCGAGTGGTGCCGCGGCCTGGCCATCGGTCCGCAGCAGATGGTGCTGCTGCATCTGGCCGCGATGTTCGGCCCGGCGCTCGTGCTCAGGCGGTCGATCGCGCGCTGGTCTGTTCGCACGCTGTCGATCGTATGCGCCATCCTGCTGGCATCGGGTGCAGCCCTGGTTGCGTGGGCCGCGGCGCCGTTCGACCTGGTGGGCCTGGTCCTCACGCATGGCGCTGCATGGGGTCTGGCCTGGGGCGGTCAATTGTGGGCACCCGCGCGCCGGGGCCAGCGCAATGCTTCGCCTTTGACCGCAGCTGCAGGCTATGCCGTCCTGACGTTGGCGTTCGGACTTCTTGTCGAGCAGCTGGGCGCGCGCGGCGTGGCCGGGGTGCATGTCGCCCTGGGGCTTGCCGCGGTGGTGGCGCTGATGCTCACGGCGGCGAGTCGCTTCTACAGGACCGCGGCCGTGCTCGGACATGCGCCGACGCGTCAATCGGAAACGGTGGCTGCGAAGATCCGCCAGTGAGCGAACTGCCAGATCAGGCTGGCGTCGCGCCAGGACGTGACTTCCCGGAGCACGCCATACCGAACATTCGCG
>CAVPGM010000030.1:0-26631 GCA_963703945.1 uncultured beta proteobacterium | reverse complement strand
CGCACTCTCGCGATCTCGGGCCGAGCACGGAGTGTTCTAGGTAGGCGCGCGCCTCGGCGTCCGATGCGATGCCGAAGTAGTGCGCCGTCGCGCTGCGTCCCAATCCGCGAAGTTGCGGGAAGATGAACCACATCCAGTGGCTTGCCTTGCGACCCGCCTTCAGCTCGCTTCGGGCAGAGTCGAAGACGCGACTTTGCGCCTCGACGAAGCGTTCCAGATCTCGATCTGAATGCATTGGCCGTCGCCAGACACTCCCCACCGTGGACCAGGGTCGAGGTTGAGCGTACACGCAGCTGCCCGAACTCGTGTACCTGCAAACGCTCATTCCGGTCCTTGCAGATCAGCTTGAGCGACGCTGGCCAGCGCGTAGCGCAACTCGATCCCATTCGCGGCGAATCAGAGTGCTCGAAGGAGCAGGCCGACTCCGGAAACGAGCAGCAACGCGCTGGTGGCCAGGATGAAATTGCCGGTTGTTCATCCGTTCAAACAGCGCGAGTCCACCCATGGCTCCGAACAAGCAAAGGGAACAAAGGCCAGGTCCTGCGTGGCCTGCACGGTGGGGGGAGCCTGTCCCAGTGCAGGCAAACGATGGTGAGCAGCTGCATGATCAGGATGTACGGCTGGTAGACGGCACGCTGCTGGTGCTTGTCCCATCCACGCCGCGAGCACCAGATCGTGACGCTGGCACCAGGAAAGCCGGCCAGTCCACCGGCCAGACCTCCCAGCGCACCCGCGACCGTTGCTGTCCAGATGTTGCCCCGGACGACGCGTGTCTCGCGACGAATCAATGCGTAGGCGCCGTAGCCGATCAGGAACAGACCCAGCCCCATCACGTAGAGTGAAGGATCGAGCCGGACCAACAGTCCGACCCCGATCGGTATCGTCAATGCGCCGCTGATGAGAAGCGGCCAGAGTGGACGCCAGCGTATCGAGGCGCGCAACCTCCAGACAGCGTAGAGCTGGATCGCGCTCGAGCAGAGGACGATCGTTCGCACTGCGTTGACGGGGTCCAACTTGAAGTACGCGAGCGCGCTGCCGGCGATCGCGGAGAACGCAAAGCCGACGATGCTCGACAGCAGGGCGGACACGAGGACCACCGCAGCCGTGACAATCGTCATCCACGCATCCTGCCGGTTCTCGGTGATTGCGCCGGCGATACCGCTGGATGCAGCGATTGCCCAGACCGAGAGTGCCGCCAGCGATGCGCGTGCCCATAGCGGATTGCCGAGCGCTGTCGACACGCCGGAGCCCTTGATACTCGCAACACGAAGCAAGGTCGACCGCATGGTCACCCCCTTATGTCGGAACGGGTTGGTTGATCGCAACTGCGGACTGGGCGAGCATCGCCCCGCCGCCTGGAGCGGTCGTTGTTGCGACCGCCGGCGAAAGTTAGGCGGTGGGGGCGGCCGGTAGGTGGCGGTTCCTGCCCCAAAAGTGACACACTGGGGTGTGAGGTTCGCGCTCGACAGCAGCGACCGACTTCGCGGCGGAAGATGGAAGTGGACAGCACCTTGTCGTTCGGTCTGTGGCTGCGCCGGCGCCGTATGGCCCTCGGGTTGACGCATGCCGCACTGGCCGAGTGCGCTCACTGCTCGGTATCGGCGCTGCGCAAGGTCGAAGGCGACGAGCGGCGCCCGTCCCACCGGCTGGCCGAACGGCTGGCGGCGTGCCTGCAAGTCCCCGCCGCAGAACGGGCTGCCCTGGTCGAGATCGCGCGCGGCGAGCGGCGCATCGATCGGCTGGGCGAATTGTCGACAGTGGCACTGCCGGCGCTGACGATGCCGATTCACCAGGCACCAGCTGCAGCGGCGGTGGCGCCCGATACGCTGCGACGCGCGATGGTCGCTCCCTTCGACCCGACGACGCCCTCGATTGCGGTTCTGCCATTCGTCAACCTGAGCGACGAGGCGGCGAATGAGCACTTTGCCGACGGACTGGCCGAGGAACTGCTGAACGTGCTCGCGAAGATTCCCGGCTTACGGGTCGCCTCGCGAACGTCCGCCTTTTCTTTCAAGGGAAAGGGGGACGTGGACATCCCGACGATTGCGCGCCAGCTGAACGTCTCGACGGTGCTCGAGGGCAGCGTCCGCAAGTCGGGCGGGCGCGTGCGCATCACCGCCCAGCTCGTTCAGGCGGCGAGCGATGCGCACTTGTGGTCGCAGTCCTACGACCGCGAGCTGGACGACATCTTCGCGGTGCAGGACGACATCGCGCGCTCGGTCGTGCAGGAGTTGCGTTCCGCACTGCTCGGGGAGCCGGCCGACGCGGCGGCCAGCGCGCGGGTAAGCGCGCAAGTGTCCGCGGCCACGCGCGGCCGCACCCAAAACGCCGAGGCGCACGAACTGTATCTGCTCGGTCGATTCCTGATCGACCGCCTCACGCCCGACGACACGGCCACCGGTATCGGCTATTACAGGCAAGCGCTGCAGATCGATCCCCGCTATGCACTCGCGTGGGCCGGCTTGGCGGGCGCGTATTCGAACCAGGCGGACTATGGCTGGGCGCCGATGACGCAGACCTTTGCGCTTGCCCGCGCCGCTGTCTTGCACGCGCTCGAGCTGGAGCCGGAGCTGGCAGAGGCGCATGCCGAACTGTGCTGGATACAGATGTGCCACGAATGGGACATGCATGGCGCCGCTGCGTCTTGCAAGCGCGCGCTGGATCTGTGCGCCAGCGACCGCAGCAACGTCATCGCCGCGTCGGTGCTTGCCGACAGCCAGCAGCGCAAAGAAGAAGCTGTGGCGTGGGCCCGCCGCGCGACCACACTGGATCCGCTGAGCTTTATCGCCCACGGCAACCTGGCGCTACGGTGCCTGAACTCAGGCTTGCTGGACGAGGCGGACGCCGCACTCGATCGGGCCTTCACCCTTAACCCACACGCCGGGTTGCTGCACGCGGTGCTCGGCACGCTGCGCCTCGAGCAGGGGCGGCCGGAAGAAGCGCTAACGGCGTTTCAGCAGGAAGGCATTGAGGCATTGCGTCTGTCGGGCGTCGCCCTGGCACAACACGGACTCGGGCGGCGCGCCGAGTCCGAGGTGACCCTGCAGCAACTGATCGACCGCTGCGCCGACAACGGTGCCCTGCAGATTGCCGAAGCGTTTGCCTACCTCGGCGACGCCGATCGCGCCTTCGAGTGGCTGGAGCGCGCCTACCGGCAGCGCGACTCCGGTTTGCCGCAGATGCAGTCGTGGCCGCTGCTGCGCAACCTGCACGGAGATCCGCGCTGGCGGCCGTTTCTCGAGAAGATGGGGCTTGTCGAGCGCCACGCGCAGTCTGTGTGAAGGTCCGCAAGGCGGCGCACGAACGCTGACAGGTGGTGGAGGGCTCCCGCCTGCGCGTCCACGATCGCAGCCGGCCCGCTCGCGCCACCGACCGAGCGGAAAGCACCCGTGCCCCGCGGCGCGGCGCGGACCGAGCGCCGCTGTGTCACTTTTGGGGCGAAAGCCGCCACCCGCGAGCCACCGCTGCCACCTACTGTTCGCCCGCCTTCGCAACAACGAAGGCATCAGCGGCGACTGTTGATTCGGCCTTGGCGTCGACATCCGCGGAATCGCCATGCGGTCGACGCTTCGGTCGACAGCCATCGTTACGAAAGGACCTCACGTGAACCAACCCGCCTCACCCTCCGCGAAGAGCTCGTCGCGGCCGTTACTGACACTCGCGACGAGAATCGCCATGCCGCTGATCGTTGTGGCGGCGAATGCATTGGGCGTTGCTTCGGTCCGTGCACAGGACCTTCGCACCCCAGCCGCCGACACCACGCGAGGGTACGACGATGCCATGCATGCCTTTACAACGCAGCGCTACTCCGCCGCCTACGGCCGCTTCGCCGCGCTGGCGGACGAAGGCCACGCGCCTTCGGCGCTGATGGCACTGGCGATGGTGAGCTACCGCCCTTCCATGTCGGGCCCCCAATGGTCGGTCACACCAGCGCAACAGCAGCGCTGGACCGCGCTAGTCGCTCGTGAGATGCACGAACGTGTCAGTCTGATCGCCGAGTACGACCGCGGGGAATGACGTCTACGACATCGTGCCGAACCGGCACCAGCGCCGGCGGCTTCGGTCACCCGAAGTGCCTCAATACGGGAAATCCGTCTCAGCTGCCGCCGGTGAAATGAGTGAATTCGCGGCCGTCGCCGCGCAACCTGCATGGCGACCCGCGCTGGCGGCCGTTTTCTCGAGAAAATGGGACTGATCACGCGTGCCGAGACCGCTGCGTGACAGCCCGTTGCGAGGCACGTGGCGTTCAGGGCTTTCCGTATTCCTTCGCCAGGTAATCCACGATTACCGGCACGTCCTCCGGCTTCACCGGTGCGCCGAACGCCTTCATCATTTTCGTGACCTCGGCTTCCCATCCCTTTCGGTCGAGAAAGCGGGAGTTCAACTCGATGTAATCAAGGCTGTGACAGGCGACGCAATTTGCCTGCACCTGCGCCACACCCGGAGCCTGCTTCAGCTTGAACTTGTCCTCGGCCGCAAGCGCGGTGGCGGCAGCGATGAATGAAGCGATAACCAGCAGGAATTTGCTCATGGATTTGTCTGCCCTCACACGACTTCAATCATCAGCCGCTGCACCACGTTGTGGTGGTAGCCCGCCGGGTTGTGCACGAGCTCCAGCGTCTGTGCATCGCCGCGACTATTGGCGGCGCGCACCATGATCAGGTACACGCCGTCCTTCTCAGGCCGGAAACGGTAGCTGAACTGCCGGAACGAGAAGCGCCCGTAGTCCCGGCCCAGCTGCGCCGGCTGCCATGAGCGACCCGCATCAGTGGACACCTGCACGTCGCGGATGCCGCGGCCGCCATCCCATGCGATTCCCGAAACGTCGACGACCTGCCCCTTACGGTGCCGCTCCCCGTCCCTGATCGACGTGACGAGCGAACTCACGACGATGTCAGTGATCGGCACGTTCGCCGCGGTTTCCTGGGTGGGGAATCGGTCGGCCGCCGGAAAGCGCCCCGCCGGAAGCCGGTATGCAGGGTTCATCCAGAAGCCGCCCTGCGGCTCCGACTTCACCTGGATATCGGTGAGCTGCTTGACCCAGTATGTGCCGGTCCATCCCGGAACAACCAGCCGCGCCGGGAAGCCGTTCATATGCGGTAACGGCTTGCCATTCATTTCGAAGGCAATGAGCGTGTTCTCATCGAGTGCCCTCTCGACGGGGATGCTCTTGATGAAGTCCGGCGTCGCCGCAATGGCACCACTGTCGGCACCATTGAACGCCACCTCCTTGGCCTTGGAATTGATGCCTGCCTTGTTCAGCACATCGCGCAGCCGCACACCTTTCCATCGGGCGTTGCCCATCGCCCCGATGCCCCACTCGACGCCGGGAACATGCGGCTGGAACATGCCGCGCCGATTGCCGGAACACAGGCACACCGCCGCAATCTCGACCTGCTCGAAGTCGCGTCGCAGCGTCGCCATGTCGTAGACATTCTCCTTGCCGGCGGCGTCGCCACCGACTTTGAGTCGCCACGCGCGGACATTGACCTCGGGGATGGCCGAAAGGTGCCATCGCACGAAGAACGCGTTGTTGGGTGTGAACTCGGTGCGGAAGTATTCGATCGGCGTCTCGTAGTTTGGAGGACGAAAACTCCGCTTGATCAGAGGCACCTTCCCTGGCAGGGCATCAAGCAGGCTCGACGCCACGGTTCCGTCTGCCAGCTCGTCAGGTTGCCAAAGAGCGGTCGCGCCTCGAGCAGCCGCCGGCACGAGCGCGGTGATGGCGCCGGCCGACAACGCGCCGCCGGTGGCCGTGAGAAAGGTCCTTCGTTTCATGCTTACTCCAGCAAAGGGTGTGAGGTGATCCCCGTTGCATCCAAGGGTTGGACCGCGATGAAAATGCACCGGCGATGCAGTGTCAAGATTACCGCCATCCCGGTTCCGCGACAGCCCCCCATGTTCGAGCTGTTCTCGGCGCCGGACGCCGCGTTCGGTCTACGCCGCCGTAGCGGGACGTGACACCTCCCGAACGGCACAGCGACTGCCTCTACCCGCAACCACGCGCAGATGGTCCGCAAGGTCTCCGTCGGTCAGCTCGTCACGTCGTTGCGAGTCAGGACAGGCACAGGCCACACTCATGCCCGGAAGTTCCTCGTGCAGGGTTGACCTGCATATTCACGTGCGGAACCCTTGATTGTTGACTGAGCGACGACTAACTTTGAACCGCACATGGTTTTGGGCGGACTGGCTAATCCCAATCTGACCGTTGGAGTCGTGCGGTGGCTTCCGTAGTCGACGAAGATTGCTGGGACGACATCCTCGCTTTTATCGAGGAAGACTCGCTTGTCCCTGTGCTTGGGCCGGAGCTGCTGCAGATCCAGGTCAACGGCGCGAACACGCACCTTTATCGGTACGTCGCCGACTGTCTAGCCCAGCGCTACAAGCTTCCCGCGCCGACCACGCCTTTTGGCGAACTGGAGGACATCGTCCGCGCCTATCTGGCCGGCGATCAACGCGACGTCTCTGCGTTGTATCGCCCCATTTGGGACATCCTCTCGAAAGCCTCGGACGTCGCGATTCCGCCAGCGCTGTTGCAACTGGCACAAATCAGGCAGCTGGACTGGTTCGTAACGACCACGTTCGACAACTACATGGTGCGCGCACTCGACGAGGTGCGCTTTCGCGGCCGACCGACCACCACGCACCTGCACTTCTCGCCCAACCGCTCGCGTGAAGAGGCCGAACAGTTCGCACGCCGGCCTGCGCCGAGCCAGCCGATGGTGTTCTCCCTGTTCGGCAAGGTGTCCGCCTCGCCGAACTATGCCATCCACGACGAGGACCTACTGGAGTTCGTGCATGCACTGGTCTCGCTGTCGGCGCTTTCGCCGGAGTCGTGGTTGGCCGATGAGCTGCGGAAGAGGAATCTCCTGCTGATCGGCGTTCATTTTTCCGACTGGGTCAGCCGGTTCATCATGCGCATGGCCAGTTCCAACCGGTTGTCGATGGGGTCGGATCGCAAGGTCTTCGTCATCGGCGACAGCGTCGGCGCGCAATCGCACCTGGCGGAGTTCCTGCGCCTGTTTGCCCGCCGCACCCGGGTGTTCGAGACCAGCGCGGTCAATTTCGCGGGTGAACTGATGCAACGCTGGCAGGCGCGTCATCCGGAGCAGGTCGCACCAAGCCCGGGAGAGGCAACCGAGACGCAGTCGGGCACGTACTCGGTCGACGATACGAAGAAGGGCAGCATCTTCATCAGCTATGTGCGCGAGGACATTCAAGCCGCGCGAGCGCTGTGCGACGCGATCACCGGCATGGGAGGCGACGTCTGGCTCGACGAGCGCCGCCTCAAACCTGGCGATCTCTGGAGGGACGAGATCCTGGGCGGTATCAAGCGCAGGGTCCGCCTGTTCGTTCCGCTGATTTCCCAGCAGACCGAAAGCAGGAAGGAGGGCTTTGTCTTTGAGGAGTGGCACGTCGCAGCCGAGCGTGCAATCCGGTTTCCGCCAGGCCAAAGAAGCGGCTTTCTCGTGCCGGTGGTGATCGACCAGAACTTCGACGGCAACCTGAGTCGCTATCAAAAGATCGAGGAGTCCTTCCGCGATGTTCACGTCGCTCATGCGCCGGACGGGCAACCCGGTGCGGCGCTCCTTGATATCTTCAAGGAGCAGATCCGCGAGATGCGGCGCTGAAGCCGCCGGACCATGCTCGAACTTCCCGAGACCGCCGCCGTCGTGAGCCCGACCGCAAATCCGTGGCCGGGGCTCGCCACCTACACCGAGGCCGCGCAGGCTTCCTTCAAGGGCAGGGATGAGGAGATCGAAGAACTGCTGCGGCGGGTCGCGAACGCGCGCCTGACGGTTCTGTTCGGCAAATCCGGGCTGGGCAAGTCTTCGCTGATCCTGGCCGGACTGTTCCCGCGCATGCGGGCGCAGCACCTGCTGCCCGTGTACGTACGACTCGAGCTGCGCAGCGACCGCATGCCACTGGTTGACCAGATGCGTCAGGCGCTCGTCGAAGAGCTGCGTCTGCACGATGTCGATGCCCCGCCGATGGAGGATGGCGAAGGGTTGTGGCAGTACCTGCACCGGCGCGATCTCGAGCTGTGGAGCAGGTCGAACCACCTGCTCACGCCCGTCTTCGTCCTTGATCAGTTTGAGGAGATCTTCACGCACGGCGAGAGCAATCCGGCCGCGGTCGCCGAGTTTCGCAGCGACTTCGGCAACCTTGCCGAAAACGGAATTCCGCGCGGGCTCGCCGCAGGGATCGAGGACAACCCGGAACTGGGCGAGCGGCTCGACGTGCGCGCGTGGACGTACCGGATCCTCGTGAGCCTGCGCGAGGATTTCCTGCCGCACCTCGAAGGCTGGCGGCGCTCCATCGCGTCGCTGGGCGGCAACCGCATGCGACTGTTGCCGATGCGCCGACAGCAGGCCTTTGTCGCGGTGTACGAGTCCGCTCCGCGCGATGGAGCCGGAGGCGCGCAGGAACTCGTGAGCAAAGAACTGGCGTGGAAGATTGTCAACCACGTATCGGCCGCATCCCTGCGGCACGCGATAACGCCGGTGCGCCAGCTGACGGAAAAGGAGACGCAGCTTCTCTACAACACCATGAGCGACACGGCGCCGACGATCGAGCCGGCGCTGCTGAGCCTGTTTTGCGCGGGCCTCTATCAAAGATGGCTGCAAGAAACGGGCGGCGGCAAGGCGTTCCGTCCGTTCGACGACAAACTCCTGGAGGGGGCCAAGGAAGCGATCATCGAGGACTTCTACCGCGAAAGCATTCGTGACCTGCCGGATCGCGTTGCCGAGTTCATCGAGACCGAGCTGATCACGGAGCGCGGGTTTCGCGACAGCTTCCCCAAGGAAGACGCGATCCGGAATGGCTCGTTGACCGAGGACGAGCTGCGGACGCTCGAGGATCGTCGTCTCCTCCGTCTCGAGCAGCACTACGGGACACCGCGCATCGAGCTGACGCACGACATCCTGACCCGGGCAGTGCGCGAAGAACGAGACCGGCGCCAGAGCGCGCACGAGCGCCGCGAACTCGAGGAGCGCGCGGCGGAAGAGAAGCGCAAGGCCGAGGATGCGCAACGGGCCCTGCAACACTACAAGATCGACCAGGAACGGATTGCCCTGCTCATACGCACGCGGCGTCAGCGTGCGGTGATCGCGGCGGCGCTCGGGGCGGCGGCCGTATTCTTGATCTTGAGCGGTGTGGCCGCGTGGCAGTGGCGTGAGTCCGATGTGCAGGCGAGCCGTGCGCTGTCGGCCAAGCTTGCGCTGCAGGCGGCCAACATGCGCGACGGGCGCGAGCAAGGCAATCTGGCGACCGCGTTGCGCTTGAGCATCGCCAGCCTGCGCGAGTTCCCGGGCGGCGACGACGGTCGGCGCGCTGTACGGCTCGCGCTCGATTCCGCCCGCGCGGTGGCGAGCACGGTTGTGTTCGAGCAAGCACCGACGTCGGTGGCTTATAGCCCGGACGACCGACTGCTCGCGGTGGCCACGCGCGACCGGCGCATCGTGCTGCTCGACGCGGTCAGCGTGGCGCCGACCGCCAAGCAACTGACCGGCCACACCGAGCCGGTCCGCCAGATGGTCTTCTCGCCTGATGGCAGGACACTCGCCTCGGCAAGCTTCGACGGCAGTGTCATCTTGTGGGACACGCAAAACGCCGAGAAGCGCTTTCCGCCCTTGCGCCAGAAGGAATCCCTCGCCAGCGTCGCATTCAGCGGCGACGGCAAGGAGGTCCTTACCGGGGGCGGCGACGAACTCACCGTGTGGAATGCGAGCAGCGGGAAGGAACTGCGTAAGCTGAAGGGCGCCGGCGACGCGATATTTTCGGTCGCATACAGCGCGGATGGTCAATGGATCGCCGCCGGCACGCGTGGCGGCAAGGTGCGGCTGTGGCGCGTGGCGCAACCGGCCGAGTCGTTCACGATTTCCCAGCCGCCCGGGGCCGGCGAATCGACGCCCGTATTCACTCTCGCTTTCAGTCCGGATTCCCGCTGGCTCGCGGCCGCCGGACGGCAACCCCGGGCCATACTCATCGACCTCAAAACGAAGCAGCTGAGCGACGTCAATATCGTCCAACGGGACGGCCTGCGGGCGCTGGCCTTCAGTCCGGACAGCCGGACACTTGCTTCGGCGAACGCAGCGGGCGAAATCGCGCTCTGGACGATTCCGACCGGTGTGCGCCAGCGTGTATCGCTCGCCCTGCACCAGGATGCGGTGACCGGCCTTTCGTTTTCGCACGACGGGAATCGGCTCGCGTCGGGCGGTCGTGACGGCAGCCTGATCGTGTGGGATCTGCGGCACCTCGCTCCGCTCGGTGAGCCGCTCATCGGTCACGAAGAAGGCGTGCTGGCTGCAGGGGTCCAAGAGGACAGCCGCACCGTGGTTTCGGTGGACCGCGGCGGCGCGTTGCTGCAATGGCAACTGCCCGGGCCGGATCGTGGCGCAAGCCTGCTGCGTCGGGACGATCAGGCTCGTGCAGCGGCGAATGATCTCCGCAGCCCGCAGATGGCCAACGTGCGCGACGTTTCGCTGAACGTCAACGCTCGCATGGCCGCGCTGGTCCGCCGCGACGGCGAGCTCTTCCTCTGGCCTTTCGGCGACTCGCGTGCGCCGATCGAGGTTCCCCTTGACGGCCAGCGCATCTCGGACGTCGCATTCAGCGCCGACGGCCAGATGCTCGCCGCGATCAACCGAGCGAATGCGGTTGAACTGTGGCGCGTTGCGCCGGGATCGTCCGCGGAGCGGCGCCCGTTTCGCATGCTCGGCATGGAGAGCGTCAAATTGCGGAGGGCTGCCCTCAGTCCCGATCACCGCATTCTGGCAACCGCGGATTCCGACAACGCGATCCGCTTCTGGCGCACCGATGCCACCGAGAGCACGCCGCCCCCGCCGCTCGCCGGACACAGCGACCGGATCCTCGCACTCGCGTTCAGCGCCGACGGCAAGTGGCTCGCCTCGGCAGGGCGCGACAGTTCGCTCATTCTGTGGGAGGTCGCGTCGGGCCGACCGCTGCTCGCGCCCTTGCAGGGGCATCGCGATGCCATTCGCAGCGTCGCGTTCAGTCCCGACAATTCGCTGCTCGCGTCGGCCGGCGACGATGAAACCATCATGTTCTGGTCGCTGCCGAGCGGCGAGCAGGTCGGTGCACCACTGCACATTCATAGCGATTCGGTCCGTGACCTAGCGTTCAGCCCTGACGGAAAGTGGCTAGTGTCGGCCGGACTAGATAAGCAGCTCGTTGCGTGGAGCCTCGAACGGCTGGTTGGTGAAGGCGCTGATTGCGAAATTCAACGCCGGGGAGTCGCTGAAGGCACTGTGCGATAAGGTGGCGGAGAATCTTTCGGCGGCCGAATGGTCGCGCTACGCCGGCCCGGGCGTGCCTTACATCGTGCAATGCCCGGACAAGCGCCGGCCGTCATGAAGGGCGCGTATCTATCAGGGCGAACCAGTGGCGGCGCGGGCCGGACCCAGTTGCCGCACATTGCTATGTCGCCCTGGCTTCGGCGGGTCGTCGCCCGGGTTTGCGAAGCGGTCCGCATCGTCGCGCGCCGTTCGGCGCCCTGCACTGCATTCGCGCTGGGGCTGGCGTGTGGCCCCGTCGGTGCCGCTGCGCCGCAGATCGGCCTGCTCACCTCGCTCGAAGGCAAGGCCCAGTTGCTGCGCGGCGTGGAAGTTTTCAGCGCGGCCGAAGGCCTCGCGCTGCGCGATGG
Organism: uncultured beta proteobacterium; assembly: GCA_963703945.1. GTDB lineage: Bacteria > Pseudomonadota > Gammaproteobacteria > Burkholderiales > Burkholderiaceae_F > JALORV01. The sequence continues at coordinate 14,966 of CAVPGM010000030.1, read as the reverse complement.
CGATGTCATTGAAACCGGTGATTCGAGTTTCGCGCAATTGGAGTTTTCGGCGAACCTCGTGATCGCGTTGGGACCGGGCACGCGCTTGTTCCTGTTCGGCCTTCCATCGCCAGCGCAGGCGACGCGGCCTCAATTCGTGCTGCTGCGTGGTTGGGTCAAGGTCGAGTCGGCGCCCAAGGAGCCGCGCGAAGCGCTGCTCCTTGCGTCGCGCGATCTGTCGCTGACGGGCGGTCTGACCGCACTGGTGATGCACGTAAAGCCTTCGACGACTCGGGTATTCGTTGAGTCCGGCAGCGCCTTCGTCACGCTGACCAAGGCGCCGCCGCGTTCCATCAACGTCGCTGCCGGTCAATTTGTCCAGCAAACCGCCAACCTGCCGATCGATATCCTGCGTGGTCCAGCGCCCGACTTCCTCGCCGAAATGCCGCGCGCGTTTCGCGACACGCTGCCGCCGATGGTCGACCGGCGCTCCTGGCCGGCAGTGCTGCCGACCCGGCTGCGTTTCGTTTCCTATGAAGACGTGGAGGACTTGCTGACGCTGCCCGGGCAGTGGCGCAGCCGGTCCGTGCAGCGGTTCGGCAGCCGCACCCAGGACGAGACGTTCCGCGCCGCGCTCGAAGCCAATCTGCGGCGGCATCCGGAATGGGACCGGGTATTGCATCCGGAGAAGTATTTCCAGCCCGACGAGACCGAGCAAGCGACCCGGCAGTTCTCCGCCAATGGAGGGAAGCCGCAATGAAACTCATACTGAAGATCAACCTCGTCGTTGCGGCGGTGTATCTCGCCGCCGCCGGAGTGGCCACCTATGTCATCCATGAGTTATTGCTGCGCAATGCGCGCGAGGAAATTGTCCAGAACGCCAACATCATGATGGAGGCGGCGCTGGCGATGCGCGCGTATACGAGCACACAGATCACGCCGCTGCTCAAGACGCAGCAGAAGTATGAGTTCCTGCCGCAGTCGGTCCCGTCGTTCTCGGCCATGGAGTACTTCAAGGTCCTGCGCAAGACCTACACCGAATACAGCTACCGGGAACCGACGCTGAATCCGACCAATCCGCGCAATCGGGCCACCGACTGGGAGGCCGACGTGGTCAATCTGTTCCGCAACACGCCCACATTGAAGGAGGTCGTCGGCGAGCGGGACGGGCCCTACGGCCGCACCTTGTACATGGCGCGGCCCATGGTGGTCACCGCGCCCAGCTGTCTCGAATGCCACAGCCAGGTTTCGGCCGCGCCGCGCACGATGCTCGCGCGCTACGGCGAGGCCAACGGCTTCGGCTGGCAGCTCAACGAAACGATCGGCGCGCAGATCGTCTCGGTGCCAATGGATGTCGCGATCGAGCGCGCCAACAAGACGTTCCGCTTGTTCCTGATCCTGCTGGGTGGCCTGTTCGTCTTCCTGTTCTTCGCGCTATACGTCCAGCTGTCGACGCAGGTCGTGCGACGCGTGCGCCAACTAGCGGCGATTGCTGACCGCGTGAGCCTGGGTGACATGGAGGCGCCGGAATTTCCCGTCCGCGGCAACGACGAGTTGGCCACGCTGGCACAGTCGTTCGGCCGCATGCGCAAGAGCCTGGTGCAGGCATTGAAGATGCTCGAAAACCCCTGATCCGACACGCAATCGATGCCCGAACCTCGCGCCATCGGCAAGTACAGGATCGTCGGCACCCTCGGGCGCGGCGGCATGGGCATCGTGTATCGCGCAAACGATCCGGTGATCGGGCGCGATGTGGCGCTCAAGATCATCCGCACGCAGGACTCGGAGTTGTGGGAGGACGCCGGGCTGATGGTCCGCTTTCGCAACGAAGCGCGGGCGGCCGGGCGACTCAATCATCCTGCCATCGTCACCGTCTACGACTATGGCGAAGACAGGGAGCTCGCCTACATCGCGATGGAATGCATCGAAGGATGCGCGTTGAAGGACTATCTGGTCCAGCACCCGTCGATTCCGGTGATCGACGTGTTCAACATGATGCTGCAGTTGCTCGACGGCCTGGAGTACGCGCACTCGCAAGGCGTCATTCATCGCGACATCAAGCCGGCGAACCTGATGCTGACCGCGGACGGCAAATTGAAGATCGGCGACTTCGGCGTCGCCCGCATCGACAGCTCCAACCTCACGAGCACGGGGTCGTTGATCGGAACGGCCAACTACATGGCGCCGGAACTGTTCCTCGGCAAGCCGGCGAGTCGGTGCAGTGACATCTTCTCGGCTGGCGTGGTCTTCTACGAATTGCTGACTGGCAGGCGTCCGTTTCCCGGCCCGCAGGAGGCGATCGCACACCAGGTCTGCAGTCTGGAGCCGACGCCGCCCGCTTCGGTGAATGAGGCGGTTCCGCGCGCGTGCGACGACATGGTGGCGCGGGCGCTGGCCAAGAAGGCCGAGCGCAGGTACGCGAGCGCTGCGGAGTTTGCTGCCGCGATCCACGCCGCACACGTCACGACCTTTCAGGTGGCGCCCAGCCGTGCGATCTCGGACGAGACGGTGCAAATGACGCGGCAGGTGCGCGATCTGAGGGCCGCGCGCGGCGCCCAGACTGGAACGCCGACGCCTCCGTCGCAAGGCTCGCGTCCGAGCTGGGCAGAGGACACGCTACGCACGGTCGAGCGGGAACTGGCAAAGCACATCGGTCCGGTGGCACGCGTGCTCGTTCGCAAGGCAGCCGAGAAGGCGACCGATCGACACAGCCTGTACCTAATGCTCGCCGACAATCTCGACGATCGCTCGCGCCAGCCATTTCTCGAGGCCGAGCACGGCGCCGCGGCCGATACTGCAGCACAGGCGGCGGTGCAGGCGCCTCCGATGACGGTTGGACCGATCGTTTTCAGCGACGCCGAGTCGCTGTCGCCTCAGGAGGTGGCGCACCTCCAGCATCTGCTGGCCGCCCGCGTCGGCCCCATTGCTGGGCTCCAGATCAGGCAAGCGGCCAGGCTTGCCAAGGGGCGCGCCGAGTTCCTGAGGCGCGTCGCGGAAAGCGTCAAAGACGAACAGGAACGCGAGGCTTTCCTGCGCGAAATCGAGCGCGCTGGCCTGTGAGCTTCGGCCTGGCAGAGGCGCTCTGCCACGCGTCGCCCTCCCTCGCGGATCACTTCGACGGAAACGCCGTGTGCAGAAGTGGACGGGAAGCGGTTGACTCAGTCGGGCTGCGGGGCCGTCATTTCCCGCGCGCATTGACGCGCTCTGTTGACGATGCGCTGGACGCTTCCCTGCGGATCCAAGTCACGAACCGCTCGACCTTGGTCCACTTGCCGTGTGCTTTCGGATATACGAGGTGGTGCGCGTGCACCGTGATTCCTTTCCGGTCGTGGAATGCCGGGACGAGGGCACCGCTTTGCAGCGATGCCTCGGCAAGCCTCGCGCTTTCCAGCGCGATTCCCAATCCCTGCACCGCCGCCTCGATCACCAGGTAGGCGCGGTCGAATCGCAGCGCGTAGGTGCCCGGACTCAGTGGCACGCCGTGCGCCGCGAACCAGCGTGGCCACTGGACGACGTTGACGTCGGAAAAGATCAGCGGCTGTCCGAGGAGTTGCTCCGGGCTCCGGATCACAGCACGCTGCAGCAACTCTGGGCTGGCCAGCGGCAGCATTTCCTCTTCGAAGATGGTCTCGACGTACAGATCGCCCCATCGAATCGCGCCGTAGCGAACGTCGAGATCGACTTCTCCCCGCGAGAAATCGGAATGCGTGTGCGACGCCGACAGCTGGATGCGCAGGTCCGGATGCTCTGACGAGGAATGCTCGCAGCCGCGGCATCAGCCACAGGCTGGCGAAGCTCGGCGACACGTGGATGCGCAGGACCTCGATCCCCTCCGAGCTGCGCGCGTTGTGCGCCGCGCTCGCGATCAGCGCAAGCGCGCCGGTCACATCGTGCCGGTAGCGCTCGCCCACCGGCGTGAGTACGAGCCCGCGCGAGGTTCGCTCGAAGAGCTTGCGGCCGACGAATCCTTCCAGGTTGGTGATCTGGTGGCTGACCGCGGACGCGGTGACATTGAGCTCGTCGGCTGCCTTGTTGATGCTGCCGAGGCGGGCCACGACTTCGAAGGCGATGATTCCTTTGAGGGGAGGGAGTTGCATCGCAGCATGAAATAAATTCAACGCGGTCTGAGTCCGCCTAGCTTGCTGGCATTCAGGTCGCAAACGCAACATGCGTCCCACATTCATTCAACCGCAAGGGAGCTCGCAATGCTGCTGAAGGACAAAGTCGCAATCATCACCGGAGCCGCCTCCGCGCGCGGCATCGGCAAAGCCACGGCACGGCTCTTTGCCGAGCACGGTGCCCGGGTCGCCATCCTCGACCTGAGCGTCGAAGCGGCCCAGGCAGGCGGCGGCCGACATCGGCGCCGGCCACATCGGCGTCGCCTGCGACGTCACGCGCAAGGCCGACTGCGACCGCGCCGCGGCCGTCGTGATCGAGAAGCTCGGCAAGGTCGACATCCTGGTGAACAACGCGGGCATCACGCAGCCGCTCAAGCTGATGGACATCAAGCCGGAGAACTACGAGGCGGTCACCGACGTCTCGCTGCGCGGCACGCTCTACATGAGCCAGGCCGTCATCCCGCACATGCGCTCGCGCAAGGCGGGTTCGATCGTCTGCCTGTCGTCGGTGTCGGCCCAGCGCGGCGGCGGCATCTTCGGCGGCCCGCACTATTCGGCGGCCAAGGCAGGCGTACTCGGCCTCGGCAAGGCGATGGCGCGCGAACTCGGCCCGGACAACGTCCGCGTCAACTCGGTGACCCCGGGGCTGATCCAGACCGACATCACCGGCGGCAAGCTCACGCCGGAGCTGAAGCTCGAAATCCTCAAGGGCATTCCGCTGAATCGGCTCGGCGACGCCATCGATGTCGCGAACTGCTGCCTGTTCCTCGCCAGCGACCTGTCGAGCTACCTCACCGGCGTCACGCTCGATGTGAACGGCGGGATGCTGATTCACTGATCGCAGCGCACTCATGACACTCACTGTTGAAGGAACCCAGATGACGGACAAGCTTTCCGCACTTGCCGACTGCGCCTACCGGATACGCCGGTATGCGCTGCGGATGGGCGAAGTGCAGGGACAGGGTTACATCGGCCAGGCGCTCGGCATGGCCGAGATCCTGGCCGTGGCCTACGGGCATGCACTGAACCTCCGGCCCGACGATCCCGAGTGGGAAGGCCGCGACCGCTTCCTGCTCTCGCACGGGCACTACGCGATCGCGTTCTACGCGGCGCTGATCGAGGCCGGCATCGTTCCCGAAGAGGAACTGGAGACCTACGGCGGCGACGACAGCCGCCTGCCGATGTCCGGCATGGCGACCTACACGCCGGGCATGGAGATCTCCGGCGGATCGCTCGGGCAGGGCCTGCCGATCGCGGTCGGCATGGCGCTCGGTCTGCGCCAGAAGGGCAACCCGGCCTTTGTCTACAACTGCATGTCCGACGGCGAACTCGACGAGGGTTCGACGTGGGAAGCGGCGATGTCGGCGAGCCACTTCGAGCTGTCGAACCTGATCACGCTGGTCGACGTCAACAACCAGCAGGCCGACGGTCAGTCGACCAAGGTGCTGGGCTTCGAGCCGCTGGTCGACAAGTGGGCCGCGTTCGGCTGGCACGTGCAGCGCGTCAACGGCAACGACCTGCCCGCGGTGCTCGCCGCCTTCGACAAGGCGCGCAACCTGGCGCAGCCGCGGCCGCGCGTGATCCTGTTCGACACGAAGATGGGCAAGGGCGTGCCCTTCCTCGAGGCGCGCGAGAAGAACCACTTCATGCAGGTGGCTGCCGCCGAGTGGCAGCACGCGATTGAACTGCTGGATGCCGCGCACGCGGCGAGGAGTTGAACCATGAGCACCGTTGCAAACAAGCCTCGCCTGAAGACGTCGGCGATGATCGCCTCGATCGCCGGCGAGGGACAGCGCACGCGCCCGGCTCCGTTCGGCAATGCGCTGGTGGCGCTGGCGCAGCCGCGGCCCGAGATCGTCGGCATGAGCGCCGACCTGGCCAAGTACACCGACTGCACATCTTCGCGCAGGCGTTCCCCGAGCGCTTCTTCCAGATGGGCATGGCCGAGCAGCTGCTGATGGGCGCGGCCGGCGGCATGGCGAAGGAAGGCTTCATCCCGTTCGCCACGACCTACGCGGTATTCGCGTGCGCGCCGCGCCTACGACTTCATCCACCAGGTGATCGCCGAGGAAAACCTCAACGTCAAGATCGCCTGCGCGCTGCCCGGGCTGACGACGGGCTACGGTCCGAGTCACCAGGCCACCGAGGACCTCGCGATCTTCCGCGGCATGCCGAACCTGACGATCATCGATCCGTGCGACGCGGTCGACGTCGAGCAGGCGGTGCCGGCGATGGCCGCGCACAACGGGCCGGTGTACATGCGCCTGCCGCGCGGCCAGGTGCCGGTGGTGCTCGACGAATACAACTACACGTTCGAGCTCGGCAAGGCCAAGCTGCTGCGCGACGGCAAGGACGCGCTGATCATCTCGAGCGGCTTCATGACGATGCGCGCGCTGGAAACGGTCGAGAAGCTGCGCTCCGACAACGTCGACGTCGGCGTGCTGCACGTGCCGACGATCAAGCCGCTCGACGAGGAAACGATCGTGCGCGAAGCCGTCGCGCAGCGGGCGGCTGGTGATCGTCGCCGAGAACCACTCGATCGTCGGCGGGCTGGGCGAAGCGGTCGCCGGCGTGCTGCTGCGCGCGGGTGTCACGCCGCCGTTCCGCCAGATCGCGCTGCCGGACGCCTTCCTCGACGCCGGCGCGCTGCCGACGCTGCACGACAAGTACGGCATTTCCACCGCCGCCATGACCCAGTCCATCAAGGGCTGGCTGAACTGATCCCCAGAGGCGACATCGCCGCACGGCGCAGTCGCCCGACTCTCACTTCAACCTAAGGAGACTTCCAATGAAACTGACTTCGCTGTTGGCCGCTGCCGCGCTCACGCTTGCGGCCGGCACCACGTTCGCCCAGACCAAGCTCACGCTCGGCCACGGCGCCGCGCCGGGCAACCCGCGCCATGAAGCGGCGGTGGCCTTTGCCAACGCCGTCAAGCAGAAGAGCGGCGGCAAGATCGAGGTCAATGTCGCGCCGTCCGCCCAGCTGGGCGACGACGCCGCCATGCTGACCGCGCTGCGCTCGGGCTCGCTCGACATGTCCGCCAACAGCCAGGGCGCGACGGCGACCATCGTGCCCGAGTACGCCGCGTTCGGCATGCCGTTCCTGTTCGCGGACCCGGCGGCGGCGTTCAAGCTGCTCGACGGACCGCTCGGCAAGGAACTCGCCGAGAAGTCGGCGGCCGAAGAACCTCGTCGTGCTCGGCTACTGGGACAACGGCATCCGCCATGTGTCGAACAGCAAGCGGCCGGTGCTGACGCCGGCCGACATGAAGGGGCTGAAGATCCGCACGCCGCCGGACGCGGTGACGATCGACATCATGACGGCACTCGGCGCCGAGACGCAGCAGATCAAGTTCGCCGAGCTCTACGTCGCCCTGCAGCAGGGCGTCGTCGACGGCCAGGAGAATCCGCTCGCCAACGTCGATGCCTCGAAGCTCTACGAAGTCCAGAAGTTCATCTCGCTGACCGGCCACAAGTTCGAGATGACGCCGCTCCTGATGAGCAAGCGCACCTGGGACCGTCTGTCCGAAGCCGACCGCAAGATCATCCTGGAAGCCGCCAACGAAGCCACTGCCGTGCAGCGCAAGCTCTCGAAGGAGGCGGACGACCGACTCCTTGTCGAACTGCCGAAGAAGGGCGTCAAGATCGACAAGGTCGACCAGGCGCAGTTCGCCAAGGCCACCGACTCGGTGACGGCGAAGTGGACCAGCGGGCCGATCGGCGACTACGTCAAGAAGGTCGTCGCCGCGGCGCACGCCAAGTAACGGACGCAGATCCGAACAACCACCGGCGGGCCGGTCAGCGACCGGTCCGCTCGACACCCAGGAGACACCATGGCATCCGTCATCGCGGAAAGGCTGAGTCGCGGCATCGCGTGGGTCGTGCGCTGCGATCCTGTACCTGACGTTCGGCGCGATCTTCGTCATCCTCTGCAGCGACGTCGATCCTGCGCTACTTCAGCGGCTCGAGCCTGCGCTGGGCCTCGGAGATTCCGGAGCTGCTGTTCCCGTGGCTCGTCATGGCCGGCGTCGTGCTCGCCGCGCAGCACGGCGCGCACATCGCGACGACGTTCATCGCCGACGCCGTTCATGGCCGCACGCGACAGCATTCTCGCCTCGGTCGGCCATGTCGCGATCATCGGCGCTTACGGCCTGCTGGCGGTCGTCACGGCGCAGGCGATCCCGATCGTGGCCGATGAGCGGTCACCGATCCTTGGCGTTCCAGGTTCGGTCACCTACATCTGCCTGTTCCTCGGCTTCGTCCTCATCGCGCTGGTCCATCTGGGCGAGTTGCTGAACTGGGTCAAGGAGAAGCACGAACAAGTCACGGGAGCCTTCTGATGAGCGCCGTCGCATTCCTGATCTTCGCAATTGCCGCGGTTGCGGCGATTCCGATCGCCCACGCGCTGGTGCTGGCCGCCATCGGCGGCATCCTCGCCTCGGACCGCGTGCCGCTCAGCCTCGTCGTCGAACAGATGGTGTCGCAGGTGCAGAGCTTTCCGCTGATCGCGATCCCGTTCTTCATCCTGACCGGCGCGCTGATGATGGGAGGCCGTCTTGGGCAGACGCTGATCGACCTGATGACCACGCTGATCGGACGCTTTCACGGCGGCCCGGCGCAGGTCGGCGTGCTGTCGTCGACGATCTTCGGCGGTGTTTCGGGCTCGGCGGTCGCCGATGCCTCGGCCATCGGCTCGATGCTGATTCCGTGGCAGAAGAAGCTCGGCTACCCGGGCTCGTTCGCCGCGGCGACCCTCGCAGCGGCCGCGACGATCGACATCCTGATTCCGCCGTCGATTCCGTTCATCATCTTTGCGCTCGCCTCGGGCGCCTCGATCGGCGCTCTGTTCCTGGCCGGCATTCTTCCAGGGCTGATGCTGTGCTTCGGCTTCATGGCGGTGTGCTACTTCGTCGGGCGCGCCAAGAATTACCCGCGGGAAATGCGTCCGATCAGCGTGAAGCTCGTGCTCAAGGAAGTCGGCTATGCCTCTCCGGCACTGGCGCTGCCGGTCCTGATCATCGTCTTCCTGCGCTTTGGCATTGCAACTCCGACCGAAGTCAGCATCATCAGTACGCTCTATGCCGGGGTGGTCTCGATGCTGGTCTACCGCGACATGACGCTGCAGCGGGTCAAGGCCGCAGTGCTGGAAGCCGGGCATCGCGACCGGAGTCGTGCTGCTCGTCATCATGGCGTCGAGCGCGATGGGCTGGATCATCACGTTCGAGCAGCTGCCGGTGGCATTCGCCGACTTTGCGAAGAACACGCTGCATGAGCCCTGGCTCATCATCCTCGCGATGAACATCATCATGCTGTTCGCCGGCATGTTCATCGACCTGCCGGCCGCCGTGCTGCTGCTGACGCCGATCTTCGTGCCGCTGGCCAACATGGCGGGCATGGATCCGGTGCAGCTCGGCGTGATGATGGTGGTCAACCTCGCCGATCGGTCTTTACACGCCGCCGGTCGGCACGACGCTCTTCATCACCAGTTCGATCGCCAAGGTCAAGATCGGCGAGACGGTGCGCGCGATGGTGCCGTTCTACCTGGTGGCGCTGCTCGTGCTCCTGCTGATGAGCTACGTGCCGGCGCTGACGATCCGCTAAGCCCCACCTTGAAGAAGACGGTACACGCCATGAACACATCGGCCGACGCCATCGTCGCGGAATCGCACACGGTCGATCTGCAGCGGATGGCTCATGCGATCCGTTTTCTGTCGATCGACGCGATCGTGCGGGCGACCGAAGGTCACCAGGGCGTGCCGCTCGGCATGGCCGAGATCGCCACCGCGCTCTACGCTCGGCACCTGAAGTTCGATCCGGCCGACCCGACCTGGCCGGATCGAGACCGCGTCGTGCTGTCGAACGGTCACGGTTCGATGCTGCTGTACTCGCTGCTGTACCTGAGCGGCTACGAGGCGATCTCGATCGACCAGATCAAGAGCTTCCGCGAACTGGGGTCGCGGTGCGAAGGTCATCCCGAGTACGCCCCGGCGCACGGCATCGAGGTGACGACCGGGCCGCTGGGCCAGGGCATCGCCAACGCGTTCGGCATGGCGGTCGCGGAGGCTTACCTGAACGCGCGTTTCGGCGCGGGCCTGGTCGACCACACCACCTACGCCTTCGTCGGCGACGGTTGCCTGCAGGAAGGCATCGGCCAGGAAATGATCTCGCTGGCCGGTCACCTGCGGCTGGGCAAGCTGATCCTGTTCTGGGACGACAACCGCATCACCGACGACGGCAGCACGACGCTGTCGATCAGCGAGGACGTCGCCGCGCGCTTTCGCGTCGCCGATTGGCATGTCGTCGAGGTCGACGGCCACGACATCGAGGCCGTGTCGGCGGCGATCGCGCAGGCGCGCAAGGACCCGCGTCCGTCGATGATCGCGTGCCGCACGGTGATCGCGCGCGGCATCGCGCGCCTGCAAGGGCAGCGCGGCGGCCACAGTGCGCGCCTTCATACGGAAGACGCCGCCGCGGCTCGGCGTGCATTGGACTGGCCGTATCCGCCGTTCGAGGTTCCTGAGGACGTTCTCGGCGCGTGGCGTGCCGCCGGCCGCCGCAGCGAAGCCGAACACGTCGCGTGGAAGAAGCGCCTGGCTGCGCTGCCGGCAGCCGAGCGCGCCGAGTTCGAGCGTGTGCTCGCGCGGCGAACTGCCCGAAGGGTGGCGCGAAGTCCTGCTCGAGTACAAGCGACGCGCGGTGAATCAGGGCAAGCCGCAGGGCGGGATCATGATTTCCGCGGAGATCAACGACCTGCTGACCGATGTGCTGCCCGAACGCATGGTGGGCTGCGCCGACCTCGAGGCGCCGACCAGCCACAAGCGCCGTCTCAAGGCGTTCACCGCAAACGACCGCAGCGGCGCATATGTCCACTGCGGCGTGCGCGAGCACGTGATGGGCGCGATGGCCAACGGCATGGCCGCGCATGGCGGCGTCATCCCGCTCGCGGTGACCTACCTGCCGTTCGCCGACTACGAGCGCCCGGCGATGCGAATGGCCGCGCTGATGGGGCTGCCGGTGAAGTTCGTGTTCAGCCACGACTCGATCGGCGTCGGCAAGAATGGGCCGACCCATCAGCCGGTCGAGATCCTCGCGTCGCTGCGCGCGATGCCCAACATGCTGGTGATGCGACCGGCGGATGTCGTCGAAGCGGCCGAGTGCTGGGAGATCGCGCTCGAACATCGCACTGGCCCGGTGAGCATGGTGTTCGCGCGGCAGGACCTGCCGCTCGTGCGCAGTGCAGGCGGGGATGAGAACCTCTCACGCCGCGGCGCCTACGTGCTGGCCGAAGGCGAAGGCGCGCGACGCGAGGTGACGCTGCTCGCCACCGGTTCCGAAGTGACGCTCGCGATGCAGGCGCGCGCACGCCTGCAGGCGGACGGCATCTCGACCGCGGTGGTCTCGATGCCGTCATGGGAGCTGTTCGAACTGCAGGATCCGGCCTATCGCGCGGCGACGCTGGGACAGGGTTGCGTGCGGGTGGGAGTCGAAGCGGCGCTGCGCTTCGGCTGGGATCGCTACCTCGGCGAACGAGGTGCCTTCGTCGGCATGACCGGCTACGGTGCTTCGGGCCCGGCCGATCAGCTCTACGAGCACTTCGGCATCACGCCGGCCGCCATCGTGGCGGCGGCCAGGCAGTGCCTTCGTTCGGATCGCCGACCGGAATAGTCCGATGGCCAAGATCGTCTTCCTCGACCGCGCGACGCTTCCGCCCGAGATTGAACTGCGCCGACCAGATTGCGCCGACGAACTCGTCACGTTCGAGAAGACCGCGCCAGAAGAGGTGGCCGGACGCATCAGCGATGCCGACATCGTGATCGTCAACAAGGTCCCGATCCGCGGCGCGGCGATCGCATCAGCGCCCCGCTTGCGGCTGATCGCGGTCGCTGCAACCGGCTACGACAACGTCGACCTCGCTGCCTGCGCCGCACGCGGGATTGCCGTGTCGAACATCCGCAACTACGCGGTCAACACGGTGCCGGAACATACGTTCGCGCTGATCTTCGCGCTGCGCAGAAGCATATGCGCCTACCGCCAGTCGGTCGCGGCGGGCGCTTGGCAGAAGGCGGGGCAGTTCTGCTATTTCGACTATCCGGTCAACGATATCGCCGGAGCCACGCTCGGCATCATCGGCGACGGTGCGCTCGGCCAGTCGGTCGCCACGATCGGCCGGGCGCTCGGAATGCGCGTGCTGTTCTCCTCCTACAAGGGCGTGGCCGGCATGGGTCCGCTGTACACGCCGTTCGAGGACGTGCTGCGAATCAGCGACATCATCACGCTGCATTGCCCGTTGCTGCCCTCGACGCGTCACATGATCGCCGCGCCGGAGTTCGCGCAGATGCAGCGGCATCCACTGCTGATCAACACGGCGCGCGGCGGCCTTGTCGACGAGCAGGCGCTGGCCGACGCGCTGAGGCAGGGGCAGATTTCCGGTGCCGGATTCGACGTCGTGACGACCGAGCCCCCACCATCGGACCACCCGTTCATGCGGCTGCTCGACATGCCTAACTTCATCCTCACGCCGCACGTGGCGTGGTCGAGCCGCGAGGCGATCCAGGCGCTTGCCGACCAGCTGATCGAAAACATCGAGTTGTTCTGCCGCGGCACCCCGCGCAACCTGGTTGGCGCGTGAGCGCGGGGCCGGTTCCGGCCACTCCATAAAGCCGGGAAAATGGCGGCATGGGTCCCGCGCGCATCGTCTGCCTCACCGAAGAAACCACCGAGTGGCTCTACCTGCTCGGTGAGCAGGACCGCATTGTCGGCATCAGCGGATACACGGTGCGGCCTCGTCGAGCGCGCGCCGAGAAGCCTCGCGTCAGCGCATTCCTGGACGGTCGAGTCGACCGCATCGTGGAGCTCGAGCCCGACCTCGTCGTCGGCTTCTCCGACATGCAGGCGGTGCTTGCAGAGAAGCTAGTCCGCGCCGGTTTGAACGTTCTGGTGACCAACCAGCGCAGTGTGTCGGAGATCTTCGCGACGTTGCGACTGGTTGCGTCGATGGTCGGCGCCACCGACCGGTCGGAAGCGTGGATCGCCAATTGCGAGCGGCGCCATCGAAGCCATCGTGGCGGAAGCATCTGGCCTGGCCGCGACGTCCCCGCGTCTACTTCGAAGAATGGGATGAGCCGATGATCACGGCGATCCGCTGGGTTTCCGAGTTGATCACGATCGCAGGCGGGCAGGACATATTTCCCGAACTCGCGCGGCAGAAGATGGGACGCGACCGCGTGGTCTTCGACGCATCGGAACCCGTGCGCCGCGCGCCGGATCTGATCATCGGCTCATGGTGCGGCAAGAAGTTTCGTCCCGAGAAGGTTGCAGTGCGCCCCGGCTGGGCCGACGTGCCGGCCGTACAGAGCGGCCATCTGCACGAGATCAAGTCCTGCGACATCCTGCAGCCCGGGCCGGCTGCGCTGACCGACGGGCTCGAGCAGTTGCACCGGCTGTGCGCCACATGGGCGGCAGCGAGGCAGTAGAGGCGAAGGTTTGACTGCTCTCTACTCGGCAACTCGCCAGGGCTTGGGAAAGATCCGCCAACTTCCGTTCACGTAGACCAGTCCGGTGTACGACATTCCGTACGGTTTCCCGGGTTCCAGGAATTCGAACGAGTAGATGGTCAGACCGTCCCTGAACTTCGAAGCGACCTTCTGGTAGCCCCCGGGAAAGTTCTGCGCCGCGTTGGGTGTCCACGCCTTCAGGTCCTGCGTCGTGGCGCTGTACAGCTCCAACCGTGTCTGCCCCGGTTTCGGCGCGATCACCAGCTGGCCGCTGTCCCACGCCGGCGTGTAGAGCGCCTCTGCCTTCTTGGCGAACTCCGGCTCGAATACGGCCAGGTAATCGTTCCGGGTCGGGCGCAGGCGCTTGCTGAGCGCCGCGTGATCCGCGTTGGGCTTCAGAAACTCGGCCAGCACCGCCTCGGCTCCCCGGCCGCTGGCGCGCTGTGGTCCGGCGGCGGTGCCGGGCGCTTGCGGCGGGGCCTGGCTGGCCGCGACGATTGCAGGTGAAGCCGGTGCGGGCGGCGGCGATGCTGCCAACGGAGCCGGCGCATTCGACGCCGGCGCGGGCGACTCGGCTGTTGCGACGGGATGCTTATCCTCCATGAGCCCGATCGACGCCAGCGCGGTCAATACGGACGCGACCATGCCACCGATTGCGAGTCCCTTGCCGCTGGTCTTGCCTCGCCGGATATCGAAAAAAGCAAAAACGGCGAGCGCAAGAGCGCCCATCGACAGGATAACGAAGCCGATGAGCGCATCCCGCTCGATCTTGTCACTGAAGAAGCCCATCGACACGAAGCCGGCCAGGACGAGGCTCGAGATGGCTTTCGCGCTGCGTTTGGCGCCTGTTGGGGCCGGAGCCGGGGCGGCGGTTCGGGTGGCCCCCAGTTTTTCCAGGCGCTGGACGATCTTTCCGACATCTGCTTCCCAGTCGCCGTCGCGCAGCTTGAGCGCGTTGAGTTCGGCGATCGGCGTCAGATCCTGTGGCAGCTCGGACGCTGCCGGCATCTGCGCATTCTCGAGCAGCAGCGGAATGATGGTCGCACGGTCACGCAGGGCATCCGCGATTTCAAGCCGTACCGGATCGTCGGCCCGGTCGATCCGGCGCTTTCCGTCTGCGTCGCGCGAGTTGGTCCAGTCCCTGCCGATCAGTACGAGCAGGATCGCGTTCTCGTCCAACGCGTCCAGCACATACTGCTTCCACGACACGCCCCCTTCGATGCTTTCCTTGTCGCGGAGCACCTGCTGCTCGCCAAACTCGCGGCGCAGGTCGCGGCAAAGGTTGCCCGCCACATATTGATCGGGCTCCCTGCGGTAGCTGACAAAGATCTTCTTCATGCGCCGCAACGATCCGCCGCGTCGATTTTCGTGTCAA
>CAVPGM010000029.1:0-63898 GCA_963703945.1 uncultured beta proteobacterium | reverse complement strand
TGGCCAGGAGCGGACTGTTGATTCCTCCGAGCCTCTGGCGTAAAAGCGGACTTCTTCGTTGTCAAACCCTGCAAGGAGCAACCATGGTTACGCGCACAACTCATCGCAGCACGGCCGGAAAGAAGCTCTACGCAGTTCGAGACGCAAAGGGCCGCTTCAAAGACATTCAAACGTACGAACGGGCGCACCGCGCCGATTTGGCCAAGAAGAGCAAGGCGGAGAAGGCGAAGAGCAAGTAGTTTCGTCTTTGCGAGCCATTCCAGCGTGGCCGGAACGTCTCCCCCGGACCCACCAATGCTCACGGAGACTGATGGCTCGGGAGTACGAGCGACGTGATGTCTGCTTCCGGGCGAGTCAGCACGTCCGCTTTCGGCAATCGCTAGCGGCGGCTTGGGGTCGTTCTGAGTCGACTCCAAGGGCTGAGTCGGTGGTCCGACCACTTTCCAGCTAGCTCTTAACACCAAGCGCGATTGGTGGCAGCTCGGTATCGATCAGGTATTCAAATTCCTTCCGGAATTCAGCGACCGACATCCCGGCCGTCGTTGCGATCTTCGCGAGCTTGAGGGGGTCTTCGAAATCGTCCCGCCTCAAGCGAATCATGTAGCGACGCGCAATTGCGTAGCGCGTGGAACGGATGTCGACCATCCGGATCTTGGCGCGACCGGTCACCGGATCAAGGAGGTCGCGGAACGGAACCGGGACGAAGTTGCCTGCCTGAATCGAAATCATCGCGGCATTTCCGCCTTCCAGCAGGTACTTTGTCGCGCAATAGCCGAGGTCGCGCGTGTACTCCAGGTCAAACGGAATCGGATCCGCGCAGCGCAGCTCATAGCCGACGTTCTTCGAGGCGATCGTCGTGTCGATGCCGAGCCCCTTCAAACGAGCCTGCACTGCGGTCTTCAGGAGGTCGCCGATGTTCACCTCGGAAAGCCGGACATTTCCGTGCGCATCGCGTTCGGCGTGCGAGAGACCCCCGAGTTCGTTCGGGTCGAGGCCCAGGGCGAGTCCTTCGGCGATCACCGCGACGCCGTCCCGGCGGCCCTCGGACAGTCGCTTGATGACAGCGCAGGCGAGCGTATCGACGATGGCCGCGAAGCGGATCTGCTGAGCCTGGAATTCCTCCCGGATCAGCGTCACCGTTGCGCCGGCAGCCTTGCCGATACCCAGGGCAAGGTGCCCCGCTGAACGCCCCATCGCGACGACGAAGTACCAGCGTGATGTCGTCTTCGCGTCGACCATCAGGTTCTTGACGACCTCGACGCCGTGGTGGCGCGCGGTCTGGAAGCCAAACGTGTCGACGTAGGCCGGCAAGTCGAGGTCGTTGTCGATCGTCTTCGGGACGTGCACGATCTGCAGGCGTCCGGCGGCGGTCTGCTCGAGCTTCATCGCCGAGTAAGCCGTGTCGTCACCACCGATCGTGATCAGCCGATCGACGTTCAGCCGCAGCAGGGCATCGACCGTGTTTTCGAGGAGCTTCGGGTCTTTCGTCGGGTTCGCACGCGAAACGCCGATGTGCGAGCCGCCGCGAAAGTGGATTCGTGAAACTTCATGGCTCGTGAGCGGCGTGACGCACGAAATGTCGCCCTTCATGATCCACTCGAAGCCGTCGCGGATGCCGATCACTTCGACGCCCTCCAGCAGGGCAAGGATGGTGGCCGAAGCGATGACGCTGTTGATCCCGGGAGCGGGACCCCCACCGACGAGGATCGCGAGGTGCTGTTGCTGGCTCATGGGACAAGACTCACCCGCAGCTTAGCGGGCTACGGCAACCGGTGTGCCCGAAATCTCCGACTTTTCGCGCCGGGAGCTTCCGGGCACGTGATCGGGCGATGCCGCCAAAGCTTCTTCGGACGAAAGTCGCATCCGGCTCTATCCTTTGTGTGACCGAAGCGGCAGCTCCGACCGCCGCTGGCCATCTAGCAAGGAGGACCACATCATGGGCGAGCGGAACGAACTCGAGGCAACGGTGCAGGCGCTGGTTCAGAAGGGCAAGGGAATACTGGCCGCAGATGAAAGCAGCCCGACAATTGCCAAGCGGTTCAAGTCGATCGGCGTCGAGTCGACGGAGGAGAGCCGGCGTGCCTATCGTTCCATGCTGCTGGCAACGCCGGGCCTTGGTGCATATATCAGCGGCGTCATCCTCTATGAGGAAACGCTCGGCCAGCGCGCCAGCGATGGAACGCCGCTGCCGCAGGTGGCGGCGCGCCAGGGCATCGTTCCAGGGATCAAGGTCGACGCCGGCAAGATCCCACTGGCGCACGCACCCGGTGACGAGATCACCCAGGGTCTCGACGGGCTGGCAAAGCGTCTCGACGGTTACAAGCAGCAGGGTGCGCGCTTTGCCAAGTGGCGCGCCGTCTACAACGTGTCCGACAGACTCCCGAGCCGGCTTGCGGTCGAGGCCAACGCCGAAGCGCTGGCCCGCTACGCCGCGATCTGCCAGGAAGCGGGCGTCGTTCCGATCGTCGAACCCGAGGTCCTGATGGACGGCAACCACGGCATCGATCGCTGTGCGGAGGTGACCGAAATCGTGCTGCATGAAGTGTTCCACGCATTGCATCGAAGCAGGGTGGTACTCGAGCACACGCTGCTGAAACCCAGCATGGTCGTCCCCGGCAAGGATCACGCGCAACAAGCCACGCCCGCCGAGGTCGCTGGAATCACGCTCCGGACGCTCAGGCGCACGGTGCCGGCATCTGTGCCAGGGATCTTCTTTCTGTCCGGCGGCCAGACGCCAGTGCAGGCGACCGCCAATCTCGACGCGATGAACCGCCTCGGCGCGCAGCCGTGGCACCTGAGCTTCTCGTATGGACGGGCGCTGCAGGACCCGGCCCTGAAGGCCTGGAAGGGGCAGACAGCCAACGTGCAGCAGACTCAGAAGGCGCTGCTCGAACGCGCCCGGCTGAACGGGGCTGCGCGTGAAGGAAAGTACACGGTGTCGCTGGAGGATTCGGTCGCCTGAATCGATTGCGACCGACTACGGGCGAGCGGCGGGGTCGCCAACCGGACCCAGCGTCACGCGCACGCTGTGGACGCCGGTATCGTCCAGAAGGGGAATGCTCAGTCCGGGCAGTTCCCTCCCATCGAATTCGACCCGCGAGACGCCGCGCGCCACGCCCTGCGGGTTCTCGATCACGAAATCGTAGTGCGCACTCTTCGGTCGGTAGCGGATCTTGAAGCTGCGCCACTGCTCCGGAATGCAGGGATCGATCAGGATCTCACTGCCACGCAGCTTGAAGCCAAGGATGAACTCGATCCCGGCGCGATACATCCATCCGGCAGCGCCGGTGTACCAGCTCCAGCCGCCGCGCCCGGTATGCGGCGGTTCGCTGTAGACATCGGCGGCGATGACGAACGGCTCGGCCTTGTAGCGGTGTATGCCGGCGCGAGTCGAGCCGTGGTTGATCGGATTCAGCATCTCGAACAGCTCTGCGGCGCGCTCGCCATCACCCTGCAGGGCGTGGGCAATCACGCACCAGACGGCGGCCTGCGTGTACTGCGCGCCGTTTTCGCGCACGCCGGGCAGGTAGCCCTTGATGTATCCGGGCTCGTGCGTGGACCGGTCAAATGGCGGCGCGAACAGCAGCACCATGTTGTCGCCGGGCTTGACCAGGTGTTCACCGACGGACTCCATTGCGCGCCGCGCTCGCGCGGGTTCGCCCGCGCCGGATATCAGCGCCCAGGTTTGCGCCAGTGAATCGATGCGGCATTCGGTGTTGCCTGCCGCGCCGAGCGGAGTGCCGTCGTCAAAGTAGGCACGGCGATACCAGGCACCATCCCATGCCTCGCGTTCCACCGCCGACTGAAGACTATCTGCGCGCATGGACCACGCATGGGCTCGGTCATGGTCGCCGCGCTGCTCGGCCAGCGGGGCAAACTCGCGCAACGTCGTGCACAGGAACCAGGCCAGCCAGATGCTCTCGCCGCGACCTCCGGCACCGACGCGGTTCATGCCGTCGTTCCAGTCGCCGCCACCCATCAGCGGCAGGCCATGCTGTCCGACCGCCATGCTGATGTCGAGCGCACGGGCGCAATGTTCGTACACCGTGACCTTGTCATCCGAAACTGCGGGCTCGAGATACATCGCTTCGCGGTCGGGTGGCAAAAGAGGCCCTTCGACGAACGGAGCCGATTCGTCCAGCACGCTCGTATCGCCGGTGGTGGTCAGATAGTGGCTGACGGAGTAGGGCAGCCACACGCGATCGTCTGAAAAATGCGTACGGACGCCTCGTCCGAGAGGCGGATGCCACCAGTGCTGAACGTCGCCTTCGCGGAATTGATGCGAGGCTGCGTTGACGATCTGCTTGCGGGCCAGATCCGGACGTGTGACCGTCACGGCCATGATGTCCTGCAACTGGTCGCGGAACCCGTACGCGCCACCGGCTTGATAGAACGCACTGCGGGCGTACAGCCGGCAGGCGATCGTCTGGTAGAGCAGCCAGTGATTCAGGATGACATTCATCTGCGGGTCGGGCGTCTCGACCTGCACGCGGTCCAGGACCTCGCGCCAATGCTGCTTGACACGGGCGAGCTCGGCTTCGGCGGCGGAGACCGTCCTGAAGCGCCGGATCAATTCGCGCGCGGCGTCAGAGCTGGCTGCCTGGCCCAGCACGAAAACCAGATCGATCTCGCCTTCGGGCTCGAGACTAACTTCCCGTTGCAGAGCCACGCACGGATCGAATCCGGCGCCGCTTCGTCCTGAAAGCAGGACATCGGACGCCAGAGCGGCCGGGGCGGCGAGATGACCGTTGCGTCCGACAAACTCCTGCCGATCGCAGGTCAGACCGTCGGCGGGGGTATCCCAGGCGACAAATGCGATCCGGCCGCCAAACTCGCGATTCCAGGGATTGAGCGCAAATACTCCGCCCGTCTCGGAATCGAGCTCGGTGACAACGAATGGCGCATTCACTGTGCGCGAAAACCCAAGCACCCACTCGACGTAGGCCGTGATCGAGATGCGGCGCGTGTGGCGCGAGCGATTGACGAGGCGGAGCCGCGAGATCTTGACCGGTTCTTCGGCGGCTACGAACTGGACCAGACCACTCTCGATCCCGTTCGACCGATGCTCGAAGCGGACGTAGCCGTGGCCGAAGCGGGCGATGTAGCTGGCTTCCTCGACGCGGATCGGCAACGCGGTCGGTGTCCACAGAATGCCGGAGTCGCGATCAAGCAAGTAGAACGCTTCACCGGTCGGGTCGGACACCGGATCGTTTGACCACGGCGTCAGCTGGTTCTCGCGACTGTTGGCCGCCCACGTGTAGCCAGAGCCGGACTCGGATGCCTGGAAGCCGAACCCGTCATTGGCGACGACATTGATCCAAGGCAGCGGCGTGCGCTGGCCACGATTCAGGACGACGGCATACTCGCGCCCGCTGTCGGTGAACCCGCCCAGGCCATTGGGAAACTGCAGCGGCGGCGGTGGAAGAACGGTCGAAGTATGGGGTGCCTCGCGTAGTCGCGGGCGGACATGCGGCACTGGCTCGCGTTGCCGCATGGCCAGATGCGCCGACAGGTTCCCTTGACGGCAGACAATGACGACCCGAGCGGCTGTCAGCAGCAGCGACTTTTCGTCCTCGCTGAGAAGGTCGGCGCGGAGTACGTAAATCGGGCCACGTCCGCCCGCATCGTCGCCGCCCGTGCGCGCATCGCTTTCGCGCACGCGCAATTCAAGATCCTGCTGCAGACCTTCTGCGTACGAGGTCGACTGTTCGTTCAGGATGACGAGGTCTATGCCCAGTCGCTTTACGTGCAGATACTCATGTGCGGTCAGCAATTGACGGACGACACCGATGTCCGCGCCGTCCTCGATTCGAGCGAGCAGGATAGGGCGGTCGCCGGAAACCCCGAAGTTCCAGAGCCCGGAAACGGCGAGCCGATTGCCCTGGAGAAGTTCACGCGGAGCCCGAAGCATCGCGTTCGAGTGCAGGACCCGGCTGGCCAGTTGCTGAAAGATCTGGGCATCGCTTCCGGTGATGCCGAGGAAGTGCAGTTTGACCTGCGCATGAGTCCACGCCAGTGTGGATGCGCGGTCGAATGCGCCAGGATCGTGGTACTTGTCGGCCAGGTTGAGGATGATTTCCCGGCTGTTGGCGGCCATTGTGGCGAACGATGCGTGCACCGTTGCCCCCGGGGCGATGGCGACGTGTATGCGCAGACTGGCGACCGGATCAAGCACCGCTCCGACCGTGTTCGACAGGCGCCGTCCCTCCATCAGGGCCAGAGGTGCCTGAACCGTGCGCCCGCGTCCGAGGAACTTCGCTCGGTCGGTTTCGAATTCAAGGCCCGAGCTGCCTTCATTCTTACTGTCATATGCCACTACGTGCGCAGCCCACAGGGATTCATCGCTGGCCGATCGCGGTCGGCGTGTCGCGATGAGTCCGTTGACCTGAGGCGCATATTCCGTTTGCACGAAGAGATTGGAGAAGGCGGGGTGGGCCTCGTCGGACGCGGGCGTTGCGAGCACGATCTCCGCGTACGAGGTGATCTCTATTTCGCGCGGTCGCGATCCGGTGTTTTTCAGCGTCAAGCGCCGAATCTCCACGTCGTCGTCGGCCGCAACCATGATCTCCAGTGACGATTCGATGCCGGCGTCGGCGCGCAGGATGCGTACACGGTCCTCGGCAAACTCCGCCTCGTAGTGAACCGGCTCGGCGCACACTGGTTGATACCCGGCCGACCACAGGTAGCCGCTCGCCCGATCGCGCAGGTATAGATAGGTGCCCCAGCAGTCGCGAGTCGCGTCCTCCCGCCAGCGCGTGACCGCAAGGTCGCGCCAGCGGCTGTACCCCGATCCTGCCGCCGTGACCATGACGCTGTAGCGGCCGTTGGAAAGCAATTGCGTTGAAGGCGGTACGGCATGCGGCGAATTGACGCGGCGATCGAGCGGCACCGCCGAAGAGCTTGCGAGCGCCGGCGTGGCCCGATCGGAGCGCGGCGGCGCAAGCGTCACATCACGTTGTGCGGTTTCCTGCAAGAGCAGCTCGGTGGCCTGCACCATCGGTATGCGATGGAAACGGTGCCGTATTTCGCCCCCGAGAACCGCGTTGGCCAGGGCGACCAGCGACATTCCCTGGTGATGCGCCATGAACGCGCGCACGATCGCGACGTCCTGCGACTTCGGCAGCCGGCTGGCGGTGAAATCGAGCGCTTCATAGAATCCGAAGCGACCCAGGCCACCGGCTTCCGTCAGGCGCTCGAAGTTCAGCGCCGCCGCTTTGGCGTCGTACATGGCCGCAAGCGCGGTCGCGTAGGGGGCGACGACGGTATCCTTTCCCAGGCCGCGCTTCAGGCCAAGGCCGGGGACGCCGAAGTTCGAGTACTGGTACGTGAGGTGAATATCGCGTACGTTGTAGGCCGACTCGGAAATGCCCCAAGGTATGTTGCGCTCGCGACCGAACTCGATGTGCCGGGCGATCACTCGGCGCACGGTCGCTTCGAGCAGGCTGCCGTGCGGGGTATCCATTAGCAGCGACGGCATCAGGTATTCGAACATCGACCCCGACCATGACACCAGCGCCGCTCCATCGTCGACCGGCACCAGCGCGCGGCCGAGACGGAACCAGTGTGCGACGGGAACCTCGCGCTTCGCAATGGTGATGAAACTCGTGAGCCTTGCTTCGGACGCGAGCAGGTCGTAACAGCCGACGTCGAGCCGGGCATCCTCGACCAGGTAGCCGATCGAGAAGAGATCGCGCGTCTCGTCGTACAGGAAGCGGAAATCCATTTCGTCGACGAGCTGGCGCGCACGGCGCGAAAGCGTTCGCAACCGATCGGCGAGTTCCTCGACGGCGTCCCGTGAACGCTCGACTCCGACGGACTCCATTTCCGCCGGGAGACTGGTCGTCGGTGGCGCGGCGCTGTCGGTAACCGGTCCGCGCGGCTCGCCGCGCTCGAGCGCCTGCAGCCAGGGCACAAGCTCGAGCTGATCGTGACGCTGCCCGCGAATGTTCGAGTGCAGTGCTTCGGCCCAGAGCATCGCCTCCCGCAATTCGCCGGTGCTGGTCTCGCTGTCCAACGTCTTGACAATGTCCTGCAGATCGGAAGCGGCGTCCTCGAGCATCTCCAACCGTTGAGCACGCTCAGCGAGCGACTGCGGGCTGGATTCGAGCAGGACCTCCACCCGCCGCAATGCCTCGTGAAGCTGGTCGAAGCCGACCCCGGCGGCGCCATGCCTTTCGTCAGCCTGTGCGAGCGAGCGCCGCAGCAACTCCACCTCATCGGCAATACCCGCCATCGCACGTTCCTGGGTCAGCGGCCGATCGAGCGCTTCATTGCATGCCTGCGCGAGCAGTAGCAGCATTGCGGCCAGGTTGCCGCTGTCGACCGTCGACACGTACCTGGGTTCGAGTGGGCGCAGGCTGAGCGTGTCGATCCAATTCAAGAAATGGCCGCGATGACGCGGCAGCGCGTCCATGCCGTCCAGGGTAGCCTCCAGACGGCTCGCCATCTCGTGCAGGCTGATCCAGCCAAAATCACGCGCGGCGACGACAGAGAGCAGATATAGCCCGAAGTTGGTCGGTGAGCTGCGATGAGCAATGACCGGTTCCGGTTCCTCCTGGAAGTTGTCCGGCGGCAGAAAGTGATTTTCCTTGTTCACAAAGGTCGCGAAGTAAAGCCACGTACGGCGGGCGATCAGTCGTAGCGCCACAACGTCGGCGGACTCGAGCGTTCCCGCCGGTCCGCGCTCGGACGGCGTGCTGATCCTCCATGCGACCAGCGGTCCCAGCAGCCACAGGGCAACCAATGGCAGTGCCACCCAGGTTCGGCCGGGATCAGCGAAGACCACCGCGGCGCCGACTGCGATGACGATCAGCGTGGCGGGCAACATGTTTTCGACGAAGCTCAAGCCGGACAGGCGCGCCGCCATCTGCACTTGTGCGCTCGTGTTCCACTCGAGCAGATTGCGACGCCTCGCCAAGCGCACCAGAGTGCGCACTATTGCATCGCTGGTCAGCCAGGCGCGGTGCGCCAACAGCGCCAGGTTCACGGCAGCCCGCGTTGCGGCCGACACGAAATCCGCCTTCAGGCTCCGCAGCCAGTGGCTGCGGTCGAGGTTGGGCTGAGGCGCCAGGCGATCGATCAGCGGCAGCAACTGCGGAAGCAGCAGCGCGACCACTGCCAAGCCGATCCACGGTGCAGGTGCAATCGCCGGAATCAGCCAGCTGGCCACCAGCATCAGGAACATTGCCGGCGCCGACAGCGAGCGGCGCAGGTTCTCGATCATCTTCCATCGCGCCAGCGCCGAAATGCTGCGCCAGTACCCGCCGCAGATCCAGGGCAGCAGCTGCCAGTCGCCGCGCACCCAGCGGTGCGAACGGATGTCCGCCACACCGGTGTGTGACGGAAACTCCTCGAACAGCTCGACATCGCTGACAAATCCGCAGCGCGCGAAGCTGCCTTCAAGAAGGTCATGACTCAGGATCGCGTTCTCGGGCATACGCCTGGCGAGTGAGGCCTCGAACGCATCCACGTCGTACAGACCTTTGCCGGTAAAGGTCCCCTCACCGAACAGGTCCTGATTGATGTCCGACACCTGGAACGTATACGGGTCGACGCCGGCATTTCCGGAGAACAGCTGCTGGAAACGCGTCACGCCGACGCGTGTCGGCAGAGCCGCGGTGATGCGCGGTTGCAGGATCCCGTAGCCCTTCACGACTCGGCCGCCCGCGTCGAACTGCGGCCGGTTCAGCGGGTGTTCAAGAGTGCCAACCAGCTCGGCCACAGAGCCGATCGGCAGGATCGTGTCGGCGTCAAGCGTCAGCACAAAGCGCACCCCGGCGGGCGGCTCGACAAAATGTGCATCGTCGAGGAATGACGTGTCGCGCGCGCCACGCAACAGCCGATTGAATTCGTGCAGCTTGCCGCGCTTGCGCTCCCAGCCCATCCACCGGGATTGCGCAGGATTCCACAGGCGGCGGCGATGAAACAGGTAGAAGCGCTGGTGGTCCGCCGATGCTTCCTCAGCGCCGGCGGGATAGCGGCTGTTCAGCCTTTGGATGGACGCCACCGCGTAGTCGTACTGCGCGTGGTCGTCCGGCATATGCTCACTGTCGGCGTCGGCCCAGTCGGTGAGCAACGCGAAGTAGAGCTCACCCCGACTGCTCGACAGATGTCTTATTTCGAGCTGATGAACCTGTTCGTCGATCGACTCGTCGCTGCCAAGGAAGGTCGGCACGACCACGAAGGTTCGCATCGGTGCGGGGATCCCGTCGCCGAGTTCCATGCGCGGCAGATGGCGCGGGGCAACGGCCATGCCGCCTAGCCGATTGACCACGGTGACAGCGATGTCCGAAGCAGAGAAGACCGCGAGTGCTGCGAGCACCGCCAGAAATCCGGATTCGACGCCTGGCTCCGTGCTCGCAGTCAACACGATTGCGAGCAGGCCGATAGTCAGAAAGACAATCGCCCCGACGTACAGCGGCAGGGCAATCCCGACCGCGGCTCGGAAAAGCTGGCGCGCGATCGGAACCCGGTACCCGATCTTGCGTTCAAAATCGGCCCGCCCGTCATCGATCAGGTAGTACCCGGCGTCGCGCAGACGCACGTTCGCCGCAGCATCAGCCTCCGCGGCGCGCCCGACTGCCTCCCGGGCAACCTCCAATTCGCTCAGCGGAGCGCTGCGCGCGAGTTCTTCGACCGCATGGCGATAGCGGTCCCGGGTGATGAAGTCCATGCTGGAGTAGAAGGGCGCCCCGCACAGGGCGGCGTGCACCTGGCTCGCTGCCTCGACGAATTGCTGCCATTCGAATGAAGAGATCTGCCGCAGGCTGGTAATCAGATTGCGCACTGAAAGATCAGCCGCTGTTTGCCGGTCGACCTCAAGCCGAACGACTTCTTCGGGGTTGGTTCCCTCCTTGGCTAACCGTTCGGTCAGCGCCAGCAGGGCGGGTGCAGCCACCGCGTCGGCGTAACGCAAGCGTTGATAGAGCTGTGCCGCGGAGGCGCGTGGCAGCGGAGAGTCCTCTGCAATCGGCCAGCGCAGGCTCGTTCGGCGTGCCGCTGGCGCCAAGTCCGAGCAGTTCATCGGCAAAACGATCAGCCAGTTCGCGCCCGTCGATCGATTCGACGATGCGGGCCGCCAGGCGCCGCAGGTTCTCGATCATCACGATACGCAACATGATCGGAAGCGCCCATAGCTCCGCCAGCGTCAACGGCTGGACGCGTTGGTATGCAGCGACGAAACGATGCAGAAGGCCGGAGTCGAAATGGCTGTCGGTATGCGCGGTGAATGCCCACGCGATGCCGTAGACGCGAGGCAGTCCGATCAGCGGACCGCTGTCGAGTGCGGGTAGCTCGCGAAAAAAGCTGGACGACAGCAGAGAACGGATGTCGCGGATCTGCTCTTCAACGATGTGGAAGTTGTTGAGCAGCCATTCGGCGGCCGGCGTGATCGAACCCTGCTTGTCGACGGCAACGGAAATTGCCTCGTAGGCGCCGACCAGCACTCGCGCATTGTCGGCGCTGCGCCGGGCGAAGCCGAACCAGGGCAGGCGCAGATCCCCGGTCGTCTGCGCTTCCGCAAGACTCTCCGCGTGCTGTTCGAGCCGCTCAGGGCTGAATACCTCGGCCCACAGTGGCTCCTCGCGTGCGGCCCAACGCTGCGGTCTCGACAGCGCGTAGAACCAGTTCGAAAGATAGCGATAGAGGTTCAGCGCTTGCCCCGAAAGGATTGGCCGCATGCTTGCGGATGCCGTGGGTATTGGCCGTCAGGTGTCACTGGATTTCCGCTCCGCGCAAAGGCGGCTCGCAATTCATCCACCCAGATGCCGGACCCAGCAAGAATGGCGCTCGGGTCAAGGTGGGGCGAGGGATTCAACCGTTGCAATGTAGTGCATTTCAATCAATTCTTTGATGCACCACAGGCGCGATACCGTCATCCACGCCAATTTGATTGACGTGCGCTGGGCAAATGTTTGTGCCTCCGTCATCCGCTTCTGCCCGGTCGCGGTATCGCAGGACCCAATCGCTTACTAACTCTGCGCACTGCGAGGCAGTATCGGCCGCGTTGAACCGTATTTACGTAGCTTGAAGGTATCAACGCTCGACGCCCGCAACGGGCCCCTCGGGCATGATCACCTCCATGGTCCCCTCGACGAACCTATCCAGGGACACGTCGCGTCTGCTCCCGGGCCAGCGAAATGAAGCGCTGCCGCGAGTCGGCCAGTAGGCCGCCGTGTAAAGCGTTCCGAAACCGCGCGCATATGCCCGCGAGTAAAGCGGCGAACGAAGAAAGGCGTCGATTAGCTGATCGGCGGCGTTCGCCGCGACCAGGCAGTGCAGCAGTTGTGCTTCGCGCTCAACGCTTGCGGTGGCACTCGCATGCTCATGCCATTCAACCGTGAACTGATGATTGGTGGCCACCGGTCGCGTTGTCACCTCGATGGGACGATCGGGCGCGAGAAAGGCGGTTTCGAATGCACCCAGCGCATCTACGATCGTAACGTTGTAGCTCATGTGTATCGGCACACGCTTCAACACATCTATCGCTTCTGCCGTGCGCGTGCAGAACTCCAGGATGTAGCGCAGCACGAGCGGCACACCGAAGCCCAGGCCCACGACCTTGCGCCCGCCGAACGACAGAGAGAGCGCAAGCCCGGCCCCGTTGATGCCGTCGAGTACGCCCCAGAGACAATCGCTCATCGCGATCACCGGTCGCCCATGCCATGCCGTCCTAAGCAGGGCGCCCTCGATAAGGTCCGGGTGGTAGTCGTAATTGCGCACCAGCACCGGCTCGCCGTTGGTCCAAACCGCCTGCGAACATCCTGACAGATAGGGCGGCGGGCAATACATCGCGAGGAACCGTGCAGCATGGTCGCCGCCACCTGCCAGGTCGACGAGCCGTTCGTACAAAGGCAGCAGTTCCGGCATGTATGTGCGCAGTGCGCGCAGACAACTCAGGTACCCCGGCCGGGCCAGCGGGCCGTCCTGCAGGAACCATCGTTCGTACGCCGGCCAGTGCCGTTCGAACAGCGCGCGCCACTTCGGCCCCGGCTGCTCCTCTTCAATTGCCTCGAACTCGAGCCGCGTAGGAGGCTCCTCAGAGGATCTTGAATGCGCCGGCCTTGGGAGGCTGTTCAGTCGCGGCCGGCGCCAGCGGCCGGCCACGGTACATGCCGGCAATCGCGTCGATCCAGCGCAACGCGCGCTGGTTCAGCTGAAATTCATCGGTCATCGAGCGTCCGCGTGTGATGAGGATGCCGAGATCGGCCCCTTCGTAGCGGTAGTCGCCGGGTCCGGTAATACGCAGGAAGTATGCCTCGCGCTCTGTTTCGACCGCCTGGCGGTGATAGTCGAACCTGTGATAGCGGACTGCGCCGCCATCATCCATCCGATAAATGCCGGTGGCGGGGGCGTCGGTCACGAGATCAATCTCTTCGCGCGTGTACTTGATGACGAGCTGACTCCAGGTATCGATGTACTTCGGATCTGCCCAGCGCTGATTCAGGTCCTCGACGTCGAGATCGAAATCGAGGCCGCTGAACTCGAGCAGGTGAAACAGGAACAATGGCGCATCTGCGTAGGCAAAGGCGGCATGGTTGGTCATCGGACTTGCACCGCAGATGCGCGGATTCAGTTCGCCGAGGTAGACCTCGCCGCTGTCCTGATCGATCAGAAAATCAAGATCGAAGTAGCCTCGATAACCCTCCTTCAGCAGCTGATTGCCGAACCTGAATGCGTATTCGCGCGCCTGCGCTCGCACTTGCTCAGTAAACGCGCCGGGGAAGACCTCGTTGCCGCACCAGCCGCCCTTGTACGGCGTGAGTTCCGGCTTCCCGACCACTTCCGTGAGCAGCGGGCCGACTATGGTGCCGCACCGAGTGGCGCACGCCTCGAGGGTCGAGCCGCGACAATTGATGCGCTTCATGATCTTGACTTCGGGCTCGCACGTAATCTCGTCGGCGTGCTTGTTCCAGCCCTCCTCGTTCGCGATGAAGAACGTGGTGTGGCCGGAGTCACCAAAGGCGGTCTGAATGACGATGTCGTCGCCGAGCTTCGCCCTGCGGCAGATTCGGCGCAGATGCTCGTAGTTTTCGACCTTGCTCAGCGCGTTGGGCACACTGGGCACGCCGGCCTTGTTGCCGATGCGCACGGTTTCCATCTTGTTGTCGCAGCGAGTCCGCAGGGACGCGGGCGGGAAGCACACCTCGACTCCAAGTTCGCGACAGAGCGACTCGGTCTTTTCATCGAACATCAGGAAGACGGCAACCGGCCGGCCGCCGCGTCCGCGGATGTAGTCGACCACCTCCTTGTGTTCGAGCAAGTAGTTGTTGATGTCCTCGATGCTCGCGAATTCGGCGTGCGGCGCCTTCGATGGCACGAACACATTCGGGTGGCGGCCGTCGAAGCAGTCGATGTAATTGATGTATTTGAAGTGCTGGATCCAGCGTTCTAGGCCGGCGAGGTTGAAGTTCGTTGCGCTGATGAAGTAGATCGGCTGTTCGTTGCGGTGAAACATCAGCCGCACGTCCGAGATTGACATGTGTGGCGCACGCGCACGGCGGATTAGTGCCACGTGACCATCACCAATCTTGGCCGACCCCGACTTGCTCTTGCGCACGCGCTTGACGGCGGCGCGCCGACCGGGGACTGAGGCGTCTCTTTCAGAGGCCGCTTCATTCGCCGAAAGTCGCGCCTTAACTCTGACTGCGGCGACGCTCGATTTCTTCAAGTCTTGGTCTCCTGCATGTCGCTTCCGCTCGGTTCGCTCGCCATACCAGCCAACGGAGCAGCCCGGCCGTCGATTGACCCACGCTGGGGCTTCTCGACCGGACCAAGGCTGTGCAGGTACGCCGTCGAGGCGGCATCTCGCTGATACACAGGGAAGTCAACCGGTCGGTCACGAAAGCTCTTGAGCGGCTGACCCAGGCCACGAATTCCAGTGTCACGCTCGCGCCGCACGCGCGCAATGTCGATCTCAACCGGAATCGTCTCGGCGGCGCTGCCAGCCTGATGAATTACATACCCCGACGGGCCGACAATGATCGAATGTCCGGTGCCGCCGTCGCCGACCCCGTTGATGTCGAAGAAATAGCACTGGTTGATCGCGGCATTGGTCCTGGCGATCGACAGCTCGACATCGCGGTCAATCGTGTCGGTCATGGTCGGGTGCAGGATGACCTCGGCGCCACGCGCTACAAGTTCACGCGTGGTCTCCGGAAACCACATGTCGTAGCAGATCGAGATGCCGAAGCGTCCGGCCCCCGGCACATCGAAAGTCACGAAATCTGTGCCCGGCGTGATTCCGGTTTCGTAAGGCTGGAACGGAAACATCTTGCGATAGCGTGCGACCATGTTGCCGGTCGGATCGATGACCGGTGCCGTGTTGTAGATTGCGTCGCCGCGCCGCTCGAATATGGAGCCCGGAATCAGCCAGATGTTGTGGTGCGCCGCCATGCGGCAGAAAGCCTCTTCGGCCGGGCCCGGCATTGGCTGCGCATGGCGAGGCAGTGGACCAAAGGCGGCGAGCTCGCTGAACAGCACCATCCGCACCCACGGAAAGCGTCGCATCAGCACCTCGATGCGATGTTCCATCGCAGTGAGGTTCTCGTGCTCTGCCGATACGTGCATCTGGACGCCAGCGATTGCGAAGTGAGTCATATACGTTTGGTGCTGTTGCTGTTCAACCGACGGAAACTATCAGTGCGCCACTGTCGCGGCTTCGAGCGCATCGGCGAGAATCGTCATTGCTTCATCGACGAGTGCCTCGGAGACAGTCAGGGGGGCCATCAGGCGGATCACATTGCCGTGAATACCGCAGGACAGCAGCAGCAGGCCGCGTTGGCGCGCCTCGACCACTAGCGCCCTGGTCAGATCGGTCGCCGGCGCCTTCCTGGCATCGAACAGTTCGAACGCGACCATCAGACCCAGCCCGCGCACATCACCGATCACCGGGTACCGAAGCGCTAGCGAACGCAACTGCTTCTGCAGGCGCTCGCCCAGGCGTGCCGACTGCACGAGCAACTGCTGCCGCTCGATGGCATCGAGCACCGCAAGGCCGGCGGCGCAGCCGAGCGGACTGCCCGCATAGGTCCCGCCGAGACCGCCCGGCGGCGCAGCGTCCATAACGTCTGCACGGCCGACGATCGCAGAGATCGGGAAGCCACCGCCCAATCCCTTTGCCAGCACGATGATGTCCGGCTCGACGCCGCAGTGCTCGACCGCAAACATCTTGCCGGTGCGGCCGATGCCGGTCTGGATCTCGTCAGCGATAAGCAGGATTCCATGGCGGTCGCACAACTCGCGCAGCCGGCGCATGAAGTCGAACGGTGCCGGGTAGTAGCCGCCTTCCCCTGCCACCGGCTCGATAATGATCGCCGCGACGCGTTGCGGTTCGATGTCGGCCTTGAACAACTTCTCGACGCCGGCCAGCGCGTCGTCGGCGCTGATGCCATGGAGTGCGCATGGATAGGGTGCGTGGAAGATCTCCGCCGGGAAGGGGCCGAAGCCAGCCTTATACGGGTCGACCTTGCCGGTCAGCCCGAGCGTGAGCATCGTGCGGCCGTGGAAACCGCCACTGAATGCGATGATCCCGCTGCGCCTGGTGTGGACGCGTGCGACTTTGACCGCGTTTTCGACCGCTTCCGCGCCGGTGCTCATGAAGAAGGTCTTCTTCGGGGTCTCCCCGGGCGCGAGCGCATTCAGCCGCTCCGCCAGTGCAACATAGCTGTCGTAGGCGACGACCTGGAAGCAGGTGTGCGTGAAGCGCTGCATCTGCTGCGCGACGGCCGCGATGACTTCGGTATGGCAGTGTCCGGTGTTCACGACCGCGATGCCGCCGCAGAAGTCGATATAGCGCCTGCCCTCGACGTCCCATAACTCGGCATTGCTGGCGCGCGCGGCAAACAGCGGATGTGCCTGCGACACGCCGCGCGGAACCGCCGCGGCCCGACGCTCCATCCACGCCGCGTTCCGCCAGACCTGGGTTTCGGCTTTCATTCGGTTACCTCCATTGTGTTGACGTGGGCCGGTGCGACCGACAACTTCAACAATCGGTGCCGCCGATGCATACGTACTTCACGGCCAGGTACTCCTCGATTCCGTACCTCGATCCTTCTCGCCAAAACCGGACTGCTTGACGCGGCCGAATGGTTTCTCCGTATAGCCGCTTGCCTTCTTCGGCAAACCAATCGACGAACGATGCGGCGTAAAGCACTTCTCCCTTGGCTTCGGCAAGTGGCTTGCCTTGCTCGGTCGTCATCATTAGCGCCAGATCGTCGGCATTTGCGACCATCAGGTCGAACCAGCGGCGCATGATCGCCGCGCGTTCCATGGCGGTGCGCGCGCGCCAGTCGGGCCAGGCGCCATCGGCAGCATCGATGGCACGCTGCGTTTCCGCGCGGCCCATGCGCGGCACGGTGGCGATCGAAAGGCGGTCGGCCGGATCGACGACAGTCAGAGTGGTGCCGTCGTCGGCATCCTGCCAGCGCTCGCCGATCAGACCCTGCGAGCGCAACAGCGCCGGATCCTTCAGTTCAAGCATCAACCCGTCTGCGCAGAAATCCGCGCCGCACGGCGCGCTGGACAGGCGTGCTGCCGCCTCGTAGACGTTCGGTACGACGACGCTGCCACTCGAGCAGCAACAGCATCAGCGTGGCCAGCAGCACCAGGAGCGTCGCCACGGCGGCGATGGTCGGGCTGATGTTGTCGCGGATGCCGCTGAACATCTGGCGCGGCAAAGTCGATTGTTCCGGGCTGGCGAGAAACAATGTGACGACGACCTCATCAAAGGAGGTGGCAAAGGCAAACAGCGCTCCCGAGATCACCCCCGGCGCTACCAGCGGCAGCGTCACGCGGAAGAAGGTCGTCGTCGGGTTGGCACCGAGACTGGCCGAAGCGCGCACCATGTTGTAGTCGAACCCCTGCAGTGTCGCCGTCAGGGTCGTGACGACGAAGGGCACGCCGAGCGCCGCATGCGCCAGGATCAATCCGAGGTAACTGCCGGTCAGGCCGAGCGGCGCGAAGAACAGGTACATCGCCACGCCGGTAATTACGACCGGCACGACCATCGGCGAGATTACGAGGCTGGTCAGCAGCGCCTTGCCCTTGAAATCGGCTCGCACGAGCCCGATGGCGGCAAGCGTGCCGACGACGACCGCCAGCAACGTTGCCAGGGGCGAGATGATCAAGCTGTTCTTCAGGGCCCTCTGCCACGTCGGGGAGCCGAAAAACTCCTCGTACCAGCGCAGCGAAAAGCCCGACATTGGATACATCAAGAACGAATCGCTGTTGAACGACAGCGGCACGATGACCAGGATGGGTACCACCAGGAATACCAGAATCGCGCCGACCAGCACGCGGTGCGAGTAGTACCAGGCACGTTCGGACAGCGAAGCGTATTCCGGCAACACGATGTATTCCCCTCAGCGCGGGCGGACCTGCTTCGCCCGGGCCGGGCCGAAGTAGCGCGCATACACCACGTACAGCAGCAGGGTGGCGACCAGCAGGACGGCAGCGAGTGCCGAAGCCATGCCCCAGTTGATCGTCTCGTTGGTGTAGAAGGCGACGAAGTAGCTCGCCATCTGTTCCTTCGGACTGCCGAGCAGTGCCGGCGTGATGTAGTACCCCATCGACAGGATGAACACGAGCAGGCCGCCGGCGCCCAGACCCGGCAGTGTCTGCGGGAAGTACACCTTCCAGAAGCTCTTGAAGGGGGGGCAGCCAAGCGAGAGCGCCGCGCGCATGAAAGTCGGCGAGATGCCTTTCATCACGGCATAGAGCGGCAACACGGCGAACGGAAGCAGGATGTGGACCATCGCGATGTAGACGCCGATGCGATTGAACACGAGCTGCACCGGCGCATCGACCAGGCCCAGGCCAACCAGCGTGCGGTTGATCGGCCCCTGGTTTTGCAGCAGAACGATCCATGCCGCCACCCGAACGAGCACCGACGTCCAGAATGGAAGCAGCACCAGCACCATCAGCAGGTTGCTCGTGCGCGGCGGCAGATTGGTCAGCAGATAGGCGAGCGGGAAGGCGAGCAGCAGGCACCATGTCGTCACGATCACGCTCATCCAGAACGTGCGCCCCAGGATTTCGACGTAGATCGACTGGTCCGGCGAAGCCCGCTCGATATGCCCGTCGGGAGTCACCGTGCGGTCAACGGCGGCCAGCAGATAGAACGGGGTCCACTCCGATCCGTTGCGCGCAATCAACTGCCAGGTCGGCAGCTCGCCCCAGCGCGCGTCCATCTCTATCAACGCCTGGCGAGCCGACTGCCCGTGCTCCAACGGCATCCGCCGTGCCGCGTTCATGAGCAGCGACCGAAACCCAGTCGCTTCCATGTTCAGCCGCTTGGCAGCGGCGGCCAGCTCCGGCTGGCCTTTCACGGCCTCAAGGTCATGCGCCAACGCGGCGAAAGCGGCGTCGTTCGGCAGTGCCTTTCCGTTCCAGTCGTTCAACGCAGTCAAAGTGTGCGGCAGCGCGTTCCTCACCTCGGAGTTGTCGACGCTGCGCATCAGCAGCGAACCGATCGGCCAGACGAAGACCAGAAGGAGAAAAACGGCCAGCGGCAGGATCAACGCCATGAACTTCAGCTTCGTCAAGCGCTCGGCGCGCTTGAGCTGGCGTTTCAGTGCCCTCGGGTCGTCGGCGAAGACCTCGTCGGAAATTGCGTCGACCGCCTTTGCCATCGTCTCTGTTCCTGGCTGCAATCGCGGGTGGCGCTCTGCCACCCGCGGTTCGGCCGATGGTCAAATGGACCTACTTTGCGGCCCAGGCGTTGAAGCGCTGCTCGAGTTCCTCACCGCGCTCGACCCAGAACTGCGTATTGTTCGCCACGCTGTTCTTCAGATTCGCGGGTGCTGTCGGCAGCTCGGCCGCCATGGCCGGGCTTAGTCCACCGATAGCCTTGAGATTCGTCGGGCCATAGGTGATCTCGGAGGAGAAGACGCCCTGCGGCGCCGGCTGGCTCGCGAACTGGATGAACTTGTAGGCCGCGTCGAGTTTTGTCGTTCCTTTCGTAATCGCCCAGTAATCCGCGTCGTAGATCATCCCGGCCCAGACAATCTTCAGGTTCTTGCCTTCCTTCTGCGCCGTCGCGATGCGACCGTTGTAGGCCGAACTCATCACGAGATCGCCGGCCGCCAGCATCTGCGGCGGCTGCGCACCAGCTTCCCACCACTGGATTTGCGGTTTGATCTGGTCAAGCTTCTTGAAGGCTCGCTCGACGCCATCCTTCGTCGCGAGCACCTTGTAGACCTCGTCGGGCTTGACGCCGTCGGCAAGAAGCGCAATTTCGAGCGTGAACTTCGCGCCCTTGCGCAGGCCACGCTTGCCGGGAAACTTCTTCGTGTCCCAGAACTCGGCCCACGTGGCCGGTGGCGTCGGCAGCTTGTCGGCGTTGTAGGCCAGCACGGTCGCCCAAACGAACGTACCGATGCCGCAGTCGGTGACCGCCTTCGCGAGGAAATCCTGCTTGGGGCCGATCTTGGCGTAGTTGAGCTTCTCGAACAGACCTTCTTCGCAACCGCGCTGTAGCTCGGCTGATTCGACCTCGACCACGTCCCAGGTGACGTTCTTGGCGTCGACCATTGCCTTGATCTTCGCCTGTTCACCGTTGTATTCGCCCGGCGTGATCTTGATTCCGCTCGCCTTCGTAAACGGTTCGTAATAGGCCTTCGTCTGCGCCTTTTGCACCGCGCCACCGAAGGAAATCACGGTCACGTCCTGCGCCGAAGCGCTCGACGCGAAAGCGGAAGCGATGCCGATCGCGACCAGTGTGCTGGCTATCCGAAAGAATTTGCTCATTGCCTGCTCTCCTCGATTAAACGCTGGTTGATTGTGCTGGCGACGATGTGATGCGGATGCACTGACGCCCAGGCCCTACGCGCTTGCCAACGGTTCCATCGCGCGCAGATGGCTGGCGGGGATGCCGATGTCTATCGCCTGCCCCGCCTTGATCGAGGTATCGAAGTCGGCGATCGGTACCTTGGCGACGAAGTTGGCGTTGCCGGCGACCTCCATGCGCACGCGTACGTGGTCGCCGAGATAGATGAACTCCTGCACCTTGCCGGTGAGCCGGTTCTCGCAGTTTCGGCCTGCGCCATTCAGGAACACGCGCTCGGGCCGAACCGACAGCGAGGCGCGCCGCCCCGCCCCGACCACGTTGCCAACGCTTGCGGTTACGCCGCCGCCGGCTTCCAGCCGCACCGCACAGCGGTTGCCATCGACGTGCTCGAGAACGCCGGCGAGCAGGTTGTTCTCGCCAATGAAGCTGGCGACGAAAGCATTGGCCGGCTCTTCGTAAAGCTTGTCGGCGCGATCGACCT
Organism: uncultured beta proteobacterium; assembly: GCA_963703945.1. Classification (GTDB taxonomy): domain Bacteria; phylum Pseudomonadota; class Gammaproteobacteria; order Burkholderiales; family Burkholderiaceae_F; genus JALORV01. The sequence continues at coordinate 42,632 of CAVPGM010000029.1, read as the reverse complement.
GCTGAATGACGCCCTGGTCGAAGACAGCGATGCGATCCGACATGGTCAACGCCTCGCTCTGGTCGTGCGTGACGAACACGAACGTCACGCCGAGCGATGCGTGGATGTGCTTGATCTCGATCTGCATGTGCTCGCGTAGCTGCTTGTCGAGTGCGCCCAGCGGCTCGTCCATCAGCACCACGTGCGGATCGAACACAAGCGCGCGCGCCAGCGCGATGCGCTGTTGCTGGCCGCCGGACATCTGCTGCGGGTAGCGCTTGCTGAAGCTGTCCATTCGCACCATCGCCAGCACGTGTTTCACCTTCTGGTCGATATCGGCTGCGGGTAGCTTGCGGACGGTCAGCGGGAATCGCAGGTTTTCCTCGACCGTCAGATGGGGGAAGAGGGCGTAGTTCTGGAACACCATGCCCATGTTGCGGCGGTGGGGTGGCACGCGATTGATCACGTTGCCACCGAGTCGGATCTCGCCGGACGTGGGCGCTTCGAACCCCGCCAGCATCATGAGGCAAGTGGTCTTCCCCGACCCCGACGGACCCAGCAGCGTGAGGAACTCCCCGCGCGCTATCTCGAGGTTCAGGTCCTTGACTATCAGCGTGACGCCGTCGTAGGTCTTCCGAATCTTGCGAAAACTTACCAGCGTCTCACTGGGATTGACCGACATGTCGACTCCTTCCCGCGCCTTGCTCCGGCCCTGCCGGTCGCGAATCTTTCCTGCAGCGTAAGACCACGGACGCAGCGCTTGTCTGTCTGCCGCTAGTCACGCCGCTAAGAGCGACTTATAGTCACCAACCGGCTCCACCGATGAGGCCACTTTCGGTGAATCGATGGAACCACTTGCGAGGCCCGATGACTCCTGCGGTGCTCTGTGATCTTGTGCTGCAATCCTGGCAATCCGCGGCAACGCCCGATGCACGGCTGCAGGTGCGCCTGTACGCCGCGCTTAGGGATGCGATCCTACAGAACCACCTGGCGCCCGGCATGCAGCTACCGTCAACACGCCATCTGTCAGACGAACTCGGCCTCGGCCGGAATACGGTCCTGCGCGCCTACGGGCGACTGCTCTCCGAAGGCTACGTTGTAGGTGCCGCCGGTTCCGGTACTTATGTCGCCGAGACTTTGCCTGACCGCATCCCGATCGGCCGCCGCTCGCGCGCATCCGCAACGCCGGGAGATGCCGCCCAACTGTCGACGCGCGGCTGCGACATCGCCGCACATCTGGCGAGCAGCACGTTACAGAGTGGAGCGTTCACGCCGGGAATTCCCGACGTTACTTTGTTTCCATTCGATGTGTGGCGCCGGCTGTTGATGAAATACTTGCGGCGCGAACATTCGCAATTGCTGCAGTATGCGGTGGGCGGATACGGCCCGCTGAAGGCGAGCCTGTGCGAATACCTGCGCGCCACGCGGCTGATCCAGTGCCGACCACAACAGATCCTGATCCTCAACGGTTCGCACCAGGCGATCGACCTGTGCGCGCGCATGCTGACCGACGTCGGCGATACGGCGTGGATGGAGGAGCCGGGCTACTGGGGTGCACGTAACGTGCTCCGCGCAGCCGGGCTGCGGATCAAGCCGGTTTCGGTCGACGAGGAGGGTCTCGCGGCGCCCCCCGAGTTCTGGCACACACCGCCGAAGCTGATCTTCGTGTCTCCGTCGTGCCAGTACCCGACGGGCGCCGTATTGAGCCTTCGGCGCCGCCGGGCACTCCTTGAGCGCGCGGCCGAGTGCGGGTCCTGGATCATCGAGGATGATTACGACAATGAACTGCGCTATCACCGCAATCCGATTGCGTCGCTGTTCAGCCTGGCGACGTCGGACCAGGTGATGTACCTCGGCACCTTCACCAAGGTGATGTTTCCCGGACTCCGGCTTGCCTATCTGGTCGTCCCGGATCGGCTGGTGGATGCAATGTCGATCGGCAACGCCGAGCTGTACCGCGAGGGTCGCCTCGTCGAACAAGCGGCGCTGGCTGAATTCATCGCCGAGGGCTACTTCGCCTCGCATATTCGAAAAATGCGCGTCATTTACGCAGAGCGTCAGCAGATCCTGCGCGACATCCTGCGGCGACGTCTGGGCGATGCGTTGACGCTCTCCGGCGGCCGTGCCGGCATCCATTTGCTCTATTACTTCAGCGACGAAGTCGATGATGAGAGCGTCAGCCGAGCAGCCCTCGCCCAGGGGATCGTTACCCGCCCGTTGTCCGTCTACTACGATATGCCGGCGCGCCGGCGAAGCGGACTCATGCTCGGCTACGCCGGCGTGGCCACGGAACAGATTGCTGGGGCCGCAAATCGTTTGGCCGACGTTATCGAGGAGCGGCTCACGCGCCGTGTTCGTTCACGACGGGGACACGCTGAGTCGGGCGTCCAGCCGGCAACGGCGAATCAATATGGGCGGTACCGCGGCGTGCCCGCGCGTTGAAGCAAGAACCGAGCGAACGTCCGACGTGCTGAATGGGAGCTAGCCTCCGTGCAGGCCCCAGTCCGTGCTCTCGCCCCATTTGCCAACGCCCCGGGCCGCATCTTTCCGCCGTCCTGCACCCCTACCCCCAGGCACAGAAGCTGGCTACGCAACGGCGCCTCTGCTCCGTTAGCCATACTGCATAACGTACCTCTTGCCGCAAGGGGAGCGCTGTCACAACACGAACGCGCCCGTATACGCAAAGAGAACTCTCCGGCGCTTTGGACGCTCCGATTCAAGTGAAAATCGGACATCAGGGCGCTGTCGTACTGCGGCGTTCATGCGTTCCCCAAAGTGGGGCATCTGCGTCATTTATGAGTTCTTAGACGTGATCTGGGGCACTCCCGATCTGGAGCGACTAGATCTGTGTTTCGATCGAGCCAACTCGGGCAGGCTGCAGGCCGGTACGCGGGGCTCCTGTGGGTGTCCGCAGGCGGATAAGCAAAATCTGGACTGCCGGGGGAGGGCGAAATCGTTTGGATTCAGACTATTGGCACGCGTTCTTAAAGTCACCTTGCCATTTGACATAATACACATTATGCGCACTCGTCTATCCCGTGGCATCTGCTCGATCCCGCGCTGGCTGCGCTCTGGCGAGGCGCTGGAGCGCACTCAGTTCGGCGGCAAGCGGACGCGCTCGCGCGTTACGCTACATGCGCGTCTAAGAGCAAGGATGACGATTCACAAGATTCGGCACGATGACCCACGGCCTGAATCCCGTCATTGCCCACGCAATTCAGCTCGCGGTTGCTCCTGTCTTCCTGTTGACGGGAATCGCCGGCCTGCTGAGCGTGATGGCCAATCGCCTAGCGCGAGTCATTGATCGCGCACGCGCGCTCGAGCAGGCGTGGCCAACGCTGGACGAGCCCGCGCGTGTGGCCGGACGTGCAGAATTTCGAGGCCTCGAGCGCCGACGGCATCTGGCGAGCTGGGCAATCAATTTCTGCGCGTCCGCCGCATTGATCGTGTGCTGCGTCATCATGACCCTGTTCCTCGAGGAATTCCTTCAAGCCGATCTCAGATGGCTTGCCGGCGGATTGTTCATCTGCGCGATGATCGCGCTGATCTGCGGCCTCGGGTCGTTCTTACGGGAGGTCTATCTGGCGACGCGCACGATTCGGATCGATGTCGAGCGGTTCCGCTAAGGCGGCGTGAGCAGATTTTCTAGATCCGCCCGCGCGCGGCGGTAAAGCTCCGTATTCACCAGTTCATTTATCGAGGGTATGGCTCCGCGCGGTAGCAGGCGGCCGAGTCGCTCGTCGAAGTGCCGCGGGCGATGCCATCGCAGCTCGGCCAGCACTTCGTCCATCGCCTGCAACTGATTGCACACGAGCACGAAATCGCAGCCTGCGGCGAGGGCCGCCTCGGCGCGCGCGGGGATCGAGCCCATGGCGCCCGCCCCCGTCATCAGCAGGTCGTCGCTGAAAACTGCGCCCGCGAACCCAAGATCATTCCGCAGCAGGTCGATCCAGCGCCGGGAAAATCCAGCCGGCGCGGCGTCCACCTCGGGATAGACGACATGCGCCGGCATGACAGCGGCGAGTTGCGGTCCGAGCCAGCGATAGGGTGCGGCATCCTGCGAAAGCAGGGACGCTTGCGTACGGCTGTCGCACGGCAGATCGACGTGCGAATCGGCCTCGGCCCAGCCATGTCCGGGGAAATGCTTGCCGCAGTTGGACATGCCGGCGAGCGCGAACCCATGCGTCAGGTGAGCCGCAAGCATCGCCACGACGCGCGGATCGGAATGGAGTGCACGGTCGCCGATGACCTGGCTGCGGTTCCAGTCGATGTCGAGCACCGGTGCGAAGGTGAAATCCACCCCGTGCGCCCGCAGCTCCGCCGCCAGCACATAGCCGGCCGAGACCGCGACGCGGCAGGCCTGCAGGACGTCGCGATCCCACAACTCGCCGAGGCGGCGCATCGGCGGCAGGTGAGTAAAACCGCTACGGAACCGCTGCACGCGTCCGCCTTCATGATCCACCGCGATCAGCAACGGTGGATCGCGCAGCGCGTGGATCTCTGCGGTCAGTTGGGTGAGCTGCGCCGGCGATTCATAGTTCGCGGAGAACAGAATCACCATCCCTACCAGCGGATGCACGAGGCGGCTCCGGTCCGCCTCGGTCAGCCGCCGGCCCTCGACGCCGACCACGACCGGTCCGAGCATCAGCCGCCCTCCTCCACTTCGGCAATCGCATACGCCATCGCATATTGCCGGTCGTCGCTGAGCGAGACATGCAGCCGGATGCGCCGCTCTCTCGTGAACTCGCGCAACGACGAACCGCTGACAATCGCCACCGGCCGGCCCGACGGATCGTTGACGATCTCCACCGCGCGCCAGCTCATCGGCATGCGCATGCCGAGGCCGAGGGCCTTGGATACCGCCTCCTTGGCCGCGAAGCGCGTGGCGAGGAAAAGATCGCCCCTCTGCTCGGAACGGCTGCGGCGCTGCCGGTACTTCGCGAGTTCGAGCGGGCCCAGCACGCGCCGCACGAATCGTTCGCCGAAGCGCCGGTGAGCGGCGCGTATGCGTCCGATGTCGATGAGGTCGGTGCCGATGCCGTAGATCACGAGTGGATCACGAGTGCCCGCCGGCCAGGCGGATCTCGGCAAGGTACAAGCGGACCGTGGCAGCCAGGCCGAATTCGAGCGCATCGGCGATCAGTGCGTGTCCGATCGAGACTTCGTCGACCCCGTCCACTCCACGAAGAAACTCGCGCAGGTTCTTCAGGTTCAGGTCGTGGCCGGCGTTGACGCCGAGGCCGACCTGGCGGGCAGCGTGCGCAGCAGCTACATAGCGTTGCAGCACTGGCCCGCACGCCGGCGAGCCGTGGACCTTCGCATACGGTTCGGTGTACAGCTCGACGCGATCCGCGCCCAGGGCTGCCGCGTGCGACATCGCTTCCGGATCGGGATCCATGAACAGGCTCACGCGTGTGCCCGCGTCGCGCGCCTGCCGCACCAGCGGGGCGAGCCGCGGCATGTCGGCAGGCAGGCTCCAGCCGTGATCAGACGTGAATGCGCCACTTTCGTCCGGCACAAAGGTGCACTGGTGGGGGCGCACCTGCGCCACGAAGTCCAGCAGGCCGTGAAACGGGTTGCCCTCGATGTTGAATTCGCACGCGGGCCACTTGCGCAGCAGCCCGGCCAGTTCCTCGACGTCGGGACCACGCACGTGGCGGCCGTCGGGACGCGGATGGACGGTGATGCCGTCGGCGCCGGCAGCGAGCGCAATCTCCGCCGCATGCACGACGCTCGGAATGCCGATGCGTGCGCGTGTTGCGCAGCAAGGCCACCTTGTTCAGGTTCACGCTGAGCGCGGTCATTAGAGTTCTTGGAGGTCGCGCAGGATGCGCCGCGTATTGAGCGGTTTGCCGTCGAGATGGTAGCGAATCAGATAGCGCAGCAAGACCTTGGCCTCCGCGGCGACGCCCGCATCGCGAAAATCGCCGAGCGCCATCGCAAGCAGCGTGGCGCCCGACACGCGTTCGCCCGGATCTTCACCCGCCCCGGATCGTGTGCGATGCGCGCCGCTTTCCGCGCGGAACACATACTGGGTCTTCGCGTCGATCGGTTCGCCGTCGGTGCTCCGATCCAGCGGCACCGCATAGCCGACTTCGCGCAGCAGATCGAGCTCGAATGTGCGCAGCGCGGCATCGAGACGCTCCGCGCCGAGGCTTGCCAGCAGGTCGAGGTAGCTCGCGAACAGCCGCTCGTGCGGATCGGCGCGCGCGAGCAGACGCACGAGAAGTTCATTCGCATAGAACGCCGCGAGCAGCGCCTTGCCGCGCAGCGGCGCCAGGCCGCCGACCCACTCGACGCGCACCAGGTTCTTGATGTCGTTGCGCCCGCTCCACGAAAGTGCGAGCGGGGCGAACGGCGCAAGCATGCCGCGATACTGCGAGGTCGGCCGCTTCGCACCGCGCGCCACCAGCGCCATACGGCCGTAGTCGCGCGTGAAGACTTCGACGATCAGGCTGGTTTCGCGCCACGCGGTGGTGTGCAGGACGACGCCCGGCTGGTGATCGACCCGCGCATCGCCGGATCGCCGGCGCGTGCGCGCCACTGGGTGGCCGGGGACAACGCCAGTCTCAGCCATAGCCCAGCGTGCGCAGTGCGCCCGGGTCGTCGCTCCAGCCTTTCTTCACCCTCACCCACACTTCCAGATGCACCGGCTTGCCCAGCATTTCCTGGATGTCGGCGCGAGCCAGCCGTGAGATCTCGCGCAGCTTTGCGCCCTCCTTGCCGATGACGATGCCCTTGTGCGACTCGCGCCCGACGACCAGCGTTGCTGCGATCTCGGCGTGCCGATCGTCCTCGTCCCAGCGGTCGATGCTGACCGCGATGCCGTACGGCAGTTCGTCCCCAAGCAGGCGATAGGCCTTTTCCCGGATCCGCTCGGAGGCCAGGAAACGCGCGCTGCGATCGGTGTACTGGTCGGCGTCGAACAGCGGCAGTCCCTCGGGCAGCAGGCCGCGGATCTCGCCCAGCAGATCGTCGAGCTGGCGCCGCTTCTCGGCACTCACCGGCACGATCGCGTGGAACGGATAGCGCTGCATCGACTCCGCCATGAGCGGCAGGAGGCGTTCGCGGTCGGCGACGAGGTCGGTCTTGTTCAACGCCAGGATCACGTGGTCGGCCGCGGCGGGAAGCAGTTCGACGACCGCTGTGTCGGCTGCCTTCCACCCCGCCGCATCGATTACCAGCACGATGGCATCAACGCCCGCCAGCGCGCCGGACACCGCGTTGTTCATGTGGCGGTTCAGCGCGCTGCGGTGCTGGCGCTGAAAACCCGGAGTGTCAACGAAGATGTACTGCGCATCCGGATCGGTTCGCACGCCGAGCACACGGTCGCGTGTGGTCTGCGGCTTGCGAGACGTGATACTGACCGGCTCACCCACCAGCGCGTTGACCAGCGTCGACTTGCCGACGTTGGGACGGCCGATCACGGCCACCATGCCGACCCCGCGCACCCCGTCCTGCATCACGCCGGGTCGCGGGTCGCGACCGTGTCTGCTGTCTTGTCTGCTGTCTCGTCAGCCGGCGCAGGTTCGGCGACCGGCTCCGCGGCGGCGGGAGCGGCCTTCTTGCGCGCGCGCCGCCCCATGTGCGCAATCGCCTGTTGCGCTGCCTCGAACGCCTGCTTGGCCGCCGACTGCTCGGCGGCGCGGCGGCTGCGTCCGGTGCCGCGCACGCTGACCTCGAGCTTGGGAATGGCGCACTCCACCTCGAATTCCTGGTTGTGCGCCGCGCCGCGCGTCTCCACCACCGTGTAAACGGGCAGCGCGATCCGCTTGCCCTGCAGGTATTCCTGCAGCAGCGTTTTGCTGTCCTTGCCGAGCGTCTTTGGATCGACCGTCTTCAGCACCGGTTCGAACAGCTTGCCGATCACGCCGCGGGCCGCGTCGAATCCGCTGTCGAGGAAGATCGCCCCGAAAATGGCCTCCATGGTGTCGGCCAGGATCGACGGTCGGCGAAAACCCCCGCTCTTCATCTCGCCTTCGCCCAGCCGCAGGAATTCGGAAAGGACGAGCCGCTCGGCGATGTCGGCCAGTGAGCTCTGCTTGACCAGGTTGGCCCGCAGGCGGGACAGATCCCCCTCGTCCAGCCGACCGTACTTCTGGAACAGGATCTGCGCGATCGCGCAGTTCAGCACCGCATCGCCAAGAAACTCCAGCCGTTCGTTGTGGATGGCACCGTGGCTGCGGTGCGTGACGGCCTGCTCGAGCAGCGTGTGCTGGACGAAGGCGTAGCCGAGGCGCTCTTCAAGCGCCGGAAGTTCCATGAACCCAGATCCTCGGCCAGCCGTTCACGGCACGGCTCGCCGCTGGCGATCGCGCGTGGTGCCGGCAAAGTCGATCACGAGCGCCACGTTGTCCAGAATCGGGATCCGCTTCTGGTAGGCGTAGCTGATGACGACCTGATCGCCCTCTTTGGTGATGTCCAGGTCGGTAGCCTTGATCGACGTGATGTCGTCGATCGTGGCGTGCCGGTCGAACGCGGCCTGGATCTCCCGGACCGTAGTGCCCTCGTTCTTGATCTTCTGCAGGGCGCGCTCGATCGCGATGTATTCGACGACCGCTGGCACGGTCCTGAAACCCAGCGCCAGCAGGCCCACCACGATCAGCCCGATGAAGATGAGGCCGATGATGCTGAGTCCGCGTTGTTGTCGGCGAGTTCGATATTTGTTCATTTTTCCTTTCTAATCAGTGGCTTGGGTGGCTCCGGCCCTAGCGGAAACTCCCCACGCGCCCGATATTGCCAAAGTTCATCCAGATGAGGAAGGCACGCCCGACGATGTTCTGGTCCGGGACAAACCCCCAGAAGCGGCTGTCTTCGCTGTTATCGCGATTGTCGCCCATCATGAAATAGTGCCCCGCCGGGACCGTGCAGACGATTCCGCTGCCGCTGTATTGACAGGCGCCCGGGTGGGTGTTCGGGTAGCCGCCGCCCAGCCCGGGCGGAGCCGACTCGTTGATGATCACCCGGTGGTCGACGGCCGCCAGCTTCTCATCAAACTGCGCGTAGTACTGCATGCGGTCCGGGTCGTAGTAATTATCGAGCTTGGTGAGCGGCACTTCTTCGCCATTGATCTTCAGCCGCTTGTTGAAGTACTCGATGCGATCGCCCGGCAGGCCGACGACCCGCTTGATGTAGTCCTGCGACGGGTTGAGCGGGAACCTGAATACCATCACGTCGCCGCGCTTCGGCTGGCCGACCTCGATCACCTTCTTGTTGATCACGGGCAGGCGAATTCCGTACTCGTACTTGTTGACCAGGATGAGGTCGCCGACCTCGAGCGTCGGCAGCATCGAGCCCGAGGGAATGCGGAACGGCTCATACAGGAACGATCGCAGCAGGAAGACCAGCAGGATCACCGGAAAGAAGCTCGCGGTGTATTCCAGCCACGCCGGCTGCCGGACGGCGCCCTCCTCCAGGCTGCGCCGTTCCTGCTCGACGATCGCCTCGTGGCGCGCCAACGCGGCGGCGTTGCGGCTGTCGAAGTCGGCCAGCAGACGCGCGGCCCGCTCACGGCGCTGCTTGGCGAAGACGAACTTGTCGATCACCCACAGGATGCCGGTAACGATGGTCAGCACGAACAGGATCAACGCGAAGTTCATTTGTCGTCCACTTGCAGGATGGCCAGAAAGGCCTCCTGCGGAATCTCCACGGTGCCGACCTGCTTCATGCGCTTCTTGCCGGCCTTCTGCTTTTCGAGCAGCTTCTTCTTGCGCGTGATGTCGCCGCCGTAACACTTGGCGAGCACGTTCTTGCGCAGCGCCTTCACGTCCTCGCGCGCGATGATGCTGGCGCCGATCGATGCCTGGATCGCGACGTCGTACATCTGGCGCGGAATGAGTTTGCGCATCTTGGCCGTGACCTCGCGCCCGCGGTGCGCCGCGTTGGCCCGGTGCACGATGACCGAAAGCGCGTCGACCCGGTCACCGTTGATCAGCATGTCGACCTTGACGACGTCGGCCGCGCGGTATTCCGCGAATTCGTAGTCCATCGACGCATAGCCGCGCGACACCGACTTCAACTTGTCGAAGAAGTCGAGCACGATCTCGGCGAGCGGCAGCTCGTAGGTCAGATGCACGTGCCGGCTGTGATACGTGAGGTCGGTCTGCACGCCCCGCTTGCCGATGCACAGCGTGATCACCGGGCCGACATACTCCTGCGGCACGAAGATCGTCACGCTGACGATCGGCTCGCGGATTTCCTCGATCCTGGCCGGGTCCGGCATCTTTGACGGATTCTCGACCTGGACCACCGAACCATCGCGCAGCAGCACCTCGTACACCACCGACGGCGCGGTGGTGATGAGATCCATGTCGTATTCGCGTTCGAGCCGCTCCTGCACGATGTCCATGTGCAGCAGGCCGAGAAAACCGCAGCGGAAGCCAAAGCCCAGCGCCTGCGAGACCTCGGGCTCGAAGTGCAGCGAGGCATCGTTGAGCTGCAGCTTGGTGAGCGCGTCGCGCAGCGCCTCGTACTGGTTGGACTCGACCGGGAACAGTCCCGCAAACACCTGCGGCTTGACCTCCTTGAACCCGGGCAGCGGAGTGTTGGCCGGCTTGCCGGCGTGGGTCACCGTGTCGCCGACATGCGCATCGCGCAGTTCCTTGATGCCGGAGATCACGAAACCGACTTCTCCGGCCGAGAGCCGCTCGCGGGCGCGGGACTTCGGCGTGAACACACCGACCTGCTCGACCAGGTGCGTGGCACCGGTGGCCATCAGCAGGATCTTGTCCTTCGGTCGGATCAGGCCATTGACAACGCGCACCAGCATCACGACGCCGACGTAGTTGTCGAACCAGGAGTCGATGATCAGCGCCTGCAGCGGCGCAGCCGGGTCGCCCTTCGGCGGCGGCACCCTTTCGATGATCCGCGCGAGGATCTCCTCCAAACCCATTCCGGTCTTGGCGCTCGCCAGCACAGCATCGTGCGCATCGATGCCGATCACATCCTCGATCTCGGCGCGCGCTTCCTCGGCATTGGCTGACGCCAGATCCATCTTGTTCAGCACAGGCAGCACCTCGACGCCCAGCTCGATCGCCGTGTAGCAGTTCGCGACGGTCTGGGCTTCCACGCCCTGCGAGGCGTCGACCACCAGCAGAGCGCCCTTCGCAGGCCGATAGCGAGCGGCTGACTTCGTAGCTGAAGTCGACGTGACCCGGCGTATCGATCAGGTTGAGGTTGTACTGCGTGCCGTCGGCAGCAACGTAGTCGAGCGCAGCGGTCTGGGCCTTGATGGTGATGCCGCGCTCGCGCTCCAGGTCCATCGAATCCAGCACCTGCTCCTCCATCTCGCGATCGGACAGACCGCCGCAGCGCTGGATCAGGCGGTCTGCCAGCGTCGACTTGCCGTGGTCGATATGCGCGATGATGGAAAAGTTGCGGATATGCTGCATGCAGTCTGCGGCGAATCTGCCGCGTCAGGTCGCCGGTGGCGCCGGGCGCGGCACCTGTAGCGGACTTAACCGCCTCCGGACAAGAAAACGGGGGTGACCGCAAGGCGCACCCCCGCTATCGGTACGGGCGCGGAGTTTACCGCGCCGGCCGCCCCCACAATTCAGCGCCGGATGATGATGAAGCGCGATGCCTCGCCGCGGCGTACCAGCACGGCAACATCCTTCTTGCTGTCGAGCTTGGCAACCGCTTCGTTGAATTGCTTGGCGTTCTGCACCTCGTTGCTGTTGAGTTGGGCGATGACGTCACCGGCGCGCAGTCCGGCCGCTGCGGCCAGGCCGTCAACCGAATCCACCTGGACCGCGCCCTTCACACCCAGTTCCTTCAGCCGCTCGGGCGACAGATCCGAGACGCCGAGGCCGAGCGCATTGGCCGGAGTCGCCGGCTTGGGCGTCTCGGTCGCGCGTGCGTTGCGCGGACGATCCTGCGGTGCTTCGGCGACCAGAACCTTCAGGTCGCGCTGCGCACCCTTGCGAAACACCGTAACGGTCGAGTTGACCCCCGGTTTGGTGCCGCCGACGATGCGAGGCAGGTCGCTCGACCTTTCGATTGGCTTGCCGTCGAAGCGGAGGATGACGTCGCCCGCCTCCAGTCCCGCCTTCTGCGCCGGCCCGTCACGCTCGACGGAGTTGACGAGCGCACCGCGCGGAGGAGCCCCCAGGCCGATCGCTTCCGCGACCTCCTTCGAGACTGACTCGATTCCCACACCGATGCGCCCGCGAATCACGCGACCCGACGCACGCAGCTGCTGCTGGACGTTCATCGCCTCGTCGATGGGGATCGCGAACGAGATGCCGTTGTAGCCGCCCGACGTCGTGAAGATCTGCGAGTTGATGCCGACGACTTCGCCGCGCATGTTGATCAACGGACCGCCGGAGTTGCCGGGATTGACCGCGACATCGGTCTGGATGAACGGCAGGAATTCACCGGTCTCGCGTGCCTTCGCGCTGACGATGCCGGCCGTGACCGAGTTTTCCAGCCCGAAGGGGGAGCCTATCGCCACCACCCACTCGCCGACGCGGAGACGGTTCGGGTCGCCGATCTTCACGCTCGGCAACGCGGTGGCTTCGATCTTGATCAGCGCCACGTCGGTGCGCCGGTCGGTGCCGATGACCTTGCCCTTGAATTCACGCCGGTCGCTCAGCGTCACCGTGATGTCGTCGGCTCCGTCGACGACGTGTGCGTTCGTCATCACATAGCCGTCGGCGCTGATGATGAAACCTGAACCGAGTCCGCGCGGAACATCGCGCCGCGGTCCCGGACTCGGGCTCGGTCCCTGGCGCGGACCCTGCTGTGGCGGGTTCGGAAAGAAGCGACGGAAGAACTCGTACATCGGATCGTTCTCGTCGATATCGGGAAACGGCAATGCTCCCGCATTGGACGCGACGCGTGCGGTCGTGCGGATGTTGACCACCGCCGGGCCTGCCCGCTCGGCGAGATCGGCGAAATCGGGCAGCGTCTGCATCGCCTGCGCCTGGGCGCCGGACGCCAGCAGCGGCAGGGCAACCGCCAGCAGCGGCGCGAAAATGGCAGCGGCAATTCTTCTAATCATTCCTGCGTTCCCTTCCTGCAATGACCTACCTGATGTGACCCAGCCCGTCAGCGCGGGCGATACTCCACCGAGTCTGCGACCGTGCGAACCGCCGCCGGCGGGACTTCACCGACCACGGTGATCAGCGCCTCGCCGATGCGCCGCGAGTACGCGGCCGTCGGCCCGGTCATCCGCACTGCATCACCAGCCTCGACGCCCTTTGCTGACGGCTCGATGAAGACCGACACGGTCGCGAGTCCGTCACTGAAGACCACCTGCATTGCATCGCGCGTTCCCACGCGGCGAGCGACTTCCTTGGTCCGGCGAAAACCCTCGGGGGTCGGCACCGACCAACCGGCCTTGTCGAGGTCGGCCTGACGATACTCGCTGCGCTCGACTGCCCATCCGTCGGTGGGCCAGGCGGGCTTGAGCCGGGCGCGGTCGATGCGTTCGCCGACGCGGATGTCGGAGAACGCGACCTGTTCCATCAGCTGCCGCTGCGCATTCAATGTCTGGGCCTTCAGCAGCAGGCCGGTCGCGCGCTCAACGCACAGGCGGTAACCATAGCGCAGCGCATCGAGCGGCTCGAGCGAAACGACGCGGCATTCGATTCCGGCAACGCGCTCGACGCCGCCAACTTTAAGGGAATAGCGTTCGAGGATCGCTTCGGCCGGCGCACCGATCAGGCCCGGAAACGGATCATCGATCGCACGGTGCTCGACGATGATGCGCCGCGACTCGGGGATCAGGCAGCGCACCTCGTCGTTGTTCTCGGTCCGCACCCGGATGAATTCACGCGGCTTGCCGTCCAGCGTCTGCACGCGTTCTTGCGAGCTGGCGCCGTCGTACAGGTGCGTGATACGCGAGGTGCGCATCTCGCCGCCGGCCTGGTAAACGATGGTTCCGCTGTAATTGACGCGGATCGCGGCCTGCTGGATTGCCTGTATCCATTGCAGCGCCGAGCGCTCGGGCACTGATCGGCTCGCGCGCGTCGACTCCTGCGCGTGGGCCGGCCACGCTGCGGAAACGCCCGCGACGATGGCCAGCACCGCGATCAGCCTGCGCAGGTCCGCCGCCGTGGCGGGTGTCCGGGGAGCGCGATGCATCAGCGCTCGTCGGTCGCTTCAGCAGTGGATCGCAGGTACGGCGTGGCGCGCGGCATGGCGACCCCGGACGTCAGCTCGCGATGGGCGACCAGGTAGGCATCCAGTGCGCGCACGTTGGCCACGGTGGATGCTGCGCGGCGTGTCGACGGCTCGCCCGCTGGCGGCGCCGGCAACTCGCGAACCGCCACCTGCTGCACCGGTGCAGGACCGGACTGCAGCAGCGGAACCGCAACAAAGCCGATCACGGCTGCCGAAGCGGCCACCGCAAGGCCCGGCACGAAGAACCGGCGCACCTGCCGCAGCGCACTGATCGACCGAGGCGCGAGCACGGTGGGTTCGCACCCGATCGCGGCCGCAACCCGCTCACAGAATGCCGTCGAATGCGCCGCGGCGACTTCGCTGGAACGCAGCGCGTCGCCGACGACATGAAATGAGACCCATTCGCTGCGCAGCTCCGGGTCTGCGCACAGCGCGGCCATCAGGCGTCGGGCCTCGTCCGGCCGGAGTTCACCATCGATCAGGCACGACATCGATTCGCACCAAAGGTTCTCATCGGCCGGCCGAAAATGATTTTCTTTCATCGTGCGCACGCTACCACCGCTTGTCCTTCGAGGTATTCAACACGGGCCTGAGTTCCTCGGCAATGGCCTCCCGTGCCCTGAAAATCCGCGACCGGACGGTTCCAATAGGGCAATTCATCGTTTCCGCGATTTCCTCATAGCTGAGCCCCTCGAGCTCGCGCAGCACGATGGCCGTTTTCAGGTCTTCCGGCAGGCGATCGATGGCCCTGTTCACCGCGTCGGCGACCTGCCGGGTCAGCAGCATCGCATCCGGGGTGTTCAGATCCCTTAGGTGCTCGCCATCGTCAAAAGTTTCCGCGTCCTCGACGTCCGCCTCCGTGGAAGTCGGTGCGCGGCGCCCCTGCGAAACCAGAAAGTTCTTCGCCGTGTTGATCGCAATGCGGTAAAGCCACGTATAAAACGCACTGTCGCCGCGAAAGTTCGGCAGCGCTCGGTACGCCTTGATAAAGGCCTCCTGGGCGACGTCCTCGACTTCCGCCGCATCGCGGATCAGGCGCGAGAGCAATCGAAAGATCTTGCGCTGGTACTTCACGACCAGAAGGTCGAACGCGGCCTTGTCGCCACGCTGCACCCGCTCGACCAGTTGCTGGTCGACATCGCGGTCAGACACGGGCGCCTCCGGCGCGCTGTATCCGAGCGCAGCTCGCGACTCTGCACGACGCGCGCTGCCGCTCAGTCAGACGGGTCATGGTCGTGTTCGGTGAGGCGGGGATCGGTCTCAGGCCGGAGCTCGGATCGCGCCCAGCGGACGCAGGCATGCAGCCGGCGGAACGCATCCGGCGTCAGCGAATCCGGCCAGACCGCAACCCATGTGGCGTCAGCGTGCAACGTTATCAACCACGGTGCGACGAAAACAGCTTGCGCCGGCCGTTCTTCCGCCGGGCTGCCGGCCGGCAGCTGCACGCGGATCCACGGCACGCCATCGGCGGCGATCCTCATTTCGCGCTGGAATGGCGCGGCCCGCCAGCGGCGTGCGACCGCGATCCCCACGGCAGCCGCCGCCAGGCCCGCCGCGGTCCACGTGCGGAGCGGATGACGCGGATCCCTTGAGAGCGCGCCATAGGCCAGCACCACGGCGCTGACGACGCCCGCCGCGATCGCGACCGCCCAGAGCCGCCGCTCCCGCGCCGAGGACTGCAGCACGGTCCAGCTCTGGATCACTCAATGTCGCTTGAAAACCAGGGTGCCGTTCGTTCCGCCAAAACCGAACGAGTTCTTTAGGGCGATATCGATCTTCATTTCGCGCACCGTATTCGCGCAGTAATCGAGATCGCACTCCGGATCCTGGTTGAAGATATTGATGGTCGGAGGGGATACCTGGTGATGCAACGCGAGTGCGGTGAACACCGACTCGATTCCACCGGCGCCTCCGAGCAAATGCCCCGTCATCGACTTGGTCGAGTTCACGACGATCGAGCGGGCATGCTCGCCGAGCGCTGCCTTGATGGCCTTGGTCTCGTTGATGTCGCCGAGCGGTGTCGACGTACCGTGCGCATTCAGGTAATCGACCTCGTCTGCATTGATGCCGGCGTTGCGCAGCGCTGCGATCATGCAGCGACGCGGTCCGTCCATGTCGGGCTGAGTCATGTGAAAGGCATCGGCACTCATGCCGTAACCGACGAGTTCACAGTAGATGCGCGCGCCACGTCGCCGCGCCTGCTCGTACTCCTCCACCATCACGACTCCGGCGCCCTCGCCGAGCACGAAGCCGTCGCGGTCGGCATCGAACGGCCGACTGGCCGTCGCCGGATCGTCGTTGCGCGTCGACAATGCCTTCATCGTGTCGAATCCGCCTAGAGCCAGCCCGCAGATCGTCGATTCGGCACCGCCTGCCAGTATCGCGTCGGCATCGCCGTATTCGATCAGTCGGCCGGCTTCCCCGATCGAATGCAGCCCGGTGGTGCAGGCGGTGACGATCGCGAGGTTGGGACCGCGCAAGTCCGTACATGATCGAGACGGTGCCCGCGATCATGTTGATGATGGAACCCGGGACGAAGAACGGCGAGACGCGTCGCGGCCCGCGCTTCATCATTTCGCTGTGGTTATCTTCGATCATCGGCAGCCCGCCGATGCCGGAACCGATGACGCAGCCGATGCGGTCCCGGTTGGCGTCGGTGACCTCGATGCCGCTGTCACGCAGCGCTTCGGCTGCCGCGGCGACGCCGTAGTGGATGAAGGTATCGAGCCGGCGCGCTTCCTTTGCCGAGATCAGCGCGGTGGCGTCGAAACCCTTGACTTCGCCGGCGATGCGGCAATTGAGCCCCGATGCGTCGAAGCGGGTGATCGGGCCGATGCCGGACCGACCCGCCAGCAACGCCGACCATGCGCTGGGAACATCGTTGCCGACCGGACTGACAACCCCAAGACCCGTGACGACGACGCGACGCTTTCCTGACATCTGGCCTCGAAAGCCGGGCGACCGGGGCCGTTCAGGCCTTCTTGAGGTGGGAGTTGATGTAATCCACTGCCTGTTGAACCGTGCGGATTTTCTCGGCTTCTTCGTCCGGAATCTCGCACTCGAACTCGTCTTCGAGCGCCATCACCAGTTCGACCGTGTCGAGCGAGTCCGCGCCCAGATCCTCGACGAAAGCGGATTCGTTCTTGATGTCCGCCTCGTTGACCCCGAGTTGCTCGGCGACGATCTTCTTGACGCGTTGTTCGATGTTTTCCATCTCTCCTCCTGCCTGCTGGGTGTACGCGGCGCGCCGCGATGTGGTGCTGCCGGTGCGCGCCGACATCGTGTCGGCCGGCCAAAAAAAGCGCGCGGATTCTAACAGAGGCGCCCTCGCCGGCCCCTGTGCTTCGACTCAATTCATGTACATGCCGCCATTGACGTGCAGCGTCGCACCGGTAATGTACCCAGCGGCGGGCGACGCCAGGAAAACGGCAGCAGCGCCGATGTCGTCGGCCTGGCCCAGGCGACCAAGCGGAATCTGGCCCAGCAACGTCTGTGTCTGCTGCTCGCTGAGTGCACGCGTCATGTCGGTGTCGATGAAGCCAGGCGAGATGCAGTTGACGGTGATACCGCGGCTGCCGACCTCGCGCGCCAAGGCCTTCGTCATGCCCACGACACCGGCTTTCGCCGCAGCATAGTTCACCTGCCCGGCGTTGCCGCTGGCGCCCACCACCGAAGTGATGTTGATGATGCGGCCGTGCTTGGCCTTCATCATCGATCGCATGACGGCACGTGCGAGACGGAATACGCCCGACAGGTTGGTGTCGACGACGGCGTTCCAGTCCTCGTCCTTCATCCGCATCGCAAGCGTGTCGCGCGTGATACCCGCATTGTTGATCAGCACCGACAACTTGCCGTGCTCCTTGATGATCGCTTCGACCAGCGGCTCGGTCGCTGCGGCGCTGCGCACGTCGAACACGGCACCGCGCCCGCGCGCACCGAGTTCGGCCAACCGTGCCGAGATGCCGTTGGCGCCGGCTTCGGTGGTCGCGGTTCCGATCACCACCGCTCCTGCGCGCGCGAGCTGTTCGGCAATGGCGCGGCCGATGCCGCGCGAAGCCCCGGTGACCAGGGCGACTTCCTGGTCCAGGCAATGGGGTGCGAAGACGTTCATCTTGGACCGGCTTTGGATTAGCTGAGCGCCTCGATCCCATCCGACAGGGCGGAAGGATCGGAGATCGAGAGACACTCGAGTTCAGGGGCAATGCGCTTCACCATTCCTGACAGCGCCTTGCCGGGCCCGCACTCGACGACATGCGTCACGCCGCGCGTGGCAAGGGCGTGGACGGTTTCGACCCAGCGCACCGGTCCATAGGCCTGTCGAGCGAGCGCGTCCACGATGCGCGCAGGATCGGTTTCGACGGCCACGTCGACATTGTTGATCAGCGGAATGCGTGGCGCCGACATGGGGGTCGACTGCAGGAACTGCCGCAGCCGCTCGCCGGCCGGTCGCATCAGCGACGAATGGAACGGCGCGGAGACCGGCAACGTCATGGCGCGCTTCGCACCGAGCCGCTTTGCGGCGGCGCAGGCGCGTTCAACCGCGCCCTTGTGCCCGGCGATCACGACCTGCGCCGGCGCATTGAAGTTGACCGCCTCGACGACCTCGCCGGAGGCCGCCTCCGCACAGGCGAGTCGCACGTCGTCGTCCGACAGTCCGAGAACGGCGGCCATCGCGCCGACGCCGACCGGAACGGCTTCCTGCATCGCAGTCGCACGGAACCGCACCACCCCAACGGCATCGTCCAGCGTCAGCGCACCGGCCGCAGTCAGAGCGCTGTACTCGCCCAGACTGTGACCGGCCACGCAGGCCGGCTCCGGCCCCCCGGCCGCACGCCACGCCTGGTAGATCGCATATCCGGCGATCAGCATCGCCGGCTGCGTGTTCACCGTCAGGTTGAGATCTTCGGCGGGCCCGGACTCGATCAGCGCACGCATATCCTGCCCGAGGACAGAGGACGCGCGATCGAGGACCTGCCGAACCTCCGGATGATCGCCAAAGCCCGACAGCATGCCGACCGACTGCGAGCCCTGACCCGGAAACACGAATGCAATCACGCGGCCTACCATCGCAGCAGCACCGAGCCCCAGGTGAATCCGCCGCCGACGCCCTGCAGCAGCACGCTGTGCCCGCGCTGGATCCGCCCGTCGCGCACGGCGGCATCGAGTGCCAAGGGCACCGAAGCGGCCGACGTGTTGCCGTGCCGGTCCACCGTGACCACGACCTTCGAGTCCGGCACTGAAAGCCGGCGGGCGATGGCATTCATGATGCGGATGTTGGCTTGATGCGGAATCAGCCAGTCGAGTTGTTCGGCCGACACATGGGCAGCGCGCAGTACATTGATCGCGGAGGCGCCAAGGCTGGCGACCGCCAATTTGAACACGGCCTGCCCTTCCATGGTGAGATAGGGGTGTCCCTCGACCACGCCGTTGCTGACACGGCCCGCGGCGCACAGGATTCCAGCCTGGCTGCCGTCGGACCGCAACTCGCTCGCAATGATGCCGGCTTCGTCCGAGGCTTCCAGCACGACCGCACCCGCTCCGTCGCCGAACAGCACGCAGGTGCTGCGGTCGTTCCAGTCGAGGATGCGCGAGAACACTTCGGTGCCGATGACCAGCGCCCTGCGGTGCGACCCGGCAAGCAGCATCGCCTCGGCGACGACCAGGGCATAGACGAAGCCGCTGCACACGGCCTGCACGTCGAAAGCCGCACCCGAGGTGATGCCGAGCCGGGCCTGGATCAGACAGGCCGCGCTCGGGAAGATCTGGTCGGGTGTGGACGTCGCAACCACGACGAGGTCGATCGCTGCCGCATCGATGCCCGCCATCTCCAGCGCGGCGCGGGCCGCGGTGGTGCCGAGCTCGGCGGTGGTCACGCCTGCTGGGGCAATGTATCGCTGTCGGATCCCCGTGCGCGCGACGATCCATTCATCCGACGTCTCGATGCCGCGCGTTGCGAGGTCACGCGCGAGTTCGTCGTTGGACACGACACGGGCCGGAAGCGCCGACCCGGTTCCGATGATGCGCGCGTGGCGCCGCCTCATGCCCCCTGCTCGGCCGCCTGCCGTCGGCTGCGATGCAACTGCTCGAACTGCGCCTCGAGCGGCGCCATCGCAGCAATCGTCCGCTCGAGCACGCGATGTCGAGCTTCGTCGAAGCCGCGGCGCAGCGCACTTTCGAAGCCGACCACATCGGCCGAGCCGTGGCTCTTCAGCACCAGTCCGCGCAGACCGAGCAGGCTCGCGCCGTTGTAGCCGCGCGGATCCAGCCGATGACGCAGCCGGTTCAACACCGGGAATGCGCTCATGGCCATCAGCCGCGACAGCGGGCCGCGCGTGAACTCCTCGCGAACGAATCCGCCGAGCATCTGGGCCAGCCCTTCGGAGGTCTTGATGGCGACGTTGCCGACGAAGCCGTCGCACACGACGACATCGGTCGTTCCCTTGAAAATGTCGTTGCCCTCGACGTTGCCGTAGAAGTTCAGCGGGCTGGCACGCAGCAGCTCGCTTGCCTGCTTGACGACGTCGTTGCCCTTGATCAATTCCTCGCCGATGTTGAGAAGTCCCACCGTCGGCCGTTCACGTTCTTCCATCGCAGCGACCAGCGACGCGCCCAGCACGCCGAATTGCAGCAGGTGGTCCGGTTCGCAATCGACGTTGGCGCCGAGGTCGAGCATCGTCGTGCCCCGGCCCTGTTGATTCGGAATCACGCCGGCGATCGCCGGCCTGTCGATTCCGTCGAGCGTCTTCAGGACGAAGCGCGAGATCGCCATCAGCGCGCCGGTATTGCCCGCGCTGACGACGACATCGGCACGGCCTTCCTTGACGAGATTGACGGCGACCCGCATCGACGAGTCGCGCTTGCTGCGCAGTGCAGTCGCCAGCGGATCATGCATCTCGACGACTTCCTCGGCGTGCACTACGTCGATGCGCGGGTTCGCTCCGCGCAGCTCGCGTTCGATGGCGGCCGCACGGCCGACGAGCAGCAGCGAGACGTCCGGCCTCGTCGCCGAGAAACTTCAGCGCGGCCGGAACCGTGACCTGGACGCCGTGGTCCCCGCCCATGCAGTCAATGGCGATGCGAACAGTCACCGCGAACACAGGCACACCGCGCGCGTTAAGCGCGGTGGCAGAGGACTTCGGAAGTAATGATCGACGCGCGGAGGGACGCGCACGACGGCGGAACCGCTCGGAATGGCGATCGAGGAAGCTTACTCGTCGTTCTTGCTCGGAAGTACCTTCTTACCGCGATAAACGCCGTTCGGACTGATGTGGTGACGGCGATGGACTTCACCTGTCGTCGGCTCGATGGCCGTCGGCGGATTCGTCAGGAAGTCGTGCGCGCGATGGCTTCCGCGCTTCGACGCCGACTTCTTGTTCTGTTGGACAGCCATGGCTAACCCTACGAATGAAAACGCAAAATTGTACCCGACGACGCGCTTGAGCAGAACCCCGCGTCAGTTGGCGCGACGACCGGGCTTGAACCCCGCCAGCACCGCGAAGGGATGGGGATCGACTGATTCGAAGGTAGGCTCTGGTGACGCCGGGAGCCGGCACGACTCGTGACGCGGCACGACGGGCAGCGAAAGAATCGCCTCGTCCTCGACCCACGGCGCGACTGGCATCTGATGCGAGGCGACCACATCCTCGAATTCGTCATCTTCGATCGGACGCGACGCGATTTCGTCCTCGTTCGCCGCGAAACGGAACACTGCCCTGCGATCCAGGCGGAAAGGCACCGGCGAGCTGCAGCGCTGGCAGCAGAGCACGAGGTCGGCCTGCAGGTGCATCGTCGCGCCCGGGCGGCCTTCATCGTCGATCCGCCCCTGGATCGCGTAGGTCAGCACACCCGACGCCTCGAGCAGCATGCTTGCGAGACGCGGCAGCCGGGCGAGCGGAATCTGTCCATGCATCGTCGCGCGTTCGGCGGCGAGAGCGAATGCGTCGATGAGCAAGTCTTCGGGGGAATTCATGATCAGGCGTTGCCGGTGCGCCGCTACACTGCGCGCGCCATGGATCTGCCTCGTATCGTACTCGCCTCGACCTCGAAGTATCGGCGTGAATTGCTGGAGCGTCTTCGGTTGCCGTTCGAGGTGATCGCTCCGAGCGTCGACGAGGCGCCTCAAACCGGCGAAGCGCCGCGCGATCTCGCGCTGCGGCTGGCCGCGGCCAAGGCGCGCAATGTGCTGGCGCGCTGCCCCGGCGCGCTGGTGATCGGCTCGGACCAGGTGGCGGACCTCGACGGGACCGCGCTCGGAAAGCCTCACACGCATCCCGATGCACTCGCGCAACTCATCCGGATGCAGGGACACGAAGTCGTGTTCCACACTGCACTGGCGCTCGCGGGCCCTGCGCCAATGGCACTGCAGGTTGGCTGCGTACCCACGAGCGTACGAATGCGCACGCTGCCGCGCGCTGCGCTCGACAGCTATCTGAAGACCGATGAGCCGTATGACTGCGCTGGTGCGGCGAAGATCGAATCGCTCGGCATTGCCCTGGTCGAAGCTGTCGAATCGACTGACCCGACGGCGCTGGTGGGCCTGCCGCTGATCCAGCTGACATCGATGCTCGCCGCAGCCGGCGTCGTTGTGCTGCCGGTACGCTAGGCCGTGGCGGGCACGCTTTACCTGCTGCCCTGCCCGATCGCGGAGTCATCGTTCGACGCCGTGCTGCCGATCGAAGTCGTTGATATCGCGCGCCGTCTCGACTACTTCCTCGCCGAGAATGCGAAATCCGCGCGCGCCTTTCTGAAGGCGATCGGTCATCCCCGGCCGCTGCGCGAACTGACGATCGTCGAGATCGGACACCGACCTGATCCGAACGCCACGGGAGTCTGGCTCCAGCCGGTCGTCGCCGGCTGTGATGCGGCGCTGGTTTCGGAGGCGGGCTGCCCGGCGGTTGCCGATCCCGGCTCGAGCGTGGTTGCCGCCGCGCATGCCCGCGGCTTGCGTGTGCGACCACTGGTCGGCCCGTCGTCGCTGCTGCTGGCGCTGATGGCCGCAGGACTGGACGGGCAGCGGTTCCGTTTCCATGGCTATCTGCCGATCGCGAATGCAGAGCGTGCCGAACGGCTGGTGCGCCTGGAGCGCGATTCACGCGCGGGCGAAACCCAGTTCTTCATCGAGACGCCGTATCGCAGCGGCGCGCTCTTCGACGCGATTCTGGCCGCGTGCGAGCCGACCACCCGCCTCAGTGTCGCGGTCGACCTGACCGGATCAGGCGAATATGCGCAGACCCACACAGTGGCCGAATGGCGAAGCTCCGTGCGTCGTCCTCCCCTGGAGCGGCAGCCCGCGGTCTTCCTGTTGCTCGCCTAGGCCGACGGCGGCAGCGGCTTCGCCTGAGTGTCCGGCATCCAGTAGACCGATCCGTCGCGCTCAATGATCGACAGCGGTCGCAGGCTGCCATGCCCGACGCAGGCGCCACCTCGACAGGCGCCGGTCGCCGGGTCGTACAGCGCGCCGTGCGTCGAACACATCAGGAATTCCGCGTCGGGCTCGAAGAAGTCCCCGGGTTGCCAGTCGAGTTCCATCGAAGCATGTGCACAGCGGTTCAGGTAGCCGACCACCACGCCCTGGTGGCGCACGACAAATGCCGGCGCGCGTTCGCTGCGGAACATCACTTCGAAGCGCACACCGTGACCGCCGTCTTCCAGCGCGGACGAAGCGCACACCGGAATCAGTCGGTCATCAGCCAAGGCCGCAGGTCCTCGAAGGAGTCGACCAATGCCAGCGGCGAATGCACGGCCAACTGCTCGCGCGGATGCGCGCCGTACGTCACGCCGATGGCCTTGGTGCGGGCGGCCACCGCCATGGCCAGGTCATGCGTCGTGTCACCGATCATCACGGTGCGTTCGACGGAGACCGAGAGCTCCGCGG
Source organism: uncultured beta proteobacterium (assembly GCA_963703945.1). Taxonomy (GTDB): domain Bacteria; phylum Pseudomonadota; class Gammaproteobacteria; order Burkholderiales; family Burkholderiaceae_F; genus JALORV01. Next base: position 18,655 of record CAVPGM010000029.1, on the reverse strand, counting down.
TCAGTTCGAGCAGCATGGCGGGATGCGGCTTCGGATGGGTTTCGTCCGCACAGCGGGATGACTCGAAGTACATGTGCAATCCGGTCGCGTCGAGCGCGCGGTCGAGCCCGCGTCGGCTCTTGCCGGTCGCCACGGCCAGCCGCGCGCCGCTTTCTGTCAACTCAACCAGTAGCCGGCGAACCCCGGTGAAGAGCACGATGTCCGATTCGACTTCGAAGTAGTGATGCCGGTAGCGATCGGTGAAATGCTCGATGTGGTCCTCCGGCAGATCGGGCACCGCTCCCGCCAGCGCATCGCGCAATCCGAGCCCGATGACGTGGCTCGCCCGCTCGAGCGACGGCACGACCAGTCCGAGATCGGCCGCCGCCCTCTGGATGCAGCGCGCGATCATGGCGGTCGAGTCGACCACCGTTCCGTCCCAGTCGAAGACGACGAGATCGAACCTATTTCGCACGACGCGATTCCAGCGATTTCAGCAGCGCCGAACAGTCAGCCGGCAGCGGCGAGCTGAGGGTCAGCGTTTCGCCCGTGGCCGGGTGCTCGAACCGCGTCGACGCCGCGTGCAGGAACATCCGCGCAAAGCGCGGACCGAACTCGCCGCGCGCCAGCCTGCGGTTGAGTTCAAAGTCGCCGTACTTGTCGTCACCGGCGATTGGAAAGCCGATGTGGGCCAGATGCACCCGGATCTGGTGGGTGCGGCCCGTCTTGAGCTGGGCTTCGAGCAGCGAAAAGCCACCGTAGCGCTGAACGAGAGTGAAAATGGTGTGTGAGGCACTGCCCTCGGCATCGACCGCGACGCGCCGTTCGCCGCTCTTGTTCACATACTTGGTCAGCGCCAACCGCACATGCTGGCGATCGTTGACCCAGTCGCCCGCCACCAGCACCTGATACCGCTTGTCGATCAACCCTTCGCGCAGCTGGTCATGTAGGGACAGCAATGCTCGCCGCGACTTGGCCAGCAGCAGGACTCCCGAGGTATCGCGGTCGAGCCGGTGGGCCAGTTCCATGAACGGCAACGAGGGGCGCGCAGCGCGCACGCGCTCAATGACGCCGTGCGAGACTCCGCTGCCGCCATGGACCGCGAGTCCGGACGGCTTGTCGACCACGACCAGGTCGTCATCCTCGTAGAGGATGGCAGGCATCACTGCCGGCGCCATGGCGGCAGGCGCTGGATCCTCCGGCCGTGCGATACGCAGCGGCGGCACCCGGATGTCGTCGCCAGCCTGTAACCGGTAATCGGCGGTCACGCGCGATCGGTTGACCCGCACTTCCCCGCTGCGAACGATGCGGTAGACGTGGCTCTTGGGAACGCCTTTCGCCAGCCGCAGGAGGAAGTTGTCGAGACGCTGCCCTGCGTGCTCCGCTTCGACCCGCACGTGGCTGACCCGGTCAGCCGCGACGCCGGCCACAGGCTCCGGCGGCTTCGGCGCACCTTCAGCCAGCCGCTTTCCCGTTTTACGGGGCGCATCCATCTTGCATATACTTGGTGCGTCGAGGTTTTTCGGTGTCACCGGAGAACCACCGGGGCCCGACGGCTCTGGCGGGCGCCCTTGTGGCGCGCCCGGGAGTGCGAGGCCAGATGGCGGCCCGCCGATCGAAACACCTCGCATGCAGGCGATTGTAGCCTTCGCTGTCGGCGCGCCGCGCCGCGGACGAGAGCCAGTCCGACGCAATGGCGCCCGGGCGACCGATGGTCGCAACGGGTATTTGAGGCCCCTGGCCTCGTGGATTCGCAGTGAGGCCGCCATGAGGCGGCTGCGGCGGGAAACTCCGCCACTGCGCGGACGCGCGCGTTGCGCGTCCCGCTGAAACGACCAGAGTAGATAGCGAGTGTGGCGGCTGCCACGAACTACGAGACCCACGTCCGGATACGAATCTCCATGCCCGTCAACACGCTGACCGTGCCCTCCTCGCCGCCTGGCGACGGCCGGACGGTGTTCGCGGTGCGACTGGAGTCCGGACCGCCGCTGCCCGCGGCGTGGCCCGAACGGCGCTTCGCCGGTCGGACCGGCTGAGTCCCGGCTCCCTGCCCGCCTGTTCGTTTCGGCAACCTTGAAGCGCCCTCAGAAGGCGCCAGGAGTGCTGATGAAACGCATGCTCTTCAATGCCACCCATGCAGAGGAACTGCGGGTGGGGATCGTCGACGGTCAGAAACTGATCGACATCGACATCGAAACCGCCGGGCGCGAACAGCGCAAGTCGAACATCTACAAGGGTGTCATCACCCGCGTCGAACCCAGTCTGGAGGCGTGCTTCGTCGACTACGGCGAGGAACGCCATGGCTTCCTGCCTTTCAAGGAAGTCTCCCGAACCTACTTCCGCGAAGGCGTCGACGTGCGCAGTGCAGGCATCAAGGACGCCCTGCGCGAGGGACAGGAACTGCTGGTGCAGATCGAGAAGGAGGAGCGCGGCAACAAGGGGGCCGCGCTGACGACCTTCATCTCGCTGGCCGGTCGCTATCTGGTGCTGATGCCCAACAACCCGCGCGGCGGCGGTGTCTCGCGCCGCATCGAGGGCGAGGATCGCCAGGAACTGCGCGACACGATGGACCGGCTCGAGTTGCCTGCCGGTATGTCGATCATCGCGCGCACCGCGGGCATCGGCCGCAATGCCGATGAACTGCAGTGGGACCTCAATTACCTGATGAAGCTCTGGAACGCGATCGAGGGTGCCGCCCGGCCGCAGTTTGAATTGACGGTCGACGACCCGGACAATCCCGACAAGAAGAAGACGACCTACGTCGACCAGAGCACCGGTGCGGATGGCCAGCGGCTGAAGCGCGCCAATCCCGCTCCTTTCCTGATTGTCGAGGAATCCAACCTCGTGATCCGCGCGATCCGCGACTACTTTCATCCGGAGATCGGCGAAATCCTGGTCGACACCGACGACATCTACGAGCAGGCGCGCCAGTTCATGGCGCATGTGATGCCGGACAACGTGCAGCGCGTGAAGCGCTACCGCGATGATGTACCTCTGTTCTCGCGCTTCCAGATCGAGCACCAGATCGAGACCGCATATTCGCGGCAGGTGCCGCTGCCGTCGGGTGGGTCGATCGTGGTCGACCACACCGAAGCGCTGGTGGCCGTCGACGTCAACTCGGCGCGCGCCACCAAGGGCTCCGACATCGAAGAAACCGCGACGCGCACCAACCTCGAGGCGGCTGACGAGGTCGCACGCCAGTTGAGGTTGCGCGACCTCGGGGGCCTGATCGTCATCGACTTCATCGACATGGAGGAGTCGAAGAACCAGAAGGCCGTCGAGAACCGCCTGAAGGACGCATTGCACTACGACCGGGCGCGCGTGCAGATGGGCAAGATCTCGCGCTTCGGACTGATGGAGTTGTCGCGCCAGCGGCTGCGTCCGGCGCTCAGCGAGGGCAGCCATGTCACCTGCCCGCGCTGCAACGGCGTCGGCGTGATCCGTGACACCGAGAGCTCCGCGCTGCACATTCTGCGCATCCTGCAGGAAGAGGCGATGAAGGAAAGCACCGCGGCCGTACATGCGCAGGTTCCGGTCGAGGTCGCGACGTTCCTGCTCAACGAGAAGCGCGCCGACATCGCCAAGCTCGAGGCGCGTCTGCGCGTCTCGGTGGTCCTGATCCCGAACAAGTTCCTCGACACGCCGCACTACCACGTCGAGCGGTTGCGTCACGACGATCCGCGCCTCGAGGACGTCAAGGCGAGTTTCGAGCGTGCAGCCGAACTGGCTCCGAGCACCGATACCCCGTATACGCGCGGCAAGGGCGAGGAGGAGCGCGGCCGGCCGCGTCAGGAAGCGGTGGTCAAGGGCATCGTGCCCGAGACGCCGGCTCCGGTGGCCACTCCGTCCGCTCCCGTTGCGGTGCTCGCGGTGCCGGCTGCACCGCGCGGCGGCTGGTGGAGCCGGATCGTCGCGTTCTTCGCCGGCGCGGAAGAGCCTGTGACGACACCGCCGCTGACCGCGCGGCCGCCGACGGCCGACAAGCCTCTGCGCGAGGCCGAGGGCCGTGGCGATCGGCGTCGAGGTCGCGGTGACGGGCGTCGTGACGGACGTCGTGAAGGCGGTCGCGACGGGCAGCGCGACGACAAGCGCGCTGAACGCGGCGATCGCAAGGACGCCCGCCGTGGCGAGCGCCGTCCCGATGAGCGCGCACCGCGCCCCGAGCGCGAGGCGCGCCCCGCGGCCGAAGGCACGTCCGCGCGGGCATCCGGCGAGCGCGACGGTCGCCGGGGACAGGAGCGACGCGGCGATCGCAAGGAAAGGCCCGCGCCGGCCGACGAGCCGATTCGCGCGGTGATCGCCCCCGTCGAGGTGCCTGTCGAAGAGGTGCCAGTCGCGGCAGGTGCTTCGCTGGTGACCCCCGATGCTGCGACAGCCGACGCGCAATCGGACGAGAGGCGCGGCAAGCGGCGGCGCAGGCGGCGCGGGCGCGGTGGCCGCAGTGATGAGGTCGCAGGCGTAGTCGGAACGGAGGCGCCGGAAGGGTCGGAACTCGACGACGCAGTCGAGTCCGACGAGCACGGTGAACCCGAGACGATGCACGGCATCGAAGCCCCGGCAGAACAACCGGGCGCGCGGCCGACCGCCGCAGTTGACGGCAACGGCAGCGCGCTTGCGGCGACCGCGGCAGTGCCATACGCCGCGCCAGCGGAGACAATGCCTTTGCCGGTCTCATCGTTGCCGGCCGTTCCACCGGCGCCGATGCCGCTGGCTACCCTCGAGGCAGTGCTGCGGGACGCCGGCCTGACGCTGGTACAGACCGAGCCGGAAAAGTTCGCCCGCACCCAGGAGCGACTGGCAGCCGAAGCGCTTCCAGCGCGCACTTCGCGCGAGCGTCCGATGCTGCCGCCGCTCGATGATCGTCCGCTGGTGCAGGTCGAAACTCGCGCCGGCGGGTCGAGCGCAGCCTAGTTTCGGACCGGACGCCGCACCCAGGGGCGGCGTCCCATCCCGGTTGCCACCGCCAGAGTGGCCGGTAACATGACGCCATGACCGACCGGATCATCCAGCTGCTCGATCTGCGCACGGCGCGCCTGCCGCTGCCGAGCGATGCCGGGCTGTCGGCCGAACCGGGCGCGCCGCGTGACCGGCTGCGACGTCCTCTGCGGGATCTGCGCATCTCGGTCACCGATCGATGCAATTTCCGCTGCACGTACTGCATGCCGAAAGAGATCTTCGATCGGGACTATGTGTTCCTCCCGCATCGCGAGCTGCTGAGTTTCGAGGAGATCACCCGCCTCACGCAGTCGTTCATCGCCTTGGGTGTCGAAAAGATCCGTCTGACCGGCGGCGAGCCGCTGCTGCGCAAGGACCTGCACAAGCTGGTCGGCATGCTCGCCCGCCTGACGACCAGCGACGGCCGGCCGATCGACCTCGCACTGACGACCAACGGTTCGCTGCTGACGCGCAAGGCGGGCGCACTCGCTGAGGCCGGTCTGAGGCGGATCACGGTGTCGCTCGACGGGCTCGACGACGCAGTGTTCAAGCGGATGAACGACGTCGACTTCCCGGTTTCCGACGTACTCGCCGGTATCGAGGCCGCATCCCGCGAGGGGCTCGGGCCGGTCAAGGTCAACATGGTGGTGAAGCGCGGCGTGAACGACCACGAGATCGTCGCGATGGCCCGGCACTTCCGGGGCAGCGGCCACATCGTCCGCTTCATCGAGTTCATGGACGTCGGCAGCTCCAATGGCTGGCGCATGGACGACGTGGTGCCGTCGGCCGAGGTCATCGCGCGCATCGAGCGCGAAGTGGCGCCGCTGGTCACGGTCGACGCCAACTACGAGGGCGAAGTTGCCGAGCGCTGGCGCTATCGCGACGGCGGCGGCGAAATCGGTGTCGTCTCCAGTGTTACGCAGGCGTTCTGCCGCTCGTGTACCCGGGCGCGGCTGTCGACCGAGGGCATGCTCTACCTGTGCCTGTTCGCCGACAGCGGATACGACCTGCGCAGACTGCTGCGTGGCGCGCCCGATCAGCCGCCGGTGGACGACGCCGAAATCACGGCGGCGATTGCCCGCATCTGGCATCAGCGCGGCGACCGGTATTCGGAAATGCGGTCGATCGCGACGGTCTCGCGTCCCAAGGTCGAGATGTCCTACATCGGCGGCTGACTTTCGATGCCGCAGGCGGTTCGCGACACGATCACCGGTCTGATCCTGGCCGGTGGGCAGGGCGAGCGCATGGGCGGCGCCGACAAGGGCCTGGTCGAGATCGACGGCGTGCCGATGGTCGCCCGGGTCGTCGAACACTTCGCGCCCCAGGTCTGCAGCCTGATGATCAGCGCCAATCGAAACATCGCTCGGTACGAGGCGTATGCAGCGCGCGTACTGTCCGATGACCTGCAACTGCATGAGCGTTACGCCGGGCCGTTGGCCGGGATCCACGCGGGTCTGACACATGCGCAGACCGCCTGGCTGGCCGTCGTTCCGTGCGACGTGCCGGATCTGCCGAACACGCTCGTCTACCAGCTCGCCGACGCGGTGAACACGCGCGGTGCGAGCGCAGCCTGCGCACAGGCGGCCGGCCGGTTGCATCCGGTCATTTGCCTGCTATCGGCTCGCCTGAGCACGAGCCTGCGCAATTACCTGGCCAGTGGCGGGCGCGCCGCGCACGCGTGGCTCGCGTCGGTCGGCGCGGTGCCGGTGGAGTTCGCAGAGGCAGCTGCGTTCCGCAATATCAACAGCGCCGATGCGCTGACCGGCGGCGCGCCGTGACCGAAGCGGAACTGTCGGTAGCCGACGCGATTGCGATGCTGTCGGCGGACATCGAGCCGGCGGTCGGGTCCGAAGGTTGTCGAGCAATCGATGCAAGCTTTCGTGTCCTCGCATCCGACCTCATCGCGACGCTCGACGTGCCCGGCTTTGATAACGCGGCGATGGATGGCTACGCGGTACGGGCAGCGGATTGCGCTGGGGGCGTGCCGCTGCGCGTGAGCGGACGCGCGCTGGCCGGACACCCGTATGACGGCACGCTGGCCGCGGGTGAAGCCGTTCGCATCACGACCGGCGCCGCGATTCCCGCCGGTGCCGATGCGGTCGTGATTCAGGAAGAGGTGCTCGTTGCTTCGGACGGTATCCGCTGCACGTCCGTAACCGTCGCCGGGCGATCATGTCCGACCTCGCGGCGAGCATATGCGTCGTGGTGAGCTCGTGCTGCCGCGCGGCCGGCGCCTGCGCTCCTATGACATCGGACTGGCGGTGGCGGCCGGTGCTGCCGAAGTCAGCGTTCGACGGCGCCTCCGGGTGGGTGTTCTATCGACCGGCGATGAACTCGCCGATCCTTCGCAGCACCCCGGAAGGATCATCCAGTACGACGGCAACCGGCCGATGCTGATCGCTTCGCTGCAGCGCGCCGGCTACGAAGTCCACGACCTCGGGATCGTGCCCGATCTGGCGAGCGCGTTGGGCGAAACACTGGCAACGGCCCGCGATCGTTCGCTCGACGCGGTGGTCTCCAGCGGCGGCGTGGCGCAGGGGGACGCAGACTTCGTGCGCCGGTTTCCGGCGATTCGGTTCGTCCCGCTGGTGGTCCGGCCGGGTCGCGGCATTGCCTGCGGTCGTGTCGATATGGCGGGCCGCTCCTGCTGGCTGTTCGGCCTGCCGGGAAATTCCGTTGCGGCGTACGTCATGCACCAGCTGGTCGTCGCTCCCCTGCTTGCGCGGCTGGCCGGCGCAGACCCCGAACCGTTGCCGACGATTCCGCTGCCGCTGGCGATCGATGCGCACACGCGCCCGGGCCGCATCGACTGGCGACGCGGTCGCTGGGTGCAGCGCTATGGTGGTCTGGCCGTCGAGCCTCTGCCGCAGCAGGGCTCGTCGATGCTGCGCACGCTGAGCGACGCCCAGGTGCTCGTTGCGATCGGGCCGGCAGCTGAACTGCACGCCGGGGATCGCGTCGACGTCATCCCGCTTGCAGCGCTCGACTAGAAGCGCTTCATCAACCCCAGCAGTTTCGACACGATCGGACGGTACGGCGGCATGAACAGGCCGAGTCCGTTCAGCGCCGACTGCCGGAAAACGGGCGTCAGCTTGCTGAACGTATCGAAGCCCCATTTGCCGTGGTAATGACCCATGCCCGAGGGGCCGACGCCGCCGAAGGGCAACTCCTCCTGCGCGATGTGCATCAGTGTCTCGTTGACGCAGATGCCGCCGGCATGCGTGTGCTTGAGCGCCCATTCGACGCGGCCTCTGTCATCGTCGAACCAGTACAGTGCCAGCGGTCGCGGCTGCGCATTGATGTAGGCCAGCGCATCCTCGACGGAGTCGTAACCCAGAACCGGCAGCAAAGGACCGAAGATCTCGTCGCGCATCACATCCAGCGTCCGGGCCGGGTCGACCAGGATGGCCGGCGACAGGCGATGCGCTTCATCGTTGCGTGCGGGGCCGTTGAACAGCTCGTGGATCGTGACTCCGGCCGCGGCAGCCTGCTCGAGGTAACCGGCCAGCCGACCGTAGTGTCTCTGATTGACGATGCTGCAGTAGTCGGCATCGGCGATTCCGCCGGGATACATGCGACGTGCCTGCTTGCGCGCGGCCTCGATGAACTCACCCATGCGCGTGCGCGGCACCAGTACGTAGTCGGGCGCTATGCACGTCTGCCCGGCATTGAGCAGCTTGCCAGCCAGCACACGTTCGGCGGCGCGCTCGATCGCGTATCCGGGCGCCACCACGGCGGGTGACTTTCCGCCCAGTTCCAGCGTGACCGGTGTCAGGTTGCGCGCCGCGGCTCCCATCACATGCCGGCCCACGGCTGTCGAGCCGGTAAAGAGCAGGTGGTCGAACGGCAGCGCGGAAAACTGTTCGGCGACCTCGGGGCCGCCGGTGACGACCGTCACCTCTTCTTCGCTGAACGTGCGCGCGACAAGGTCACCGAACAGTTGCGAGAAGGCCGGCGTGTACTCGGACATCTTGACCATTGCGCGGTTGCCGGCGACCAGCACGCCGGTCAACGGGCCGACCGCGAGGAACAGCGGATAGTTCCACGGCACGATGATGCCGACCACGCCAAGCGGGCGCGGCAGCACGTGCGCTCGCGCCGGCAGGAACCACTTCGACACCCAAGCGCCGCGCGGCCTCATCCAGTGCTCGCCCCGACGCAGCGCGCCCCGGATCTCGGCCAGGCTCGGGAAGATCTCCGCGATCTGGGTCTCCATCTTCGGGCGCCCGGCGAAATCGGCATCGATGGCCGCTTCGATCGCCGGCTCGTTGTCGACGATCAGTCTCAGCAGCCGTTGCAGCCGGTCGCGGCGCATCGACCACTCGGGAAACGGTGCCGAGTCGTAGCTCGCGCGTTGGCGCTGGAAAGCTGTGTGCAGCGTGGCATTGATATCGCTGGGATTCATGCGGGGGTCATCCGGATTCCGAGCCTCGAGCTTACTGCGGCACGATCGAGGCTGTGTTCCAATGTCGGCGCTCCGGGGAGGGAGCCCGATGCAGACCGTGCAGAGCGGCGCTGGCCTGATGACGATGCTTGCGCTGGCCTGGATACTTTCCGAGCGCCGCAGCGGCATTCCCTGGCGTCTCGTGGTCAGCGGATTGCTGCTTGCCATCGCGCTGGCCGCCCTGCTGCTCAAGGTTCCAGCGTTGGGTGCTGCACTGTCGAGCCTCAATGCCGCGCTCGACGTGCTGGAGCGTGCCCTGCTCGCCGGCAGCGCATTTGTGTTCGGTTATGCCGGCGGGGGCACGCCGCCGTACGCTGTGACCGATGCATCGGCGAATTTCGTGCTCGCATTCCGGGCGCTGCCGATGGTGCTGCTGGTGGCGGCGCTTTCTGCCCTGCTGTTCCACTGGGGCGTGATGCCTGCACTGGTGCGCGGCTTTGCGTGGCTGCTGGAGAGAACGATGGGTCTCGGCGGTGCGGTCGGTGTGTCGGCCGCCGCCAATGTATTCGTCGGCATGGTCGAGGCCCCGCTGGTGATCGCGCCCTACCTCGGCGGACTCTCACGCGGGGAGCTGTTCATCGTGATGAACTGCGGCATGGCGACCATCGCCGGCACGGTGCTCGTGCTGTACGCGACGTTTCTCGGGCCGATCGTCCCGAATGCGCTCGGACACCTGCTGATCGCATCGATCGTCGCCACGCCCATGGCGATCGCGGTGGCTGCGATCATGGTGCCGCCGCAGCGAACCGATGACTCCCGCGTGCGCTTCGACCGCCAGGACGCAAACGCAATTGCTGCATTGACCCGCGGCACGCTCGAGGGCCTGCAGTTGCTGCTCAACATCGGCGCCATGCTGCTGGTCTTCGTGGCGCTTGTGGCGCTGGTCAACGCCGTTCTGGCACTTCTGCCTGCGTTCGAAGGCGATCCGCTGACGCTGGAGCGGATCTTCGGGTGGCTGTTCGCACCGCTAGCGTGGCTGGTGGGCATTCCCTCAGCAGAGGTGCTGGCCGCGGGCGCGTTGCTCGGCAAGAAGACCGTGCTCAACGAGTTCATCGCCTATGTCGATATGGCTCGCCTCCCCTCGCATATCCTCTCGGAGCGCAGCAGGTTGCTGATGACCTACGCGCTCTGCGGTTTCGCCAACTTCGGCAGCCTCGGAATCATGCTGGGTGGCCTGTCTGCGCTGCTGCCGGCAGAGCGTCGGGCGGAACTGGCTGAACTCGGCCTGCGGTCGGTTGTGGCGGGACTGCTGACCACCTGTGCGACGGCAGCCATCGTGGGAGTGCTCGTCTGATGCCTGTGATACCAGAACTGCGCGGCGAGCGCGTCCTGCTGCGCGGGTGGCGCCCGGAAGATGCGATGCCCTTTGCAGCACTCAATGCCGACCCGATCGCGATGGAGTACCTGCCCGGCTGCCTGACGCGGGCCGAAAGCGACGCGATGATCGACAGGCTGCAGGCCGGGCTCGAGTCGCGTGGGTGGGGCCTGTGGTGTCTCGAGCTCGACGGCGAGTGCGCCGGCTTCGTCGGTTTGTCGGTACCGACGTTTGAGGCGGCCTTCACGCCCTGCACTGAAGTCGGGTGGCGACTCGCGCCGAAATTCTGGGGCCGAGGCTATGCCACAGAGGCGGCCCGCATGACGCTTGATTTCGGCTTCCGTCGTCTCGGACTGACCGAAATCGTTTCATTCACCACGGTCGACAACCAGCGCTCGAGGCGCGTGATGGCGCGCGTTGGCATGACGCGTAATCCGCACGAGGACTTCGAGCATCCTCGTCTGCCGGCCGGCCATCCGCTGCGCGCCCATGTGCTCTACCGAATCTCAGCGCGACATGCGCCAGCGAGCACCCGACCTTAAGTACGGCGCGCAAGTCATTGATGTCATAGGGAAAGTGGCCGACTATTAAGAAACAACTGCAAGATATGGCCGTAATACATTGAACAATTTATAGAAATTGTCTGTCGTAGCCTTTGCAATCTGCTCCGGCGACAGACCTTTAAGTTCGGCGAGCTTGGTCGCGACAAAGGCAACGTAACTGGGCTCGTTCGGCTTTCCGCGGTGAGGAACCGGGGCCAGATAGGGCGCGTCGGTTTCGATCAGCAGGCGCTCGAGCGGCACGGTCACTGCGGTCGCCTGCAGTTCACGCGCATTTTTGAAGGTGACGATCCCCGAAAACGAGATATGGAAGCCGAGGTCGAGCGCGGCCTGGGCAACCTCGGTCGATTCGGTGAAGCAGTGCATCACGCCGCCGGCCAGGCCAGCGCCCTCTTCGCGCATGATCGTCAACGTATCCCGAGCGGCCTCGCGCGTGTGAATGATCAGCGGTTTGCCGCAGGCCCGTGCCGCCCGGATATGGATCCTGAAGCGCTCGCGCTGCCACTCCAGCGGCTCGCGCAACCGAAAGTAGTCGAGGCCGGTTTCGCCAATCGCGACCACCTTCGGATCGCCGGCCAGTTCACATAGCCCCTCGACGGTAGGCTCCTGCGTGTCAATCGAATCCGGATGGACGCCGACCGACGCGTAGAGCTGATCGCTCGCTCGGGCGGTATCGAGCACGGAACGGAACTCGTCCAGCGTGGTGCACACGTTCAACGCGGCTTCGACCCGCGAGGCGCGCATGCGCGCCAACACGCCCTGCAGATCCGCTGCGAGTTCAGGAAAGCAAAGATGACAGTGCGAGTCGACGAACATCGCCGTCCGCGCGTCGGATGACCTAGAGCGTGTGGGTCGGACGTGCAGACTTCAGTGCCGCACCGAGGGCGTCCTCGATGCGCTTGCGGGCGGTCTGTCCCGATTCGTCGGCAGGAAAATGCACGCCGATTCCAGGTGTCTTGTTGCCGCCGGCTGCGGGGCTGATCCAGACCACCTTCCCTGCAACGGGGATGCGGGTGGTGTCGTCCAGCAGAGTGAGAATCAGGTAGACGTCGTCGCCCAGCTGATACGGCCGAGTGGTCGGCACGAAGATGCCGCCATTTTTCAGGTACGGCATGTAGGCGGCATACAGCGCCGCCTTTTCCTTGATCGACAGCGAAAGCACGGCCGGACGTACCCCGGCTTGCGGGCCGTTGGCGGGCTTGACTGCTGCTGCGTCGTTCATCAGGCTTGTGTTCCCGATTCCTCATGCCACCGTTCGGACGGTGCGCATATAGCCGATCAATGCACCCTCAACGGCCAACCGCGCGTTCAATGGGTGCTCCGCTGTGGCCTGTGCTTCCGCCAGCTGGGCGAGCCAGTCCAGCAGACGCTCAGGCTCGCAGGCACGCGCCACCATAGCAATCGCCCGTTGCCGCTGGGGATAATAGCGAACGCGGCCCGCGGCCCTTTCGGCCAATAAGTCCCATCCCCAGCGCTGAAACAGACGGATCGCTTCGGAAAGTCCGATGTCGCGTGGCACTGACGCGACGATATCTGCGAGCGTCAGCCGCCCGCCCCGCGCCAGCAAGTCCAGTAGCTGCGCCTTGCCTTCGGAACTCAGCCGGCGCGGATCGGCGTCGTCCGGGTCGTCGAGCCCGACCGGCGCGCCACCCGCCTCGGCAAGCTTCGCGTCCGCATCGTCCACGCCACGGGCCTTCAGCCAAGCCAGCGCTTCGCCTGGATCCGGAACCGGAGCCCGCACCAGTACGCAGCGTGAACGCACCGTCGGGAGCACGGCATCGATGGCGTCGCTGACCGCGATGAACACGGCGTTTTCGGGCGGCTCCTCCAGGATCTTCAGCAGCGCGTTGGCTGCCGGGGCATTCAGCGCTTCCGCCGGCACCAGCAAGACGACTCGGCGGCCGCCTCGATGCGCGGCCAATGCCAGGAATTCGCCGATCGCCCGCACCTGGTCGATGAGGATCTCGCGGCTCGCCTTTGTGGGCTTTCGTCGCGGCGGGTTCGACGGCGGCCTCGTCGCCCTCCGCTTCTCCAGGCTCGTCACGCTCGGGCAGGTCGGCGCTGGGAATCAACCAGCGCAGATCCGGGTGATTGTCGGCCGCAATGAGCTGACAGCCCGCGCATCGGCCGCATGCCGCGCCCTGCTCGCTCGGGGTTTCGCACAGCAGTGCCTGCGCAAATGCGCGCGCAAAGTGCCGCTTGCCGATGCCGCGCGGCCCGTGCAGCAGCAAGGCGTGCGGGATGCGTTCGCGACCGGTGGCAAGCTGGCGCCAAAGCTTGACTTGCCAGGGCAATGGGATCAGCGGTTCCATCTTCGGGCGAGTTCACTCAACTGGGTGCGCACGTCGTCCGGCGCACGCGTGCCATCGACGATGAAGAACCGTTCTGGATCTTCGCGAGCGCGTTCGAGGTACTGCGCGCGCACCCTGCGAAAGAATTCCTCCTGCTCGGCCTCGAAGCGATCGGCGGCGCGCGTACCGGACAGCCGACGCGCTGCGACTTCTGGCGGCACGTCGAACAGCAGCGTGAGATCGGGCCGCAGGTCGTGGTGGACCCAGTTTTCCAGAGCGGCGATGCGCTCGACGGAGAGTCCGCGCCCGCCGGCCTGGTAGGCGTAAGTCGCATCGGTGAAGCGATCGCACAGGACCCACTGCGCCGGCCGCCAACGACGGACGAATGACCCGGGCGAGATGCTCCGCCCGCGCCGCGAACAGCAGCAGGGTCTCGGTTTCGCGCTCCATCGACTCGTTGAGGATCAGTTCTCGCAGCGATTCCCCCAGCGGCGTGCCTCCCGGCTCGCGCGTGATCACCAGGCTGACGCCGCGCTCCCGCAGGGCGGCCGAAAACACGTCGATCTGCGTGCTTTTGCCCGCACCATCGATGCCCTCGAACGTGATGAAGCGGCCGCGCTCGGTCATCGGCCCGCGCCTTTCTGGAACTTGTCGACCGCGCGATTGTGCGCGTCCAGCGAACTGGAGAATTGCGAAGTACCGTCCCCGCGCGCGACGAAGTAGAGTGCATCGGTGGCAGCGGGTTGCAAGGCGGCTTCGATCGACCTCTTTCCCGGCAGCGCTATAGGCGTGGGCGGAAGGCCCGCACGCGTATAGGAGTTGTACGGCGTGTCGGCGATCAGATCGCGCTTGCGCAGGTTGCCGTCGAAGCGATCTCCAAGCCCGTAAATCACCGTCGGGTCGGTCTGCAGCAGCATCCCGCGCCTGAGTCGGTTGACGAAGACGCCGCCGATCATCGGACGTTCGGATGGCTGCCCGGTCTCCTTCTCGATGATCGAAGCCATGATCAGGGCCTCATAAGGCGACTCGTACGGCAGGTCCGGTGCACGCGAACTCCACGCAGCCTGCAGCACATCGACCTGGGCGCGATAGGCCCGGCGCCAGAGGTCGAGGTCGCTGGTGTCGGCGTCGTAGACATAGGTGTCGGGTGCGAACAGCCCCTCCGGATTCGACTCGGTGGCACCGATCGCCTGCAGCAGTTGCTGCGGCGACATGCCGGCCGAGTCCTGGCGCAGCTCTGGGCTGGCCGAGAGCAGCGCCCGCATCTCGCGAAAGGTGATGCCTTCGACGATGGTGATCCGCTCGCGTATCACATCGCCTGTGCGCAGTTTTGTCAGCAGTTGCATCAGGGTGATGCCCCGCTCGACCGAGTACTTGCCGGCGCGCAGGTTCTGCGACGTTCCGCTCAGGCGCGCCAGCGCAGCAAGAGCCCATTCGTCGACGCCCAGTCCTGCACCGCGGGCCGCCTGCTCGATGGCGCGCGCAGACGCGCCGGGCTTGACCCGGAATTCGATACGCTCTGCGGCGGTCGGCAACGGGCGCGACACCACATACCAGCGGGCCGCCGCAAAGGCGGCCGCGGCGAGCGCGAGCAGGACCAGCACGCCCAGCGCCACCGCCCTCGGCGTGCGCGCGCGCGAAGTTTTCGGCATTCCCGGAGACATTGCGGCAGACGGCTCCTATGATAATCGGCAGATGCTCCCGACTTTGAACCCTCCATGTCGCACGATGTAGTCCAACACACCGCGCTCGGTGCTTTCGCAGCGCCGGCCAACGACCTCGCCGCTGTGCTGCGCGCGCCGGTGCTCATGAGGCTGAGCGAACTGGGCACGATCCGGGTCGACGGACCGGACGCGCTGCGCTTCCTGCAGTCGCAGCTGACCAGCGATGTCGAACATCTCGGGGTCGACGCCTTTCAGCTCAACGGTTACTGCACGGCCAAGGGCCGCCTGCTGGCGACGTTCCATCAGTGGCGCGATGCGGATGCCGTGCTGCTGCAGCTTCCCGGCGAAGTTCTCGCGGCGGTTCAGCGGCGATTGACGATGTTCGTGCTGCGCTCCAAGGTCAAGCTGACCGATCACAGCGCTCGATCGACTTCCTACGGCCTGCTCGGCATCGGGGCGGCTGCCGCGCTGAGCGCCTGCGGTCTGCCGGTTCCCGATGCGCCCGGACGCTCGGTCCGCGAGAACGGCGTTAGGGTGAGCCGGCTGGCGGCGGGGCCGCGTGTTCAGGAGCGCTTCCTGCTCAGCGTTGACGGCGACGCGGCACTGCCGGCCGGCCTGGCGAGCGTCGCGCGTGTACACAGCGGCGTCTGGTGGTGGTGCGAGATCGATGCGGCGATGCCGACGGTGTTCGCCGCAACGCAGGAGAAGTTCGTGCCTCAGATGATCAACTTCGAGGTACTCGGCGGTGTGGATTTCAAGAAGGGCTGTTATCCCGGCCAGGAAATCGTCGCGCGCAGCCAGTATCTGGGCAAGCTCAGGCGCAGGATGCGCCAGGCTCATGTCGATGACGCTAACCCACCCGCGGCCGGATCGGACATCGTCCACTCAGCCGAAGGCCAGCCGGTCGGCACCGTCGTAATGTCGGCATGCGCCCCCGGTGGCGGATGCGATCTGCTGTTCGAGGCGCCAGTCGACCGGCTGGAAACCGGAACCCTGCATCTCGTAGACGCGACCGGCGCGATGCTGCAGGTTCGGCCGCTGCCCTATCCATTGTTCGACCCGACGGCGTGAGCGACACCACCGAAAACTGGTACGTGTACTACCCTGCGCCGTCGGCTGCGGGGCTGGCGTTGCCTGCATTGCGGGCGATGCTGCATACGCTCGCGGCCGGCAACGACATCAGGGCGCGACTCGAGGAGCGCGTCGAACAGCGATCGACGCCGACCTGGATGGAGGTGTATGAAGGTGTGCGTGATCCCATTGCTTTCGAGGCCGCCCTCAATGCGGCGGTTCGCGCCAGCGGACTGCCGCAGGAACTGACTGCTGCGCGACGCGTCGAAAGATTTCGATCCCTCTGACTCCATGTGCCTGATCGTTTTCGCCTGGCGTGCTCATCCTGACTATCCGCTGATCCTGGCGGGGAATCGGGACGAGTTCTATACGCGCCGCACGCGGCCCGCTGCGTGGTGGGGGCAGGCCGTGTCGCTGCTGGCCGGTCAGGACGAGGAGGCCGGGGGTACCTGGTTCGGCATCACGCGGCGCGGGCGCGTCGCAGCGCTGACCAACGTACGCGCTGCGAGCGAGCGCAATCCGCATGCACCGTCGCGTGGCGCGCTTGTGCTGGCCGCATTGCAGACTCCGGAGCGCGTCGACCGCTGGCTCGACCGCCATTCGCATCGGACGCCCGTGTTCAATGGCTTCAATCTGATCGCCGGCGATCTTATGCCGACCGTCGGCCAGCCCTCGCTGCACTACTACAGCAACCGCCTCGGTACGCCGGCCAGAGCGCTCGAGCCTGGTGTCTACGGGCTGTCGAACGCGTTTCTCGATACGCCGTGGCCCAAGGTGACCCGCGCGGTGTCGCAGTTCGCGTGCGTGATCGCCAACCGCGTCAGCGTCGAGAGCCTGCTGGCACTGATGGCCGATCGCGAGCTGGCGCGCGAAGCCGACCTGCCCTCCACCGGGGTGCCACTCGACTGGGAGCGAGTGCTGTCGGCCATCCAGATCCGGGCGAAGGGTTACGGTACGCGCGCGACCACGACGTTGATGGTGCGCTCCGACGGCCTGGTCACGTTCTATGAGCGCGCGTTCGACGCCGCCGATCCCGATCGCTGGTCCGACCGGCACTTCGAATTCATGATCGACACAGCGTCGCGCCCGGCCCGCCTGAAGGCGCCCGACTCGAACTAGGGTGTTGCCGGGGCGGGCTCCCTGCCCGTCCGATTTGCACCGTCGGCGCTGCATCCGACGTCCGTTTCACAAAGATTCACGCCCTGACGTTTCGCGCCGGGGAAATCCGGCGTGAACGGCCGCTGGGCGCGACGAACTGCGTGCAGGCGCGATGGACGGTCAAACGGGCTGAATCGGCGACCAAAGCGCCGCTGCAGTTCACGCCGCGAATCCTGCGGACTGTCGCAAGTCGCTCGCGTGCGCCGTGGCGCCTGCCTACAGTGCGTCCATCGACAACGCCACACGACCAAGGACCACACCATGAACGCCACCTACACCACTTCCGTCAGCGCCCGCCTCGCCGCCTTCGCTGCCGCCCTGCTTACCAGCGCCGTGGTGCTGGGCGCGACCCTCGCCGGCATGCAGCCGCACGAAGATGCGAGCGCGGTGGTGGCGCTGGAGCGTGTCACGGTCACCGCCACGCGGACCAACTGAGCACGGCGCGCAGCGGCTGCGCGCTGCGCCGGTCCCGCGGCGTCGCCCGCGCGCAGGGCAGCAACTCCCTAAAGACAAAAGCCCGGCCTCGGCCGGGCTTTTGCGTTTCGAGCTGCCGGCCGCGCGGGGGAAGCGCGACCGGGCCTTGAAAGGCGACTTATCGCGGTTGCGGACCCGCAGCGTTCGCCGCAGCGACGGTAGTCGGCGCGGTACGAGCAGCCAGCAGCGCCGCCCGATCTCCGTCAGCCAGCGATGCGACCGCGCTGAACAGCGCGAACGTTGTGGCGGCTGCGGCCGCAGTGCCGAGGACTCGCATTAACATTGATTTCATCATGGCACTCTCTACGTTGCACTCTGTCGATTGGCCACCCGCGTCAACCGAAGGTGGGGTGTCCGCTACCTGGATCTCAGGCTGCGGATGACGGGCATTTGACGCTGTCTTCGCCGGCCGGGCCATGGAGCATTGAGGTTCAAACCGAGCCTGCAGATTCACATCTCTGCCGGCATCGTGTGTCACCGGACTGACATCGGGAGAGAGTCAGCGCGCAGCGATCGCGGTCGGCTTGCTCTTCGCGGCCAGCACTGCTGCGCGGTCGCTGTCGGCCAGACCGGCCACAGGCACTGAACAGCACGAACGTCGTGACGGTGGCGATGGCGGCGGCGACGGTCTTGTGCGTGATTTGCTTCGTCATGATGTCCTCGCTTGGTTTGGTGCGGCCGAGCCGCGTTTCCCTGTTACCCGGAGCGGCGAAATCTGCTGCTCTTGCTGGTAGGGACGCGACCGGACGCCCAAACCGGACATC
>CAVPGM010000028.1:0-79734 GCA_963703945.1 uncultured beta proteobacterium | reverse complement strand
CCTCTACCGCGAAGCGCTGGCGATGGGCCTCGACAAGGACGACACGATCGTCAAGCGCCGCATGGCGCAGAAGATTCAGTTCCTGGCGGAGGATGTCGGCGCGGCGCGCGAACCCGACGCGGGCCGAGCTCGAGGTCTGGTACGCGAAGAACAGCGACGCGTTCGCGCAGCCCAATCGGGTGAGCTTCCGCCACCTGTACTTCTCGCCAGACCGTCGTGGAGCCCGCGCGCGTGAGGACGCGACGGACGCGCTGACGAAGCTTGCCGGTCAGCCGCAGGACTCGAAGCTCGCGGCGTCGATTGCCGATCCGTTCATGTTCCAGGACTACTACCGCGACCGCGCGCCAGATCAGCTGGCCAAGGAATTCGGGCCCCAGTTCGCGTTGGGCGTCGCGAAGCTCGAGCCCGGCTCGTGGCAGGGACCCATTGAGTCCGGTCTTGGCTGGCACCTGGTGTTCATCGACACAGCGGTGCCGGGGCGCGTGCCGGCGTTCGAGGAAGTCGAAGCGGAGGTCAAGACCGCGTGGCTTGGCGAGCAGAAGGCGCTCGCGTGGCAGAAGGCGTACAAGGACATGCGGGCCAAGTACACGGTGCTGCTGCCGGGCCTGCCGGACGCCGCGGTGAGCGCGCCGTCCGCGCCGGCGTCGACGAAGCCCGCGCCGTGAGCGACCTTCCTCGGTGGACCGGCCGGCTAGCCGCGTCGCTGCTGCTCGCCGCGTGGTTCTGGCTGCCAGCCGCGCACGCGCACGAGTCTCGGCCAGCGTATCTCGAGATCAAGGAAACTGCGCCCGGCCAGTACGCCGTGCTCTGGCGCACGCCAGTGCTGTCGGGCATGCGCCTGCCACTGATGTTGACGATGCCCGACGGCGTGACGAACCTGAAGCCGCCGGTGGTCCAGGAACTCACCGACTCTCTCGTCGAGCGCCGCTGGATCGACGCCGGGCCGAACGGTCTCGCCGGCAAGCGCATCGAGATCACGGGACTTCAGTTCACGATCACCGATGCGCTGGTCCGGGTCGAACTGCTCGACAGCAGGACGGTGCAGATCATCGCGCGCCCGTCGCAGCCGTGGATCGAGATCGCCGCAACGCAGTCGCGCTGGGAGGTGATGGGCACCTACATCGTCGAGGGCTTCCGCCACATCCTGTTCGGTGCCGATCACCTGCTGTTCGTTCTGGGCCTGCTGCTGATCGTCGGCAACGCATGGATGCTGGTGAAGACGGTGACCGCTTTCACGGTCGCGCACAGCATCACGCTCGCCATTGCCACGCTCGGCTACGTCGAGGCGCCGGCGCTGCCGCTCAATGCCGCGATCGCGCTGAGCATCCTCTTTCTGGGTCCAGAAGTGGTGCGCGTGTGGCGCGGCGAAACCAGCTTCACCATCCGTCACCCGTGGGTGGTGGCTTTCGCCTTCGGGCTGCTGCACGGATTCGGCTTCGCCACCGCACTGACGAGTGCCGGTCTGCCACGGAACGAGGTGCCGTTCGCACTCCTGTCCTTCAATGTCGGGGTAGAACTGGGGCAGCTCGGCTTCGTCGCGCTGGTGCTGGCGATGGAGCGTTCCTTCCGCGTGCTGGAAGTCCGCTGGCCGCGCTGGGTGCGGGCGCTTCCCGGCTATACGGTCGGCACGTTGGGTGCGTTCTGGACGATCCAGCGCGTCGCCTTGCTGGTCGCAGCGTTGCGATGAAGCCCGCAGCGAGGCACGGTGCAGTGCGTGCGGTCGCCTGGATCGGCGCGCTCTGGGTCCCGGCGGCCCTGGGCCATGCCCTGCAGGGCGAAGCCGGCGGATTTCTGACGGGCCTCATGCACCCGATCTCCGGCGCGGATCACGTGCTCGCGATGGTCGCCGTCGGCCTGTGGGGCGCGCAGCTCGGTGCACCGGCGATCTGGGTGCTGCCGGTCGCTTTCCCGCTGGTCATGGCGATGGGCGGCATGCTCGGATTTCTCGGCGTGCCGATCCCCGGTGTGGAATACGGGATCGCCGCTTCGGCGATCGTGCTCGGAGCCGCGGTCGCCTTCGAGGCGCGGCCTGCGCTGGTCATCGCGGCACTCGTGGTCGGATGCTTCGCGATCTTCCACGGCCACGCGCACGGAACCGAACTGCCGCCCGGCCAGAGCGCGCTGCTCTACAGCATGGGTTTCGTGATCGCGACCGGATGCCTGCACGCGGTTGGGATCGGCATCGGCACTGTCCACCGCTGGCCTTGGGGACAGAAACTGCTGCGCGGCGCTGGCACGGTGGTCGCGGCAGGAGGCGTCTTCTTCCTGTGGAGGTCGTTCGCATGAAAGGCACAAGCGCGTTTCGGCAAGGCGCGCGCACCGTCGCCATGCTCGTCGTCGCACTAAGTGCTGGGCCAGCAGAAGCTCACCTCGATGCAACCGGCATGGGTCCGATGTACGACGGCCTGATGCACTTTCTGACCAGCCCCGAAGACCTGGTGCCTGCGCTCGCCCTTGCGCTGCTGGCAGGGCTGCGTGGGGCAACCTACGGGCGACGGGCGATGTTCACGTTGCCGGCTGCCTGGTTGCTGGGCAGCCTTCTTGGGCTGTCCGCCGCAGTGGCCAGCTCCGGGATGCTGGGCGCATCGATTTGGTTCCTGCTGCTGGGTGGATTGGTCGTTGCCGATGCGAAGCTCTCGCTGCGTTCGATGACGGCGCTCAGTGCATTGCTCGGTCTCGTTCACGGATACCTGAACGGAACGGGGATGGGCCTCTCAGCATCGGCGATCGTCGCCACTGTCGGATTGGCTGCTGCGGTATTCGTTCTGGTCGTCCTCGCCGCCGCGCTCGTCGTTCAGTTGCGGGCGCATTGGGCACGAATCGCCGTGCGCGTTGCAGGAAGCTGGATCGCAGCGAGCGGGCTTCTGATGCTGGGTTGGTCTCTTCGGGGGACCGCGTAACTCGCAGCGGTCGCGTTGGTCGATGCTCACCCAGACTGCTTCATGCCCCTGCGTGGACTTTGTTTCAGCAGCGCACGCCCGCTCTTCTTGGCAGCCGAGAGCAGGTCGCTTCTCACTTCGTCATCAAGCACCGCACGGGCCAGCATGACCGCACCGACGCTTTGCGCGATCAGCGTCCAGGCCTCGTCGCCGGATTTCAGCAACTGCTTCAGCACGTCGTGGATGTCGAGCAGGCCTTCCTGAAAGGCCGCACGCACCGATTCGGCCGCCCGTGCGACTTCCGCCGTCAGTGAGGGCAGGGCGCAGCCTCGTTCAGGATGATCGACATGCTGAAGGCTCAGGTAGGCAGCCAGGGCCTTCTCGAAACTGCTGGCTTCGGCAGCTCCGGAGAACCTGTCCGCGGATCGCTGCAGCTCTGCTTTGACGATGGCGGCGAACAGGTCTGACTTGCCGCTGAAGTGCTTGTAGAGCGATCCGGACGTCACTCCAGACGCGGCGGCCATGGCGTCGATGCCTGAGGCGGCAAAACCGCGTCCCTTGGCCAGGCTGGCGCCGTTTGCGACGAGTCGCTGCCGTGCCTGTTCCTTGTATTCCTTCGGGTAACGCATCGCCAGCTCCCACTCCTTGCTTTTCGAGGGTCGCTTAGGATAACGTACGCTATCCATAACGCAAGCCGCGGCGGAGTGATCGATGGGTACAACGGAAACGGCCGACTGGAAGAAGACGGCCTGCATCCTCTGCGCGGTGAACTGCGGCCTCGAGGTCCAGACGTCCGGCCAGCGCATCGCGCGCATCCGCGGCGACAAGGCCAACCCGGTTTCGCAGGGCTATCTGTGCGAGAAGTCGCAGCGCATGGACCACTACCAGAACGGCGCCGATCGAATCGACTCGCCCATGCGCAGGCGCGCGGACGGCGGCTACGAGCACATCGACTGGGACACCGCCATCCGCGAGATCGCAGCGAAGCTCGCGCGGCATCAGGGACCAGCACGGCGGCGAAAGCATCCTGTACTACGGCGGCGGCAGCCAGGGCAATCACCTCGGCGGCGACGTATGCCGACAACACGCTGAAGGCGCTCGGGGTGAAGTACCGCTCCAATGCGCTGGCCCAGGAGAAGACCGGCGAAGCCTGGGTGCAGGGAAAGATGATGGGCTGCGGCATCCACGGCGACTTCGAGCATTGCGAAGTGGCCGTCTTCGTCGGCAAGAACCCGTGGCAGTCGCACGGCTTCGCGCGGACGCGGACGCTGTTGCAGGCGATCAAGAACGATCCAGCCCGCTCGCTGATCGTCATCGATCCGCGGCGCAGCGAGACCGCCGCCATGGCGGACTTCCACCTCGCCGTGCGCCCCGGCACCGACGCCTGGTGCCTGGCGGCGCTGGCCGCGATCATCGTGCAGGACGGACTCGTGGCGCGTGCGTGGCTCGACGAGCACACCACGGGCTATGCCGACGTCGAGCCCGTGTTGAAGTCGATCCCGGTGACCGAGTACGCCCGCATCTGCGGGGTGGAAGAGTCGCTGCTGCGTCGGGTCGCGGAGCGCATCGCACGCGCGCAGAGTGTCTCGATGATCGAGGATCTCGGCGTGCAGATGAACCTGCACTCGACGCTCAACAGCTACCTGAACCGCCTCGTCTGGCTGCTGACCGGGCACTACGCGCGGCGCGGTACCAACAACGCCTTCGTGCCGTTGCTCGGCCTGTCGGCGCCTGGCGAACGACCGCAGGGATCGGCCGAGCTCCGGGCCGCGCCCGTATTCGCGCAGCCCGGTCACCGGGTCGCGCATCATCATGGGGCTCGTGCCATGCAACGTGATCCCGGAAGAGATCCTCACCGATCATCCGAAGCGGTTCCGCGCGATGCTGATCGAGAGCGCGAATCCGGTGCACTCGCTGGCCGACAGCGCGCGGATGCGCGAAGCGATCCGTGCACTGGAGTTGAGCGTCGTCATCGATGTCGCGATGACCGAAACGGCGCTGCAGGCGGACTACGTTCTGCCGGCAACGAGCCAGTTCGAGAAGGCCGAAGCCACGTTCTTCAACCTCGAGTTTCCGCGCAACGGCTTTCATCTGCGACAGCCGCTCTTCGAGCCTCGGCCAGGAACGCTGACCGAGGCCGAGATCCACGCCCGGTTGCTCGAAGCGCTGGGAGAAGTCGACGAGCGTCAATACCGCCTGCTTCGGCGCGCGGCGCGCATGGGGCTGACGCCCTTCGCGCTGGCATACGCCTGGAAGTCGAAGCGCGACAAGCGCGTGGCGCGCTACGCGCTCCGTCGTTCTGTACCGCACGCTGGGAACCGTCCTGCCTTCGCAGATGGCGACAGCGGCCTCGTTGTGGGGCGTGTGCCAGATGTACGTCCGGCGCCAGCCAGACGCAGCGCGCCGCGCCGGATTCGAGGGCGGCGGCGCTACGCGCCGGTAATGCTCTGTTCAACGCGATCATCGGTTCTCCCTCGGGCGTCGTCTTCGCCGTGAGCGATTACGAAGACAGCTGGAAGGCCGTGCGCCTGCCTGACCACCGGATCAATCTCTACCTGCCGGAGCTGATGCCGGAACTGCAGAAGCTGGCCGCGGGCGGGCCCGAGCGACGGCCTTCCTATCCTTATGTGCTCTCGGCAGGAGAGCGACGCAGCGACACGAGCAACACTGCGGTTCGCGACGCGAGTTGGCATCGCAAGGGTTCGTTCGGCACGCTGCGTATCAATCCGGTCGACGCTGCGGACCTCGGGTGCACGGAAGGCGACCGGGTGCGGCTGACCACCGCTCGCGGGAACACCGAGGCGGCGGTCGAGATCACCGACGAGTTGCAGCCCGGGCACGTCTCGCTGCCCAACGGCCAGGGGCTTGATTACCGCCGCGCGGACGGCTCGCTCGAACACCGCGGAGTCGCCGTCAACGAGCTCACCGACGTCAAGGATCGCGACCCGATCGCCGGGACACCTTGGCACAAGCATGTCCCCGTACGCATCGAGCGATTGGGCGCTGGAGTTAGCGCAGCGGCGTGAGTGAATTGGGCCGGACGCGCCAGGAGCCGACGTGCATCGGTACCGAGCCACGGGCGACTGATCGGTTTCAGTTACCGGCTTGCGCGGTAGTCGTACTGGATCCTGGTTCCGACGGGGCGGCAGTGACGTGCGCGACCCCGGCCTCGAACGCGGCCGCGGCCGCTGTCTTGTCCGGCGCGTCATCGAGCTGCGCGCGAAATCCGGGGTCCGAAAGCAGCTTGGCGACCAGCGCCAGCAATTGGAGATGGTCTTGCTTCGCGCCGTCGTTTGGCACCATGATCGCCAGCAGGCGCGAGACCGGCTTGCCATCCGGCGCATTGAAGGGGATGGGCAGCTTCGTGCGCACGAACAGTGTCAGCGGCCGCGGAATGCCGTCTATCCGTGCGTGCGGGATCGCGAATCCTTCGCCGAGCGCGGTCGATCCAGCCTGTTCGCGCCGCGATAGCGCGCGGAAGACCGGGCCCGGGTCGAGCCCATGCGCGCTACCGATCGCCGCAGCCACGACCTCAAGCGCATGCGACCGGTCCCGCACATCGACGTCGAGCAGGATGTCCTCGGGTTGCAACCAGGCCGCGATCCGCGTCGTGTCGTTTTCCATCGGTCGTCACCTCGTTCTGTGCGCTTGCCATCCCGCCGTGACAATATCCCACAGTTCCAGGCCGCCGATTGACCCTTGGCTCCTTCCGTCGTCGAGTCGGCGTCGTGCATCGGGTCAGCGTTCAATCCGAACAAGCGCTCAGTGGGGATTGCGCTCTTTGACGATGACGGTCGGGCGGTGGACATGGGCAACTGTACGATTCCCGCGAATCACGCGGTTCCCCCGGAGGGCGCAGTGGTGGAGATTCGTTACCTGTACAGGGCAGGTCCACATGGGGCTTTGTTTCAGCCCGTGTACCTGGGCGAGCGCCGAGACATTTCGATGTCGGAAGCGAAGCTGTCGCAAGTCACGCGTGTGAAAGGGGCAGCGACCGACACCGAAGCGCTGAGTGCTGCGTAGAGGGAGAGGGCGGCCGACGCCGCCGGTTGTTGCAAGCACTTAAGCGGCGGCTCGTCTACGTGAATATGCGGTTGCGCTCGTCACTTAGGGCATCAAGAATTGCGGCGCCGCGACGAGCTGCGCAAATCGCGCGGCCCTACTCCGGCTTCACCAAGAGGAGTCCAGATGGCAACATCAAAAGCTTCTAGTGCGCTGCGTGCGCTGTCGCCACAGGCGAAGGCGCTTATCGCCAAGGGTCTCGTCGGAAGTAGCTTGGAAAGATTTGGAAAGGTCCGGCCGTTTCCGAAGGGAACCCCGTATCCCGACGAGTGGGTGATCAGCGTGCTGCCCAGCTCTGCCGCCAACGCCAAGCGCCTCGTCGAGCTACTGGTGAATGGCCGGGGACTGTCCCGGTTCGAAGTATTCCCCTACGGGATCACAAACCCCGAGATTGCACGCATCGACATCGGCATCCCGGCGCGAGGCTAGTAATGCAGAGTGCGCACGGCGAGTGCAGCGGGATCATCCAGGTTCATCCGACCACCCGGTGCAATCTCGAGTGCGCGCACTGCTACTCACATTCCTCGCCCAGTGCGACCGCAGCGCTCCCGGCGGACCTCGTCTGCCGCGCGATCGAAGATGCGGCGCAACTGGGCTTCAGGATCGTTTCACTGTCAGGCGGCGAGCCGCTCGTGTACGACGGACTGGACGATATCGTCGCCACCGTCAAGCGCTGCGGCTCGCGCGTTAATCTGGTGAGTAACGGGATCCTCATTCGCTCGTCGCGCTACGAGCGTCTTGCGGGCAGCTTTTCCATCGTGGCGCTCAGCCTCGATGGCCTGCGGGAGCGCCACAGTGCGATCCGCGGCTCTGAGAAGTCGTTCGATCAAGTCAGGGCGGCGGCAGCGGCACTCGGGAGCCAGAGCCAGGCGTTCGGAATCATCCACACGCTGTGTTCCGAGTCGCTGGACGAGATCGAGGAGATCGCCGAACTCGCGTCCGACTGGGGCGCTCGCCTGTTTCAGTTGCATCCATTCGAGCCCACCGGGCGGGATCTCGGCGCGGTAAAGATGACCCCGCTGTCGGCCGAGGAGCGGCTGGACGCCTATCTGCTGGCCGAGATTCTCCAGGAACGATTCCCCAACATGCGGATCCAGCTCGACCTGGTCCACCGCGAGATCGCGCGGCGTGTTCCCCTGGCAATTCACGGCGCTTCGTTGAAGGAGCCGATGGTTCCGCGCGAACTGGTACTGGAGGAGACGGGACGGCTGGTGCCGCTGACATACGGCCTGGATCGAGCGTTCGCCGTCACCGACATACGATCAGCATCGCTCGACTCGGCCTGGAGTCGATATCTCGAAACCGGCTGGCCGGCACTACGCAAGCGATTGCGCCGAGCGTGCGTCGTCGTAGCGCGCGGGCAGTACGGCGAAGTGGCTGCATGGCACGAGGTTGTGCGTCGCTACTGCGCGGCCACGTCCGATTCGATGCTTCCGCTTCGCTTCGAGCGCTTGGCCGCCTAGCCGCAGCGCCCGAACAAGGCAAACGACAGGACCAAGCCTTCGCCGAGGCTTCCCGCGCGCGCCGGGTCTACCCGGAAAACCCCCTGAAATCGTGTCGTTTGCCGGTTGAGCGCAAAGCTGTCCGGCGGCATGCTGTCGGTGTCCTCCGCAATACGGAGGCACGAGGAAAACACCGCGGCATTCGAACCGACAGCGCATCGCGTCAAGAGCGACCCGCCCACTCAACAGAATCGGGCGGGAGTGATCCTGTCTCATGGGGACATCGAACGCATCCTTGCCGTTGCGGGACGAGGGCCGGTGCACCTTCGCAACACGGCGCTGGTGCTCGTCATGCTGGGCAATGGGCTGGGCATTAGCAATCTGCGGGAGCTCAAGGTGCGGGACTTTCTGCATGCCGACGGTTCGGTGCGACGTGACGCGCGGCTTGAGCCGAAGCACGACTCGCGTGAGCCGCGTCGCCTCCTCTGGCTCAACCCGCGTGTCGTTTGCCGCGTCGAGGCCTACCTCACAAGGCGAACGCCTTCCGCAGAAGGCCGCGCGGTGGCTTATCGCGGCCTTGACCTAACCTGTTTTGCCCCATAGCGCCTGCCGTCAACCGATTGCCGGTGTCAATTGCCGCGGGAGCCAGGTTCGAGAAGTGACTGCGCCGGTTCACGATGTGAGTATCGACGTGCCAAACTTTGCTCAATCGCTGCTTCCGGTCGCGTCGCAAACGCGGGTACACATGAACCAACACAAGGCGCCGTCAGTCATGCCCGCCGAAATAGTCATCCAGGACCGGGAAGAGCTCATCTATCTGTTGTGCGAGGCGGCCGAATTCGAGCACACCGTGATGTGTTCCTATCTGTACGCCCAGTGGACGCTGAAGCGTGGCCTGGACGAAGATTTGACGCCGACCGAACTCGCGGCAATCGAGCGCTGGCGCCGCTCGCTCGCTCAGGTCGCGCTCGAAGAGATGCTGCATCTGTCGCTGGTGAATAACCTGCTCGCAGCGATCGGAGCCGCACCGCATCTGTGGCGACCTGCATTTCCGGTGCGGCCCGGGCACTTTCCGGCCGATGCCTTGATGTCTCTCGCGCCGTTTGGCGAGGCGGCGCTCGATCACTTCATGTACATCGAGCGGCCCGAGGGACTCAACATCAGGGACGGCGCGGGCTTCGGCCACGCGATGCACTACCGACGCATTGCCCGTCCGGACATGCTTGCCCCGTCACCGCAGGACTATTCGAGCCAAGGGCATCTGTATCACGGAATTCTCCAGGGCCTGGCTCGGTTATGCGAACAGCTTGGCGAAGAACGCGTGTTCGTTGGACACAGCCAGGCGCAGGTCAGCGTCGAGGAGTTCGGCCTGCAGGGGCTGTTCAAGATTACCGATCTGGCCTCGGCGCACCGTGCCGTAGAGGAAATCGTGCTGCAGGGCGAGGGTGCACCAGCGCACCGCGACGATTCGCACTTCGCCCGGTTCAAAGCAATCAGAAGTGAACTTGGCGAACTGCGCGCCGCGCGCCCTGGGTTCGAACCCGCGCGGCCGGTGGTCCGCAATCCGATGCTGGGCGCCACCGGCATCTCGCGCGACCGCGTGCGCGTCGTCGAACCGCTCGCCGGGCAGGTGATCGACCTCGGCAATTCGATCTATATGTTGATGATCCGCACTCTGTCGCAGGTGTTCGCGCCGGCACCGCTGCCGCGCGACCTGCGCGTTGCGCTGGCCACCTCGACCAACGTGCTGATGTCGGCAATGGGGCGGGTTGCGGACGTTGCGACGCGACTGCCGATCGATGCTGCGCGAGGCGGGGCGACTGCGACGCTGAACTTTGAATTGCCTGGATCAGCCGGTGCGTTGGTGCAGACCTGCGCCGCACGCATCCTCGGTGAGCGATCGTCGGAGCTCGGCACCGCGGCGCGGCGACTGGCGCACGTCGTACCACTGGCCGAGGTCGCCAGCGATCTCGAGCTGCTTGCACGGCGGTTTGAAGAGATGCACCTGCGCTTCGAAGAGCACCTGGGCCAGGCGGTCGACCGCGTGGCGCAACTCGGAGTGCCGGCCACGCCAGTCGGTGTTGCGGCGCCGCTGCGGAGTTGCCGCACACCCAGACGGCCGACGCACCGGACGTCGCCAGTCACCGAGGCCATCACGCTTCGTTTCGATGGTCGACGATGCATCCATTCGCGCCATTGCGTGTTGGAGGCGCCCGGTGTCTTTCTGGCAAACACTCCGGGCGCGTGGATTCATCCGGAAGCGACGTCCGTGGAGCACTGCGTCCACGTCGCGCACAATTGCCCATCCGGTGCGATCACGTACGAACGCCATGATGGCGAGCCGCAGGAATCGGCGCCCAGTGTCAACGTCGTGCGCGTGCGCGAGAACGGTCCCTATGCCGTGCACGCACAGATTGAATCGGCCGCCGCAGAGTTTCGCGTGACGCTGTGCCGCTGCGGGAAGTCAGGCCGCAAGCCTTACTGCGACGGCAGCCATGCCGCGGCTGGATTCGCAGCCACCGGCGAGCCTGCCACGATCGCTTCAGAGCCGCTCGCCGTACGCGGTGGACGGCTGACGATCGTCCCGATCCCTAACGGTCCCTTGCAGCTGGGTGGCAATGTCGAAATTTGCAGCGGAACCGGACGAACGGTGTTGCGGACCCAATCGGCGCGGCTGTGTCGTTGCGGCGCTTCCGACAACAAACCGTTCTGCGACGGCTCGCACGCACGCATAGGCTTTCGCTCGGAATAATCAGCCTAGGAAGTACAGTCGCTTAGGCCTAGGCTGGCACGAGGCGAAGGCGCGTGATCTCGGAGGGCGCGCCGAATCGCTTCGGCGGGCCCCAGTATCCAGTACCGCGGCTCGTATAGACCCATAGATTCTGCAGACGCTGCAGTCCGGCAGTGAAGGGCTGCTGGAGTCGAACGAAGAGATTCCACGGCCAGAATTGCCCTCCGTGTGTGTGGCCGGAGAGCTGCAACTGGAATCCTGCCCGCAATGCGGCCTCTGCCGATCTCGGCTGATGCGCCAGCAGAATTCGAACCCGAACATGATCGGGAGCAGCGGCAATGGCAGCCACAGGGTCGCTGCGGTGAGACTCATCGAAGTGATGACCGCTGTGATCCGTGACCCCGGCGATCACCAGCGCACCGTCGTTGTGCTGCAGGACCACGTGTTCGTTGAGGAGCACTTTGACGCCCAGGCGACGCAGTTCGGCCACCCATGCAGTGACGCCGCTGTAGTACTCATGGTTGCCAGTCACAAAGTAGGTCCCATGGCGTGAAGTCAGGCCGCTCAGCGGCTCCACGTGCGGCCGGAGCCGGGCAACACTGCCATCCACCAGATCCCCGGTCACGGCGACCATGTCGGCGTCCAGGCGATTCACGGTGCCGACGATCGATCTCACATAGTCGGCCTTGATCGTCGGGCCAACATGGATGTCGCTGATCTGGACAATCGTGAAGCCGTGAAGCGGCGCAGGCAGGTCGGCGATGGGTACATCGACGGTCACCACCTCGGCGGTCCGGCGCGCATTGATCAGTCCCCACACGGTCATCAACGTTGCAAGGGCCGGAACAGCCAATGCGCTCCACTTCGTCAATGCGGAGATGGGCAGCGCCAGCCCGAGGTGGGTTCCAATCGAGCCGCCCAGCAGCGCGATGTCACGCAGCAGGGTTAGCACCAACAGGCTGGACAGGAAACCCATCGCAACGAAAGCCGCCACGAGCGCCCCGTCGCCCCGGTCCCGGTGTTGGCGTCGCCTCCGCCACTGATTCAGCCCCACCTGCAGGCAGACCGCGGAAATCGCGATAAGCATCGCCACTCCGACCTGCCACCAGCCGAAACCCGAAAGAGCGGGGATGAGTCGCCACGCGACAAACGCGTGTGCAAGGAGGGAAATGACACTCAAAGGCATGCTCGCGGCGAGACTGATGAAGAATGCGGATGGTCTTATATGGCGCTGACGACGAATTCTTCAACGATTGCAGGCAGCACGTCCGAACGGACCGGGGGCCGATCGCCCGCTTACGGGGCGCGGTCCGCGTCGGCCATTGTCGATTTCATGCCGTGCCAATCGACGTACACATGTCGGACGGGACAGGTTGTCCGACGCCTACCCAAAGATCGAATTCCAATCGGAGGTTTGCAATGAGCTACGTAGACGGATTTGTTGCCGCCGTGCCCACCGCCAATCGCGAGAAGTTCAGGAAGCACGCTCAGGCGGCTGCGACGGTGTTCAAGGAGCATGGCGCCTTGAAAGTCGTTGAGTGCTGGGGCGACGACGTTCCCGACGGAAAGGTGACGTCGTTTCCGATGGCGGTCAAGCGCAAGGACGACGAGACCGTCGTGTTCTCGTGGATCATCTGGCCCTCGCGCAAGGTACGCGATGACGGAATGAAGAAGGTCATGGAGGATGCCCGACTGCAGCCTGACGTGAATCCGATGCCCTTCGACGGCCAGCGCCTGATCTACGGTGGGTTCGAAGCAATCGTGGACGCGTGACGCTGCTCATCACCGCCAGCGTCCAGGCTAGCGTTGCGCAGCGCCGCGGCAGTCGCCGCGTCGGCGGGAAAGAAGGACTCGAGGGCGAGTTCGGCAAGCGTGATCTCCAGCGGCGTTCCGAAGACCGTCGTCGTGGAGATGAGTGACAGCACGCCGGCCGGGGAGCGCAGCAGCAAGGGCACGACAATCGCGTTGACCTGCGTTTCAAGGCGCGATTCGTCTCCTGGATATCCGGCGAGTTCCTCGAGCAGTCCGTCAAGCTCGGCGCTTGGGTTCATAGCGCACTGGCGCCGCAGGCGCGAGAGCAGGTGAGCCCGCCACTCAGGCAGGTTCTCGATTCGGGGCGCCATGCCCTCTGGGTGCAGGGTCAGGCGAAGTACGTTGACGGGCGGCTGAAGCAGATGCGCGGCAACGCCGACGAGCAGGGGCGCCACCGCGCGATTGGCGAGGATCAGGTTCCAGCTGCGATCCACCGCCACCGCCGGATACGGTTCGTGTGCCCGGAGAATCTGCGACACCGCCTCGCGGGCGGGATCGAGGGCGGAATCGCCAAGGCTGCGTTCGGCGTAAGCAGGTGCGAGGCCGGCGGAAAGCAGCAGCAGGTTGCGGTCACGCAGAGGCACTTCGAGCACTTCGGCAAGACTCATCAGCGTCGAGCGCCCCGGTTGCGAGCGGCCTGTTTCAACGAAGCTCAGGTGTCGCGGCGAGATGCCTGCTTCAAGTGCCAGTTCCATCTGGCTCAGGCGTCGACGGGTTCGCCAGTCACGGATCAGCATGCCAACGCGCGGAACGATCGCTGTCATCTTCGAACCTCCCGGCCGCGGCCGACGGGCTGGCGCGGGTGCTGCCGCAAGCTCGGCGCAATTTCCACTGCCTTTCCACTGCAATGGGTCGGATTATCGAGATCGGGAATCGGACGTGCCATTACCTCACACGTAATCGCTTTGCCGCTGGCTTTGCCCCAAGATTGCTGCAAGCTGCCGGTAACGAATGTGCGGCGATTGTTCAAAGGGTCCCGGGAGAAGACATTGACGTACGCCATCCCCTCGAAGTTGCTTCGCGCGTCCCTCGCTAGCGACGCGGCGGCCAGCGGCATGCTTGCCGTCCTCCAAATCGTGGCGGCACCGGCAGCATCGCTCCGACTCGGCCTGTCGGAAGGACTGCTCCTGGCTACCGGACTCCTGTCGGCTGTCTACGCGGTCCTGCTGTTCATGCTGGCGCGCAGCGGTGCGGTATCGCGTGCGCTCGTCGTCCTGGTTGCGGCGGGAAACGTGGGTTGGTGTGTTGCGTGCATCGCCCTTGCAGCCGCGCTGCGCGCCGACCTCACACCGCTTGGCAGCGGTTACGTGTTGCTTCAGGCGGTCGCTGTCGTCGGCTTTGCTGGCACGCAGATGCTGGGTCTGAAGCGATCGCGCAACGCACCCCGAATGAGGCCGCTATTCGTCTAGCCGAGCAATCTCGAGGAGGAGCCCATGGACACATCTGCGCTGCTTCCAGTGGCTGTCGCCTTCATGATCGGCGTCCCCGCGCTCGGCTCGTGCATCGGCATCGGCCTCGCGACGATGAAATTCCTGGAGAGCGCAGCCCGTCAACCTGAACTGACGCCAGTGCTGCAGACCAAGTTCTTCGTCTGCGTAGGAGTTCTCGACGGAGCATTCATCATCGCCACCGGCCTGGCCCTGTGGTTCGCGACGGCAAATCCGTTCAGTCGTGGCTGATGGGACTGCGCAGCGTGCTCGTGTCAAACGCCGGAGCACGGCTGGCCGACCCGGCTAGCGGAGCTTCTCGACTGCGGCTCTAAACACGTAACCCGCGCCGCGCGCCGTGTGGATGTACTGGGGCTGCGATGCATCGCTCTCTATCTTGCGTCGAAGCCGCAGGATCTGCACGTCGATCGAGCGGTCGTAGACCTCGGCGTTGTGAAGACGGGTCAGGTCGAGCAACTGATCGCGGGAAAGAACGCGCTGAGGCGCCGATAGGAATGCGGTCAGCAGACTGAATTCGCCATTGGTCAGTTCGATTGACTTACCGCTCGCCGACTTGAGCCTGCGCAGTCCGACGTTCAATTCCCACGTACCAAAGCGATACGCGCGTATGCGAGCAACCTCGTCGGCCACCGTCGCGCGCAGCTTGGCTCGACGCAACAGGGCGCGTATACGTGCCAGCAGTTCCCGCGGAGAAAACGGCTTGGTCAGATAGTCGTCGGCTCCGAGTTCGAGCCCCATCACGCGATCAGCCTCGTCGCTGCGGCCGGTCAGCATCAGAATGGGGATCGTCGATTGCGCGCGCAGGCGCTGCGCGATCTGCATTCCATCCTCGCCCGGCAGGCGCAGGTCCAGAACAACAGCGTCGATCGTTTCGCGCGCGATGATGTCCACCAGATCGCGGCCACTGGCCACGGTCGTGACGCGCATGTCGTTATCCGACAGGTATTCCGAGATCAACGTGCGCACCGACGCGTCGTCGTCGAGTGCCACCACGTGAGGCGGCAGCTCGGTGACCTCCGCCCTGCCGGTGTCCATCACTGCATCGTCGGTCGAAGCCATAAGAATAACTCTCGCACAATTCCCGCCCGTCTGCACCCGGCAATCCGGCCACGCTGATTACAGATGTAATTTGTTCCTGCTTGCGCGAAATCGCATGGCAGAAGTAGGGTTATCTAATGCGCATATGTTCAGTGCCACGGAGACCGGCAAGGTGCCGTTCGACCTGCCCGCGGTGGCCGCACCCCAATTGAAGAGTGACAATATGATGAATCGAATGAAGACCAAGTCAACCCCTAAGGTCGCGATGCCGGGACGCATACGATGAACCGCGCGCAGCAGACCGAACCGATCGCAACCGCGCCGCTGATTCGGATCATCGACGCCGATCGCGCAACACTTGATCTGCTGCACGAATGGCTGACTTCCGCCGGCTTCGCGATGGCAGACGGGAACGAGGTCGATCCGGCGCTGTGCGGCCCGGCTGCGCTCGCGATAGTCGACGTTCCGTTCACGCGCCACGGCGGACACGAAGCGGTTCAGCGTGTCGCGGCGCAATACCCCGGGGTCCCGATCCTCGCCTTGTCGCCGACGTTCTTTTCCAACGTCAAGTGTGGCGGCAATTGCGCGCGTGCGCTCGGCGTGGATGGCGTACTGCCTAAACCGGTCGCGCGCGATGCGCTGATCGATGCAGTTCGGAATCTGCTTCAGACGGCACGGATGAACGTCGCAAGTGGGTTGATCTCGGCCACTACCCGGCATATGTCCAGCCGCAGTGTCGCCTGGACCGGCGGGCTGCTGATCGGCGTCATCGTCACCATGGCGGCACTGGATATCGTGCGCAGTTATCGCATCGCAGTCGAGGAGACCGGCCGAGAACTCGAAACGCAGGCGCGCATCATTGCGGAGCAGACCGCTCGCAGCGTGCAGGCTGTCGACATCGTCCTGCGACATGTTGCGGCGGAGTTCCGGCGAGGCCGGCTGTCCAAGTTGAGCACGACGGAGCTGCATGCCTATCTGAATGAACAAGCCGTGGGCCTGGTTCAGATCGACGGATTCGCGATGCACGACGCCAATGGCGATGCGCTGGCGATCTCGTGGATGCCGCCGGGAACCGATGTCAACGTCGCGGATTTCGAAGGGTTTCGCGCCGTGCGCGACGATCCGAAGTCGGCCCTCTTCGTCAGCCACGCGGCTCGCAGTCCGACCGATCAGAAGTGGGTGATTCCAATCGCGCGCCGTCTCGAGACACCGTCCGGGCAGTTTGCCGGTGCAGTCGGCGCGAGGGGCCGAATCGAATACTTCCAGGATTTCTACCGCGATGTCCGCCTGGACCGCGGCACGAAGATCACGCTGATGCACAGAGACGCGACGCTGGTGGCACGTTATCCACCGGTCGAGGCGGCGCTGGGGCAGCGTATCCCGCTGTTCGAGACGATGCTCGCAAGGCGAGCCGAGGGTCGGCCGGAACCGATGAGGGCTGTCAGTCCCGACGGGGTCGAGCGCTTCGTTGCGGTGAAGTCGGTGCCCGATCTTCCGCTGGAAGTAGTCGTCACACGCGATACGGACGTCGCACTGGCGCCCTGGCGCGCAATGGCCTGGGGCACCGTCGCGCGCACGCTCGCACTTGCCGTGCTCGCGGCCCTCCTGATTGCGATGCTGATGCGTCAGCTCTCGCGTCTCGCCGCGGTGCGCGATTCGCTCGACGCGTCGCGCGAGCGCTTTGCTCTCGCAGTGGCTGGTTCCAACGATGGCATCTGGGACTGGGACCAGCGTACCGAAAAGATGTTTGCTTCGGCACGCGCTCGCGAACTGCTCGGGTTGCCACCCGGGCCCGATGTCGCGCCGAGCAAGCAGTGGTTTGCCTCACTGGACTTCCATCCCGAGGACGCACCAAGGCGGATGGCCGCAATGAAGGATCATCTTGCCGGCAAGACGCCGTTGTACGAAGGCGAGTATCGCATCCGGCACCCCGACGGCAGCTATCGCTGGGTGCTGATCCGCGGCATGTGCATACGCGACACCACCGGACAGCCTCTGCGCATGGCCGGGTCCGTCAGCGACATCGACGCGGAAAAGCGGGCCCAGGAGGCTCTGCGATTGTCCGAGGAGCGCTATGCCATCGCGATGACCGGCTCGAACGAGGGGCATTGGGTATGGGACATCGCGACCGACGAGCTTTATGTCTCGCCGATGGGGAAGGATGTTTTCGGGCTGCCCGCCGACGAGCCGATCACGACGCGCAAGGTTTTCCTCGAGCGCGTCCAGACGCACCCTGCCGACCGCGAGGCAACGCAGCGCAACTTCGCCGATCACATGGAAGGGCGGATACCGCGGATCGAGCACGAGTTCCGGATTTTGCTGCCCGACGGCACAGTGCGGTGGATCCAGACGCGCGCACAGTGCTTCCGCGACGCCGATGGCCGACCTTTGCGCATGGCGGGCGCCTCGATCGACGTGACCGAGCGCAAGCGCGCAGAGGAAGCGCTGCAACAGTCGGAGCAGCGCTATCAGCTCGCGATCACTGGCGTCAACCAGGGCGTGTGGGACTGGGACCTCGCCAGCGATAACGTGTTCCTTTCAGCCCGTGCGCAGGAACTCATGGGGCAGGGCCAAGGCGATCAGGTGCGGCCGCGGCGTGAATGGATCGCGCTCTGGAAGTATCACCCGGACGACCGCCCTTACGTGCGCGAGGAACTGTCGAAGTACCTGCGCGGTGCGACACGCACGTTCGAAGTGGAATACCGGATGTGGCATCCGTCGGGAGCGTGGCGCTGGTATCGCGATCGAGGTGTGGCTCTGCGCGACGAGGGAGGCCGTCCGTACCGGATGGCCGGGTCGATCGAGGACGTGACCGACCGCAAGGAGGCGCGGGCGGAACGTGACCGGCTCGAGGGCCAGTTGCGGCAGGCGCAGAAGCTCGAGGCGATGGGAACGCTCGCCGGCGGTGTCGCGCACGACTTCAACAACATCCTGGCGGCGATCCTGGGCTACGGCGAGATGGCGCAGAAGACGGCCATCGAAGGAACGTCGCTGCGGCGTTATATCGACGCTGCGATGAGTGCCGGCATGCGCGCCAAGGCGCTGGTCGAACGCATTCTCGCCTTCAGCCGCAGCGGAATGGGGGAACGCGTGCCCGTGCACGTGCAATCCGTCATTGCCGAGTCGCTCGACATCATCTCGGGCTCGCTGCCGCCGGGGGTGAGGCTCGAGCGCACACTTATTGCGGGCAATGCGGCCGTGCTGGGTGACCCGACGCAGCTGCAGCAGGTGGTGATGAACCTGTGCTCGAACGCCGTGCAGGCGATCCGGGGAACGGGCACGGTATCGGTCTCGGTCGACACCATCGAGCTCACCGAGCCCCGCCATGTCACCACCTGCAGTCTGCCTCCCGGCCATTACCTGCGATTACGCGTCGCGGACACCGGGACCGGGATCGACATGCAGGTGATCGATCGAATCTTCGATCCGTTTTTCACCACCAAGGATGTCGGTGTCGGCACCGGGCTTGGCCTGTCGCTGGTGCACGGCATCGTGACCGATCTGGGCGGCGGTATCGAAGTCGAGAACCGTCCCGGCGCCGGCGCGACCTTCACCGTGTACGTGCCCCGGCAGAGCAGCGTCGAGGCGTGCGTGGCGGTCGAAGAACCTGTCGCGGCCGGTAGCGGCGAAACGATCCTGCTCGTTGATGATGAAACGGCGCTGGTGCAGCTCGGCGAGGAAATGATGGCCGAACTCGGCTATGAGCCGGTGGGCTTCTCCTCGAGCACGGTGGCGCTGGAATCCTTCCGCGTCGCGCCTGATCGCTTCGATGCCGTGCTCTCTGACGAGGCAATGCCTGGAATGACGGGTTCCGAACTGGCTGCGCAGATACACCGGATCCGACCCGACATTCCGATCGTGCTGATGAGCGGATTCACCTCCGCGGCGCTGGCCGCAAGGGCCCGCGACGCAGGCGTGATCGAAGTGCTCGCCAAGCCGCTCGTCTCGCGCGATATCGCGCGCTGCCTCGCCGCGGCACTCAGCAAGGTTCCCGCCACCTCCCGTTGCAACTGAAATCCGGGCTGTGCGCCCTGAAACGGCGGCGCAACTGCCGCCGGCCAAGATGCGTGCATGGAAATCGATATGCAGCGTCTGTCCCTGAAGGAACAGCTTCTGATCGCGGTGCTCGCGGGCATCGCATCGATCACGGCACTGCTCGCGCTGATTCTTGCGCCGGTGGCGCTGGCTGCCTGAGCCCGTGAGGTACGTGTTCGAGGAGATCGAAATGAATGCCACTGCTGATACGGGGCTCTCACGGCTGCGCGCCGGTGAATTCCTGCGGATCGAGGACGGCGCGGGGCGGTCCCTCGCAGTCTTTGACGGGTTGGTGTGGGTAACGCAGGACGGTGACCCGTGCGACGCGTTTGTCGCGAGGGGCCAGACCTTTACGCTCGATCGGCAGGGCTTGGCCGTGATCGAGGCATTGACCGATACGCGCCTGATCGTGCTCGAGGGCGAGTCGGCAAACGGAGCTGAAGATGATCGCGCAGTCGCCTGAGGTGATGCCTGCGGAAGTCACGGGTCTGCTGACGCCGCTGCCGTTCATCCGGACATTGCGAAGCGACGACCGCGGTCTCGTGGACACGCTCATTCGCGGGTTGTCGCCGATGTCGCGACTCCGACGATTCCATTGGCCCATGCGGGAGGCGTCGCCGACGCTGCTGGACCGGCTGGTCCATCGCGCAGGACCTGGCGAGGCGACGCTACTCGCGGTGTTGCGGACAAGTGGTGGCGAGGTCGCAGTCGGCGAGGCACGCTATGCATCGGACGACGATCGGCAGGACTCGCGTGAGTTCGCACTCGTGGTGGCCGATTCATGGCAACGACTTGGCGTCGGAACCCGGCTGCTGCGCGAACTGATGCGGCAGGCAGCGCGGTCAGGCGTGCGCCGCCTGTACGGCGATACCTTTGCGGACAACGTGCCGATGCTCGAGCTAACGCGCGGCCTCGGCTTCGAAAGACGGCGTCATCCGACCGACGCGCGCCTGGTGCGCGTGAGTTCGACGCTTGAACACTGGAAAGACGAAATGAACACGCAGGCGAATGTTCTGAACTTCCCGCGGCGGACTGCCGAGAGTCCGACGCAGGCCCGACGGTTTTGGGCCGCGGCACGCGGAGCTGTTGCGGAGTGGCTGCAACGCGCACGCGATCGCCATGATCTTGCCCATCTGAGCGCGTGGCAGCGCCGCGACCTCGGGCTGACGCTGGACGAGGTCGATCGCGAAGTCAACAAGCCGTTCTGGCGTGCCTGAGAACGAGGGCAGCCGTGGACGACGCCATCGTCGGCCTGCCGGCTAGTGTCGCAGCCGGCGAGTCGTGCGCTGTCGGCTTCGGGGTGCGACCGTGATCGCTCGACTGCCCAGGTAGAGCGCTGCGAGCCGCTTCGTCGAGTCCATCAGCAGATTGCGCAGCTCTGGCGGATCGATCACTTCCGCCTCGGCACCGAGCTTGAGGAGTTCGCGCGCAGCGTCTTCCGGCGATTCGATCGGAATCGTCAGATGCCTCCAGCCGTCGGATTCGGGCGGCAGCGCCGTACGCGCTGCGGTGGCTGCCACGGTCGGACTGAACGTCTGAAGCCAGCGGAAGCCCAGCGGCGACACGCGTAGCTTCGCCTCGCCGCGATAGACACCGGTCTCGAATCGCTGTGTCGAATCGCTCCAGTACCTGGCGAGATCGAACTTTCTGGGGCGAGTGAACCGCACCTCGAGCTCATCGAGAGCCTGGATGTTGGACAGGCGAAAGGTCCTGACTTCGCCATCGGTGCGCGCGACCATGTACCACGTTCCCGCTTTCAGGACGAGCCCCATCGGATCGACGAGGCGGTCTGACACCCGTCTCCAACTCCTGTAGCGGATCTTCAGGCGACGTTCCTGCCAGACGGCCTCTGCTACGGAGCGCAAATGCTCGGCTGGCTCGGCGCTGCGGAACCAGTCGACAGGATCCAGGTGGAAGCGCGAACCGACCCGGTGCGCGCCGGCTTGCCAGTCTGCAGGCAGCGCCGCAAGCAGTTTTAACTGGGCGGAGGTCATCGCTTCGCCCAGGCCCAGCTCGGCAGCCGGACCGGGCAGACCCGCCAGGAAGATTGCACTGGCCTCGGCTGCGGTCAGTCCGGTCAGCTTCGTGCGCCACCCGTCCTGCAACTGAAATCCGCCGTTGCGACCTCGTTCGGCCCAGACGGGAACGCCCGCAGCGCTCAGCTGATCGACATCGCGGAAGACGGTGCGGACCGAGGACTCGACCTCGGTCGCCAGGGCCTGGGCGCTCATGCGTCCCCGTGACTGCAGCAGCAGCAGGATCGACAGAAGACGGCTCGCACGCATGCCGCGAGTCTGCCAGAAAATCATGTCATGTCGTGGCAGTTATTGCGGCTCAAGATGCAGGGCGTCTGCACGGTCCGAGGCGATCAGTCGCTGAACCCTCACCAAGCTGGAGGCAACCATGAATCGCACCACAGTCCGCGTCGCCGCACTGGTTCTGGCGGCGGGAATCACGATCTCGACAGTCGTCGCAATTTCAGTGATCGCGGAATACGCGTGGTCCGCAGCCTACAAGGTGGTGCTGCCGCGCGTCGTTGTGACCGCGCCCCGCATGAACGAACCGGCTCATCCTGGTGACACATCGACCGAGCCGATCATCGTTTCGTCAACGTCAACGCCGGCTGATCAATCGCGGGCCGCGAGTCAGGTACGCAACTGAGACACAAAAAAGCGGCCGCATCGGCGGCCGCAGAGGGGAGACCGTGACGCCGCGACACCGGAGGCCGGTATCGCGAAGCGCGGATGCCAACGCTGCACGGGGGAGGGGGGAGGGTGCGGTTGCGCGGCGGGCCGGCTCGATCACGTCACGCAGCCATTTTCCGAGGCGGTGGCGACCGCATGATTTCGGCGAATGACTTCGCTCGTTTCAATTGAAATACTGCCTACCAGACGGCATTCCGACGGCGAGTCAGTTCGTCGCGCTACGGCAGACGAGCAGCCGTATCCGTGCGCCCGGCAGCGGCTGCAACAGTCGGCTTCGCCGCGCTGTCCTTCGCGATACGATCGGTCGACGAAGGCTCGTTCGCATCCGCAGCTGCCCGTGTCTGCTTGCCGAAGAAGGCAGGAAGCCGGATAGAGGGCGTAGCACCCAGCACGTCGTACACGAACGGACTGAACGGATCGTGCGCCACAGGCTCGCGCTTTGTCCCTTCGTCCTGCGTGGGTTGGCTGGCGCCTGCATTGGCCGGCCCGGTCGCTTGTGCGGCCGCCTGCCCAGTGGCGAGAAGGCCGGCCAGCAGACCAGCGGAAGTGGCAAGGGAAAAGCCGCGGAGGTGCGTGCGCTTCGATTGCGGGCTGCTCATGATTGACTCCTTCATTCGGTGAACCGTGTGGCACCACGCCACCTCGGATTAGGCGTAAAGTGCGCCTGCAGCACCTGGACGGAAAGGTGCTGGAGGACAGAAAATATGTCTAATCGTTCACACGTTCGACTCGACACACGCGCATCGTCCCGTTCTGTACCGAGCTCGTCGCGAGCTGGCAAAGGCCGAGGCGCTTCAAGCACAAGAATCCCGGCGCAGGCGGATACGCCGCCGCGTCGACGCAGCCGCGAACCGGTGAGTGCGGCCGCCGATGTGTTGGTCGCTCCGTCACCTGCAGTCGGCCAGCCGGGTCGTCCATTCGACCTGCTGACTGACGTCATGGACCAGGTTCGCCTCGAAGGGACGATCTATTTCCGCACGGTGTGCAACGGCGCGTATGGAATCCGCATTGCGCGGCGAGCGAGCACACCTTTCTATGCAATACGGGAAGGCGCGGCCGAGATCCGGCTCCTCGACAGCGGCGAGGTCTTTCATGCGGCCGCCGGCGACCTTGTGCTGCTGCCGAATGGGGCACCGCACGTGATCGGCTCGGGTGCGGATGCACCCGTGCTCGATCTGC
Organism: uncultured beta proteobacterium; assembly: GCA_963703945.1. Taxonomy (GTDB): domain Bacteria; phylum Pseudomonadota; class Gammaproteobacteria; order Burkholderiales; family Burkholderiaceae_F; genus JALORV01. Next base: position 56,403 of record CAVPGM010000028.1, on the reverse strand, counting down.
ATGACTGGATGGCCCTGCATCCGATGGACGCGCATGGGACCGTCTACGCGCTGCGCGGAAACGGCCCGGTCAATCGTGTGACCGGTGGCTTCTTCGATATCGACACGCTGCGTGTCAACCCGCTGATGCGGGCGCTGCCGCCGGTGATCCATCTGAAGGCGGACGACGCCACCGTTCAGCGCTGGCTGGCACCCACGCTCGAGTTCATCCATGCCGAGATGGATGCGGGTATGCAGGGTGCGCAGACCGTGCTGCGACGAATGGCGGACGTGCTGTTCATCCAGGCGGTACGCGCCTATGCGGCGCAGAACGGCTGTGTAGCGGGCTGGCTGCGTGGGCTCTCGGACCGCCGCATCGGTCAGGCCCTCATGACACTTCACGCGCGCTACGCGGAGCCATGGACGCTCGAGTCGCTCGCGAGCGAGGTCGGCATGTCGCGCACGCTGCTGGCGGTCCAATTCAAAGAACTGGTCGGCGAAAGCCCGATCAGCTATCTGACGCGCTGGCGCATCATGCGCGCTGCCAACCGCCTCCGCAGCGAACGGGTAAGCCTCGATCGTGTCGCAGAGAGTGTCGGCTACACGTCAGATGCCGTCTTCTCCAAGGCCTTTAGGCGTATCACCGGGGTAGCTCCGGGGCGCTTCCGGCGCGAGCACGTCGTGGCCACGCCGGCACCGGCGGCGTAGTAAACAGCGCGAGCCGCTCGTTGTCACGGGCAGCGATACACCATCCGAACGACCGTACTTGTGGTGGTGCCCTCGCGGCCGCGCGAGCTGCCGTAGTCCTGGTTCTGGACGTGGACGAGGTTACCGCCCATCTTTGCTGCCCGGTTGTGCAGATCGTTGCGCGCGCCCACCATCAGGTTCTCGCTTGAAGTGTAATTGCCGGTGAACCATTTGCCCTGCGAGCCCGCCGCTTCGCCAAGCGCGACACAGTTCGCAGGTGGGCGCTCCGCCGTGAGTTCGACTCGGGCGCCGGGGTTCGTCGGCGAGCGGGCCGCACAACCCATCAAGCCGGCGATAACAATCAATCCGATAGCTAGGCTATGGCTTCTCATAGGGATCCGCTGGCATTGAACCTTGAACTCGGCGTGCAAGCGCTGTTCCCACTGGCAAACGGCGGCGAGCGGTGGCGCTGAAGGATTGGGCGCGCCAACTCAAGGGTCAGACGCTGACTGTCTACTTTGCGGCGCGCGACCCGCGAACGCCGCTGATGGTTCGGCTGTTGGCACTGGCGCTCGCGGCGTATGCCTTGAGCCCGATCGATCTGATCCCAGACTTCGTTCCGGTCTTAGGCTATGTCGACGACTTGCTGATCGTTCCGATCGGCCTGGCGCTGGTGATCCGGCTGATCCCCGACGAGGTTGCGGCGTCTGCGCGCCAGAGAGCCGCGGAGGCAGCCGCGCGGCCGGTGAGCTACGGCGCCGCAATCTTCATTGCGGCGTTATGGCTGCTTACAGCGGCAATACTGGCCGCTTGGCTGCTGCGATTCTCAATGGACTGATGCGCGCGATTTCTCTCCACCGCAGGCGTCCTGAGTGGGAATAACACAGGGCCCAGCGGTGTTATCTCCTTGCTTGTACCGAATCGTGCTGCGGACATCCCGGAGAGTTCGGTGCAAACGCACGCAAGGAGGCAGAGCCATGTCAAACCCGTTGATGAGGTCACCTGTTACTGCTGTTGTGTTTGCCGTCGCGGTCACGGCCGGGACCGTGGGGCAGGCGCAGGCCGAAAAGCGCAGCTTCACAATCGCCGCGGTGGAGATGAAAGGCGGTGCAACCGTCGATAAGGAGCCATATCCCACCGAGGCCCTGCCGACCGGCGCCGGTTACGTTCTGAGCAAACCGAACGAGACGGGCCGCTGGGAGGTGTCCGTCTATATATGGACGCCGAGCCAGATCACCGTCAACCAGGACGACGAAGTGACGCTTGAGTTCGTCGGCATCAACGGCGCAAGCCACCCGACGACGATTGCCGGCTACAACAAGACGTTCGAGTTGAAGCGCGGCCAAGTGACAAGAGTCCATTTCAAGGCCGATAAGGCTGGGGTGTTCCCCATCCAATGCGCCACGCACAAGCCGTCGATGGTCAGCGAACTGATCGTTCTGCCACGCAACTGAGGATGGCTGTCGCCGTACCAACACGGACGACAAGACGTTGTTTGCGACGTGCGCGACGGTCGGAGGCCAGATTGATGCGGTTTTTGCATACAACCAACAGGCCACGACGCTGAACACGAGAACGCCGCCCGCATTTGTCATCATCACGCGAGTTACCCCGCAATGTGAGAGCCAGAAGGGAAGATGGATGCCTACGAAAGGCAACCCTCCCCCTCAAGCCGGATTCAACGAGCCCCATGGGGATTTCAATTGAAATCCCTCCTCCATCAATTCGTCGAACGCAATGCGCCTCCGCCGGGCTTGGAAGAAACGCCGATGTCGAATGACCGTAAACGCGAAAGCATCAACGCAACGGCGATGGCCGAAATGACGAGCAGCAGATAGCCAGCCATGAATCCAGAAACCGTCATTGACGGCGCAATCAATCGCGCTACACCGACGAATGACGCGTACAGCCAGCTTGCCGTGCTGATGGCGCCAAGCAGGAAGGGAACCGTCATTGGCGGGTTTCCTGCCGGCGCGATGTGCCCGGCGAATCATCGGGAACGCGATCGCATGCAGCGCGAACCCGTTGACGGTGAGAGCGAGGACGACCAGCAGCTTCGCGGTGAGTTTCGCATTGGCGCCAATTGCCGCGAAGCTGAGGCCGACATCGAGTGCCACGAGTGCGGCTCCCGTCGCCCACAGTGCGATAAGGCTGATCGTCAGCGCGCGCGCCGTCGCCAGCAGGCGGTGCCACGCGATGCGGCGAGTGCTGATCAACATCCAGTCCTCGCGCAGCACTGCCGAAATGGCGATCGCGAAGGCGACGAGGTGCGCGAATAGCACGCCCTGCCGCAACACAAGCTCCCAGCTCATGGTCTTCTGCCTGCTGCGTGGTTCAGCGAGCCGCGCGCAGCTGCCCGCGGATTTCCCCATTCGGATGGTCTGTCGAATGGGCGTTGAAGTACGTGCCTTCAGCAAGCAAGGCTTTGGCCTGATCGGCCGTGAGCGCGGCGGCGTTTGCTGGCACCAGCCAATCGCTGCTGCCTGCGGCGGTCGGCACCATATTCACGATGATCGGGCCGTTGGCGCCATCGGGCGCCTGGTGGATGTGGGCGGCAGAGGGAGAAAGCCCGTCCACACTGAGGGCACCTTCCACGCGCCGAGTGGCGGGATCGTAGACGACGAACCCCTGAGCGGTAGCCGTGGTGGCAACTGGGGGCACCTCCTGTGCGCCGGAGGCCGAGGCGAACAGGATTCGCCGGGCGATCTGGCCTCGGATCTCCCCATTCGGATTGGCTGCGCTGTGGGCGTTGAAGTACAGGCCTCCGGAGCGAAGCTTGTCGACGTCCGCAGCCGTCATCATGGTGCCATCGGGAACCGTGAAGTGTCCGTGGCCGCCGTGATCCAGGAGGCCGATCAGGACCGGGCCGTTGACGCTGACCGCACCTGTGTGCACATGGGCTATCGTGGCCTGGATGCCCTGCAGTTCGATCTCGCCGCTCACCTTGCGTGTGATCGGATCGAGCACCAGTCGACCTTCGCCCGTTGCGGTACTTGTCGTCGGCGGGTTTTCCTGGGAGGCGTTCAAGTGCGCGACGAAAACTTCACGGCCGATCTGGCCGCGAATCTCGCCGGCGGGATTCGCGGCGGAGTGAACGTTGAAGTAGAAACCGCCCGCATCAAGCGTGGCGAGCTGCTCCGTGCTCAATACGGTGGGCGCAAGCGTCGCCGTGCTGCCCGAGATTGTCATCGGAAAGACGACCGGGCCAGCGAATCCGGCCTCCCCCGCATGGATGTGTGCAAGGGTCGGCACCAGGCCATCGATCGTGATAGTGGCGCTGATGGTGCGGGCGCTGCGATTCAAGCTCAGCGTCGCGTTGCCGATGGCTGCCGTAGTTATCACGTTCGGCGCTTCTTGCTCGCCGGTCAGCGTGACTTGGGTGACCTCCGGAGTGACCGACGCAGCGACCTGCGGAGCGTCGGGTGGATCATATCCGCCGCCGCCGCAGGCCGTCAGACCGGACGCGAGCAAAACAAGCGCGGCGGCTTGCCGATTGAACAATGATGAGAGTCTCATAGCGTGCATTCCTTGGTGTGGTGTGGTGGTTGGTGTGGTGCTACGTAAGACAGCGAAGCGGTGTGAGGGCGCTCTGAAGAAGTTCAGCATCGTCGTTCTCCAAAGGGCTTCAACCCCTACCTACGATGCGACGCGACTTTTGGATGCAGGCACTCGGAATGGTCGAACGTCGCGGGTTATCCGACGAATCAGCCGATGACGATTGCACGGCTTGCCTCGGGATACGGCGAACTCGAGAACGACAACTTCTCGGACGCGTTGCGACACTTCACTGATTTCGGCGACCGAAAGCTAACGCCAACATTCTTCTTGCATTGGTATTGGCGAGTTCATGCCACTGCCTGGGATGTCTATCGCCAAGCGAAAGACAACGAAGCAGCCGAATCCCATCGCACCAGCGCCCAAGTGGGAGTCCTGGCATTAGCCAATTCGCTCGCAGGCGAGGAGCCGCTTCGTCGAAGATTGCTGGCTGCCGCTCCTGTGCGCCGAGTCCTGAACGACGCTCCGCCTTGATGGTGTTCCGGCACCAGCGCCGCGACGTTCGACCATTCCGAGTGCTGCATCCAAAAGTCGCATCGCATCGTAGGTAGGGGTTGAAACCCGTTGGAGAACTACGATGCTGGACTTTCTCAGAGCGCCCCCGCGCCGCTTCGTCTATTTGCCGGTGCGCCTGCAGCGCCACGAACTGCTGTCCCTGACTTCGGCGGCCGGCTTCGAGCTGCAGGCTGATGCGCATGCAGTCTGGATTACCGCCGACACCGAGTTGCGAGACACCTTCCTGTCACCCGGAGAGCGGTTCCGAATCGGCACGCAGCAACATGTCCTGATTTCCGCCGATTGCCCGGTGACGGTCATCGTGTCGGGCGAGGCCAGTCGGGCAACGCGTTTCAATGTCATTCGCGCCAATGGCGAGCGCGAGAGTGCCTATCCGCGGCCCAAGCCAGTGGGGTTCGCACGCTTCCAGGACGTTCGCTAGCGCCGCCCCATGGGTTGCCGGATCACAAGGTCGATCGTCTCGAGCATCGGAGCCGGCAACGCGTCGCGCTCGATGGCCGGCGACCTGTGCACCCGTGAGTGGTGCACGACCACATTCATCATCTGCATGTCGCAGAACGGCGCAGTTTGCGCCATCGAGTTGTCCCTCAACAATCACTCAGGAGCACGTCAATGAAGCATTCCACCGCATACGCGTCTTTCTTCGCGCCCTTACTCTCACTGCTTGTCACGGGTTGCGCGACCTCGCCGGCCGTCGACGTTCCGCAGGTGCTCAAACCCGCGGCTAACCAGTCGCTGGCGATGGTCGTCAAGGCCACCGGCGTGCAGATCTACGAATGTCGCGCCAGCAAGGACGCCACGGGATACGAATGGGCATTCGTGGCGCCCGAAGCGCAGCTCTTCGACGCTCGCGGCCAGGCGATCGGCAGCCATGGAGCGGGACCTCATTGGCAGGCTCGAGACGGCAGCCGTGTCGTCGGCACGGCCCAGGCCCGCGCAGACTCGCCATCCGCCGGGGCCATTCCGTGGGTACTGCTTTCCACCAAGTCGACCGGGCCCGAGGGCGCGTTCAGCAAGGTGACGAGCGTCCAGCGAGTGAACACCGTGGGCGGGGTAGCCCCGGCCACACCGTGCACGCGTGAAACCACAGGCAAATCGGCGCGCGTCGAATATACGGCCGACTACCGCTTCTTCACCTTGCGCAGCAATTCGGCATATTCCTATTAGACGAGTTGTGCACGTACGCCCAGAGAGCGGCAGATCCATCCCGGTCGGCCGAACGGCTCCCTGTGTGAGGTGTGTTGCCCCGAAGGCACGTCCTCCCGCGTGCCTTCGCTACGCGCCTGGAAGACCGAGACCAGTCGATGCTTCTTTTCGCGAGAACGTCGAGGCGGGTGGGGAGCAAAATGGTTTGTTACATGTTGCGGGACGACAGCAACAGACTTGCCATTGAGAATGCGCATGATCGGGGTGCAACAGGGGTACACCCCGGGGCCGTTTCCACATTCCCTTCATCTTTCGCGGCACAGGGAATGGGCCTCATTGTTGCTCGAGGTCCATACTTTTGCCATGAACGAGAACGAAGCCGCCTCGTCTGCCCACCCGGCCAAGCGACATGATTCGCTGGCGGGGCGCGGGCAACTGAGAAAGGTTTTTCCGTGGGCTTTGGCGCTGCTGGTCGTAGGTAGTGTCGGATTCTGGTGGTGGAAGACTCACGGAACTGGCGCGGCTGTGGGCAGCACAAGCTTGGCTGCCACAGCGCCTGGGTCCTCCGCTGGCACCGGAGCGGGTGGCCGGCGATTTGGCGGAACCGGCTCGGTTCAGCCGGTGTCGGCCGAGTCCGTCCGCCGGCGGGACATCCGGGTGACCGTCAATGCGATCGGCACCATCGTTGCCTCGAACACCGCCATCGTGCGCGCCCAGGTCAGCGGCGTGCTGCAAAGCCTGAACTTCAAGGAGGGTGAGCAAGTCAAGGTCGGCCAATGGCTGGCGCAGATCGACCCGCGTGCCTTCCAGGCGACGCTGAAGCAGGCCGAGGGCGCGCTGGCCCGCGACAAGGCGCAGCTCGACAACGCCGGCGTCGACCTCGCGCGCTATCGCGATCTGCTGCAGAAGGACGGCATCGCGAAGCAGCAGCTCGACACGCAGGAAGCCCTGGTGCGCCAGCTCGACGGTACCGTCAAGCTTGACGAGGCCGCAGTCGAAAGCGCGCGTCTGCAGCTGGCCTACACGCGTGTCACCGCGCCAATCGCCGGGCGCGCGGGCCTGAAGCAGGTCGATCTGGGCAATGTCGTGCAACCGAGCGACGCCAACGGCATCGTCACCATCACGCAGACGCGCCCGATCGCACTCGTGTTCGCGGTTCCAGCGGCAAACGTTCCGCTGATTACGGAGCGGTTGCGGTCGAATGCCTCGGTTCCGGTCGAAGCCTGGGACCGCAGCGGCAGCAAGCAACTCGCGGTGGGCCGTGTAGAGACGGTCGACAACGCGATCGACCCGACGACGGACACGATCAAGGTGAAGGCTCTGTTCGCCAACGCCGACGATGCGCTGTTTCCGAATCAGGCGGTCAGTGTCGTGTTGCAGCTCGACACCCTGACAAATGCGCTCGCCGTGCCGCGGGCGGCCGTACTGCGCGGCGCCCAGGGCTTTTACGTCTATGTGGTCAACGCCGACAGCTCGGTGAGCACGCGCGTCGTGAAGCCCGGCCCGGTCGACGGCAACTGGATGGCCGTGCAGGGCGCGCTGCAGCCCGACGAAATGGTGGTGATCGACGGCACAGACCGCTTGCGGGAAGGGGCCAAGGTGGAAGTGATCGCCGCGGATCCGAAGCAGCGGGTCGGGGCCGATGCCCCGGCAGGCGGAGCGCGCCGCGGCGCGCGTGCCGCGACCGACGGTGCGACCACTGCGGCTGATGTCGCAAGCGGCGACCGTCCCCGCTGGATGGACCGCGTGTCGCCCGAAATGGCCGAGAAGCTCAAGGCCATGAGTCCGGAAGAACGGCGCGCGTGGTTCCAGCAGCACCGGGACGAGCTCGGAAAGTCCGGCGGCGCGCCGAACTGACGAACACGGCGGGCAGCGGGCCATGAATCCCTCACGCATCTTCATCGAACGGCCCGTCGCCACGTCGTTGCTGATGCTGGCGATCCTGCTTTCGGGTTTGCTGGCCTATCGACTTTTGCCGCTGTCGGCGTTGCCCGAGGTTGACTACCCCACCATCGCGGTCACCACGCTGTACCCCGGCGCCAGCCCGGACGTGATGTCGACCAACGTGACCGCACCGCTGGAGCGCCAGTTCGGCCAGATGCCGGGTTTGAACCAGATGACCAGCACCAGCTCGGGCGGAGCGAGCGTCATCACGCTGCGCTTCTCGCTCGGCCTGTCGCTCGACGTTGCGGAACAGCAGGTGCAGGCCGCCATCAATGCCGGTGGCAACCTGCTGCCGGCGGACCTGCCGATGCCGCCGATCTACAGCAAGGTCAATCCGGCGGATGCGCCGGTGCTGACGATCGCGGTCACTTCGCCTTCGCTGCCCGTGATCAAGCTGCACGATCTGACCGAGAACCGGCTGGCGCCGAAGCTTTCCCAGGTGGAAGGCGTGGGACTCGTGAGCATCGCCGGCGGCCGGCGCCCGGCAGTGCGCATTCAGGCCAATCCGCAGACGCTGGCTTCTCTCGGTCTGTCGCTCGACGACGTGCGCACCGCCATCGTCGCCGCCAATGTCAACCAGGCCAAGGGCAGCTTCGACGGCGCTCAGCGCGCCTCCACGATCGATGCCAACGACCAGCTCAAGTCGGCGGCCGAGTACCAGGACCTCGTCATCGCGTGGAAGAACGGCAACCCGCTGCGCCTGAAGGACGTTGCGCAGATCGTCGACGACGCCGAAAACCTGCGGCTGGCCGCCTGGTCGGACCGAACACCCGGCGTGATCCTCAATGTGCAGCGCCAGCCTGGCGCGAACGTGATCCAGACGGTGGATCGCGTGAAGGCCTTGCTGCCCAGGCTGCAGGCCACGCTGCCCGCATCGGTGGATGTGCAGGTGATTGCCGACCGAACGACGACCATCCGCGCATCGGTGGACGACACCGAGCGCGAACTGCTGCTGGCGGTGGCGCTCGTGGTGATGGTGATCTTCCTGTTCCTGCGCAGCGCCAGCGCCACGGTGATTCCGAGCGTCGCAGTGCCGGTTTCGCTGGTCGGTACCTTCGGCGTGATCTACCTGGCCGGCTTCTCGATCAACAACCTGACGCTGATGGCGCTGGTGATCTCCACCGGATTCGTGGTCGACGACGCCATCGTGATGATCGAGAACATCGCGCGCTTACGTGGAGGAGGGCGATTCGCCGATGCAGGCCGCGCTTAAGGGCAGCAGGCAGATCGGCTTCACCATCATCTCGCTGACCGTGTCGCTGATCGCGGTGCTGATTCCGCTGCTGTTCATGGGCGACGTGGTCGGGCCGGCTGTTTCACGAGTTCGCCATCACGCTGGCGGTGTCCATCCTGATCTCGGCCTTCGTCTCCCTGACGCTCACGCCGATGATGAGCGCGCGGCTGCTGCGCCCGGAGCGCACGCGCAGGCACAGCCGGTTGGGCGCGTGGAGCGCGCGCAGTTTCGACGCCATGGTCGCGAAGTACGGGCGCGCACTCGACTGGGTGCTGGATCGGCCACGCGCGACGATGGCCGTCTTCGGTGTGACGCTGGCACTGACGGCTACGCTCTATATCGCGATACCCAAGGGCTTCTTCCCAGTGCAGGACACGGGGCTGATCCAGGTCATCACCGAGGCGACGCAGACCACATCGTTCGACGCCATGTCCGCGCGCCAGCAGGCCCTGGTCGATGCAATCCTGAAAGATCCGGACGTCGACCACCTGGCTTCCTTCATCGGTGTCGACGGTGCAAACCCCACGCTGAACACCGGGCGCATGCAGGTCACGCTCAAGCCCTTTGCCCGGCGCGAAGCTTCGGCCTCCGAAATCATTCGACGCCTCACGGAAGCGACGGCTCATGTGCCCGGCATCACCGCGTACATGCAGCCGGTGCAGGACCTGACTATCGAGGACCGCGTCTCGAAGACGCAATATCAATTCCTGCTCAGTTCGCCCGACACCAGGGACCTCGAGACCTCCACCTCGCGCCTGCTGGAGCGGCTTAGGACACTGCCGCAGTTGGCCGATGTCGCCAGCGACCTGCAGAACCAGGGACAGCAGGCCTATGTGCAGATCGATCGCGAGGCCGCCGGGCGGCTCGGCGTGACGGTTGCCGAAATCGACACGGCTCTCTACAACGCTTTCGGCCAGCGCCTGATCTCGACGATCTACACCCAGGCGAGCCAGTACCGCGTGGTGCTCGAGGCCGCGACGGGCGCGCGACGCGGCCTCGCTGCGCTCGAGGGTCTCTATCTGCCGGGCGTCACCACGACGGCCGCCAACGGCACGACCTCGACGACACAAGTTCCGCTGTCCGCGGTGGCGAAGGTCGTCGAGCGGCCGGTTGCACTCGCCGTCAATCACGTGGCGCAGTTTCCGTCGGCCACGGTGTCGTTCAACCTGGCGTCGGGGGTTTCACTGGGCGCGGCCGTCGATGCCATCAAGGCGGAGGAGGCCAGGCTCGATCTGCCACCCAGCGTGGAGACCAGTTTCCAGGGTGCGGCCGAAGCCTTTCGCGCATCGCTCAGCAGCACGCTGCTGCTGATCCTGGCGGCGGTGGTCACGATGTACATCGTGCTGGGCGTGCTCTATGAAAGCTACATCCACCCCGTGACCATCCTGTCGACCCTGCCATCAGCCGGCCTCGGCGCTCTGCTGGCATTGATGCTGGCGCGGCAGGACCTCGGCATCGTCGCGGTGATCGGCATCATCCTGCTGATCGGCATCGTCAAGAAGAACGCGATCATGATGGTGGACTTCGCACTGGACGCCGAGCGCGTCGAGGGCAAGGCGCCGCGCGACGCCATCCACCAGGCCTGCCTGCTGCGCTTCCGGCCGATCCTGATGACGACGATGTCGGCGCTGCTCGCGGCGCTGCCGCTGATGCTCGGATCGGGCGCCGGCCACGAGCTGCGCCACCCTCTGGGCGTGACGATGGTCGGTGGCCTGATCGTGAGTCAGCTGCTCACGCTGTTCACCACACCGGTGATCTACCTCGGCTTCGCCAATCAGGTGCAGCGCCTGAAGGCGTGGCGCGAAAAACGCGCTGCTGATCAGGACCGCATCGCGGATCAGGGTGCGCCATGAACGTTTCTGCGCCGTTCGTCGCCCGGCCGATCGGCACGACGCTGATCACCATCGGCGTGGCGCTGGCGGGTGTGCTCGGTTTCGTGCTCTTGCCGATCGCGCCGCTGCCGCAGGTGGACATCCCCACGATCTCGGTCAGTGCATCGCTGCCGGGCGCGAGCCCCGACACGATGGCGGCCACGGTGGCTGCACCGCTCGAGCGGGTGCTCGGAAATATTGCCGGCGTCACTGAAATCACCTCGCGGTCGTCGCTCGGGTCGACCGGCATCACCCTGCAGTTCGAACTCGATCGCGACATCGACGGTGCCGCGCGTGACGTGCAGTCGGCGATCAACGCGGCGCGGACGCTGCTGCCCAGCGGCATGCCGAGCAATCCGACCTACCGCAAGGTGAATCCGGCCGCAGCGCCGATCATGATCATCGCGCTGACCTCGGACACGCTGACGCGCGGCCAGATGTACGACGCGGCGTCCACGGTGCTCGCGCAGCGGCTGTCGCAGGTCGACGGCGTTGGCCAGGTCAACGTTGGCGGCGGTGCGCTTCCGGCGGTGCGGGTAGAGCTCAACCCCGACCGGCTGGCGGCCAACGGGATTGCACTGGACAACGTGCGTCTGGCGATCACCGCCACCAACGTCAATCGCCCCAAGGGCGTGGTGGAGGACGGCGACCGCAGCTGGCAGATCGGCGCCAACGATCAGGCGCGCACGGCCGCCGACTACGCCCCGATATTGCTGAGCTACCGCGACGGTGCCGCGGTCAGGTTGCGCGACGTGGCGAACGTGGTCGATTCGGTGCAGGACGTGCGCAACTACGGCGTGGCCAACGGCAAGCCGGCCATCGTGCTCTTCGTGCTGAAGGCCTCAGGTGCCAACATCATCGAAACCGTTCAGCGTGTGCGCGAGATCCTGCCGCACCTGCAGGCGTCGATCCCGGCGGCCATCGACGTGCGTGTCATCAGCGATCGCACGCCGACGATTCGCGCCTCCTTGCGCGAGGTCGAGCGCGCGCTCGCCATCGCCGTGGGCCTCGTGGTCCTGGTGGTGCTGCTGTTCCTGCGCAACTGGCGCGCGACGCTGCTGCCCGCCATCGCAGTGCCGGTATCACTGGCCGCCACCGGCGGTGTGATGTACCTGTGCGGCTTCAGTTTCGACAATCTGTCGGCGATGGCGCTGACCGTGGCCACCGGTTTCGTGGTCGACGACGCGATCGTCGTGCTCGAGAACATCACCCGTCATATCGAGCAGGGCCTCACGCCGCGCGAGGCGGCGCTGAAGGGCGCGCGCGAGATCGGGTTCACGGTGATCTCGATCTCGCTGAGCCTGGTGGCGGTGTTCATCCCGTTGCTGCTGATGGGCGGCGTGGTCGGACGCCTGTTCCGCGAGTTCGCGGTGGTCCTGTCCGCGGCGATCCTGGTTTCGATGGTGGTGTCGTTGACTACGACGCCGATGATGGCCGCCACGCTGCTGCAGCGCCGGGCCGACGGCGCGCCCGCAGCCGGCGGTTCCAAAGCGCTCTGGCAGGCCTGGATCGGATCTTCGGCCACGGGTTCCGGCAGGTTTATCGACGCACTCTGGTCTGGACGCTGCGCCACCAGCCGGTGGCCGTACTGGCTCTGGCTGCTGTCGTAGCCCTGAATGTCTACCTGTACGTGACGATCCCCAAGACCTTCTTTCCGCAGCAGGACACCGGCGTCCTCATGGGCAACGTGCAGGCCGACCAGGGCAGCTCGTTCCAGATGATGCAGGCGAGGGTGGACAAGTTCATCGCGATCGTCCGGGCTGACCCAGCGGTGCTCAACGTCAACGGCTTTACCGGCGGCGCCCAGCGCAACACGGCGAACTTCTTCATCACCCTGAAGCCGCTCGCCGAACGCAAGCTCTCGGCCGACGCGGTCGTGGCGCGGCTGCGCGGAAACCTTGCGCATGAGCCCGGCGCCAATCTCTTCTTCGTTCCGGTTCAGGACATCCGCATCGGCGGCCGACAGTCCAATGCGCAGTACCAGTACACCCTGCAGGCCGACGATCTCGCGGACCTGCGCACCTGGGAACCGCGCGTGCGCAACGCGCTGTCGCAGCTTCCTGAGCTGGTCGACGTCAACACCGACCAGCAGGACAAGGGCCTGCAGACCTCGCTGGTGATCGACCGTGAGGCGGCCGCGCGGCTCGGAGTGAGCATGAGCACGATCGACACCACTCTGAACGACGCCTTCGGACAGCGCCAGATCAGCGTGATCTACAACCCGCTCAACCAGTACCGCGTGGTGATGGAACTGGCGCCCGAATACCTGCAGGGGCCCGACACGCTCAAGCGGCTCTATGTCACCAGCAGTTCCGGCGCGCAGGTTCCGCTGGCGTCGTTTGCGCGCGTGGAAACGACAAACACGCCGCTCGCGGTAAACCATCAGAGCGGCGCGCCGGCGTCGACCATCAGCTTCAACCTGCCGTTGGGTGTGTCTCTATCTCAAGCGACTGTGGCGATCAACGGCGCGATGGCCGAGCTTGGCGTGCCGGTATCGGTGCGCGGCGGCTTCCAGGGTACGGCCAATGCGTTCCAGCAGTCGCTGTCGTCGCAGCCGCTGCTGATTGCCGCGGCCATCGTGACGATCTACCTGGTCCTGGGCATGCTGTACGAAAGCCTGATTCACCCGATCACCATCCTCTCGACGCTGCCCTCGGCGGGGGTGGGTGCATTGCTCGCGCTGATGATGTTCCACAGCGAGTTCTCCATCATTGCTCTGATCGGCGTGATCCTGCTGATCGGCATCGTGAAGAAGAACGCAATCATGATGATCGACTTCGCCATCGTCCGGCAGCGCGCGGGGCACGTCACAGCGGGCGCGGCGATCTTCCGCGCCGCCAATCTGCGCCTGCGGCCGATCCTGATGACGACTTTCGCCGCAATCTTCGGCGCTGTGCCGCTGGCGCTCGGCACCGGTGATGGCGCCGAGCTGCGTCAACCGCTGGGAATCGCCATCGTCGGTGGCCTGATCCTGAGCCAGTTGCTCACGCTCTACACAACGCCGGTGGTGTTCGTTCTGATGGACCGGCTGCGCTGGGATCGCCTGCGCATGCGCCGGCTCCGGCCCGGTGCGGCCACCCGGCCTGCAGCCGCGTAGGCAATCGATGATGCTTAACGCTTTGCGATCGATCCCGTCACTCGCAGTTACGTTGCTGCTTGCCGCGTGCGCCATCACTCGCGTCGCACCGCCGCCACCAGTTACGGCTCCAGCGCAGTACAAGGAGGTCGGTTTGTGGCAGAGGGCGTCGACGAACCATGTAACCCCGGTCTCCGATGACTGGTGGACCCTGTTCGAGGATCCGGTGCTCGACGATCTCGAGCGCCGCCTCGTCATCGGCAACGAAAATCTCAAGGCCGCTGTCGCGCAGGTCGCCAACGCGCGGGCGGTCTACGAGGCCAGCCGCAGTGCCTTCTGGCCGACGCTGTCGACCGGCCTGCTGGCCACGCGCAGCGGCAGCCCGACGTCGGCAGTGCTGCCGGGCACGCCAAACCCGGCCAACTCGTTCGTCGTTTGCCACCGTCGCGAGCTGGGAAATCGACCTGTGGGGCCAGTTGGCGCAGGCGAGCAGCGGCGCGCAGGCCGGGTATCAGGCGAGCGCCGACGACCTGGCTGCGGCGCGGCTGTCGGCCCAGGCCACGCTGGCGCAGACGTACTTCCTGTTACGCACGGCAGAGATTCAGCAGTCGCTGCTCGAACGCTCCGCCCAGGGCTACCAGCGCGCACTGGACCTGACACAGATTCGCTACGAAGGCGGCATCGCCGCGCGGACCGACGTGCTGCTCGCCGAGACCCAGCTGAAAAGCACGCAGGCGCAGGCGATCGATGTCGCCGCGCAGCGGGCGCAACTGGAGCATGCCATCGCCGTGCTCGTCGGCACGCCGCCGTCGGCGCTGACGATCGCGGCCAGCTGACAAACTGCCGGCGCCACCTGACGTGCCGCCGATGCTGCCCGCCACCCTGCTCGAGCGCCGACCCGACATCGCCGCTGCGCAGCGCCGCGTTGCCGCGGCCTATGCGCAGATCGGCGTGGCCGACGCGGCGTTCTTCCCTTCGCTCACCCTGTCGGCCAGCGCCAGCTATCGTCACTCCGTTTTCGCGAATCTGTTGAGTGCGCCCAACCTGTTCTGGTCGCTCGGGCCCTCGCTGGCACTGGCCATCCTGGACGGCGGCCAGCATCAGCTCGCCAGCGCGCAGGCGCGCGCCAGCGCCGATCAGATCACGGCCAGCTATCGCCAGGCGGTACTGACCGCACTCCAGGAGGTCGAAGACAACCTCGTAGCTCGCGGACCAGCTTGAGCGCGAAGCGCAGCTTCAGTCGGAATCACTGAAAGCGGCGCAGCGCAACCTCGAGATCACGCTCGACCAGTACCGCGCGGGGACCGTGAGCTACCTGAACGTCGTGGTCGCGCAGACGCTCGCACTGAACAGCGAGAGCAGCCTGATCAACGTGCGCAGCCGCCAGCTTGTGGCAGTGAACCAGCTGCTGAAGAACATTGCCGGCCGGTGGGAGCCCGTCTCGAGCTCGGCGGGGCCGCTCGAAGCGAAGGTGGCGACCTCGCAATGAGCCAATCGGTTTTTTCGAGTTGCGCTTCTGGCTGATGGTCGCAGTGTCAGCTGCCTGCAGCAGCGGAGCGGCGCGTGCTTCAGTACAGCGTCTCGACCTCGCTGGCCAAGCGATACCCGGCGCCGCGCTCGGTAAGGATCAGCTCAGGATGCGCCGGGTCAGCCTCGATCTTTCGGCGCAGCCGCCGGATCTGCACGTCAATCGTTCGGTCGTAGACCTCGGCTTCGTGTAGTCGCGACATCGACAGCAACTGGTCGCGCGAGAGCACCCGCTGGGGCGCCCGGCACAACGCGTTGAGCAGGCTGAACTCGCCGTTGGAAAGTTCCACCGAATTGCCGTTGGGTGACAACAAGCGCCGCGTTCGAAGGTTCAGTTCCCACCCCGAGAAACGGAACGCACGGCGCGTGTTGTCGCGTTCGGGCAGCGTGGCCTGCACCTGGTAGCGTCGGAGCACGGCGCGCACGCGGGCCAGCATTTCGCGCGGGCTGAACGGCTTGGTGATGTAGTCGTCGGCACCGAGTTCCAGTCCCATCACCCGATCGGCTTCCTCGTTGCGACCGGTCAGGAGCACGATTGGTACAGTCGCCCGCTCGCGCAACGTGCGCGCCAGCTGCATGCCATCTTCACCGGGCAGCTTGAGATCCAGCAGCACGAGATCAATGGACTCGCGGTCGAACCGCTCCAACATCTCGCGCCCGGAGCTGCCGGCGCTGACCCGCATGTCATTCTTGCCCAGGTACTCGACCACCAAATCGCGAACATCGGGATCGTCATCGATCACGAGAATGTGAGGTGAGGTGGAGGTACTCATGATGTCGAGACAGCGGCGCTGAGCAGCTGCGCCACTGCGGCGGCGATCCGCGTGCGACAAGATAGTAACGCGGGCTGCTCGTTTCCTTCGCCGCTTACGGCAGCGACGCCCAAACGAGAACGCCCGATGGCGTATGCCATCGGGCGTTGTGGGCGAACAAGGCGGCCGAGGTGACGGCCGCCCGATTCAGCGTTACGGACGTTCGCGTTCGCGTTCGCTAACGGATGCGACCTTGCCGTCAGCGCCGAAGTCGACGTCGAGAACCGTATCCTCGCTCTGATTCAGGTGATAGATCCAGGTCGGCCCCGCTTCGTCCCCAAATTTGATCTGCTGTGCAGGGCTGCCGACGGCCGCCTGGACCTCGTCGGCACTCATGCCCACCGTGATCGTGGCTTCCTGGCTATTCGTGATGAAGTAACCGCCCGCAGCCTGAGCCGCAGCGACGCCAAGCAGTAGTCCAGCAGCGAGCAGTGCGCGCGAGGTCTTGGAAAGGAGTTTGCGTGTCATGATGAATTCCCTTCTTTCGTAGGTTCGCAGGTGTAGAGCAATCTCTGTACCGAAACGCCCGGCCTGTAAGCGCATGTTGGAGCCAGTGCGTGCCCGGCTGATTGCAATATGCGTCTGCTCGAAGGCAGATGACATGGAAGCCTTGCTCCGGCGAGAAGATGGTGGATACTGAATTCAGTGTTCATCACAAGTGATCCACCATGATCGTGGCCGCACCGGTACCGGTTGCGCGCCCACCGGCTGCAACGCAAGCTGCGAAGACACGTGTCCGATGAAGCCTGAACTTCGATCGCGATCGGCCCGTTCAATTCGACCGTGGTTGATCGCGCTCGGTACGTGGGCGGCGCTGGCTGTCGTCGCATTCATCGCCCTGTGGCTATCTGCGCGGGGATACGCTGGACAGCCAGGCGCGGGAGCTGACCGTTCTGTCGCTGGCGTTGACCGACGAGCTTCAGCAGCGGTTGCAGGGTGCGGAGGAAGGCCTGCGCGCAATGCAGGAGGAGCTGCGGGAAGACCGTCTGCCCCTGAGCGGTCCCGTGGCCGAGCGCGACCTGCGCACACGCGCGGATCTGATGCCGTTGGTGCAGACCGTGTGGCTGGTCGATCGCGCAGGGCGGGTACTCTCGTCTTCCGACGTGCTCCCAGCCCCGACTCTTTCGTCGTTCCGGCCGAGCTCTGCAGGAACTGCCTGACGGCGCCATTGCGGTAAGTCGGCCCTTCACGGACACCAGCGCGAACCAGTCGCTGGTGGCTCTGGCCGTTCGCTTCAGCGCGCCCGGTAGGGTGGACGGCTGGATTCTTGCTGCCTTGCCGGCGGCGACGCTGCTCGGCGCATTTTCTGCGGCTTCTCCTGCGCCCGACGCGCGCATGGCGGTGTTTCGCGGCGACGGCGCACTGCTTGCCGCCGCAAACCTCGCGATACCTCCGCTCGACGAGGCGGCCGTGGCAGAGCGTCTGGCCAATCGGCCCAGCATGGAGGTGCGACGTTTCAGGGACGGCAGCGAGAACCTGGTTGGCCTGCACGGCGTGCCGCGCTACGACCTGAAAGTTGTCGTTTCGCGCAACCTCGAGGCGGTGCTCTCGTCCTGGCGCGGGGCCGCGGAGCTGACGGCTGTGGCGCTTGCTCTGCTCCTGGCCTTGATGGTGGCATCCGTAAGTCTGGTGCAACGCGCCGACCGCCGGCGTACCGAGGCGCAACGGGCGCTGCAGGCCCAGCGCGCCCGCGCCAGCAAGCTGGAGTCACTGGGTACGCTCGCCGGCGGTGTGGCCCATGACTTCAACAACGTGCTGGCGGGGATTGTCGGCTTCGGCGAAATGGCGCAGGACGCTGCGCCGCCAGGCAGTGACCAGGCGCGTCATCTCGACAAGGTGCTGCAAGCGGCGCTGCGCGGCAAGGCACTGGTGGAGCGCATTCTCGCCTTCAGCCGGGGTGGGGCGCATGCATCGACGGTGTTCGTGCTTGGAGCCGGTCGTCGACGAGGTGCTCAACCTGCTTTCGGCTTCGCTGCCGTCCGGGTGTGATCCTGGAGCGCGCGCTCGACGCGCCTGGTGCGCGGCTACGAGGCGACGCGACGCAGGTGTTCGAGGCGGTAATGAATCTCTGCACGAACGCGATGCAGGCGATGCCTGCAGGCGGCAGGCTGAGTGTTCGGCTTGAGCGTCAACACGTGGCGGCACCGCAAGTCCTGTCGCACAGCCAACTGCCGGCCGGAGACTTTCTGGCGCTGACCGTGTCGGACCAAGGCAGTGGCATCACGCCCGACGTGATGGAGCAC
The DNA here is from genome assembly GCA_963703945.1 of uncultured beta proteobacterium. Lineage (GTDB taxonomy): Bacteria > Pseudomonadota > Gammaproteobacteria > Burkholderiales > Burkholderiaceae_F > JALORV01. Next base: position 37,814 of record CAVPGM010000028.1, on the reverse strand, counting down.
CTGTTCGAGCCTTTTTTCACCACGCGCAGGGCGCAGTCCGGCACCGGTCTTCGGGCTCGCGGTCGTGTTCGGCGTGGTGACCGAGTTCGGCGGCGCGATCGACGTGCAGAGCGCGCCGGGGCAGGGTGCCCGATTCACGCTGTATCTTCCCCGAATGCACTGACATCGTCAGCTCATCCGAAGTGCCTCCGAGCGACGCGCCGACGGGAGCGGGGCAGACGCTATTGGTCGTCGATGACGAGCCCGAACTGGTGGCTCTGGCCGTCGAGATGCTCAAGGGGCTGAAATATGACCCGGTGGGGTACAGCGATTCGACCGAAGCCCTGCAGGTGTTGCGGGCTGATCCGCGGCGGTTCGCGGCGGTCATCTCTGATGAAGTGATGCCGGACCTCACCGGCACGGAGCTGACAGAGCCCTGCGGCAATACCTGCCGCATGTGCCGGTGTTGCTGGTGAGTGGTTACGGCGGCGCTTCGCTGGCACAGCGAGCAAGTGTCGCTGGTGTAACTCGGGTGCTCGCCAAACCGCTGCGGCGCGCCGATCTCGCGCGCGCGTTGGCCGAGTTGCTGCACTGAGTCCGGCCGCGGGGCCTGCCGACGCGGTACCTCGTGCCCGACAAGGGTACCGCCTGACTCGCCGCCCTGTGCCCCGTCGGCTCCTCCCTGAAGTCGCTTGTCATGCGCCGATGCCTCGCTGCAATGAGGGCGTCGCGTCTCGTCAACCCTTAGACGCTGTCTGGGGGAGCCACTCAAGATGTGCAGCGGCTGTCATGGCTTCAGCGCACGCCGCAAAGCACTGACGACCGCTACGGCCATCACCGGCCTGGGCGGCAGATAGAGGCTGTGGGCTAAAGCCTGACGCGGTCATCGATTGCAAATGCAACACAGCGGCGGCAGTTCCAACACAAATGCATTGCGGCGGCCGGTGGAACATGGACCCATTGGATCAGCCCGCACGCCGGCAGTGAATGACCCCTTTGGCAAGGAGCGAACGCCATGAATCCTCAGGACATACACTCGATAGTTGTCTCGGTCGACCCCGGTCAAACAGTCTCGGAAGTGACGATCGCGCAACTCGTCGGCGAGGTCTACGAGGCCGCGCCCGCGGTCGAGCGAGGCCGCCTTCTCGAACAACTGCTGCGGCCGCTGGGGGTGTTGTCGGTGCTTGCCGTTGCAAACGGCATCTTCGCGAAGATCCGATTTCGCAGCGGCTGGCAAGACATTCGCGTTCAACTCGACGACATCCAGCATGTGCGCGCCGTCGATGTCATGGCCTTGGTCGACTATGTTCAGCAGGCCAGCGTCGAGTCCGTCGACGGCCTGGCACAACTCATCGCAGCATCACCGCTTGTCTCCACCTCAGCGGCAGCCGCTATGTTGGTAACGGTACTCGTACAGTCGCGCTCGCAAGCGGGGCGGCGAGCGCGGCGACGATGGACGCCCACCTGCGTACACGACCTGATTAGTGGTCTGGGACGCGACACATTGCAGCTGCCACGCAAAGCGGCGACTTTGACAACGGGAAATGCATAGCGGCAGTCACAGTCCCTTGTCTTCCGACGTTGCCTCATAGCAAGGAGAAGCCGTGTTGGATTCCCGCATTGTTCCGGACACGACGGAGGTGTCGCCCGCGCACCTGCTGATACACGCTGGGGCCGAGGCCGGCCCGACCGTGGCTTCCCTTGAATCCACACTGCATCGGCTTCGCGCGCGTCTTGCCGCCGTCGGTCTGCCGGATGTGCGGGCTCCGCTGAAGCTTCGCGTCGAGGATCTGCAGGGGCGACGATTGCACACCGTCGACGATGCCGCGTCGGTCACTGTCGTTTCCCTGCCCGCAGGGACATACCACGTCACTGCCATTCTTGGCGACCTGCGTCGCAGCTACACCCTGACTCTCGCGCAGGGCGCGATGTTAGACCTGTACCTGCGCCTGCCAGCCAGGCGGTGGTGATAAGAATCGTGTCAGGCGTGACCAACGCTGCCGGCGCAAATCCCGTTCCCGCACACTGGAGTCAGCTCATGCAACCCACCGCGTCCCCGCAACGCCGCTCCCTGCTCGCGATGGCCGCAGCCACCTCGATCGTTCTGGCCGCCGCGGGTCACTGCGAAAAAGGTGAGGCGCAGACGACGCGTAGCGTCACCACAGCCGCCAATCGAGAAGCAGTCGCGCCGATTCTGTCGGGACTGCCTGACATGGCGGCCATCGCGGCACGCTTTGGTCCGGCCGTGGTAAACATCAGCATTGCCGGAACGCGCAAGGTGTCGACGACAGGTGACGCGAGCGGAGAAGACGCCGACGATCCGGGCGGATCCCAGGAAGAGGAGGCGATCCGCGAACTGCTGCGAGCGTTTCAGCAGCGCTTTGGCGGCTTTCCGCCGCAGATCCGCTTGCCCGTGCGCGGCGAGGGCTCGGGCTTCATCGTTCGAGCCGACGGCGTCATCCTGACCAATGCACATGTCGTCAGCGGCGCCGACGAAGTCGTGGTCAAGATGACTGACCGCCGTGAGTTCCGCGCCAAGGTGCTCGGAATCGACAAACTGACCGACGTGGCGGTGCTCAAGGTCGACGCCGACAACCTGCCGACCGTGACGCTGGCACCACCGCAGTCGCCTCGAGTCGGCGAATGGGTCCTGGCCATCGGCTCGCCCTACGGCTTCGAGAACACGGTGACGGCCGGCGTGATCAGCGCCACGCGTCGTTCGCTGCCCGGTGGTGGGTTCGTGCCGTTCATCCAGACCGACGTCGCGATCAATCCCGGCAACTCGGGCGGACCGCTGATCAACATGCGTGGCGAGGTGGTCGGCATCAACTCGCAGATCTATTCCGGCACGGGCGGCTACCAAGGCCTTGTCGTTCTGCGATTCCGATCGACGTGGCCCTTCGCGTCGAGCAACAGATCCTGAGTTACGGGCGAGGTTCGGCACGCGAAACTGGGCGTCAAGTGCAGGAGGTGAACCAGACCCTCGCGGAGGCCTTCAAGCTCGACGCACCCACCGGTGCACTGGTCTCGAGCGTCGAACAAGGCAGCGCGGCTGAACGTGCCGGCATCGAAAGCGGCGACGTCGTGTTGGCTCTGAACGGCCATGCGATCGACCTCGCCGGCGATTTGCCCGACATGTTGAGCGTCGCAAAGCCGGGTGACCAGGTCACCCTTGATGTCTGGCGGCACAGCGAGCGGCGCAAGTTGCCGCAACGCTCGACGATGCGAACGTCACTGGTGTTCCTCGCTGCGAACGTGAGTCGAAGTCTACGCCCAATGACCGTCTCGGACTGGCGCTTCGCCCGCTGAATCCCGATGAGCGACGTGAGTCGGGCTTCGGCTTCTGGATTGGTCATCGAGAGCGTCGCTGGCGCGGCAGAGCGCGCCGGCGTGCAGCCCGGTGATCTGTTGCTGGCCATCAACGGTCAGCCAGTGACCAGCATCGATCAGGCGAGCCTTGCGGCGAACAGGACTGGCAACTCGGTGGCAATCCTCGTGCAGCGCGGTGCCCTGAAGGTTTATGTGCCTCTGCGGCTGAGTTGAGACCCTCGCGCCGAAACGAGGACACGACCCTGAAGGACGGGAGCAGATCGGAGCGCTGCACAAGCGCAATAATGTCGGGGAAAGCGAGGGCCCTGCGTTCTCGGTACCATCCACACCGCCGCGCCAAACACGCTCGACTGGCCTGGACTTTCACACCCCGACGCCGACGTGCTCGACAAGATCTTCTTCGGTTCGCGACTGCACGAACACGCCGATCCGACGCAACGCGTCGCCGGCGTTGCCGCGCTGCCGCCGGATTCGCTCGTGCTTGCACAGCTGCTCGGCGCCGACCCCTCGCCCGACGTCCGGATCGCCGCTGCGACACGCTGCGATGATCTTGCCGCGCTCGCCGCTGCCTTGCGGGCCGAGGCCGACCCGCGTGTCGTTGCGGCCATCGCCGCTTCGCTGAGCACGGCACTCGCGGCGACCTCGGACGATGGCGTCGCGCGGACCGTGCTCGCCGCGCCCGAATGCGCCGACGCAATCCGCGCGCAGGTCGCGCTGCGCACGCACGATGAGGACCGCCGCCGATTCGCGATTCAGAGAATTGGCGACGAAGACGTGCTGGTGGACGTCGCACTCGCGGCCGAACTCGCATCGACGCGGATTGCGGCCGCCGAGCGCATCCATGCGCCTGAGCCGCTACGCCGGCTGGTCAAGGGAGCACGGGACAAGGACCGTGGCGTCGCGCGGCTCGCTCGCGAGCGGCTCGACGCGATCAGCCAACGCGCAGCCCACGCGGAAGCCGCCGAGGCGATCCTCAAGGAAGCCGAGATCCTCGTGACGCAGCAGGGCCCGATCGTGATGGCCGCGGTCGAACTCGATCGCCGCTGGAAAGCGCTGGTCCTGGACGCCGACGACGCTCGACACAGCCGTTGGGAAGCAGTCGGTCGACTGATGCAGCAGCGCTTCGACCGTGAACTCGAGGAGCAACGCGCTCACGCCCAGTTCGAGCAGCGGCTGGACCGCTGGCTTGCGTCGCTGGGCCCTCCGCCGGCCGCCTCGGCGCTGCCCGTGCTGCGCCAGGAATTGACCGCGCTCCGTGCAGAAGCCGCTGAAGGAAATGACGCCCGTGACCTTGCGAGGCTTCACCAGGCCGAGCAACAGATCATGCAGTGGGAGCAGGCGGCTCCTGCACTCGCCGCCGCCGAGGCTATGGTAATCGAGGCCGAGCAGCTGGCGACCGGAACGCCGATCGACGACGCGCAGCTGCCGGCGCGCTGGCAGACGCTGGATCTGGCGGCTCGCACGCCGGCGCTGACGCGACGTTTCGAGGCCGCGCTGCTCGTCATTGAGCAGCGTCGCCTCGCCTATGTGCGCGCGACACAGCAGGAACAAGGCGCGGCGCGGCAGCAGCTGCACACCGTGCTGCACGAGGCCGAGCAGGCGCTGGCGTCGGGACAGTTGCACCTGGCTCGCGAAGCAGTCGACCGGGTCCGCGCGCTGAAGCCTCACGCCGGCGTGTTACCGAAGCCGACCGTGCAGCGGTTGAGTCGAGTCGTTCAGCAACTGGTGGAACTCGAACGCTGGCAGGAGTTCGGGCAGCAGAACGCGCGCGTCCAATTGTGCGAACGTGCCGAAGCTCTCGCGCAGAAACCGCAGGCCCCGGTGGCGCTCGCGCGCGAGGTGCAGCAATTGCGTACCGAGTGGAAGAAGCTCGACGAGCAACACGCCGGGGTTCCACGGTCGCTGTGGGAACGGTTCGACGGAGCCTGCGAAAGAGCCTACGCGCCGGCCGCGCGGCACTTTGCGGAACAGGCCGCGCAGCACAAGCAGGCGCGCAAGCAGCGCGAGGACTTCATTGCCGCTGCTGCCGCGCACGCACCGACACTGCTTGAGGAGCCGCGCGACTGGCGAGCGATCGAGCGCTGGCTGCGCGACACCGAGGCGGCCTGGCGCGATACCAGCCTGGGCAGCGTCGAACCCGGCGCCTGGAAAAGGCTCGATGCGCGCCTGAAAGCAGCGTTGGCGCCACTGCACGATGCGTTGTCGGCTGCACGCAGGGACGCCCGGCAGGGGCGCGAGGCATTGATCGCCGAGGCCGAGGCGCTGGTGGCCAAGGCAATGGACCGCGATGCGCCGTCGCAGGTGAAGGAGATGCAGGCGCGCTGGCAGGCGCACTCCAAGTCGATCGTGCTGGCACAGCGCGACGAGCGGACGCTGTGGGAGCGGTTTCGCACCGCATGCAATGCTGTGTTCGACGCGCGCAGGGGCTCCCGCAAGGAAGAGGACGAGCGCAAGCTTGCCCAGCGCCGTACCTTTGAGGCGCTTTGCGAGAAGCTCGAGCAGTTGGCGCACTCGGCCGAAGTGGAGGAAGCGCAGGTCCGCCATGCCCAACGCGAACTGCAGGACCAGTGGAGGAAGGCGATCACGGAAAGCGGGCCGGTGCCGGCGGCGATCGAGGCTCGATTCAAGGCTGCTCGCGCCGGCGTCGAGGATTCGCTGCGCGGACGATCTCGTAGCAGCGAAGCGGCTGCATGGCAGGCGTTGCTTGCAAAGGAACGGCTATGCGAGGAGCTGGATGAACTCGCGATCAAGGGAGAGATTGCTCAACCGACGGCTGCGGATTCCGTGCAGCAGCGCTGGTCCGAACTGCCGCTGCTCGCTGCCGAGTGGGAGCAGAAGATGCTTGAGCGACGCGATGCAGCCCTGCGCGGGCTGGCGGACGAGGACGCGCGCCTCGATCATGTCGACCGGATCCGAGGACTGCGTCAGCGCGCGGCGCGATGCACTGCTCGAACTCGAACTGATGTTGAGCATCGAGAGTCCGGCCGACCTGCAGCCGCAGCGCCTCGCCGTACAGGTCAAGCACTTGCGCGATCGCTTCAAACGGTCGGTGTCGGACGCGGGCAGCGCCGACCAGATCCTGCTGACCTGGTGCGCGCTGCCGGGCGTGGCCGACCCGCGCGATCGGCAGCGCTGCGACAGAATCGTTGCAAAGCTTGAACGGCGGCGTTGAGGTGCTTTCGGCCGCGTGATTTCCGGAGGTCAGACCATGAAGGATTCAGCCATCTTGTCGCACATCTCCGCCCTGATCGACGAGGAAAATCAGATTCGGGCTCAGATCGCTGCTTCTCAGGATCAAAGTGCGCGGCTGCGGCATCTGGGCGAGGAACTCGACCAGTGCTGGGACCTTTTGCGCCAGCGCCGCGCGCTCCGCGAGTTCGGCGGCAACGAAGACGCCGCAACTCCGCGCGACGTCGAGACGGTCGAGAAATACAAGGGGTAGCGCGCAGCGGCGTGCGTCGGGCGAGATCGACTCCGAACTTTCGAGATGCGGCGCAGGCTTCTCTGCACTCGAAACGTTCCCGATGAGCCAGATCGGCAAGCCGCCCTGCGACGACGCTCTCATTCTTCACGCGGCTGAGGCCAGGCCGTGCGCAGCGGCGACCAAGCGCTGGGTGTTGGCGGCAGCGATCTGCGGCTCGAGCATGGCGTTTGTCGATGGCACCGTGGTCAACGTCGCGTTGCCCGCGATTCAGCGAGAACTGAACGCGACCGCTTTCGAAGCGCAGTGGGTCGTGGAGTCCTACGGACTGTTCCTTGCTGCGCTGCTGCTCGTCGGCGGCTCGCTGGGGGACCGGTTCGGTCGGCGCCGTATCTTCGCGATAGGCGTTGCGCTGTTTGCGGCGGCCTCAGTCGGCTGTGCACTGTCCAGCGAGATTAGGCAACTCATCGCGGCGCGGGCGGTTCAGGGCGTCGGGGCAGCGCTGCTCGTTCCGGGCAGCCTGACGCTCATTAGCGCGTCGTTTCCCGAAAAGGAACGTGGCCGGGCGATCGGAACCTGGTCGGGATTCAGCGGCATCGCGGCCGCCCTGGGTCCGGTACTGGGCGGCTACCTGGTCGATCACCATTCATGGGCCTGGGCGTTTCTGATCAATATTCCGTTTGCGCTCGTTGTCCTCGCGATTGTTTGGCTGCGTGTTCCCGAAAGCCGCAGCCAGTATGCCGCCGACTCGCTGGATGTTCGGGGAGCCACGCTGGCCATCGTGGCGTTGGGTGGCGTCGTCTACGCATTCATCGAAGCGCCGGTTCAGGGCTGGGACTCGACCGCCGTGCTTGCCGCGCTTTTCGTTGGGCTTTCTGCAGCCGCCGCGTTTGTCGTGGTGGAACTGCGCGCAAGGTTTCCAATGCTGCCCCTGAATCTGTTTCGGTCCCGGAACTTCGTCGGCGCCAATTTGCTCACGTTACTGCTCTACGCGGCATTGGGCGGCAGTCTGTTCTTCTTTCCGCTCAACCTGATCCAGGTGCAAGGTTATTCAGCGTCGGCGGCGGGCGCGGCCCTGTTGCCTTTCATCCTCATCATGTTCGTCTTCTCGCGCTGGGCAGGGGCGCTGGTCGATCGCATCGGTTCGAAGCTGCCGCTGGTCGTTGGGCCGCTGATCGCGGCGGTCGGATTCGGCCTGTTCGCGCTGCCAGGCATCGACGCCGATTACTGGTCGGGATATCTCCCTGCGGTCGTGGTTCTGGGTGTCGGGATGACCGTCACCGTCGCCCCATTGACCACCACGGTCATGAATTCGGTCGACGTCGATCTGTCGGGCGTCGCTTCGGGAGTCAATAACGCCGTTTCAAGGACCGCAGCGCTGCTCGCGATCGCAATCTTCGGGATGGTCATGGCCCTGGCGTTTGAAACGAGCCTGCACGAGCGGTTGCAACACGCCGGAGTGTCCGCCGAGACCAGCGCACAGTTGAACGCCCAACGCAGCAAGCTTGCTGCGGCCGCGCTGCCGCCCGGGTTGGACGCCTCGGTCGAAGCGACGCTCAGGCGTGCCGTGCAGCTCTCTTTTGTCTCCGGCTTTCGCTGGATCATGCTGCTCAGTGCCATGCTGGCCCTCGGCAGCGCGCTCGCAGCCTGGGTTTCGATCGAAGGAGAATCTCGGCCTGCGCAGCGCAAACCGAAATAGCTTGGCCGCTGAACCGCGCTAGTGGTGTGCTACTTGTAGGGCGCGACGACCTGTGCGTTCATTCGATAGCCCGATGCGCCCATGCTTGTACTGCTCTTCTCTGTCAGCAACTGGCCGCTGACCCACACGGCGTCCATCATGTGCACGCCCTTGATCGGCTTGGCCAGCTTGACATGGATGGTCTGGTTGGCCGGAGGCGGTGGCACATGAATGCAGGCGCCGAAGTACGGTACCAGCAGAAACTCCCGCAACTGATCGATATTGCCTTCCAGCGGAACGACGAATCCGGCGATGCGAATGCGCTGTTCGTTCATGCCCGCCTCGGTTGGCGCGTTCTGCCACTCACGCTTCAGTCGCTCGAGGGCCTCGATCGCGCGGGGATCGCCATCGCCCATCATGCCGAAGTTCAGGCTGCGGAAATCCTTCAAGGGATTCCAGTCCTTGGGCACGAGCTCCTCCCACGCGGTGAGCTTGTAGTCGGTCGTCGGTGCGGTGCCGGGCTTTGTCGTCGCAGGAGAGGAAAGCCTGTCGCCGACTCTGTAGCCAGCGGCGGGCGTGGCCGTTTCCGCAACGGCCTTCGCGGCATCGTCGGCGGCGCTGACCAAGTTGACTTGACTGGTACCTAGCAGCACTACGCACAAGGCGACGAGTTTTCGTGAATTGAGCATGGTTGACCTCTACAGCTTGGGTGTGAGTCCGTCAGCCAACGAGAGTCTGCACGCTCGCCAGGCGGGGATGCATCCCGCGACCGTACCGGCGAGAAGGACGAGCGCTAACAGCTGAATCTCCGCCATCGTGCCCATCCACGGGCGGACAATGATGCCGAAGCTCGACTCGATCCATGCGCTGCCGAGACCCGCGACGAGAGCAATGGCCACCACGCCCAGAAGGGCGCCCGCGCATGTGACGACAACGCTCTCGGCCACCAGCAGCGCTGCGATGTGGCGTGGTCCGGCCCCGACCGAGCGCAGTATCGCGAGTTCACGTCGGCGCTCGTTCAGGCTGGCCAGTATCACGGCCACCAGACCGGCGAGGCCGACGACGACAATCATCGCCGACACCGCGAGCAAGGTTTGCTCGACGACCCGCACCACCCGCCACAACTGGTCGAGCGCCACACCGGGCAGCACCGCGAGCAGCGGCTCCCGGCTGAAATCGTTGATCCTGCGCTGGACCTTGAACACCTCGCTACGGTTCTTGAGCCCGACCAGCACTGCGGTGATTTCCTTGGGCTGCAATTCGAACTTGCGTACAAGTTCGGGCGGAATCGCCACACCGGGAATTGGCGCACCCCCTTGCCAATCGAGGTGGATCGCCTCCATGGCCTGCAGGCTGATATGCACGGTGCGATCCACCGGAGTACCGGTGCGCTCAAGGATGCCGACCACCTTGAATGGCTTGTCGGCATGTTCGGCGAGGCCGGTACCCGCCATGCCATGGCTCAACGTGATGCGCTCGCCGATTGCATAGCCGAGCGACTCTGCCACCTCCGCTCCAACGACCGTCTCGAAGACGCCGTCGACCGTGCCGCTGAAGAACCGGCCCGCACGCAGTCTCAACGGGCGCTGGTATCCATAGCGGAAATGTTCAAAGTAATCAGCGGTCGTAGCCATCACCGCAAAGCCGCGGTGCGAGTCCCCCAGCGACAGCGGCACTGCCCACGCGACGGAAGGATCAGCAGCGATCGTCTCAAAGCTGCTCCACCGCATGTTGTTGGTCGCCTCGCCCAGCCGAAACACCGCGTACAGCATCAGCTGCACGGGGCTGGTCCGCGCGCCCACCACGAGGTCGGTACCCGAGACCGACTGAGTAAAGCTTTCGCGCGCGGCGACGCGCGCGCGTTCAACGCCGAGCAGCATCGTCACGGACAATGCGATTGCCGTCAGCGTGAGGCCGAGCGTGGTGCGGCGATTCCAGGCGCTGGCGAGCGCAAGCCGCATCAGGTGCTTCATACCGCGGCCTCTGCCGTGTCGGCGGCGCGGTTCAGGCTGTGCAAGGCCAGTTCCTTCGTAAAGTGCACGGCCAGCCGTCGATCGTGGCTGACGAACAGCAGGCTCGCGTTCGAAGCCCTGCATTCGTGCAGCAGAAGGTCGAGAAAGCGGTGCTGTCGATCTGCATCGAGAGACGACGTCGGCTCGTCGGCGATGATGATCTCCGGTCGACCGATCAACGCGCGGGCCGCAGCCACGCGCTGCTGCTGGCCGACGGAAAGCTGGGTCACCGGCCGTTCGACGAGGTCGCTCGCCAGATCGACGGCGCGCAGCAGTTGCAATGCCGCAGCCCGCGGATCGGGTCCTGCTCGCTGCCTTCGTCGCACCGAGAAGCGGCAGGGCAGCAGCACATTGTCGAGAACCGTCAGGTACGGCACGAGATTGAACTGCTGGAAAATGAAGCCGATGTGATCGACGCGAAAGCGATCGCGTTCAGCCGCACTCATCGCGGACAGGTTCGCACCCAGAGCGCGCACGCTGCCGCGCTCGGGAAGCAGCACCCCGCCCAGCAGCCCAAGCAGGGTGCTCTTGCCGCTGCCGCTCGGACCGTAGACGAAAACCCGCTCGCCCGCGGCGACCTCGAAGCGATCGATATCGATGCACACCGGCTGCGTTCTGTTCCACCGGAACAGCAGTTGTTCGACCGCCAGTGCCTGCGCTGCGCTGGCCGGCTGCGCAACGGGTTCGGCTGACGCGAGCGCATCGATCACCACGCGAGGCTCCTCTGGCCCTGTTTCAACCGGGTTGCCGACTGGCCCCCCGGGCCGACCACCTGCACATTGACCTGACGGAGTCCACGGAATGCTTGCATCAACCCCGTGTCCAGCCCTTTGAGTTGCGCCGGAGCGTCGCAGTTCCAGGTGAACGTGGCATCGAGGTCCGCATGCACTTCCTCTTTTGCTGCGGGCTGCGCGGGCGCCGGGGCCACCGCGGGACCAGCCTCGCCCAGCAATGCCGCCGGCAGGACTGCGGATTCGAGCTTTGTCGACACGGCCTTGCAGCGCGCCGCGGGTGAGGGCAGGAACATCTGCGGCGTGCGCAGCTTTGCCGCCATGGCGCGCACGGCGTCGCGCTGCCGATCGTCTCGCGGCGCGTGTTCGAAGCCAAGGACGTTATCGAGCGGAGTCTCCAGCGCGATCTCGAGCCGCGAACCGTCAATCACGATCCGCATTTCGGCCACGCCGTGTACGTGGGCACCGGGTTCTTCGGCTGAGGCGCCATGCGGCCAGCCGCACGCGATGCACAGTGCCAGGGCGCCCGTCCAGGCCGTTGGACGTTTGTGAACAAGAATCATGAGGCGAAGCTCCTTGCCAGTGTCTCGATCTCAGGCGATGGCCGACGACGAGCTGGAGCCGGTGCGTGCCGCCGGGATCAACTCGGCGGTCGCTGAGGAATCAGCGCATGCGGGCCATACCAAAGCGTGTTGCGAATGCGCGCGAAGGGCGCACACGAGCTTCAGGAGACCAGGGGAGGCGCGCGGCTCAGGTATGCGAGATCGAGGTCACGGTCAGACTCAAGGACGACCGCAATCCCCGGCAGTTCCTTGGCACCCCACGTCTGGCGGCGGAATCGAATCCCAGTTTGCGGCGGCGTTGTCCAGGCCGGCAAAGGCGACGCACTCGTCGCAGGATTGTTCGTGCGGAGTCCCCTGGGCCTGCGCGACGACCCCGAGACCGTGCGACAGCGCGTGCAGGATGGCCCGCTGCTGAGAAAGCACCAGCAGGAGCGCAAGCAAAGTGTGGAGTGCAACGCGCCGATAGGACATGACAGCAGACCGGCTAACCCGTGCCGCAAGTATCGCACGCAGGCACATAAGCGCGGTCCTATTCGAGCGCTTCTAGCGGCACCGGGCACACCTTGCTGATGGCAAAATCGATCGATACCGAACACCTCATGTTGTGCTGATCAGCGCAGGTTGCCGCGAATATGCAGGCTCGCCTTGGAGGGATATTGATGGCGGTGGGCGCCGCTCTCGTGACGGCCTCGCTGCTGCTCCGGCACGCGCTGCCCGGTCCGGCCCAATTGCTGCCGGATCTGCGCCGCGAACCGGTGCAGGGCCCCACGCAGGCTGTGCCGTTCGATACCACGGTCGGCGGCGTCACTTACACGGTCAAGCCGGTGGCCGACTACGAGATCTGGGGCTTGGTCGTCAGCAACCACGACTCCGACACCTGGTGGGACTGGATCCACAAGGCATCCAACGATCACCTCAACGTAGTCGATCTGTGTGTTGTCTTCGCCGAGAACGTGGAACGTGGTGGCTATGTCGGGCTGAACTATTCGAGCGGCCAGTTCGTCTGCAACGTCGAGACTTCATCGTCGGAAAGGTGGCGCCTCTTTTCGATGCGGGCTCTTTCGAACAATCACCTGCTTGCCGATCGTCCGTCGATCGTTTCCAAGCTTCGTGACGTGCAGATCGGTGATCAGGTGCGCATCCGCGGCTCGCTCTCCGAGTACGCGCACAACCACGGCTTCGCGTTCAAGCGAGGCACAAGCCTTACACGCGACGACACCGGCAACGGGGCGTGTGAAACGATCTACGTGCAGGACGTCGAAGTGCTGCGCGCGGGTGGCAGGCCGTGGCGGTGGCTGCTATGGCCGGCGATCGGCTTGACCCTGAGCGGGCTTGTCGTGTGGCTGCGAACGCCTTTCAAGGCTCGGCTGAGACCTCGCCGGTACCGCGCAGCCTGAGCAGCGTTGCCATATCACCTTGGTGGCGTCTTCGAGCGTCGCTTTGCGTACGCTGCACGCAGGTCCTTGCTGGAGCGTTTCAACTCGTCATGTAACCAACTTCGCAATGCCACGAGTGGCGGCCACTCGCGCAGGTTTGGCGGGTAGACGAGATGGTAGGAAGTCGCGTGCTCGTACGTCACCGTGAGAGGCGACAGCTGGACGAGGCGTCCGTCGCACAGTGCGTCCGCCGCCAGAAGCTCTCGGCCTATCGCCAGTCCGAGGTTCTGCTCCGCGGCCTGGAACATCAGTCCCGCATCGTTGAAATCCGCCACCGACGTCACCCGGATGCGCAAGCCGGCAGCCTTGAACCAATGTTCCCACAGCTCGCGGTACCCCAGCAGGGGCTCGCGCGCCAGCGCCTCCGGCTGAGCACCCAGCAATCGACGCGCAGCCGACGGCGAGCCGACGACGATCAGCGGTACCGGTGATTCGAACAGCTGTTCCGATTCCAGCCCTGCCCATGGGCCGCGGCCCTGGCGCACGGCGGCGTGGAAGCCCTCACGTTGCAGGTCGATCAACTGAGGCGAAGCCTCTATCTCGAGGGCCAGGTCGGGATGGCGTTCACGCCATCGGCCCATACGCGGCAGCAACCAGCGCTGCGCAAACGACGGCAGCATGGTCACGCGCAGCCGCTGGGCCGAACCGCCGGCCGCGGCGCCAGCCGCCTGGACACCATCGTCGAGCTGAGCCAGCGCGGTCTGCACGCTGCGCAGTAACGCTTCGCCGGCTGGATTGAGCAGCACGCGGCGTCCGCGTCGCTCGAACAGCTCGAAGCCAAGTTGCTCTTCAAGCCCACGAATCTGCTGGCTGACTGCGCTGTGCGTCAGGTGCAGGACCTCGCCGGCGGCTCGCAGGTTTTGCAGTTCCGCGACCGCGCGGAACGCGGGCAGGGTATTCAGAGGCAGGCGCGACATGCTGGTAAGCATAACTGACCAATATGGCCAAAACAAATTGATTCCGGTCCGTAGTCTGGGCTCATACGCTTACCAACGTCACTGTGCTTTGGATTGGAGTCCCCATGGAACTCTCTTCTTCCCGGCCTGCCGCCGCCCTGTATCCGCCCCTGATCCAGCGCACCTTCGTCTGGATCGGCGAAGCATGGAGTGTCGTCCAGCGCGCGCGCCTAGCGCCATTGCGCCAACACCGGACCCGCGACAGTCGATTGCCCGATGTCTTCGCCAACATGAACGTGCACATGCTGAAAGACATTGGAGCGCCGGACTGGCTGATCGACCGCGCTGTGGCGGAGCGCGACCGCCGTTGATCGAGCCAGCGGTATCAACCAGTTCTCGGAGATATACCGATGACGAAATTCCTGATCACGGCCAGCCTGGTTGCGATCGCCCTTGGTTTAGTGCGGGGCACTTCGACAGAGCACACAGATTCCACACAAGCCAACGCCGAGGTCGCTGTTCACATTGACTTCGACGCCGCCGTGAGGCGATATACCGGCTGCCCAACGTGAAGATCGCCGCTACGCGCGACGTCAGGGATGTTGATACTCGGTAATTGAGGACCGGTCGACCAGACCGTCGCGCAGCCCGATCGCAACGGCTTGTGCGCGCGTGACGGCACCGAGTTTGGCGAGGATCTGCCCGACGTGGAACTTGGCGGTGTGCGTCGAGATCTGCAGGCGGGCGGCGACTGCGCGATTGGCAAGCCCACGTGCGAGCAAGTCCAGCACTTCGAGTTCACGCGGTGTCAGAGGCTCGACCTGTTGCGCCGGGCGGCGCGACGTCACCTGCGTGCGGGCAACGAGCGCCGACGCTTGCGCAGGTGCGAGCGCGATCAGGCCCGCGACCGTGGCTTCGATCGCGGCGACGATCGCCCCGGCACTCGCCGCGGTCGGCAACACGGTGGCGCCACTGGAAAGTGCCGCATCAACCTGAGAGTCGTGATCGGTCAGCACGACCAGAGGCAGTGCCGTCGCAAGCAGGGCGTCGAGCGTCGGATCATCCGCATCGGGCTGCGCCAGCAGAACGTCGGCACCACGACCGCCATGCTCGAGCCACGCCGCGATCGACTCCGCCGCGCCAGACCAACTGCCAGCTCGGTGCTCGCCCGCACCATGGCGACGAGTCCGTCGCGCACCAGAGGCGCTGCAACGACGATGGCCACGCGCGTGTTCACGGTCAACAGTGCATCCGCGGCCGTTCGCCCACGGTGACGCTTTTCTCGACGCGCACTCCGGCGCGCACGATCGCCACGGTGATCGACCGGCCGACGCGGTCGCCGCCGAGAGCGGCGTACAGGTCGTCGACGTCGCAGACGCGATGGCCATCGATCTCCAGCAACACGTCGCCGATCAGCAGGCCGGCCGCGGCCGCCGGGCTGTCCTCGGCGATCGACGTGATCAGCAGGCCATGTCCATCGTCAAGTTCCAGCTGCTTCACGAGCGCGCTCGGCAGCTCGACGGGCTGCGTGCCGATACCAAAATAGCCGCGCGCGATTCGGCCCTTTGCGAGCAACTCGTCGACGACGCGGTTGACGGTCGACGTCGGCACGACGATGCCGAAACCGCGCGCAAGCGCTGGTGTGCCGACGCCGATCGCAGCGCCGTCGGCGGCGATGATCGGCGCGCCGGCGAAGCTCGCGCCGAGTGCGCCGTCCAGTCGCAGCAATCGGTCGATGCGACCGCCGCGCCAGGTTTGCCACGCGCCACCCACGCGGCCGATCAGCCCCTGGTCGACGGTGACGACGCCTTCCGCGTTGCGCGCGACCGCCATGACCCAGTGGCCCGTTCTGACGGCCGAGGCGTCGCGCGATTCGATCGGCACGGTGTTCGTTGCCTCGATCCGCAGCACGGCCAGGTCGGTCGAGCCGTCTGCGCCCGCGAGCGACGCCAGGGCGCTCGACCCGTCGGGCAGCGTCAGCCTGATGTCGTGCGATCGTCGCAGTGCGTGCGCTGCGGTGACGATCACGTTCGGGCGCCACAGCGTGCCGGACACGGATTCATGCCGGCCGACGTGGACGGCGACAACGCTGGCAGCCGTATGTTCGGCCAGCGCCGCGAGTTGATCGGACCAGGCAGTCAGTGCAGCCGTGTCGGGACGAGTCATCTGAATCTCCGCGTAATGATGGCAGCGACTGTGCCGCGAGCGCGCGCAAGTCGCATCCCCCGATCGGGCAGGGGAACCCCGCGCGTTTGGAAGTTGGGGTCGCGGCGTCTGGGTGCAAGATCTGGGCCATTCGGCGCAAGCGACCTGGCTGCTCAAGGACTGGTACCGCGACGCCTGAAACCATCGCAGGTGCCGACGGAGACTAGGGCCGAACGGCCCATCGCGTCGGGCGCGGTTATAGTGATTCTGACGTTACTACCCAGACTTCATGTTCTTCCAGAGTGTCTATCGGAGGCGGCGATGACCGACGAACAGCTGAACGCGTTGGAAGCAGTGTGCAGCGTCGAGGCGGACAAGGACGGCAAGGTCAAGCTTTATCCCCGCGATGTGTTGCAACTGGTAAGCGAGCTGCGCGAACTGCGTAAGCACGCTGTCAACCTTAGCGCGCACGAAGGAGCTATCGCCAACTTGCACAAACTTCTGGCCGATTTGTGCGCCTACGGGGAGCGTTCGCCCAGTATCGGAGTGAACCTCAGTGGTGGTATCCCAGTTCAGGATCCGGGCCGCTGAAACCTCACGCCGCGCAGCGAGGAGAGTCGCTGCCGTAGCGCGAAAGGCGCATGTCACGGCGCGCGGCCGTGCGTCCATCCTGCTGCGTTCACGCACCGGTCATGGCGCGCCCTTATCTTGCCTCCGCTACTCAGGAGAAAGCATGAAGTTCCCTTGCTGCGCGCAAGACGTCATCGCTGTGTCCATTTCGCTCGCGCTGACCGTGAGCACGTCAGCAATTGCCGAGACGATCAAGGGGCCGACGAGTTCGGCAACACCCTACGTGGTCAATGTGCCGGGGAGCGTGCAGGTCATCTCCTTGCTCACGGTGGGCGACTCGGTGAACGAAAAGCCCGGATCGACGGCGCGGTACCGAATGGTCGGAATTCCAGACGGCCTGGGCGCCTACGACAACCGTGACGGCACGTTCACGGTGCTGATGAATCATGAGATCGGTGCGAGCAACGGCGTAGTCCGTCGCCACGGTTTTGCGGGCGCGTTCGTGTCGGAGTGGATTGTGCGGAAGTCGGATCTCGCTGTGCTGCATGGGGGCGATCTGGCGAAGCAGGTGCTGGAGTGGAATGCGGCGACGGGAAGCTATCAGCCGGCGACACGTCCGTGGGGGCGGCTTTGCTCGGCCGACCTGCCGGCCGCGACCGCGTTCTACAACCGCAAGACGGGCAAGGGCTATCCGGGCCGCATCTTCATGAACGGCGAAGAAGTGGGCAACGAAGGGCGCGCGTTCGCCCATATCGTCACCGGACCGAACGCCGCAATGAGTTACGAACTCCCCTCGCTCGGCAAGTTCTCGTGGGAGAACTCCGTGGCAAGCCCCTTCGAACAGGACAAGACGGTGGTGATCGGGCAGGACGACTCCACGCAAGGTCAGCTCTATGTCTATGTCGGCGAAAAACAGGCGAGCGGAGATGAGATCGAAAAGGCGGGTCTGACCGGTGGCTGGCTGTACGGCGTCAAGGTTCAGGGCTTCGCGCAGGAAGACGTCCCTTCGGCCGCTACCCGCGGCCCCGGCATTCCGAACGGCACACCGTTCACGCTGCATGCGTTCCAGGACGTAAAGGCCATGACCGGCGCGCAGCTGCAGGCGGTGAGCGCTGCCGCCGCGGTTACCGAATTCCTGCGGCCGGAGGACGGTGCCTGGGACACCAGGAATCCGAACGTGTACTACTTCGTGACGACCGACCGTTTCGACAGCGCCAAGGACGGCAGCGGGACGACGATCGCTCGTTCGCGCCTTTATCGCCTCACGTTCAAAGACATCCGCCGTCCGGACCAGGGTGGTGTGATCGATCAACTGATTGACGGCACCGGGCCGGAGCAGATGTTCGACAACATCACGGTCGATGGCGACGGCAATCTGATCCTGATGGAAGACCCGGGCAATCAGGCGCACCTCGCGCGAATTTGGAAGTTCTATCCGACGAGCCGCCGGCTGGTCGAAGTGGCGAAGCACGACCCGCAGCGATTTGCCACGCCGACGCCGCCGTTCAATCAAGACGAAGAATCCTCGGGAGTGATCGAGATCACGCACCTTTTGCGCAGCAAGCCTCAGGAATGGGATCGCTTCGGGTGGGAGCAGGAGCGCCGCGCCGACGGTGACGACGACGTCGACGCGAGGATTCCGTGGGCACGGCGCGGGTATCGCTATTACCTTGGCGTCACTCAGGCGCACTACGATGCCGGCGACGCGGAACTCGTCGAGGGCGGTCAGCTCTACATTTTCGCGGTGCCAAGGAATCTACAGTGAGACTCCATGAAGCGATAGTGGCGAGGCACTTTCGGGAGCGAAGAGCCGCGGAGCGGCTGAAGTAAAGCCCTGACGGGTCGCGGCTCAATTGCGGACATTCAGATCAAAGCGCTACCTCGAAGTAGAGCAGTCATTGCACTGTCCGATGCGATCATTGGATCGGATGGACAATCTCCCCATATCCATAGACGAAGCGCTCGGGGTGATGCAGGGCTACGAGCCTCGACGAGGACACGTGATCGGTCGCTCATGGGAACAGGGCTCGGGAGCAAACAAGGACGAGGGCACACAAGCCAGGACCCCGCGCTGTTGCGCCGCCTGCTGCGCGCGAAGGACCGGATGGACGCCGCCTCGCACGAGGAGTGGCCCGTCCGGCGGCTGGCGCGCGTGAGCGGCGTCTCCGAGGCTCACTTCGCGCGAGCGTTCAAGGAAGCCTTCGGCGTTCCCCCGCACCGCTACCTGCTCACGCGGCGCATCGAGCGCGCGACGGCGCTGCTCCGCGACACCGACCTGTCCATCACCGAGATCGCGTTCCAGACGGGTTGGTCGAGCCTCGGAACGTTCGGGCGCACCTTCCGCGACATCACCGGCAAGAGCCCGGGTGAGCTCCGGGCGCGCGAGAAGACCGCTCCGCACGAGCTCGAGCCCGTGCCGGCCTGCATCGTCAGCGCCGCGCACCGGCCCGACCTCACGATCGCAGTTTCGGAGAAGCGGCGACAGGACGCGGTCGGTACAGTCGCTTCCGACGAAACGGAGGTCCCATGAGCCAAGGTGTCGATGTAGTCGGTCTGTACGTTCGCGATCAGGACGAAGCGCTCGAGTTCTACGTCGAGAAGCTCGGATTCCGCGTCCACACCGACGCGCGAAACGGCGACTACCGCTGGCTCACGGTGCAGCACCCGGACCAGCCGTCCTTCCAGCTCGGCCTGTTCACGCCGGGGCCGCCGGTGCTCGACGCGGCGACCGCGCAGACCGCTGCGCGAGATCGTCGCGAAGGGCGCGATGCCGCCGCTCGTGCTCGTCGTCGACGACTGCCGCGCTGCCTACGACCGGATGCGCGCGCGCGGCGTGGAGTTCACGCAAGAGCCCATCGATCGCTACGGCACCGTGGACGCCGGCTTCCGCGATCCGTCGGGCAACGGGTGGAAGATGATCCAGACGCGGTGAGCTCCGGCATGACCGCTGCGGGCTATTTTTCAGAGGAGAAACCATTGAACGCGAACAAGTGGGTTCGACAGATCCACCGCTGGCTGTCCATCGCTTTCACGGTGGCCGTCATCGTCACATTCGTCGCCTTGGCACAGGAGCAGCCCGTCGTCTGGGTGTCCTACGTGCCGTTGCTCCCGCTCGGCTTGCTCCTGTTGACCGGTCTGTACTTGTTCGTGCTGCCGTATGTCACTCAGTGGCGCAGCGGGCGACGCACCGTCGCAGTCTCGGAGTGAACACCATGGCCGGCAAGTCGCACACTTGCGGTCTATTCCGCCCTTGAAGCGGGCGCGATTCGATACTTCGACTGCCGCAAGCTCTCTCAGGATGTGCGACGGCCGACCACAGAGGGCACGTGACGGTTTGTTAGGCCGCCTAACCCGAGGATCGTGCGGTGGGCGCTTCGGGACGGCCCGTCACTGAAACGAGGCCTATCTCGGTTAAGACCGGCCGCTTCGCGTTGGGAACTGAATCGCCAGAAGCGGACGGATTCCGACCGCTGGATAGCGGACCTGTGGCCCCTTGAAACTGCGTATTCCCTGTCCGCTTCAATCCGGGCGCCACGCAAATCTCGCAGCGCATTCGCTTGCAGCGTCGGTGCCGGGTCCTGGCAGATATCAATCAATCTCCCGTTCAGAGCATCTCCCAAATGAAGCGCAACGCTCGCTTCTTCGGCGTGCCCTCATCGGTAGTGGCTTGCGTTGTTAAGGCGTCCGGCTCCTGCTTGTGCTGCGGCCCGCGCTTGACGGGCCGCCGCGACGTATGAGTCGGGGGCGCTTTGGACGCGGGCCGTTCGCGCTCGATTAGGCGCGCCCACTCCTTCATGTTCGCGAACTCGAGCCGACGGCCGTCGCTGGTCAATACCCGCCCGCCGCTACCGAACAGCTGCACGGTTGTGCCGACGCCGAAGATCTTGCAAGCTTGCTTGCGCAGCCGCCCTTGCGTGAGTTGCGGCGCATTGGAGGGGGCAATCGAGGTGGTCTTTTTCATGAGCGCGGCGATTTTCCCGATGAGTGCAGCGGGAAGTCTGGGCGCGCTGCGCTGCGCGGGCCAATGAATTCCAACCGAATCAGGTATTCATGAGACGTATGCCTCGGCGACAAGAAGTGGTCCTGTTCTGATGTCTTGCCAGCCAGACACTGCGTCCTGGATCCGGAAAGCGCAGGTCGGCCGTTTGCGGCCTTCGTGGGTCGCGGCGGAGAATCGCCAAGGAGCAGGCTTCTTTCTGAGGAATCAGCGTGCTTCAGTTACGTCGTGAACCCACCTGAATCGGGAGAAACTGATGTCCGCGTGGCCTCTGACTGTCCTGACTGAGCGTGACTTGCGTGTCACAGTGACGGTCGGGGGGCGGCGGTGGCGCAGACTCCCCAATGTTGAGACGCTCCGGGCAGCGGCATCGGATAGCTTGGTCTATGTGCTCGACGCCGCAAGTGGTGTCGTCCGCTTCGGCAACGGGGTGCATGGCGCACGGCCACCGAATGGCACACGCGTCCGCGTGCACTACCGTGATGGCGGCGGCGCCGCGGGGAACGTCTCCGTGTCATGGGAGGGGCTTTGGCCGCCACGCACGTTCGCACTCGCCAAGTCCATTGCTCCCCGCTGTCTAACAATGCGTTCGGCCGGTCGGCGTGCAAAGGGCGCAAGGGTTTCCCGCTAATGTCAGCGGCCGACGCCGTTGTCGGCCAACCCGTCGTTCAAGGTAGTCTCGAAATTCACCCAACAGCGGACAGAGTTGAAAGGCGCTATGAAAGATTTTGGCGCCGGGCTACCGTAGTTGCATGCTTAAAAGGCCGTTCCTTGCCTTCGCTTGCGCCCACTTGACCGACGAGCGGCTGTACGCTGCGCAGGTCGCCGCGCTCGATGCTGACTATGAGTGCGCTGTGTTTGCCTTCCGCGACCATAATTCGTTAGGGGGCATGGCGGAGGAGTTGCTCGCCAAGACGCCAGCACGCTTCACGTTGATCGGGCTCTCGCTTGGCGGTTACCTCGCCTTCGAGATCATTCGACGGCAGTTGCAACGCCTTGAGCGTCTGGTATTGATGGATACGACCGCCTTAGCGGATCATCCTGCGCGGCGCGCGGGGCGCCTGGCCGACATTGCCAAGGTAAGGGAGGGCGGCATCGAAGCGCTGATTCCCGAGTTGCCCGCACGTTGGTTGCATCCTGCTCATGTTCAGCGTAGCGAGCTAACCGACCTGATGTCTGCGATGGCGCGCCGCATCGGCGCGCGTGGGCAATTCAATCAGCAGACCGCCATGCTCTCGCGCCCGGATTCGCATGACGATCTCGAACGAATGCGTGTCCCTACGCTTCTAGTATGTGGACGCGAGGATCCGGTTACGCCGGTGAATGACCATGAAGCAATGGCCGCACGCGTACCCAGCGCGCGGCTGGAGATCATCGAAAACTGCGGTCACCTCTCAACAATTGAGCACCCAGAAGTCGTGAATCGAGTCCTGAAAAATTGGCTACAAGAGGCGGAAGCAGAATCCCTCCCGCATTAGGGTCAGAAGTGGGGAACAACTTTGAGCGATGCGTGGTTGAACGACGGCAACGCTCGACTGTCGGCGTCCCGGCAGAGAGCGCCAATTCCGGACATTGACCAGCACCGCCCAACCGACCCGGTAGCGGACCCGCCGGCGCTGCTCACGAATTACTGACCGCGAGATTAACTTTCCGGCCGTTTCGGTCACGCGTCGAAGGGACCATGGGGGTCCTTACTTCCCGTGAGTCCGGACGGGTACGATGCCGAGACCGACAAGAACCCCTGAAGGTCGCGCGCGGTCAGCATCGCCGCTCGCGCTCGAACCTCCCAGACCATGAACGAACTCGGATACCTGCGCCAGCCGGCGATCCGCGGCGACACAATTGTCTTCGTCTGCGACGATGATCTTTGGCAAGTCGACGCCGCCGGCGGCGTCGCGCGCCGACTGACCGCCGGACTCGGCGAACCAGGCACGCCCGCGCTGTCGCCCGACGGCCGCTGGCTGGCGTACGTGGGCCGCGACGAACAGCACCCCGAGGTTCACCTGATGTCTGCCGACGGTGGTCCCGCACGGCGCATGACATGGCTCGGCGCGAACTTCCTGAGCGTGGCCGGATTTGCGCCGGACGGACGCATCGTGTTTGTCACCACGCAGGGCCAGCCGTTCTTCCGCTACTTTCGCGCCTATGCGCTCGCGCCCGCCGGCGGGCTACCCGAACTGTTGCCGCTCGGGCAGGTGAACCATCTGTCGTTCGGACCCGGCCAGGCAAAAGTGATCGGCCGCAACACCGCGGACCCCGCGCGCTGGAAGCGCTACCGCGGTGGCACTGCCGGCCACCTGTGGATCGACGCCACCGGGTCGGGCCAGTTCCGCCGCATGTCGGAACTGAAGGGCAACGTCACCTCGCCGATGTGGGTTGGCGACCGCGTGTACTTTCTGTCCGATTTCGAGGGCGTCGGCAACTCTGTACTCGTGCCGCCCCGATGGCGCAGATCTGAAGCGGCACACCGATCACGACGATTACTACGCGCGCTTCGCGTCGTCCGATGGCCGGAATATCGTCTACCAGTGCGGCGCCCGGATCTGGCAGTTCGACCCCGCTGCGGACGCAACGCGCGCCGTCGACATCCGGGTATCGGCGCACCGCACCCAGGCGGCGCGTCGCTTCGTGACGGCGGCCGAGCATCTAGGCGGCTACCAGGTGCACCCGGCCGGCCACAGCCTGGCGATCGACGCGCGCGGCAAGCTCTTCACCTTCGCGCTGTGGGAGGGCGCGGTGCTGCAGCACGGAAGCGCCGAGGTCGCACGATTGCGCCTAGGTCAGTGGCTGGCCGACGGCAAGACGCGCGTGGCGGTCAGCGACGCGACCGGCGAAGAGCGCGTCGTAGTGTTCGACGAGGCGGGCGAGCGCACGCTGGACTGGGACATCGGCCGCGTGATTGCGCTGCGCGCAGCTCCGGTGGGCACGCGCATTGCGCTGACCAACCACCGCAACGAGGTCTGGATCGGCGATGTCACCACTGGCGAGACATGGCTGGCGGACCGCAGCGACGCCGGGCGCAGTGACGACGTCGCCTGGTCGCCAGATGGCCTTTGGCTCGCGTATCCGTTCTGGGTCGGGCTGCGACACTGCGCAATCAAGCTGTACGGCACCACCGCACGCGTGTCCGTGCTGGTTACGCGCCCGGAGTTTCGCGACTGGTCGCCGGCGTTCGATCCCGAGGGCAAGTACCTGTACTTCCTGTCGGTGCGTACGTTCGATCCGGTTTACGACAACGTGCAGTTCGAGCTGAGCTTTCCGCGCGCGGCCCGGCCGTACCTGATCGCGCTGCAGGCGGACGCTCGGCCACCGTTCGAGCCCGAGCCGAAGAGCATGCGTGCTGAGCATGTCGAGGCCAGAGAGGCCGCGAAGGCTGCCGACGCTCGAAAGGAGGAGCGCAAGCCCGTGCAGATCGATGTCGAAGGCATCGAGGCGCGCGTCGCACAGTTTCCTGTTCCAGAGGGACGCTACGGGCAGATCGCCGGCGTGCGCGGCAAGGCGCTGTGGACGGTGTTTCCGATTCCCGGCGCGCACGGCCGGGGCGGACACCGTGAGTCGCCGGGCCGACTTGAGTTGTTCGATTTCGCCGCACAGAAGACCGAGACGCTCACCGAGCGCGCTGACGACTTCGTGCTGTCGGCCGACGGCGGCACACTGATCGTGCGCGACGAAAAACGGCTGCGCGCTCTCGATCCGACCTGCAAGACGGAGCCGTCCAAGGACGGTTCCGACAACACGCCTTCTCGCGCCAGCGGCTGGATCGACCTGGCGCGCGTCCGTGTTTCGGTCGACCCGCGCAGCGAGTGGCGGCAGATGCTGCGCGAGGTATGGCGACTGCAGCGCGACCAGTTCTGGGTGCCCGACATGTCCGGCGTTGACTGGGAGGCAATGTACCGCCGTTACCTGCCGCTGCTCGACCTCGTGTCCACGCGCGCCGAGTTGTCGGACCTGATCTGGGAGCTGCACGGCGAACTGGGCACGTCGCATGCGTACGAGATGGGCGGCGACCACCGCAAGCCGCCAGCGGTGGCGCTCGGCCAGCTCTGCGCCGAGCTGGCACCATCTGCCGATGGAGCGGGCTACGAAATCCGCGCAATCGTGAACGGCGATCCGTGGGAGACCGGCGCCGACTCACCGCTGAACGCGGTCGGGGTCGCCGCGCGGATCGGCGAACGAATCGTCGCTGTCAATGGCCAGTCAGTCTCGCGTGACAAGCCGCCACAGGCGCTCTTGGTCCACCAGGCCAGCATGAAGGCCGAGCTGACGCTGGCGGCCGCGGATGGCACGACGCGCGCCGTGCTCGTCAAGCTCCTGGCCGACGAAGTGCCGGCACGCTACCGCGAGTGGGTCGAGCGCAACCGGCGCTGGGTGCAC
This sequence comes from uncultured beta proteobacterium, assembly GCA_963703945.1. GTDB lineage: Bacteria > Pseudomonadota > Gammaproteobacteria > Burkholderiales > Burkholderiaceae_F > JALORV01. Next base: position 12,682 of record CAVPGM010000028.1, on the reverse strand, counting down.
GAGAGTTCGGGCGGGCGCGTTGGCTACTTTCACCTGCCTGACATGCAGTCGGCAGGCTTCGCCGAGTTCCACCGCTACTTTGCGGCGGAGTGCGACCGCGCGGCACTGATTATCGACGTGCGCTTCAACCGCGGCGGCCATGTGTCGCAGCTGCTGCTGGAGAAGATCGCGCGCCGGCGCATAGGCTATGACCTGCAGCGTTGGGGCCCGCCAACCCCGTACCCGACGGAGTCACCGGCGGGGCCGCTGGTCGCGCTGACCAATGAGCACGCAGGCTCTGACGGCGACATCTTCTCGCACTGCTTCAAGCTGATGAAGCTCGGTCCGCTGGTGGGCAAGCGCACCTGGGGCGGTGTAATCGGGATATGGCCGCGCCACAAGCTCGTCGACGGCACCGAGACGACGCAGCCGGAGTTCTCGTTCTGGTTCGAGGATGTCGGCTGGCAGGTCGAGAATTACGGCACCGATCCGGATGTCGAAGTCGACAACGCGCCTCAAGACGCCGCCGCCGGTCGCGATGCCCAACTCGAGCGGGCACTGGCGATCGCGCTCGAGCTGGCCGAGAAGGCGCGGCCGCAGTCGCCGCCCTTCGGCCCGCGGCCAAGCCTCGCGCGCGGTCCGCTGCCGCCGCGGAGCTGACGGCGAGCAAGACCGCCGCGGCGAGGCGGGACTCGGGCCAGATGCGGGCTTCTTGCTGGATGCGTCAATGCTGCCCAAATGCGGACGTGGCTCGCGCTGTGCGACAAGAGAGAGGAGCGTCATGAACGTACGAAGCGTTGTCGGCCTGCTGTTGACTCTGTCAATTAGTTCCGCTGCATCCGCGGTCGATAAGCCTGAGGAGATCGCCACCGAGCGTGCCAAGTCCTGGCTGATTCTTGTGGATCAGGGCAAGTACGGCGAGAGTTGGGACGCGGCGGCCGCGTTGTTTCAGGGCGCGATGGGTCGCGGAAAGTGGGAAGAGGCGCTCACCTCGGTCCGGACGCCGCTAGGGGGACTCGTGTCGCGTCGTGTGAAGTCCGCCGAGTACCGCACGTCTTTGCCCGGTGTCCCTGATGGGAAGTATGTTGTCGTGCAGTTCGAGACAACGTTTCAGAACAAGAAGGGTGTTGTTGAGATTGCCACGAGCGGACCTTTAGCGACAGGACGAGATTTTCTCTGAAGCAGACATTCCCAGATTTCTTCAGCGACCGTTTTTGTCCAATCGTCGAAGTAGCCGATTCGCGCTGCGATCGATTCCGAGACCGCCGCGCGAATCATGAGGGCGTCGAGCAAGATGCTACTGCGCGATTGGATCGCTAGCAGTTCAAGTAGGCGCTAGTCGGCCTATTGCCGCGATCACGCCTTGCCGCCAGAATCGCTTCACTTCGCATCTCCGGAGCGCCCGGATGCAGCAACGTTCAAGCCTATTGCCATCTCTGTTGGTGCCGCGCGTAGTGGCAATACCGGCGGCCGACGCGGCTGATGACAGACTCGATTCCACTTCAGGTGGCGCACCGTCCGCACATGCATTGGAGAAAGAGCCTGCATCTACGCGGCCCGTTCACACTTTTTCCATCGTCGCCCGCGACCCGGTTACCGGCGAGCTCGGAGTTGCGGTTCAGTCGCACTGGTTCGCGGTCGGTGCCGTTGTGCCCTGGGTGGAAGCCGGGGTAGGGGCCGTCGCGACGCAGTCCTTCGTCGACCCGAACTACGGCAAGCTGGGACTCGAACTGATGCGGGCCGGGAAGCCGGCGCCCGAAGTTCTGAAGGCGCTGCTGGCGGCTGACGAGTCGCCGGAGGTGCGCCAGGTCGCCATGATCGACGCAGAGGGTCGCGTTGCGGCCCATACCGGGAGCAAGAACATTGCGGAGGCGGGGCAACTCGTCGGCAAGGGCTATTCGGTCCAGGCCAACATGATGCTTAACGACAAGGTGTGGGCCGCGATGGCGCGCGCCTTCGAGACGACTGCCGGCGATCTCGCCGACAGGATGAACGCGGCGCTTGACGCCGCCCAGGCCGTAGGAGGCGACATCCGCGGCAGGCAGTCGGCCGCCTTAATTGTCGTGAAGGCGAAGTCTTCCGGCCGGCCCTGGGTGGACCGAGTCTTCGATCTGCGAGTCGACGACAGCAACGAGCCGCTAAAGGAGCTGCGCCGACTTGTCACACTGCAGCGCGCCTACAACCATATGAATGCCGGCGATCTCGCGATGGAGCTGAAGGACAAAGACGCGGCGTTCCGAGAGTATTCGGCCGCTTCGAATCTGGTTCCCGACAATACCGAGATGGTCTACTGGCATGCCGTTGCATTGGTCAACATGGGACGAGTGGACGATGCGCTGCCATTCTTCAGCCGTGTCTTCGCTGCGGACAGGAACTGGGTCACGCTAACGACGCGGCTGCCGAAGGCAGGACTTCTGCCCGACGACGCTCAACTCTTGGCGAAGATTGTCGCGGTCGCTTCCAAATAGGCGCGTGCGGCCAGAACCTGCCATTGAGCACCGCCACCAGTTCGCCGTTAGCAGACGTTTCCTCCGCTGCGACCTCGGGTGTCCATCCCGCGGATGAGGGGCCACGAGATCAGATGGCCCCCAAGAGTTGCCATCGCCAGTGCGCGAGCAGGCCGCTATTCTGAAACAGGTCCGCGCGGTTCGACCGTGGGCCCCAGATGAGCGAGATGTGAGGTCATCATGGCTGCTACAACTGTTCTTCGCTGGTTTCTTCCCAGATCGGACCCGCCGATGGTTCAGAGGGTCATCGTGGAAACCGAGGAGCAGCTCGCGCTCCGCAACCAGCAGAGGCTGGAGGAGGCCAAGCGGACCCTGGGAGGGCGTTACGTTCTGCACCCGAGCAACCAGGTGATTCGACAACGTGAAGAGCGACCGCGCACGCTGGCCGCCCGTGCGTCTCTGCCGGACAAATCGCGCAAGTCAATGCAGACAAATCCGACCGAGCGCCACGCCTGAGAGCACCCGGCTCACCGTGATCGGCTTTTGATGCTCCCTTTGACACTGGCAGCATCAGACTGGGGTATGACCGGGGCGCGCAACCTGGCTGCAGCCCCAGCGATATTACGTGGACGCACTACCTTTCGCTCGGATCGCATCCCACTCAGCGAGACTCACCTCTTCGACGATCGGCTCAGGCAAGCCGGATTCGCCGATTCCTCCCGTGCTCGCTCCCTCTGCTCCGTGGCTAAAGAATCGCATGCGGCGCAGGATCGCCGCCGAGAGGTCGGAAGGTGATCCGAGCTCCACGGCGGGGCCGAACTGTGACCAGTCCAGTTCGAGCGGCGGTGCTGAGAGGCGTTTCGTCATGCGTTCACGCTACGAGGCCTTGTCGGGCCACTCAAGCCGCGTCGGACGAACGGCTACTGCTGCGGTCATGAGCGAGCGGACGGTGGTCTCCTGGAATCGGACTACCAACGATTCCGAGCGACGCGCACTGCACCATAGCCGAGTAGAAGGAACGCTAGCGGCGAGCGAGCACTCGACGATTTGAGATCGACGCCTATCGCCTTGTAGGCATCGGCGACTCGCGGCCAATTGCGGTCTAGCCAGGCCATCAGCAAAATGAGCCGAAAGCGGACAATGAGCTCGAAAGCTGCGGCGGGACGGGCAAACAAGATCTCTCATCTTTAGCGGTCCAGACCATTACGACCAGCGCTGCTCACCGATTTCTGTCTCAACTCTTGAGCCGTGCCGGTCGTTTGGCATCTCTGCTCGTTATCTTGACGGTTGCAACCTCGTGCACTCATCTCGAAATAGATGACTGCCCGACGGGGGCGGTGCTTGGCCAGGACGTCTCGCGCATCCGCTCGTCGCACTGGCGAATGCAGATCGGCGATCCGGCAGTGGCGGCGGCGCGATTTGCGCCGTGGGCGCTTATGTCGGCGCTAGCCTATGCAAATGGCGGGACCTGCGCTTCTGGCCAGGGTCTCGACCATCGGGAGCGCGCCCCGCTAGAACGCCTTCTGCGGGAATCCGTCTCAGGTGCGCCTTGGGAGCGCGTACCCGAGCTCGCAATGGACGGCGGTTGCGAAGACGACCTTGGGTTCTTCTACGAGGTGTGGAAGCGTTGGACACCTGACGGATTGGATGTCGCTATCGTATTCCGGGGGACGACCAGCGGGACCGATGACTGGCTGTACGGCAACCTGTGGTGGTTTACTCGCTTCGTGTTCAAGGACGACCAGTACACACGCGCCCGACTCTTGGCCAAGCGCGTCCTCAATCATGAGTGGACCCAGGCCCTCCCGGCCGATTCGCGCGTGCGCTTCTTTGCGGCGGGCCATTCGTTAGGTGGCGGACTCGCGCAACACGTTCTCTATGCGTTCCCAAAACAAATCAAGCAGGCAATCGTCTTCGATCCGACCGCTGTGACAGCCTTCGCCGCCTTGCCTGAGCAGGATCAGTTGGCTGGTTGCAGTTGCGACAAGGAATTGGGGTCGGAGGCGCGCATGCTGCGCGTCTACGAATCCTATGAGGTTCTCTCTAACTTGCGAATCTTTCACAAGACGTTCTTTCCTCCCCACCGCCACATCCAGGAGGTTCGATTCGCGTTCAACAACGACCCGAACGTCGTGAGCCAACATTCAATGTCGATGCTTGCGACGCACATTCAGGAGCTCGCAAAGACTCGTTCCGAAGGAGCCGATCTGTCACGCTGGTACGCGAGTCCGGTCGCCGAATGCACGGTGCGTTTCGAGAAAAGTCAGGCGAGCAGTTGCGGGATGGCCTCCGGCGGATCGGCACCTACGTGCCCGCAATGACGGCTTGTTCTGAGGCCTCTGTGAAAGATGGTTGGCGGCGTTGAGTCGCGGCGACCAGCCGCGCGCGGGCTCGATGCGGCCAGAACCGGCCGTTGAAGGCACTCCCCCACTTCGCCTGTAAGCGGACACAATTCGGCCCTCCCAGCCGAGGGTCGTGGTCTCACATGCCAGTGCAAGTCGACGATGCACTTGTCCGCCGGTCGGTTGGCGGGCAGTTCCCCACTGGGCTGGACTGCGCGTACGTCCGGTCACACCGGGAGGCGGCATCGAATGGTCGAACGCGCGGCGCATCGGCAGGCAGACCAGTCGGCATGGCGGGAGCTTAGCCGGGCGCTCGCGCGGTGGCTGCAGCCCGGTGGAGCAGTTCATCGATTGCAGCCGTCTCGCCGGATGTGACGTCGATCGTCGCCAAGTGCGCTCCGGCCCGCGCGTTAGGCGACGTCGCCGGAACGCGGCCGAAGCAACCGTCCAGCGTCGCGTCGAGAAAGTCGCGGCGCGTGCTGGCGTCGACGAGCAGTGCGACGCGGTGCGCGGGCACGAGATCGACCAGCGCCTGGAGCTCGAACAGGCATCCCTGGTTGTCCGGCCCGAAGTCGCGCAAGTCCATCGCGACGAGGTCGCTTCGCGACATCAGGCCGAGCACGGTGGCGCGCCACGTGTCGTTGCCGCAGAAGAACTCGGTCACGCGCCAGCGCGCGTCGAAGTCGCAGCGATCGTCGACCGCCGCGAGCCGCGTGTGCACGTCGGCCGGTTCGAGGATGAAGCGCTCGCGCAAGCGGCCTGCGAGGAAGTCCAGGAACTCGTCGGGATCGATCGTGCTGCTCGCGAGGTCGGGCGCGCCGATCATCGCGATCGGGCCGGCGTAGCGCCAGTGTGAACCGAGCAGGTCGAACAGGCGCTCGGCATCGCCTCGCCGGCTCGTCACGCGGCCGCGCCGGTCGCGCCGGCTGAACACCCGCAGCAGCAGCAGTCGCAGCGGCTTGCGCTGGCGCGCTGCGTGCGCCGTTTGCACCATCCCCGCCGAGGAGATCGCCTTGTGAAGCGCGAAGGCGCCCAGACCGAACCATCCCCACGGACCGATCGAGAAGTTGAGATCGAACGCGAGGACCATCGCCTGGAAGCCCCAGAGCGTGTCGATCATCAGGCTCTGGTCGGTGAGCCACTTCGCCGCGTACGCCGCGCGCAGGCGGCGGCCGATCCACCACGCGAGCGGCGCCGCGGCGAGCGCGCCTGCGAGCATGGTTGCGGGGCCGAATGCTTCCGCCGGCAGACCCACGCGAGCGAACATCGACACGACCGCCGCCATGCCAACCGGTGTGCTGGACGCCACGAGCGCGACGATGGCACCTGCCATCGTCACCAGCATCATCGCCAGCAAGGCCGGTCCGATGCTGCGCACGGCGCGGCTCAAGAAGAGCAGCAGGAACGGCGAGTACGACAGGCCGAGGGCCCAGTAGACCAGCCCCTGGGCAATCGGCGGCACCGTTACCCCGAAAAACGACTTCGCGGGCGTGTCGCTGAGCGCGACGGCACCGCAGATCGCGAGCAGTCCTGCGAAGTAAACGACCCACGCGACTCGCCGCGCACGTCGATCGCCGTCCAGCACGAAGCCGACCGCCAGCACCGTCGGCCATGCCCAGGTCCATGTCAGCAGAGCCAGGCTCAGCCAGTTCGGCGCCGTATCGTCCGCGCGCAGCTGAAACGCGGTGGCGACCGCGCCGAACGCGACGCCGGCAGCGATCTGGACCAGCACCGCACGGCGCCGCGCGCGCCCCGCCTGCACCAGCGAGACCGCAGCGATGCCCGGAGCTGACGCAGCGGCGTCAACGGTCGCCGGCAAGCACCTCATCGGCCGCCGGGGTCGGCGCAGCCCCCGGGCGGCTCGATGCCATCATCAGCTGCGCGACGCGTCGGCGGTACAGGCGCAGCGCAACCCAGCCGCCGACGAGCGTCAGCGCGCCCGCCAGCGCAGCCGCTGTAACCAGCATCCCGGGCCATTGCGACGCCTCGATCATCGGGGTGTACGGCGTGCGCTGCTCCAGGCGCCGATAGAGCGAGGTCGCGGCGTCGAGGTACGCCTTCGCGGACTCCGCGTTCGCGGCACCCGGGCCCGCGGCATCGCGCAGGAGCGCGAGCCGACTCAGCGTGTCGACCAGCGCGAGTTGCGTCGCGATCGAATCTGGCCTGAGCTCGACCAGCCGTCGCTGTTGCGAGGCAACGCCGAGCAGCACCTCGAAGGCGGCAGCTTTCCGGTCCGCGTCCTCGAGCGCCAGCGCGAGGCTGCCGCCGACGAGCGCAGCGTCGCGAAGCGCCCGCTCGGCAGCCGGCTGCGCGAGATCGTCTCCGGCGACTCGCAGGTGCGCCGCCGACAGCGTCCAGCGCCGCTCGAGCCGCCTGCTCGGATTCGCCGAAGCGGCTTTGGTCGCGTCGCAGCCAGGCGAGCTGCTGCAGGGCCAATATCCGGACCCGTGCAGCGTCGCTGCCTGGGCTTGTCCTTCGGCTGCGAAAGCGCGAACTGCAGCGCGGCCTCGCCGTCGGCACCTTCGATCCACGCCAGCACCAGCGGGTGCCAGGGATCCGATGGTTCGAGCGCGACGAGGCGCTGGTAGTCGCCGCGTGCGAGCGTGCCGAGCGGCTGCAACGTGCGGCCGACCAGGCCGACGTAAGTGCTGCCGCAACGGCCGCCCGGTAGCAAGCGTTCGTGCAGGGCGGCGGGCAGTTCGCCGAGGCTTGCGGCGAGGCGCAGGCCGGTTGCGCCGCCCGGCACCGTCTCTGCCAGGCGCGTGTCGGCCTCCGCTGGCGTAGCCGTCGCGTTCAAGCTTGGCAAGCAGCCGACGCACTCGATCGGCATCGGCGGGCGATGAGTTCGCGGAGGCAAGCAGCACCTCGATCGCTTCAGCCTGCTGCTGCAGGATGTATTCGCGCAGCGGCGCGGCTTCGGTGCGGCGAAGCGTGCACAGGAACGGGACACGAGACGCCGGAGGTTCGATCCGTTGGGCCAGCGTCGCTCTCGCCGCGTCCGCGAGGCTGCGCAGCGACGCCGCATCATCGGCGGCCGTTGCCGGTGCCGCCCACAGCAACCAGCACGCGATCGCGATTCGCGTCAGTGCGGTCGGTCGTCGACTTCTCGCAACCTCCATGCGACGCATCGCATCTCGCTTCTGCGGCGGCAAGCCGGCGGGCCCGGCGCCGATTGTCCAGCGTGCGGGGCTCCCAAGCCAACCCGCGTTTGCGCGGGGCAACGCACGAGCAGGTTCAAGCGAAGCCCAACCGCTATGTCCGCCGCTCGTAGGCGCTAACGGCCAAGACCTGCCCTTTGCGCGGCTACTCGAATTCACCAGAAGCAGACACATGACGTGGTGGCTGAGGCTCACTCGCCAGCGGCGACGCGTCGGCCGGAAGCAGTTTCCACAACTGTTCGACTCCGCAACTGAGAGAAAATCGGCCTTGCGCGCCTAGCGGAGGATCGATGTTCGACATTGCCGCAACCTGCATTGTGGTGACGGCGTTGCTGGCTTACGCGAACCACAGGTTTGTCCGCCTTCCGACTGCGATCGGCGTGATGGTCATTGCGCTGGCGCTATCCCTGGGCATTGTGGCGCTCAACGCGTTTGGACTCGACTTCGGGCTCAGAGCTCATGGAGAGTCGTTGCTGAGATCCATCGACTTCTCCGACGTGCTTATGCAGGGGATGCTGTCGCTGCTGCTGTTCGCTGGCGCGATGCACGTGGACCTAAGCGAGCTGCGGACCTACCGCTGGCAAGTCGCCGGCCTGGCGATCGTTGGGACAACGCTCTCGACCCTGCTGATCGGATTCGGGATGTGGCGCCTGCTGTCGGTCGGCGGAATTCAACTATCGCCGCTTTACTGCCTACTTTTCGGGGCGCTGATCTCGCCGACGGATCCGATCGCAGTCATGGGCATTTTAAAGTCGGCAGGCGCACCGAAGAACCTTGAATTGGTAATTGCCGGCGAGTCCCTCTTCAACGACGGCGTCGGCGTTGTGATCTTCTCATTGTTGTTGGGCATGTTGGCAAGCGGCACGACGCCGACCGTAGGAGCCGCTATCGAGACGCTGCTGCGGGAAGCGGGTGGTGGCATTGCTTTTGGCCTGGCGTTGGGATACGTGACCTACCGGCTCCTCAAGAGCGTGGATCACTATCAGGTCGAGGTGATGCTCACCCTTGCGGCGGTCCTCGGAGGCTATGCGTTGGCTGCTCACCTGCACGTGTCCGGACCGTTGGCGATGGTGGTGACCGGGCTCATGATTGGTAACCAGGGCCGAGCGCTTGCAATGTCGAGCACGACCAAGCGCTATGTGGACATGTTCTGGGAACTCATCGACGAAATACTCAATGCCATCCTGTTCGTGCTGATTGGAATGGAAGTGCTGCTTATCGAGTTCTCAAAGCCAGTGATTGTTGCTGGCGCAGCGGCTGTCGGAGTCACCCTTGCAGCCCGATGGCTGTCAGTGGGGCTTCCGTTCGGACTCCTGGGGTCACGGGTTGGGCTTCCCGCCGGATCCTCGTCCGTGCTCACGTGGGCCGGCTTGCGCGGCGGCATATCCGTGGCGCTGGCGCTGTCCCTGCCTTCGGGTCAGCCTCGTGACACGGTGCTTGCGCTCACCTATTGCGTGGTGGTCTTCTCGATTCTCGTTCAGGGCCTCACGATAGGCCGCGTCACTCGTCTCACGGTCAGCCGATGACGCGGTGCGGCCAGTAGCCGCCAACTCAGCTTTTCGCCAGAATCACCCAATAGCAGACACTTCTCGGAGACCCAGTGGTTGGTCGGGCGCGGGTTCGACCGTGCGTGTAGGGCGGTGCTTGTGGGGATGGGGGTGTTGTTGCCGACGCAGGGGTGAAATCCTCGGTGCCCGGCGAAGTGCGCTGGGCTCCTCATTCGGTGCGCGATAGCTCCCCGCAGGTCGACGGTTCGTTCGGAACCGTGAGAATCGACGCCCTAGTCTGACGGGCGTGGATAGGCAATGGACAGGATGCGGTTCACGATTGTCTCCGAGGTGCATTGGCAAGGCCATGACGGGTGGGGTCTGTCAGGTCGAAAGTTGCACAGGGCGGGGCCCATCCTGCCCCGCGCCGACAGCAGTGCCCGAGCCGCGACGGCGGAGCACGCTTGGGTTCGATAGGTTCCAGCGCCGCGCGGACACCGCCATCTGAGCCAAAGTGGGCGCGATCTCCGCGAGCCGCTGGCCGCGGCCAGCGGTCGAGCCAACGCATGAGCGCTGACCGCAAGCGGCTGACTCTCGCACTCCTGCTCTCCCTGCTGCTGCACGCGCTGTTGTTGAGCCTGACCTTCGGTGGCCAGGGACTTGGGCTTCCGGGCTTCGGCTTCCCCTGGCGAGAGCGACGGATCGAGGCGCCCGATCTGCGCGTCGTGCTCGTGCCGGCGCGGGTCACGGCCGCCGAGCCGGCGGGTACATCGGTCAAGAAGCCCTTGCGGCCATCGATCAAGCAGCCCGTTCCCGGTGGGCCGGCCCAGACACTATCCGTGTCCCCAGCGCCGACCCGGGGCCGCACGGCAGAAGCGATCATGCCCAAGGCCAAGCCGACGGCAAAGGTCAAGCCAGCGCCAGACGCCGCGACTGGAGCGACTCGTGCGAAGGCGCCTCTGCTTCGCGAAGAGACCGGTGACGTGGCGCCCAAACCGATCCCTGGGCCGGAAGTGATCGCCATGGACCGGCCCGACGAGGCCGCGTTGGCCATACCTGCCGCTCCGGCACCAACGCCCGTGATCGCCGCAGCGCCAAGCGCGTCGAGTCCGGAGACCGTGACGCCGGCGCCGCGCGATGCCGGCGATGCCGCGCAGGAGCGGGTCGACTCGGAGGCGCGGGAGCGAGCCGTTGAGCTTGCAAAGGTCGATCGTTCGGAACAGGAGACACAACGGCAGGCAGCGCAACTGGAGGCGGCACGGATCGAGGCCGCGCGGCTGGAGGCCGAGCGCCAAGAGGCCGCGCGGCAGGCGGCGGCCCGGCAAGAGGCTGCGCGGGTCGAGGCCGCCCGTAGGGAAGCTGAACGAGTCAGGAACGCGCAGCTGGAGGCTGAACGCCAAGACGCCGCGCGACAGGCGGCGGCCCGGCAAGAGGCTGCGCAGCAGGAAGCTGCTCGTCGGGAGGCTGAGCGTATCGAGACCGCCCGGCGGGAAGCCGAACGTCAGGAGGCAGTGAAGCAACAGGCAACCCGGCAAGCGGCAGCGCGGCTCGAGGCCGCACAGGAGGAGGAGGCAAGACGCGAAGCGAGGCTTCGCGCAATAGGACGACAGCTGGATGAGGAAGCCGCCCGGCGCGAAGAGGCTTCGACTGCAGCGGCCCCGCCATCCAGCCTTCCACCCTCGTCGAGCGGCGGGCGTCGATACAGGCTGTTCGGGCGTACCGACCCCAACACCGAACTCATTCTGTACGCGGAAGCCTGGGCCCGGAAGATCGAGCTGAACATGACATTCGACATGGTCCGCGACGCGGCCAAGCGGCCCCACAGCGATCCGATGGTGACGGTGGCCATTCGAAGCGACGGATCCGTGGAGTCCGTGACATTCGTTCTGTCCAGTGGTGTGGCGGAAATTGACGAAGCGATACGGCGCATCGTGCAAAGCCAGCTGCCCTACCAAGCGTTCCCGCCGGGGCTCGCCCGCGAGTTCGACGTGATCGAAATCCGCCGGACCTGGCACTTCGACATGGCCGTCCGGTTGTACTGATCGGACAGTGAGAGTCGTTAGGGCGATTCAGGACGCGCTGGCCTGGCTGGCTCCCGCAGCCGCTTCGTCGGCAGTGGCCGCGGGGTGGGTTCCTCGCCAGCGAGCCTGCTGGCGCCGGACTCCAATTTCTCGACGACCTCTGCGATCGGCGAGTTCCAAGGTGGACCGGTCGTTCGACCTGAAAAGCGCCACTGGGCGCCTTTGGGTCGCGTTCGGCCGATTGACGTGTGTCGGCTTCTAAGCGAGTCAGCGCGTCCCGCCTTCGGCGATTGCTAACGGCGGCAATGGGTCGTTTGCGCGACGTCGGGCCGCTTGCCGTTTTCCGGACATTCGCTGAACGCGGGGTATTCTGAACAATTCCCGGTTTTCCGGGCTTGGTCTCGTCGGGTCGACGCTGCTGCTTCTACTAATGCGGACCATCGGCGGCGGCGTCGCCTGCCGCTGCGCGATATGGCATGAAAACGCTCTTTCTTATTCGCCACGCCAAGTCCAGTTGGGACGACACCGCATTGCCCGACAAAGACCGGCCATTGAACGATCGCGGTCGGCGCGATGCACTGAAGATGGGTGAACGATTGGCGAAGCGCGACGTGAAGCCAGATTTGATCCTGTCGAGTCCCGCCATGCGCGCACTTAGCACGGCAGAGATCATTGCTAAGAAGCTCGACTACCGGCGCAAGGAGATCGTCGTGACTGAGCGGCTGTACGCAGTCGAGGCGGACGACCTGCTCGACGTGATCCATCAGCTTGGCGACAAGGTGGAGCGCGTGATGTTGTTTGGCCACAACCCCGAGTTGACCGAGCTCGCGCATCGCCTCTCGGGCGAGATAGCCCACATGCCGACATGTGCTGTGGCCGAGTTCACATTCGACGCGAAGTCGTGGTCAAAAATCGGCAAGATCAAGCCCGCAAAAGTACTGCTCGACTATCCGAAGAAATCGTAGGGCAAGGCGCCGTCTTGGCCATTGCGACAAGGCTATGTGTAACGGCCGCGCGACGAGCAACTCGAACACGCGCGATGACTGCACTGGAGACACTGGAGAATGCAATGGCTGACGCCCCACGCTGCATCCCTTGCGCCCCTTCCTGAAGAAGTGGGTCTGGGAGAACGGGCACCCGCTATCTCGATTGCCGCGACGGCGAGATCAAGTTCGACGACGGCAAGAAAGCGCGTTTCGCCGCCGAGAGGATCTTCTACGCGTCGCTCACGAAAGATAGCGGCGCAGT